>NZ_JAPIVF010000003.1:0-741253 GCF_026240075.1 Pedobacter sp. MR22-3 | reverse complement strand
ACTCATAACTATTAACCTACAACTCCAAACTCTTTTTACTTTCCCTGATCATTGTACCATAATCCTGTCGCTTTTCCATCGCATTAATAGTCATGACCAATCTTTTTGTACGCGTGGTTTCGGTTTTGGCCTCATTAATCCATCTAATAAAATAGTTCTGATGGGATTTAGGTTGTTGCATGAAACAAATAAGCAGCCTTTCATCTTCAGACAGGCATATTTCCAGGTCTGCAGGCATTTCAATTCTAAAATCTTTATCCTCTTCCAGCCATAACTCTACTTTAGCACCAGCTTCCTTTCTTATTTTTTTACGAAGTGTAGCGTTAATGGCAATAATAAAATCGCCCTCACCCATTGGTACGGTAGCTATTCCGGAAATATCAAAATCATCGATTTTCCCTTTTACCCTGAAAGAAACCTTACAATCAGGCTTGATTTCATTCGCTAAGACAGCAGGAATGAAGACATAACTCCAACCTGTTTTTTCGCCCATTTGTCCAAAACGCTCTATTTCTGCATTGATCTGAATCATATATTCATTTAATGTATAAAATCATTTGCGCTTATGTTAAGGGTTTTAATTACAAAACATGAGCTCCTGGCTATTCTCCAAAAAGAGAAGAACCTCAGTACTATCGGGTTTGACCTCATAAAACAGTGAAGAAATCTTTTTAATTAATCCCTGCCTTACTTGAGGATCAAAGCCTGTTTACTTGTAAATAAATGGCGAATTGCTAATTAACTTCAAGATTTTATTGAACTTCTAAAGCCCTAAGAAATGCCTTTAAAACTTTCTCTTGCATTTTATCCGGATGTACAAGGTAGTTCCCATTTTTACTTGATTTTTAGTTTAATATACAAATCTAAAAATTATTAGTAATAACTACTAAATCTGTTTCTATTACATCTATTACCCTATACTTTGCTAATTGGCTTAAAAAACAGCTGATTCATGAGCCGATTAGCCATCCCATTCGGCTACGATTAATGAACAGCTACCGGATTCATTACAATATCCAGTTTGGCAAACTTCAACACTTCCACACTGGGGAAGCCGAAATCTTCCACTATTCTACCCAAAATCAAATAGCAACCCTTTCCTGTAAAGGGATATATGGGTGTTGTATTTGGAAAATGGGTAGTATCAAAAAAATCACCTTTCACATCCAGAAAAGTACCAAACCACATTTTAGTATTTTTAACCGTATGCACAGTTTTTTCGCAGACATAATTCCCCACCATGCGCACTGTTTCACCTACATGTTTGCCCAAATCTGCTGCCATCACCTCTCCGCGGTAACTGGTTTTCAGGAAATCAAACATATTAAAGTTTAATGAGTAGCCTAACAGTTCCCATTCTACATAAGCATCTTCCAGTGCAGAGTTTTCTAATGCAGGCAGTACATATTCCTTACTTTCCAGATTAAATAATTCGGCTGAATGCGTTCGCTTTTGCCTATGCCCTAGATAATTATAAATCTCCCAAAGCAAGGTTTTCTTATCTTTCCCGGTACACCTTAAAGCTCCGAGCCGGATTAATAAAATGACTTGTTCCAGCGTAATCTGAGTACGTTTTACAAATTGCTCCAAATCTTTATAAGGACCATTTTTTCGGCGTTCTGCTGGTATTTGTTCGATCATTTTATTTTCTAATCCCATTATCCCCATAAACCCCAGGTAAACATCGTTGCCATTAATATTCACCACTTCATCGCTATGATTTACGCAGGGGAGATAAACCTTTGCGCCTGTTTTCTTTAGCTCATGAACATAAACCCAACGACTATAAAAGCCACCATAGTTATTTAAAACGGCCACCATAAATTCTTTTGGATAATAGGTTTTAAGGTATAAACTCTGGTAACTTTCTACGGCAAAAGATGCGGAGTGTGCTTTTGAAAAACTATAACCTGCGAAGGAAGAAATCTGCCGCCAAACCTCTACAATCAGTTCTTCTGCATGCCCCTGAAGCCTGGCGGATTGAAAAAATTTATTAACCAGCTCCTCAAAAGCAAGTTTCGACCGGTATTTGCCGCTCATGGCCTTTCGCAATACATCTGCATCGGCTAAATCCAGGCCTGCAAAATAATGACAGACTTTAATTACATCTTCCTGGTAAACCATTACGCCATAGGTTTCCTTCAGCTGCTCTTCCATTTCCTTACAAAGGTAAACCACTTGATCAGGTGCATGGTAACGCTCAATAAATGATTTCATCATGCCTGAACTGGCCACGCCGGGGCGAATAATCGAACTGGCTGCCACCAGTGTTAAATAATCTTCACACTTTAATTTTTTCAACAATTGCCGCATAGCAGGCGATTCGATATAAAAACAACCCACGGGTTGCCCTTCACGCAGAATCGCATTTAATTGAGGATCGTGTTTAAACGTTTTGAAATCATGGATATCAATCGCTTTACCTTGGTTTTTCTCGATCAGCTGAACAGCTTCGCGGATGTGTCCGATTCCCCGTTGACTTAATACGTCAAATTTCTCATAACCAATTGCTTCTGCTTCATACATATCCCATTGAACGGTTACATAGCCTTTCGGAGGCATATCAAGCGCAGTATAATAAGTAATTGGCTCATCAGAAATTAAAATTCCGCCCGCATGAATGGAACGCTGATTGGGCATACTTCTCATATACTGATGCACGGCAATTAATTTTTGGTAAGTTGTATTTTTCTGGTTTTCACGTTCTTTCGCCGGATCAGTAAAACCATCAATCTCTTCTTTTGGTAAGCCCAATACCTTTCCAATCTGCCTGATGATTGCCCGGTCTTTAAAGGTGCTCATCGTTCCTAAAAAAGCAACATGCCACCGAGGGTATTTTTCAAAAATATACTTTTGAATAACCTCCCGCTCATCCCATGCAAAATCGATATCAAAATCAGGTGGGCTGGTGCGTTTCTCATGTAAAAAACGCTCAAAATATAAATCAAGATCAATGGGGTCGACATCTGTAATCCGCATGCAATAGGCTACGATACTGTTGGCTCCCGAGCCCCGGCCTACGTGATAAAACTTATGTTGACCCATCGCATAGCGAACGATATCAAATGTGATTAAAAAATAGGCACAATAGTTTTTAAACTCTATGATACTCAACTCTTTTTCCATCCTTGCCCTGGCAACCGGGTGATCATTTCCATAGCGGTAGGCCAAACCCTTGTAAGCAATTCGCCGGAGCAGGATGCGATCAAATATTTCACCTTCTTTGGTATATGAAAACCTGTTTTTAGATTTCACCTGTGGTTCAAAATAAACGCTCAGGTCACAGGCATCTATAAGCCGTTGCGTATTATCAGCCATAAAAGGAAAGGCTTCAAACTTTGCTTTCAATGCCTTTTCTGTAATCAGGACTTCATCATCACCACATTTAGATGATTCGGACACCATACTTAACAGCGTATTCAGTTCAATTGCGCGTAAATACTGGTGCAAGCGGTGCTCTATCTTACTTCCCACCGTAACAGGATGCCAGATTACCAGTTTTTCCTTTTGCTGCAGTAAACTATGTTTATAAAGGTAATTTAGCTGGCTGCTTTTAATCCCAACAAACTCATTCGTTTTTAAAACCCGGTTAAAGCTTTTGATAAATGGATAGATAACAAAAACATGTTCAAAAACAGGCGCATTATCTGGTAAAGTTCTTCCTTCAATATTATGGATGCTTAAAAATTCATTAAGCTCTCGCATCCCTTCTTTATTTTTTGCGATACCAAAATACAACAGCTGATCATCTTTCCGGAACTCAATCCCGGCAACTGGTTTTAAATGATAAGGTATATTTCCTGACTGTGTTTCATCAGGTGCCCTGGCAATCCCCTGCTTATAACAGGTTCTGATAAATTCTATTGCCCCGGTAGAATTATTGATATCTGTCAACACCATCTGATGAATACCCAAAGCACGGGCCTTCGAAACAATAGTTGGGATATCCATTGTTCCATATTTTAAACTATATGCAGAATGTACGTTTAAGAACATTTTTGTTGTTTTCGTTATTCGTTTGTCATTCAGCGTTGTTCGTTTGCCGTTTAATGTTTTCAGCCTGTTGTCCTCTGTTTATAGCTGTTCAATGCGCTATTTCCTAATGACATTTCCTTAATCCTATTCGTCTATTTCCCATTTATACCTCTATTTCCGCAAATACTACTATCCATCCAACTTTGTAGCTGTACCCAAATCGGAATTGATAAAAGTTCTGATTCTTGATTTTTTACGCGCTTCAACGGGTTCACTTTCTTCCTCTGATTGTTTTTCCAGGTGCTTTTTTCGGGGATTATATTTAATCACCTTTCCATATTCGTCCCGTTCGGGTCGCTTGACAATACAGGCCTTAACTACTGATTCAATGCCATAATGATTTCTGACCTTATCCATTGCCTGGTACAGGTCGTACTCTTCTTCTGAGGTATGGTACAGGCCAATTTGTTCAAATCCACTTACCAGATGGGAAAGTTTAACCCCGATTAAGCGCAATAACATCCTTTTGGAATACAGTTTCTTAAACAAGTCATGCGCCTTGCTAATTAAAAAAGAATCAAGTGCGGTGTATGGAATCCTGGCCTGCTGGGTTACAGTTTCAAAATTGGCGTAACGGATGGTAACGGTAATGCAGGCAGTTAATTTTTGCTGACTGCGGAGTTCATAAGTTAAATTGCTAACCATCCCACTCAGTATGGCCTTCATTTTTGAGATATCCATGCTATCGTTCTCGAAAGTGGTTTGGGTACCGATGGATTTCCTTTCGCGATAAGGAACAACAGGAGAAAAGTCAATTCCATTGGCTTTTTGCCAGATGCCCAGGCCATGCTGACCTAAAATTTTAAACATCAGTTCCTGAGGAATTTCAGCTAAAGTCTGCACTTTACGCACCCCCATTTCACTTAGTTTTTTATGCGTGGCATCACCTATTCCAGGTATTTTATAAATGGCCAGCGGGTTTAGGAATGGGCGAACCCCGGGAAAGGGGATTTCCATTTCGCCATCCGGTTTACACTCATTGGTCACAATCTTAGAAACCGTTTTATTCACCGATAAACCAAAAGAAATGGGTAAACCGGTTTCCCTGATAATGGTTTGCCGGAGTTCGGAAGCAAATTTCATACAGCCAAAAAACTTATCCATCCCCGTCATATCGATATAATGCTCATCAATACTCGCTTTTTCAAACAATGGAACACGTTCGGAAATGATTTCCGTAATCTCATGTGAGGCTTTTGAATAATCGTCCATATTTCCTCTTAAAAAAACAGCCTGTGGACAAAGTTGCTTCGCCATCCGGCCAGGCATAGCTGCATGCACACCAAATTTCCGGGCTTCATAACTGCAGGAAGTAACCACCCCCCGATCAGAATTTCCGCCTACGATAACAGGTTTACCAATGAGTTTAGGATTCTTCTTCAACTCTACTGACACAAAAAAAGCATCCTGGTCCATGTGAATAATTTGCTTGTTCTTGTCCGTCATTCTCCTAGCCGTTTAAATTATTTTCGTATTTACCTCTAAACAAAAATACTAATATATTTAGCTTAAATACTTTCTTTCCAAGTTTAATTACCAACAAAATACTAACATTTTTAGTTTAAATTATTTGAGAATATTAGCCGCAGTGAAATCACACATCCAACAGGTTACCTGATAGATAAGCAGCGTTAGCGCATTTTAAATTTTAATTTAAAACACAAAAAAAATGCGCTGACATTTCTGCCAGCGCATTTAAAAAAATTAATTTACTATTATGGTAACCTGAGTGTACCTCTTATTGTTTAACAATTTTGAATTCTGTACGCCTGTTCAATTGATGCTCTTCCTCGCTGCAAGCCATCCCATTAGCACATGAATTGATTAACCTTGTTTCTCCGTAGCCTTTTGCTTCAATCCGGTTTTTATCTATGCCCCTTGAAATGATATACTCCACCACAGATTCAGCACGCTTTTGCGATAACCTCAAGTTAAAGGCATCATGACCGCGGCTATCAGTATGCGATTCGATCTCGATCCAGATGGTTGGATTATCTTTCATAATTTTGACAAGTGCATCCAGTTCAATTGCCGCATCAGGACGGACATTCCATTTTTCAAAGTCATAGTAAATGTTTTCTAACCTGATTTCCTTTTCTAATTCTATCGGCTCCAGGTGCAGATCCTGAACGATCGCCGATACCTTATCGACAGAGACTATGTCAAGGTTTACGGCATCAGTACGAAAATGACTAGCCTCTGCCGACACTGTGTAAGCTGATCCGGCTGATAAACTAAATTTATATTCCCCCTGATTATCTGTTTCTACTTTTGAACTTCCTCCGTTAATTCTGGTCAAGGTAACCAATGCACCGGCAACAGGTTGTTTGCTTTTACGATCATAAATTTTTCCAGTCAGTTCAACAGCACGGACAGACTTCAGATCAAGCAGATAAATATCGTCGCTACCCATCCCATTCAAACGGTTTGACGACAGATGTGCCACGCCGCTTTTCTGATTTAAACTAAAGGCAAAATCATCCTGAGGCGAGTTGAAAGGATAACCCAGATTTTCAACCTGCCAGGCGCCTGCAGTATTCTTTAATGCGTGAAAAACATCAAGACTGCCCATTCCAACATGGCCATCGCTTGCGAAATACAAATTATTCCCGGCTACAGCAAAGGGGCTACGTTCATTGCCTGCTGTATTGATTTGCTCCAGGTTGACCGGACTGCCCCACTTACCTGTATCATTTTTCAAACAAACATAAATGTCTGTCCCACCTTTCCCACCGGGTTTGTTTGAAGAGAAATACAGACTCCTGCCATCACCAGAAATAAAAGGATCACCAACAGAATATTCGTTGATCGCATTATGCACAAAAGCCACCGGTGCTCCCCAATTCCCACTGGCATCCTTCACGCTACTATAAATAGACACATTTACCGTACTGGGTTTATTTTTTATCTTCTTTAAGGATTCGGGAATCTTTGTCATCGTGAAGTACATCGTATTTCCATCAGCAGTAAAAGTGGCTGAGCCCACATGATAACGGGCACCGGTTTGCAGAGGAAACATTTTTAAACTGTCTGTAGAAGAAGTTTTGATATACAATTTCAGGTAACCATTACCTGTCCAGCCGTAGATCTTTTGATCAGGCATTTTTGCTCCATCAAATCTTAAAAAGGGCGATTCTGATACCAAACCGGGAGTAACTGTAGTTCGGTCTGACGTAAGCACAATGGCACCATTGTATCCAACAGATCCCCAGTCAGACTGCGGACTGTTCAGTTCTTTCTGATTAATTATTTCAACTTGCCGGGGATTCTTCATCCATTTTGAAGCTGAATCGCAGGAAGCCAGCCAAACGTTTGCATCTTCTTTGGAAATGTTCTGACCGAGCTTAATATATGATTTGTACTGAACTTTAGCTGCGTTATATTTTGAATTGCTTTGAAGTGCCTTGGCATAACCCAGTAGATTTTCAGGCTTGCTCCCCGGCATTTTTGCAGCTATGGCATACCAGCTTTCGGCCTGTTTATAATTATTGATAAAGGCATATGCCATGGCCAAACGCTCTGCCGTATGTAAATTTTCCTTTTTTCTAAAAGCTTGTTCATATAAATCAATAGCCTTCGCATAATTAAACAACTCAAACTGGTGATCTGCAGATTTTAATATATACTGGGCATTTACTGACCCTGATAAAGCCAACACGCAACAAACGGTAAAATATATTTTTTGTAGTTTTTTATTCATTATAATAGCTAAAAATTCCTTTAATAGTCGATTTAATTAAAATACCCTCGGTGTAGCCAACCTGATGTTTGGCTTAATAAAGGAATAAGCAATTGATATTTCATGCGTGCCTCCGCTGTAGCCTTGTAATGCACCAATGGAAAAATCATAGCCATAGCCAATCCGCAGCTTTTCTGAAGGAAAAATCTGAATGGATGCAACTGCTGAATTTCGCTGACTAAGATCTTTTTGAAGGTAACTTTTGTCGTAAATTTTTAATCCGGTACGGTAAGAACCACCTACCCACAAAACCTCCTTAATCATTAAAAATGCATTTAGATCTAAACTGGTGGGCCCTCCCCGGTCGTCTTTAAGCAAAAACGATGGCTTGATCTGAAAATCTTCAGACAGTGGAAATAATGCGCCCGCGGTTAAATAGTAATGGGGTTTTGGTTGGGAAATAAAAGCATAGCGATCAACATTGATGTAAGTAGCAATCAGGTTATCAACCGATAAACCAGCATAATAGCGATCATTAGCAAAATAAACACCTGCGCGTGCATCAGGGACGATTGTACGCTGCACTCCAACGGGTTGAAAAACCTCTGTATGATTTGGGTTGAGCATCGATCCGTCAATACCCAATTGTATCATACCTACACCTAATCCTAAAGCAAGTCTTGAACTCCCGTCATCATTCATCCGTATCCGGTAAGCATAATTCCCATAAATACTCAGATTCGTTTGTGCGCCTAATTTGTCGCTTGAAACCTGGAGCGCAAGGCCCACATTCTGGCGGTTTGCCGTGGCATCTACGGCTAATGACATGGTGCGCGGTGCCCCGGAAATACCTGTCCACTGACTTCTGTAAAAGCTATGTACATTCAGTACTTCTTTATAACCAGCATAAGCCGGATTGATATAAATCCCGTTAAACATGTACTGGCTAAACTGCGCATCCTGCTGCGCCACCGAATGCTGCGAGAGAAATAAAACGCAACAACCGATTAACAATAATATTTTTTTCATCATTTTAATATCCTTAACAGAAGTCCACCTTTTAACGGGATAACTTCTTAAAAGTCATTTTCTAATTTTTAAATGCCCTGATTAATGTAGTGTACCCCTTAAATACTTCCACTTCATTACTTCCGGTTTTTTTAACACGCAACAAGTAATAGTAAGTACCTTCATTTAAGCCCTCACCAGTCCAGTTGTTTTGATATCCTTTCGTATGGAAGACTTCATTTCCCCAACGGTTAATGATTTGCAGTTCATTTGACTGATATTGATTTAAGCCAATAATTTCAAATGCATCATTAACACCATCACCATTTGGCGTGAACAGGTTTGGAATTTTAATTTCTGTAAAACTGGCCGTAATTACTACTGATGCGATATTGGTATAGTATCCATTGGCATCTTTTAGCCTATAGGTAAAGGTATCGCTACCGGTAAAGCCTGTATTTGGCGTAAAGGTTACTGTACCATCTGCATTTATCACTATACGGCCATTTCTAGGCTGACTTACAATTTCTATGCTTGATTTTACAAAAGTCGAACTTCCGGCATCGTCATTTAACATAATATTGATGGTTACCGGTGCATTTGCCGTCACCACCGCGGCATCATCAACTGCTTTTGGAGATTTAGGAAAACTGGTAACCGTAGGGGCATCATTGTTTTCCTGTGTACCTGAAATATCACTCACATTAATATTATCAGCTGTTTTTGCATTTGCGGTTGCGGTATTGGTTACTGCACCCAGATCTTTATCTGTTTGTGTAATGGTATAAACAGCTGCATCAGTTACCGTTGCACCAGGAAGCAAACCTCCTGCAACAGCAATTGCCTTATTATTAATCCCAAGCCTGGAATCTGTTAAGGTTACACTGTTTAAAGTTACTGTTCCTGTGTTTTTGATCAGAAATGTATAAGTGATTTGATTACCGTTCAATGCAGCTGTTTTAATTAATGCAATAGAACTAATGGCAGGTATATTTATTGGGGTTACTGTTACCGGAATGGTTACGGTAGCGACTCCACCTTTACCATCACTTACTGTAACGGTGAATGAATCTGTGCCGGTATATCCTGTTGCCGGTGTATACACATAGGAGTTTCCGTTAAGGGTCACCGTTCCGTGAGCTGGTGTTACTGAAGTGTTGAATGTCATTACGTCGCCATCTGGATCAGATGCCGTAATAACTCCATTAAACGGTGTATTTTGAGTCGTGGTAATTCCAGGAGCACTCGCAACAGGAGCCCGGTTGTCTCTGATATTGACTACCGCAGGTGTTGTTATTGCGGTAATGCGCGGATTATCAGTAACGCCAACCATCGTTAAAACGACGGTCTCATTTCCTTCATTGAGGTTATCGTCCAGCACAGGCACGTTTAAGGTCACTGATGTTGCACCTGCCGGGATGACAATTGAAGAACCTAGCGAAGTATAATCTGATCCTGCAGTTGCTGTTCCTGATACAACAAAATCTATTTTGGTATCAGTTGTAGAAACCTGACTAAGTGTAAAGGTAAATTGCCCTGGAGTTGATGGTTCAGCACAATCTTTCGTTCCGGCTACGGTAACCGTTCCAGTTGTTCCGTCGATGATCATGATGGTTGCAGGTACGCGAAGGATCACCAGCGATGGATTGGTTGAGGTAGTCAACGTAGCCATTACAGTTTCGTTTCCTTCGATTAGACCATCGCTAAGCACCGGAATTTGAATCACTGCTGAAGTTACACCTGCAGGGATTGTCACTGTTTTTACCACTGGAGTATAGTCTTCTCCTTCTCTCGCAGTGCCGCTCAAAGTATAACTGATTACAGTATTGGTAGCAGATGGCTTGCTCAATGTAATGATAAACGTTCCATTGATAGTACCATTTTCATTACCATCATTTCCTGCCTTTATAGTGGCTATAAGTGGGCGGTTATCAAGAATAGTAGTCTGTATGGCCGCATTTCCAAGAGATGCCGGACCATTTAGGTTCTGAATGGTGATGGTATAATTTTCATCATCTTCATTGATACCATCATCATTAATGATCACCGGAAAAGTAATGGTACTGCCTGGCTGCCCTAATACCGTACCTGCAGGAAATGTAAGTGTTTGCGGGCTGAAATTATAATCATTGGAATTTGTTGTACCATTAATAATTGCGGTAACAACCGAAACCGGCGATGCCAGAACGGTACCCGCTGTTCCTGAAAGGGTTACCGTATAATTAACAGTTCCTGCGTTCTCATTTACCGAGGCAGGGCCTGATAATACCACTGTGGGATAAATAACCACCTTAACTAAAATAGGGTCACTCATCACACCATCAGCTGTAGTGAGCGTATAAGTATAAGTATCTGTTCCGGTATAGCCACTGTTCGGGGTATAGGTTACTTTTCCTAAAACATCAACAGTTGTTGAACCGTGGGTACCATTGGTAGCGGAAACTGTACTATTGGTCGCTGTTGCACCGTCATTCCCTTTTACGGTAGTAATAACTGGTGTATTTGTCAGGGTGGTGATCTCATCAGCAGTACCAACAGGTTTAACTTCAATGACAAAGGTTTGTACCCGACTCTGATCAACGCCACCGTTTTCAGTACCGCCATTATCATGAATGGCTACTGATACAGTCGCTCTGCCGGCAAAGTTACCCGAAGGTGTAAAGGTTAGATTTCCGTTAGAAGATACAGCTGGTTGAACACTAAATAAAGCATTGTTATCATTACTGGTAATAAAATCAACAACTTGAGCCGATTCGTTCACCGGACCGGTACTGATTCCTGACGCCCATCCGGTTACAGTTTGCAAACCTGAATTTGCATTAACTAGCTGATTGCTGCCTTTGATAAATGCAGGTGCATCGTTTACAGGAACAACTGTGACATTAACAGTTACCAATGAAGTTCCGCATACATTATCGTTCACCAAAACGGTAAAGGAATCAGGGCCATTATAATTCAATCCGGGCGCATAACTATATGTACCTGTCTCAGAAACCGTTACGGTTCCGTGTGCCGGATCTGAAGCTTTCGTATAAGTTAAATGATCGCCATCCGGGTCTGTTGTGGTTGCATTCCCAGTTAACATGACATCTTCATTGGTAGTTACCGCATAGGTATTGGCCGATGGCTTATTGGTAATATTAATTGTCGCACTGCCATTCATGGCCTGTATACAAACTGGCGTAGTAGAACTGGTGGCTGTTATGGTATAAGTACCGGCCCCGGTTTGATTACCGAACGAAATAGCAGAACCATTTCCTAAAACTGGATTTCCCGTATTGATGCCGGCCATTTGCAGTTGATAACTTACATCCGTTTGCGAGTTGGATAAACCGACCTCTACACCTGCCGTGCCTGCACAATAAATACCTCCGCCTGTTACATTGTAAATAGTTGGTAAAGGATTAACTGTGATCTGAACAACTCCGCTTACTGTTGGGATGGTGCAACTTCCAGAAGTGACCTGCCTCCTGAAATAGGTAGTTGAAGTGAGCACGCCAGGGTCGTAAGATAGCTGAGTCGCTCCGCTGATGTCGGTGAAATTTAAATTATCCAAACTAGACTGCCATTGATAATTGTAGCTGCCTGAACCATCAACAGGCACAGTACCTGTAATATTTCCCGGATCGCCACTTTCACAGAAAGCCGCGATGGCAGGTGCTGTGATGATATTATTGCTTAATGTAGATTGTATGGTAACGGTTAAGACATTTGTTGGTACAGGATCGCACCCCCCCCCTGTAGCACTGTCCATCCTTCTGAAATATGTAGTTTGATCTATAACTGGTGCATCATAAACAGCCGAATTAGCGCCTGATATATCTGTAAAGTTCGCTGTTGAACTTGTGGTAGAGGACTGCCATTGGTAACTATAGCTACCTGATCCTCCTGATGGAGCAGACTGTGTGAAAGCCACAGGATCACCTGTTGTACAAAATGTCTGATCTCCTGAAATCGTTCCAGCTGTTAATGCAGGAGTTATCGTAACTACGATCGGAATTTTATCGCTTTCACAGCTTCCATTGGTTTGGCTCACATAATAGGTTGTATTGCCTACTGCTGACGTTCCGGGAATTGGAGCATTGACACTCGAAGTTCCGTTTATACTTGTATACCACAATAAAGTATCACCCGAAGGCGGGGTAGAAACAGAAGAAACTAATGACGGCGCAGTTGTACCCTGGCAATACGTTACTGAACTTTTAATTATAACAGGATTTACCGGTGTAGAAAGCCTTGTGATACTCGTATTATTTGAGGTATTTTCAGGCGGTTCGATATCACTTGAAGCACTTGCCGTGTTATAGTTACTATAGGCAATTTTGGCTTCATCATTATAATTTCCTGAGCCTGTGAGACTGTAAGTGATAGGGAAATTATAATACCTGCCCCCTTGAACGTCTATCGGCTGATTACTGATATAGGTTACTGTAGATCCTGATTGTGAAATATCCCAGCCGGTACTTGAACCTGCAGTAAAGGTATATCCTGAAGGTATAGTTTTCGTAATGACCAAATGGTTACCAATTGCAGTATTGGAAAGATTTTCCATCGGCCTGTTGCCAACGTTACCAGCCCGCATGGTAAAAGTCGTCGTCGTATTACCAGAAGTATTCAGACAATAACGATCAGCTGTTTTATCGATGAAAGCATCTGTTCCTGTTGCCTGAACAGGAATACTGGCCACTGATGTATTATTATTTATATCCTGATCCTGAATATCCGTAGTAGTAATATTAACGGTGTTGTTAAGCACATTACCGGTTGGTATTGTATTCAGCGATCCCGAGACGACAATTTTAGCAGACGCGTTTGCGGCAATATCAAAACTACCGGCAATCCGGCCAGTTGTATTTGGGCTGGCAGGTGTAAAATTAGCACTTGTAAATCCGGTAGGAATAATGCTGTTAATGGTGAATGCCCCGTTGGAAAGCGCATTACCCTTGGCATCAGTCAGCTGATCATTGAATTGCACATTAGTCAATGCGGCATTTGTATCATTGATGACATCTAGCGTGTAGGTTACCTCGTTATTTGTGCCCGCCTGAAGAATGTCACGGTTTGCACGTTTCACAACCCTGATGTTACCAGGTGTAGTCACCAGTAAATTGCGGATCTCATGATAGTTGAAAGCGCCACCGCTTGATGCTGCAAAACCCATTTTCAGCGTTGCCGGCGGCACGTCAGGAGATAAATAATTGATCAATTCTGCAAATGGACCTTCAGCAGATTTTTCCATTCTCACAATTACCCGGTATTGCCCTGATTCCGGCTTGATTTCAATTTGTACTCTCCTAAAAAATTGTTCGTCGGTGGGCCTGGTATCTGAAAATGAATTTCCTGGTCCTGTACCTATATTATAATCAATTTCATTTCTTAGTCTGATATCACCAATATTACCATTTCTATTTCCTAAACGTACCCCGGTTAAAAATCTATTGGTTGGTAATATGCCGTCAACAGTCTGCTCAGTTCTGTTTGACGTGGTAATACCCCTTACAACAACGGTATTAGCTGTTTCGCTCGTACCAAAACCACCATTTCTACCCTCGATGGCATTTCCATAATTACCAAACGCATCCAAACCTACACTAATATAGCCGCCGGCTAAGCCATCAAGAACCGGGGGGGTTGATTGAATATTGGGAGCATAACCTAAAGACCCTCCAAAGCCACCTAACCTGAAAGGCTGACTAGCATCAAATAAGAATACAGCAATACCATCACCTCCATTATAATTATTTTCACTGTTTGCCGCATTGCGCCACATCTTGTATTCAAAGTCGATCAATACACCTAATGTTGAGGGAAAAGATTTGTCTACATAGGCATAGCCACGCTGATTAACAGTTGAATTGGTTAAACGCAACCATCCGGCACCAAGCGGATCAGCTACCCCTGAAGTTAAAATTGCCGTACCATCTGCTCCGCCAGGACCACCTATAATGATTTGCGGAGAACCAGATCCCCTAAAATTCTCTGTAATGGTAAACTGCGAAAATGCATCAACAGCGTATGCAGAGAACAGAAAAAAAATAAAAATAAATTTTATAAAACAATTTATAAACCTATTTGTTTCATACACAATAGGTGCAAAATCATTACGTAGGTAAATACGTAGATGAAATAAAACTTTAATCATACAGGAATAGAATATTAAATTGCAGCAATAAGATGTTGCAGTAGTTTTTTGGCTTTAAGGCACAGTTAATACCTATCTATCTTATAAAGAAGATGCTTTAAGTTCATTATGAAACTTACATCTCCTTATTTAAAATAAGGCTGCAAATATCCGGAAAGAATCTCAATTAAAAAATTAATGCCTGTATTTTTGCATTATTAATTATACATAAAATCAAAGACTTTGATAATTATCAAACGTTTTTTTTTGGAGATATAGGAAGTACAACTTAAAAACAGCGTGAATTAACAATATATCTGGCTGGAGCAAACAGGTTGGATATCTGATTCTGTTAGGATCAGAATTAAAGTCCTATAGGAGACGACATTTACTTGATAGGAACAGCTTAAAAAAGATATACGACTTGCTATAAGATTATAAAGATATAACCTTAAATAAATCGTTTATAAGAATAAAAGATCAGGCGAACACAAATTAATGTCATTTCAGATGATAAGATCGTATTTTTAGACACTGTTCATAACATGTAATTCTAGACCAATTACTGAATAAAACATATTCAGTTAACGTGAAAAAACATAAAATTTCTTAAAACATCTGTAGCACTTAAAATGCCTTACCTGAACAAATGGCATTAGTACCTTAAAAATAAATCCTCTTGGCACCCTGGATGTTTCCGGATTTTTACAAGAAGGGCACACTGGGCATACCCTTGATGGTGGATTATCAATTTGAGTTGACATAAAATAACTAAAAGTTTGATTGGTATAAACAAAAATATTTATTCTCAACGAAAAAACATATAGTTATGGCAACATATGCAATTAAAGTTGACAAAAGTATGCATAAAAAACTTCGGATAATAAATATTGATATTAATATTCCAACATTAATATAAAACTATTACTTCTTTTAATATGTTATCCTAATAATTATATAAATATTAATGATATGAGCACAAAAGATAATACCAGCGATAAAACACAAGGCACATCAAAAGAGAAAGCCACATTTGATCAGAATGGTAAAGGCGCATCTGAAAAATACGGACAATCAGGCGATACCCCAAATGAATCAGCAGATGAAAATGGAACAGGTACGGCTAAAAAACAAACCCATAAAAAATAGAAAGAGTTTAACTCTTTCTATTTTTCGTAAATACTCATTTTTTCAGCGAGTTCAATAATACTTTTGATTTTCAGCTTCTGGAACAATCTTAATTTATAGGTACTAACAGTTCCCATTTGTAAATTCAGCTGATTAGAAATATCTAAAACGCCTATTCCTTTGGTCAGAAGTTCTGCCACTTCTAATTCTCTACCAGACAGTTTAGTAAATGGATTATCGGCATCGTTTCCTAAAATGCTGTTGAACATGTTTTCTTTAACATTTCTGCTCGAATAACGGCTTCCTGCTAAAATCGTGGTAATAGCCGTTACAATTTCAGATTCTTCTGCATTCTTAGTCAAATAACCTGAAGCACCAGACTTTAAATAAGGAACAGCATAAATATTTTCATTCAGCGAAGAGAAAACCAAGATTTTAGCTGTAGCCTGAACAGATTTAATCTGGTCAATTACCTTTAAGTTATTCCCACCTGGAAGGTTAACATCAATAATAATTAAATTAGGCGCTTTCTGAGCTTCAACTAATGCCTCTTCCATTGTACTGGCATGGATAATTTCAACCCCTGACCAGAAATCAGATATTAAATTTTTTAACCCTCTGCGAACAATCTCATGATCATCAGCAATAAGTACAGTGAAAGTACTTCCCGTATTTTTTGGTTTCATTGTGTGTTTATAAAGTTGTAATTATTCTCAAAATTATCAATTTTACCATATTCCGTAGTCCGTTCCTTTCAAAAAAAGACTATTTTATTGATGGCTCAAATGTAAACATTATTATACAATTTTGCTTGTTTTTACATTTTTTTACGAAAAAAAATTTATTTGCATCTTCAATCCGTTTAATAACGTGCAAGCTATGAAAATCTTACTTATTTTTAGTAAAACGTTATACCAAGAATTTTCTCTGCACTAAATCGATTAATTTCGCTAAATACGTTCAAAAATTTGAATTTTAGCTGATTTTAATTAAGTATTACGAAAACATTCACCATTTTTACAATTATAGCAATGAAAACATCAAAAAATCAGGAGCCGGTACGATAAATAAAGATGGGAAGAGAGGAACTTAATTATGAAAACTGTTGTTAAGGAAACATCACATCATCACAAATTAAATAGTAATCCACAATAAGTTGTAACTATATGAATTTAACGATGAATAATAATCTGACTCAAGTTTAATCGTAATAGTCAGAACATATTTTCAACAAATGGCACTAACCTTATTTATTTAGATTTTTGCCCTGATCCGGCTTAAAGTTTCTAAACGAATGGCCAGAAAAGATGCAATGTGCTTAAGTGAAACGCGATGAATTAAATCAGGAAAAGACATCAGAAAGCGCTTATATCTTTTTTCTGCTGATGAGATTCTGCAAAGATAGGCCCGCTCTTCAGCAGAACGATAATACAACTCCATTATTTTCCTGCCTACAATATTTGCCTCAGGGAAGTGTTCAAAAAGATATTCTGTAAGTTCATGCGGAAGGGCAATCAAATCAACATCTTCCAGGGCCTGTAAATATTCTTCTGAATCAGCATTTACCCATAGATTACTGATTGTACCTACAATTTCATTTTCTTTTGAAATCCAGGTTGTAATTTCCAGATTGGCATCTTTAACAAAACCTCTGACTATTCCCTTTACGATTAGAAATAAATATTCATTTCGATCTAAAGGCGACATGATGAATTTATTTTTTTTATAGCTTACCGGAAAAGTATACTGATTGATGCGCTGTTCAATTTCTTTATTCAAAGGATGGAATTTTTTGAAAATCGATATCAATGGAGAAGAATTATTAAATCTTTTCCATTTATCTTCATCAGATAAATTAACAGCAATCATTTATAAACAACTAAGTAAAGGGCTAAAAAATGCCTAACTACGTGTACACACGAACAGTAAAACATTAATCCAAAGAAAAGAATTTTTTCTTGACATTTCTCAAATTTGACTTATTTTATAAAATTTTCTCTACTCCTAATCCGAATAACGCATAATCATATTTAACCGGATCATTAGGATCAAATTGTTTCAGATGCGCTGTCAATTCTACAGCAGTTTGCCAATCAGTTTGCTTTCTGTGAATTAGGCCTAGTAAGCGCCCTACCCGATCTACATGCACATCACAGGGACAAATCAAATCTGAAGAATGAAGTGTGTTCCAGATTCCAAAATCGACACCATGATCGTCTTTTCTGACCATCCAGCGTAAAAACATATTTAACCGCTTGCAGGTAGACTTTTGTTTTGGTGAAGATATATGCTTTTTGGTTCGGTGCGGAAAATCTTCCTGTGAGAAGAAATAGGCCCTAAAATAGTTCAAAGAATCTTCAATAGTTGACTGCCTGATGGGCTCGCCGCCGGGTACAGAAGTAGCCAATATTCCAACAGCATGATTTTGTGGAATTAAGAAGGCCTGCTCCAGGCTATCATAATTTTGATAATGTAGCTTAAAAAAAGAAATAAAATAAAGCAGATCCGTATCATTAAACGTACGATGCTTGAAACCCAGCAGTTGTTTTAAATCGCCATCTTCATGATTCACCATAAAATCATAAGGTGCATTATCCATTCTAAGCAGCAGTTCTTTACACTTATTTATAATGGTCTTGCGTTGACCCCAGGCCAAAATTGCAGCAAAAAAACCCGCTATTTCTATGTCTTGCTTTTTCTTAAAGCTATGTGGGATGCAAATCGGATCATTCACAATAAAATCAATCTGATTATATTGTTCAACCTTTTGATCAAGAAAGTTTTTGAGTTCTAAAAATTGCATTTGTACAGGATAAAGAAAAGTATCCAAACTTTCTTCATTAATTAATCAAATGATATAATTTGCAGGTTGCAGATGAAAAAGGATAAGCCAGCTTAGGATAGATTCGTGTGAATCAGAAATCGGATATATAAAAAGATCGGGCAAATGATCACATCTGCCCGAAAAATAAGCTATGCGAGGGCGTTCTCAAGATCTTCTAAAAGATCCTCAATATCTTCCACCCCAACGCTTAAACGAAGTAAATTATCAGTAACCCCTACTTTTTCACGTTCTTCCTTAGGGATTGAACCGTGCGTCATGGTAGCGGGGTGATTAATTAAAGACTCTACGCCTCCCAAAGATTCAGCAAGTGTAAATACCTTAAAATTAGAGGAGATCCTGAATGTTTCCTGTAGGTCTGCTCCTTTAAGCGTAATAGAAATCATTCCACCAAAACCACGCATTTGTTTTTTTGCCACATCATGATTAGGATGATCTTCAAAGCCCGGCCAGTAAATTTTATCTACTTTTGGATGGTTTTTCAGGAAATGAGCAATACGTTCACCATTTTCACAATGTGCTTTCATCCGCAAATGCAAAGTTTTGATGCCACGCAAAACCAGAAAGGAATCCTGAGGTCCTGGTGTTGCGCCGCAGGCATTGTAGATAAACCAAAGGTCTTTGTAAAGCTGCTCATCACTGGTTACCAAAGCACCCATAACCACATCAGAGTGGCCTCCAATATATTTGGTAACGGAATGCATCACAATATCGGCACCTAAATCAATCGGGTTTTGTAAATATGGCGAAGCGAAGGTATTATCAACAGTCAGGATCAGATTTTTCTCTTTTGTAATTTTTGCTACCCCTTCAATATCAATAATCTGCATGGTTGGATTTGTAGGTGTTTCAATCCATACCAATTTCGTTTTATCGTTGATATAAGGTAGCATATGCTCTGGTTTGGAAAGATCCAGAAAATGAAACTTAATCCCATATTTGGTAAAAATTTTGGTGAAGATCCGGTATGAACCACCATATAAATCATTTCCGGTAATTACTTCATCACCTGGTTGAAGCAATTTCAAAACGGCATCTGTAGCACCCATTCCACTCGAAAAAGCAAGGCCATACTTCGCATTTTCTAAAGCTGCAAGGCAATCTTCCAAGGCCTTTCGTGTTGGATTGGTACCTCTAGAATATTCATAACCTTTATTGTCTCCAGGCGATTTCTGCCAGTAGGTTGAAGTTTGATATATAGGCGTCATCACAGCGCCGGTTGTTGGATCAGGTTCCTGACCTGCATGTATTGCTTTTGTTCCGAATTTCATTTTTTCTAAGATTTGAGACAGGGAATCCAGAATTGAGTTTTATAATTCATCCCCTGTCATTACCAATTAATATGCTCTTGCAAACAACACTCTTTGGGTAGACGGTTTGCCTGAATAAATACAAATGCCATCTTCCAATTTGTTATCCAATGGAATACAACGGATCGTTGCTTTGGTTTCTTCTTTAATTTTTTGCTCTGTTTCAGGTGTGCCATCCCAGTGGGCAGAAATAAAACCTGCTTTTGTATCCAATAAATCTTTTAATTCCTGGTAAGAATTGGCTTCCGTAATATGTGCATCTCTATATTCCAATGCTTTATTGAACATACAAGTTTGGATGTCTTCCAGTAATTTGATGATATAAATATCAAGACCTTCCTGTGGCACCGTTTGTTTCAGCTTGGTATCCCTTCTGGCAATTTCAACTGTTTTATTTTCCAGATCTCTGCCACCAATAGCAATGCGAATCGGCACCCCTTTTAATTCATAATCAGCAAATTTAAAGCCCGGACGCTGGGTATCTCGATCATCATACTTTACTGAAACACCCATGCCTTTCAATCGCATGGTCAGTTCGTTCACATAGGCTGTAATTTTAGCAAGATCTTCTTCACCCTTGTAAATCGGAATGATCACAACCTGAACCGGGGCCAGTTTTGGCGGGATAATTAATCCTGAATCATCACTATGTGCCATAATCAGTGCGCCCATCAAACGAGTGGAAACACCCCATGAAGTTGCCCACACATGATCCAGCTTACCATCTTTACCTGTAAATTTCACATCAAATGCCTTTGCAAAATTCTGACCCAAAAAGTGAGAAGTTCCGGCCTGTAGTGCTTTACCATCCTGCATTAAGGCTTCTATACAGTAAGTATCCAAAGCACCCGCAAATCTTTCATTGGGCGATTTCCGACCTCTAATAACAGGTACAGCCAGCCAGTTTTCAGCAAAATCTGCATAAATATGCAACATGCGTTCTGTTTCCTCAATGGCCTCCTCCGCTGTAGCATGAGCAGTATGCCCTTCCTGCCATAAAAACTCAGCAGTACGCAAAAATAAACGGGTTCTCATCTCCCACCGCACCACATTGGCCCACTGGTTAATCAGAATAGGGAGATCACGATAAGACTGTATCCATCCTTTATAGGTATTCCAGATAATGGTTTCAGAAGTTGGGCGAACAATCAGTTCTTCTTCTAATTTTGCGGTCTCATCGACTACAATATTACCATTTCCATCATTCTTTAAACGGTAGTGTGTCACAACTGCACATTCAGTGGCAAATCCCTCTACATGAGAGGCTTCCTTTGAAAAAAATGACTTAGGTATGAATAAAGGAAAATAAGCATTACTGTGACCGGTATCTTTAAACATTTTATCTAATACGGCCTGCATTTTTTCCCATATGGCATAACCATTAGGCTTTATAACCATGCAACCCCTAACTGCTGAGTGCTCAGCGAGGTCGGCCTTTAATACGATATCATTGTACCACTGTGAATAATCTGCTGAACGGCTTGTAATTTCTTTGCTCATGTTATGTATTTGGAACGTAATTTGTGTGTTAAATAATGTGAAATTAGATCACAAATTTATAAATTTATGCCTACAAAACGATTATGTAGCGCTGGCATTTATAATAAGACATTAATCTGATTTAATAAATGGCGCAATTAAATGGCCGTAGCGTCAATTTTATTTAAATTTGTACACACACAACTAAATATAAGCACAATGAAACCAATCAATTTTTTACCCATTGTTATGATTGCCGCCGCAGGGCTGGTGGCGTCGTGCACTACATCCAAACTGGCTACAACCAGCCAGAATGATGATGTTTATAATTCTGTGGCAAAGGCAAGAGAGGTGGAAATTATTCCGCAGCAGCAGTACGCCCAGAACCAAAATGATAATCAGAACCAGGATGGTTATGACGAATATTATGGTACCAGTAACCCGTATTATGATATGGATTACTCTTCCAGAATCAATCGCTTTTCTAATGGTACCAGCTGGAGAGGATATTATGACCCGTATTATGATAATTTTTCATATGGTAATTCTTATGGCGCCACCAATTATTTAGGTTATGGTGGTTTAGGCTGGAGTAGTGGTTATGGATTAGGTGGCTGGGGCGGTGGCTTTGGTATAGGACTTGGTTATGGCAGCATCTGGAATAATCCTTTTTACTATGGCAACATGGGTTTTGGCTGGAACAATTTTGGCTGGAATAACTGGGGACCATATTCTTATTATGATCGCTTCGGTTGGGGCGGTGGCTGGTACGGCGGAGGCTGGGGCTATGGCGGTGGTTTCTACGGTGGCGGTATTTACACCGGCAACAACAGTTACAGGGCCAGACCAGGAAATACCATGAACAGCAGAGGTTATGGAAATAGCAATGGTGGCAGCAATATGGGCAGACCCAACAGATCGGGCGTAGCTCCTCAAAATGGTGCTTACAGACAAGGTTATGCACCTAATAACAATGCCGGAAGGCCAACCAGGAGTCAGGCTAACGGACAACAAGGTGGTTATTCAAGACCGGATGCCAATTACAGCAGGCCAGGCAGAAATGAAAATTATGCTCCTCAACCTCAAAGAACAGAAAGCAGGCCAACTTATTCTCCCCCTCCAACAAGCCGTGGCAGTAGCGGCGGCGGTTCTTATGGCGGCGGTGGCGGTGGCTCAAGACCATCAAGAGGAGGCAGAGGTTAATATTAGCAACACACAAATCAATGAAAAGATACATCCTAGTAACGATATTGGCTACAGTAGCCACTATAGGAACATCGTATGCCCAAAGTTATGCACCAGATGCATTTCGTTTTTCGCAAACAAATTATGGTAGCAGTGCCCGCTTTAAAGGTATGGGTGGTGCTCAAATTGGCGTAGGTGGCGACATTGGCTCCATCAGTGCTAATCCTGCCGGATTAGGCCTTTTTACAAAATCAGAATTTAGCATTACGCCGGAATTTAATTCCGTAGATAATAGCAGTTCATTTTTAGGGAATAACATTAAATCAAACAAAAGTCAGATTAACCTGAATAATTTAGGCGTTGTATTTTATAGTCCGGCGGCAAAGGCAAAAGGTTCAGATGTAAATAAAGGTTTAGTGAGCACTGTTTTTGGGGTAAGTTATTCACGTAATAATGATTTCTTAAATAATATTGATTACAACGGCATCAACAATAATAACTCTATCAGAAATGCTTATGTTGATCAGGCGAATGATTTTGGTACTGACGGAACGATTGCCGGTGATGCCTACAGAAGTAGCTTAATTAACTTTGGTGCACCAGGCTTTACAAATAGCTATTCTGCAGCTCCTTTCGGCAACAATAACTTCAGTCAAAACTGGATTGAAAACAGATCCGGTTCCACATCTGAATTTAATGTAGCCGGTGCTTTAAATTTTTCTAATAAATTATACTTAGGTGCCACAGCTAGTTTTGTAAATGTCAGATACATCAGCGATGCTGTTTTTACAGAATCCGGTATATCAAACTGGTATAATGAAACCCAAAAAAGCTTTTCTGGAAATGAAAATTATAATCTGACTCAAATCAGAAACCAGGAAACAAAAGGCGGCGGATTTAACCTTAAATTAGGAATGATTTACAGGCCGATTAATGAATTGAGAATTGGTTTAAATTTCCAGACCCCTACCTGGATGAACATTCAGGATAATACGGCTGAAACGCTACAGGCCAATTTAAGTGGTAACAGTAATAACGGACCGGATAGCTTTAATAACGCTCCTCAATATTATACTTTTACCTACAACCTTCGTACGCCTTTGAAAGCTTCAGCTGGTTTAAGTTATGTTATCGGTGGCATGGCCCTGATTTCTGCAGACGTGGATTATGTTGACTACTCATCGATTCGCTTTTCAGCAGATAACGGTTCCGATTTAAGAACCATAAATGTGAATAATCAGGATGTTAAAAACTTTTACAAAGAAGCTGTGAATTACAGAGTGGGTGCCGAGGTTAAAGTGAGTCCGGAAATTAGTTTAAGAGCGGGTTATGGTTTAAATGGTAATGGTATTAAAGGTGGTGATAAATCATTTTATCAGGCTCAATACTATACCGGTGGTATTGGTTACCGCATTGATAATTATTATTTTGATGTTGCTTATCAAAACTATAAAACAAATTTTAACTCATCTCCATATGAGCTTTATAACTTCACAGAGCCAGTTGCAGATGTAAAAAGCAACCGAAATAATGTTTTTTTAACATTTGGAGTGAGATTCTAGTCTAAATAATTTTCAACAAAACGGGCCTTTGACATAAACACCAAAGGCCCGTTTTATTTTTCAGCGACATTAATCTCTTTTTCCCCATAGGCGACTCCTTCCGAAGTGATGCCTTGCACAATGATTTTAAATTTCCCCGTAAGATCTCCTGTATTAAAAACAAGCCTAGTATTTCCCGACTCGTGAAGCACTACCTGATAATTCCAATAAATGGTTGCGAAACTAATTGGTTCGCTCTTATTGGAAACATCAGAAGTGTAAAATTCTTTAGCCAAATGAATACCTTTCAGCATTCGTAAATTTGGTTTATCTTCATGATCGGTGCAACCAGCATAAACTATTGTGCCTCCGCCAGATCGTGCGTAACTTTTCCCCTTAAGTGGCTTTCTATTGTCTTGGTATCCGGCATGATTTGCGCAGTTTAAAATATTATACCTACACACATAATCACCACATCGATTCGGTCCATGCTCAGCGAAATTTAGAAAATTGTCTTTTTTAGATTTAATCACTACATCTTTTAACGTAATGCCATTGGTGATATTTATAGATTGATTTAAATCATTCAATTTTGTTGTTTGATTTACCAAAAGACTGATTTTCTGATTTATTACTTCATTCCTAATCTCCTTTAAAGGATCATTTAAAAGAACTTCGTAATTGGCATATCTCTTATCGCCAATGTTTAGCCAAACTCTACCAAGATCTTCTGAAAGTAAATTAGCAGCAGTCAGATTAAATTTCCCTAAACTATCCGTATTAATCACATTGATATTTGAGCCAGCAAAAGTGTTTAATATCAGCGGTGTCTTCAGCTGCTTCCTGTTTTTTAATACTTCACCACTATATTCCAATGAAACGAGCTTCGGCCTAACATTCGGCAGGCTTTCTGTCGGCCATTGGTATCTCCTCCACCCTTTCACCATTAACACCTCATTCAAATAATTGATATCATTATATTTAATATTAAATTGATGAGTTGGCAAATCAGCAAGGAGTTGCTGAAAGAAATAAAAGTCTGTTATGTTTTGATTGTTATGGATCGACAATCGATTGGCCTGGACGCAACTTACAGAAACCATAGCTGGCAGGAGTTTATTCTGCCTTCCAATAGCATTCAGATCCAGCTCAACCGAATCTCTCGTGGTATAGTTTTCCTTATCTGTTATTACAGAAATTCGATTGATCTTATTATAATGCGCAAAAAAGATCCGTTCTGCAATGGGTTTATATTCATTATTTAATACCGTAAGTGCATACAAACCAATAGGAATAGAATCTAATTTGAACCGCATGTTTTGAGGACGATTTGCCTGCAGATCAAAACTTGATTGCAATAAAATATTTGAAAAATCATGAACCACAACATGAACCTGCTGCTGATCATTACTTTCTATCTGTGCTTTCAATTCGTGATTTGAAATTGCAGAGCCTAGTCTAAGCGCTACACCATGATTTAAAATAGTGGGCAGGTCATATTGATTAAAGCCAGCTCCTATTATCTGAGCATAATAACGTTTAAGGCGATTTGGCTGAAAAACGAAACTTCCAATACCTTGTAAATTAGTATAAATGGTATCCAGAACTTTTTCATTTTCATATAAAACCGCCATACCCTGAACTACATTTCCATTCTCAGTTTTGAGCTCAAAGCCAACCTTGTTTGTCAGGCCATCTATTAAATATCCACTTTCCGGATAAAAACTGAACTGATACATTTTTTCATCTTGCACTGGCAAGTTAAAATTCACATACTTTAGGTGATTATTCTTTTTAATCGAGATTTTAAGCAAATTGTTTTTCTTTGTAATTTTTTCAGCGGGATAATTTATCATCAGCTCACCAATCACACTGCTCTTTGCTTTGCCAGTTTTGATGGTTTCGTCAGCATTGCCGATCTGATAATTGATCTCGGCGTTTTCTACAAAGCGATTATTCCCGGATAAAACTTGCAATAACACTGTTCCGTTTTTCGTTTGCTCATCAAAATTTTTAAAAATTGAAACGTTGGCAGTTAAGGGATTAATTGTGGTCGATTTTACAGTAATCGGTTGTGTAAATTCTCCATCGAAATGATCATTAATCTTCATATTTGTATGGGCAACAAACCGATATCTGCCACTTGGTAATGAATCAGGCAGCGCTAAACTTCCGAAAGCAATCCCCTCTTTAATCAGGAACTTTTCCTGTAAAACGATGGAAGTGTCTGCGTTATTCACCAATGATAGATAAAGGGTGTGATATCGCTCAGATTCCGCTACCGTATTAAGCAAATAGCCTGTAAACCAAACCTGATCATTATTGGTATAGATATTTTTATCAAAATGAAGAAACAGACTGGAATGATCTGAGTTTAAACCATATTGTTTCAAATTGATAGCTACACTGTCCAGCCTAAAATTTTGTGCCTGCGCAAAACCATTTAAAAAAAGTAAGCAACAGATATAAATGATTTTTAAAGGCATAATGAGCGATATGCCTAAAATTCGAGATTTTATTTCAATTATTCAACTAAATCAGACCATAAAGTGCCTGGCCTTCTTTTCCCAATTCATCTATTTTTTGCTCAACACTAATGTCTTTGATCAGTTCTGGTGCGTGATGTGGTTTTTTCCTCGCATCAATAATTAGTGATCCCTTACATCCCCAGTGCTTGTTAATGGTAAAATCATTTACGCCATAAATATCTGCCGCAGGATTACTTCTGGTGAAAGCTACCCAAACTAAATTATCGATATTCATAGCCGTAAATTCGGCATCATCCGCGATAATGATCAGCGGCAAACCTGTTAAGTTTTGATCGGTTAAAGAGATATTTAAGGCAGCGATTTCTGCGGCTGTTTTTTCTGCACTGATATATTTATCGCATTCCAGCACCATTACCCCGGGTATAGCCACTTCTGCTTTATAGCAGCCATCACCTAACTTTAACTGCTCAGGGATTTTACGCCAAAGCTCACGTTTTTTTTCACCGGCGGCGGCAATAACGACTTTAGAACCACTGTTTAATCCATCGCCGCTATAATCCAAAGTATCAATAGTGGTATTGGTATAAAAATGTATATCACGTGTAAAATCAATTCTTTCTAAAATATGGATTAAAAAATCTTCGATGTGATGGGTACTTAATTTTTCATCATCTTCTCTTGCAGCAATAAAAACATATTTTGCCAAACTCAACTGATTTTTACCCAGAATATGATTGGCAATGGTTAAAATCTCCTGGGGTCTTCTCTCTTTTAAATATGGCGTATATCGCTCACTGCCAATGGCGAAAAGCAAAGGATGAACTCCGGCCGCATCAACAGCATGTACTTCTTTTAGACCATGAATTTCCTGCGGAATAGCTGAACCGGTGATTTCATGGATCAGGGCACCAAAACTGGTATCTTCCTGTGGTGGACGCCCCACAACGGTAAACGACCAGATCGCATCTTTTTTATGATACACATTATGCACCTTCATTAAAGGGAACGGATGGGTTAAACTGTAATAGCCTAAATGATCTCCAAAAGGGCCTTCGGGTTTATTTTCATTGGGATATACCATTCCGGTAATGATAAAATCAGCATCTGCAGAAATACAGAAACCTTCGTCATCGTAAAAGTAACGGAATCTGCGATCGCCCAAAGCTCCGGCAAAAGTCATTTCTGATAACCCTTCTGGCAATGGCATTACGGCTGCCAAAGGATGGGAAGGCGGACCGCCAACAAAGATACTTACCTTTAAAGGCTGGCCGAGTTTATTGGCTTTTGATTGATGAACACCAATCCCCCTGTGAATCTGATAATGTAACCCAATTTCTTTGTCCTGAAGGTATTCATTACCTGACAACTGGATCCTGTACATACCTAAATTGGCATTCAGGATGCCCGGCTTCTCTACATCTTCGGTATAAACCTGTGGCATCGTTACAAACGGGCCGCCATCCATTGGCCAGTTTACAATTTGTGGCAAGGCACCAATTGTGGTTTTTAAAAATTTGTGCTTAGCAGAAGGCGTTTTCATCGGCAATGCTGATAAAGCTGACATTGCGGAGCCTGCATATTTGAAAGGATTTTTCAAAGCTTTCATTGGATCATTCCGCAAGAAAACCAATTGCTGTACTTTTGGTAAAGTATCCCTGAAAATAAATTTCGACCGTTCTAAGGTTCCGAATAAATTGGATACGGCCGGAAAGGAACTCCCCTTAACTTTCTCAAACAAGATCGCCGGCCCTTGATTTTCATAAATCCTTAAATGGATGGCGGCCATTTCTAAATATGGATCTACTTCTTCTTTTATCCTGATCAGATGACCGTTTTTTTCAAGGTCAGATACACATTCTGCTAAACTTTTGTATGCCATATTCAAAGATAGATATTTAGTGTTTTGATAAACGAAAAAGTATTGTTTTGATAAACGAAAAAGCCTCAGATAAACAGATCTTAATAAATCTATTTAACTGAGGCAATGATCTGGTTGCTATCCGTTATTTTTTACCGGCGAATGAACGCAACATCCAGGTATTTTTTTCTTTAAACTGCATAAAACGGTTAACCATGTCGTTTGTTCCGTCATCTCCAGCCTCATCTGTAGCTTCTAAAAGTTCTCTTTCCAGTTCAATTAGTTTAGCCATATCATCTAAAATCGCATCAACCATATCAAGATCTTTCATGCCTATGGTATCAATTTCTTTAATATCAGATTCCTGAATGTAATCGGCGAAACGACTATGTGGTGGTTTTCCAAGCGTTAAAACCCTTTCGGCAATTTCATCAATGGTTAATTGTGCATTGGTATATAATTCTTCAAACTTTACGTGAAGCGTAAAAAAGTTCTGTCCTTTAATATTCCAGTGGCATCCTCTTAACTTCTGATAATGTATATGATAATTAGCCAGATAATCATTTAAAAGATCAACGACCGGTTTAACCTCTTTTTCGTTTAAACTTATTTCTTTAGCGTCCATATGAATTGTTTTTAATGTATTTAATGAGTTCGTAACAATTAAAAGAAACAAAAGTTTTAACCTTAATATCTCCCGGATACAATACCTTATTTATATGTTCGTTTATAATTCGATAAGACAGTAATTAACCTTCTTTACAAGTAATTGTGAATGAATTATATACTTCCAAAATCAGGTACAGGTTAAGGTATTTTTACAAAATACTGGTCTTGCTATCTGGATATGGTTTATAATATTATTCGTATAATTGCTTTCATTGACTTAGAAATTTATATAAAATAAATGCACAAAATATATTTATCTGCTGTTGTTTTGTTTGCCTTGAATGTGGCAAATGCGAAAGCTAACATAGCAAGAGACTCTATCGGCGTCGAAAATAACAATGGCAAAAAACTGATCGTTCATCAAATTGTAGCCAAAGACACGTATTATTCTGTTGGGCGGAGATACAATGTATCACCAAAAGATATTATAGCATTCAATCAGAATAAATACTTACAGGTTGGCGTAATCATTAAAGTGCCAACCAATATTCCATGGGGATCTGACAACAGTGCTCCTGCTGTTACGGCTTCAACTGAAGGCGGTGTTATTGAGTATATAGTTAAGGCAAAAGACAATTTAAACGCGATTGCTGAAAAGTACGGTACAACGGTTAATGAAATCAAGAAATTAAATAACCTTAAGGGAAATAATTTAAGCATCGGTCAGCTGCTTAAAATTCCGGCTAAAAATAGTACAGTTTTAAATACTCAGGACACTCCGGCGCAAACGGCAAAGGCCCAGCCAATACCTGCCGTACAACCAACACCTCCTGCTTCAACTGAACAAACCATGATTGAACATGTTGTGGCACCTAAGGAATTTCTGGGCAAAATTGCTGAGAAATATGGTACAACAGTTGAAGAAGTCAAAAAGGCCAATAACCTTTCAGGAAACAATCTCCGGATTGGACAGAAGTTAAAAATCCCTGCTACCAAAAATGTTGATGAGAATAAGATAGTCAGTGTTTCTGAACAACCTACTCCTGCAACAGATGCAACAAAACCTGTTGATGCGACCGGTACACATACTGTATTAAGAAACGAAACCATTTTCACTGTTGCCAAACAATATGGCATTACGGCTTATCAGTTGAGAAAATTAAATAACCTGCCTGATAATGCCATTACCATTGGCCAGGTGTTAAAAGTACCAGCTGGTATTGTTACCGATGTTCAGGTACCTAAAGATAAGCAGGCAGAACAAACTGTTGCAAAGCCAGCAACTGACACTTCAAAAGAGGAGAGTATCATTCATACAGTAGCAGATGGCGAAACTATTTTCACCATTGCCAAAAAATATAATGTTACGGCTTATCAGATCAGAACAGCCAACAAAATGGATGAAAACACCATTAAAAAGGATCAGAAATTGATTATTCCAAGACCTCCGCAGGCAAGATCTGTTAATGATTTATCAAGAGAAGAGCAGCAAAATGAGCCAGACAGCACGATGGTGAAAGACCCGAAACTTCGCCGCGATCCAAGTGTTTATGGCCTAAGCCAGATTGAAGAAAAAGGTACAGCCATATGGATTGCTGATGCAGATTTAGATAGTTCCAAAATGTTAGTGCTGCACCGCACTGCGCCTGTTGGCCGCGTGATTAAACTCACCAACCCAATGACAAACCGCACCACCTTTGCAAAAGTTGTTGGTAAATTTACGGAGAACGAATCCACAAAAGATGTTATTATTGTCATGACTAAAGCTGTAGCTGATTCATTGGGTGCTTTAGACAAGCGTTTTTTATGCAATTTAACCTATAGTGCGCAATGAGTTTAAACAAAAAGCCATTTGTAATTGGTATTGCCGGCGGTAGCGGATCTGGCAAAACTTTTTTTCTGAACTGTTTTCTGCATCATTTTAAACAAGATGAAGTCACACTGGTATCCCAGGATGATTATTACATTCCTGCCGGAGACATGACCCAGGAAGAAAATAAGCTCTATAATTTTGATCTTCCTTCTACAATAGATAGTCAGCAATTTCTAAAAGATATTAAGCAATTGCTGAATGGTGAGGTAGTTTATAAAAAAGAATATAACTTTAATAATCCGCTGGCTGTGGTTAAAATCCTGGAAATCAAATCGGCACCGATTATTATAGTTGAAGGTCTTTTTATCCTTCACTTTAAAGAAATTTCAGGGCTTCTGGATCATACCATTTTTGTAGATGCTGATGAGCAGGTGGCTCTAGACAGGCGTGTTAAACGCGATGGCCTGGAACGCGGTTATCCAGAAGATGATGTGATTTATAAGTGGCACAACCATGTGGTACCTGCCTATAAGGAATACTTGTTGCCCTATAGGGAAGGTTGTAATAAAGTGGTGATGAACAATACCAATGAACCAGATGAATTGATCACCATTACGGAAGAGATTTCAAATGAACTCCGAAACAATATTCTGGTGAATATATACTAAATAAGAAAAGGATGTTTTTACCATCCTTTTCTTATTTACAATGTAAGTCTTAATATTAGATACTACATGGCGATATCACTACTATCTTTTTTGGTTTAGTTTACACTTCCAGATTCATTTCCGGAATTTCTCCTTCTACGATTAATTTACCCGAAGTAGATTGGCGTATAAATTCGACACTTACCCCAGGTGCCCGTTCAACAAGTTGAAAACCGCCTTCAGGTAAAACATTTAAAACGGCCAGTTCGGTTACAATCTTTTTAATGCATTTTACACCGGTTAAGGGCAAGGTACATGCTGATAATAATTTACTTTCTCCAGCCTTATTAACATGCTGCATCGCTACAATGATATTTTTTGCGGAGGCTACTAAATCCATTGCACCACCCATTCCCTTCACCATTTTGCCCGGAATTTTCCAGTTGGCGATATCGCCGTTTTCTGAAACTTCCATCGCACCCAGAATGGTAAGGTCTACCTTCTGAGCCCTGATCATGCCAAAACTCATGGCCGAATCAAAAATAGATGAGCCAGGTAAAGTGGTGATGGTTTGCTTTCCGGCGTTGATTAAATCAGCATCCTCTTCCCCCTCAAATGGAAATGGTCCCATGCCGAGCAAGCCATTTTCAGATTGTAAAACAACGTTAATGTTCTCAGGAATATAATTAGCAACCAAAGTAGGAATCCCTATTCCAAGGTTTACATAATAACCGTCTTTTATTTCTTTTGCGATGCGTTTCGCGATATCTTCTTTTGATAGTGACATATATAGTTTTGAATGAACGGAATAATTAAATAATTATTGACTAAAGACTTTCGACTAAGGCATCAGGACTTAACCCTAACCGTTCGCTGTTCTATTCTTTTTTCATAATCTTTTCCCTGAAAGATACGGTGCACATAGATACCTGGGGTATGGATATGATCGGGATCTAATTCTCCAACTGGCACCAGTTCTTCTACCTCTGCTATGGTTACTTTACCAGCCATGGCCATTACCGGATTAAAATTTCTACTCGTCGATCTAAAAATTAAATTTCCTGCTGAATCTCCTTTCCAGGCTTTTACGATAGCAAAGTCAGCATCAAATGCATATTCCAGCAGGTAATCTTTTCCATCAAAATTCCTGATTTCTTTCCCTTCAGCCACTTCAGTACCTACACCTGCAGGAGTAAAAATGGCAGGCATTCCATATCCGGCGGCTAAACAACGTGTAGCCAGTGTACCTTGAGGTATCAGGTCTACCTCTAATTCACCACTTAACAATTGTCGTTCAAATTCAGCATTTTCACCCACATATGAAGAGATCATTTTCTTTACCTGACGCTGTTTCAGCATTAAACCGATGCCAAAATCGTCAACACCGGCATTGTTGGAAATACAAGTCAGGTTGGTTACAGCTTTCTTCACCAGGGCATTAATGCAATTTTCAGGAATACCACAAAGGCCGAAACCACCAAGCATTAGGGTAGCACCATCTGAAATATCTTTGATCGCTTCTTCAGCGCCTGATACCACTTTGTTTATCATATTATGAATTTTTGGTTAGTGTGCTAAATTAGTAAATGCCCTGATCAATTTCATACATCTACCTGTTTAAATCTTTTTCGACTATCATTTAATTGGAATTGATCTAAACAACACTTACCTTTGTTCTGCAATGATTTACGAGAGAGACGAAGACAAAACATTTATTATCCCAACAGATCCTGAATTTCAAAAAGGCATGGGTTTTATTTTTAGCTGTACAGCTGAACATAAAAAATGTTGTGAAAAATATAAAAAAGGAAAACGCTGCAAAAAATGTCCCGGAGAGAAGAAGAAGTAATTCAGCTTTTTCAAATAGTCGTTCTATATCAAACGTTTTTCGTTTCTCGTCTTGCGTTTTGAATAGCATCTTTCATCAACGTTTTACGTTTTCAATTTCACATTTCCCCTCTTCCATTTTCCCTTAACCGTTTCTCGTTGTACGTTTTTCGTCTTGAATTTCCCAATCTTCACTTACGGTTTTCCATTCTCTATTAACGTCCAGCATTTTCCATTTCCTATTATCCATCTTCCATCATCCCTTCTTCCACCTCTCCTAATTCAGATACACATACGTAATTCCGTCTCCGCCTCTATCCGCGTGTTCATCTTCCATCCTGTTTACCTGGCTATATTTGCGAAGATATTCCCTGATCATCTTTCTTAGAATACCATCGCCTTTTCCATGAATTAATTTGATAGATGGGAAGCCCAGCATAATGGCTTTATCCAGGTATTTCTCTACTTCAAACAATGCATCTTCAGTTCGTTTACCACGAAGATCCAGTTCAGCACGGAAACCGGAAACAGCCTCATTCATCCTGCCGGCAAAAGAACCGCCACTGCTTTGCACCACTTTTTTGGCTTCCTTATTGCTAATCCGCTGCACACGGCTTCTTTTTACTGTAGAACGTAAATCACCGATAGCCAAAACCAGTTCATTCCGATTAATTTCCAGTACAACCCCTGTAGTTTCACTGTCGGTAAACTTTACCCAGTCTCCAATGCTTATTTCACCACCCACTACAACAGGTGCAGGTTTCGGCCGCTCTTTCGGTAAGGTATTTTTAATCAGCTCCTGTTGCAAATTTTGACGAAGCACTTTGGTAACGGCTTTGTCGGCCTGATTTTCTTTAATCTCAGCGATAGTATTTTCTACCAGTTTATTGGCATTTTTAATAATATTCTGCGCCTCCTGCTTTGCTTCTTTAATTAAAACCCTTCTGTTTTCATCCAGAAATGCCCTTAATTTTTCATTTTCTGCGATTAAGTTTTTAGCCTTATTTTGTTGATTGGCCAGACTTACTTTTGCATCGTAAACATTCTTTTTATCTCGCTCTAAATCCACAAGCATGGTATCTACACGATTTTGGTTAGATCCCGTTTTCTCTCTGGCCAACTTAATAACTTCTTTCGGCAAACCTATATTCTGCGCAATTTCGAAGGCATATGAACTTCCTGGTTTACCCATTTCCAGGATGTAAAGCGGTTTCATTTTGGCATTATCGAAAAGCATGGACGCATTTTCCAAACCAGGTGTGTTCCCGGCAAACAACTTCAAATTAGAATAGTGAGTGGTAATCACACCGCGAACCTTTTTATTATTTAATACTTCCAGAACAGCTTCTGCCATTGGTCCGCCAAACTGCGGATCGGTACCTGTACCAAATTCGTCAATTAAAACCATTGTTTTCGGCGAAGCATGCTCCACAAAATAGCGCATCTTTTTCAGGTGAGCACTGTAAGTACTTAAGTCACTTTCTATCGACTGATCATCTCCGATGTCAGCAAAGATATTTTCAAAAATTCCCACCTCACTATTGGCATCTACCGGGATTAAAAGACCGGTTTGCAACATAATCTGCAACAAACCAACTGTTTTCATACAAACCGATTTACCACCGGCATTTGGTCCGGATACCAATACCACTCTGGTTTCAGCGTCAATATGAATATTCAGCGGTGTTACTGATTTTTTCTCTGCCGCGAAAGAGATGGCCAGAAGCGGATGCCGGGCATTGATTAGTTTTGTTTTCGGCTCCTTCATTAAACCAGGCATTTCAGCCTCAATATCCAAAGCGAACAAAGCCTTCGCCCGTACAAAATCTAATTTAGTCAGAAAGCCATGATAGGAAAGCAATAAGGGGGAATAAGGACGAAGGTCATCCGTAAGTGCCACTAAAATCTTAATGATCTCACGCCTTTTATCAAATTCTAAATCACGCAGCTTATTGTTAAGTGTAAATACTTCTTCGGGCTCAATATAAACCGTTTGACCTGTTGCTGATTCATCGTGTACAAATCCTTTCAGTTTTCGCTTATTTTCTGCTAAAACCGGAATACACATTCTGCCGTCGCGAATGGTTAAACTTCCATCAGCTACCCAGTTATTGGCTATTGCTTGCTTGTAAATGGAATCCATCCGCTTACGCACATCCTGCTCTGCACGTGAAATGGCGGAAGTAATTTCCTGTAATTCTTTCGAAGCATTTGGCTTGATTTTACCTTTGGCATCAATAACGGTTTCGATTTTACGGAGAATATTTTTTTCAATCGGCAAATGCTCAAAAAGCGCCTCCAGTGTTGGATAAACCTCTGCTCTTTCTTCAAAAAACCGCAAAACTGAAAAAACAGTTTGCAATGATGTGTAAACCTGAAACCACTCCTCTTCCAGGAGATAGGTGCCTTCCACCCTGATCTTATCAACCAGAGATTTGATATCAAAAAAGGTATTGATTTGTAATGGTTCCTGATTTTGCAGGATACTTTTAAACTCGTGGGTTTGACGTAAAAATTTATCGATCTGATCAAAACGGTTCATCACCTGCATCTTTAACACCATCGATTGGCCCATCGGACTTAAACAATGCTTGCTAATGAGTTGCCTTATCTCTACAAAACCTAAACGTTCTAAACAATTTTCGGGATATAACATATTATTGTACAGCTACTGATAATGGTTTATAATCACTGTTTTTTTTAGTGTTTATAAGCGAATCAGCTTGTGCCTTCTTTTTTTTAATTTGTGCTTCAGCTTTAACTTTGGATAAAGAATCCGTTTTCATCTTTTTTCTGATGGATAAAGAATCAGCTTTGAATGTTTTAACAATCTTAAGTGAATCTGCTTTAAATCTCTTTTTTTGCATCAATGAGTCGGCCTGCTTGAGTTTAAGCTTTTGATGGTCTAAACGAGCCGAGATGACCTTATAGATGTCCTGCAATTTTTCAGGGTTCTGGTAATAATAGTTTAAGCTTCTGGTATATTGTGCAGAATCAGTATTAAATTTTTTATAAATCCCCTTATAATAGGTAGCCGCCACTTTGCGTGCAGAATCCTGCACGTAAATGGTAGAGATATAACCGTCTACCACGTGGATATCATATAAAATCCCCTCCATTCTTTCCGTATCAATGATGCCTTCAGGTGTTTTGGATTTGCAGCCCAAACCCACCACAGCAACAATTAAACCCCACATTAATCTTTTCATGCTCAATTAAAATATTATTTTTTGCCCAAATTGCGGCAAGGTTGTTAATTTTACCCAAAAATAGTTATAAATGAGCATAGCTGATAATCTTAAACAATATAAAAGCGAAGTAGAGGCCGACGGTGTCAAGCTGATTGCTGTTTCAAAAACACAGTCGGCAGAGACCATATTAGAAGCTTACGAGGCAGGACAACGTATTTTTGGCGAAAATATGGTTCAGGAGATGGTAGATAAACAGGCACAGCTTCCCGAAGATATTGAATGGCATTTAATTGGTCATCTGCAAAGCAATAAGGTAAAATATATTGCCCCTTTCGTTCGCCTGATTCATGGTGTGGACAGCTTGAAATTACTACAGGAAATTAATAAGCAGGCACTTAAACATAAACGGGTTATTGACTGTCTGCTGCAAATCTATATCGCAGATGAAGAAACTAAATTCGGACTTGCCCATGATGAGGCTATTGAATTACTTCGCTCAGCTGAATACGCTGAAATGAAAAACATTCGCATTACCGGTTTAATGGGGATTGCAACAAACACCAAAAACGAAAAGCAAATTACAATCGAATTTAATGAATTGAAAGTGTTTTTTGACGGATTAAAAGCGAGCTTTTTCAAAAATGAAGATTGTTTTAAAGAGATTTCAACCGGGATGAGTGCCGACTATAAAATCGCGATAGAAGAAGGAAGCACGATGGTACGCATCGGAAGCAGTATTTTCGGGAAGCGCATCATCAAGCATTTTAAAAACACCTCAGAAAATCCTTCATGAATTTAAAAATAAGAGTAGCAGAAGCTAAAGATTGCAGCCGCATGATGGAACTTATTCATGAGTTGGCGGTTTATGAACGTGCACCGGAAGAAGTTACCGTAAGTCCTGAGCATTTTATGGAAGCAGGCTTCGGGCAAAACCCGGTTTGGAAAGCATTTGTTGCAGAAGTAAATGATCAGGTTATTGGCTTTGCCTTATATTATACCCGCTATTCGACCTGGAAAGGCTGTAGGTTATACCTCGAAGATTTTATTGTGACAGAGGAGTTCAGGGGCCGGGGCATTGGAAAGATACTTTTTGAAAAAGTAATTGAAACCGCTAAAAGCGGAAACTATAGCGGAATGGTTTGGCAGGTGTTAGACTGGAATGAACCTGCTATTAATTTCTATCATAAGTATCAGGCACATCTAGAAAGCGGATGGTTAAACGCCTCACTTTCTACAGATCAGGTTAAGGCATTTTAATATGGATATTTACAAATTCGGAGGTGCCTCAGTAAAAGATGCTGCTGGCGTAAAAAACCTTTCAGCCATTGTACGCGATTATCAGAACGGTAAATTACTGATCGTGGTTTCTGCAATGGGGAAAATCACAAATAAGCTGGAAGAATTAACAGCAGCTTATCTGAATGGAAGTGAGGATACATCTGTACGCTTTGAGGAAATCAAACACTTCCATTTTCAGATTATTGAAGAACTTTTTGAAGGCAAATCACATTCCATTTATGATGATGTGGCCAACACCTTTGTAGAAATTGATTGGTTAATTGAAGAGGAACCGGATAACGATGCAGATTATATTTACGATCAGATTGTATCTATCGGCGAGGTGGTTTCCACAAAAATCGTAGCAGCCTGGCTGAATGAATGTGGCAATAAAGCCTTGTGGACAGATGCCCGGAATTTTATCCAAACCGATAATACCTATCGGGAGGGAAAAGTTGACTGGACAAAGACCAGCCAGATCATTCAGAGAGACCTTGTACCTTTACTTGAGCAGAATATTATAGTTACCCAGGGTTTTATTGGTGGTACAAGTGAAAACTATACCACTACTTTGGGCAGAGAAGGTTCTGATTATTCTGCTGCCATATTTGCTTCCTGCCTGGACGCAGTAGCCTTAACCATCTGGAAAGATGTACCAGGTGTTTTAAATGCTGACCCTAAATGGTTTGATGAAACGGAACTGATTGCCCAGCTTTCCTATCATGATGCCATTGAACTCACCTACTATGGTGCTACAGTGATTCATCCAAAAACGATAAAACCTTTACAAAACAAGGGAATTCCGTTATTCGTGAGATCTTTTATTCAGCCTGAAGGTAAGGGCACAGCCATTACCAAAAATAATAATCCTTTGCCTGTACCCTCTTTTATATTTAAGATTAACCAGGCACTGATTTCCATTTTTCCAAAAGACTATTCTTTCATTATCGAAGAAAATCTCAGTAATATCTTTGAGCTTTTCCATAAGCATAAGATTAAAATCAATACCATGCTGAACTCGGCCATTAGCTTTTCGGTTAGTATTGACGATCATCCTGAAAGAATTGAATGCCTGATTAAAGATCTTTCTACCGAATTTACGATTAAGTATAATAAAGGACTTGAGTTAGTTACCATCCGTTATTACAACCAGAACACGATAGACAGGGTTACGGTGGATAAAGAAATATTACTGGAAGTAAAAAGCCGCCATACCTGCCAGATGGTGATGAAAAATAAGGCCTAATAAGATAAGCCTTTCAGAAATTAAGTATCCATCCGCTGTCAAACGAAACGAACGATGCTTCTGATGATTTAATTAAAAAAAATGAATGATCAACTTTTAACTAAAGCCGTACAGGAATACATCAATGCCAACCTGCATGCAGATGTTAACAAAATTGCTTTAGCTAAAAGTAAGTTTCCGGGTGTCAGTTCTGCCGAACTGGCGGGCCAGATTCTGAGTAAAAAAAAATCAGAAAAGAAATTACCAAGCTGGTTTCATACCTCAGGCATTTACTATCCGCCAGCTTTATCTATTGAGCAGACATCATCAGAAATTACGGCCAGCTACAAATCAAAATTAGCTGCAGGACGTTCATTAATCGACCTCACGGGTGGCTTTGGTGTAGATGCGCATTACTTTGCCAAACAGTTGGATACCGTTACCCATTGTGAAATTAATACGGAGTTATCAGGTATAGCGGCCTATAATTCCAGGGTGCTAAAATCAGACAACATTCATTTCAAACCTGTGAATGGCATAGCATATTTGACTGAAACGACAAAACAATATGATACCATTTATGTAGACCCTGCCCGCAGGGCTGGATCAGGCAAAGTATTTATGTTGAAAGACTGTACGCCTGATGTAAACACTCATCTCGATTTATTATTACAAAAATCGCAGCGGCTGATGATTAAAACAGCTCCTCTGCTGGATATTACGGCAGGTTTAAATGAACTTAAACAAGTTAGTGAAATTCATATTGTAAGTATAAAAAATGAATGCAAGGAGTTGTTATGGATTATTGATCATGAATTTAAAGGTGAGCCAACCATTTTTTCTGTTTCACTCAACGAAAAAGAAAAGGTATTTTCTTTTAAAAAATCAGAAAGCCATGTCAATCCACAATATGCGGATGAAATCTCTGACTTTAAATATTTATATGAACCTGATGCAGCCTTACTTAAATCTGGAGCATTTAATCTGATTGGGCAAACTTATAATTTAACGAAACTGCATCCACAAACGCAGCTTTATGTTGGCCATTCTGTTAATCATCTTTTTCCCGGAAGGATCTTCGAAATCCAGTCGATCCTGGCAGCGGCAGAATTAAAAAAAGCAACTGATTTAACCGGTAATATTATCGTAAGGAACTATCCTGCTGAACCTGAAAACCTGGCTAAAAAATATAAAATCAAGCCGGATCATGATCAGTTTCTAATCTTTACCAAGACCGCAAAAGAAGCATATCTCATTATCAAATCCAAAATTATACAGCACTATTAATAAAAAAGCCCTTCATCATGCACTGAAAGGCTTTTTTATTAATAGGTTTAAGGTGTTGGCCCTAAATTTTCTTTACATTTATCGCCTGCAAACCTTTTCGGCCTTCAGCCACTTCAAATTCAACTTTATCGTTTTCTTTCAGGCTATCAATCCCACCTAAAACATCTTTAAAATGAACAAAAAGATCTTTGTTATCTTCCTGAATAATAAATCCAAAACCTTTTTGTGTATTAAACCATTTAACTTTTCCGGTTGCCATAAAAAAATAAAAATAATGATAAATAAATAACCTTTTACGCTTTGTTTTTCATTTCCTTAAAAATTTGGTATTCAATTAGCTGGATTAAGCGTTAATTTTTCAAAACAAAACAATCAAATATAATAAATACACCTTAAGAGCAACATAAATACAGGTATGTTAACGATAATGTTGCGTATGGGCGGGGTTTTTATATGTTTATTTATTTGGCTGTGGTGTGGTCCGTAAATAAGGTTTGATTACCTGATGCCCTTTTGGAAATTTTTCAGGAATATCCTCTGTTTTAATACTGTTTACTACAATAACATCCTCACCATCTTTCCAATCTGCAGGTGTAGCAACGGCATACTGAGCGGTAAGCTGTAATGAATCAATTACCCTTAAAACTTCATTGAAATTTCTCCCTGTTGACGCAGGATAAGTAATGATTAATTTAACTTTTTTATCAGGACTAATCACAAACAGTGATCTTACGGTTAAAGTTTCGGATGCATTTGGATGAATCATATCGTAAAGATTCGCAACCGTTTTATCCGGATCGGCAATAATCGGAAATTCTACAGAAGTATGCTGGGTTTCATTAATATCGTTTATCCATCCCTTATGCGATTCAGCAGTATCAACACTTAAAGCCAATACTTTTACGTTACGCTTTTCAAACTCACCCTTTAATGCAGCGGTTCTTCCTAATTCTGTAGTACAAACAGGTGTATAATCAGCCGGGTGAGAAAATAAAACACCCCAGCTATCTCCTAAATATTCATAAAAGTCAATTTTTCCGATAGAAGTTTCTGCCTGAAAATTCGGTGCGGTATCGCCTAATCTTATACTCATAATTTTATTTTTTAAATTGAATGAAACAAATCTAATCAATACTATAGTAAATACATAGACAATATATTATTTAATGCATCCAAATTATAAACACAAAAAAACCCTAAAGTAGTTAGCTTCAGGGTCTCAACAATATTAATTTGTTTGGGTTATTAATTGTACACTTTAATCATAAAAACATAATCCTGCAATTTCTCAATTTGCTTTGTACGTTTTAAACCGGAAAGCATGCTTTTCTTGTTAGATGAAAGCCGGTTACTTCCTAACGAATCCTGAGGAATTGCCCTCATGGCTTCCAAGATATATTTAGATTTGATGGCGAATGCAGCCCCCTCAGTTTGATCTGGCTTGCCACTGATAATCCCCACTAAATTACCATTCGAATCTAAAAGCGGACCACCACTATTCCCTGGGTTCACTGGTATAGAAACCTGATATTGAGTGGTGTCACCTACGAAACCATTTTTCGAACTGACATAACCTTCTCCTAAAACTGCATCATCTTTAGGATAGCCTAAAGTATAAACCGTTTCTCCAATACTACTGGTATTCTTTTTAATGGTATAAGGTATGGATGATAAATGGCTGAAATTTTTATCACTTATTTTAAGGATAGCGATATCATTCTGGGGATCGGTGTAAATTGACTTTACTTTAAATGATTCTCCCTTATTATTCTGAACATATAAAGAATCAGCTCCGTTAATAACATGCAGGTTAGTCAGAATGTAACCATTGGTAGAAATGGCAAAGCCCGTACCTCCAAAACTATTCTGGATGGCTGGCTTTCCAGGAATGGTGGCATTGTTGTTTATTTTCCTGATTAAACTGTTTTGCGTTTTAATCGCTTTATTAACCTGGTTGCTCAACAACACAAGTTGTTCTTTTTGTTTGGTATTGTGCTGGATGGAATAAACCGAAACTAAAGATAAAACCAGAAAAGAAGCGGCAACAGCAATGGCAGATTTATGTTTTCTCCAGAGCTGCACTACCCGCGAAGGATGCGGTCTGAGTGAAGAAGCGATACTTTCCACATTAATTTCTCCATGAATATGATTTAATTGCGCTTTCAGGCGAATCTGTTCAGCAAACATGTCCATAGATTCCAGAAAGAACTTATGAGAAACCACCTTATGATCCACCGCCGGGTCACTTATACGTAGTTGTTCGAAAGCCAAAGTTTCCTGTGGATTCAGTTTACCTAAAAGATAATCTTCAATAATCGCATCTAACTCTAAATCGTTTCTCATTTCAATATTTATGGTTGAAAAAATATTTTCTTTAACCGCTGCAGGCACTTATACTTCTGTGTTTTTGCATTATCCGTATTGGTATAACCAAACTTTTCGCAAATATCCTGCATGGATAAACTGTGGATATAAAAATCCTGAATAATGGTTTTGCAAGGTTCTCCGAGGTGATCCAAAGCCGATTGCATTTTCACAAAAGCAGCATCTTTTTCCTCATGTTGCTCCACATCTTCCTCAACAGCAAATACATCTTCATAGTCGGTAATATTGCCCGTTTTTTTGCTTCGCTGATGAAGCTTTTTTAACCAAATCCTCCGGCAAACCGAATATATGTATGTTTTAAGTTTACTGCTGAGTTCAAAATTTCCTTCCTTAATTTTGTTATATAAAATAATGATAGCCTCCTGATACACATCTTTTGCATCATCTTCATCGCCACTATTATTCAGGATAAATTGCAAAACCATTGCATAATATGCCTTATATAACTTGTTAAGTGTATCTGCAGAGTTATTTAAAATACCTAAAATAACTTCCCTATCCGTTGGAACTGAACTCTTTAAACTGTTATTCACTGGTTAATACTTTTTTCGGTAAATGGTAACCCAATATTAGACAAAAAAAATTATAGGCTATAATAAGTTTAATCAACGTTATGCCTTGGATTGGCATGGAAAAAATATTTTTACTTTTTTAAAAAAAACCGGGTTACCTTTCTACCTTTGCGGTATTAACAAGAAAATTAATTACTTAAAAAAAATTCAAAATGAAAAATGCATTCAAATTAGGCTTTTTAGCTTTAGCTTTATCTTTATCAGTTGTTGCTTGTAACTCAGAAAAAAAAGCTGAAGGTGCTGATACAACTTTAACTGATTCTTCTACTATCGTTACTGATACTACTGCAAAAGACACTACAGTTAAAGATTCTACAGTTAAAGATACTACTGTAAAAGCGACTACAACTAAAACTGAAGTTAAACACTAGTCTGACTTTACTTATAAAAAATGGCCTTGAATGTATCTTTCAAGGCCATTTTTATTTTTATTTACTTTTTTTAGCCTTCTTGGGTTACCTTTTTGATTTAACTGTATTAAGGGTAAATTAATTAATTACTAAAAAAATATTTAACATGAAAAATGCATTCAAATTAGGCTTCTTAGCTTTAGCTTTATCTTTATCAGTTGTTGCTTGTAACTCAGAAAAAAAAGCTGAAGGTGCTGATACAACTTTAACTGACTCTTCTACTATCGTTACTGACACTACTGGTGTTGATACTGTTGTTAAAGATTCTACAGTAAAAGATACTACTGTAAAAGCAACTACTAAAACTACTGAAGAAGTTAAACACTAATCTGACTTTAATTATAAAAAATGGCCTTAAATTAATTTTTAAGGCCATTTTTATTTTTTTTTTATTTTACAGGGTTACCTTTTTACATAATGGGTATATAAAGGTATATATTCACCTAAAACATAATTAAAATGAAAAATACATTCAAATTAGGCTTTTTAGCCCTGGCTTTATCTTTATCAGTTGCAGCATGTAATTCAGAAAAAAAAGCTGATGGTGCTGATACAACTTTAACTGATTCTTCTACAATCGTTACAGATACAACTGGTGTTGATACTGTTGTTAAAGATTCTACAGTAAAAGATACTACTGTAAAAGCAACTACTAAAACTACTGAAGAAGTTAAACACTAGTTTAATCTTCCTATTAAATAAAAAGGTATTGATTTTCGAATCAATACCTTTTTTCATGAAAAAGCAAACCAAAAACCATTTTGCTCTTGGTTGCAACTCCACACCCTAAGCCAATATAAGTTACACATTACAGTATTCAGTATGTTTTCTTTTCATAAAGGGATTTCTTTCAAGCTGAAAGTCCGGAAATTCCATCAATTGTAGTAAATTTGCGGCAAAAATAATCCGCATAATGAATTTAACATCACTACAAGCCATTTCGCCAATAGATGGCCGATATAGAAAAACTACCGAAAGTTTATCCGCTTACTTTTCTGAAGAAGCTTTAATTAAATATCGTGTCTTTGTAGAAATTGAATATTTTATTTCATTATGCGAGGCTAACCTTCCTGGATTGGAAAAATTTGATAAAAACCAGTATACAGATTTACGTCAAATTCATGAAAATTTTTCTGAAACTGATGCTTTAGAAATTAAGGAAACAGAAAAAGTTACCAACCATGACGTGAAAGCGGTGGAATATTTTATTAAAAATAAATTTGATAGCCTGGCCCTTCAGGAATATAAAGAATTTATCCATTTCGGACTTACCTCTCAAGACATCAATAATACGGCAATCCCCTACTCTATTAAACTGGCTTTAGAAGAAAGTTATTATCCGGCAATTTCCACATTGATTGCAAAGATAGAAGCATTGGCTGCCGAATGGAAAGACATTCCCATGCTGGCACATACACATGGACAGCCGGCCTCTCCAACAAAACTAGGAAAGGAATTTCTTGTTTTTGCAGACCGTTTGAACATTCAGCTGGAAAACTTAAAGTCGATTCCCAACAGTGCAAAGTTTGGTGGTGCAACAGGAAATTTCAATGCACATCACATCGCTTATCCACAAGTAAACTGGGTTGATTTTTCCAATCAGTTTGTTCAGGAAACTTTGGGCTTAACCCGGGCACAACATACCACGCAAATTGAACATTACGATCAGTTTGCTGCACAATGTGATGCCCTGAAGCGCATAAATAACATTATCATTGATTTAGACCGTGACATCTGGACGTACATTTCCAAAAACTACTTCAAACAAAAAATCAAAGCCGGAGAAATTGGCTCATCGGCTATGCCGCATAAAGTAAATCCAATTGATTTTGAAAACGCTGAAGGAAACGCCGGGATTGCTAATGCATTATTCGAATTTTTTGCAGCCAAGCTTCCGATTTCGCGTTTGCAAAGGGATTTAACAGATTCTACCGTACTAAGAAACATTGGCGTTCCTTTCGGACATACCATTATTGCCATTCAATCCACCTTAAGGGGATTAAACAAAATTTTACTAAATGAATCTGCTTTACATGCTGATCTTGATGCCAACTGGGCAGTTGTGGCTGAAGCGATTCAAACCGTTTTACGCAGGGAGAATTATCCAAACCCATATGAAGCCCTGAAGGAACTAACCAGAACCCACTCCAAAATTAATGCAGACAGTATCGCTGTGTTTATTGAAGGATTGGAAGTGGCAGAAGCCGTAAAAGTGCAGTTGCGGACCATCACACCATTTAATTATACAGGCATTTTCTAAGCAATTAAATTGACGCTAAACAGACAGCCTGTAAAAGCTTTATTAATGAGTAATTGTTAATTTTGTTTATTCAAATTGATTAAGACATGACGATTAACGTATATACAGAACAGACTCCTAACCCGGCTACCATGAAATTCATGGTAAATAAGCTGCTGATTAACGGTAGTGAGGATTTCGCCACAAAAGAAAGTGCAGAGCATTCTCCTTTCGCCAAAGAGTTATTTAAATTCAACTTTGTGTCGGGCGTGTTTTTTGCCAGCAACTTTGTAACTATTACTAAAACAGATGATGCGGAATGGGCTGATATTGAAGCCATTTTAAAGGAATTTGTAAAAGGTGCGGTAGAATCTGAATTAAAAATTAAAGAAGCCACTTCGGAAGAAGCGCCATCTTTTGAAGGTACGGAAACTGAAATAAAAATTCAGCAAATCTTACATGATTACGTCCGTCCGGCGGTGGAGCAGGATGGTGGTGCCATTACCTATAAATCGTTTGATGAGGGTGTGGTAACCGTAGAACTCAGGGGATCATGCAGTGGCTGCCCATCTTCAACCATTACGCTGAAATCAGGCATTCAGAACCTGTTACAGAGAATGGTTCCTGAAGTGACTGAAGTGGTATCTGAAGCCTTATAACTGCCCATTTTTCATAGTAGATTATCATAATGAGAATGGCTCGCCGAAAAGCGAGCCATTCTTTATTTAAATGAACTTAAAAAAACTCTTGTTAGATAATATTGATACTAATTATATTACGATCTTGTTTCAGATGATGATGGAGCTGCTCCCCAGGTTTAAAAGCAACTTATAGTACAAAGTGCCTCTTAATCGCTTCCAGCATTTCAGCAGTCAGTTTGCCATTGGTGGCCAGTATTTCGCGTTTGGTAAAATATTCATCTCCACCTGAAAAATCAAAAACCTGTCCACCAGCCTGCTGAACAATAAAACATCCGGCTGCAAAATCCCATTGTTGTAAATTATATTCGAAAAAAGCATCGAAACGACCGCAGGCGGTATAAACCAGATCAATTGCTGCAGCACCAATGCGGCGAACGCCATGGCATTTCTGCATCATTTCTTCCAGCAACTTTAAATATTGAGTTTGTTTATCAAACTGATAATACGGAAAGCCAGTAGCCAGCAAACTGGAAGGTAGATCTGGATTGTTAGAAACATGAATTTGTTTCTTATTCATAAAAGCTTCGCCACCTTTATAAGAATAGAACATCTCACTTCTGTTCAATTCATAAACCACACCGATAACAGGTAAACCATCTTCATACAAAGCAACACTGATCCCGTAGGCAGGAATGCCATGTATAAAATTGGTAGTCCCATCTAAAGGATCGATAATCCAGGTATAGGTCTTTCCAACCCTGGTCATCGTTTTTTCTTCTGTAATGAAACCCGCATCGGGAATTAATTTTTCAAGGTTTTGAACCAGTTTCTTTTCTGCTGTCTGATCAACATAAGAAACCATATCATTTAAACCCTTGTATTCTATTTTACTCGCATCAAATTGTAAGGATTCTTTGCGGATGAAATTTCCGGTTAGCCTGACAATGGAGATGACTTTATTACATATTAACTCGTAATTCATAAATTTATATTAAAAATAGCTGGATGTTGATTGATTAAGCTTTTGCCTAAATTAACTGACCACATTTTTATTCCGGAGTGCATAAACACTTAAAGCAATCCCTCCAATAACCAAGAACGTCGAAATCATCTCTGCCTGTGTAAACGATAATCCGAATACATGGTACTTTGAGTTTACCCGAATCAGTTCGATACAAAAGCGTTCAATACCATTCAGGATCATGTAGATACCGAACATCAGGCCTGGTGCTTTAATTTTATCGCGAATACTCCACAGGAAGGCAAAAAGGATTAAACATACAATTACTTCATATAATGGCGTAGGATAAACGCCCTGTGCCAGCTCATTGCAAAATTTACCTGTACAGCCCGGGATGGGAATACCCTCACCCACTACATTATTTGGATAGGTATATGACCACAACCAATCAGGCAACCAAGAGAAAGGTTTTGGATGTGGGTTCACAATTCCCCAATCGCCATCGCCCGATAAATGACAGCCAATACGTCCTACCGCATAGGCCAGCATCATGCCTGGCCCACCAACATCCAGCATATGCAATGGCTTGATTCCATTTTTTCTGGCAATAATCAGCACTGCTGCACCGCCACAAATCAACCCGCCATAGAAGGTTAAACCGCTGAACGACAGCAAACGCTCAATAGGATGCTGAACAAAATCATCCCAATATTCTAAATTGTCAAAAAATTTAGCTCCTAGAAAACCCCATATTGCGGCCCATACAATCAGGTTGCTCATGATCTGGTAAGGATGTATGGTTACTTTAGTTTCTTTTGGCTGATCTAATTTTGTTTTATCTTTTTCCTTATAATCCCAATAGGCAAATAAAGCGGCGAATAATAAACCACCAATAATATTGCCCCTGGCCGACATCAGAATGGATTGGGCATCACTCACGAACAAAGAATAATTTAAGAGGGCATATACCAGTTTGTAGCCAATTAAAAATCCAAATAAGGCATTCATGATCAGCTCAGAGGTGGTGGCTTGCTTGCCAATTATAATTGTTTTAGTAATGGGATGAAGAATTCCTAACGACTCCTTCCGCTGTAATTCTTTGGTAAAAGCCCAATACCCGGCCACAAAGGCCAGCGCTACAAAAACGCCAAAAGTATTAAACGGCAATGGCAGGTTAATACCAAATAAATATTCTAAAAAATGGGAGACGGTAGGAAACATACAAATAATTTGTTGCGAAGATAGGAAAGAAAGCTGAAAGGCTAAAGCGGAAAGACTAAAGCACTAAAGATGAAAAGAAAAAGCAGATTAATTGTTAATAAGTGTCGGTAAAGTCGGCTGCTATCAATTTAGCATTGGAACTGGTACAAGCTTCCATAAAAAATTCGTCGTTGCGAATCAGATTTTTCATTTGCTGAAATCTTCGTCATAGATGCCACAAAAGTAGATTGCTTCCCAAAAAGTCGGGTTTACCTCCTCGCAATTAACGATTTACGAGAAAAACGTTTTCTTAAACTTGTTTGAGGATATTGACTCAAAGGGTACTAAACTAAATTCAGCATGTTAATTAAATGCTAATGATGTGCGTAAGCTGTTTCCAATTCAGCCACCTCAACCTCGCCATCCGGGGTCATTTCGAGAAGCTTAACAGCCTTTAGCTCATTTACCATTACCGGATCATATTTAGCGCGTACTTTTACATAGTTTTTGGTAAATCCATGCATATAACCCATTTTTTGATCAGCTTCAAACAGCACTTCTGCATTACTGCCAATCTGCGACTGATAAAAAGCCCTGCGTTTTTTATCCGACAGGATATGCAACATCTTACTTCTTTCGTTACGCTCGCTACCGGATACAACACCTTTCATTTCGGATGCGACGGTCAGTTCACGTTCGGAATAGGTAAATACATGCAAATAAGAGATATCCAGCTGGTTTAAAAACTGATAGGTATCCAGAAAATCATCCTTGGTTTCGCCGGGGAAGCCAACAATTACATCCACACCGATACAGCAATGCGGCATTACTTCTTTAATTTTTGCTACCCGCTCCACGTATAAATCGCTACGGTAACGGCGACGCATCAAGCCCAGAATTTTATCAGATCCGGATTGTAAGGGAATATGAAAATGAGGCACAAAACGTTTAGATAGGGCTACAAATTCAATAATCTCATTACTAAGCAGATTTGGTTCTATAGATGAGATGCGAATTCTTTCAATGCCGTCAACCTCATCTAATGCTTTTACCAGATCAAAAAACTTATCTTCCCTTTCGCCATTTCGAATGCCAAAATCACCAAGGTTAACACCGGTAAGCACAATTTCTTTTACCCCACTTTCTGCAATCATTTTAGCCCTGTTCACCACGTTCTCAATGGTATCACTCCGGCTGGCACCACGCGCCAATGGAATAGTGCAATAGGTACAAGGATAATCACATCCATCCTGCACTTTTAAAAAAGTACGCGTTCTATCGCCGATAGAATAAGATGCAATGAAATTATGATTTACTTTTTCTATGTTTTGCTGATGAACCACCGCTTTAGGTTGCTTGGTCAAATCAGTAATATATTCTACAATTCTAAATTTCTCCGCTGCACCCAGAACCATATCCACCCCTTCAATCTCAGCGATTTCCTGTGGCTTGAGCTGAGCATAACACCCAACAATGGTGATAAAAGCATTTGGAGAATATTTTAAAGCTTCTTTAACTACTTTACGGCATTTTTTATCCGCATGCTCCGTAACAGAGCAAGTGTTGATCACATACACATCAGCCTGATCCTGAAATTCAACCACAGCATAACCTGCATCGGTAAATAAACGACCGATTGTGGAGGTTTCAGAAAAATTTAATTTACAACCTAATGTATAAAACGCGACCTTTTTCATTGAGCCTGCAAAGATAAGAAATAAGTTTGGAGTTGACAGAATGGATCCTGCTGAACTGATAAATTACAGTGAGATAACATTAGGTGATCAATTGGCAATTCTCAGCTATCACCATGCAATTGAAACGGAGCTATTTTTCCTGCCAGCGATAACTTTCCTGCTCAAAACCAGCCAAATCCAGCACCCTGCTGATCACTGTTCCGGCTACTTCTTCAATTGTTTTTGGTAAGCTATAGAAAGAAGGATTCGCCGGACAAATAATTCCTCCTGCCTCTGTAACTGTTTTCATGTTATTTATATGAATCAAACTGAATGGTGTGTCTCTTACTACGGCAATTAGTTTTCTGCGTTCTTTTAAAACCACATCAGCCGCTCTTGAAATCAAATCGTTTGATATGCCATGTGCAATGCGACCTAATGTTCCCATGGAACAGGGCACAATAATCATGGTATCATACTTAGCTGAACCTGAGGCAAAGGGTGCATTAAAATCGTTTTTGCTGAAGAAAGTAAAATTGGTATAATCGGCATAGTTCTGGTTTCCCAATTCAAATTGCCAAACTTCTTTTGCGTTATCGCTCATTACCACACCAACAGCCTCAATTTGATCTTGAAGTTCTATCAATTTATCGAACAAAACTTTAGCATAAATTGATCCACTGGCACCAGTAACTGCAACAACAACTTTCTTCTTTATCATACCACAAACATACATTTTTAAATACTCCAAAAAACAAAAAAGGGCCGAATACAAGTATTCGACCCTACATCTACCTATGAAAAACATACCCTCGAAAGGGTAAGAACAAATATATATATTTTTTCAAGAAAAGATAAAGTGGAAACGTTAAATTATGTAAAATTAAAGGATAGGGCTGAAAAAACAATTAACATCCTGACTAACAGCTAAATAATTTTAAAAATTTCATTTTAAGATCACTATTTTTTAATTTATTTAAACGAAATACTTTAAAAAAGTAATATAAATTCGACAATAATTAAATTATAAATGATGCTTATTGTATACCAGATCCAAGAATTATCAGACAATCCCCTGATTTGATATTATTTAGTTATTAATTTAATGTTTACTAAATATTGTTTTTTATACCCAAAAAAATACAAATAGTGCTGCAAATTTTCAGAAATAAGATCATTCTAATGATGCAATAAATCATTAACGAAATGCTAACCTATGTAAGACCGTTTTACCTGATTCAAAGATTTACAACAAGCAAATATTGGTCGCCTCTAAGCCTTTAAGTAACAATTGAATTTCGAAGGATACCTTGGCATAGATATATGCTTCCAGGGGTAGATTAATCAGAGAAAAATAGATATCCTGAAAATTTTCATCCAGGATGGTTCCATAATTTTCTTCTGTATTCATGTAAACAATTATGCCTGATCTTCCAATATTCATAATTAAATCCAAAATTTCCGCAATAATAGCAATAAAGTAGATTTAAAAATACACATAATTAATAGTAAGCACAACTTTATGCTCTATAATTTGGTTTTAAACTTAATTTAAAATTTAAATCACGAACTTAAGTCACTCATTATTAAAGCCGTTTAACTGAAAAGTTTGGAAAACGATGTATTGATCATCACTAACGTTTTCTGTTACATCGTTCCATTTCCATCTTTAACCAGCCAATCAGGCTATTATCTAACTTTTCTTTGGTTAAGCGCCATTTCCAGTTCCCGGAATTTCTGCCAGGAGTATTCATTCTTGCAGATTCATCCAGATTCAGGATATCCTGAACAGGTACAATTGCTATTGCCGCAACAGCGGAATATACTGCCCTCAAAATGGTTTGACAGATATTTTCTTCATTCTGGCTGAAGCCGAAATACATATCGAGTCTTTTTTTGGTGTTGTCATCAGCTTCCTCTTTAAACCAGCCTAAAAGGGTATTATTATCATGTGTACCGGTATAAACCAAACAATTTGAAGAACTAAAATTATGCGGAATGTGTGTTGTGTTTATTAAATCACTTCCAAAGGCAAATTGCAGCACTTTCATCCCCGGTAATTTAAATCTTTCACGCAGTTGTTCCACGTCACTGGTAATTTCACCCAGATCTTCAGCAATAAATGGCAACTGCCCTAATTCGCTTTCTATGACTTCAAAAAAGTCATTTCCAGGCCCATCTATCCACTTTCCGTTAATCGCCGTTTTTGCACCTGCATCAACTTCCCAGAAAGAAGAAAAAGCCCTGAAATGATCCAGTCGCAATAAGTCAAATAATTCCATATTTTTTTTAAGTCGGTTTACCCACCAGGTATACCGGTCTGCTTTCATGGCCTCCCAATTGAAAATCGGCATTCCCCAGAGCTGACCGTTTTCATTAAAATAATCGGGAGGAACCCCGGCGATTTTAAGAGGTTTCAGGTCCTTGCCCAGCTTAAAAAATGATGGCTGAGACCATACCTCTACCGAATCCAGGTCGAGGTAAAATGGAAGATCACCTACGATCTGAATACCATGCTGATTGGCGTAATCTTTCAGTTCATGCCATTGCTGAAAAAAAATAAACTGCTGCCATTTAATTTCCTCTACTTCATCGGCGAACTGTTCAATAAACTCTGCCAACGCATTGGGATCACTAGTTTTTAACTGTTCAGGCCAATGGTACCATTCCTGTTGCCTGTTATTGGCTTTAATGGTTACATATAAGGAAAAATTATGAAGCCAACTTTTTTCTGCGGTACAAAACGTTTCAAAAGACTTGTGCAGTTCAGAATGAGGTGACTCCCTGAAGTTATGATAAGCCAATTTCAGTAAATGATGTTTATGTTCTTCCACGCGGTCATAATCAACCTGATCAGTTGATTCGAGTACAGCATTTTTCAGATCAGCTTCTTTCAATAAACCATCTGACCGCAGTAAATCAGGACTGATCAGTAAAATATTACCGGCCATGGCAGAATTACTGGAATATGGGGAGTGGCCGTTTTCGGATTTTGTAGGGTTCACAGGCAAAATCTGCCAGTATCTTTGCCCGGATTCGGTCAGAAAATCAATAAAACTTCTGCTTTCTGGCCCTATATCGCCAATTCCATAATCAGACGGCAGGGAACTAATATGCATTAAAATACCTGCAGAACGGTCATTTTCTTTGGATTTAAGTTTAACTAATCCCACCGGCACTTCACTTAAAATCTGATTGATCAGGATGCCTTTATTCAATATATCTTTCACGCCGGATGTGCCTGTAATCAAATCATCCCATTCCACCGGTGCCCCTGCGGGAAGTATAATTTCTGTATCTGCCCAATCAAACTTATTGGCGGCTTTAGCATCCTTATTCGCCACTGCGGCTAAGCCTAATGGAACGGCAACCACTATCCATTCCTGCCGGTGATACCTGGCAAAGGAAACAACATTGTGCTTAAATTTTCCTGAAACCTGAAGCGGAATGTATTGGCCATCTTCAAAAATTTGAGCATGATTTTTTCTGACGGTTGCCAGACGCTGGGTTAACCACAGTTTTATTTTCCCCGAATAACGTTCTTCCCATAACTCCTTTAAGGTTTGATCCTGTTGTTCAGACTGAAAACGGATTCTCTTATCATAATCTACGGGTCTGCGGTTATCAGGGTCTACCAGGCTTAAGTCCCACAATTCGGTACCCTGATAAATATCCGGAATACCCGGACAGGTAAATTTTAAAACCTGTTGCGATAAACTGTTGATGATACCAAAATCTGCAATTTTTTCAATAAATTGCTGAATGGCCTGATTGCCACTGTGCTCGGGTTTTATTAAAGCTGTTGCAAAATCTTTAACAGACTGCTCGTAATCTTCATCCGGCGATGCCCAACCTGATCGTTTTTTGGCTTCACGCAAGGCTTTTTCTATGTATTGGGCCAAACGGTTGTGAATATCATCCGTATCTTCACCTGGCATGGATAGCACACCTAAAATGGTTTGAATCACCAGGTACATATCATTATTATGCAACGCTTTAAAAGATTCATTTTCCTCCTTGAGCTGGCTGGTCGTTTTTAAAAGCGTTTCCACAACCTTGATCCAATCTTCCGGAAGATCTGTTAATACGTTTAACCTTGCCCTTACATCTTCACCCTTCTTGGTATCGTGAGTAGCACTTCCATTTAAAGAAAGCGGCCATTCCTCCTGCCTCTCTATCATTTTTGAATGAAAATCTTCGATAGAAATTCCAAATGCATGCGGTGCATCACCCACTTCAGTATGGCCAACGAAAAGATTATAAGTAAACATTACTGTATCTTCTACTCCTTTAGCCATTAGCGGACCGGTAAACTGCATACAACGTTGGTAGAACTGACTTATATTTTTAAGATAAACTGCATCTCCCTGCAAAGGCTTTTCAATAAAAATTTTCGTCAAAAAAGCTCCTGCCGGTTTTAATTCATCCTGAATAATCACTCCAGAAATTAATTTCTTCAATTCATTTAAAGCGTCATTTTTTAAAGGAAACTGGTAATCATAATAGCGGTAAACCGGCATTTGAATCATCATTTCACCGATTCCTTTTTTAAGAATATCGGCACCAATCTCATTTTCATCCGTATCAGCAATCAATTCCAGGTTTTTAGCCAACTGATATAAATTATCAAGTTCGCCACTCATGTGCTCATATAAAATAGTTTCTTTCTTTTCATGAATAAGCACTTCCAGATCCTGTGATTTTCCGGTTACTTTCTGGTATAGCTTATCAAATGATTGCTGTGCAGCTTGATTAGTAAACAGGTTGTTAGTGATGGCCAGAAAATCATAACCTGTATTTCCCTGCGTATTCCAGTCTGCCGGAAGTTTTTCTTCATATTCAAGAATTTTTTCAATGACAACGTATACCTCATCGCCAATCGCTTTCCTTAACCTGTCCAGATACATTTTCGGATCGTATAACCCATCAACATGGTCTATACGTAATCCCTGAAAAATACCCTCTTGTACAAATTTGAAAATATATTCATGATAGGTATTAAATACCGCTTTATCCTGAATATTCAAGCAGATTAAACTATTTACAGTAAAAAACCGCCTGTAATTGATTTTATGAAAAGTTTCCTGCCAGTTACATAGCCTGTAATGCTGTTGGTTGACGATTTCGAGTAATTCAGGTTTACGGCTATTAATTAATGAGCTATTTTTTCCCTGAAGATTTTGCTTCGTTGCTTCACTAACCGGCCAGTTGGTTCCTCCGTAACAAAGGTAATATTCCCCATTTTCAGCCGTTAGCTGCAGCGCACCATTGGCAATGGCATCATTTAAATCTTCCCCTAAAAACGGAACCATCAGTTTGGTTTCATGCGAAAAATCAATGTCAAAGAAAGAGGAATATGCAGATTTCTTTCCATTTTTCAATACGTCCATCAGCCAGGCATTACCGGTATGAAAAGCCATATGGTTAGGTACAATATCCTGCAGCCAGCCTATTCCCGCGGCTTTTAAATCAGCAGAAAGCTGGTATAATTCTGCTTCGGTTCCTATTTCGGGATTAATTTTATGAGGATTAATGGTATCATAACCGTGCATGCTTCCGGGGGAAGATTCAAAAATTGGTGAAGCATATATTGTATCTATCCCTAATTTTTTAAGATATGGAATGATGTTACGGAGCGATTGAAAAGTAAAATCCTGATTAAACTGGATTCGGTAGGTGCTGGAAGGTTTATACATTTTTACAATGAAAAATTAGGATCGATTCAGGTAATACGGTTATTTTTTCGGTAAATGAAACAGGTTCATCATCACTTGTGCCACCCCACATGACAGATGCGGAGTTAAAGATGTTCTGGTATTTCCGGGCGTGTTCTTCCAGAAGCAACACTTGTACCTGGCTAGAAAAATTCATGAGGCATAAGATCCGCTCATCTTCGTGCCAGCGCTCCAGTATTAAACAGTTTTGTGTTGCAATGGCTTTTACCTTTAAATTTTTCCGATTTAAAACAGAAAGTGCCGGGTGATCTTTACGCAGACTAATTAATGCTTTATAATATTGCAACATATGATGGTGAGAAGGGCGATTGATTTTTCGCCAGTCTAACTTTGACTGAAGAAAAGTTTCGATATTTTGGGGATCAGGTGTTTCCTCATCATGGTGAAATGCGGCGAATTCAGATTTTCTTCCCTTTCTTACGGCTTTAATCAAATCATGATCGCTGTGGCTGGTAAAAAACTGGAAACGGTTGGTTTCGCCATATTCTTCACCCATAAAGATAAGAGGTAAAAAAGGACTACAACATACTGCTGCCGCCAGTATTTTTGACATTTCGAAACCCAGCAATTCACTGGTTCTTTCTCCAAGCATCCTGTTGCCGACCTGATCATGATTTTGCGAAAAAACAACAAATTGTCTTCCATCATTATAGGTTGCCCTGGCACCAAATTTCTTTTGCCGGTGTGGCGAATATTGCCCGTCATAAACATAGGCATCTTTATAAGCTTTTGCCAGGTGCTCAATACCATTAAATTCCTTATAATATCCCTTAGGCTCCTGCCCCGCTGTAACGCGCAGAGCATGGTGAAATTCATCAGCCCATTGGGCATCCATCCCATAGCCACCACGGTCAATCGTATTAATATATTTAGGATCATTTAAATCCAGTTCAACAATTAACTGATAAGATTTTCCGGTATAAGCAGAAAGTTGGTCCACATGTTGCCGTATTTCCTGCAGGATATGGGTTGTACTAAAATCCTTAATGGCATGCACGGCATCCAGGCGGAGGGCATCTACATGAAAATCCCGGAACCACATCAACACATTTTCGATGAAGTAATCCCTAACCGGATCACAATTGGCATCATCAAAGTTAATGGCCTGCCCCCATGGGGTTTGATATTTATCCGTAAAATAAGGTCCAAAATCATTAAAATAGTTCCCTTCAGGGCCCATATGATTATAAACTACATCTACAATTACCGCCAACCCATTTTCATGGCAGGCATTAATAAGTTGACAAAGGGCTTCTGGCCCACCGTAAGAATTTTGGATGGCAAATGGAAAAACACCATCATAACCCCAGTTTCTATCACCGGAGAACTGAGCAACGGGCATCAGTTCAATTGCCGTAATCCCCAATTCTTTTAAATACCTGATTTTATTTTCAATAGCTTTAAAATCTCCGTTTTCTGTAAAGGTTCCGGTATGCAGTTCATAAATGATGAATTCTTCCAATGGTATTCCCTGCCACTGCTGATCCGTCCATTTAAATGCATTAAGCTTATAGGCCGTTGAATTTCCCTGTACCCCCTCTTTCTGCCACAATGAAGCCGGGTCTGCCCGTTGCAGGTATTTCATCCCATTAGAGGATGAAACGGTATCTTCCGACTGCAAAACTTCAAAGCCATATGCATCATTTTCAATGATCTGGCTGGTTTTCAAAAACCAGTAGCCATAATCTTCTTTAATCAGGCTGATTTTTCTGCCATTTGTGAGCAATGAAACGCCGGTTGCATAAGGGGCCCAGAGGTAAATTTCGGCTGCACCATTTTCATTAAAGTTTAAACCTATTTTTCTTTTGCGGATATCTATTTCCATATTTGTTTATACAGGTTTCACCTGATAATCGCTTTCGTTATTTTTTTACCATACCAAATTTGAACCGGGCCATATCCATTTGTAAGATTTGCAGGTTGAAAAGCTTCTTTCATTATGCCATAGAACAAGAATCTGATACAATGGTTTTCCATTTGGACAACCAAACAAATATCTCGTCATGAATGATTATTGATTCAGTGAGAAATGATCCACCGGCATCCCACGATGGTCAACCAAACTTATCATGGCAATGGTATCTTCACTAATCAGGGCGACGATATGTTGCTTTAAATCTTCAGCTAATTTTTTGGCATCAACTCCCTCCTTAACTTTAATTTCAATTGCTGCAGGTCCTTTTTTAAAAATGTTTTGTGCCTTGCTACCCAGGAAGCTTTTTACCTGGTTCATTAATTCTTCCATGTCTGAGGATTTATTAAAATAAAGTATTTATTGGTGTAAAAAGTTTTAATTAAATGCTGTATGGAATATTATGCAGCTTAGAAAAGTACTGTAAGGAAACCAAAATTCTATTAAGTATAAACCCCCGTATTTATACGCTATCTGCAAATGAACAGCGAAGCCCTAAAATACCTAAAACGCTTTAATCATATCATAGACCTATTTTTTGATCCGATTTTAAAATCAGACCAATAGTTGCAACCGCATCTTTTGGTATAACTATTGTTCGTTTGATTGCACATCCTTAACCTAAAACATCATGACACAATTCGAATTTAACAACATGGTTAACAGCCACTCTCTTTCGCTTAAAATGCATGCTTTAAATTTCACAAAAGACATCGAAGATGCTAACGATTTGGTTCAAGACACGATGTTGAAAGCCATCAGATTTTATCAGAATTTTCAGGAAGGCACCAATTTTAAAGGCTGGCTGTTTGTCATCATGAAAAACACATTTATTAACAATTACCGTAAATCTGCAAAAGCAAAAACCCTGATTACACAAGACGATGAAATATCATCAGCTAACCTGATGTATAGTTCTGAACGTAATGCAAGTGTGGGTAAGATGATTGTAGATGATATTCAGAAAGCATTGAATCATTTGCCGGAGGTTTACAGTGTTCCGTTTATTAAATATTTTGAAGGTTTTAAATACCACGAGATTGCAGATGAATTGCAGATTCCGCTTGGAACCGTAAAAACCAGAATCCATGTGGCGAGAGAAATGCTCAAAAAATATTTAAAAACCTACGCCAAGGAAGCTTATAAAGCATAACAACCTGCGAAAAGCCTCAGTTTATCAGCTGGGGCTTTTTTGTGTCCCTGATTTTCTGATGTTGATGCCAATTCAAAATCAACCGGTAAGCCTTTGCCTTGCACCCATTCTGAGGCTTATTTAACATCCTGGTACGTGCAGAAGTATTTTGAATACACCCCAGCGGGCATTTCTTGAGCACTGTTTAAGATTTATTTGCTTCCATAAGGTTGGTTAAACTTATCTTAAACAATTATTTCTTGCATAAAAAAGGGCAGCCCTTAAGAGACTGCCCTAAATATCTATAAATTTTATTTCTGTGATTGTTCCGGAGCTTTACCAATCAAATCCATAAACTGATCAAGCTTAGGGGTGATGATAATTTGTGTTCTCCTGTTTTGTGCCTTTCCTGCTGGTGTATTGTTATCGGCAACAGGGTTAAACTCTCCGCGACCTCCGGCCGTTAATCGTTTTGGATCTACCTGATATTTATTTTGTAATACCTGTACAACTGATGACGCCCTTAAAGCACTTAAGTCCCAGTTGTTACGAATATTCGGCTGTGTGATCGGCACATTATCGGTATTACCTTCAATCAGCACATCATAAGTACCGTAATCTTTAATGATTTTGGCAATTTTGCTTAGAGTTTCGCCAGCTTTATCAGAAACCTCATAGCTACCGGATTTATAAAGCATGTTATCAGCCAATGAAATATATACGACACCTTTTAAGACCTGAACATCCACATCACTAAGCTCTTCCCGGCTTAAAGAACGGGTCAGGTTATTGGTCAGCACCATATTAAGCGAGTCGCTTTTATTTTTAGCATTTACCAGTTGCTTAATATATTTATTGGAACTGTTAATTTCATCAACCAGTTTGGAAATGTTCACATTCCCCTGGTTACTGGAGTTTAAACATTTGTTTAAAGCATCCTGTAAGGCAGCAACATTCGATTTTTCTGAAGCAATTTGTTCTTCAAGGCTTTTCACCCTGCTGCTTGTACCTGAAAGCTCTCGCTGACTATCCTGGTATTTATTACTTAGCTCTTGATTTCTTTCTCTTAATTTAGAATAAGTATCCTGAAGTTCAGTATATTTCTTATTACTTACGCAACCGGAAATCATCACTCCAGCCAAGAGCATTATCGGGATTGATTTGTAAAATTTCATATTTTTATTTTTTTATTATTGATCAGCTTATCAATTAACAAATTCCTTGCCGTAATATTCAAAACCCTTCCTAAGCACTGTTAAAGGATGTTAATCAATCGTAAATTGGTTTGTTGAACAGAAAATCTATTGACAATTAATATAATCCCGATTGGTTATAGGAAATCATTTGCGCTTTCAAAAAGCGATCAATTGTTTTAAAACTGATAATAATTTATGGTAAACTTTAAACTTAATTGATTTATCCATGCTGCATTAACCTCAAGCAAATTAATGATGAGGAGAGAATGGGAAGCTTATAAGTTAAATCTGTTTTGTTTTCACCATTATAAATTTTTATTTTGCAAAAAATTAACACAAAACATAACGCTCGCGAAAACGTTATCAAAAGCGATATAAAACAGTAAACATAATATTCTGAAAATGAACAAGCTTTTCGTCGGTGGCCTGGCAGACAACATACAGGAGATGGATCTGGCAATTTTTATTAGTTTGCATGGCAAAATTGACACCATAAAGGTTGTTCGGGATCGGGCTACCGGAAAGTGCAAGGGTTATGCCTTTATAGAAGTAGCAAGTTTAGATGATGCTAAAAACATTATTTCCATGCTAAATGGAGAAACATTTAAAGGTAATGTGATTACTGTTAAGTTATCTGAAGAAACTGCTCCCAAAAAACCTGCTCCAAAACCAAGGTCAAACGATGCATTCAAATCTAAAAGACCACGCGTTCAGCGCTAAAAATTTTCTCTTTTCAACAATCACTTGTTCTGATAATGTCCTGTTATCAGAAATAAAATAACGTACCTTATTTTTTATATTTAACGATTAAGTTATCGATTGATGTGCAAACAAAAAGGATAGCATCAGCAGATACTATCCTTTTTGTTACGGTATTTCTAATGACTTAGCATTTTACCAGTAAACACTGTACAGTGCAACCAGCAAGCCAATAATAAGCAATGTTCCAACGGCAAAACTGGTACTGGTTTTAAACATTTTGGCATCAATATCCAGTCCTTTAGGATTCACACCTTTTCTGTTTTCAAATAAACTAATGATGATCATACCAATGATACAGAATATAAATACAAAGCCCATCCTGTCAAGGAAAGGGATTTCATAGATTCCTGATGCATTTTTAACTGAAAAGCCTAAACCAGATAACCAAGAAAGGTCAGCTAAATTTGGCAAAGCCTTAAGCAATAATGACATACCGAAACCACCTATGGTTGCGAATAAAGCAGCATTTGAAGTGGTTCTTTTCCAGAAGAAGCCCAGAATAAACATGGCAAAAATACCTGGTGACACGAAGCCGGTATATTCCTGAATATATTGGAAACCACCTTTTTTATCAATTCCCAGATGAGGAGCAATTAATACACCCAATATCATGGCTACAATAATGGAAATCTTTCCTGTCAATACCAGATTCTTTTCTGTTGCTTCGGGATTAATTACTTTTTTGTAAATATCCAGGGTAAAAATAGTGGCAATACTGTTCGCTTTACCCGCTAAGGAAGCTACAACGGCTGCTGTTAATGCTGCAAAAGACAACCCTTTCAAACCGGCAGGCAGTAAGTTCAGCAATACCGGATAAGCACGATCGGGATTGACAGACCCATTTTGCAACATCTCTGTCTGGAAGGCCCCGTCCTTATAAAGTACATATGCCGCAATACCCGGAAGCACCACAATAATCGGCATCAACAATTTCAGGAAGGCAGCAAATAATAAACCACCTCTTGCGGTATTTAAATCGGCACCCAAAGCACGTTGAGTGATGTACTGATTGCAACCCCAATAATTTAAGTTTACAATCCACATCCCCCCTATCAGCACGCTTAAACCTGGTAAATCGATATAATTTTCGTTCTCAGGCTTAAGAATCATATGAAAGTGTTCTGATGCTTTGGTACTCATAAGGTGGTAACCTTCAAAAATACCCGTTGTTCCGTAATGGGTAGATACCAGATTAAGCGCCAGGTAAGTGGTCGCCAAACCACCTAAAATCAGGAAGAATACCTGGATCACATCGGTATATCCAATTACCTTCATACCACCTAACGTAATGATGATGGCAAAGGCTGCAATGGCATACATACACAATTCGAGGTTGAACCCTGAAATACTGCTCACCGCCAGTGCACCTAAATAGAGGATAGAAGTTAAGTTAACCACTACATATAAGAGCAACCAAAAAACAGCCATAATCATAGCAACAGTACCATTATAGCGCTGGTGCAGGAACTGTGGCATGGTGGCAATTTTGTTTTTCAGGTAAACCGGAATAAAGAAAACGGCAACTACAATCAGGGTTAAACTCCCCATCCATTCGTAAGTGGCAATGGCCAATCCCATTTTAAATCCTGATCCACTCATCCCGATAAACTGCTCGGCTGAGATATTCGAAGCAATTAGAGAAGCACCAATTGCCCACCAGGTAAGTGAGCCTTCTGCTAGAAAGTAATCTTTTGAGCCCGTTGATTCGGATTTCTTTTTATTGTAAATGTAAAGGCCATAGGCTGCCACAATTACAAAATACACCGCGAATACGATGTAATCTTTTGCATCCAGAATATTATTTTTCATTCATTTATTTGTTTAGGTTTATTCAACTGGCCCAGATGGCATATCAAATTCTGATTATTTTTTATTTACATATTTTTAAAAAGCTCAGCTTAGGCGCTGATTAGCGTTGATCCATCTGCCGTTTCCACCACGTATGCATCCAGTGACAAACCAAACTCTTTTTCATAAAGTGCACTTACTTCTGAAATCAATGCATCTATTTCTTCATTTTTTACAATATTGATGGTACAGCCGCCAAAGCCACCACCCATCATCCTGGCACCAAGAACATGATCTAAATCTTTCACATAATTAACCAGAAAATCAAGTTCCTTACAACTCACTTCATATTCCTGACTTAGGCCTTCATGCGTTTCGAGCATGAGTTTGCCCAATGCAACTAAATTACCCTGTTTAAGTGCTTCTGCTGCTTTTTGAATCCGGCCGATTTCTTCTACTACATATTTACATTTCTGGTAAACCTCCGCATCATTTGGCTTTACAAATGTATCCAGCATTTTTAAATCGGCATCCCTTAAACTGCTTACCTCCGGATGGTGTGCACTAATCCAGGCTACACCTTGTTCACACTGTGCTCTTCTTTGGTTATAGGCAGAATCAGAAAGCGAATGTTTAACATTAGTATTGAGTAAAACAAGCTTGTGGCCTTCCAACGCCAAAGGAATATATTCATATTCCATGCTTCTGCAATCCAGTAAAACAGCATGATTCTGCTTACCAAAAACCGAAGCAAACTGATCCATAATCCCGCAGTTTACACCCGCAAATACGTGTTCCGCTTTTTGTGAAATTAAAGCCAGATCCATTTGTGAAATGCCCAGTTCATTCATATGGTCGAGTGCAAAAGCCGTTGCACATTCCAATGCGGCAGAAGAGGAAAGCCCTGCACCTAGCGGAACGTTTCCATCCAAATAAAGGTTGAAGCCACCAATTTTATAACCCCGGTTAACCAATTGATCGGCTACGCCCAATACATAATTCGCCCAGCTGAGATCAGATTTCTTTATGGCTGAAACGGAAGAAGTATAAGATGCCTGATAACTTTCAGAATATAAGTGAATTTCCTCATCATCTCTTTTTGATACCGCAACATATATGGCCTTATTAATGGCCGCCGGCATAACAAAGCCACCATTATAATCGGTATGCTCTCCTATAATATTTATTCTTCCAGGAGATTTTACCAGGATGGGTTCGGTTTGGTAAATCTCTTTGAATGCATTTTTTAAACGTTCAATATCCATTCGCTCTTAATGATGTGATTTGGTTAGTTTTAATTTATAATGTTCTGTAGACAATTCTTTTAATCGATTTGCAGCAAATTCTGGTGTGATGTCGCGCTGCGGATTGGCCAGCATTTCATAACCCACCATAAATTTCTTCACGGTCGCCGATCGCAATAATGGTGGATAAAAATGCATATGCCAGTGCCATTCCGGATGATCTCCAATATTTACAGGTGCCTGGTGCATTCCTGCAGAATAAGGAAACGAAGTTTCAAAAAGGTTATCATATTTACTGGTAAGCACTTTTATCGCATCTGCCAATGCTGCTTTTTCTGTAGGGTTAAAATATTTGATACTACTCACCTGCCGCTTACTGATGATCATCGTTTCATAAGGCCATACTGCCCAGAATGGAACCAGCACTACGAAATGATTATTTTCGTAAACAATTCTTTCATCCTTTTTTAATTCAATTTTAAGGTAGGCCGACAATAAACTTTCCCGATGAACAGCATAGTAATTTTTCTGCCGTTCAGTTTCTTTCACGATTTCCATTGGCACTTCGCTTTGCGACCAAATTTGTCCATGTGGATGTGGGTTGCTGCAACCCATAATTTCGCCCTTATTTTCGAAAATCTGAATATACTTGATCCATTCATTTTCAGAAAGGCTGTTAAATTCCTGCTGCCATAAGTCCACAACTGCAGTGATTTCATTCACGCTTAGTTCTGGCAGGGTTAAATGATGTTTCGGACTAAAACTAACCACTTTACAGATGCCACGCTCATTTTGTGCTACCAATAAGCCATCATCATTTAAGCCAGCAACAGGTGTATCTTCCAGCAAGGCTGAAAAATCATTTTTAAAAACAAAGCTTTCCTTATAATCCGGATTAACATCGCCATCTGCACGATCGTTTCCCGGGCAGAGGTAACATTTCGGATCATATTCCGGACGGTTATTACCCGCTATATCTTCAACCTTACCCTGCCATGGCCGCTTGGTGCGATGTGGTGATACCAAAACCCATTCTCCGGTGAGAATATTAAGCCTTCTGTGTGGATTTGAATCAAGATCAAATGTTGTACTCATGTATTTATTGATTAGAATGTTGGGCTACAAATGGAATTTGAATTCGGCTAAAGTATAAATAAATTATTATTTGTCAAAATGACATTTAATAATTTGCTGATATTTTCTATTTTCGTAAAATTTTGAAGATATTCAGGCACATTTAAATTAATTTCAGCATGATAGAATATTCAGGCCAACCGCATTATCTGGTGGCTGTAGATTGCATTGTTTTTGGTTTTGACGGAGAACACCTTAAATTATTGCTGGTGAAGCGTGGCCTGGAACCTGAAATTAACAAATGGAGTTTAATTGGTGGATTTGTGGGTGCCAATGAAAGTCCGGATGATGCAGCCAATAGGGTATTGAAAAAAAATACCGGACTGGAAGGAATTTACCTGGAACAGTTGCAAATTTACGGGGAACCTCATCGCGATCCAATTGAACGCACATTATCTGTAGGCTATTTTGCCTTAATTGATATTCATAAATATGAAGCGCAATTAAGTGATGAATATCACGCGGAATGGTTTCTCGTTAATGAAAGTCCCAAGTTAATTTTCGACCATGCTCAAATGGTGGCTGATGCACGGAAAAAACTACGTTACAAGGCTGCCCTCCACCCGATTTTATTCGAAATGTTGCCCAAAAAGTTTACCATTCCTCAGTTGCAGATGCTTTTTGAAGAGGTGAACGATACTAAAATAGATACCCGGAATTTTAGCAGAAAAATCAGTTCTACAGGTTTACTGATCAAACTTGAAGAAAAAGACAAATCAGGTTCAAAGAAAGGTGCTTTTTATTTTAAACTGGATAAGAAAAAATACAAGGCCAACTTTCAGGCTTTTTTAAACCTGATCCCTAATCTAAAATTATAGTGTCAGAAATGGAATAACTTTTAGTGCTATTGATAAAATGTAAAGCACATCGTGAATATAATCAAACTCAAAAACTTAGTTTAATTGATATATTAGCACCATGCAAAAGGAACTGACTGATGAGAACTTGATACTGGCAAAAATTGCCATTGGAGATCAGCAGGCTTTTGGCATTCTTTTTAATTTTTACCGCAACAAAGTGTACGGCTACGCACTAGCCATTCTTCAGGAAGATGCCGCAGCGGAGGAAATTGTTCAGGATGTTTTTATTAAGCTTTGGGTGAAGAGAACTCATTTAGTCCAGATTGAAAATTTTGGAGGATTTCTACGTACAACCGCAAGAAATGAAACGTTAAATGCATTAAAAAAAGCTACGGTAGAACAAAGGAATATCCTGAAGGCCCATCAGGAAACATCTGATGTAGATTTGGCTACAGAAAATGAGATCCAATTTAAGGAAACAAAGAAGTTATTGGAAACTGCCATTGAAAAACTTCCGCCACAGCAAAAATTAGTTTATCAACTTTGCCATATTGAAGGTTTAAAACAGGCTGATGTAGCTAATAAACTTAACCTATCTCCATTAACGGTAAAAACTCACCTGAGAGATGCTGTAAAATCAATTAAAAACTTCCTGACGACACAAGATCAAATAAAAGTTATTCCACTTTTATTATTTTTTGTAAAATAATCTCTCATCTAACTACCTCCTTTCCATTTTTGTATTGTCATTGTTTAAAAAGGGACAGATACATCTTCATTTCTACCTTAAGCCATCAAACTAAACAAAATGCAAGCGGATAGAGCCACCTATTTATTTGATCAGTATGTAAACAGAACATGCTCTCCTGCAGAATTGCAAGAGTTTATGACCCTTATAAAAAATGCGGATGATACAACAGTGCTCGATCTGGTAATGGATAATTTTTGGAATAAAAGTCCTGAAGCAGTGTTGAATGCAGGCAAAGCAGAACAGATTCTAAAACAAGTGATCTCCACTGATTCAAAATTTATAAAGAAAAAGCCGGACCTATCCAGGCAATGGCTGGGATGGGCAGCTGCTTTTTTTATCATTTGTTTTGCCGCGATATTATTTAAAGATCAAAACAAAATGCCACAGTGGATGGCGCAAACAGCAAACCGTCCAAAACAGGCTACGCAATCCATTACCTCATTAACGGTTAAAACAGAAAATGAGCACCAAAAGGTAAATTTACCTGATGGAAGCACAGTGATTCTGAATAATAACAGTTCAATCACTTATCCAAAAGTTTTTGGTGCTGAAAGGATGGTGACTTTGGTAGGTGAAGGTTATTTTGATATCAGGCATGACGCTAAAAAAAGTTTCATGGTACGTGCAGGCAAACTGAGCACCAAAGTTTTAGGAACGGCATTTAACATTAAAGCATATACCGGCAACCATAATATCGAAGTTACTGTTACCAGAGGAAAAGTAAGCGTATTGGATAGCCAGTCAGTTTTAGGTATTCTTGTTCCGAACCAGCAGATTATTTTTAATCAGAAAAATAAACGCATCAATTTTGTTAATGTATTGGCTAAAAACGCAATACAATGGCAGGAAAGCGATATTTTCTTTGATGATATTTCACTAGAGGAGGCAGCAAAAATTTTATCAAAAAGATTTAATACACCCATTACATTTGCAAATGAACTTCCAAAAAAATGCAGGTTTACGGCAACCTTTTTAAAGGGAGAATCATTAGAGGAGATTCTTAAAATCATCTGTTCCTACAATAATGCACAATACCAAACCAGCGCCGGCGGCATAACCATCAATGGCGTAGGATGTGAACCATAAATAAACCCAAAATCAACTAAACCAAACCACATGAAAAAAATTTACCAGCTGCGCATTTGAATGAATAAAAAAAACTCCTTGTCGCTAAACAAGGAGCCGGTGTAGATATAGCGCTAACTATATCTATGCGTTTAAACAATTTTCTAGGATTCATTTAAAACACTTAAAATTATGTATTTTTCTGCACAATCGGCAGAGGGTAGGAAGAAATATGTTTTCTTCTCTTCATCATCCCAAACACGATATCTAATTCGTCAGCTTATGCGCACCAGCCTCCTCATTGCTATCGTATTAACGGCTTCTCTCCAATGCCTGTTCGCTACTGATCTTATTGCTCAATCGGCACAGCAAGTAAAGATTTCTATACACATCGATCAGGAAAACCTGGTTTCGGCGATCAAAAAAATTGAAGCAAACAGTCAGTTTCGATTTTTATACCGCATCAATGAATTGAAAAATCTCCAGCCAGTGAGTATTCCGGAAGGAGAAAAATCAGTAACGGAGATCCTGGATTTACTTTTAAAAGGAACCGGACTCACCTATCAGCAGGTTGACAATAAAATTCTGATTACCAAAACAGCTAAATTAGCCCCAAATGAAGTAGTTAATGACACCCACTTAACGGGAATGATTACTGATGAGAACGGAAACCCGCTTCCGGGCGTATCTATTAGAATTAAAGGAGATAAAATGTTCAGCACGGCTACTGATCAAAACGGACATTTTAGTGTTACCGTACCTGATGGAAAAAGCATCACATTGATACTAAGCTATGTGGGTTATGTAACCCGGGAAGTTTTAGTCAATGAAAATACACTTTTAAAAGTTTCCTTAACGCCAGAATCGGGAAGCCTGAATGAAGTACAGGTTATTGGCTATGGCACCACCACCAGAAAATTAAATACGGGCGCTGTTGCATCTATATCTGCTGATGAAATTCAGAAACAACCTGTCGGAAATCCATTGGCTGCACTGTCAGGTAGAATGTCAGGAGTGCTCATCGCACAAAATAATGGGGTACCAGGTAGTACCGTTCAGGTGCAGATTCGCGGACAAAGTTCTCTTACTTCTGGTGGAATTCCACTTTATGTAATTGATGGTGTACCTTTTACTAATTTCAATGGCGGACAACCGGCAACAGATAACCTCAATTCATTCGGAACGTCAGGCGCTAGTGGTGGCATCAGTCCTTTTGGTATGATCAATCCATCTGATATTGAAAGGATAGACATTTTAAAAGATGCTGATGCAACTGCCATTTATGGATCAAGGGGGGCTAACGGGGTGGTTTTAATTACCACGAAGCAGGGAAAATCAGGAAAAGTTAAAGTTGGCCTAAACTTAATGTCAGGTTTTACAGAAGTGAGCCGCTTTATTCCAATCTTGGATCTTCAGGAATATTTAACTTTAAGAAGAGATGCTTTTCAAAATGATAATGTTACACCCAATACCACCAATGCACCTGATCTAACCGTTTGGGATCAAAACAATGGTACTGATTTTCAGAAATTATTAATTGGAAATCGCGGTCATTTGAATCAGGTTGATGCCTCATTATCTGGTGGCAATGATCAAACGAGATTCTTTTTCAACTCTGCTTACCGTAAAGAAACTGGTGTATTTTTAGGTGATAATGGCAATAAAAGATTTTCTTCGAGATTAAATCTTGACCATGTTTCGCAAAACAAAAAATTTGGTGCATCATTCTCGGTAAGCTACACTAATGATAATACAAACCTGCCAGCATCTGATGTGTCTTCGGCCTACAACTTACCACCAAACCTGCCACTTTATGATGCCAATGGTAAATTATTTTGGGCAAACGGTTTTACTAATCCATTGGCTACGCTACAAAAAAAATATACAGGCGTTACCAATAACTTAATTGCGAATTCAACGATCAGATATACCATTTTACCTGGCTTAACGGCAAAATCAAACTTCGGTTATACAACGACCAGAATTGAACAGGTTAATACTGATCCGGCATCTTCACAAAACCCTTCCAGGAACATTGTCAGCTCGGCAACTTTTGCAAATACTACAGCTCAGAACTGGAGTATTGAACCTACTCTCGATTACTCCAAAAATATTGGTCAAGGTAAATTTACAGCTTTGGTGGGTACCAGCTTTCAGCAGAACACTTCTAACGGCACACAAATTTTAGGAAACAATTACAGTGTGGAAGAACTGTTAGGTACACTCAGTGCTGCCGGAACAGTTACCGTTCTCTACAACAACATTGTGAAGTACAAGTATAATGCTGTGTTTGCAAAATTAAATTATAACTGGAAAGAAAAATACCTGATCAATGCCACATTCAGACGTGATGGATCTTCAAGGTTTGGACCTGAAAACCGGTTCGGTAATTTTGGTGCAGTTGGCGCAGCCTGGGTATTCTCTAATGAGGATTTTATAAAAGAAAATTTATCTTTTTTAAGTTTTGGTAAATTAAGAACCAGTTTTGGTACCACTGGTAATGACCAAATTCCAAATTATCTTTATTTGTCATTATATAACCCCGCCACACCTTATTTAGGCAGTGCCGCACTAATACCTAGTGGCCTTCCCAATCAAACCATTAGATGGGAAACAACCAAAAAGATAGATCTGGCAATTGACTTAGGTTTTTTAAAAGACCGCATTTCATTTTCAGCAAATTATTATAGAAACCGATCATCAGATCAAATTACATCGAGTGCTGTGGCTTCACAGAGCGGCTATAACTCTTACACGCAAAATCTTCCGGCTGTTATTCAAAATCAAGGTTTAGAATTAGAATTGAATACGACCAATCTGGTTTCTAAAGATTTTTCATGGAAGTCTTCACTGAACGTAACCTTTAATAATAATAAACTACTTGAATTTCCTAATCTTGAAAAGTCATTTTCAGCTTCTAGTTACGTTGTTGGAGAACCTCTTAACCTGTTTCGCCCCTACCATTTTTTAGGGGTAAATCCAGCTACAGGTGCAGCGACTTATGAAGACAGAGATGGAAATGGTGTAATCAATCAAAATGACAGATATATAGCTGATCTTGGAACACCATTCTTTGGCGGATTTAATAATACTTTTACGTATAAAGGTTTTGAATTAGGTATCTTTTTCCAGTTTAATCATAGATTCGGAGTAACCCAAATTTTAGACACCCGGCCGGGTGCATTGGTCAATCAAAATGACTATTGGTTAGGCAGATGGACACCGACCAATACATCATCCAATATCCCTGGAGCCTCTGCTACTGCTGGCACCACTATAGCAAACTCCTATAACCTTTATACCCAGTCAGATGCGGTTTATGGCGATGCTTCTTATCTAAAATTAAGATCTGTAAACTTATCCTATACCCTACCGCAAGAATGGCTTAAGCAAGTGAAGATTTCAAACGCAAGCATTTTTGTTCAAGGTCAGAATTTATATACCTGGGCCAAAAACAAATACACCCTGGATACAGAAACTACCGTTCAAGGTGGACCATCAGGTCTGGGTACAGGAACTATTGGCCAGGTATTGCCACCCTTAAGAACAATTGTATTTGGTATTAATTGCTCATTTTAATTTCGATCATTATGAAAAAGACATATAAAAATTTAATTTATAACACACTCATGCTTGGCGCTGTTTTGACCATCCCGTCCTGCAAAAAATTTGTAGAATTGGGTGCCCCGCCAACACAAATATCATTTGAAAATGCCTTTAAAACCGATGCCGCGGCACAGAGCGTGGTGATGGGTATTTATACGGCTGCTTCGGCGAATACCAATGCCTTTCTAACTTATATCACATTATACCCTGGAATATCAGCGGATGATGTACAGTATAATGGTTCGGATGCGAGTATACAGGAATTTTCGAAAAATGCTATCTTGACTAATAATAATTTTGTAAATAATACCTGGGGCAACTTATATCCAGGCATAAAAAACACCAATAATGCCATTAGCGGGATAACAGCTTCTACCACGCTAACCGCTTCTACCAAAGTGCAACTTTTAGGAGAGGCTAAATTTCTACGGGCTTATTTTTATTTCTATTTGGTTAATTTATTCGGCGATGTTCCTCTTCCCTTAAAAGATGATTACGCTGCCTTTGAAAATGCCGTTTTACCACGTTCATCTTCGGCTCAGGTTTATGCACAAATCATTAAAGATTTAACTGAAGCACAAGCTTCGCTGCCAACTGCATATGTTGGCACTTTTAGAGGCAGAGTCAATAAACATGCTGCCACTGCCCTACTGGCTCGTGTTTATCTGTATCAAAAAGATTATGCGAACGCAGAAGCACAGGCTACCCAAGTTATCAGCTCCGGAACCTATAGCTTACCGGCACCAGGATTGGCATTCATCAATAACAGTAATGAGATTATCTGGCAAATCGCAAATGTAAATGGATTTTCGGTACCTGGAAATAATTACGGGTCTGCAGCTACAGCCATTCCAAACTATTCTTTAGCCGACGGAACGTATCAGAGTTTTGAAAGCACAACGGATTTACGCCGCGCTAACTGGACCGCTCCCAAAACTTTAGGCGGCAAAACCTACTATTCCATCACCAAATATAAAGTGGCATCAGGCACTGGTAATGAATATAATGTGATGTTAAGATTAGCTGAACAATATTTGATCAGGGCAGAAGCCAGGGCACAACTGAATAACCTCAGCGGAGCTAAAACCGATTTAGATGCCGTAAGATCCAGAGCAGGTTTACCAGACATTAATGCAACCTTAACTCAGGCACAAATGCTTTCTGCTGTTGAACAGGAAAGAAAAATGGAACTTTTTGGAGAATGGGGCCATCGCTGGTTTGATTTAAAAAGAACCAATCGTGCCGATGCCGTTTTAGGTACACTCAGACCCACTACATGGAAAACCACTTCTGTGTTATATCCCATTCCCCAAGCGCAGATTTTGATCAATAATGCCCTAACCCAAAACCCCGGATACAATTAAAAACTACCTAAATTTTAAAAGATGAAAACTTTAAATATTATGCTTACATCGCTGCTGCTGTCTGCAACATTAACGCAGGTAAGCGCACAGACCAAGTCATTAGACAGTACAAAGACCGACCTTGAAAAATGGTTAACTTCTACAAAGCCAGAAGATAAAACCCTGCTGAACAATAAGCTAAAAGACCTTGCCGCATCAAACAGCGAAAAGGAAATGGATCTGGCCATTAATTACTATTATCGATTGAAAAACCAGAAAGTTAGCGACTCTTTACTGGAAGCTGAAGTAAAGAAGTTCCCTGCCGGCTCACGTGCCAGAAACAAAGCCGCTAATGATGAAATATATGACCTGAAAACACCGGCTGAAAAGGAGAAGGCTTATAAAGCCTGGATTCAGAAATTTCCGCCATCACATTTTAGTGGTGAAGATTTAATTGTTTATGACTATGTCACCAGTAGCATTGCCACGGGTTATGCCGAACAAAAAAACACCGCAAAAGCAATTGAATACGGCGAAAAATTAATGTTAGATTTCTGGAAAGGAAGCGGTTATGGCGGCTTGGCTGAAGCTTTTTATAAAGCAGGCGACTTAAAAAATGCGTCTATCTATTATAAAAAAGCCATGGAAATCGCAAAGGTATACTATGATGGTAAACTACCTGACCTAAATTCTTCCAAATTTGCAGCATCAGGCTATCCGGGTTTAACCATGACCTACGCCAACATTCTCTATGAACAAAAAAACTATAAGGAAGCGCTTAAATATGCAGCATTAGCATCAACGAATCCGAAAACAGCATCACCAAAGTCAAACTTCCAGTATGCAAAAATTCTGATGGCTTTAAACAGAAATGAAGAGGCCTATGCCAAACTGGAAGAGGCGGTAAAATCAGGAAAAGCCAATGATGAAATGAGTGCAGCATTTAAAACACTTTATATCAAAGTAAAAGGTAGTGATGCCGGTTTTGACCAGTATGCCGCTGAAATCAGAAAGGGAATTATCGCCAATCTTCAACAAAAATTAAACAAAGAGATGATAAAAAAACCAGCGCTAGATTTTACACTTACAGATCTGGATGGCAAGCAGGTTACTTTAAGCAGTTTGAAGGGTAAAACGGTGATTTTAGATTTCTGGGCAACCTGGTGCGGACCATGCAAGGCTTCTTTTCCGGCAATGCAAATGGCTGTTAATAAATACAAGGATGATCCAAACGTAAAGTTTTTGTTTATCCATACCTGGGAAAAAACAGCTACGCCTACCAAAGATGCCGGCGACTACATCAAATCGCAGAACTATAATTTTGAAGTATTGATGGACAATAAAGATCCTGAGACCAAAATCAATAAAGTGGTGAGTGATTACAAAGTGAATGGCATCCCCTCTAAGTTTGTCATCGATCCACAGGGAAATATCAGGTTTAATTTAATGGGTTTTGAAGGCAGCAATGAAGCCGCCGTTGATGAAATTTCAATGATGATTGATATGGCACGAAAAGGATAACTTTATTTATCCTTTAGCTAATCGCATTCAAATAACCATGTATGGAAGTTTGAATGCGATTTTTTTTTGCGTAAACACTATTGATCGTGTGTCCCACCGACCGAAATGATGATTGCTTAATGCCTAAACGTTTTCAAAATGAAGCGTTTCGATTGGTGAAGACACCATACTAACATTAATAAACATATTAGGCCACCGGGAATGAACGATTGCTCTAGCCACTCGTCATACTGAACCTGATTCAGTACCTTTCTTCAAGTAACTGAATTAGGCGAAATAATTGTAAATTAACATTTTAATAAATCCTGAGTCAAGTTCAGGAGGACGAACCTCTATAAAAGACGACCGTTCATAGTTGGTCTATTAATCTGACCTACTGCCCTATTTTAATCTCCTTTTAAGATGAGTTCATTACTTTTGTACTATGCTTAAAATAGGAATAGCAGAAGATGATCATAAAATTGCCGGACTGCTGAAATCAGCACTGGAAGAAAATGGTTACCAGGTTTGGAACGCCTATAATGGAACAGATGCCTTAGAAAACTTTATCAAAAATGATTTTAATCTTCTGATTATAGATATTATGATGCCAGGTTTAAATGGCATCCAGCTGTGCAAACACTTGCGTGAAAGCCAGATCAATATCCCTATTCTACTGCTTACTGCAATGGGAACCGTAGATGATAAAGTGATGGGTTTAGATGCCGGAGCGGATGATTACCTGGTTAAACCCTTCCATCTGAAAGAACTTCTGGCCAGAGTAACAGCCCTATTAAGACGTCAGTTAACGACCGAAGTTCCTGAAAGCCATCACCTTTGTTTTCAAGACCTTTGCCTTAACACCTCAAGTAAAGAAGTAAGTAGAGCAGACAAAAAAATTGAGCTAAGTGCCAAAGAATTTGACTTGCTTGAATTGTTTTTAAGGCATCCAAACCGATTGCTTTCCCGCCAGTATATTGCCGAACAGGTGTGGAACATCAACTTTGATACCGGCACCAATGTGATAGATGTGTATATCAATTTCTTAAGGAAGAAAATTGAAAAGGGTTTTGAGCGCAAACTGATTCACACCAAAATTAACATGGGTTACATCCTTAAATAATGAAAATAAAAGACCGCATTGCATTGTATTTTACCCTCATCAGCACCTCCATGCTGTTTGCGGTACTATGCATGGTCTATTTTACGTTCATGAAGTTTCTTCAGGCCGATTTTTTTGAACGCCTGACAGACCGCACCATGGTTACGGCGAAGCTCTACCTGGAAGCAGACGAGATGAGCAGAGATGCCTTGAGCAGTGTTCGACACCAATATTTACAGAAACTAAAGGGCGAAGTCATCCGGATTTATGATGCGCGGGATCGGGCAACCTTTATCGGAGATTCTGCCCAATACTGGACAAAGGCCACCATCGACCGGGTTAGAAACCAAAAACACCTGCAATACAAAGATGGCGAGCGGCAGGTAGTTGGCATTTACTATAAAGACAATCAGGGCGATTTCGTAATTCTGGCTTCTGCTACCGATCAGGGTACACATAACCGATTAGAAAAATTGCTCAAAATTATGGTGGTTACTTTTGTTTCCATTTCAATCATCGTTTTATTGTTGAGCAGGTGGGTGGCCGTAAAGATGCTGAAGCCGCTTAAAAAATTCATGGGAGAAGTAAAACAGGTTGGCTCAGAAAATCTGGCTTTCAGGGTGGAAGAAAACCAGACCAAAGACGAAATTAACCTGATTGCACAAAGTTTTAACCATTTAATGGAAGAGCTGGAACAAGCCTTTATCTTACAGAAAACCTTCGTAGCCAATGCATCACATGAATTAAGAACGCCTGTAACCAGAATGATGATGACTGCCGAGCTGGCGCTCTTGAAAGAAAGAGATGTTCAGGCTTATCAAAAAGTTATTCAATCCATTTTAGACGATGCTGAAAATATGGAGCACATCATCAATGGCTTACTGGCTTTGGCTAAAATGGATCTTGAACTAATTAATTCGCAGTTATCAGCTGTTCGATTGGACGAACTTTTAATCAAAATTCAGTCTGACTGGCAATTGCATCACCACCAACAGTTAGACATTCAAAATTTACTGGAAAACGGCAGCATAGCCCTTGTCTCCGTGAATGCTGTTTTACTGCAAATTGCCATCGACAATATGATTTCCAATGCCTTTAAATTTTCAGGAAATCAACAGGTATTGGTGGAACTGGAATATTCAAATCATCAATTCCTGGTTAAAATTATTGATCAAGGTCCGGGAATCCCACCGTCAGCTCATGAGGAAGTTTTTAAGCCTTTTTACACAAAATCTGCTGAAATCGGTCAGAAAGGTGAAGGCATGGGCTTGTATATGGCAAATAAGATCATTACACTGTTTAAAGGAAAAATAGAAATATCGGTTACAGCAAACCAACAGAATTGCCTCATCATCTACCTCCCTCAACTTTAATCTGCTTTTAATTCCGATTTAATTCGTGTTTAATTCGGCTGGGATAGATTTGCGGCATGATAAGGACAGGTACCCTGATTTTTTTATTGCTGGGCATTTTCACCACAATTACCCATGCTCAAACCGATACTTTAAAATTAAACCTGCCCCAGGCAGAAGCACTTTTTCTAAAACAAAACTTCGATTTACTGGCGGCCAATTATCAGATTGATCAGGCTAAAGCAGAAATCATCACCGCCAGGCTTTTTGATAATCCGGAACTGGAATACGAAAATTTATTGTACAACCATGAAACGGGTAAATTTTTGCAAACTTCCTATGCCTATGGTCAATTTGCAGGCTCCGTTTCACAGCTGATTAAACTGGCGGGTAAAAGAAATAAAAACATTAAACTGGCACAATCCGGCGTAAGGATGGCAGAAATGGAATATTTCGATGTACAACGAACGCTAAAATTTGAGCTGCAGAATACTTTCTACAAAGCATATTTCACTGCGCAATCAGTCAACGTTTTTGATGAACAGATCAAATCCACACAAATGCTTATTAAGGCATATGAAACGCAATTAAAAGCTGGGAATGTAGCGTTGAAGGATGTGATTAGAATTAAATCTTTACTGATCGGACTCCAGGCAGAACAAACCAATCTCCTGAATGAGCTGGAAGATCAATACCGCGACCTTCGTATGCTCTGTGGTTTAGCGCCAAATGCAAATTTATCTTTAGCCCTAGCGTCAGCTGAACCCGACCTTCCCCTAAACCAGATCCCTTACCTCACGTTATTAGATTCGGCCAGAAATAACAGAAGCGATTTAAAACGATCCAAAGCAGCCTTAGACTATAATGAACTCAGCTTAAAACTTCAGAAAGCAATGGCTATACCTGATGTTGAAATTTCATTAAGCTACGATTTGAAAGGAAATTACCCGGAGAAATATACTGGTATAGGTTTAAAAATTCCCATTCCGCTATTTAACAGAAATCAGGGAGAAATTAAAAAAGCCAAAATTGGCATTGATGCAGCAACGACCGAGGTTAACAAATATGAACTTTTGCTGAGTAACGAGCTTTTTAACAGCTACCAGACTGCACTTCGAAATGAAAAACTTTTTGAAGCAATCGATCCTGACTTTAACACCGGTTTTTCCAAACTGATCTCTGGCCTGATTAAAAATTTCAGAGAAAGAAACATCAGTTTGATGGAATTCCTGGATCTCTACCAATCCTACAAAGAAAATGTATTGCAGATCAATCAGGTTCAGCTACAAAGGCTAAGCTCAAGAGCAGAATTAAATTATGTAACCGGTACCAACCTATTTAAATAACATGATGCATTACATTTACAAAAATACAATGAAGGTATTTTTACTTTCTTCAATTGGTTTAGGCTTTGGGTGTGGCAGCCATCAAACAGAAGCTCCCCCCGAAAAATTTGCCATTACAGATTCATTACTGAACAGGTTATTAATTGATACGGTGCAACAGGCCAACAGTAAAGCAGATCTTATTTTTTCTGCCAGGATAACGGCTAATGAAGACCGCAAATCGGAACTTTTTCCTATGGTAAGCGGATTGGTAAACCGGGTAAACGTGCGCCTGGGCGATCAGGTGAATACCGGGCAAACTTTAGCTACGGTAACCAGTTCAGAAATGGCGGGATTTGATAAAGAAGTAATAGCCGCCAGGGCCGAAGTTCAAAATGCCAATCGTGCCTTAAAACAAGCTGAACAATTATATGAAAGTGGCCTATCATCTGCTAAGGAACTGGAAGAAGCTAAAAATGATTTCCTCATTAAGCAGGCAGAACTGAAAAGAGCTAATGCCGTTTTAAAGCTTAATGGCGGCAGCAACACCGGTTCATATGCCATTAAATCTCCCATTAGTGGTTTTGTGATTGAAAAAAATGTGACCAATAACATGCAGCTGCGTAGCGATAACGACAAAAGCCTGTTCACCATTGCCGATCTTTCTAATGTGTGGGCCATGATTAATATTTATGAGTCTAATATTTCACGCATCAAAGCAGGAGACGAGGTTAGTCTCTCTACCCTATCCTACCCCGAACAGGTATTTAAAGGTAAAATTGATAAAATATACAACCTGATTGACCAGGAAAGTAAAGTGATGAACGCCCGTGTAGTGATTGCCAATACCCAGGCTTTATTAAAACCAGGTATGCTGGGTACGGTTAAAGTATCTGCACATGCTGGTATTGATCTTCCGGCAATAAATGCGAGGGCGATTGTTTTCGACAACAATAAAAATTATGTGCTGGTATTAAATAACGAGAATAAGGTACGCATTCAGGAAATTGAAATCGGAAGAAAAACGGCCGACCGGGTATACATTAGTAAAGGCTTAACCGCTGGCGACCGCGTAATTGCTTCTAAACAGGTTTTTCTTTTTGAAAACCTTAAAACCCAGTAACCTCCGTTTCACCCAACAGATTTTTCTCCTATGAATAGATTTATCAAAAGCATCATCGGCTTTGCGCTGAAGAACAAATATTTTATTTTCTTTGCCACCTTTATCCTCATCCTGGCAGGTTATTTAAGTTTTAAAAACACCACTATTGATGCCTTTCCTGATGTAACCAATACCAACATTACCATTATTACGCAGTGGCCCGGACGAAGTGCTGAAGAAGTAGAGAAATTTGTGAGTCGCCCGCTGGAAATAGCGATGAATCCTACCGAAAAGCGGACGAGCATCCGTTCATCATCCCTGTTTGGACTTTCTATTGTTAAAGTAAGTTTTGAAGATGATGTGGACTATGCCGAAGCCCGGGTACAGGTAAATAACCATTTGGATGAAGCGGATCTTCCGGAAGGCATTCAGCCCGAAGTACAACCGCCCTACGGACCAACAGGTGAGATTTTTCGTTATACCTTAAGTAGTGATACCAAATCTGTCCGCGAACTTAAAACTCTGCAGGATTGGGTAATTCAGCGGGAGCTATTGGCTGTTTCTGGCATTGCGGATGTAGTGAGTTTTGGCGGAGAAGTGAAAACCTATCAGATTACGGTTGATCCGCAAAAATCCATTCAGTATGGGGTAACGGCAACCGAACTTTTTGAAGCCGTTTCTAAAAGCAACATTAATGTAGGTGGTGATGTGATTGTACAAAGCGGCCAGGCTTATGTGGTTCGTGGAATAGGTGTGCTCAATAACATTGATGAAATCAGGAATGTGGTGGTGGATAATATCAACGGAACACCAATTTATGTTAAAACCATTGCCGAAGTAGCAGAATCGGCCTTACCCAGATTAGGACAGGTGGGACGAGACAGCGATCCGGATGTGGTAGAGGGCATTGTTGTGATGCGAAAAGGTGAAAACCCAAGCGAAGTAATTGCCCGCCTGAAAGAGAAGATTGAGGTAATTAACAACAGTGTTTTACCTGATGATGTGAAGATTAAGGCTTTTTATGATCGGGAAGATTTGGTTAATTATTCCGTGCATACAGTGATGGGCAACATGCTGGAAGGAATTTTATTTGTTACCCTGATTGTATTTTTATTCATGGCCGATTGGCGCACCACCCTCATTGTTTCCATCATTATTCCACTGGCACTACTGTTTGCCTTTATCTGCCTGAAGCTGAAAGGAATGCCTGCAAATTTACTATCTATGGGGGCGATTGACTTCGGGATTATTATTGACGGCGCAGTGGTGATGGTAGAAGGGATTTTTGTAACGCTGGATATGAAAGCCAAAAAACTGGGGATAGAGCGCTTTAATAAAATGAGCAAACTGGGCTTCATTAAAAAAGCCAGCCTTGAAAATGGAAAAGGGATCTTATTTGCCAAACTCATCATCATCACCGGGCTATTACCTATTTTTACTTTTGAAAAAGTAGAAGGCAAAATGTTTTCTCCACTCGCCTGGACACTAAGTTTTGCCCTTCTTGGCGCCCTCATTTTAACCTTTACACTGGTGCCTGCAATGGCGAGTGTATTGCTTAAAAAGAACGTTAAAGAAAAACACAATGTGTTTTTAGAATGGATTACTAAAGTAACGCTTAAATTTTACGACAAATGTTTCAGTAAGAAAAAACTGGTGTTTTCCATTTCCATTTTGGTACTGGTTCTGGGGATTTTCAGTTTTAAATTTCTGGGAACAGAGTTTTTACCCAGCCTGGATGAAGGTTCTATCTATGTAAGGGCAACGGGGCCATTGAGTATTTCTTTAGATGAAACCAAAAAGCTTTCCAATGAGATGAGAAAGATCTTTTTAAGTTTTGAAGAAGTGAAACAGGTGATGTCGCAAACTGGTCGCCCGAATGATGGTACAGATGCCACAGGTTTTTATAACATGGAATTTCACGTGGATATTTATCCGAAGAAAGAATGGAAGCGAAAACAAAGTAAGGAACAGCTGATTGAACGGATGCAGGAAAAACTAAAAGGCTTTCCGGGCATTAGCCTGAACTTTTCTCAACCGATATCAGATAATGTAGAAGAGGCCGTTTCCGGTGTAAAGGGCTCCATCGTGGTGAAGCTATTTGGCGAAAATTTCGATTTTATGGAAAAAGAGGAAGAGAAAATTGAAAAAATTCTGAAAACTGTAGATGGAATCGAAGACCTTGGCATATTGCGAAACTTGGGTCAGCCGGAGTTACAGATTAACCTTGATCAGAAAAAAATGGCGCTTTATGGTGTTAGTACCGCTGATGCCAATGCCGTAATTGAAATGGCTATTGGTGGGAAGGCTGCCACGCAAATTTACGAGGGAGAGCGAAAATTTGATCTCATTATCCGCTATCCTGAAGATTTTAGAAATGATGAAAGTTCCATTGGCAAACTGCGCATCCCTACCCTTTCCGGATCAAATGTTCAGCTGGCCGAGATCTCAAGCATTAGGAAGATTACCGGCCCCAGTATGATTTACCGCGATAAACATAAACGTTATGGCGCCATCAAATTCTCGATTCGTGGACGGGATATGGGAAGTGTAATTGCTGAGGCACAGCAAAAAGTAAATGCTGAGATTAAGCTGCCAAAAGAATATAAACTGGAATGGGCGGGCGACTTCGAAAATCAGCAACGGGCTATTTCCCGCCTGTCACAAGCAGTTCCGGTTAGTTTATTGCTGATATTTTTTATCTTGTTTGTACTTTTCGGCAACATTCGCGATGCCCTATTGGTGTTAAACAATGTACCCTTTGCCATGATTGGCGGTATACTGGCCTTATTGGTCGCCGGGGTTAACTTCAATATTTCTGCCGGGATTGGTTTTATTGCCCTGTTTGGTATCTGTGTTCAGAATGGAGTGATCCTGATTACCAAATTCAAATCAAACCTGGCGGACTTAAAACACCATCAAAGCTGGACTTTTACCGATGCCATGCGTGATGGAATTGCCAGCCGATTCAGGCCTGTATTAATGACAGCACTAATGGCTGCTATTGGGTTAATGCCCGCAGCACTCTCTACCGGAATTGGATCTGAAGCTTCAAAGCCCTTAGCTATTGTGGTAATTGGTGGATTAATCACCAATACGCTTTTCAACCTTTTTGTTTATCCGATTGTTTTTTACTGGTCTTACCAGAAAAAGGTGCAAAAGGTTAATCCGGTTCAGGATTGATAACGCGCCTAAATGATTAACCAAAAAAGATTCAACATTTTAAAAAAGCCATTAACGCTTAATAAAGGGTTAATGGCTTTTTTAAGTTAAAATAATTTTTCTTGTGGAGGGGTAGTTTTAGCCAAACGCAAATAAACAGTGGTTTGTCCGCGGTGATGGGTTTGGTGTTCAAATCCTTTACCTAAGGCCTGCTCGCGATTCATATCAAAACGCCCAAAAAGTTTTACCTTTTCGTTTAGTTGAGCCGGAGTCATCTTTTTAATGGTGGCGATCATATAATCGTAACTTTCTAACACATCCTTAGTCACTGCAGACTTTGTTTTCTCAGTGGTTTTCTCCAGCTGATCTTTACCTTCCGGACTTTTCTCACCGGCAGCAGCAGCAGCAAAAACATAGTTATCTGCTGCCAGGTGTAACATCTGCTCAGCAAATGACCTCATTTCTGGTGTAGGTTTTAACGCATAACCTGTTTCTGGCATGGCATTTAAATATTCCGAAGTGTAAGTTTTAGCACGCTCCCATTCCTTCAATAAATCGGCAGTGGTAGTTTGTGCTTTGGCAACATTCATTAATACAAGAAACATGAATGTGCTGGTGAAGAGTTTTATAATTTTCATCATCTGTTTTTTTACAAAGTTAGCTTTCAGCTGTATATATTATGATCAGGCTGCATAGAAAGTTGTCAACACTGAAATATCAATATGAATTAAAGAAGGTCTTTAAGCAACTAAGAAAATATTAATCTATATAATTCAATAGACTTTAATGCCTTATATGCTAAAAAAATAATTATAACTTGAGACTTAAGAGCATGTTACAAACTTTAACTATCCAAAGATTTTACAAGCAACTGAATCTCTCATGCTGTATTAAGCTTAGCTTTGCAAGCGCTTCCCTACCTATGGCTAAAAACAGAAACACCATTTCATTAGAAAACATATCCTTCAAAGACAGGCTTACTTCACTCAAAAATTTACCAGATTTTTTCAACCTGGTTTGGAAAAGCAGTCCTGGAAAAACAAGTATCAGTTTTATTCTTCGCATACTGCGATCGGCTATGCCCGTTGCTTTATTATACGTGGGCAAACTCATCATCGATGAGGTGGTCGTATTAAACAGTCATGCCGGTAACGGAGATTTGCATAAATTATGGGAGCTGGTGGCTTTAGAATTTGCACTCGCTATTGTTACTGATGGATTAAACAGAATGATTAACCTGACGGATAGTTTACTGGGTGATTTATTCTCGAATTATACGTCAATGCGCATTATGCAACATGCGGCTACACTGGATCTGGATCAGTTTGAAGATTCTGTATTTTACGATAAACTGGAACGTGCCAGGCAACAAACCGTAGGCAGAACGGTATTGCTCTCACAAGTGATGAGCCAGATTCAGGATTTTATTTCCATAGCCTTTCTCCTCACCGGACTCATTGCCTTTAATCCATGGTTGATTGTATTGCTACTGCTCTCTATTATTCCTTCTTTTTTAGGTGAATCTTATTTTAATAGTAAAAACTATGCCCTTTCCAGAAGTCAGACACCTGAGCGCAGGGAACTGGATTACCTGCGTTATCTGGGAGCGAGTGATGAAACAGCGAAAGAAGTGAAGATCTTTGGCCTTTCAGATTTTGTAATCGGACGTTTTAAAATGCTGTCTGATCAGTTTTATGCAGATAACAGCAAACTAGCCGTCAGGCGTTCGGCTTGGGGTACTTTCTTTTCCGTGCTGGGTACTTTAGGTTATTATGCGGCTTATGGTTTTATCATTTACAATACTGTGGTCGGGAAATCCACAGTAGGTAGTCTTACCTTTTTAGCAGGTTCTTTCAGACAATTAAGCAGTTTAATGGAAACCATGTTATCCAGGTTTACCATCGTATCACAGGGTGCTATTTATTTAAATGATTTTATAGATTTTTTTGAGATTAAGCCCAAGATTACCAAGCCTGAAAATGCAATTCCCTTTCCGCATCCCATTCAAACCGGCTTTGTGTTTGAAAATGTTGGTTTTCAATACCATAATTCCACACGTTGGGCAAACAGAAACCTGAGCTTTGAACTTCGCCCGGGTGAAAAACTGGCATTGGTTGGTGAAAACGGAGCAGGCAAAACGACATTGGTTAAGCTCCTGGCCCGGCTGTACGATCCAACTGAAGGCCGCATTTTACTTGATGGAAAGGATTTAAAATCTTATGATCTGGATGACCTGAGACATCATCTCGGTATTATTTTTCAGGATTACATCCGTTACCAAATGACATTTTATCAAAACATTGCCGTCGGAAATATCAAAGAAATCGACAACCAGCAATTGGTTAAAAAAGCGGCTGAAGAGAGTCTTGCAGATCAACTGGCCGCCAAACTCCCGGGGGCTTACCAACAATGGCTGGGGAGAAAATTTAATGATGGTATAGAATTATCAGGTGGTGAATGGCAAAAGGTAGCTTTAGCAAGGGCTTATATGAAAGACGCACAGGTATTAATTCTTGATGAGCCTACTGCTGCTTTGGATGCCCGTGCAGAATATGAAGTTTTTCAACGCTTTTCCGAGTTAACAAAGGGAAAATCTGCTGTGCTGATTTCGCATCGCTTTTCTACCGCACGGCTGGCTGACCGGATTTTGGTTTTAGACCAGGGCACACTTCTCGAATCTGGTACACATGCAGAATTGCTGGAAAAGAATGGCAGGTATGCCGAGCTTTTTAACCTGCAAGCCAAAGGTTATCAATAGAAATTTAATTGCTGTATAAAATGGTAGATCATTTAATTGATTTTGGAGTGTGACCCCTATCCAAAGGTCGTCCTCTCGATTGTAGCGCAGCGTAACGGAGAGATCTTTGAACTTAGGTCTATTAATTACATAATTTAACTGGTTCAAAGATTCCTCCACTGCGTTAAGGATGATGAATCTTTATAATTCTTATCAACTTAGCTTAATTTCCACTCAGGCCTTTCAAAATGACAAGTATAACCATAAGGGTATTTTTGAAGATAATCCTGGTGTTCTTCCTCTGCATTCCAGAAATCTTCAGCAGGAACTACTTCCGTAATAATTTTACCTGGCCAGATTCCTGATGCTTCCATCTCCGCAATCAATTCAATTGCAGTTTCCCGCTGAGTATCATTTTCAAAGAAGATAGCAGAACGATAAGATGTTCCGACATCATTTCCTTGTCTGTTTTTAGTTGTTGGATCATGAATTTGAAAGAAATATTCCAATAAACGCCTGTATGATAATGTCTCCGGATCAAAAACAATCTCTATGGCTTCAGCATGTGTGCCATGGTTGCGGTATGTTGCATTTGGTACATCTCCACCAGTATAACCTACTACAGTGGAAATTACACCAGGCTGATGACGAATCAGTTCTTCTACCCCCCAAAAGCAACCGCCAGCCAGAATGGCTTTTTCAGTATTCATATTATATTATTTATGGATTAAAGTTAAAGGATGCTTATCTAAAACAGAAATATCTATCATCGATATGACGTCCTTATTGCGAATAATGTATGTATCCGCAATTAAAAATGACAACACGATAAAAGATATAAAGTTTTTGCACTTGGCTTACATCATCATTTCTACAGGTTCCGGTGAATTAAAGTTCAGCTTTTCCAATTACCTCAGATTTCCGAAGTTTTGATGGGTTGCATTCAGGAGAAACTTCGTAAGTTACTTTAAAAACAAACAAGGGATAAGCATTTGGCCATCCCTTGTTTGTACTAATTAACTGTTGTTGTCAGATGAATTGGTTTTAATAATAACCTATTGAAAGATCTGTTCAATCTTATAAGGTTGCCATATCAATTACGAAGCGGTATCTCACGTCACCTTTTTCCATCCGCTCATAAGCTTGATGAATGTTTTTCATATCAATGATCTCGATATCTGAAACAATGTTGTGTTCAGCACAAAAATCCAGCATTTCCTGGGTCTCAGCTATTCCTCCGATTCCTGAACCGGCAAGGCTTTTACGTCCGCCCAATAAACTGAATGCTGCAATTTCAGCTGGTTTTGGTGGTACGCCCACGCAAATATGTGTACCATTCGTTCTTAAAAGCGATAAATACATATTAAAATCGTGCTCGGCTGAAACTGTATCCAGAATAAAATCAAAGCTACCTTTTGCCGCAGCCACCTGATCCGGGTCTGTAGTCACCACAAAGTGATGTGCGCCTAACTTTTTAGCATCCTCTTCTTTTTTTGGCGAAGTACTTAAAACGGTTACTTCCGCTCCAAAAGCCACACCAAATTTAACCGCCATGTGGCCTAAACCGCCTAAACCTAAAACAGCAAGTTTATGGCCTTTGCCAACTTTCCAGTGTCTTAATGGTGAGTAAGTGGTGATACCTGCACAAAGTAATGGTGCAACAGCGGCCAGATTCAGCTTATCAGAAATATGTAATACAAATTCTTCCCTTACTACAATGTTATTTGAATATCCGCCATAAGTTGGCATTGAACCATCACGCTCCATGCCGTTATAAGTCTGCGTATTACCTTCAAGGCAGTATTGCTCTAAGTCTTGTTTACAGTTTTCGCAAACCTGGCAAGAATCTACCATGCAGCCCGTACCGGCAAGATCTCCTACTTTAAAATTTTTAACATGATCACCTACATTAATTACGCGACCAACAATTTCATGACCCGGAACCATTGGAAAAATACCTGGGAACCAGTCGTTTTTAATTTGATGTAAATCAGAATGGCATACGCCGCAGAAAAGTATTTCAAACTGTACATCGTGTGGTCCAACCTCACGGCGTTCAAAATCCCAGGGCGCCAGGTCTGTTTCGGCACTTTGTGCCGCATATCCTTTTGTTGCTATCATAAATATCTTAGTTGTTATTCTGTAAACAAATATAAATCGATTCAGTGTTCGGAATCAAAAATAAATGTCTGCAGTAATTCATTATTTAAAAAATAAGCGGTAAAAACACGATTATCAATGTGTTAAATCAGTCATACTAAATACTAATTATCCAGATCATCTGATTGAAGGATAGGTTGCGGGACAGCAGGAAGGCTAAAATTAAAAACAGAACCTTTTAAAATTTCACTTTCCACCCATATCTTGCCATTGTGTCTTTTCACAATCTCTGCACAAAGATAAAGACCAATTCCGAAGCCAGCTATGGATTTGGTATTGTGTTTTTCTACCCGGTAATAACGCTCAAATAAATGAGGAATATCCGAGGCTTCTATGCCCATTCCTTCATCACGAACACTAATCACCGAACCTTGCTTGTCGGAAATGCAGGAAATCCGTACTTCTGTACCCATTGGCGAATATTTAATGGCATTGCTGATAAAATTGTTAATTACCTGCCCGATTTTATCTTTATCCGCATTCACCCAGGCAGTTTCCACCGGATCAAAAATGACGGTATGTCCGTCAGCATTTAAAATGGTATCGTCTTCAATTTCACGGATAAGTACACTAATATCAAAAAGTTCTTTTTCTATGTAAATTTTTCCTGATTCCAGTCTGGATACATTCAGAAAACCATTGATCATTCTGGTCATCTTGGTGATTTGTTTGTCTGCCTTATCCAGAATATTTTTAGTGAGGATATCATCGATCCGCTGTGTTTTCAGTTGCAGGAGCTGCACAAACCCTTTTAATGAGGTAAGCGGCGTTTTAAGCTCATGACTTACCATTCCTATAAAATCATCCTTCCGTATATTGTCCTCTTTTTCTTCCGTGATATCCAGAATGGTACCTGAGAAATGGCCATCAGGTTCTTCTTCGGTTTTATAATGTTTTCCGGTTGATTTAACCCATCGGATCAGTCCGTCATTGCGTTTAATAATGGTATATTCCATATCAAAAACGAGATCCTCTTTAATCACCGCTTCTGCTGAACGGATGACCTGCTGCCGGAATTCGATACCTACCTGATCAATTACAGACTGAAAAGTCATTTCCTCATCATTGCCATAACCAAAAATTTCCTTCAGCCTGGCGGATGCCCACATTTTACCAGAAGTGCCATCAATGGTATAGGTTCCAAGCTTAGCCTGTTCAATCGCGCTACTCTGTTTCTGCTCACTCTGTGCTAAGCGGATGTAGGATGCACGAAGATCGTGACTCACTTCTTCCACCTTTTTTCTGGCCATTACCTGTTCAGTGATATCAATGGCCATATTAATGACACCGGTAATTCTGCCGCTTTCAATCAAAGGGCAATAAGTGAAATTATAATAGCAGGTGATTTCCTTATTTTTGCGAATCAGTTGTATCGCGTGTTCATTCACGTAAATGGTTTCACCAGTGCGGTACACTTTCTGTAATAACCCGTAAGCGGGCTGTTTGTCAAACTCAGGGATTGCGGAAAGGATCGGTTGGTGCAGGATGTTGGCTTCCTGACGTAAAAGTTCAAGCATAGGCGGATTAATTGCCTCAACCTGAAAATAATTACCTTTAAATAAGGCCATGGCAATGGGTGCCTGCTGAATGAGCATATGACTTCGCTGTTCGGCCAGAACAGAGCGCTCAAGCAATGCAGCATTTAGCTTTTCTGATTTTTCAAGCAAAGCCATTTTCCGGCGTAACTCCATCTTATCCATCACCTGCTTGGCCAGAATTTTTAAAGCCATACGCTGTGATTCGCTGAGTTTTCTTGATACAGAATCAATTACACAAAGTGAACCAATTGGGAAACCCTCTTCATTAATTAGCGGTACACCAGCATAAAAAGCAATGTAAGGCTGACCTGTTACAAGCGGGTTATGCATAAACCGTACATCTTTTTTGGCATCTTCTATTTCCATTAGTTCATAAGGATCCTGAATGGCATGTGCGCAGAAAGAATAATCCCTGTGGGTTTCTGTCACGTCCAGTCCTTTCCTGGATTTAAACCATTGCCTTTTCTCATCAACCAGACTAACCAGGGCAATGGGAGAATTACAAATAATGGAAGAAAGTTCTGTCAGATCATCAAACTCGCGTTCAGATAATGTATCCAGAATATGATAGGATTGCAACGCTTTTAAGCGCTCAATTTCATTAGCAGGCTGTGGCACAAACGACATTTAATTTATGAATCATAGTTGATCAAATATTATTGATTGAACCAGTAAAATTAATGGATATTTAACTCTCTGTCATTAACCTGATAAACTCAAAAAGATTTATGGGTTAATGGCTGACCGAAATAACATAAAAGGGGCTAAAATGTTTGACCTGAAAGGCTAATCATTACGTTTATTGAGCAGACTTTTAAGTGATCTGGCCAGAATATCAACCGCATTTTCCATCTCGTTCAGATTCATGCTGCCAAACCCCAGGCGGGTGGCGATCATATTTTTGGTTTGGTACAAAATGGTTTTGGGTAAAAACAGACCATTTTCAGCACATTTTTGCTGCATTTTAATGAGGTTAAAATGATCTAGCCATTCTATCCAGACGGCCAGGCCGCGTGTGGGAATATTAAACCGGATTCTTCCCTTCAGTTTATCGTTCAGCAAGCGTACAAAAGCATCACGCCGTGCTTTATAAATAAGTTTATTTTTTTTCGAAAGCCGGTGCACTTCCCCATCCTGAATCCAGTTTGTTAAAACCTGTTCTTTCATTACATCTATCCCTGGTTCCAGAATCCGCTGGTGCTTTTCCAGTTCTTTGATAAATGCGGCAGGCGCGGTAATAAAACCATAGCCAAAACCAGCAGGCAGTGATCTGGCAAACGACCCCAGGTAAACCACATGCTCATTTGCATCTATGGCTGCCAAAGGCAAAACAGGGTTACTATCCAGGTGAAAATCAAAGTCGTAATCATCTTCCACAATTACAAAACCGTATTGATGGGCCAATTCCAGCATTTCCATCCGTCTTTTGGCACTCAGCAAAATCGTACTGGGGTAATGATAAATGGAGGTGAGGTAAACCATTCTGATTTTTTGTGTTTCACATACTTTCTTTAACGCGGCTAAATGCAGTCCCTCTTCATCCACAGCAACAGGAATGATCTTTGCGCCACTGTCAGTTAAGGTCATATTGGATAAATAATAGCCTGGTGAACCCACTACTACATAATCACCTTCCGAAAGGAGTAATTTCGCCACCAGATACAGGCTTACTTCATGGCTGCTGGTGGTCAGAAGATTGGATTCAGAAATCCGCAGACCACGTGTAAGGTTTAAGAAGTTGAAAAACTGTTTTTTAAAATGCTGGTGAGCCTGTGTTTGTATTTGCGCCCAGGGTTCACGGACTTTCTGCCGTTTCAGTTTTGACACATATAGCCTTGCCACGATATCAGTATGAATCAGCCTTATATCAGGCAATCCATCATTAAACTGTAAAGGCAAATCACTCCATTCTACCGGGTTTTCTAGTACGGACGAGCATTTAAAACTAAAACCACCTGCTGCTTTGTTGCTTTTTTCAGCATTTGAAATCTCCCTTTTACCCTGATACTGCTTTTGATCTGATAAAATAAAAGTACCCTGATTGGGCCTGATCTCAATAAAACCCTGTGCTTCCAGATCCTGGAAAGCTTTAATCAGCGTATTTCTATTCACCAAAAGGATTTTACATAATATCCGTGTACCCGGAAGTTTTGTACCTTCAGGAAGCAAACCCAGTTGAATTGCCTTAATAAACTCAAAAATAATTTGTAGGTAAACTGGCGTAGCATCCTCGGCCTTGAGTTGAATAAAACTTTTAAAGGGAATTTGAACCGGACTATCCATTATATTAAAACTGGTATACTTTAGTGGTACGGCAAGGTAGTACTTTTGCCGAAAATTATAACAAATGAAAAAAATTTACCTGGCTTTATCACTCTTCTGGTGTACTAACTTATATGCCCAGCAAAAGCAAGATACCGTAATCACTTTTAAAGACGTGGTCATTAATGAAAATGGCTTTCATACACCCATATCCAAGCAAAACAGAAACGTGTATATCATTGATCAGGCCATGATTGCTAAACTGCCCGGACGTACCATTCAGGAACTTTTGCAATATGCCAATGGTGTAGACTTAAGGCAAAGAGGTCCCTTTGGCAGTCAGGCAGACATTAGCATTGATGGCGGAAGTTTTGAGCAAACGGTTGTGCTGTTAAATGGAGTCAAAATTATAGATACGCAAACGGCCCATAATATGCTCAACCTCCCTATTCCGGTAGAAGCTATTGAGCGCATTGAAATTGTTCGCGGACCAGCTGCCCGGATTTACGGCATCAACAGCCTAACCGGGGCCATTAACATCATTACTAAAAAATTTACCAAATCAGGCTTTCTGATTGACTCCTATGCGGGTTCAAATTTCAAAAAAAATGCTGAAGGTAACGGGAAAACATTTTATGGTGCTGGTGTTCAGGCCGGAGCAGTGTTAAGTCAAAAAAATAATCAGCATGCTATCTTTGGTTCACGCGATCAAAGCAATGGTTACCGTTTTAATACCCAGTTTGAAAACCTCAAATTACTTTATCAGGGCAATATTCAGATTGATAGTGCAAATGAAATTATGACTTCATTTGGTTATACCAAAAATGAATTCGGTGCCAATGGATTTTATGCCGCTCCAGGTGACCGGAATTCTACCGAAGCAGTACAAACCACATTGGCAAGTGTACAATCGAAACATAAACTTTCAGAAAAATGGCTGCTGATGCCCAGATTGAGTTATCGCTATAATTTTGATGATTACCGCTATTTTGGCAATACCAATCCTAATGCAGGCGTAAGCAGGCATGCTACCCATTCACTTGCAGCAGAAGTAAACAGTACCTATAAAACCAAAAGTGGTGAATGGGGATTGGGTGCAGAAGTAAGAAGTGATGCCATTAATTCCTCCAACATCGGCAAACACCAAAGAGAAAATATGGGTATGTATGCACAGTACAGAACTTTCCTCACCGAAAAACTGAATGTTAATCTGGGATCTTACGTGAATTATAACACATCTTACAAATGGCAGGTCTATCCGGGGCTTGATGCCAGTTACGCTTTTACGGAAGTTTTCAAAGTTATAGGAAGTATTGGTACCAGCCAGAGACTGCCATCATTTACTGACCTCTATCTGAACCAACGACCTGGAAACATTGGCAATCCAAATGTCGTCCCTGAAAATGCATTCCAGGGCGAAGCTGGTTTCAAGATTTTAAAAGGAGATTTCACCTTCAATTCTAGCTTTTTCTACAGGCGAATTACAAATTTTATCGATTACACCAGATTGGTCAGTACAGAACCATTTGAAGCCAACAATGTAGGTAACCTGATGACCAGGGGGTTCAATCTGCGATCCAACTATAGCCTTGAAATGACAGAAAATGCGAAGATGAATATCAATCTTGCCTATTCTTATCTTCAATCCAGATTTGGAGGCATGCAGCCAGGAATTGCTTCTAAATACCAGCTGGCTTCCTTAAAACACCAGGTAACCAATACCGTTGATTTTAAATACCATAATTTCACTTTATTGGTGGCCACACGTTTTAATCAGCGGCTGTCAGGATCAAGCTATTGGATCAATGATCTGCGGGTTAGTCAGTCTATTCAGAAATTTACCATATACCTGGATGCGCAAAACATTTTCGACACCCAATATTTCGAAATCGGTACTATTCCGCTCCCATCCCGTTGGGTAAGCCTGGGGGTAAAATTCGTAAGCTTTTAAAGTTGCGCGAATGATGTGATTTCCTGGTTTTGATTTATGGTTTATAGTTCATCAGATTTCTGAAACTTAAAAAATTTGAGCGGGTTATAAAGATAAACCTAAACATCATCATGGAAAACGAAAAAATGAGCAGACGAAAGGCACTGGGTGGCCTGAGTTTAGCAATGGCTGCCGTTGCAGCTTCTCCTATTTTAAGCAATGCCGCAGTGCCGGAAGATACAAAATTCGGCCCTGCGGATTTACAAGATCCCACTACAAAATATCCGCGCCCGCCCTTTACACATCAAAACCAACCCTGGCCGGCGCTGGCAAGCAAAATGGATCCCAAACCAGATCATGGTGAAACCAGCTACAAAGGATCAGGCCGTTTAGCAGGTAGAAAAGCACTGATTACCGGTGGTGATTCGGGCATGGGCAGAGCTGCGGCAATTGCCTATGCACGTGAAGGTGCCGACGTAGCCATTAACTATCTGCCACAGGAAGAACCTGATGCACGGGAAGTAGTAGAACTGATTAAAAAAGCCGGCCGGAAAGCCTTTGCTATTCCGGGAGATATCAGGGATGAAAACTTTTGCAAAAAACTAGTAGATGAAGCGGCCAGACAATTGGGTGGCTTAGATATCGTAATCAGTAATGCCGCCCGTCAACAATCTAATCCCTCTATTACAGACATTACCACTGAACAATTTGACTGGACCATTAAGACGAATATTTATGCGCCTTTCTGGATCATTAAGGCTGCATTGACCTATTTAAAACCAGGCTCATCCATTATCGGCACCACATCGGTACAGGCCACAGATCCCTCGGCAGATTTATATGATTATGCACAAACCAAGGCCGCTACTACCAATTTTGTGAAATCGCTGGCTAAACAACTCGGTCCGAGAGGAATACGCGTAAATGGTGTAGCACCTGGTCCGATCTGGACACCTTTGCAAATGGGTGGAGGATCTACACCAGAGAAATTAAAGGCATTTGGAAAGGATACACCGCTTGGCCGCCCCGGGCAACCTGCTGAATTGGCCTCCATTTATGTGCAATTGGCTGCAAATGATGCCAGTTTTTCTACCGGGCAGATTTATGGCGCAGCTGGCGGATCTGGTCAGCCATAAACTAAAATGCACTGATCTTAAGAATAAGATTAGTGCATTTTATCACAAGGATTAAAGCCGTTGTATTTTCCCTGACAAGATATTTTAAAGTGAAGCATTTACGCCTGTAAAAAATTGATCTCAACCTCAGTTTTCAAAGCCCTGATCTTGATTTTAAAAAATAATCAGAAAAAAACACTACATTGTTCTTTAGAATATTAAAAAAACATTAAGTTTGTGTTATACACTACTAAATCTATAGATTATGTATAATAAAACAAAGCTGTTTTATTTTCCGGTACAAAACTCATCGCGAATGCGAATGTATTGTTGCGGCGCATAATTTTCTCTTCTACCAATGCTTTATTTTCAACTATTAACTTTATTACAATGGCATCATCGTATCCAACCTTCACCCTATCAGAAAAACTCACCGATCAACAGGTAGAATTTTTTAATATTCACGGATTTATACACTTTAAAAATTTTATTACCCAACCAACCGTTGAATCCATTATACAGGCTTCGAAGGAAGTTCAGCAAAAATGGATTGATACCGACATCCAAAAGGTGAATGGTGTTCCTATAAAATATGGAAGAGATATAGATGGTGAAAAAATCGTACAACGTTTCGCTTTTATCAATCAGCACCATAAAACCTTAAGTGGATTATTAATGGATCCACGATTATCGGCTCTGCTGCCATTGGCTGGAGAAGATGCAAGATTAGGAGTAGAAGAAAAGGACGGGATGGTATTTAATCATTACGTGAACGGCCCGCAAAGTGGTTTCACTAAAATGGGTTGGCATACCGATGGTTTGAGGGATATTTTTTATGGCGGCAAACTAAACCCAATGCTAAATGTTGGTGTTCATTTAAGTACGCAAACCGAAGAAAACGGTGGTTTAAAAATTATTCCCGGTACCCACAAGCAAAGTATCTACCAAATGCTTTTCCGTAAAAAATACTTTCTGGATAACCGCACGGATAAAGATGAAATTTCCATTTTGCCTCAGGCCGGAGATTTAACCGTACACGATGGGAGACTTTGGCACCGTGTAGCACAATCTTCACTTCGGGGTGAACCAAGCCGCAGAAGGGTGATCTACGTCCCGATCATTGCCGGAAAATACGTGCCTAAAAATGAGAATAGTCCAACGGTGTTTTATCAGCGTTTCGCTGGAATAGTCAAATAACGTATGCTAATAATCCTATTTTTAAGTTATCTTGCGCGAACGGGCAAACTCAAACGTCAGCTTAGCCTGATCAAGTCTTTGCCTGGAAAAATCAATGGAAAGCTGATCAGATCCAAAATGGCCATACTGGCTTGCCTCTTAGCTTTTGGTCAATAATGGAATGGAAAATAAGATAACAGAACGGGCACAGATTTTTGCAGACAGAAAACGAACAAATATCTTAAAGGCAGGGGAACAACAATTTATTCATTTTTTACTCAGGTATATACCGGCCTTTATTTCTCCAAATATCATGACCGGAGTAGGCATGTTTGGATCAGTTATCGTATGCACAGCCTTTCTTTTGGCTGCAAATTTTGGACATGCATTTTTACCGATCGGAATTATCGGACTTTTTATCAACTGGATTGGTGATTCGCTGGATGGAAGATTGGCTTATTATCGGGGTATCGCCCGAAAATGGTACGGATTTGCTCTAGACATCATCATGGATTGGCTCAGCATCATCCTGATTGGGATAGGATATTACTTTTATGCTACAGATTCCACCCGGATCTTAGGTTTCATCTTTGTGGTTTGTTACGGCTGGTCTATGATTATCTCATTGCTCCGATATAAAATTATAGGGGTTTACCGAATTGATGCAGGTCTTTTAGGCCCTACTGAACTCCGCGTCATTATTGCGATGATCTTGATAGTGGAAACCGCTATTCCAGGCTCAATCACCTATTCTGCCCTGATCACCACAGTGATATTATTGGTAATTAACCTCAAAGATACCAATGCTTTACTGGATCTTGGAAATGAACGGGATCGCGAAGAAAGAGAAATAAAACCTTAAAAATTAATACGCAATCTATAAAGCTGTTGCTGATCAATCAGAAAATATCATGAGTAAAAAGAAATCGATTTTGGTTTTTCTGAAAGCACAGGTAGCTGCATTTGCCGGTGGAGTAACAGATTATGGCCTCATGATTCTTTTTACTGAAATGCTGGGTATTCACTTTACCATTTCTATTCTGCTTTCCGGCACATTGGGTGGAATTGTTAATTTTTGTATCAATAGGTTCTGGGCATTTAATGATGGTGCTGAATATGTTGCATCTCCAAAGAAACAACTCATCAAATTTGCAGTAGTCGTACTGGGAAGTATTTCCCTAAAATCAGCAGGAACTTATCTATTACAAAAGTTTTTTAATCTCGATTACCGCATCGGCCGACTATTGATTGACAGTCTTGTTTCTTACGGCTTTAATTACCCGATGATGAAATTTTGGGTATTTAAAACACAAGTGATGGAAACGGTACCCTGTGAATACGGTAATACCAATAAGCTGATAAATCAACGATAATAACTATCGGGCACACGACCAATAGACCTTATCATGATTCATCTGGCCCCATAGCCAACTGTTGTACCCATTCATATGCATTACCTTTTTTGCGTACATGCCCTAAGCCCGGCCATGGCAAATGATAAGAAAAAATCAGCGATCGTGATGCGGCTAAATCACTCATCACTTTTCTTCTGGTTTGTACCGCCTGGTTAAAATTGCTGTCTCCTTCGAAACCCCATTCTGGGTGGGCGACCACTAAAATTGCTGAATGAACCAAATCTGCAATATGATATAGCGATGCTTCATTCGAGAAAATTTTAGCCACACAATGACCTGGTGTATGGCCAGGTGCCAATTGCATGGTTATACAATCGATGATAGTATCTCCATCTTCAAAAAGATGTAATTGATCACCCAAAGCATTTATATTTTTTTTTGCCACATCTTTTACAAATTGGATTAGCTGCTGATCGGTAAGCTTACTTTTCGAAAAATCAGGATTTTCTGATAACCAGAAATCATGATCAATGCGTGATAAATAAACCTTTGCTTTTGGAAATAACAATTGATTTTCTGCACCTGTTAATCCGCCAATATGATCAGGGTGTGCATGTGTAATCACCACATCAGTTACGTCTTCCGGATTGATGCCAGCCTTTTGAAGGTTTTTAATCAATCCGCCAGACTGTTCGCCAAAATTTGCACCACATCCGCTATCCAATAAAATCGTTCTGCCTTTCGATTTGATCACCAGAATATTAATGCCCAGTTCAATATGGTCTGTTGAAGCAAAGTTTCGCTCCAGTTCCTGTTCAACCCGACGGGAATTGATACCTGGCGCAAAATTCGGTTGAATAGGTTTTATTACAATTCGGCCATCGCTGACTACCATCAGGTCTAATTCACCAAGTTTAAACTGATGAAAGCTATTCCTTTTCTTCCCTATAGCGTTTAGCGGCTTAGCCACCAAACTTCTGATATCTGTAAACCCGATGAGTGCGAGTCCGGCAAATCTTAATAATGCTGTTCTTCTGTCCATTTTTTTTCTTCAAAGCTATCATATTGATATCTTTGCGTCAAGTATGTACTTTTAAGTATCCTACATACTTTTTGTATTCTATTGCTAAAAATCAGCTACATAAAATGATAAAAAAAATGAGAAAGGAAAAAGACGAACCTTATTGCGCCGTTGATTTTGCATTCCAAAGGATCGGCGGAAAATACCGTGGCAGAATTTTATGGTATCTTCATTTACATCAGGTATTAAGATATGGAGAATTGAAAAGACTACTCAATGGAATTACAACTAAAATGCTTACCCAAACATTAAGGGAACTCGAACAGGACGAAATGGTTAACCGTAAAGTATACCTGGAGGTTCCGCCAAAGGTTGAATATTCCCTAACAGCAAATGCCAAAGAGCTTATTCCATTGATCAATGAACTAAGAGAATGGGCCGATCGCCGAATAATGGAAAATCCAAAAACTGGTACTAAAATGCCATGCTAGTGATATTATATTGTTGTTGAAACATCCATAAATTAAAAACTTAGTCTAGTCTCTATTGTTGCATAAATGAAATTGAAAGTCACTCCATAAAGTAATGGCAATAGATAAGCAGAGTAGCATGATCAGGGTTCGTGGAGCCAGAGAAAATAATTTAAAAGACATTAACTTAGACATTCCCCGGGATAAGCTGGTGGTATTTACAGGTGTATCCGGTTCGGGAAAATCTTCACTCGCCTTTGGAACCTTGTATGCCGAAGCACAGCGAAGGTACCTGGAGTCTGTTTCTCCCTATGCCAGAAGATTATTTAACCAAATGAGTGTGCCGGATGTAGACACGATAGATGGTCTTCCACCGGCGGTAGCCCTCCAGCAACAACGGGGCGGAACAAGTACCAGGTCATCAGTAGGAAGCGTAACTACCTTGTCGAATTTAATGAGAATGCTTTTTTCCAGAGCAGGAGATTACCCTGAACACCAGGAAATTATATACGCAGAAGGCTTCTCTCCCAATACCCCCCAGGGTGCATGCCCTGAATGCCATGGACTGGGCAGTGTGTTTGAGATCACGGAAAGCACGATGGTGCCTAATGATCAGCTGACGATCCGGGAGCGGGCGATTGCATCATGGCCGCTGGCCTGGCAAGGCCAGAATCAGCGGGATATCCTGGTATCTATGGGTTATAATGTTGATATTCCGTGGAAAGACCTTCCAAAAAAAGATCGCGAATGGATTCTCTTTACAGAGGAAACGCCAACCGTTCCGGTATACCCGGGATACTCTCCAAAAGAAACTGCCGAAGCGATCAAAAACAAAAGAACACCCGATTACATGGGTACTTTCATCGGCGCAAAACCCTATATCCTTAAAACCTTTTCATCCAGCCAATCTGAGCTGATGAAGAAAAGGGTAAGTCAGTATATGCGTAGTACTGTTTGTCCGCTCTGCGAAGGCAAGCGGCTTAAAAAAGAATCGCTATCAGTTAAATTTGATGGAAAGGATATTGCTACAATCTCCAGGCTATCTTTAGCTGAACTAGCCAAAATTTTCGAAAAACATGCCCAGTTAGGAAAAGATAAACGATCGGCAGAAAAGCAAATTGTTACTGGTCGTATTTCTTCAGATATCCTATCGCGGATTAAAGTCATGCTAGAGCTTGGCCTTGGCTACCTGAGTATGGAGCGTACCACACCTACCCTTTCTCCTGGTGAGCTTCAACGCCTGCGACTGGCTACCCAGGTACATTCTAATTTATTTGGGGTTATTTATGTGCTTGATGAACCTTCTGCCGGACTCCACCCTGCAGATACCAGGGCTTTATTGGGTATTCTTGACAAATTAAAGGCTGCCGGGAACACCATTTTTGTGGTGGAGCATGAGCTTGAGGTCATTAAACATGCCGACTGGATTATTGATGTGGGTCCTATGGCTGGTGAGGAGGGCGGTTACATTTTATACAGCGGGCTGCCTGAGGGACTAAAAAAAGTTAAGAAATCACAAACTTCGGCTTTCCTGTTTAATCAGGATGCGAGGAGAATCCTCACGCCAAGAATGCCTAAGGGCTGGCTGAGCATCAAAGATGGGTCTCGGCACAACCTGAAAAATTTAAATATCGATTTCCCCCTTGGTGTGATGACTTGTGTAACCGGAATTTCTGGTTCTGGCAAAAGCAGTTTGGTAAGTCAGTTGCTGGTAGAACTGGTTGCTAAAGGCCTCCATCAAAAAACTGAAGATCAAACAGATGAAATTACAGATGGACCGCAAATTACTGATACGGGCTCCATTAAAGGAAGCATAACCGCAGGCCTGGAGCAACTGTCCAGGCTAATTGTAGTAGACCAGCGTCCGATTGGACGCACGCCCAGATCAAATCTGGCCACCTATACCGGCCTTTTTGATCATGTGAGAAAGCGTTTTGCCGAAGTTCCACTCGCCAAAAAGCGAAAATATGATGCGGGCCGGTTTTCATTTAACGTTGCAAAGGGACGCTGTCCACATTGCCTTGGTGAAGGTTTTGTAATGGTTGAATTGCTTTTTTTGCCAAGCGTGTATACGCCCTGTCCTACCTGTAAAGGCACCAGATATAATGCAGATACACTTGAAGTAATTTATAAGGAAAAAAACATTGCACAGGTATTGGAAATGACCGTAACGGAAGCCTGCAACTTTTTTGATGAAGATCCGCTTATTTACCGGGCATTGGATATTGTCAGGGAAGTTGGGTTGGGATACCTCAAGCTGGGACAGGCCGCAACAGAACTTTCAGGAGGCGAAGCGCAGCGTATTAAACTGGCAACCGAACTCCAAAAGAATCAGAAAGGATCTGCCATTTACATTCTGGATGAGCCAACTACAGGCTTGCATCCCGCAGATGTTGAACGGTTATTGATTCAGCTCCACAAACTGGCTGATGCCGGAAATACGATTGTACTGGTAGAACATGATATGCAGGTAATCGCACAAAGCGACTGGCTGATTGATGTTGGACCAGGTGCAGGTGATGCAGGTGGAAAAATAGTTTATACCGGAACTTTAAATGGACTTGCAAAATGTAAAAACAGCAAAACAGCACCATTTTTAGCGAACTATTTAAATGGGCAGTAATTTTGAACAAATCAATATTTTAGAATTTATAATTATCCATCATTTAAAAAAAATCAAACACAATTCTTTATTACGCAAAAGAGCCTGAACCATCTTGCTGATGATCCAGGCTCTTTTAAAATGATGCTATAAATTATTTAGCGAGCAATGCTGTTTGAGGTGCATTAAAAAGAGCCTCTGATGCATAAGACTCTGATTTCATACAGGCAAAATTGTTCATTCTTACATTTTTCATATTGCTGGCAATAAGCGTGCTGTGTACTGCTGTACCATTTAATTTTACCACTGCCTCTTCTTTCACAACCATATAAAGACTTTTCGCAGTTGTTTTAATGTTAGCATTCGCACCCTGACTGATAAAGAGCTGAAGATTATTGACATCAAAGTTATTGCTCGTCACTACTACAGATCCTCCGTAAGCCTCTATCCTTTCCAGATCTTTCAGTGTAAGTTTAATCACCACTTCATTGGTTTCTTCTGAATTGATAAACAAGGTTTTTCCGTTGGTTGATATAGAAGTTTTGGTTGCATCATAATTCTCTGTTTCAGTAACACCTTGGGTTTTACCTTGTGTAAGCACAAGCTTAACATTTCCACTTACCCAGATGCGATTAACGGTTGATAATTTAACATTCATTGTGGTTGATGAAACCGGTTCGGATGCGAAGGCGGTTAATCCTGTTGAAGAGAGTACTGCTGCTGTAATTGCTACTGCGAATAATGTTTTGGCTAAAGTTTTCATATCTGTATGTTTTAGATTTTTTATTTTGTTTTTTGTTAATGAGACGCTGTCGCACCCAAAACGTTGCACAAAAAAACCTTGTATTATACCAGCGCAAGTAACTTCCAGACTAACGGCTCTTATTTCTCGACGAACCGGAGGTAACCGCTCCGGCTTTAAGTATGATAACCTGTAAATAGGTATCTGAACCATCACCAGTAATAGTTCAATAATTAGTGTAAAATTAAAGATGTACTTCACTGAGAATCAAATAAGAATCCTATCTTACACTTTCCAAATATGTTATTATGATTAAACGTCTCTCATCCTTACTCCTTTTACTGGTTTTATTTATCGGTTGCAAAAAAAAGGATTTACCACCTGAGATTAAACTTTTTGATGATCAGTACAAAAATCTACAATTAAACAGCGGTTTTAAAAATAACAATTTTACCATCAACGGATCAGATTGGTCAGTTGAATATGTGAAAGATGCGCTTTCAGGAGAGGTGTTTCTGGATCAGGCCGGCAAACCCGCAATATTGAAATCGTTAGGTAGTGTATCATTACAAAATGGATGGCTGAAATTAGAAAGAAAGCAAGCAGGTGATCAGCTTATTTTGTCATTGGAGGAGAATTTAAGTACTCATCCAAGAAAATTTCTGATCGGAATTCTTTCTGATGGAAATCGGGGTCAACTCTCTTTTACCCAAAGCCGTGGTCAGGGTTACGCAATTGTGAATAAACAAATTACGGAGATTCCGGGAAGCAGAAAAGAATATACCACTAATGAGGGTTTATATCCGGTAACCGTTACCAACAATGACTGGGTAGCAAAATATGTAGATATTTCAGATATCTACAGAGAGGTGAAGCATATGTCTGAATTCACTAGTGATGATGACAACGCATTCAATTGGGTAAATACACAGGATACAACAGTTTTTATGCAGGACATTCTGATAGATAACAAAGTTTACTGGTCACAAAGTGTACCTTATAAAAAGGGGCAGTCATTAACGCCTTATGTAAAAACCGGAGGTGGCAAAATTGAAATGCTGGTTAAAGCAAATAGCAGTGTTAATGTCAAAGGAAAGATAACCTACCTGTCACGAGAAAGCGATTATTCCTTTACGATTAAAAATCTGACTTCAGGTAATACCTTTGATGTGTCAGGCAAATGGAAACAGAAAGTACCAATATCAACAAGCGTTGAAATATATTAACGATTGATTCGTGATGGATTTACTCATCTTTCTGAAGTGATCATACCGCTTTAAATTAACTGCTTTGCTTTTTTTTAAATTCGCTTGGACTTATTCCATATTTACTTTTAAATAAAGTTGAAAAATAGGTTGGTGAAGAAATGCCTACTTTAAATGCAATTTCTGAAATCGAATAATCTTCATTTATTAAGAGGTAGCTTGCTTTTTTTAGCCTGCGGTTAAGAATATAATCGGTAATGCTACAGTTAAGTAAAGCCTTTACTTTTCTATAAAGCTGAATACGGGAAATGCCAATTGTCTTGGCCAGATCCTCCACGCTCAAGGCTTCATTACTGAGATGATGCTCCACAATTCCGGCAAAATCATTGAGGAATTTCCTATCCAGTACACTCAGCGTTGATTTCTTTTCGGTGTTGCTGCTGATATCACTGATATAATGTTCTTTCAATATCATACGGTTCATAAGCAGGTTCTGAATATTTGCCAGCAGATAATCAAAATGAAAAGGTTTGGTCATGTAAATATCGGCCATGCTATTTATGCCTTCAATCTGTTGTTCGGGGCTACCTTGAGCAGTAAGTAAAATGATGGGAATGTGCGATGTACGAAGGTCAGTCTTTAGCGTTTTTGCGATCTCCTTACCCGACATTCCGGGGATGACTACATCAGAAACAATTACATCAGGAATTTTCTCAAAAGCCTCATGCAGCCCCTGATTCCCCGTAGATGCAGTAAAAACCTCATAATTGGCTGCAAATTTTTCACGAAGATAATTCAACAAATCGATGTTATCCTCAATGATCAGGACAGCGTACTCTTTTATATGTTCCTGAATCAAATTTTGTGGCTTTTCCTCAACCGGTAGATCCTCTGTAATGAAAACTTTAACCTGTTCAGCTAAGGTGCTGCTACGGTCAGCTGCATATAGGGCTAAATGTTCTCCGATCACCGTTTTTCCATAAGGCAGCACAACCGTGAAAGTGCTTCCCTTCCATTTACTGCTTTGTACTTCAATAGTCCCCCCGTGTAAGTAAACGAGTTCACGTGTTAAGGAAAGTCCGAGGCCAGACCCTCTTGATTCGTTGGTATTGGATTGATAAAACTGATCCCAAACATGATGTACCTCCTCCTGAGTCATGCCACTACCATTATCCGTAACCTCTATGGAAAAATCATTTTCTCCACCTGATAATTTCACCTGTATCTTACCGTGACTTGGTGTAAATTTCAATGCATTACTTAACAGATTCAAAATCACCTTTTCCAGGATGTTAGTATCAAAATTGGCCACAATATCTTCTTGCGGTCCGGAAAGCTTTAAAGCAATACCCTTTTTTGATGCCCAGTAGCGAAAGCTTTCTACAATTTCATTTAAAAATGACTGGACCTTATTTCTGGTTGGATGTACCTGGAATTTTTGATGCCCGATTTTTCTGTAATCAATAAGTTCGTTCACAAGCTTAAGGAGGCGATATGCATTCTTCTGGATCATGATAAGTTCCCTTTTTTCTCCGGCGTTGATATTGCTTTTTTTAAGCAGATCTTCTAATGGAGATAGTATCAGGGTAAGAGGGGTCCTGAACTCATGTGATATATTGGTAAAAAAATTCAGCTTATCTTCGGTGGCAGCTTCAATCTTTGCTGAAGCATCCAGCAGCTGATTGCGTTGATCCAGTATCTCGGCATTTTTTTGTTCCAGGCTTTTGTTGATTTTCCTGTTCTCCAATAAGGAAAAGAATGCCAGTCCGCCAAATATAACGGCTAAAACAAGGGTAATGACAATAATGTTGAGCACCAACTTTTGACTATCATAAATCTGGAGCTGATCGGCCAACATCGTTTGCTGGCGTTCGATATCTTTTTGCTGACTTGATACCTTGGCCCATTGAAGTTTCATTAATTGCACCGATGTACTGTCTATCACTAAACTCTGCAGAATGTTTTCTTTTGAAAAGGGCTCTTTATTGAGAATTTTAAAAGCGATATTAATGGCTTCCTTTCCTCCTGTAGGATATAAAACACTGGCTGTAATTTTTTTATCACTTACCATCTGTAGTCCGCCGCCTGCACCGGGAAGCGCATCCACACCAATTACCTTGATGGGTTTACTTGATTTATGGTGGCGAAGAAATGCTCTTGCACTTGCGGCCATAACATCATTGTGGGCAAAGATGGCATCTGAGGCTAATATTTTCTCCTTGTTTTTACCCATTTCCTGGTATGTGCTTCCGGCGATCCAGTTGCCATAAAGCTGCGATTCCAGCTTTATTCCCGGGAAATTACGAAGTTCATCAGAGAATCCCTTGTCGCGTTCTATGGCTGGTGAAGATCCCGGCAGTCCAAGTATTTCAACCACCTTTCCCTTTCCATGTAACAGTTTATTGATGTATTGCCCGGCCATTTTTCCTACCTGATAGTTCTCTGCACCTACATAAGCGGTATATTGTGTGGAGGATGTTTTGCGATCCAGCACAATTACAGGTATTCCTTTATCATAAACCTGTTCAACAATAGCGGTTAAGGGAGAAGCCTCATTTGGAGATATAATTAAAAGATCAATACCATCAATGATCATTTTTTCCACTTGTTGAATTTGCTTCTTGCTGCTGTTGTTCGCATCCATATAAATGAAGTTGGTTCCCGAACGCAGGGAAAGTTCCATTTTCATTTCTTCGAGCATGGTCTTCCGCCATAAATCAGATCCTACACATTGGGAAAAACCGATAGTGAACTTTTTCGCTTCCTGTTTTTTGAAGCAGGAAGTGAGAAAAAACAGGCAAAAGATCAGGCTCGAAATGCGAATATTAAAACGTTGTATTGGATAAGTTTTAAAGAATATCTGGTTATTCATCTACTAAAGCTAGAGATTACTTTTCAATTTCGGAAACGCCGGATAAATCCCATCAGGCAGACATGTAACCATATTTAAAGAATTGTGTTCAAATATTGAAAGTATGGGGCATCCCGAAGCAATACATTAAATTAATACACTGATTTACAAATAGTTGAATTATTTAATTTTTTATAGGTTTTTGAAAGATTTTTAATAGCAGGCTTTTCTCATTTGGTATAATTTGCAACCCTTAACCAATAATAAACTTTTATGAAAAAACACTCTGTCCTGGCATGGTCCATGGTTGTGGCCTTAGGCGGCTTTTTGTTTGGCTTTGATACAGCGGTGATTTCAGGTGCTGAAAAATCTATTCAGGAATTCTGGAACCTCTCTGCATTCGCCCACGGACTTACCATATCCATCGCACTTATAGGAACAGTAATCGGCTCATTGGTGGGATCACGTCCCTCTGATTATTTCGGCAGAAAAAACACACTTTATTTTGTAGCACTGGCTTATCTGCTATCATCTGTAGGTACTGCACTTGCAGATAATTGGTATATATTTTTAATCTTTCGCCTGCTTGGCGGACTTGGTGTGGGCATCTCCTCTGTAACCGCACCCATTTACATATCAGAAGTGTCACCCGCCCACAGACGGGGCACACTGGTTGGTCTTTTTCAGTTTAATGTGGTATTGGGAATACTGATTTCCTATCTTTCAAACTATTTATTAAGTCAGGGTGGTGATGCTTCCTGGCGATGGATGCTTGGCGTTCAGGCATTTCCATCAATCATTTTTTTAGTACTGATTATCTTTATCCCCGAAAGCCCGAGATGGCTTATACTTAAACGAGGTGCATACGATAAAGCACTGGAAATTCTGCGCATCATCAATCCACTAAACTGCAATGAAGAACTTGCCGCTATACAGAAGTCAGGTCAGGATATGCAACAAAATAAATCATCTGACGGACTTTTTTCAGGCAAGTACAAAACACCTGTTATCCTGGCCGTGCTTTTTGCATTCTTCAACCAGGTATCGGGAATAAATGCCATCATTTATTATGCGCCAAGAATTTTTGAAATGGCAGGACTTGGTGCACATTCTTCGCTTTTATCTACTGTAGGTATCGGAATGGTCAATTTCATCTTCACGCTACTGGCCATTAACATTATCGATAAAGTTGGTCGAAAAACCTTGATGCTGATTGGTTCTGTAGGTCTTATTGTATCTCTTGGACTTGTTGCATTTGCTTTTCTGGGCGGTTCATCCAGCGGTTTCGAAATCCCGATTTATGTCATGCTCTTCATTGCCTTCTTTGCTTTTTCTCAGGGCGCGGTGATCTGGGTATTCATTTCTGAAATCTTTCCCAATCAGGTCAGGGCAAAAGGACAAACCCTCGGCAGTTCTACCCACTGGGTAATGGCAGCACTAATTGCATTTTGCTTTCCCTACCTGGCAGAATCATTCGGAGGTGCAAATATATTTTTCTTTTTCTCTGCAATGATGGTCCTGCAGTTGGTGTTCGTTTGGAAAATGATGCCTGAAACAAAAGGCAAGTCACTCGAGCAGATCGGAGAAAATGTTGTTTTGATGCATTAATTGATATATGAATAATATGATAAATAATCCAAACTATAGTTCTACTCCAGCTACATGTTATGGAGAAATTCTGTGGGATGTACTGCCAGATGGTCCACAGCCTGGAGGGGCGCCGTTGAATGTTGCTTATCACCTCAATAAGCTTGGCATGGACTCAAGTCTGATCACCCGGATCGGGAACGATGAAAATGGACAGAAACTTGTTGAATTGATGGAAGACTGGGGAATAAACACAGGGCTTTTACAAGTTGATAAGCAATATGAAACCAGTCAGGTTCTGGCCAGAATGAACAATGGCAATGAAGTAAGTTATGAGATCGTGTTTCCGGTGGCCTGGGATTTTATTGATCAAAGTCAGCAACTGCTCCAGCACATCAAACCATCAACTTACTTTATTTTCGGAAGTTTAGCGTCCAGAAATGAAACCTCAAGGAATACCCTTTATCATCTTTTGGATAATGATGCCATTAAAGTATTTGATATTAATCTCCGTCCACCTTTTATCAATCAGGCGCAATTAGGTCATTTATTATCGAAAGCAGACATTGTCAAGTTTAATGAGGCGGAACTGGGTATTGTACAAATCATGTTCGGAGGTTCTTTGAAAGGGGAAGCGGATAAAGTACGGTTCATACAAGACCGGTTTAACATCCCAGAAGTTATTGTAACCAAAGGTGAGTTTGGTGCCTCATACTATAATTTAGACAAAACCTATAATGTTTGGGGAAATGAGGTAAAAGTAAAGGATACCATTGGCAGTGGTGATTCCTTTCTAGCGGCCTTTATTGCGGCCCACAACCGCCGGGATCAACCTTTGCAAATCCTGAAGAAAGCAATTGCGATGGGTGCATTTATCGCAACCAAGAAAGGCGGATGCCCTGAATACAATTTTGACGAATACCAGGCCTTCTATAACGAATTATTTACGACAAAACCTGACAGTAACAGTGCGCATACTGCTGCTTAGAGGTTAAAAAAACAAATAAACTATAACCGGCAAATGCTGATTATATAGAAAAAACTAACCATTATAAACCATATTTTATGAGAAAAGTAATACTTTGCTGTGTTCTCGTGTTTTGCTTTATGGCAAGTACATATGCACAAATCCGAAACATTACCGGGACGGTCACCGATAAATCCTCAAAACCTGTTCCGGGGGCTTCCGTCTATAATGTAGAAACGGGTAAGTCCACCCAAACAGACGAAAAAGGGAAGTTTTTAATCCAGGCTGCAGCGGGGCAAACACTCCGGTTTATTTACATGGGTGCCCAGACGGTCAGTTCAAAGGTTGGCCCTACCGCTGTAGTAGACGCGCAACTCGAAGTCTCTGCCACCAACCTGAATGATGTGGTGGTAACGGGCTACCAGACGGAAAGGAAAAAAGATCTGACAGGTGATGTGGCCATTGTAGATGTAGATGAACTTAAAAAGCAATCTGTAGCCAATCCAATGAAAGCATTGCAAGGACAGGTAGCGGGCGTATACATCACAGGAAACGGAGCGCCCAGCGCTCCGGCAACCATTCGAATCAGGGGTATCGGAACTTTAAATAACAACGACCCCCTATACATTATTGATGGCGTACCCACAAAATCAGGCATGCATGAACTTAATCAGGCAGATATTGAATCCATGCAGATTCTTAAAGATGCTTCGTCTGCCAGTATCTATGGTGCCAGGGCAGGAAACGGTGTAATCGTTATCACAACTAAAAAAGGAAAAACAGGTAAGACACAGTTGAGTGGGAATGCGTATTCATCGCTTTCAACTTATGTCAATAAATTAGAGATGCTGGATGCAGAAGGTTATGGTAAAATTTTGTGGCAGGCCTATGTCAACAAAAACCTCGACCCCAATTCGAACGGATTGCGTTATCAATTCGACTGGAAGGTTGATCCAAACACCAATCAGCCCGTATTGAATAAGGTACTTTTACCCGAATTTCTAAACTCGACACAAACCCTTCGCACTTCAAATACAGATTGGTTTAAAGAAGTATCTCAGCTTGGTATTATTCAGAACTATGATGCCCAGGTTTCAAGCGGAACTGAAAACGGACACTACTTACTTTCACTCGGCTACTTTGACAACAAAGGTATTGTAAGAACGACCGGATTTAACCGTATTTCAGCGAGAATAAATTCAGACTATAAGTTATTCAATGGTGGATTAACGATAGGTCAGAACCTGAGCGTAACCAAAACAAAAGAAGTTGCTGCAGACATTATTAATTCTGCACTACAGGCATTGCCTATTATACCGGTTCATACCGTAGATGGCATAGGCTGGGGTGGTCCTGTTGATGGGATGAACGATCGCCAGAATCCTGTTCGGGTACTGGAAGATAATCAACAAAATGGCTATGACTTCATGAGGTTGTTTGGTAATTTCTTTGCAGATGTTAAAATCGCTAAGGGTTTGACATTCAAATCCAATTTCGGGATTGATTACGGTGACTATACCAGCAGGAACTGGCAAAAAAAATACCAGAGCGGTTACCTGGTTAATGATGTAAACAAAGTAATCAATACCCAGACACACAACGTGAAAACCACCTGGACAAATACCCTGAACTACAGCCTGGAGTCGGGCAATCACCGCCTGAATGCTTTTGCAGGAACAGAACACTTTGTGGAAAATAACAATACTTTTATGGCATCACGGGAAGGATTTGTTTTAGAAGATCCTGATTACCTTTATTTAGATGCGGGTACGGGCATAAAAGACAACAGCGGCAGTGGTGCAAAAAACGTACTGATGTCTTATATAGGCAGGGCGAATTATTCATTTATGGATCGCTACCTCCTATCTGCAACCATCAGAAGAGACGGCTCTTCCAGGTTTGGAGCGAACAATAAATATGGTTGGTTCCCTGCATTCTCAGGTGCCTGGAGAATTAGCGAAGAATCTTTTATAAAGAACAATACCTCCATTGTAGACGATTTGAAACTTCATGCAGGATGGGGAAAAACCGGTAACCAGGAAATTAACAATAACGCAATTTATAATATTTACCTGTCTAACTACAATATCACTTCTTATGATATTAATGGTAACAAAAGCGGCGTGCTTCCTTCAGGGTTTTATCTGTCTCAGAATGCCAATCCAAACCTGCGTTGGGAAGCAACAGAAATGAGCAATGTCGCCCTCGACTTTTCGCTCTGGAAACAAAAATTGTATGGTAGCATTGGCTATTACCTTAAAAACACCACCGGCATCTTATTGCTTCCTCCATATATTGGTGTGTTGGGAGAAGGCGGTAATACCTATGTAAACGGGGCATCCATGCAAAACCGTGGATTTGAATTATCCCTGGGACACAAAAGCAGCTTAACGGATGATTTAAGCATCGATGTGAACGGTAATTTCGATATGGTTAGAAATAAGGTTACCTATTTGCCTCCGGCAGTTGTAAACGCCTACGGAGGTGATGGCCAGGGACAGAATATCCTGGGAAGAACTTTTGGATCATTCTTCGGTTATGTTGCCGATGGTCTTTTCAGAACGCAGGCTGAAGTAGATAATCATGCTGCACAGCCCAACAAGGGACTTGGGCGAATCCGCTATGTGGATTTAAACAATGATGGCGTTGTCAATGCAAATGACCGTACCTGGATCGGAAATCCTTTGCCAAAATATACTTATGGCTTTAATGCAAACATCAACTACAAAAATTTTGATTTCTCTTTTCTTCTGCAGGGCATAGGTGATGTTGCTATATTAAATGAGGCCAAATCATATACGGATTTCTGGAGCGCCATTGAGTCCTCCTCAAATAAAGGGGCAAGACTATTAAATGCCTGGTCACCTTCCAATCCGAACTCCGATATTCCGGCAGTGGCACTGACAGATGATAATTTCGAATCCCGTCTTTCAACCTATTTTATAGAAAATGGATCTTATCTCAAACTGAGAAATGCGCAAATTGGCTACACATTTAATAAGCAGCTAATCAGCAAGTTAAAAATGCAAAATCTTCGTGTGTACGTAGGAGGAGACAATTTAGCCATTTTAATGAAGTCAAAATCCTTCACTGGTCTGGATCCGGAGACCCCAGGGTTTGGCTACCCTAATCCATTGGTTGTTACCGCCGGAATTAATGTAAGATTTTAAATAATTGAAGATTTTATTATGAAAAAATATATAATCACCCTTGCTGTCTCGCTGATATTAGCCACAGGCTGCAAAAAAGCACTTGAAGTTGGACCCAAAGGTTCGCTTAACGAAAACCAGGTTGCCACTCCGGCACAGGCCGAGGGATTTGTAACCGCTGCTTACTCACAATTGGGAAACGACGAAATTAACAGGGCATTTAGCATGTACCAGTATGGAAATATCCGCGCTGATGATGCCTATAAAGGCGGTGGTGGCATCAATGATGGAGATGTTTTCCATAATATGGAGACTTTTATTGCCTCCAGACCGGATCAATGGAACTATGATGTCATCTGGTTTAATATCTATGTAGGCATCAGGCGGGCAAATGAAGGCATCAGGGTGCTGAGCAAATTTAGCGAAGCGGAATATCCATTGGTTAAAACCCGTTTAGCCGAACTTCGTTTCTTACGCGGATACTGGTACCTGATGGTAGAGAACCTGTTTAAAAATATCCCGTATATTGATGATACAGTACCTTCAGATGAATACAAAAATATAAAAAACAACGCACTAACCAGGGATCAGATTCTGGAGAAGATTGCCGGTGACTTCCAGGCGGCGGCTGAGGCACTACCTGCAACCCAACCACAGATCGGAAGAGCCAACAAATTTGCGGCTTATGCTTTTTTAGCAAAAACACGTTTGTTCCAGGCGTACACGCAGAATACAACACATGCCGTAACCGGAATCGACCAGAACAGGTTGCAGCAGGTTATTGATGCATCAGATCAGGTGTTGGCTTCATCCTATAAGCTACAGGCAGATTTTGCAAATAATTTCACGTCAGGAGCATTCGAGAATGGCATTGAAGCAATTATGTCTGTTCAGTTTTCCAGTAATGATGGCGCAGGACGAGGCCGGGTGAACTTCGGTGATATGCTTACGGTACCACAAGGTATCGGATGCTGCGATTTCCAAAAACCGTCACAAACGCTGATGAATGCTTTCAGAACAACAACTACCGGAATACCATTATTTGATACTTTCAACCAACAGAATGTCGATTTCGCTACAAACACAGTCGATCCACGAGTAGACCATACCATATCCAGACCCGGAGCGCCATGGAAATATGATCCGACAAGAGTGGTTACGGCAAGTTGGAGCAGGAATATTCCGCTGTACGGAACTTATAATTCGATGAAAGAAAACGTATCCCCTGATTGTGACTGTTTTATAAATGTTGCTCCGTTTTTCGGCAATACAAAAGCCAGAATTATGATCAGGTTAGCTGATGTGATGTTATTTAAAGCAGAAGCGCTGATTGAACTGGGCAGGCAAAGTGAAGCTTTACCAATCATAAATGCGATAAGAGACCGGGCATCTAAAAGCACGGCAAAACTGGTGATGGCCAATGGACAGCCCACCTCCAGATACAACGTACAGCAATATGTTCCGGGAACAAATATAGTATGGGATCAGGCAAACGCCAGAAAAGCCCTGCGATTTGAACGCCGTTTAGAAATGGCGCTGGAAGGAGAAAGGTTTTTTGATCTCATCCGATGGGGCGTAGCCGATCAGGTGATCAACTCCTTTTTTGATTCGGAAAAAAGCTTCAGAAGCATCTTTACGAGCGCGAGATTCACAAAAGGAAGGGACGAATACCTGCCAATTCCTCAGAACCAGATATTCTTTAGTGAAAACAACTATGTTCAAAATCCAGGTTACTGAACCGCTAAAATATTAGAAAATGAAATTAAAGCAAATATTGAAAGCATTTTTTGCTTTTGTTATGGCCTTAACCATCCTGGGCTGCAAAAAGGATAAGAACAATGATTTTAAACTTGACAGTCAGGTACAACTCATGTCTTATTCGATTAATGGTATTGCTGCTACTATCGACCAAAAAACGGGTGCGATAAGCGTTAATGTTCCTTTTGGCACAGATATTTCAAATTTGATGCCTAAGCTGGAAATGCCGGATGGCGCAACAAGCTCCATGAATTTCAATAAACCCATCAATTTTACCGGTGTCGTAGATTTCAGGGTAGTGAATGGAAATCTCTTCAAAGATTATTCAACAACGGTTAAAATTACGCCCCCACTCAAAAGCGTTTCTGTAGGCAGCTTAAAGGCATCAATTAATCACGATAACCGTACCGCAACGTTAATCCTTCCTGACGGAACAGATTTATCTGGAATTAAACCAGTCATAGAATCAGAAGCAGATGTTGTGGTTAGCCCGCTAAGTGGCACGGCACAAAATTTCAATCAACCCGTAACCTATACGTTCACTAAAGGCAATTTTACAACAAGTTACCAGGTCACCTTTATCAGCAATTCGGTAAGTGAATACGCATTTTTAGGCACGGCAAGTTCAAGATCGGCAATAACTAACCCTGACGAAAAAGCAGCAAGTGACTGGTTTTTCTCCACCTACCCTACTGCAGACTATATTTCGTTTGGTGCTTTAGAAACCGGAAAACGCCTTTCTAACTATAAAGTAATCTGGTGGCACTTCGATTCTGCACAGGACCTCCCAACGCAGGCTACCAGTACGGCCAGTTTAACGGCCCTGAAAGCTTACCGGAATGGAGGTGGAAGTTTGCTGTTAACCTCTTTTGCCGGCAAGTATGTTGAAGCATTAGGCATAGTGCCAGCCGGTAAAGGGCCAAATAATGTTTTTGGCGACTTTCTCCCGAATGGATTTATCGAAAATGGCAGCGATTGGGGTATCTCTTTCAAAGGCAAGGAATCTCATCCTCTGTTTCAGGGTTTAGAAACCTATGAAACTGGTAAGGCCAACCTTCTGCAAAAGGGAACTTTCAGGCTTAACCACACAGCCTGGTGGTTTCTTCCGGAATGGGGAGGCTACATGAACGGTGCAGGATGGCGTCAGCAGACCGGTGGCATAAACCTGGCATCTGAAGCATGGGATGATAACCTCGACGGCCGTGTTGGCATTGCTGAATGGCCTCAGACCAATGGATCTGGAAATGTAGTAGTTATCACTTTTGGTGCCTACGACTGGTATTCCGAACCTCAAAATGGTGCACCTACAAGTAATAGATTCATCACGAATATTCGCAGGCTGACTAAAAATGCGATCGACTATCTAAAAAAATAATTCACAATTAAATAGTGAAATAACATGGCATTGAAAAGAATATTATTGGCAGGAATGGCGATTTCGCTTTTCCTGTCTTGCACCAAAGAAAAAACCTACGCCCCGGCGGAACCTTTTAGCGAAGAGAAATTTAACATTTTCCCGAAACCACAGATAAGCCCGAACTCTACTACAGGACAGGCCACGGGTTGGGTTGGAGATGTGATGCCCAGCTATGTGAACGGGCAGTTCGAACTGTTTTTTCTGCATGATGATCCGGATCAGGTGAAGCAAAGCAGCACTGGTCAGCATGCGATCCATAAGCTGAGCTCTAAAAACCTGCTCGATTTCAGCTATGATGGCGAGATGATTCCATATGGCAATAAATCTACACAAGATCACCTCATTGGCACAGGGTCTATGGTAAAGGCTGGAAATACCAATTACTTTTACTATACAGGTTATAATGCAAATAACAGCTGGTTGCAGAATAACAACAGCGCATTGGTTTCAGCCAATACCCGCGAAGCGATTATGTATGCCACCAGCAGCACAACCACCGGTTGGACAAAGAAGGCTGGTTTTGCGCTAAAAGCACCAGACGGTTATGCAACGACAGACTTTAGAGATCCTTATGTATTCTACAATACTGAATTTTCTACCTACTGGATGATGGTGAGTGCTCAAAAAGACAACAAAGGTGTAATTCTCGTTTACACCAGTGCCGATCCGGCAAGTGATAACTGGCAGTTAAGGGGGCCTCTTTCGGTTGAAGGTGATTACCTGATGCTCGAATGTGCGGATGTTTTTAAAATTGATGACAAGTATTTTATGCTTTTTGCAGAAGATTGGAGCACTAGTCCGGGAACGCATTACAGAGTTGCATCGTCTTCAGCTGGGCCATGGTTGAAGCCAACAGATGGCATGGATATGTTTGACGGGCATCAGTTTTATGCCGGAAAAACCGCAAGCAATGGTATTGAACGTTATGCCTTCGGCTGGGCACACCGCCGCAGTCCGGAAAATGACAATGGTGTTCGCACCTGGGGAGGAAACCTTATCAGTCAGCAAATTACTAAGCTGGGCAATGATAAACTTGCGGTAAAAGCCCCAAGTAGCGTAAAAAGTTATTTCAGTAAAAATGCTGACGCTACCGTGAGCGCTCAGATCGGCACCGTTAGCGGATCGGCTGGCAACTACACCCTTACCGGAACCTCTTCAGCTTCAGGCTACAGGTTTGCAGCGCTTAACGGAACAACTATGGTTAAAGGAAAACTCTCTTTAAGCAATCTTAACGGAACAGCCTCCTTAAACTTTAATGCAAAAACTGATCTTAGCGGATCTTACCAGATCAGGTTCGAACCGGCATCAAATCGCATTGCCGCCTATAACAATGGCCAGGAAGTTACCCGTGTTCCGTTTGTTTTCGAACAGGGAAAAACATACGACTTTAGTATTATCGTGGATGGATCAATCATCGTACTCTATCTTAACGATCAGGTTGCACTAACCAACAGAAGTTATAGCGCAAAAGGAACGCCATGGTCGCTGCTTGCCAATGGTGTAGAACTAAAAGTTACTAATTTGAAAATATCAACCCATTAATCCTAAAAATGATGAGCAATAAATCTGGTTATGGTTTTGATTTTCGGTATGTACTCGGACTGTTTTTATTGTTGAGCGGTTCTGTACAGGGCCAGGTAATCGATAGAAAAGCTCAGGAATACCGGCCTATGTATCATTTCAGCCCGGTAAAGGGATGGATGGGCGACCCGGATGGACTGGTTCATTATAATAATACTTATCATCTTTTTTGGTGGGGCCATGCGGTTTCGAAGGATCTGGTTCACTGGCAGGAAATGCCAAGACCTATGAAAGAGGGAATGGGATTTTCTTACTTCAGCGGGTCGGTGGTCGTAGATAAAATGAACACTAGCGGTTTTGGAAAGAATAGTATGATCGCTTTCTATACCAAACACCTTCCCGGTGATTCACTTCCTGAAACACAGGCTATTTCCATCAGTAATAATGAGGGGCAAAGTTTTGACTATTACCAGGGGAATCCGATTTTGGATATCAATAAAGTGTTTTTCAGGGATCCGCAGGTTTTCTGGTATGAGCAGGATAAAAGCTGGAAAATGGTTGTTTCCAGGCCTGATGTCCAGCAGATTCATATCTATCAGTCATCAGATCTCAAAAACTGGGCATTTTGCAGCAGCTTTGAAGGCCTGGGTGCAAAAAACTCATTCTGGGAATGTCCTGATCTTTTCGAGCTTCCGATTGAAGGAAGCAATAAGAAGAAATGGGTGCTAATCGTTGGAAGAGGTCCGAACCGGGTACAGTATTTTGTAGGCGATTTTAACGGAAAGGCTTTTGTAACAGATAAAAAACTCGCAGATTACCTCAGTTTTGGACAAGGTGTCAAAGGGTCTGTTTTTGAGGATTTTGAAGGTAAAAATTCAAAATGGCCGAAGTTTCCGGAAGGGCATGAAAACAAAGTATCTGGTGTGACTGATTATCTAGGTAAGCATTACCTGAGTACCGCAAATGCTTCTGCAACAGTTTTTCGGTCAAAATCTCAGCCTTTCACCATAAGCGCTAAAGCCATTAATTTTTTGGTGATGGGCGGAAATCACCAGGATAGTACCTGTATAAATCTTTTGGTAGATGGCAAGGTAGTGAAGACAACTCATGGTGATAATACCAGGGTTTTTAAATGGAACGGATGGGATGTACGCCCCTGGATAGGTAAAAAAGCACAACTGGAGCTTGTAGATTTGAGTAGAGATACGACTAACGGGTTCATTGCTATTGATCATGTTACGTTTTCTGATCAGTTAAGCAATCAACACCTTGAACACGCCTTGTGGCTGGATGACGGACCTGATTATTATGCTACCAGAACCTGGCGGGATTACGACAACAAAAATGGCCCAGCCGACACCGTTCATGCCATTGGCTGGATGGGGAACTGGGACTATGCACGCAAGGCGCCATCCAAATGGGGAAAGGGATTTCAATCTATTCCCAGGGTGATGACTTTGAGAGAGACGCCATCCGGATGGAGGGTTTTTCAGCAGCCAATACCGCAGCTCGCCCAACTTCGCGACAGCGGTATTCGTCAACAGTTACAGCTAAAAGGTGTTCAATCTATAAAAAACTTTAAGCCCGACGTAAATTCGTATGAACTCGATGCCACATTTACCCCCGGAACCGCTAAGGCTTTTGGATTGAACCTATTCGTTGGTGAAGGCAGAAAATTAGCACTCAGGTACGATCCGCAGCTTGGTGAACTTACCTTAGACCGGCGCAACTGTACCAACTTCAATACAGATACCGCTTTTACAAAATCGTTTGCAAAAAAGTATGCTGTACCCTTAGCTTTGGATAAAGGCAGCCTTCGTTTACATATCTTTGTCGATCGATCCTCAATTGAAATATTCGCAAATGACGGAGAAAAAGTGGTAAGTGCAACAACTTTTGCTGCTGACGCTCAAACCGGTCTGGAGACTTTTTCCGAGGGTGGAAATACAACATTAAATATCCAGGCATGGAAACTCAAAAGCATATGGTAAGCACTAATCATTTTAATTATATTTTAAACTTATAAAAATGGCAATAAAAAGAAATTTATACTTTGGTTTACTCGTTGCATCTTTTTTTTATGGATGTACGTCAACGAGAATGGTGCATCAAAAAAGCGCAGATATGGAACCCTATCGCCCGAAATACCACTTTACACCTAAAGCCCATTGGATGAACGATCCAAATGGAATGGTCTATTTAAATGGAAAATATCATTTGTTTTTTCAGTATAATCCCGATTCTACCGTTTGGGGCCCTATGCACTGGGCCCATGCAATAAGCAAGGATATGATTCATTGGGAAGAGCAGCCCATCGCCTTGTATCCGGATAGCCTTGGAACCATATTCTCTGGAAGTGCGGTCATCGATAAAGATAATACGGCGAGTTTTGGGAAAAACGCCATGGTAGCAATATTTACGCATCACAACAAGAAAATTGAAGATCAGAAGACAGGACTTCACCAATATCAAAGTCTCGCTTATAGTCTTGATGAAGGTAAAACCTGGACGAAGTACGCTGGAAATCCTGTTCTTCCTAATCCGGGTATCTGGGATTTTAGGGATCCAAAGGTAATGTGGCATGCGGCTACCGGAAAATGGATCATGACATTGGCCACCAAAGACCGGATCACATTTTATTCTTCTCCTGATTTAAAGAAATGGAGCAAGGAAAGCGAGTTTGGCGAAAAGCTGGGTGCACACGGTGGTGTGTGGGAATGTCCTGACTTATTTCCACTCGAACTTGATGGTAAAACACATTGGGTACTCCTGGTGAGCATCAACCCGGGCGGTCCAAATGGTGGTTCAGCCACGCAGTATTTTACGGGTGATTTTGACGGAAAAACTTTTAAACCAGATGCTGAAAAGCAAAAATGGATGGACTATGGTACGGACAATTATGCGGGTGTCACGTTCTCCAATACAGGGGCAAGAAAAGTGCTGATGGGATGGATGAACAATTGGAATTACGCCAATGTGGTACCGACTACGGCTTGGCGTGGCGCTACCACCCTACCCCGCGATTTAACACTTAAAAAAGTTGGTGAAGAGATTTATCTTGCTTCAACTCCTGTTAAAGAGTTGTCGAAACTGGAAAAGGTGGTATTTGAACGCAAAGGATTGACTGGAATTAATTCATTAGATCTTTCAACAGGTTTAATAGAAGGAAAAGGCACCAGGGTTGAGTTACAGGTTGATAGTCCCGGTGACTTCAGCATTGAACTTGGAGATGGAAAAAACCAGAAGCTTATTATCGGTTTCGAACAGAACAAAGGCTATTTTATTGACCGCAATAATGCAGGTAATGGTGCATTTGAAAAAAGTTTTGCTGGAAAACATTTTTCACCGCGGATTTCAGCTGCAGATCATAAAAAAATAATCGTCTTTATTGACGCCGCATCTGTAGAACTATTTGCAGATGATGGACTTACGGCGATGACTGCAGTATTTTTCCCAATCCAGAAAAACAGCTCACTGGAAATAAAAAGTCCACAGAAAATTGATGTTCCAGTGGTTAAAGTATCTACAATTGAACGCGCTAATTAAGCCCTGTGCTACGAAAAAAGCTTTAACATGATTATTAATTTTTATTAAGACTCGTCACATTGAGCCTGTCGAAGAACTTTTTCACAAATCCTTCGACAGGTTAGCATTGATAGGCTCCAAAAAAGGTCGTCATTGCGAGGAGAAACGACGAAGAAATCTATCATGCTAGCAATCCTTACTGTAAAGATTGCTAGCATAAAATGAACGCTTAAAAGCCAAACTTAAACAAATCCAGGCCATTGTCGGCTTATTTTAAATTCTCACCGTCTTTAAAATGCAGTCTTCGAAAGATAAAACCAGATAAAATTGTCAAAATGCCTACTACCAGGAAAGTATACCTGAACGCATAATGGATGTCATCATGTATCAGTTTTACATCCCCCCTGAATGCCTTCAGCACGATCAGTCCAAAGGCAACACCAAATCCAATAGCCAGCTGCTGATTCACTGAAATCAAAGAATTGCCACTGCTGGTATGATATTCACGCAAATCTGCAATCGAAATGGTGTTCATCGCGGTGAACTGTATGGAGTTGAAAAATCCCAATACGGCAATAATGGGTACATAATAATAGATGGACGCTCCAGTTGCGGGTATAGCCATAAAGCAGATCAAAACACCAATGATAAAAGTATTCGCCATCAATGTGGTTCTGTAACCAAATTTATTCAGAATTTTTATTACTGTTGATTTTGCAATAATTGCCGTTAATGCCATTGGAGCCACAATCCAGCCAGAGATTACAGCAGACTGGCCATAGGCAATCTGGATCATCATGGGCAATAGAAGCGGTATAGAACTGATGCCCAGCCTGGTCGCCAGATTGCCCAGTATCCCTACCCTGAATGTTCTAACCTTAAACAGGTTGATAGGGAAAATAGGATTGTTATCTGTTGTAGCATGCCGATAGTAGAAATACAACATCATCATACCAAATAACAGAATGGCAAGGGCGGGTGTAATATAATGTGCGTTTCCAAATAATTCAAGAGAGATGGAAAGCAATAATGAAGCTGCCGCAAAAATCAGAAAGCCTCTTAAATCAAAATCAATTACAGGGGAGCGATAGTCTGGCATATACCGTAAGCTCAGAAAAATGCCCGCCAGGCCCATGGGAATGTTGATCAGAAAAATCCAGTGCCAGGAGAGATAATCTACCATGTAACCCCCAACCAGGGGGCCCAATACCGGCCCGATGAGGGCAGGGATGATAGCGAAATTGATAGCTTTCAATAAATCTTTTTTTGGAAAGGTCTTTACCAAAGCCAGTTTTCCAACAGGCGTCATCAGACTTCCACCTACCCCCTGTATCATTCTGGAAATGACCAATTGTGTCAGACTGCCGGAGAGCGAGCAAAAAAGCGATCCCACACTAAAGAGTGCGAGGGCAAAAATAAATATCTTTTTGGTACCGAATTTATCTGAAAGAAAACCACTAACCGGCATAAAAACAGCCAGCGTAAGTACATAACCAATGATTGCGTTTTGCATATTGAGCGGAGATTCATTCAGATCTTTCGCAATGGACGGAAGAGAGGTATTCAGGATTGTTGAATCAAGCATCTGCATAAAAATTGCAGTGGCCAATATCATGGGCAAGACCTTTTTGGTAGTTTCTATTTCTTTAATAGATAAATTTTGAATCATAGTTAACTTTTTATCCGGCTAAGCCACTTCTCTCCTCAATTGAGTACGCTTTTGATCAAGCTTCCCGCTAATCGCTTTATGGCAAAATAAACACAAAAATATCTGTCATGAAAGTAACAGCAATAAAATGACAGTTAAGGGAAATTCATGGCAAAACATAGGTATGCTAACTTTTAGCAATTGGCCGAAATATGGTTATCTAAGATAATTTATTCAGAAAGCAGCAAAAAATCTCTTAAGGATGCTGTTTTGCATTAAAGGAATATCATCCACCTGGATAAAGATAAATACATACTTACATTTAATTCATAAAGAAAAACCCTCATATACCATTTGGCATATGAGGGTTTAATAAAGTATGGTTCAGCCATATTGGGCTGCCTAACTTTACCTCGACATCTCTATCATGGTTGAAAGTTGTCTGACGGCAACCTCATTTGGCCAAAGCAATCCCAGTTCCTTAAAGCGTATTTTACCATTGCCATCAATAATAAACTTTGCGGGGATTCCCGATACGTCAAATGACGATACTGCAGGATTCTTTTTTGTAACGGGATCTTTAGTATCCATATACAAAGGCAAATCCAGGTTATGGGTCAATAAATAGTTTACCGCATCATATTTTGGGTCTGAAACCGTTTCCCAGGTGTGTATAAACAAAAACTTTACCGTTGGGTCGTTTTTATATTTATTAACCATCATTTGCATCGCCGGAAGTGATTTTTTACAAGGTCCGCACCAGGTTGCCCAAAAATCAAGCACAATGGTCTTTCCCTTAAAATCTGATAAGGATACTTCTTTACCATTTATATCTTTGACTTTAAATTCAGGTGCCTGCTCTCTTATCATTTTGGCTGCTATTTCTGCTTTATATTTGTCGTCAAACTGCTTGGTTAAAGCAGCCAGGTAAACATTTGAATCTTTTCCCGGATGAATGTTCTCATAAGCATTTTTCAGTTCATTTTTATAATCATCATTAGCCAAACCTGACAAAACCGCTTTTTCCAGCTCCGGAAGTGCTTCCTGGTACCGGCCTGTTTTGCTCATTAAATAATAATATTGTGCGGTCAAGCCTGCACTTTTCCTGGTCGCCTGCTCATAGCACTCCTTAATGGCGGCAAAAGCTTTGGCGTGATTGCCCATTTTATCCATTACCTGACTATATAGCTGTAATAGGTACAACCGCTCCTCTTTCGCATTTTTTGGGTTATTCAATTCTTGTCCAAGCAATGTTTCAGCAGCTTTCAGATCGTAGGCCATTATCCCTGTTGCAACATTTTCCACATACATGATCCGTGCAGTTTGTTGAATCTGGTTGAAATAATGTAAAGCCTTAGCTGAGTTTTTTGCAATCACAAAGTTATCAACCAATATAGCCCTGGATGGGTCAAAATTATCTTTCGGATGGGCTTTGACCAGGTGATTAAGAATGGTCTCTTTTTTTGAAAGATCGATGAAGATCTTCAAAGAATCAAGACTTGCCTTATAAGCCGGTTGCGCCTGCTGGGTAAATGCAGACTTTCCTATAGCCAGGATTGCAAGGAGCAGGACTATTTTTTTCATGATGTATATGTTAAATAATTATTTAAAATTCAATTGGTGTCTACAGGTTCTGTCTGGCAGGTGCTATTTGTATAATTTCACCAAAGCCTGTAAATTTCTTAGCGAAAGTAGCATTGGTAAATTCTCCCTGGCCATTGATGCTGAAGTAATACACTTCACCCGCCGTACCGTTATTCACGCCAATCACCAATTGTTTGCTGGTACTACGCAACATTTCAATGTCTTTAATTGCATAGCCTGCCGGGAAAGTGTAAATCAGACGTGCGGCGTTTGCAAGCATGTCGTACAAATAAACCCTATTACCAACCGTGTAATAGAGTTGTTTTAAAATAGATGAGGTTGCAAAGTTCGTTGCACTACCTATTTCCGGACTGTTCATCATTTTTTGATTAACTCCAGGGAAACTATTATCAGAGTCACCAGTCAGGGACATCAGGTAACGGCCGTTATTATCTTCCATGATGTAATACCACTCAATTCCTTCCTGAGATAAGGTTGTTACCCCACGATCATAGGCTATCATTTTCTTACCCACATTTGCCATATCGAAAGGCCTAGATGGTGTTGCACGAGACGGTTGTAGAACTCTTGACAATATGCCCATCTCCATAAAACTCATTGTTGTATTATCATAAAAATAGGTGGTGTTAAAATTGCCGGGGAAAACGCCCGGGAATAAATCATAATTACCGGGAATGCGTTGTGATAAAGGCTTCAGATTCTCCGCGTTTGTTCCTGAAACGCCAACATATAAATTACCATCTGCGACAACATACTGCTCAAATTTTGAGGTATTCATTATAAATGCCGGTGCTGCCTTAAATGGAAGTGGTGTTGCCAATCCCGGAAGTATCGAACTTCTATCACCAAGTTCCAACCAGTCATTCATGTTAAAGCGATACACATTTTGGTCAGTGAAATAATAAAAGAAGCTACCTTTTGCAAAATTATATAAGGCTAATGGTTTCCCCGGATAGGTTTTATTATTGGCTACTTCCATTGGGTTATCAAAAATCACATCATCCGTACGAATCAAAGAAGCTTTGCCTTTTCCATCCTTACTGTTAAGAACATACCAGCCGTCCGGATAGGCGCCGTTGACAGTGATGGTATATTGCTTTAGCGTATAAATACCATTTCTATTGCTCCTCACTTTGTATATTACCGGATAAAGGCCAGGGCTTAATGTTACTTTGATGCGGAGATTTTTTGTTGTAGCAATTGTTGTTGTATCTGTTGCTGTATTAAGTTTCCAGCTATAGGTAAATGAATCACCTTCGGGCATTGTTTGCGACAAAGTTGGCGTGATGATTAATGAATCCAGTTGAGAAACCGTAAAAGCTATCGTTGCATCAGTTATTTTAATGTCGTTGATTTGATCATATTTAAACGATTGATTGTCTTTTTTACAGGCAGCAAATGCCAGCATAATGACAATAAAAACTGGACTGAGCTTTAAAAAGTATTTTAAATGCATAATATTTTAAATTAAGGGAACGATATTTCCTGACCGTTCTCATCTAACAATGGACCATTTGCAGCCTCATAAGCGGCCAGTGCATTCCTTAGTGTAACCGGAAAATTCAATAAACCATCAGAACCAATTTTATCGTAATTAAAATCAGTAATACCTAATGTCTTCACCATGAACTTGTATTTTACGGCACTGAATTCCCCGAAATCCTGAAGGAGGTAGATCCAATAAGCTGGTTCGATGTACTGGCTGGTTACATCTACCTTCAGGTATCTGAAGTTTTCCTCCGGCTGGGTAGTGTTGGTCCTTGGAGTCTGGCCCAAAGTACCCAAAATAAAGTCTTTAGTTTCTGCTGGCTCCAATACAATTCTGTACACATTTTTGGCCATTCCGGCAGAATTGAGTAATATCAGGGGATAATTAAATTTCGATGCGCCTGCCGGAACGGTGAATTCTTTCAGCTCAAAGTCTACTCCCGCGGTAGCGGTTGTTCCCTGAGCCGTTTTCAACATTACCGTACGTGGCTGATCGGTTAGCTTCCCGGTAATGCGCATGGGTATAAATAGGGTATCCCTCTGCTTTTGAGTTGCCTGTAAGGCAAAAGAGTAATTTCTAACAGCTGTGGTATGTAAAAGTTCGAAAGTGTAGGCAAAGAAACTCACGCCATCCTTTCCCTGATAGGTCTCAACGGTTTCTTTCTTACATGAAAAAAGACAGACCACTATCATTATATATAATAAATATTTCATAATACGCGTTTGATTAGTTTCCATAATTCGGATTAAATTGAAGTTCTCTATCTGGAATAGGTAGTTTGTAGTCCGCCGGTGTCATATTGATGTTGCGGAATTGCATTCTCGTTGCCTTAATACGTTTATAGTAGAAAAACAACTGTCCTTCTGCATAAAATTCTTTCTGGTATTCCTTAGTGATTGCAGCGGTAAGATCTGTAGCTGTAATGGTTGTTGCCAGGTTAGAGATGCCCCTGTTTTGACGCACTGTATTTAAATAGCTCACACCTGCAGCCGGTGTTTCCGCTGTTTCAGCGAGGATATAATACATTTCTGCAAGGCGTATGCCTGGAACATACTGATCCAGTAAGTTGTCACTAATTGTAGTGGTAGCATCGGAGGCTTGCCAGAATTTAGAAGGGAATAAATTTCCGCCATCCTGTTCGATACGGTAAACGTACCTGATGTCTGAACCGCCGCCGGATGAAGTTTCATACAGCGTAGCAAAGTTAGCAGGGCTACGCGTAAGACTTTGATCTAAACTACCTCTAAACCGGAAATAGCGTTGTACAGTAGGCAATATATCCCTAACCCGGATCATAAATACCTGTTCATTGAAATATAGTCGGTCTCGTACGGTTAAACCTGAACTAATGGCACCGGCCGCAGCCTGGGTTACGAATGCATATTTACCTGAACTGATTACTACATTTGCTGCTGCAGCAGCACCTGATTTATCACCACTGTATAGTCTTATTCTGGCTTCCAGTGCTTTTACGCCGTAATAATTCAGCTTATTTCGTCTGCTTCTTAAATCGCTGGTCACGATCGGGTCGACCGGTTGTAGTAAATCTGCTGCTTCTTTCAAGTCGGCTAATGCAAATTTAACCACATCAGCAGTTGTAGAAGGAATAATTGCATTTTCGTTTACATCTTTTTTATAAGGGATGGCCTTCAGGTTTGCACCTGCCGTGTACTCCGGACCGAACATACGCAATAAATCAAAATGTAAAAATGCCCTTAAGGCCAAGGCTTCGCCGCGCAGCTGTGCATATGAATTATTGCTTAACACAGAACGGTTTATTGCGGTATTTGCAATTATCTTATTCGCAGCGGCAATTGCACTATAACTGGAAGACCAGATGGAATCGGTATAATTTATTACTTCCGTTGAAGCGTAGTTAAGAAGTTGTGTTTGTTGCAGCGAAACGGCTGCACTGATATTGAGTGTTGAATAATTTTGTGCCAGGGCAGAAACGAAGCCCATAGACAGGTTATCTCCGTAAAGATTAGTTCCGGCCAGTTTTCCGTAAACACCCGACAAAGCCTGTTGAAAGCCAACTTCTGAAGTATACAGCTGTTCTTCAGCCAGACTCGTTTTCGGCGTTACATCCAAAAATTTCTTACAACCGGAAAACACCGCAACTATTGCCAGGATTCCTATAATTAATGTTGTTCTTTTCATTGGGATATGAATATGTTTTTTTGAACTTAAAATCTTGCACTTAAACCAAATGTATATTCTCTGGCAAAAGGATTATCTGTACCACGTTCAATTTCAATTGAACTAAAAGTGCCCAGGTTATTCGTTGTGGCACTCACGCTAAGGTTCTGTAAGCCTAATTTTTTTACAAATGTGGTTTTGAACTGATAACTCAAGTTTATGGAACTGAGCTGAATGTTATTATCGCGTTGAACAAAGCGTGAGGTAAGCTTTGTTGGTGTCGGGAAGGTTGTAATTCTGCGGTAAGGGCTCAAACTTCCGGGTCCGGTCCAGCCCAGGTCGTAGGCTCTGCGGTCTACGTTGTTACGTGCATCTACAGCCTCCACCCTATTTAATAACGTACTGTTATACAGGTCAGCACCATAATTATAATTGAAGCTAAAATTTAAGGCAAAACCTGCATACAGGAAGTTTGAATTGATGGCACCTGTCCATTTAGGACGTGTATCGCCAACATAGGTTTTATCATTAACGTCCCATACAAAGGTTGGGGTACCATCTGCTTTTAGATAAACTTCCTGACCAGTAACCGGATCAATACCCAGTGACCTCACCGCATAAATGGCTGTGGTTGATTGTCCTTCAATAAATTGAACATTTTCGGTTGTTTGATCAGCGTTATTCTTATTTAATGCAGCGTTAAAGGCTTTAAGTTTATCAGAAAGTTCTTTTAACACCGATTTGTTAGTTGCTGCATTTACAGAAACATTCCATTTCAGGCCTTTACGAGGTTCAGATAGTATGGTATAACCCAGGTCAAATTGTAATCCCCTGTTTTGAATCTTACCTAAATTTTCGGTATAAGAAGGGAAACCGGTACTAGGTGCCAGGGAAACCGTAGTCAGCGCGTTCTGCGTGACTTCATTATAAAATTCCGCATTGAAAGTTAAACGGTTGTCCAGAAATGCTGAAGCAATACCAATGTTTGACTTCAGTACCTGTTGCCAGCTCAGATTAGGGTTGCCCAATGCGCCGGGAAAAGCCCCTACTTCACCGAAATAACCTGTGGATGTACCCAGGTTATATCTGAATTGTGCGGCATAAGGGTCTTGCACAGATGTACCTGTAGAACCATAACTTCCGCGAATCCTCAGCAGGTTAATTGTTTTGCTTTCCTTCAGGAATTTTTCGTTGTTTATGTTCCATCCTAAACCTGCAGACCAGAAATTACCAAATTTATTATTCACTCCATAGGCAGAAGAACCGTCCCTGGTATAGGTAAAATCGGTAAAATACCGGTTGTCATAAGAGTAGTTTGCACTTCCTGTATAGGAAAGATTGTTTATTGTACTTTCAGTTCCGGTAGGCCTGCTGTCTAAATACTGCGCAGCAAACAAGATGTTATCCAGACGATCGAAAGGGAAACCCTGCGTTGATACTTTATATGAATTTAAGCTTGTGCTGGCAAGCCTGAATCCTGCATATACGGTAATACCGTGTTTCCCAAGATTCTTGTTGTAATTTACAGCACCTGTTCCATCCATGGTAAAAGCATCGCTATTATCTTTCGAATAGCTACCTCTGGCACTCAAATCTGCGATACCATTGAAACGGCTGTCTAAAGCGGAATAGAAATTATCTATTGTGCCGTTCACTTTTGTAATGCCCAGTGCACCGGTAAACCATAAGGACTTGCTGAAGTCGTAACGAACAGATGTATTGTTTCTTAAATTAAAGTTTTTATTTCTGTTGTTAATGGTATTGTAGGTAACATCCATCAATGGGTTCAAAACAACAGAACCTGCCACGCCGAAGCCCAGATCGATGTTTTCCAGGTACTTGTTTATATTACCGTTCTGATCGTAAGGCTTCCAATATGGGTTCAAATTTAGGTACTGACTAAATTCTCCGTAAGGTGAGTCGTTGGAAATGACCTGGGTGGCGATTGTATTGTTTTGGAATGTTAATTTATTGGTTCTATAACTCAAGGTAAAACTTCCCGCATAATTTTTCCGGTCCTGTTCTTTCATTACACCCTGTAACAAATTTCCGCTGAAAGTAAGATTGAAAGTCAATGACTGGTCGCCACCACGTAATGACAGATTGGTTCTGTTATTAATGCCTGTTTGAACGGGAATAGATTTCCAGTCTGTATTCACACCACTCACTACAGCTTTATATCGTTCTGCATTAATGGCCTGTCCTCTATAACTATTTAGAAAACCTACACGACGTTCAAAATCCAGTTTCTCTTCCGCATTCAGCATATGGTAAACAGAAAGATCAGGTGATGATAAAGTGAAGTTATTGGTAATGGAAACTTCTACTTTTCCTCTCGGCGGAAGGATTGTTGTAACAACCATTACACCATTACCCCCACGTGAACCATACATGGCGGTAGCGGAGGCATCTTTTAATAAAGTTACAGATGCAATTTGATTCATATCCAGATCTGCGATGGCTTGCAACGAAACCTGAAATCCGTCAAGAATAAACAATGGCGTATTGGGGTTTCCAACCAGTTCTGAACCCAGCGTTGGGTAAGAAGTCTGTCCACGCATGGTGATTTCAGGTAGCGCATTGATGTTGCCTCCAATTTTATTGTTGGGGATAATTCTGAAAGAAGGGTCGAGGGCGGAAATGCCGGCAAATATGTTTACCGGACTTACAGCCTTAAGCTCGGCTCCGGTCATGGTTTTAGCCGCTCCGGTATAGGTACTTACCTTCCTGTCTACCATACCGGTAATAACGGTCTCATTCAGTGTGAGCTGATCCTCCTCCATGTAAATGGAATAATTTGAATTAGGCGTGATGGGTACATTAACAGTCTTGTAGCCTATAAATCTGAATTCCAAAGATTCTGCGCCTGCAGAAATGCTGATGGTAAATTTTCCATTTTTATCCGTCTGGACTGCAGACTTTGTTCCCTTAATTGAGACCGTAGCACCTACAATGGGCTTGCGGTCTTTGGCATCACCTACGAAACCGGAAATCACTTCCTGTCTGGCCGGTGTACCTGCTTTGATCACCACCGTTTTGTTGTGTATCGTAAAATCCAGGTTTTGTCTGGCAAAAATCTGGTTAAGTACAGCGGGTAAATCAGCATCTTTAACGTTGATGGTTACAGGAGACGAATTTTCCAACAAATTGTCTGTATAAAAAAAGTTATAACCTGTCTGCTGGTTCAATTCTTTAAAGACAGACCGGAGTGAAGCACTTGACTTGGTTAGCGTCACTTTTTGAGCAAGACTTGATGCACTTACCTGCATAAAGCATGCTATTAATATTACGATGGTTAAGCGCATGATTAACAATAATTTGAGGCACAGCCATTTAGGCATACCTAGTTTGCTTGATTTTTGATACATTAGTAGTCGGTTTGGTTAAGCAGCCTCTTTTGCGTTGGACCGTATAGAGGGCTGCGGTTATTAGTTTGATTTTCAATCGAATGCTCCAAACTTTTACCAGGTTCTGATGGCTAATCGGGGCCTGGTTTTGTTTAAAACATTTTAGTTAGTATAGTTTTCTTTCATGCAGTTTAGTTATAGATTAGTATTCTGTTAATTATAAGTTTAGGTATTATTTTGATACGTATACGGTTCTTCCACTAACTTTGAAACGGGCTTCTCCGGTTGATTCTACGATTTCAAGAACTTTTGACATTTTATCAAACCTGGACACTTTACCACTGAACCGCTGGTTGGTTTTTTCGCCGATATAAACGACCTCTACATTATACCAACGCTCAATCATTTTCATAATGGTTTCAATGTGTTCACTCTCCACTACAAATTCATTGTTTTTCCAGGCCACGGCAAGGTCAGGATCTGTTTCATTAACCTGTATTTTACCACTATACAGCTTAGCTTGCTGCCCGGGTTTTAACATCCTCGAATTACCTGATGCCGTTAACTTCACGCTTCCTTCCAGCAAGGTTGTTTTCTCCACTTCATCATCAGCATAGCTACTGATGTTAAAATGCGTTCCCAATACTTCCACTTCCTGTCTGTTCGTTTTCACAATAAATGGGTGCAGCTTATCTTTCGCTACTTCAAAATATCCCTCTCCAATGAGTTTAACTACGCGTTTTCCATTTTCAATGAGCGCAGTGCTATAGGTAAGGCTTGACGCTGCGTTTAAATAAACAAGTGAACCATCAGGTAAACGTACCTGATAAGTCTCACCCCGGGCAGTCGATAATGTATTCAAGGCATTTGGATCAGAAACCTTTTCATCAATTTTGTACACCAGTCTGCCCTCATCGGTTTTAGTAATGATAATTCCCAATTCTCGCCCTATTTCCCCCTTCGATACATTGGCTAAACTGATCTTCCGGCCATTTGCCATTGTAAGTGTAGCACCAAAGTCACCCGGACTCACATCCGGTGCAGCTGATTTAACAGCAACCGGAAGCTTTGCTGGTTTGTAATTAAAAAAATAAATTCCTGAGCAAATTATTGTCAGAACAGCAGCTACGGCAGCAATTTGTAGCCAGAGCTTAAGTTTTTTGTTTTTACCTTCAGGCGCAGTTGGTGTTGCTGATTGAATCTGAACGAACAAATCACGGTCAACCTTGGCCAATACCCCAGCAATGGCAGAATCGGTTTCTTTATGTTCATCCTGAGCTTCTAAAACGTCGATGAGGATCTCTTTTAACTGTTCCCTATTTTCATCCTGATGAAAGTAATTCATCAGATGCTGTGTTTCTTCAGGACTACAGGTATTGTTTAAGTACTTTTTGAAGAGAATATGGAGTTGATCAGATGGTTTCAAGGTTAAATTTTACAGCTAATACGGAGCTCAGCAAAAAAATCCTTAGTTAGTTAACGAAAAATTAACAATTAATTTACGAAAGGAATGATTTGGTTTAAAAACCTTTCAGTAAAACACTTAAAACCAATGAAATGGTAAGTGCGGAAGAATCTTTATAATACGCCCTGAGAAATCTGTTTGCCTGCAGCATATGGCTACTGATGGTTTTAGCATTGATACCCATAATCTCCTCAACTTCTTTATAGGATTTACCTTCCAGTTTGCAAAGTGTGAATACCATTTTACGTTGAATGGGCATCATATTGATGGCCTGCTGCAGCTTTTGGGCTTCCTCTTTATTCAGCATGTCTTCTTCAATGTGCAGATATAGCTCTGAACTTGAAGCAACCACTTTAGCCAGTAAACGTTTATCTTTTGCAACTTTCCGGAAATAATCATAGACCAGATTCTCTGCTATTCGAAAGAGATAGGATTTAAAAGACTTTTCAGGATCAATCTGTGCCCGCACTTCCCATATTTTAAAAAAAAGCTCCTGCAGGATCTCTTTAACCAAGTCGTCAGATTTAAGAAGTTTGAATAAATTTCCGGCGATGCGGAATTTATAACGATTGTAAAGTATTTCGAATGCACGCTGATCACCGTTCTTCAGTTGAAGCAATAAAGCCTGCTCATCAATTCGATCAACGTTAACCATCGTAAACAAATATACAGTTACTACAAGAACAAGTTAGAAATATTTTTTGAACATCTGAAAGCCCAATGGTATAAATTAGCATGACTAATTAACATTTTTGAAATGACATCCAGACTTAAGCTTCATTTTATTAAATTTTCATTAAAAATACATATAAAAAGGATAAAAAACAGATAAATACGATCAAAGGCCTGCTCATTGTCACTTTAAAACTGAAAAGGCAATTCATCGCTACCTTCCAAACTAACTGAAATCATAATATTTGCATGTAGGGATCAAATTTAAAGAAACATAACTATAAATTTAACAGAGATATCTGAAATGAAACATTTTTTCACCGATAAAAAGCTGAATATCGATAATAACCTTCGGTGATTATAATAATGTATTTATAGTGAGCAAAAGATTTTGCATATGATAAGGTTTCCCCAGTATGGCATCTGCCATACAGTCAATTTTGCTTATTTCATTGAAAGAAAGGCCTGTAACAAGAATTATCGGTATATGTTCAGTGAATGAATTTTGCTTCATTTCATTGCAAAGAAGCCTTCCATCTTCATTTCCTAATCGGATATCCATCAAAATCAGGTTAGGCGTAAAGTCCATCAGAGAATCTGCGATCAGAGTTGGTGAGTTGATTGATTTGACATGATAACCTTCTGACTCCAACAATAGTTCGAGTGAGTCCAGCACAGACTGATCATCATCAATAACCAAAATTTTATAAATCATTACTATCGTATATTAAGAGGTACCAAGGTATAAATTATGGATAAAGCACATCATAACAGTTCAAAATAAGCTGTATTAATCAAGCACGAAGGCTTTAAATTATTGATTTTAAAATGATACAAAACAGCTATTTAAATATATCTATAAATCAGAAATTTCTTTTAACATTATGGCTTATTTCCGTTCTATGAGTGCCCTGTGGCTAAATGGATCATAATAAAAGTTAAATTCGGCGCAATCACCAATATACAAGTCTGTTGAGTGACTTTCTGATACTGAATGAGGTGCTGAAGCTTGCCCTGAAACCAAGCAACTTGCTACGTTTGAATCAACTCCTGTAAGCATCATAAAACCGGTAATAACACAGCTTATCCCAAAGAAGTGAAAACATAGATATCCTATTTCAAACCGACTGGTATGAAACACAACGATCCACAGTAATACACAAAGCAGCATAGTGATGAATGCTATTGGCAATATGATTACAGGACGAATTGCATTAATGTTGAAAGCTAAGATTAAAAATGGTAAAATACCACTAAGAAATGACACAAACTGGAAAAAACTTTTTGACCTGGTTTCTTTAATCCAGTTAGCCATTATAAAGATGATACACACCAGAAGCGGAATGACTACTGCAATTATGGCCTGCTGCCAAAAAGTAAAATATCTTTGTGAAAACAACAACTCTTTTATTTCAGCAAGGCTGAATATTGCTATTCCGAACCTTTCAAAGTAATAGATTTCGCCATACATATTTAATAGCAGCAGGAAAATGATGGATAGCACAAAGTATATGGTATAACACTTAATCATCATGGTATAAAAAAAACCATATGCGCCATGCAGATCCCATTAAGATCCGGCTTATGGCAGGGAAATAAAAAGTATAGTTTATTCATTCTTAAAACACACACCATTTTTTCTCTGAGAAGAAATGAGTGAATAAATATGTTATGAGAAGTATGTAGAAAAAACATCAGCAGGAACAAAAATTAAATTAGAGCAACTGTCCGCTGGCATATGTATTATATATTCTTTTTGGAACACGTTCAAATAAGCCCGGGTATGCTTTCATAAAGTAGTTGAGTTTTTCACCTGTTGAATCTAACTTGTTCAATAAGGTATGATGATCAAGTCCCATAATGGCATTAGGAAAAATCAGGTGAGTAAAAAGCCGGTGCAGGAGTGGAAAATCCTGAGTAGCAGATTCCAGTTGCGCCTGAGAAATAAGCAACAGTATGGTAGGTTCTATAGCTTCTAAATTTATTAATGTTGGGTTTCCATTGGCACTTTTGTAAATAAATACACCTTTATGCTCCGCCAGCCAGATATCACACCTGTGCCCCATCGGAGAAAGAATATAACCGCTTACCAATCCTTTCATGATAATAATAATATTATCTCCATTTCCCATAAGACTTGCTGCAGGTTGCTCATCCCTTTCCGAAAGTTGAATAAATTTCGAATGAATGTAGAGATACCTTAAGCTCGCTTTATAATCGCCTTTTAAAATCGGAGCAAAGAGTTTAAGAAATGCTTTTCGCTCAGAAATGGTTCTATGACCAAGGCAATTTTGATCAATATGATTTAATTTCATAAATATCTGTTTTTAATTGAGCGATTATAAACCATGTCCAGGATTCCTACCTGAAAATATCTGTAAGAAAGAACGAGGTTAAATCGCTTTAAAATTCCCAATCCTCAAGCACAATAAATATAATTTCGGACAACATGTTTATTGATTTTTTTCAAAGCATACGCTTTAATCAAATTTCAAAACGACTATATTAATTAACTAAGTTTCAGATGTAACAGTTTTCGTATGCTCAAGCTTTTTCAAAACAATGGCATTCCCGTCCTTTTCAATCAGATCTTCCTTGGCAAAATCACCCAAAATCCTACTTAATGTTTCGGCTGCAATGCCAATTAAACCGGCCAGGTCGTTTCTGGTGAGGTTAACACGCTTTTTTTCGGCAGGACTCTTCCCCTCTCCCGCCAGCCTGATTATAGTTTTAGATACTCTTTGTTTAACGGTACTGTATGCCAGCTCCAGTGCCTTGATATCCTTTTTATTCGCAGTATCAGCTAATTTTTTCACGAAAAAACCCAGGGTTTCGGGATGTTCAACTACTATTTTATTAACCTCATTTAAAGGAATGGCAATTATTTCGGAATCATCAATTGCTTTCACCGTATTAAAGGCAGCGGCGCCAAGAGCGAAATCCTGTATTCCAAAATAATCTCCTGCGGTGTAGAGGTCGGTAATCAGTTCATGTCCGGACGTATTGGAAATGAATGATTTTACTTTGCCGGAGAGCACATAATAGAGTCCCCCCCGTGATTCTCCTTTGTAATAAACCACCTGGTTTTTTTTAAAAAACCTGGCTGTGAGCTTCGCACGGTGAACATCTAACCAAAATAATTCTCCGGAATGAGACGGAATTTTTTGCTGAAAATGTTGTTTTAAAAAAAATTCAACCTGGAGTCGTTTTTTCCTCAGGCGTACCTCTACCTGATTCAAAAGCTCTGCATCATCAAAATCCCCCATAAGATACCCTTCTGCCCCAATTTCCATGGTTCGCCGCACGCCATTGTGATCTCCTTTTTTTAGCAACATCACGATAGGAATATTTGCGGTATCAATAAATTTATTCACCATACGAAGCACACCATAACCATCAACGCCGTACAAATCAATTCCACAAATGATCAGATCTGGTGGATGGCCTCTAACAATTTCTATGGCTGTTTTGCCATTATCTGTAGACTCAACAACATATTTGCTGATGCGGAGTATATCGGAAATCTTTGACCTTGTCTCCGAATCCTTAAGTATAATCAAGATCTTGGATCCTTCCATTCAAATCGTATTTTGCCTCACCTTAAACGCCTCCTGCTTTAACCGGAAATTAATAAGTGCTTGAATAAAACAATTTCAGCAATCCATTATTATCTGATAAACAATTCTTTTAAGGAAGACGATATCATTCCGGTACTTATGAGATATGCAATTAATATAACGCCTAAAATAAGTAGGTGGTTGCCGGCTACTGCAGCCCAGATCCACCTATAAGTTTTATACAAATTCAGAAAAGTATCTTCCAGAAGAATTTTGATAACGCTCAGGATATGCTTCATTTTATTTTCTCCATTGCAGGATACTTAAATCTCCGGAGAATTATCATATAAGGTAACTCTATATCTTTTGGATATTTCATCCTATGTATACTTAATGGTTTGGAACAGACGTTTTTATTAAAGAATTCTAGATTCTCGAATCCGGCTTTAGATCACCTTTCCCAAAGGTTGTAAAAATAAGCAAAAAAGTGATTGACTTTTGTCAATCTAATATTTGACCATGATCAATAGGTGTTTGACGAGTTTAAAATCTACCATTTATCAAAACCATAAATCATTTCTATATTTATAAGACATAGAAATGCTATCCTTGAGAATAGAAATAAATAACTTACAACAAAAACCCCAAAATTGTATTATTGAACATACAAATATAGGATTTTTTGTTAACATTTAATAAGATTTATTACATCTCCCTACCCTGTAACGATCCATAAATTTTAAAATCAGTTAAGCAAACTCTTCCTTTAAAAATCAGCTGACAATAGTTTAACTAAGGTTTACAATAACCAATATAAGCCGTTAGGCCCGTCATCTAATAACCATATTACTTTCATCACGGCCATAAACTCAATTCGGAGCGTCCGGTGTTTTTGGAGCATATAGGCTGTCCTGAAAGCATCAGTACTAAAAAGAGTCGGGAAGTTTATTATGTAGTTATCAGGAAGTCAAGACCAGCTCCAAATATATTTTGAAAACCAAATATAGCAGGCCGGTGTTAAATTTATAGGGTAAATCTAGAAGTTAAGCGGTATAAATGCGTGATTAAATGTATTGCTTAATATTTTGTTGAACGGATACATAGCTATAGAACACATATGAATACTAGAAGAGATTTTCTACAAAAAATGGGCGCATCAGCATTGATGTTGCAATTGAGTTCAGTAATTACATTTGCAAACACTCCCGACCAAATCGAACAACCCTATGATGGTAAGGTACTCCGGGTTGCCATCATGGGTTTAGGTGGATATGCCACTCGTGTAGCAGAAGCAATGAAAGCCTGTACTAAAGCAAAGCTGGTAGGCATAATTAGTGGTACGCCCTCAAAGGTTAAAGACTGGCAAATGAAGTACAAAATCGCTGAAAAGAACTGCTATAACTATGATACCTTCGATCAGGTAAAAAACAATCCTGATATTGATGCAATTTATGTGATTACGCCGAACGCACTTCACCACAGTCATGTTATCCGTGTAGCGAAAGCCGGGAAACATGCCATCTGCGAGAAACCAATGGCATTGAATACCAAAGAGGGACAAGAGATGATCGATGCCTGTAAAAAAGCAAAAGTCAGGCTACTGGTCGGCTATAGGATGCACTTCGAACCCCAAACGCTAGAGGTAATTCGAATGCGGAATGCAGGTGACTTTGGTAAGATCATGTTTTTTCAGGGACAATGTGGTTTTAAAATAGGCGATCCCAAGCAATGGCGATTAAACAAAGCACTTGCAGGTGGAGGATCAATGATGGATATTGGAATCTATGCCATCAACGGGGCAAGGTATATGGTTGGCGAAGAGCCGGTTTGGGTGACGGCTCAGGAAACCAAGACTAATCCGGCGATCTTTAAAGAAGGTGTAGATGAGACCATCCAATTTCAACTGGGTTTTCCAAGCGGTGCGGTCGCCTCCTGCTTGTCTAGTTATAATATCAATCACCTGGATAGGTTTTTTGTGAGTGGCGACAAAGGGTTTGCAGAAATGCAACCTTCTACCGGTTATGGTCCAATTAAGGGCAGAACGCACAAAGGTGAACTCACACAGCCCATAACCACTCACCAAACTGTACAAATGGATAAAATGGCCACTATTATTTTTGAAGATGACAAACCAGTGGTGCCTGTAGATGGTGAGGAAGGTTTGAGAGATCTTAAAATTATTGAGGCCATCTACCAGGCTGTAAAAACTGGAGAAAAGGTTAAGTTAACGGCTAGCTAAACAAGGTTTAAAGCGGGATAAACCCGCTTTAAACCTTAAATTTTGAGAATACTTCATCAATTGAGTAACAATTCATCAAGTTTATTCATTTCTTCAACGAGTTTACGTCTGCCTATCTGCTGGCGCCACATGGCGTAATAAAGCCCTTTTTGCTCAATTAATTCTTCATGATTACCACTCTCGACAATTTCGCCATTTTCCAAAACATAAATTCGGTTAGCATGCATGATTGTTGATAAGCGGTGGGCGATGATCAGGGTAATATGATCTTTAAGTTCAGATAACTTATTTACCGTTTTGGTAATTTCTTCTTCTGTCAGGGAATCTAACGCCGAGGTGGCTTCATCAAACAACAAAATATTGGGCTTTCTTAATAATGCCCTCGCTATGGATAACCTTTGCTTTTCGCCACCAGAAACTTTTACACCGCTCTCTCCAATCAGCGTATCAAGGCCATCTTCCGCTCTCGACAACAATGACTGGCAAGCAGCTTTTTTAAGTGCTTCCATACACTCCTCATCCGTCGCATCAGGCCTAACAAACCTAAGGTTGTCTCTGATATTGCCGGAAAACAGCTGTGTATCCTGAGTCACAAAACCGATCTTTCTTCTCAGCTCATCAAGATGGATTTCGTCTGTATGCGTCTTATTATAAAATACATCTCCTTTGAATGGTTTGTACAAGCCAACTAATAATTTAATCAATGTGGTTTTCCCTGATCCGGAAGGCCCTACAAATGCAACTGTTTCCCCTTCTTCAGCATGGAACGAGATGCCATTCAAGGCATTGCGATTGCTGTTTTTATATTTAAAGAACACGTTCTTAAATTCGATATGATCAATTTTATGCAATGAGGTTGGGTCCTCGGGTATGGCTTCCACAGGCATATCCATAATACGCTTGAAATTACCGAAAGATATTTGAGCTTCCCGCCAGGTTAAAGCCATGTGTCCGAATTCCTGTAACGGCCCGAACAGGAAATAAGAGTATAATAAAAAACTAAAGTATTGGCCTGCTGAAAGTTCCTTGTCAAAAATCAGCATGAGCATCACTACAATCATTACACTCCTCACAATATTAACGGTACTACCCTGAATAAAACTCAGCATCCGCAAAATTTTGGTTTTTACAATTTCCAGGTTTAGAATCTTATAAGTTGCCGTATTTAAACGATTAATTTCCTGTTCGCCTAAGCCGTGACTTTTTACCAGTTCGATATTTCTAAGTGACTCTGTGGAACGTCCTGCCAAAACTGACGTCTTGGATATAATTGCCCGGTGAATAACCTTTACCTTCTCAGAGAGCTTCCAGCTTAAATAAGTGATAATCGGGACGGAGGCAACGAAAACCAGTGTAACTTTATAGCTGATTAAAGCAGAATATACGCTTACAAATATGATCCCAAACAAAGCCATAAAGGTGACATTGATGGAAGATTTTATAAAGTTCTCCGAGTCGCTTCTCACCCTACCCAGCATGTCTAGCTTTGCTCCGCTTCTTTGCTCCTCAAAAACATAGTATGGCATATCCAAAGAATGTTTCATTCCGTCGGCATACATTTCAGCCCCGGTTTTCTGAGCAATGGTGATGGTAAAAAAATCCTGAAAATTATTGGCAATTCGAGATATTAGCGCTGCGCCTATCCCCAAACCAATTAAAGTCATAATTCCGGTAAAATATTCATGTCTGGTGAGTAAATCTCTTTTATTGATGTAATCATCAACAAGTTTTCCAGTGATTAATGGCTCAACGAGCGAAAAGCCCTGATTAATTGCTGTCATCAACAATGCCAATAAGACAATATACTTGTGTTTTTTAAGGTAACTTAACAAAATCTTCATAGGTTCGGCAAATTTAACGAGATATTTATAACGAAATAAAACTTATTTTATGATTTCATTTTAAAATTATCAAAAACTATTCTTTTTTTTAATCATCAATGACCATATAAACAGTCTTATATCTTTTCTCGCCTTTCTACCACAATCAATTGGTATTTTTTTAATAACGTTCCTGGCTTCTAGGGATAAAGTATAGCCAATGCTGCGCAGATCAATGTGAACGGCATCTTCACGCTGGTAAAAGCTGACTGGCTAATCTGATTTTCTTTTTCAGTTTGGAAATTCAGATTAACTGAGCTCAACAATCAAAAATAGAACAGTACTGAACATTTGCCAATGCAGGTACAGCAATTAAGAATTTAACGAATCTTGATTTATTTTATGAAAACTCCAGTATAGAAGGCAAAAGATACCTGGTAAGCTGCCTTTTTCCTAAAAAAAATGGTATATGATATCAAACACTTTTGGTTAATGAAATCGCAGAATTCGTACCATATAATCGATTGCTATGCCTGGCATACAACAAAAAAAGCAGCTCTTTTCAGAACTGCTCTTAAAACCTGGGTGGCTGATGGGGCTCGAACCCACGACCCTCGGCACCACAAACCAATACTCTAACCAACTGAGCTACAGCCACCGTATTTTTTAGTGTCACAAAAGTACGACTTTTAATATTCCTTGCAAATATTTTTTTCAAAGTTTTCACAACTAATTTTTAATTCCTTAACATTCAATAATTTGAAATTGAAAAAAAAATTCACCAACAGATAAAACAAACTATTTTAAACCTAAAAACATAACTTTACCCCGTTTATGATCGAGATTTACACAGACGGAGCAGCTAGCGGAAACCCCGGACCAGGGGGTTATGGTACAATTTTAAGGGCAGGCCAGCATTATAAAGAACTCAGCGGCGGCTTCAGGATGACCACCAACAATAGAATGGAATTACTGGCTGTTATTAAAGGGCTGGAAGCCCTGAAAAGTTTAAATCAGCAGGTAACCGTTTATTCTGATTCAAAATATGTAGTAGATGCCGTTGAAAAAAAATGGGTTTTCGGCTGGGTAAGCAAAGGTTTTAAGGATAAAAAAAATAAAGATCTCTGGATGCGTTTCCTCGAATTGTATAAGCTTCACCAGGTAAAATTCATCTGGATTAAAGGCCACAACGACCATCCGGAGAATGAACGTTGCGACCGTTTAGCTGTTTTCGCTTCTCAAGACAAGCAAAATCTGGCGATAGATACTTTTTTTGAAGCAGAAAGAAATAAAGCAAACCTGTTTTAATCAATCCCGCCAATTACATTTAGATCTTCCAGTTTTGCTGCTACATGAGCATCAATTGAAATCGATTTTGCCGTGTGGAGCAGCATCATTTCTTCTGCCTTTTCTACCATTTTTCTGGAACCAATAAAAATCGGCACCCTCTGGTGTAATTCGGCAGGGACAATATCCAGGATGCGCTCAAAACCGGTACTTGCCTTTCCACCGGCCTGCTCGATTATAAAAGCCATCGGGTTGCACTCATATAACAATCTCAATTTCCCGTTAGGAGAGCGCGAAGTGGTCGGATAAATATAAATTCCGCCTTTAATTAAATTACGGTGAATATCTCCTACCATCGACCCGATATAGCGTGAGGTATAAGGCCTGTGGGTAGCTTCATCCTCTACCTGGCAATATTTGATGTATTTTTTTACGCCTTCAGGAAAGTGCACATAATTCCCTTCATTAACTGAGTACAGATAGCCCTCTTCAGGGATTTTCATCTGCGGATGCGAAAGGCAAAACTCGCCTATGGATGGATCCAACGTAAATCCATTTACACCCTTTCCGGTGGTGTAAACCATCATGGTAGAAGAACCATAAATTACATAACCTGCGGCAACCTGTTCCGTCCCTTTCTGTAAAACATCTGTCAGACTTGCTTTTCCATCAGTCGACTTTCTCCTGTAAATGGAAAATATAGTCCCAACCGCCACATTTACATCGGTGTTTGAAGAACCATCCAAAGGATCGATGCAAACAATATATTTAGCGTTATTGGAAACCGGAGATTCGATATGAATAATCTCGTCTTCCTCTTCAGTTGCCACCATACAGCATTCGCCACCACTGGTTAGTGCGGCAATAAATTGTTTATCGGCATAAACATCTAATTTTTTTTGTTCTTCTCCCTGGATATTGGTAGTACCCATATCACCAAGAATATCAACCAAACCAGCTTTATTGATTTCGCGGTTTACGATTTTTGCGGCAATGCCAATGTCTCTCAGCAGCCTGGAGAGTTCACCTTTGGCATAAGGGAAATCTGCCTGTTTTTCTATAATAAATTGTCCTAGTGTTTTAACGCCACAAACCATACTTAGTGTACATTTTACATTATCTACCCGATAACTCTATAACCTCTAAGGTATGAATATTTTCGTCAGTAATGCAAAACCTGATCAGTGTACGTACCTTGTGCCACCCGTGTTTTCCTGCCGCACCAGGGTTTATATGCAAACATTTTATTTTTTCATCAAACATTACTTTTAAAATATGCGAATGCCCGGTGATAAATAATTTAGGCGGGTTAGTGTAAATTTCAGACTTAACAGAAGCAGCATATTTCCCCGGATATCCTCCAATATGGGTCATCCATACATCGACCTTTTCACAGCTAAATCGATTTTTTTCCGGAAACTCAGCACGGATGGCAGCATCATCAATATTTCCATACACGCCACGCAATGGCTTGAACGCGGCTAAAGGAGCGGCAACATCCTGACCAAAATCACCCGCATGCCAGATTTCATCTACCTGATCAAAGTGTTTAAAAACAGCATCATCCAGGTAGCCATGCGTATCAGAAATCAAACCTATTTTTTTCATATTGTAATTGATGTGAGTGATAATTATACAGCTTTCTCAGGGTTTTATTTTTTTTTCAGGATTATTTACACGCATATCGATATCAATAAAGGGTATAATATGCCTAGTAAGCCAGAAAAAAATCGCTTAATAAGGCTTCGTATGATTCGGTATGTTTACCTCTTGATTGGTAGATATAAAAATGTGATTCGGTTAAGGGGTGTGCTATTCTCCCTAAACCAATAACCTGCCTGAAAGCAGCTTTGCTTTCATCAGAATGTATATAGATGCGCTTGACAAGTGAGATCTGACACTTTAAAGCTTCTAGAACGACTTCGTTTGCCTGCTTTACCGGCAGTATGAGCCACAGCATTCCCGAATCACTGAGCAATTCATTGGATTTCTGAACGAGCATGTTAAAGAAATGATGATCGGCATGCCTGGCGATTCCTTTTCTGGCTTCTTCGTTTTTTAAGTCATTCACGAAAAAAGGCGGATTGGAAACGATCATGTCAAATTTCTCTTGATGGTGGTATTGTTCAATTGCGACATGATCAATGGTTAACCGATCATTAAAAACGGAGGCCTTAAAGTTTTTTCCGGCGGTTTCAGCAGCCTGCTGATCAATTTCTACCGCATGAACATGAGCTTCAGGAAAACGCTGGGCCAGCATCAAGGCAATAACTCCGGTACCTGATCCAATATCCAGAATGTTTTCAGCCTCCTCATGATTGGCCATTGCAGCAAGCAACACCCCATCGGTATTGATCTTCATGGCGCAACCTGCCTGATCTACTTCAAACTGTTTAAACTTAAAAATGCTCATAGCAATGCAATAACCAACTAACCATCTTTACAACTCCACATCTACTACCTGACCGGCTTTATACCTCATACAACTCCAGCGGCAAACCATCCGGATCAGCAAAAAAGGTAAATTTCTTTCCTGTAAATTCATCTACCCGAACAGGTTCTGTTGTAATGCCCTGATGTTGTAGCCTGGCTATTTCGGCTTCTATATCATCTACTTCAAACGCCAGATGCCTTAGGCCCTGCGCCTCTGGCTTAGATGGCCTGGCTGGTGGATTTTCAAAGGAAAAAAGTTCAATCTGATATAAGCCGTTCACCGCCAGATCCAATTTATATGATTTCCGCTCTTCCCGATAAACCTCAGCAAGAATGGTAAAACCCAGCTTGTTTACATAGAAATCTTTTGATTTTTCGTAGTCAGCGCAAATAATGGCAATATGATGAATTCGGTTGAACATCTTGAAATGAGTGAATTTGAATGATAGAATGTAGCAAAGTTGCAGAAAATGATTCAAATTTTTACCATAGCAACCTCAAGCGACAAAACACAGTTTTCTAATTTATTGCACCATACCTGATGATTTTACATTAGCCATTCCTAACTCTCTCATTCAATCATTTGATCATTCAATCCTTCATTCATTTCTGGGCGTTATTTCTCATTTCCTATTCAATATTTCCGCTACTCTCTCCACAATCACGTCATTATTTCCACATTTGCTCATTCTATCCCACAATCATTCAATCATTCGATTTAAAAAACCTAAATTTGCAACTTCAAAAAAAAAGCATGATTCATTTCTTCCTTAATCAATCGCAGGCGGTTTTTGCACTACAAACAGACAAATCGCTTAGTATCAATGATATTACTAAACTCGAATGGTTGTTCGGCGGCGCCAAAATCTCACCAGAAACTGTGCTCAGCGGCTTTTTCGTCGGACCAAGGGCAGCCATGGTTACCCCCTGGAGCACCAATGCGGTAGAGATTACGCAGAACATGGACATACAGGGCATCATCAGGATCGAGGAGTTTAAAGCTGTTGCAGAAGATTTTGCAGATTATGACCCGATGCTTTCGCAAAAATACGGCAAACTTGACCAGGATGTATATACCATTGATATTAAGCCTGAACCTGTTTTAGAAATTACAGACATTGCAGCCTATAATAAACAGGAAGGTTTATCCTTAAGTGATGAAGAAGTTGAATATTTAAATTCATTAGCTACCCGATTAGAAAGACCTTTAACGGATTCAGAAGTCTTTGGTTTCTCACAAGTAAATTCAGAACATTGCCGGCATAAAATATTCAACGGAAAATTTGTGATCGATGGCGTGGAGCAACCTACTTCATTATTTAAACTGATCCGTAAAACTTCAGAAGAAAACCCTAACGATATCGTTTCTGCCTATAAGGATAATGTGGCTTTTATAAAAGGTCCGACAGTGCAGCAATTTGCGCCAAAAAGAGCTGATATTCCAGATTATTACGCTACCAGTAATTTTGATTCGGTGATTTCATTAAAAGCAGAAACACATAACTTCCCGACCACTGTTGAACCTTTTAATGGTGCGGCAACAGGTTCTGGTGGCGAAATCAGAGATCGTTTAGCTGGCGGACAAGGCTCTTTACCTTTAGCCGGAACCGCAGTTTACATGACGGCACTTTCCAGATTGGAAGAAAACCGTCCCTGGGAAAAAGGTGTGGAAGAAAGAGCATGGCTGTATCAAACCCCAATGGATATTCTGATTAAAGCATCAAACGGCGCTACAGATTTTGGAAATAAATTTGGCCAGCCACTCATTACAGGTTCGGTTTTAACCTTTGAACACGAAGAGGACGCTCGCAAATTAGGTTTCGATAAAGTGATCATGCTTGCCGGAGGTATTGGTTATGGCAAAGCCAGTCAGGCGCAAAAACTGAAACCACAGGAAGGTGATAACATTGTGATCCTGGGTGGTGAAAATTATAGAATTGGCATGGGCGGTGCAGCAGTTTCATCAGCTGATACTGGTCAACACGGATCGGGTATTGAACTCAATGCGATTCAAAGATCAAATCCGGAAATGCAAAAACGTGCGGCCAACGCCGTTCGGGGCATGGTCGAGAGCGAACACAACTCAATCATCTCTATTCATGACCATGGTGCAGGAGGCCACCTAAACTGTTTATCAGAACTGGTGGAAGAAACAGGTGGATTAATCAATCTGGATAAATTACCTGTGGGCGATCCTACCCTTTCGGCAAAGGAAATTATCGGTAACGAATCTCAGGAAAGAATGGGATTGGTAATTGGCAACGAACACATCGAAACTTTACAAAAAATTGCTGATCGCGAACGCTCACCGATGTATACCGTTGGTAAGGTCACCGGCGATCATCGCTTTACTTTCAAATCTGAAACTTCTGGCATTAAGCCGATGGATTTAGAATTGAAAGACATGTTTGGTAGCTCGCCGAAAATTGTAATGGATGATCAAACTATTGATCGCAAATACGATGAAGTTGTTTATAACAAAGCTGATTTAAATACTTATTTAGAGCAGGTTTTACAGTTAGAGGCGGTGGCATCGAAGGATTGGTTAACCAACAAGGTTGACCGTTGTGTAGGTGGCCGCGTAGCCAAACAGCAAACTGCTGGTCCATTGCAGTTGCCATTGAACAACTGTGGCGTAATGGCACTTGATTTTCAGGGAAAAGAAGGCATTGCCACTTCAGTAGGCCATGCACCACTTTCTGCCTTGATTGATCCGGCAGCCGGCAGCCGCAATGCCATTGCCGAATCTTTATCCAATATTGTTTGGGCACCATTAAAAGATGGACTGAAAAGTGTTTCACTCTCCGCAAACTGGATGTGGGCCTGTAAAAATGAAGGTGAAGATGCCCGTTTATATGCCGCTGTTAAAGCCTGTTCTGATTTTGCAATTGGTTTAGGCATCAACATCCCAACCGGAAAAGATTCGCTTTCCATGAAACAGAAATATAAAGATGGCGATGTGATTGCCCCCGGAACGGTGATTATTTCTGCAGGTGCCAATTGTAATGATATTACGAAAGTAATAGAGCCTGTATTGCAAAAAGACGGTGGTTCGATCTATTACATCAATCTTTCAAACGATACCTATAAATTAGGTGGTTCATCTTTTGCACAAATTCTAAATAAAATCGGAACGGAAACACCTGATGTTAAAGATGCGGATCTGTTCTCGAAAGCATTCAACACGATACAACAGTTAATAAAAGAAGATAAAATTCAGGCCGGACATGATATCGGTAGCGGTGGTTTAATTACAACCTTACTGGAAATGTGTTTTGCTGATCGTGATTTAGGTGCATCAATTGATCTTTCTGCTTTAGGTGAAAAAGATATTGTTAAATTATTATTTGCTGAAAATATTGCCCTGGTTTTCCAGGCCGACGCATCAGTAGAAGATACGTTAACCCATGCCGGTGTTAATTTTCACAAAATTGGAAAGGTCACATCTTCAGCTGCTCTTGAGGTGAAGAATGGAACAGATCATTTCAATTTTGAAATCAATCATTTACGTGATGTCTGGTTTAAAACATCATACTTATTAGACAGCAAGCAAACCGGTAACGGATTAGCAAAAGAACGTTACGACAATTATAAGAATCAGGTATTAAAATATAATTTCCCGCCACAGTTTGACGGAAAAAAACCGGCTATTGATGCTTCAAAACCTCGTCCTAAAGCCGCGATTATCCGTGAAAAAGGAAGTAACTCTGAGCGTGAACTGGCGAACGCCATGTATCTGGCAGGCTTTGACGTGAAAGATGTACACATGACCGACTTAATCACAGGTCGCGAAACCCTGGAAGATATTCAATTTATCGGTGCCGTTGGTGGTTTCTCCAACTCTGATGTTTTAGGATCAGCTAAAGGCTGGGCTGGTGCCTTTTTATACAATGAAAAAGCAAGAGTGGCTTTAGAGAAATTCTTTGCCCGCCCCGATACTTTATCTGTAGGTATCTGTAATGGCTGTCAGTTATTTATAGAACTTGGTCTGATTAACAAGCAGCATGAAGACAAACCAAAAATGCTGCATAACAAGAGTGGCAAGCACGAAAGTATTTTCACTTCACTAACCTTACAGGAAAATAATTCGGTAATGCTTTCTACACTGGCTGGTAGCACGTTAGGTGTTTGGGTATCGCATGGCGAAGGAAGATTCTCGTTACCATATACCGAAGATCGGTATAAAATCGTGGCCAAATATGCTTACGAAGGTTATCCTGCAAGTCCGAATGGTTCTGATTATAATACGGCGATGATGTGTGACGAAACTGGCCGCCATTTGGTCATGATGCCACACATTGAGCGTTCCTTATTCCAATGGCACTGGGCCAACTACCCTGCCGGCAGAAAAGATGAAGTATCGCCTTGGATCGAAGCATTTGTAAATGCCAGAAAATGGGTAGAAGAAAATTAGAGGCTTAATTGCTACATCACTTTAAATAGATTGAAATAACATGATAAAGGCTTGAGCAAAACTCAAGCCTTTTGTTATCGTCACACCATTTTTAAATGTGCAATTGGCGATATTTTCGTATTGCATTATCCTGAATCAAGTTAAGGAAGACAAAACATTCCATTAATCCAACATCTCCCCAACTAACCGTCTACACCATTAACCAATGCCCCACCTAACCCTTCCTGCTACATTAAATTAAAATTAATCGGCATATTATACCTTACCCTTACCGGAATTCCTTTATTTTTTCCGGGTTTCCAGAGTGGAGATTTTTTAATCACTTTCATGGCTTCCTCATCGCAGCCATAACCTATGCCTCTTAATACTTTAACATCAGTGATCGAACCATCCCTTTCCACAACAAAACTGACAAATACCTTACCTTGAATGCCATCTTCCTGTGCCTGGGAAGGATAGCGTAAATTGCGCTCCATATATTTTGCAAAGGCCTTCATTCCGCCTGTAAATTCTGGATATTCATCCACACCCATGCCCTCTATAATTGCATTCGAATCGCCATTATCTCCTTTAGCCAATCCATCGCCGTTACCAGTGGCTACAGCAGTATTGACGACCAGGTTTGGCTTAACTTCACCCGCCTGGGTTTTATCACTGATTACAGCATCCTGCATGTCTTTAATACTGGGCGGTTCAGGAAGTTCTTTTTTGTCTACGACCACAATTTTAGAGGATACCGCTACGGTTTTCACTTTCACCGGATCTGATTTTACAGGTTTAGCCTTTTTTTCAGGTTCAGTCTTTTTCATCTGGTGGATCACATTATCCAGTTCCACTACCTTTGGAGCATCAGCAACTTCAACGACAGAAGGAAACATTTTGCTGTAAACTAAAGGCGCAAAGCCGGCAAAAAGAAATAAACCTGCAGACACCAGCAGGGCTTTAGTCATGATCTTAGCAGATTTAGATCTTAATTCATAGGCGCCATAAGTTTTGTTGCGGTTAGCAAATACAAGATCGAGCCACTCGGTTTTGTACACATTGATTGATGAATTGAACATAGCTTTTTAGTTTTAAGCATGATGTAGCAAAATCAACAATTCCATAAAACAGTTAAAAAATCTGCTTTCTTTACCAAAAATGAAATTTTTGATCGCTGAAACATTTTTTTATTTCATATTCAATAAAATTCACATATTTCTTGCGATTGTTTTATAAAAATTAATAAAATATCCTATTTTTGACAAAAAACATAACAAATTAATGAAAAGCTTAAGAACCATCGCATTAAAAGAGGCTCAAAACAGAATTTCACCAGAAGTTAAATCACCATCTTCAAAAATTTCTGATTTTTTTGGCGCTAATGTATTTGATAAGAAAAAAATGAGAGATTTCTTATCTAAGGACGTGTATGAAAAATTAATCTCATCCATTAACCAGGGCGAGTTAATTAATTCTGACGATGCTAACCAGATTGCTACGGCCATGAAAGCTTGGGCAATGAGTGCTGGTGCAACGCATTACACGCACTGGTTTCAACCACTAACCGGTACAACAGCAGAAAAGCATGATTCATTTTTTGAGCCAAGTGGCGATGGTGCTATCGAAAAATTTGCCGGTAGTGCATTGGTTCAGCAAGAGCCTGATGCATCCAGTTTCCCTAACGGCGGTATCCGTAATACTTTCGAAGCACGTGGTTATACCGCATGGGATCCTTCTTCTCCAGCCTTCATTATGGAAAGCAAAGCAGGTAAAACACTTTGTATCCCGACTGTTTTTGTATCCTATACCGGTGAAGCATTAGATTATAAAGCACCATTATTAAAAGCATTAGCAGCACTTGATAAAGCAGCTGTAGATGTTTGCCAATATTTCGATAAAAGCATTACTAAAGTGAATGCATCTTTAGGTATCGAACAAGAATATTTCCTGGTTGATGAGTCTTTATTCAACGCCCGTCCGGATTTATTGTTAACCGGCCGTGCTCTATTTGGACACATGTCTGCCAAAGGTCAGCAATTAGAAGATCACTATTTCGGATCAATTCCTGAGCGTGTGTTCACGTATATGGTTGACTTCGAAAATGAAGCTTTAAAATTAGGTATTCCGTTAAAAACCCGTCACAATGAGGTGGCACCATCTCAATTTGAATGTGCGCCTATTTATGAGGAAATCAATTTAGCGATTGACCACAATCAGTTGTTAATGGATTTGATGGAAAAAGTGGCCCGCCGTCACCATTTCCGTGTTTTATTACATGAAAAACCATATGCAGGAATCAACGGTTCAGGTAAACATAATAACTGGTCGTTAATTACAGATACCGGTAAAAACTTATTGGCACCAGGTAAAACACCTAAAAATAATTTAATGTTCCTGGCTTTCTTTGTGAATACCATCAAAGCCGTTAGCGAGCATGCTGATTTATTACGTGCCAGTATTGCATCAGTAAGTAATGATCACCGTTTAGGTGCTAACGAAGCACCACCGGCAATCATTTCTATCTTCCTGGGTTCGCAACTGAACGATGTGTTAGATGAAATTGAGCACTCACGCATCAGCAAAAAAATCAAAGAAGATAATGCCCTTTGGTTAGGTATCCCTAAAATTCCACAGATTTTATTGGATAATACTGACCGTAACCGTACCTCTCCTTTCGCCTTTACAGGAAATAAATTTGAGTTAAGGGCAGTAGGTTCTTCGGCTAACTCTTCAGCACCAATGACGATTTTAAATGCAATCATGGCTGAGCAGTTAACCAAATTCAAAGTGGAAGTAGATAAACTGATCAAAAAAGGGGATAAAAAAGATATCGCTTTATTAACAGTAATTAAAAAATACATCAAAGAATCTAAAGCTATCCGTTTTGAAGGAAATGGTTATAGCCAGGAGTGGGAAGATGAAGCGGCAACCCGCGGTTTATCAAACATCAAAACAACGCCTAAAGCCCTTGATGCTTATTTAACGGAAAAATCTGCTGAATTATTTGCCACAACTGGTATTTACAGCGCCCGTGAGATTCATGCCCGTCATGAAATCATGTTAGAGAATTTCTACAAAAAATTACAGATCGAAGCCCGTGTAATGGGTGAAGTAGCCAATACGGCCATTATTCCGGCTGCAATTGCTTACCAGAACTCATTAATCGAGAATGTAAAAGGATTGAAAGACTTGGGTATTGAAAGCAAATCTTCTCTTGATATTGTAAAAAAACTATCTGAGCATTTAGATATCGTCAAAGCCAATATCGATGCCATGTTGGAAGAGCGTAAAGTAACCAACAAAATCGAAGATACACGTGAGAAAGCAATTGCTTACGATGAAAAAGTGAAGTCTTACTTTGATACGATCCGTTACCATGCAGATAAATTGGAGCAGATTGTTGATGATAGTGTTTGGCCTTTACCAAAATTCAGAGAATTATTATTCATGAAATAAGAAAGGCATAAGCTAAAAGGTATAGGGCGTAAGGTGAAAACTTTACGCCCTTTTTTATTAGATCATTAATCATTGTTTCGTTAGTGATTGGTTGCCTTTGCAAGTAAACTGTCAAATGAAAACTGTAAACTGGTTAATCGATTAATTATTAAAACTGGTTACTGTTATCCCACATTATAACGTCCTCCTGAACTTGGTTCAGGAGCTGATTGAAAAGTGGTTTACGTTTATAAAGGTTTTTTTGGAAAGCAATACCTGTGCTCATCCGATAAAACAGTCCTGCTTTCCTTTCTGCTTTAAATTTTTCACCATCTTTTTTAATTCGTCGTTTACAGCATCCATGCAATCAGGTTTATTTAACATAGGTCAAGGCAGGGCAGGGAAAAAACCGCCACAATGAACGAACCCCGGTAAACTAAGCCCGATTGTACGGATGCCGTTTTAACCGAGAGTTTTTAATACACGACATTTAAAACGGCAGGAGGAAAAGCGGGGCTGCAGGCTCCTATGAAAAACTACCTTTCACTTCCAAAACCTTTTTCAATATATTGTTAAGAAAAGCCGTGCAGGTAAAAGCCTCTACTCCACACCGATATTTGATCTATTAACTCCAGACTTCTGACGCCCGACTTCAGACTTTCTATCTTCTACCCTTTTACCTTCCACCTTAAAAAACTATCTTTGCCGCAACATGAGTGATAACAGGTACAATCAGCGCGGCGTTTCTGCCTCAAAAGAAGATGTGCATAATGCCATCAAAAATATCGACAAAGGAATTTTCCCAAAAGCATTCTGCAAAATCATTCCTGATATTTTAGGTGGTGATGAGGCTTTCTGCAATATCATGCATGCAGATGGTGCAGGTACGAAATCATCACTGGCTTATGTTTACTGGAAAGAAACCGGTGATATGTCAGTCTGGAAAGGTATTGCTCAGGACGCCATTATCATGAATCTTGACGACCTGATTTGTGTGGGTGCTACAGATAATATCCTTTTGTCTTCAACCATCGGAAGGAATAAAAATCTAATTTCAGGAGACGTGATTGCTGCGGTGATTAACGGAACTGAAGAAATTCTGGCTGATCTCCGGGGGCAGGGAATTTCCATCTACTCAACAGGTGGCGAAACAGCTGATGTTGGCGACCTGGTCAGAACCATTATTGTAGATTCTACCGTTACCTGCAGGATGAAACGTGACGAGGTGATCAGCGATGACAACATTAAAGCTGGAGATATTATCGTGGCTTTGGCTTCATCCGGACAAGCCACCTACGAAACGGAATACAATGGTGGAATGGGATCAAACGGATTAACCTCTGCCCGTCACGATGTTTTTGAGAAATCAGTAGCAGACAATTATCCGGAAAGCTTTGACCCAGCGGTACCTTTTGATTTGATCTTCTCTGGTCAAAAGAAATTAACGGATGAAATCGAAATTGAAGGTTTTGGTAAAATTACCGTAGGAAAGCTGGTTTTATCCCCTACCCGTACGTATGCGCCGGTGATTAAAAAAATATTAGCCAAACATCGCCAACAAATTAATGGTATCGTTCATTGCAGTGGTGGTGCACAGACCAAAGTATTACACTTCATCAATGAGGATATCCATGTCATCAAGAATAACCTGTTCCCTGTTCCGCCGCTATTTAAACTGATACAGGAACAATCAGGCACAGATTGGAAGGAAATGTATAAGGTATTTAATATGGGCCACCGCATGGAGCTTTATGTACCACAAGAGATTGCTGAAAGTATTATCGAGATCTCAAAAAGCTTTAACATTGATGCACAGGTGATCGGCCGTGTAGAAAAAGGTGACCGGAAACAGGTAACCATCGAAAGCGAAAAGGGGACTTTTATTTATCATTAAGATTTTACATTTAAATATCGGATAGGCTTTGGATAAAACCCAAAGCCTATTTTTTATTGGAGGAGAATTGTAATATTTCTAAGTCAGGAAAAACCCGTCGGTACAGATTAATATCTTCGTAGCATGAAAAGAATAATTGTTGGATGCGTACTAATATGTACAGCCATCTTTTTGAGCTCTTGGGGATTTTTCGGACACAAAACTGTAGCTTCCATTGCAGAAAAACACCTGAATGATGGGGCTAAGCAAGCCATTAAAGAACTGCTTGGCCAAGAAACATTAGCAGATGTTGCCTCCTGGGCTGATGAGGTTCGCAATCAACCAGAATACAAGAATACAGCCGGATGGCATTTTGTGAATCTTCCCATGGGTTTAAGCCGTCGAAAATTCAAAGACGCTATTGAAAGCTTAAAAAATGAAAACTTGTTGACAGCGCTGACATTGAATGAATCGGTCATCAAAAATCCAAACGCCACTAAAGACCAAAAAATAATTGCTTTAAAATTTATTGTGCATTTAGTTGGAGATGCGCATCAGCCCATGCATGTAAGTCGGGCCGAAGATAAAGGTGGTAATACCATCCAGGTGCAGTTTGATGGAAAAGGAACGAATCTTCACAGCCTTTGGGATAGCAGGTTATTAGATCACCAGGGGCTTAGCATGACACAGCTTGTGGCAAAAGATGATGTGGGTAAATCCAGAATAAGAAAATGGCAAAGGGCCACCCCTACCGACTGGTTATTTGAAAGTTACAAAATCAGTTCCAAGCTTTATCAGGAAGTGGAGAAGAATAATAAATTAGACGATGCTTATTACCAATCGCATATTGCTATTGCAAATAAAAGAATAGAGATGGGCGGGATCCGTTTGGCTGGGGTATTGAATGAGCTGTTTAAAAATGGAGTTAGCTATAAATAGGAATGATACACGCATATAGTAAAAACAGTCTTATCTTTTAAAAACTGAAAGGCTTTGGAATTAAAAATCCAAAGCCTTTTCTTGTAATTAAATTAATAACTATCAATTATACCTAGCTACACCAAATCCATTTAATATACCTACATTTCCAAGACCATCATAGAAACTACCTGCCTGCATACCCATGCTTCCATTATAATGTATACTTGTAGATACTGGCCATAAGCTTACACTTGATGATCCGCGAGGAGCAGTGATTTCATAATACATTCCATATGTGGTTCCCTGTTCTGAATATTGGTATTGAGTTTTGGTATAATTTACTCCAAATGATATATCTCTTTGTATTTCAAAAGGGATAGTAAAAGATGGATCACTGTAAAACCTGACTTCATAGATTGAATCATATACATCATTCCAATCATCTTGTTGATATACCTCGTTACCTAAATATACAATTCTATAATATATAATAGAATAAAGAGCAGTTACCCCTGCAATATCTCCTTGTGAGAGGTAATAGTTATTATTCCAGATAGAACCATCTTTTCTGGTCATTTGTGGTGAGGTATTTCCGTTTAAACTTACTTCAGGTGCATAAGAACGATATAGCATAATAGAATTAAAATCAAACGTTCCATTTTCAGAACCAGCAATTCCATGAGCACTATATATATCATACTGAGATCTCCAACTCGAGCTAATATTATTATAATTTACATTAATAAACTGATCACGATCTGCTCTAGTTTGCTCGTGCATAAGACCTACTGCATGTCCTATTTCATGAATTACGGTACTTAATGCTGCATTTGCGTCCAACTTAATTTCTTGTCTACCACCAACCATTCCTAATTGAGAAGATCCTCCACCCTGCTCGGGAGTACCTGCAAAATCCACATAATTATTTTGATTAGTTCTTTGAACAAAGCGTATTAGCGTATTCGCTTCCCAATGATTTATGGCATCCACAATATATGAATGCTTACTAGGATTATTAATAGTATAATACACAATACCACCAGGCCACAATTTTTGAAGTTCATTAGTAAAGGTACTCTCAGTTGTCACAGTTTTATCATCACCGATTTTGTTACATTCAAGATATGCGATTTGATTTTTAGACAAAATTACATCTCCTCCTACAACATATTCTCCTCTATTATTAATCACAACGGTAACCTGCCCGCCATTTTTAAGATGATAGACGATAACCTTCCCTAAAGCGACTTTCTGTTCTGGAGACTCTAAAGTATTTGATTCCTTTTTACAAGCACTTACCAGTAAAACCAAAAGTGCCAATGTGTAATAAATTTTTTTCATGTAAATGATTTAAATAGTTAATCCTTATTAATTACATAAACAATAAAAAATCTGAGAAAAGCGCAGGAATTTAGGTTGATGATTTATTAGAACGGAGGTGGGTATATCATTAATACTAACAATACATTTAAGTTCTAATGATGGGAATTAGTTTTTTTCCACAAAGAGAGATGCACATTTTTCTATGATAGTTTTTGTTTTCCAAAAACTAAAGTAAATACACTGAATAAACAATTCCACTTTTTTACATATAGTGATCATTTTATTACACGAACTGCAAATTAATCATCAATTTTAATAAATAAATAAATACTATCAAATAAGATTTTGAAAAACAAAAAGCCCCGACAAAAAAGTCGAGGCCTTGAAAAATTGGTATTTTAGATAGTATTAGTTAAAATTATAGCGAATACCAAATTGCATGTAATAAGTTGATAAGATTGTTTGGGTAGTTCCAAATGTATCTCTGATTACGTCACCACCTGCTGTATTCAATCTAAAAGTTGGTTTGGTTGTATTGTTAACCTGAGTGGAGTTTGTTGGCACTAATACTGATGTATTGTTTACAAAATTTCTATTTCCCCACTTACGATTCAATAAGTTACCTACATTAAAGATATCAACTGTGAATTGGAATGAATTTTTAGTATTGCCAAAATTTTTAAAAACTTCCTGCGTTAATCTTAAATCAAATTGATTTCTCCAAGGTAATGTTGCTCCATTACGTTTTGCATATTCTCCTCTATGTTCGCTTAAGTATTTATCTTGCGCAATATAATTTTCAAATATTTGACTTTGTTCTTGAGCACTAAAAGTCCTTACTGTTCCATTACTTTGTGTAACGTTTTGAGCTACAAAATCAATCTCACTTGCATTTCTAGGAATATACATTAAATCATTACCATTTACACCATCACGATTGAAATCAGCTCCATAAGTATAAGAGAACCTTCCTTGTTGAGCTCCTTCATAAAATACAGATACATAAGTAGCTAAATTTTTTAAAAATTCCTTACGGTAAGATACACTAGCAATAATACGATCTGGAGTAAGGTTATTAGAATAACTTAATGTTGGCTCATTTGGATTACCTGCTGTTTGTGGGATTGACCATAAGTTACCTAATTGATCTCCAGCTCCATCACCATAATTTCTTTGATCAGAACGTGTATAAGCAATCATTGCTGAAACTCCACTATTAAATTGTTTAGTCAATTGAGCAGTAAGTTGCCAGTTGTAACCTCCTTTTGCGTTCGTCATTTCTGTAACGTTTAACGCACTAGTACCATTTGTAGTAGGTATACCTGCTGAATTGATATCAACTACTTGTCTACCAGCAACAGAATTTGGAAACATAGGTCTTGTATCGCCATAACCTGAAATGGCTAAATTAGTAGGATCTTCAAGGTTTACATTTTTAGCTACAGCTACTCTTAAATCTTTTCCATAAATCCCCTCTAATGTACCAACGATACCCCAAGGTAATTTTGCATCAATTGCTAAACTTGATTTCCACGTTTGAGGGAATTTCAAGTCAGGAGACATTACACTAATTGTACCTGGTATAGAAGTTCCGGCTGCAGGTTTAGTAGCAGTTAATAAGTTTGGTGCAATACTTGGATTAAACAAAGGCACATTATTACCAGAATACACTTGTAAGTATTGCAATAATCCAGCATCGCTAGACTGAGAAACAATCCATACGAAAGGTACACGGCCAGTAAAAATACCAGTACCACCACGAACTTGTAGTGAACGATCACCCATTACATCCCAGTTAAATCCGAAACGAGGAGAATAAGAAAGTGTATTTCCTGGTAATACACCAGTATCTACTTTTTTACCATTGGCAAAAGTTTGAGCAGCAACTAGTGGGTGTGTTTGTATTTCTGTAGCATCAGGATAAGTTGCCTGTTCTATACGTAAGCCTGCTGTTAATTTTAAACGATCTGTAACTGTAAATTCATCCTGTAAATAAGCTGAATATTGTGCAAATTTAAAACTTGGATAAGCCTGTGATCCATCTGCTGTTAGCGGATAGGTTACTGAATATTGTAATGGTGCTCTATTGTTTTTGAAATCATCCCATGATTTAAAAGTATAAAAACCAGTACCAAAACGTTGGAAACCATTTTTTGTAGTACTAAATTCTGCTTGTAAACCTAAAGTAATGTTATGTTTTCCTAATGCTAAACTTAAGTCATCACTATAAGTATAACCTTTAACATCTCTTAAGTTACCATAAGTAAATGGCTCATATCCAAAAGTAGTTAATACGTTACCAGCGTTAGCATTTGTTTGTGTTCCATCTAAAATATCAACTAAAGGAAATGGAGAACTATCAGAATTTCTTGGGTCATTCTGGTGTGAATAAGTTACACGGGCAACGTTGGTAATTTTACTACCAAAGTTTGAGTTTAATTCTGCTACAGCTGAATATAGGTTTGCTGCTTGATAATAATTAGAATTATAGAAAGGCATACCTGCGTTACGAGTAGTTCCTGATCTAACGTTATTATAAGACAATGTACCTGTTACCCCTGAATTGGTAACTGAAGTACTTGCAAATGATGGAGTTTGACTTTCTACCTGATTGTAACGAACACTGAAACGATGATTTTTATTAATGTTCCAATCTAAACGGGCAAACATTTTTTCATTATCGCTCACATTCTGGTAACCTTCATAAGGACCTGTTTGATAACCATAACGATTATTTAAATAGGATGACACTTCATTTAAGAAAGACCTGCTTGCCTGAACAACATTTGGATTTGAAGGAGAATATGGAGTTTCAGGAGTTGCCGCTAAACGCTGCGTTCCAGCTTCAATAGTGTGCTTTTTCTCATAGTTAACAAAGAAGAATAATTTATCTTTTACGATTGGGCCACCTAGGCTAAATCCATAATTTTTCTCATCCAATGGTTGTAAAGTTGGAATTCTATAAGTATCTCCAATTCTTTTACCTTGATTATCTTCTGTTCTCATGGTATAGAATGCATTACCACTGAATGTATTTGTACCAGAACGTGTAACGGCTGTAACAGAACCACCGGTAAAGCCAGTCTGACGAACATCAAATGGAGTTACATTAATGGAGATTTGCTCTAATGCATCGATTGAAATCGGAGAACCTCCTGCAGGAATGTTCTGACCGATACCAAACTGATTATTAAAGTTAGCACCATCTACAGTAAAGTTATTCGAACGGTAGTTACCACCACCAATTGAAGTACCATTTGCTTGTGGCGTTAAACGTGTTAAATCATTTACACTACGTGTAATGGTTGGTAAACTTTGAATTTGCTGTTTTCCAATAACTGTAGAAGTTCCGTTTCTGTTAGAATTTAGAATACTATTTGTACTTTGACCTGTAACTTTCACTTCATCTAGTGTTGAACTATTATCAACTAATTCAAGATTAAGCAAATATGGCTCACCTAACTTTAAATAAATGTCGGTTAACTTAGCTGGTTTATAACCTACAAAACTAACCTCAACGGAGTAAGGTCCGCCAACCCGCATTCCACCAATAGTAAATCTACCATCACCGTTTGTGGAAACAGTGTAAACAGAACCTGTTGGGGTATGTGTAGCTTTTACGCTTGCTCCAGGTAAGGTGCCTTTTGCATCCCTGATAGTACCCGTCATTGATGATGTAGTTACCTGCGCATTGGAGACAGATACAAAACCTACAAAAGCAAGAACAATTACTACAATTTTTAATAGTAAAGTTTTTTTCATCCTTTGTTTTTTAATGTTTTTGTTGTTGAATAATAAATTGGGGTGATTTTATTGCTGCAAATGTATGTATTAAAATTTAACACATTTTAACATCCAATGTTAAATTTACGTTAACAAACACAAAACTTTTCAACAATTCAGCTCTTCATTTAACACCATAACTTTCACTTTATCAAAGGATTGCTTAAACAACTAAATAATTAACATAAAACTGAATTAAAACTTAAAAATAATGCAGCAAATCCTAAATAAATCTGACAGTTCCCTAATAATCGTTCTTAACGATCGTGATGCTTAAGAATTTTACCAGATAATACATGCATCAGGCGTAATTTCTTAAAATAAGAAGTCATACTTAGGTATTCCAACCTAATTGGTATTAATTTAATAACGTAAGCAAATTTCCTGGAAGACTTTTGAATAAGCAGCCAAATAATATAACTTCATACCCGTAAACTGTTAATAAAACTTCATTGTAAATTTTTTAGTTTTTACATGACTATCGAAAGAATCACCCTATCAATTAACATTTTTTTTTTAGTTTTGGGCTGTTGTTGCGTAAATGAAAAAGCGCAGGCATGTAATATCCGAACATTTAAAGATGTCAGAAGAAAATCAATCTGTTCGATTAGCGACTTTTTCATCAGGATATTACAGCAAGAAAAGAAACAATTAAAAAGAAATCTCTATACAGATAGATATGAACCGTCCATAATTAACTGCAACCATTCTTAATGGAAATGATAATTTTAATGATGGTACGCTCCATCTGACAGATATAAAAAAACAAAAAAAAACAGATGAATTACGATGTTATTGTTTTAGGCAGCGGCCCGGGTGGTTATGTAGCTGCAATCAGAGCTTCTCAGCTAGGAATGAAAGTTGCTATTGTAGAGCGCGAATCACTTGGCGGTATTTGTTTAAACTGGGGCTGTATCCCAACTAAGGCACTGTTGAAAAGTGCACAGGTTTTTGAATATATTAATCATGCAGCAGATTATGGCATCACCACTGCAGAAGCCACTGCTGATTTTGCCGCTGTGGTAAAACGCAGTCGTGGTGTAGCCGATGGCATGAGTAAAGGCGTTCAGTTTTTGATGAAGAAAAACAAGATCGACGTGATCATGGGCACGGGTAAAGTAAAGCCAGGTAATAAGCTGGAAGTTAAAGGCACTGATGGTTCTCAAAAAGAATTGACGGCCAAAAACATCATCATTGCTACAGGTGCCCGTTCAAGGGAATTGCCGAACCTGAAACAGGATGGTAAAAAAATTATCGGCTATCGCCAGGCCATGGTACTGCCTGAATTGCCTAAAAGCATGGTTGTAGTGGGTTCTGGTGCAATAGGTGTTGAATTTGCCTATTTCTATGCCACCATGGGTACAAAAGTGACCATTGTGGAGTTTATGGAAAACGTTGTTCCGGTAGAGGATGAAGATGTTTCCAAACAATTATTAAGAAGCCTGAAAAAAGTAGGTATCGATGTGATGACTTCTGCTTCCGTAGAATCAGTAGATACCAGTGGTGCCGGCTGCAAAGTTTCGGTGAAAACGGCTTCAGGTATGCAAACGATAGAAGCCGATATCGTGCTTTCGGCGGCAGGTATTGTGGCGAATATCGAAAATATTGGCTTAGAAGAAACAGGCATTAAAACGGAAAAAGGCAAAATCGTTACAGATGAATTCTATAACACTTCAGTAAAAGGTTATTATGCCATTGGTGATGTGGTGAGCGGACAAGCGCTTGCCCACGTCGCTTCTGCGGAAGGTATTATCTGTGTGGAGAAAATCGCCGGTCAGCATGCTGAACCTTTAGATTATAACAACATCCCGGGATGTACCTATTGCACACCAGAGATTGCCTCTGTTGGGTATACCGAAAAAGCAGCGAAAGCTGCAGGTTATGAATTGAAAATTGGTAAGTTCCCTTTCTCAGCTTCGGGTAAAGCAAGTGCGGCCGGTGCAAAAGATGGTTTCGTTAAACTTATTTTTGATGCTAAATATGGTGAATTATTAGGCGCACACATGATTGGTACCAACGTAACTGAAATGATCGCTGAAATTGTAGTTGCCCGTAAACTGGAAACTACCGGACATGAAATGATCAAATCTGTTCACCCGCACCCAACCATGAGCGAAGCCATTATGGAAGCAGCAGCTGATGCATACGGCGAGGTGATTCATTTGTAGTCATTAGTCATTAGTCATTAGTCATTAGTCATTAGTCATTAGTCATTAGTCATTAGTAAAAATTACAAACCCTTTAGATTGTTCTAAAGGGTTTTGTAATTTTACCTGTTTATTTCCTAACCACCTCATTCCATGAAACTCCACACCATCAACACAGGCTTATTTAAATTAGACGGCGGTGCCATGTTTGGCGTTGTGCCTAAAGCCATCTGGCAAAAAACCAATCCGGCAGATGCCAACAACTTATGTACCTGGGCCATGCGGTGTTTGCTGATCGAGGAAGGCAATCAACTGATTTTGGTGGATACAGGGATCGGAAATAAACAGGATGAAAAGTTTTTCAGCCATTATTACCTGCACGGTGATGATACCATGGAAAAATCACTGGCACAATTGGGTTTCGGCATGGCGGATATTACCGATGTCTTTCTTACCCACCTGCACTTTGATCACGTGGGTGGGGCAATTGTAAGCGAAAATCAAAAACTGATCCCTGCTTTTAAAAATGCAACTTACTGGAGTAACGAAAAACACTGGCAATGGGCAATTGAACCCAACGCAAGGGAAAAGGCTTCCTTTCTGAAAGAAAACATTTTACCTATACAGGAAAGCGGACAACTCAAATTTATAGCTGAAAAAGAGAACATCGAATGGCAACCAAACATCAACATCAGCTTTGCTTACGGCCATACTGATGCCATGATGCTACCAAAGATCTATTATAAAGGAAGAACAATCGTTTATGTGGCCGATCTGTTACCTTCTGTCGGACATTTGCCACTACCCTATGTGATGGCTTATGATATGTTTCCATTGAAAACACTAACTGAAAAAAACGCTTTCCTTGAAGAAGCAGTAGATCAGAACTACATCTTATTCTTAGAACATGATCCTATTCACGAATGCTGTACCCTTCAGAGAACCGAAAAAGGCGTAAGAGTAGCAGAAACCTTTAATCTGAGCGACATTTAAATGATCCGGCCAGCAGCACCTTCCGATTCGAAATTTGTTGTTCCACTAATCATTCAGGCCATGGGTGAATTGGCTGGTAAATTTGCAAACTCCAGTGATCCCAAAATCATTGAGCAATTATTTGAACATTTCTTTAAACAGAAACACAACCAATATAGTTACGAGAACACTTTAGTATTTATAGAAAATGATCAGGTATTGGGCTCGGTTAATGCTTATGATGGAGGCAAACTCCTTGAATTAAGAAAAACGTTCCTGAATCACCTGGCCAAAAATGATAATCTTCTAAATTTCTATCCAGAACCTGAAACCGAGGCAGGTGAATTTTACCTCGATACCATTAGTGTTCATCCCAAAGCACAGGGAAAAGGAATTGGAAAGGCTTTAATTAAAGCCGGCATTGAATGGGGAAAAAGCATGGGCCATAACCGCATCGGCTTACTAGTGGAAGTAGAGAACCAAAAAGCTTTAAAACTCTATCAGAATAAAGGATTCAGCATACAAAATCAAAAATTATTCATAGGCGGCTTATATTATCACATGGTCTATACCATTCAGTAACCTGTTCTTATTTTCATCACATTTTAAAAGCAACGGGATTTTAAACATTAATAGCCTCTGACTGAGTTAATCGTGAACTCAATCAGAAACCATATGCTCAAAATAAATGCTAAACGACGTCTACAGTAGCGAATACATCAGAAAAATGAGTAAAGGTAGCATTAGCAGTTTTAATGGCTAAATCTTCGTCAGCAGTTGTTTTTGCAGCATTGTTTAACGCGGCTATAAATTTACCCCACATTTGCCCCGTTTCAGAACCATAACCAGAAAAGAATGAAATACCTTTATTAATGCCACCTTTAGCAAGCATCTGAACGATGATACTCCCACCCATAATAGATCCCTCCATCACATACAGTGCAGCCAGGGCTTCCAGTACATTCGAAATTTCAGGAACAGTAGTTGAAGGCAAATCTTCAATAGTAAACCCTAGTGCTTCAATATCACTTTTTAAATACCCCGAATTTCTCCGATCACGGTAATCTGGTAATATCTCAACATTCAGGTAAGGCAGAATTTGGCGCTCCAAATGACTAAAATAGGCATAAAAGTGTTTCAGGAAATCTGCATATTCTGCCTCACTCCGAATAGCCTTGAGTTTTTTAATTACTTTAACTTCTAATTGTTGATGGGCAGTTTTAGTTGCCTCTTTAATGTTTGTGCTTAGCATAATGTTATGTATTTATGGTTGTTAAGTTGAAGTTTTAATCCTTGAATAACCTATAGGTGATTCCGGCTAAAATTACCCTTCCAGGTTGCCCTGGCATTAGTCTATCAGTATAACCTAAAATATTATCGGCCGTTAACCTAATACTTAGATGTTGTTTTAAAATTTTCTTTTCCAAGGCAGCATTTAATATCCAGAAACCGTTTACGAAAGTATCATAACGATCAATAAACTGATTTCCATTTCGATCTCCAAAGGGATATTTGCCCCTATAATTTAACCTAACATTCATGCTGGTATCCCAGGGGCGATAATTATAAAATGACTTTATGTTTAGCATGTGCCGGGAGCGGTTTTCTATCCCCCAATAATCAGCAGCACTTGCCGGATAGGACTGGCCTGTTTCCGGATTATGAATATTCTGGTTGTATGGCCAATTCCCTTTTTTAATACTATCCATTACACTTAAATCCTTAGCAATCAAATACTGATAACCTGCACCAATTTCCAGATCTTTAAAAATATTAATAACTAAAGAAGCGTCTATTCCCTTATTTACCGCTTTAGGCAGATTTTGATACGTAAAAATATTTCTGTTTCCACTGCCTGTGGCCACTTGTATACTGTTAATCTGGTTACGCAGCTGATGATGAAAAACCCCTGCCTCCACTTTTATATTTGGTTTAGGTTTCCATTCCAAACTTAAATTAACAGAAGTACTCCGCTCAGCCTGTAAATTGCGATCAAGTTGATTAAGCAAATACTGTCTGATTTCACTAATTTCATCTTGTTGCTGCAACTGATTTAAGGTTTGCCTTAATACCTCATTTCCAATCACCAGATAATTAGCCGTTGGATTATAAAAAACCAGGTATCTCGATTTAAAATCTGGCGCTTTAAAGCCTGTACCAGCGCCCGCCTTAAAAGTTAAAGCAGGCAGAATATGGTATTGTAAACCCAAACTAGGGTTAACCTTACTTGCGTATGCATTGGTATAATCATATCGAAGTCCGCCGACCAAACCAATTTTTTCACTCAGCTGCCAATCACCTTGCAAGAAGGCGAAGGCCGTGCTCACCGTGCCCGGATTAATCAGCGCCCCATTTTTCATGTTTTCCAAACTACCACCTAAACCAGCAGTAAACTTTAAATCATCAGATAAGCTGTAAGCAAATTGCTGTTCAAAGCGGTGCAGGTTCTGTACGAAAACATCTCGCGTTATAGTCCTATTATTTTGCTGCCAGTTTACACTTTGGTCTGATCGGAAATTGGTAAAGTAATAGCGACTCATACTTCTTAAACCCGAATTAAAGTTATAATCGAAAGTGCTGGACAGGTTGAGGTCTTGTTCATCCTGACTATCACCAGATATTGCGCCCAAGCCAAAATCCTTGCTCATGAAAGATTTTCGCAAACCATAACGCCCACTAATCCCAAGAGTGCCTTTCGAGGTTAAGCGATAACGGACACGTCCCTGCAAGGCATAATTATCATATGGTGGTGCGGTTGTACCCAGCTGGATATATCTCGGGTTAGTATTAAAGCCATCAGTGCGGTAATAGTTTGCAGAAATATTAGCCGATCCTCTTTGTGAGGCGAATGGTGTTTCGCCTTCCAATGTTAAATCTGCAATATTTAAACTTCCATATTGTAGCGATGCTGATGCCTGTTGTTGCAGCGCGCCATAACGGGTAATAATATTAATTGCGCCACCCAGGGCCTCACTACCGTATAAACAAGATGAAGCACCTTTTATGATCTCAATCCTTTCAATATTGGAAACACTGATCCTGGAAAGATCAAAATTTCCGCTGTTTCGACCTACCATAGGCTGGCCATCTATTAAAATCATAATATACTCACTGCTAAATCCTTGCATCTGCACCCCTACTGATCTGGCACCACCACCAATATTATTGACAATGGCCACTCCGGTTTGTTCTTTAAGTACTTCATCTAACCGGCGGCTACCCATTTGCTCAATCGTTTTTCTGGTAATTACGGTTATGGGCATGGCACTTCGTTCTACCTGGATTAAATTATCAGGTGCATTTAATTTAGCGGTAACAGCTACATCATTCAGACTTTCTGTTTTGGTGATTAATTTAACTTCAATATTGCTGGTTTCTTTATCTTTAATTTCGATGGTGGTCTGGTAATTCCCGTACCCCATCATACTCACCGCAATGGTATATTCTCCAATATAAATCTGCTGAAACTTAAATTTACCTTTACCATCTGTTTCAGTGATGTGGCCATCCGGTTCCAGGCGGATGGTAGCTCCTGGTAAGATTTTACCTGTAACATCCTTTACTTCTCCCTTTACACTTCCACGATATTGCGCCGGCAGTGCAGTATGCACAAGCATTAACAAGAAAAGTATAAACGAGGGTTTTAACATGATTGAGTTTAAATATTATTGTATTTTTTGAAGCAAACCTTAATTATCATTTTAATTTCAATCTCGTTTCCCGCATACCAGCATCTGTTGAAATTTCATTGCTGATTAAAGTTGATGATATAGGAACAGACATCACTTTTGCTGCTGTTTTAATTGCCGCCTCTCTTTTAGTTCCACCATTGATTGCGGTAATAGCAGCTTTCAAATATGGTTCTTCAGGATTTCCCAATTCTGGATCGGCTACCCCCTGAGCGGTTATATCGGGTGTCATGCCTGAGAAATAATCAGACCAGCCCGCTGCATTTCGAATCAGAAAACTACTGAGGTAAACACTGTACTGATCGACGTGGATACCAAAGAAGCCTACAGGCTTTCCATATGTTTTTTCGCCGATTAGTTTTACATATAGATAAGGTTTTAAACAACTGATGAGCAATTCGCTCGCAGATGCTGTTTTACCCGACACAATAAAATAAACCTCCTCAATTGAAGTTAAGTTGCCTTTTTTATTAAATCTATAGGTATTTCCGCTTTCGCTATAATCAACATCCGCCATGGTAGCTTTACGCCCTTGATAGCTAACCATTTTGCCATCTGCATCTAAATAAGGTTGGTTTTTTAGTATACTCGCCTGGCCAGCTTGCATCTTAGAATTAAATTGCTCGCTGTACATCACTTTTCCGGTAAGGGAGCCTGGTACAACAAGGTTGGCTATGTATTCTGCTGTTTCTATATAACCTCCCGCATTGCTGCGCAGATCAATAATGATATACCTTGGATTTCCACTAGCCAAATCAGAAAAGGCCTGATCCAGATTTGACTGTACCTCATTTAATTTGGGAAAAGAACCTAAAGCAATGTAGGCGATGTGAAGAGCACCTGATGAAATAAGTTTACTACTAAGCAGCACATTTGCAGAGCGAACAATGCCTGCCGTTGCTCCTGTAGTCGTTCGTCCTGCTTCGAGGTACGAATATTTGGCACTTCCTGAATTAACAGGTAGCTCATAGGGCGTATTGGTAACACTATTCAGCTTAAATTGTGAAATATCAAAAAGTTCTTGTCTAAAAGCAACCAAATCAGGGCTAATGCTTTCATATTTTAATCTTGGATTAAAATTCGCATAGGATGGCAAAGCATCATGCCACAAATAAACCTGACTGGCATACAAAAAAATAGAATCTAGTGTAAACTCGGTACGTGTCCCCGTAACAGGTGAAATAATTTCTCCCGCTTCAGCAGATAAGGTTTTATCCTTTTTACAAGCGTATGCACTAAAAAGAATGAATATTACCAGAACACTTACACAAAACTTATTTCTATTTTTCATTTACTATGGTATAAGGGTAGTGGTTGCTGCCGTCGTAGTATTCCAGGTATACATAGAATATCCAAGTGATGCCAGTTTATCGGGTGCAGAATACAATTCAATGCTTCGGATGGCACCTGTACTAATGGTAGCAGGCAATGTGAACTTTAATAAAGTATTTGATTGCGAAGCGATGGGTGCAATATGGGTTTTACCACCTGGATCTCCGGTAACTGTAATGATTGCATGTGTGTAATTTCCATAATAATACTTGGAAGCAGGGGCTTGTAAGGAATAGGTAAAAGAAATCTGATCACCTTTTTTAATACTTTTTCCAGCCTGATCGAATTGGTAAGCACCCTTGGCCGATGCCGGAGATGGCTTACCAATGGCAAATGAACCTTTAACCAGGGTATTGGTACCACTGATCAGTTTAATCTGGAAATTACCTGTATCTAGTTTTCCGTCTAAAGGTACTGTCGATTGAATTTTATTCGACCATAAAGCATCTGTTGATGAAAAGTGAATCTGATATTCTTTGTTTTGCTTATCAATCAGAAATACTTTGGTTTGATTGGAATCAGGAATGAAATATTCTCCAATAATCAGCAAACTCTGACCTAACCTGGTTAGTGCAATTCTATTGATTATAGGTATGGGTTGGTTGAGGGCTAATTTTAGAACGTATTTCTTAATGCTGCCATCTTGTGCAGTCACCACATAAGAAGTTCCTGTTTTCAGATTAATCTCTTGTCCGGAAGATGGGTTAACTGAAGCACCTGAAGATACCTTAATCTCCGGTGTTACCTTATCCTTTACATCTTGAAATGGCGGCCAGTATACAATAATACTATCTCCCTTCAGCGAGGCTTTTAATTCCTTATTCAAGGCATCTTTTATGATAAAGCTTTCAATATCTTTATATGGTGTATTAAGATATTCTTTTTGACAAGATGAAAACAACAATAGCGTGAACAGGCCAGATAGGAAGAATAATTTAAATAAGTAACGACGACACATATTTTTATATTTTATGGGTAAAAGGAGATTGTAATCGATTTTTAATGTTGAATTGGTAATGAGCGGTTATGTATAAAGTGAACGATATAATCTCCTTAAATAACTGACAATCTGATATGGCATCAGATTGTCAGTTAATGATTAATTACAATACCGTTCCGCGATCAAAGTAATAAACACCTCTGTTATGAGTAGAAGTACCTTCACCAACCGCACTGCTGAATTTAAGCGCATAAGTGGTAGATCCATCACTCACAAATACAACCAGGTTTTGAACAGCAGCAACAGTACCTCCGGTTGAATAGGTTAACCAACCATTAGCTGTTAAGCTCGTATTTGCAGCATTGGAAGTTGTTGCAATCCCCAGAGATGAAACTGTTGTCGCTGATGCAACATCAGACGCATCAATGGCAGATAATGCTTTAGTGGTATTTAAATAACTTAAAGTGTAGCCGCTTGCCGGGCTAATGGTGGAGTTATTGTGACTGGAAAATAATAACTGATGCGCAATGCTCCCCACCGTATCTTGTGCGCCGGTAATTACATTGGCGTAAACCGTACCAAATGCCGCACCACCAGATCTTGGGTTACCCCAACGGCCAACAATGGTATCGGCAACAGATGATACAGAGGCTTTAGCGCCTTTAAGGCTCAAAGGACCTGTAGTATCATTTTCTTTTTTACAAGAAGTAAATGCTAAAGTAAATAAGGCAAGAGCAAAAACTGCTTTGGAGATATTTTTTATTGAATTTTTCATGTTATGATTTAATAAAATGGTTAATGATTATTTTTAATAAACTAGAGGTAATTAACTAATTGTGACTATCGTTGCCGGTGTAAAGACTGATGTTATTACCCGGGATTTGCATTTCGTCTTTCACATTTATCGATAGCATGAAGCGTTAATATTAATTCTACGCCTGTGCGAAGGCATTTTTTGATGCGTTTTTTTTCATAGATTATAATTAAGGTTGAAGAAAGGGTTTGTTATACTGAATGCTTCTGTACACAAAGCAGACAATTTCTTTATTTAGGATTTACCGTAATGCTCATAGAGCGAAGAACAGGTGTCCATTTACCAAAATTGAATTCAAATCTTCCATATGCATCGTTGATGACAGGAAAATTATCTGGTATTTTTAAAGTTGCGCTTAATCTGTTATAGCTTACCACTGGTAATTCTATACTTTTACCGTTTACCTCCACAAAAACCGATTTTAAATCTACAAATACAGTATTTTGCGCAGGCTGAACGGTGATGGTTTCACCCTGTTTTACCACATGCGATTTTGCCAGCACAACAGGCTTTATATAAACCAGATGTAATGGCTTATCCATTCTCACCTTATTGCCAAGAAAACTAATGTCAACCTGGTAGTAACCACTATCCAGATCTGCAGGTAAAAGTCCAATATTTAGGATGTAAGTATCCAAAGATACAGGCAGAGTAGACGCCGCTCCAATCAGATCGGGTTTAAAAGTCTTATTTGTAGCCTGTTGGGTAAGGGTTACATCAAGTGTAGCTACACTGGTACTTCTTAAGTTTCCATAAAAAACCTGTGTGGCATTAGGTGATCCTTCATTATTGCCCAGCGGCCAGGATAAACTCAAACCAGGAGGATTCTGCTGAATAACTTTAAGGCTATAGGTACGTACTTCACCGGTTGATGACTTGACCGAATAAGTTTGTTTATCATCAGTTACATTTACAGGCTGGATTGGGGAGGTAAGTGTGGCACCTTCATCTACAGCAATTTTAGGTTCAACAACAGTTAATGAATAGTAATAAGGTACATATACGGTAATGCTATTCTTGATATTATCAATGGCACCATAAATAACGGTATCCTTTATATTAACCACGGTAAACGAAGTAATTCTATTTTGAACAATATGTTCATAATCAACTGTTTTTTTACAGGCAAAAAAATGGATGGCCGTGAAAGCCATTAATACATATGGGTATAGTCGTTTCATAAAAAATTAATTATTTAATCTCAAATTTGGTGCTGCCTGCCGGAACGATTACGTATTCGAATGTGAAAAACATGTGGGGTGTATTACGCATCATCTTATCCGTAGTGAAAACATCTTTATAGCAACTAATCATTTTGATTTTAGCAAAATCACCTTTGGCCGTACGCACAATAATTGTCCTTGGTTGTGTCTTTTGGCCGTTAGCCAATGTAAAGGCATTGCCCAGCGCATAAGCCACATGTTTCTTATCATAGCTGCCATCACCAACTATACTCCCGTTAAAATCATATAGGTACCATCCAATTCCTACACCGAATTCACCCATGTCATCAGTTCCTATTAATGCTCTTGCTGTTTTAAATGCTGAAGCAACGGGTATATCCGTTAAATCTTCAAATGATTTGGCCAAAATGGTTATCCCACCAGCACCTGGACCGGTATAACCTGCATTATCGCTGTTAGATCCGTTGTTCCCACCTATAAAACTGTTGTATAACCCACTAAAAGAGATATCCCAAAAAGAAGTTTTACCATATGTTGCAGGCTGCATTTTTTTATAATCCAGACTAAACAACACTTCAGGTTTAGGCGCTGTGGGGTTGCTATCGTCTGTTTCAACCTGAAGATTTTCTACCCGCTGTACCTTATAGTAAGGCACCATATCCAGGGAACGGGTTGATGTAACAGGTTCTTTTTCTGTTGCCACAGGCTTATCCTTTTTGCATGATGCAAAAAAAGTTATAAGCATAAGCCCTACAGAAAGTTGTTTAAAAACCCTTGTTGCTGTTTTCGATATATTCATCATTAATTATTTTGTTTTTAAATTCTTACTGCCGTTTTGCTGTACATAATATTTAAAAGTGAAATAGGGTGCCGGCCAATTCAGGTCAGTAACACTTGGTGGATTTCCTTTATAAGCATTAATGAGTTGTAATTTGGCGTATTTACCATCTGGTAATCTGATGGCATAGGTTCTGTTTGGAATTGCCTGCATAATGTGCGTACTCAGGCTATAGAAAAACCAGCCATTGGCACTTGCCGATGATGCCCAGCCGATTTTAGTAATCGTACTCGCATCAAAAACCTGATCTGAAGGTGCCTGATCAACCAAATCGTATTGCTGCTCCAGCATCACTACTGCACTTTCTGCATTTCCTTCAAAACCTGGATTATAGCGGTATTTTTTATCGTTCACATAAACCTCACTGTTATAAGGGCCGGTAAAAGCCAGATCCCAGTCTTTACCTTTAAGCCATTGTGCCGAATCTGTCGCATTACGAATCCAGATTTGTTTCTGATCCTTGAGTCGGAATAAAAAAATATAAAAGGGACGAGCTTCTTTCCCCGGTTTAGCACTTCCCATTGCTGCCTGGGTATCTCCAGCCAAATCGGTAATCACGGTACTATTTCCATCCTGTAATTGCTCATTTGGGTCAGATTCCTCCTTTTTGCATGATGAAATCAGTATAAGAAAGGTGAAGCATAACATACTTAATGGCTTCAACTTAAAAATTGATAAGTGTTTTTTCATTTTATTTATTTTGATTTCCGGATGCGAGCTGCTTAACACGATCTTATTATTTTTAATCATTCTAAATAAGGACTATGCAAACATCTGCATTCGTTGTCATAAACGATTTGTTCAATCCGTATTTTCTTTTGTGCTATCCGTATTTTCTTTTGTGCAATCCGTATTGTTTTCACCTATGTTTTTAAATAAGCATCACTTATACCCTCTTCAAAAAACATACAAACACCTTTAAATCAGAAACTTGAAACAAATAACAGATAAATTGATACTCAAAATCGCACATGCAGGCTTCTTTTGTCTACTTGCATTTGGAAAAATTAAAGACTTGTTTTGTGCATACAGAAAAAAGAAGAAATGTATAATAAGCACAGTAAGAATATTTTTTTGATGACCGCAATATTTGTATTTGTGGTTGCCGCCAATGCTATTGCACAGCCCAAAAGAATAGTGAGCCTGGGTGGTGCAATCAGTGAAACCGTAAATGCCCTTGGGCTTGGTAAACATATAGTAGCAGTTGATGTAACCAGTGTTTACCCTGAATTGATTAATCAGTTACCTAAGGTGAGCAGAAACAGGGCATTGTCTGCAGAATCAATTCTGTCCTTTCATCCCGACCTGATTCTTGTTCCGGAGGGCGATCTTCTAAAAGCGCATTTATCACAATTTAAATCAATGGGTATTCTCGTGGTACAGGTGCGGCAGGAATATTCAGTTTCTGGCGCATTAAAATTCATCAGGCAGATTGCCGCAGCAGTTTCCATGCCTGAGCAGGGAGAAATAATGGCTCGAAATACTGAATTGCAAATTAAAAAAGCCCAATCCGAATTAAAGAAAGGTCCTCAAATACAGAAAGTACTCTTTATTTATGCCAGAGGTGTAGGAACAATGAACGTAGCTGGTAAAGGCAGTAGCATTGATGCCATCATTCAACTTGCCGGAGGAAAAAATGCGATACAGGAATTTAATGAATTTAAACCCTACACTACAGAAGCATTGATTAAAAGTAATCCGGATGCAATCCTCATGTTTGATTTTGGTGTGAGCAGCCTGGGCGGTAAAGAGGCCATTTTAAAATTGCCTGGTGTTAAATATACCAATGCAGGAAAAAATAAAAAAATCATTGAAATGGACGGATCATTATTGATCAACTTCAGCACCAGACTGGCAGATGCCATCAGGGCATTAAATGCCAGAATCTATTAACATGAAAAGATTATTGATTTACCTTACACTCGGTTTTGCACTTCTTGCTTCTGTAGGGTGTTCGCTTTCTTTTGGTGCCATGAATATCCCCTTTCAGGAAATTTTTATGGTGCTACTTAAATCTATAGGATTTTATGGAAAGCCTTTAACAGATCCTTTAAATGAAGGTATTATCATGATGATCAGAATGCCAAGGGTAATTTTAGGTATATTAGTTGGCGCAGCCTTAGGTATTTCTGGAGCCGCTATTCAAGGCATTTTCAGAAATCCCCTTGCTGAGCCTGGTTTGATTGGCATTTCTTCAGGTGCATCTTTAATGGCTGTATTAATTATAGCGTTTGAAACACTTTTATTTTCCGGACTTTCCGAAATTTTAGGGAATTACGTACTGGCATTTGGGGCATTTGCAGGTGCTGGTATTGCAGCTTTACTTGTTTATCATCTTTCTAAAACGGATGGACAAGCCAATGTTGTTACCATGTTATTAGTTGGTATTGCCATTAATGCCATGGCCGGTGCGCTTACCGGCCTGATCAGTTACCTTGCAAATGAACAGCAACTTAGAAGCATTACTTTTTGGATGTTAGGCAGCCTTGGAGGTGCTACCTGGCAAAATGTTCGCTGCCTGTCACCATTTGTCATCATTCCGGTGTTGGCACTTCCATTTTTTTCAAAAGGATTAAATGCCTTTGCTATCGGAGAAAAACAAGCAGAAATGATAGGTTTAAATCCTGGTTCGATAAAATCAATGGTGGTCTTATTATCAACCATGGCCGTTGGCGCATCCGTATCTTTTTCTGGAATTATTGGTTTTGTAGGTTTGTTGATACCACACCTCGTTAGGTTGATTGGTGGAGTAGATCATAAGTTTGTATTACCCGCCTCTGCCCTGCTTGGCGCATTGGTACTTACCTTTTCAGATCTTGTAGCCAGGTTAATTATTCAACCAATAGAACTTCCTATAGGTGTAGTAACCGCTTTAACTGGCACACCGGTATTTCTTTATATACTTATCCGTGATAAAAAAAAATTAGCCCGTTAAAATCATGATGTTAAGAATTGAATCCATTGGCTATAAGTTAAATCAGCGTGATCTGATCAAAGACGTTTCCTTAAGTGCCAAATCTGGCGAAGTCATTACCATTCTGGGCGCAAATGGTGCTGGTAAATCTACTTTATTAAGCATGATTTCAGGAGAAAGAAAACCATCTTCAGGCAGAATAATGATTGATGGAAAAGAGATTTCTAGCTTTAGCCGAAAGGAACTTGCTGTTAAAAGAGCGGTGCTCCAACAGCATAACCCTATAAGCATTGGCTTTTCTGCCTGGGAAGTGGTAATGATGGGCAGATATGGAAGATTTCGCAATCAACCTGGTAAGGTAGACAGAATAGCAGTTGAAGAAAGTATTGCCATTTGCGGAATTGATGATTTTGCTGATCGATCGATGTTAACTTTATCTGGTGGCGAACAACAGCGGGTACATCTGGCCAGAACATTAGCACAAATATGGGACTGTGATGATGCATTATTATTACTTGATGAGCCTATTAATAACATGGATATGCAATACCAGCATCAAACCATGGCGATTGCAAAAGCATTCGCAAAAAAAGGATTTATCGTCATTATGGTGCTGCATGATGTTAATTTAGCCGCTCAATACTCCAGTCGAATCATCATGATGAAAGATGGGCGTAAATGGTGGGATGGATCGCCAGCAGAAGTACTTACACCACAACATATGTTCACTGCTTTTTCGGTTCATGCCTTGACGCATACTGATTTGAGCAGCTTAAAGACCATTGTAGTTCCCAAAGAAATTATTTTGGAAGCCAGTACCTTTAATTCGAACTTTCTAAAAACAGGAGAAAGTGAATCAGGTTCAGAAAAGCTAATAGAGATGCATGTAAATAAAAACCTTCTCTTTAATAAGCAACTCAAGAAATTAACTTACAAATCTTAAAAGGCTGACAAGTCAAATCTCCAACTTACGAAATTCCAAAGGGCTGAGCGCAGCAGAATTCGTCAGTTTTTATTAGCAAACCAACGAGACCGGCGAAGTTTCCTCATTACACTAGCCTGCTAAACTGCGCAGGTCAATGTTAAATTGGCCTATATCAAACCCTGATATCGCTGGGAAGTATGCCATAGTATTTTTTAAAAGCATTGGTAAAGCTAGCCTGATGTTTAAATCCAACATGTATACCAACCTCATACATATTTTTCCTTTCTTCTATAATCATTCGTTTTGCATTTTCCATTCTTAGCCGGGTAATGTAATCATATATAGTGCTGCCAAAATACTTTTTAAAGCCATTTCTAAGTTTAAACTCATTCAATAATACCATTTTAGAAAGCTGCTTATGAGTTGGAGGGGCCATATATTGTTGCTCTAAAATTTCCCTGGCCTCTTCTAATCGTGGAATATCACGTTCAATCAAGTCATCCCTACCGGTTTCCATGAACAGACTAAACTGCTCAAGCTGGTACAAAATCAATTCTGTTATCCTCGCATCAGTAAAAAGTCTTTTCAGCTCTCCTTCCTGCTTTGATGATCGGATGGCTTCAATGGTATGGCGCATTTCAGGTGTGGCATATAAATCTTGCTTACCGAAAGATGTGGTTTTTCCCTTCTGCATCTCCTGAACAAAATGCTCATGAAGAGGAGAATAGAGATCAACCAGGTTTAAGTAATAATCTTTAGAGAGTACAATCATAAAATAAATAAAATCGATATCCTTTTTTATTTCATATGCCTGTTTTGATGAAGGTATATATCTAATGTTGTGCCTGCTATGTCCGTATCTGCTTGCTTGTTTCCTATTTAAGCCATTTGTTTCCTTACTTAATATAAACTGACTGGTAACCGCTTCTCCATTAATCTCGGTTAATATCCTGGTGGGTTTTTCAAATCGCATTTCAGAATATATAAGAAAAAGGCCATTGGTAGATAGCTGGTAATTTTGAATGTCTGCCGGAGTTTCCTTAATTGATAAAACTTTTTCTGATAATCGGTGATCCGGTATATACTTATCGGGTATTTCTTCTTTAAAAAGAAAATCTTGATGGTGTTCTATTCTGGCACTAACAATCATGATGATTTGGATTAGCTGATTAATTTAATCGTCAAATATAGGCATAATTTATAATCATTCTAAATAATACTCATAGTAGTATGGATATCAGTTTATAAATGCTTGTCAGCTTTTATAAACTGATATATAAAAACCTACCTGATTTTTTTGATCATCATGATCAATCTCAAATTTGATTTTTTTTATATTTTATTTGTATTTAATCTAAATAATAGGCAGTTTTGCAATAGATGGAAAAAGCGTGTATCGATATTAATCAACTAATTAACGTATTCTCAAACTACGAAGGAGCTGTTTATCAATCTGATAAGTTAAACTGCTTTTACGTGGATTTTGGCGGTAAATTTGCCCGTTACAATTGCCTGTCACTTCAAAAATTAAAGAAAGTTGTAGAAGAAATCGATATTGAGGCACTCCTACTGAATACTCATAAAGCCGATTTCGAATTGGTTACCTTTAATGGATGTGAGCATATCTACCTATTAAATGCACTGGAAATTATTGCCTTAAAAGATTTATTACACGGTACTTTTACCATGTTTAACTTAAATCATATGGTAAACGACTGCCTTTACAGGTTGGTTTATTAACCCATTATTTCATCGGTAAAAGATTGAGTTTTCATTTGAAAGATACTGTTCAACGAAAATTGCAGTTTGATAAGGCTGGCTATCCCCCTGTCTTCCAATTAGTATCCGTTTGGCGTTATCGTCTTCTGTCTTCAATTTATTTTATATCTCGCTATCACTATTTAAACTCATTATAAATACCTACTTATCAGCAATTTAGACTAATTTCATATAGTAAATAATTTACAATTGTGAACAATTCTGTGTTACATTTGTATTGTTATTAAAGCACAGAAATTATGAAAGATTTAATGCGTATTAAATGTTTAATATCTGAGGATATTGAAACACTTTTAAATCAGCAGATTAAAAAAGAGGCACACTCTTCATCACTATATTTATCAATGGCATCATGGTGTAACCAAAATGGCTACGACTTCTCTTCAGATTATTTCACTAAACAATCAGAAGAAGAAAGAATGCACCAATTGAAATTATTCAAGTATGTTTTAGATATGGGAGGAAATGCGATCTCTCCTGAAGTTACCGGAATTAAAACTGACTTTGCTGGATTCAGAGAAGTTTTTGAAGATGCCCTGGAAGCTGAAATCGCCATTACCCAGAGTTTCAAAAACCTAGCTTCAAGATGTTTGAAGGAACAGGATTTTGTAACCATGGAATTTTTAAACTGGTTCCTGAAAGAGCAACGTGAAGAAGAATATAAAGCACGCCGTGCACTCGAATTATTTGAAGTTATTGGCGAAGAAGGCACAGGAAGATGGGAAATTGACAAACATGTTAATGACATCACCTACTCGGAAGATTAATTCATGACTAACAAAACATATAGCCGAAGCCATCTTAATTAAAATTAAGATGGCTTTTTTTATATATAACAGTTTCAAATGCTGTTCTTTCCTATTCTTATCTAAGGATTTATAATTGAAGAAAAGCTTAAAAAAAAAGAAAGCTTTCAGCGGTTATCCTGAAAGCTTCTCTTGGTTTAGGTTGTTAGTTTATGTTGATTATGAATAAGTCTCTTGAAATCTGTAAAAAAAGCGCCGTTGCCAGCGCTTTTTTTAAACCAAATATATAATAATAATTAACGAGCATTACAAAAGTAGCAATTTTCTTAAAAAAAACAATAATTTTCAATTAAAAAAATATAAAATCTATATAAAAATCATAAAAACAATACATTAAAAGAAAATAAAACCAATTAATTCAATAAAAAATGATTTTAATCATAAAATAAATTTAAAATAACACTTAAAAACTACTTAAAAATTAAATTTTCGATTAAAAACATTAAAAATAAGACTCAAATATCACCTTTTAACCTCTTTTTAAACAAAACCATTTAAAAAATTCAAGACATAAGAACAATATTAAAGGGATATCTTCAATTTCATTCACAATAAAAAAATAAATATACTGCCAATGTTAAACAGGAAACTACACCTATTTTCTTAAATAAAGATCCGGCATCCAGAGGCAAGGGGAAATAAATCATTAAGCGATTTATTTTTTAATGAATGATTTAGCTACTGCTTTTAAAAGAAACTGAAAATTGGAAACCGCCAACAGGCAATAGATATACTTTTTTTTCTAAATTTGCGCCTTTAGAAATAACAAGATGATTAAGAGACAGCAAATTAAAGATTTATTAAAATCAACTGCATTTGGCACTGAAGTAACGGTTATGGGATGGGTAAGAACTTTCCGCAATAATCAGTTTATCGCTTTAAATGACGGAAGTTGCATGGGCAATATCCAGGTCGTGATTGATTTTAATAATTTACCTGATGAGCTGTTGAAAAGAATCACCACCGGTGCGGCCATTTCCGCTACCGGAAATTTAGTAGAATCACTGGGTAAAGGTCAGTCAGTAGAAATTAAAGCCACTACCGTATCGATTTTAGGCGACAGTGATCCTGAAAAATTTCCTCTACAACCTAAGAAGCACAGCTTAGAGTTTTTACGTGAAATAGCCCACCTGCGTTTCCGTACCAATACCTTCAACGCGGTTTTCAAGGTTCGTCATGCGCTGGCTTTTGCCATTCACCAGTTTTATAATGAGCGGGGTTTTGTATACATGCATACACCTGTAATTACGGCCAGTGATGCGGAAGGCGCTGGTGAAATGTTTAAAGTGACCACTTTAGATTTCGACAATACGCCACGTACGGAAGATGGCAAAGTAGATTTCTCGCAGGATTTTTTCGCCCGGGCAACCAACCTGACCGTCTCCGGACAACTGGAAGGTGAACTGGCGGCCATGGCTTTTGGAAAGATTTATACTTTCGGACCCACATTCCGGGCAGAAAACTCCAATACCACCCGTCACTTAGCGGAATTCTGGATGGTTGAACCGGAATTTGCTTTTGCCGACCTGGAAGACAACATGCAGCTGGCAGAAGACATGATGAAGTATGTGATTAAATATGCTTTAGATCACTGCAAGGAAGAACTGGAATTTTTAAATACCCGCCTGGCAGAGGAAGATAAACAGAAACCGCAAAACGAGCGCAGCGAGTTTACTTTATTAGAGAAATTAGATTTCTGTCTGGCAAATGATTTTGAGCGTTTAACCTATACCGAAGCGATCAAGATTTTAAAATCATCCAAACCAAATCAGAAAAAACAATTCAAATACCTGATTGACGAATGGGGGGCAGATTTACAGAGCGAGCATGAGCGTTTCCTGGTTGAAAAGCACTTTAAAAAACCAGTAATATTAACAGATTACCCAGCTGATATTAAATCATTCTATATGCGCCAGAATGAACCGGATGCCGAAGGCAGACAAACCGTAGCCGCAATGGACATCCTGTTCCCTGGAATTGGCGAAATGATTGGTGGTTCGCAACGTGAAGAACGCCTGGATCGTTTAACCAAAAGGATGGAAGATCTGAATATCCCTCAGGACGAGCTATGGTGGTATCTGGATACCCGCCGTTTCGGCACCGCACCACACTCGGGTTTTGGACTGGGTTTCGAACGTTTAGTTTTGTTCGTTACCGGCATGACCAATATCCGTGATGTCATTGCCTTCCCTAGGTTCCCGAAAAACGCAGAGTTTTAGGGTTTAGGGTTTAGGAAAAAAAATTGTTAAATTAAAAGTGTCAGTTTTTAAAAAACTGACACTTTTTTTGTGATGAGTAGCCTAAGATGAGTAATTCCAGGGATTAACATAGAGAAAAAAGGCTATTTCAGCCGACGAAGCCATCTATTTAGCGAATTAGATTGCTTCACCCTAACGCTGAACCCGCCCTTCAGTTCGCAATGACGTTAACACTTTATCGGTTGGTGTCTCATCAACCGAAACAATTATAGCTGTTCCAGAAGAGATTGCTTCACCCTAACGCTGAACCCGCCCTTCAGTTCGCAATGACATCAACACTTTACCTATCGGTTGGTGTCTCACCAACTAAAACAATTATATCTGTTCCAGGAGAGATTGCTTCACCCTAACGCTGAGCCTTGCCCTTCAGTTCGCAATGACGTTAACACTTTTACCTATCGGTTGGTGTCTCACTAACCGAAACAATTATAGCTGTTCCGGGAGACATTGCTTCACTCTAACACTGAGCCCTGCCCTTCAGTTCGCAATGACATCAACACTTTACCTATCGGTTGGTGTCTCAACAACCGAAACAATTATAGCTGTTCCAGGAGATTGCTTTACCCTAACGCTGAACCCGCCCTTCAGTTCGCAATGACGTCAACACTTTACCTATCGGTTGGTGTCTCAACAACCAAAACAACTATATCTGTTCCGGGAGAGATTGCTTCACTCTAACACTGAGCCCGCCCTTCAGTTTGCAATGACGTTAACACTTTTACCTATCGGTTGGTGTCTCACCAATCGAAACAATTATAGCTGTTCCGGGAGAGATTGCTTCACCCTAAAGCTGAACCCTTCCATTCAGTTCGCAATGACGTCAACACTTTATCGGTTGGTGTCTCACCAACCGAAACAACTATCTTCCATCATCATGCATGGTATCGCTGTAAGGATTGGCATGCGCATAATCTACTGCTGAAACCTTATAATCTGTGGGAGCAAAACTCTGGGCGGTACTGAGTGCCATCCCCAGCTCAAAACGGGTTGGATAAGGCGTTTGCAATAAACTTCCTGCAGGGATATAAGGAAAACTCTCCAGGTAACTCTGCATCACACTGGAACTTACGCGGCGATTTACCTATCGGTTGGTGTCTCACCAACCGAAACAATTATATCTGTTCCAGGAGAGATTGCTTCACCCTAACGCTGAGCCCGCCCTTCAGTTCGCAATGACGTTAACACTTTTATCTATCGGTTGGTGTCTCACCAACCGAAACAACTATCTTCCATCATCATGCATGGTATCGCTGTAAGGATTGGCATGCGCATAATCTACTGCTGAAACCTTATAATCTGTGGGGGCAAAACTCTGAGCGGTACTGAGTGCCATCCCCAGCTCAAAACGGGTTGGATAAGGCGTTTGCAATAAACTTCCTGCCGGGATATAAGGAAAACTCTCCAGATAACTCTGCATCACACTGGAACTTACGCGGCGATTAATATAAGCACGGCTTAACTGATGTGGCTCACGTAAACCCGCAGCACCCAATAATTCAACCGCACTGGCCACGGTAAGGTTGTGGAAATTTTTCACCCGAACTGTTTTATCCTCTACCACCAGGCCTTTCATCAGGCTCTGATCCTGCGTGGCTACGCCTGTTGGACAGGTATTGCTGTTGCACTCCAATGCCTGTATACAACCTAAAGCGAACATCATTCCCCGGGCTGCATTACATAAATCTGCACCTAAAGCGATATTCTTAACCAAATCAAATCCTGTTGCCACCTTACCCGAAGCAATAATTTTAATGTGTTTTTTTAGATCAAAACCATTCAGTACGTCATAAACAAAGGCAACGCCTTCACGCAAAGGCATCCCAACAGAGTTGGAAAACTCCTGAGGTGCAGCACCGGTGCCGCCCTCGCCCCCATCTACGGTAATAAAATCAGGATAAATGCCGGTTTCAATCATGGCTTTGCAAATGGCATAAAATTCGCTTTTACGGCCGATACAAAGTTTAAAACCGACCGGCTTTCCGCCCGATAAATCCCGAAGTTTCTGCACAAACTCCAGCAGGCCTATTGGTGTATTAAAAGCCGAATGCGCTGGCGGCGACAATACATCCTTGCCCTCCGGTACCAAACGGATCCGTGCTACCTCAGCCGTTACCTTTTTCGCCGGCAACATCCCGCCGTGACCTGGCTTGGCGCCCTGGGAAAGTTTAATTTCAATCATTTTTACCTGGTCTGCATGGGCACGCTCTGCATAGGCATCATAATTAAAGCTGCCGTCAGCATTCCGGCAACCAAAATAACCGGTCCCGATCTGCCAGATTAAATCGCCTCCCGGCTTACGATGATAGTCACTGATGCCACCCTCACCGGTATTATGGGCAAAGTTTCCCATTTTGGCACCACCATTTAAGGCCAGAATGGCATTCTGACTTAAAGAGCCAAAACTCATGGCTGAAATATTATATATACTGGCAGAATATGGCTTTTTACAATCCGGTCCGCCGATAAGCACCCTGGGATCTAAATTTAATTCATGATGAGAAATGGCTGCGATGCTGTGGCTTAACCATTCATAACCATTTTCATACACGTTCAACTGCGTACCAAAGGGAATGGTATCATTATCTGTTTTGGCCCTTTGATAAATTAATGAACGGTTCAGCCGGTTATATGGCGTTCCATTGGTATCGCTTTCCACAAAATACTGGTAAACTTTTGGCCTTAACTCTTCCATGAAATACCGCAAGCGACCGAAAACAGGATAATTTCTGACGATACTGTGCTTAGGCTGATACAAATCGTAAACGCCTAAAAGAACGAAAGGGCCTGTAAACAGGAATGTCCACCACAAAAACGGATGGTACAAGCCCAGCATGATGGTGAGGGCAACTAAAAATGCGGCAATCGCGACGAATGCTTTTCTCATAATGATAGATTAGCGTATGTTTTGTTCATACAAAGATTAAGATTATTAAACAACCAACACCATTAAATTGTTATTTTTACGCTATGCTTATTAAAATCTATCCTGAAAACCCAAATGAAAAAGCCATCCAGCAGGTGGTTGAAGTGTTAAAGAAAGGCGGCTTGATTATTTACCCTACGGATACCATTTATGGTTTGGGCTGCGACATCACCAATCCAAAAGCCATTGAAAAGATTGCCCGCCTGCGGGGAATTAAACCCGAAAAGGCAAACTTCTCGTTTATCTGTCATGATTTAAAGCATATTTCTGACTATATCAAACCCATAGACAATACTGAGTTCAGGGTATTAAAAAAGGCCTTGCCAGGTCCCTTTACCTTCATTTTTAATGCGAACAACAATGTACCCAAACTACTTAGTTCCAACAAAAAAACTGTAGGTATCCGTGTTCCGGATAATAATATTGCCAGGGCGATAGTAAAGGAATTGGGGAACCCCATCCTGTCTACCTCCATCAAAGATGATGATGACGTTATTGAATATTCTACCGACCCGGAATTGATTCATGAAAAATATGAGCACCTGGTTGATCTTGTGATTGATGGTGGTTATGGAGACAATGAAGCTTCTACCGTAGTAGACTGCACAAACGGGGAGTTTGAAGTAATTCGTGAAGGTAAAGGCGATATTGAGGAGTTTTTATAGTTTTTGAAGGCTCAAGTGAGCAGATATGAATTGAACGAAACGTTGATGATACGGAAAAATTATCTTCCTTAAAATTTATTTTTCCACAATCGTACTATTTAACATTAAGTTAATCTGATTATAAGGCTTTTGCATATACATTTGTTTTAAACCAACAAACTATATGAAAAGACTTTTACTCGTCTCTTTTTTTCTCGTTTGCCAATTTGCAAAAGCGCAAACACCAGTGCCAATGGCAAGTCAGCCGGGCAATACCTACACTGAAAATTTCTCATCCATTGCAAGCTGGACAAATGGTTTTGGCAGCGGAACGGTTGCTTCGGCCTTTAAGGCTGTTCCGGTTAATCCCTCAGGTACTATTCCCGATGGTGTAAGAACCACTGCCTCTTCTGCCACCTTTACCACCGGATCAAGCGGGGGCGTGCAAAAGGGGACGCAAAATATTCAACTCCTTAGCACTGGAGCTACAGATAATACTTCTGCTACTGCCATTGATTTCCTGGTTAATTTTTCAGGAGTTAATGCGGGGAATTTAAGTTTTAAATGGGAGCAGGTCAGTAACTCAACAGGAAACCGCAATGGTTCTTTAAGGATATATACCTCAACAGATGGAACAAACTTTACCGAATTAACAGCTGCACAGGTTTTAAATTTCACCAACAATGTGGCCAGCTCCGGAAATGTAAATGTAATCCTTCCGGCAACATTGAATAATGCCTCCAGCGTCACGTTCAGATTTTATTACCACAATGGTTCAGGCGGAACTACCGGCTCAAGACCGAAAATTTCGATTGACGACCTCACTGTTACAGCGACCACAGCATTGGTACCATCCCTGTCCGCCAGTAAATCAACCCTCGATTTTGGAACGCAGCTAATCAACAGTACACCTGCCGAGCAAAATTATAGCTTAAGTTCAGCTAACCTTAACGGAAGCAATGTTACTTTAACTACTGCTGCACCTTATGCTCTATCCAAAACATCAGGAACGGGATTCAGCACTTCATTAACGTATAACAACAATGAACTATCTGCCGGCAGCAACACGGTATATGTGCGCTTTACACCTGTAACTGCAGGTACTTCAGCAGGCAGCATCACAACAGCGGGTGGCGGGGTGGCCAATCCGCCGGTGGTATCATTAACCGGCGTGGGGCAATCTGCAACCTTAACCGTTGATCAAACCGCACTGGATTTTGGAACCGTGACTACAGGCACCAATTCAACAGCTCAAACCTATACTTTAAGTGCCAGCGGATTAACCGATGCCGTTAACCTGACTTCAGTTGCCCCTTTTTATATTTCTAAAGATAATGTAACATACAGCACTTCAATTACCTACACCGCTACGGAACTGGCATCAGCGAAAACCGTCTATGCCTGCTTCTCGCCAACGGCTGCAACCAGTTCTACGGAGCGCATCAGCATAGCCAGCACAGGTGCCACCACACAAAATATTACAGTAAGCGGAATTGGTGCTGCACCACCGGTAGCGGCTACGCATGTGGTGATTTCAGAAGTTTATGGCGGAGGCGGAAATTCAGGTGCCACTTATAAAAATGATTTTATTGAATTATACAATCCGGGTAATGCGGCTGTAGATTTAACCGGATGGAGCGTACAATATGGCGCGGCAACCGGCACATCCTGGCAGGTTACGCCCTTAACGGGCAGCATTCCTGCAAAAGGATTCTTTTTAATCCAGGAAGCTGCCGGCAGCGGCGGAACACAAAACCTCCCGGCACCGGATGTAACTGGAACCATTAATATGGCAGGTACCGCGTTTAAAATCGTGCTCAGCAATAGCATTACAGCTTTAAGTGGTGCCAATCCTGCTGGTGCAGCCATCGTTGACAAAGTAGGCGTTGGTCCTACCGCGAATGGCTTTGAAGGAAGCGGTGCCGCGGCCGTACTAACCAGTTCTACATCAGCCGAACGGAAGGCTACAGCAAGCTCAACCGTGGCAAGCCTTTCTGCCGGCGGGTCTGAGGAATTTGAAGGAAACGGTTACGATACGAACAACAATAACACCGATTTTGTAAGTAATGCTCCTAATCCTCAAAACAGCAGCATAAAAGAACCAACCGGTGCCAGTCATGTGGTGATCTCTGAAATTTACGGCGGTGGCGGCAATTCGGGCTCGACATACAAGAATGATTTTATAGAATTGTATAACCCGACATCTTCCGCCGTAAGCCTCAATGGCTGGTCAGTACAATATGCCAGTGCTACAGGAACATCCTGGCAGGTTACAACCCTTTCCGGAAGTATTGCACCCAAAGGCTTTTACCTCATCCAGCAGGCAGCAGGTACAGGCGGTACCACGAATTTGCCTACGCCCGACCGGATCGGTACAATTAATATGGCTGGTGCGGCAGGAAAAGTTTTGTTAAGCAATGCAGCCACCGCACAAACCGGCGCCACCCCTACCGGTGCATCAATAATAGATTTTGTAGGCTTTGGTACTGCCAATGGCTTTGAAGGTACTGGTCCTGCCGCTGCTCCTTCCAGTACTTTTTCCATTGAACGCAAAGCATCTGCCACTTCTGATGTCACTACACTGGGCACGGGCGGAACAGAAGAGTTTTCAGGAAATGGCTTTGACAGTGACGACAATGCATTTGACTTTTTGGCCAAAGCAGTAAATCCTCAAAACACGACGGTCAGCGAACCTGTTTCTACCACAGGTCCTTACCTTTCTGTTAGCCCCAAAGGCCTGACCTTTACCAATCAGGCCATCAATACCACATCTGCGGCGCAACGTTATGTATTATCAGCAGGAAATTTAACCGGAGCCACTACCTTAACCACAACGGCACCTTATTCCCTTTCAAAAGATAACATAAACTTCTCTGCTACGATCAGTTACAGTGCGACAGATTTAACCGGCAATCAAACGGTATATGTAAGGTTCAGTCCAACGACTGTTGGCAACGCAACAGGTGCTGTTTTACATGCCAGTGCCGGTGCACCTTCCATTTCCCTTTCTTTAAGCGGAGCCGCTATTGATCCCAATCAAACGGTATTCAATTTTGAAAACTGCACCACGGCAGGCAGCCCGGCCTTAGCTGACGGCTTTTACCAGTACAGTGTAGCCGGACCGCAAACGTGGGGTTGTACCACCAGTTTTGGTCATGATGCCAATGATGCTGCCGGTACGGCAAGCGCAGGAAATGCCCTGCAAATCAACGGTTATTCTGGTGGAAATATTTTAAACGAAGATTGGCTGATCTCTCCTGCGCTAAATTTATCCTCCATGAACTATGCCGTACTTTCCTTCTGGACCAGATCTGCATTTGCAGGTGACAAGCTCCAGTTGAAAGTTTCAACCGATTATACCGGCAGTGGTAATCCGGCACTGGCTACCTGGGTGAACCTGGATGGTAAATTCCCGGAAAGTGGTTCAGATGTATGGACAAAATCCGGCAATATTGATTTAACAGCATATAAAGCCACCCCGGTTTATGTGGCCATTGTTTACAACTCGAGTACAACAGCGGCCAGTCGGTGGACGGTAGATGATTTCGCCGTATTAAATTCTGCAACACTACCTCCGGTAGACATTAGCACATCTACCACCGGTGTCAATTTTGGTTATCAGGCAAACGGTACCACTTCGGCAGAAAAGTCTTTTTCTTTCTCTGCAGGTAACCTTACGGGAGATGTAACGGTTACTGCGCCAGCAAATTTTACCATTTCCAGCACCAGTGGCGGCACATTTGGAACAAGCCTGAATTACACCAGGGCCGCCATTAACAATACTTCGCCAACCATTTATGCCAAATTTTCACCAACAGCTGTAAATACCACCTATGCTGCAGATGTCAGTATTGCCACCGCCGGTTCGGCCAATAAAAAGGTGAATTTATCGGGAAATACCTTTGATGCAGCCAATACTTTAGAAGTGGTCAACTGGAACATAGAATGGTTTGGCAGTCCTGCGCAGGACCCGTCAAACGATGTACAACAGGCTGCAAATGTTAAAACCATCGTCAATAATATCAATGCCGATGTATACGGTTTTGCGGAAGTGGTAGACACGACCTTATTCAGAAACACCGTTCTGCCTGCCGGATATAATGTCATCTTCAGTTCATTCGGATCTTATGCCGATAATAAAGCAGATGCAAATTATCCGCTGGCACAAAAACTGGCTTTTATGTACCGGACGGATTTGCTGAAACCCATCAGAACCTTTGGTATACTGGAAGATACTTATAATCCGGCTGTAGCCGCAACAAGTGCTGATGGAACACCATATAAAAACTGGTCATCCGGCCGGTTTCCTTTTGCCATGGAGGCGGAAGTAAGCATCAACGGGAAGAAAGAAAGCCTGTATTTTATTGAAATTCATGCAAAGGCCAACACCGGAACAACAGCCGATCAGATTGATGCCTATAACAGAAGAAAGGGTGGCAATAAGCAACTTAAAGATTGGATTGATGCTAATCTTGCAGGTAAAAAGGTGATCATCCTTGGCGATTTTAATGATGTGCTTAATCCGGATAAAACCATTGCACCTATGCCCGCCGGAACGGGAACATCCTATGTTGATTTCACCCAGGATGCCGCCAATTATTTCCCGATTACACTTCCTTTAAGTCTGGCCGGTAAACAATCTACCGCCGGCTTTAACACCGTAATTGACAATGTCATTTTAACCAAAAGTTTAAATCTGAATTATATTCAGGGTACTGCAGAAGTGTTAGATGCCGTAAAAACGCTGGTCACCAATTACAGTTCAACCACAACCGATCATTATCCCATCAAATCAAGATATTTATTTGGAAATGGGGCACCAACGGTTGATGCTGTGGCCAATCAGGCCGTTTGTTATGCTCCGGCAAACCAAACCATTGCCGTAACCGGCATTTCTGCAGGTCCTGAAGCGGCACAAACCACTACCCTCTCCGTTACATCTGATCAGGCGAATGTATTTGAAGTTTTATCCATCGCGGCAAACGGCGCAGATCAAGGAACCATCACTTACCGGTTAAAAAATAATACAGCAGCTGAGGCCAATATTACCGTAACTGTTACGGATAACGGAGGAACTGATTTCGGAGGTGTAAATCAAATCAGCAAAACTTTCAAATTAACCGCTACCCCCGCTGCTACAGGAACCATTACCGGCACTACGGCGGTTTGTTTAAATGGTGATGCACCTGCCATCACTTTTACAGGGGCAAACGGAACAGCACCATATACTTTTACGTACAACATAAATGGCGGAACAAGCCAAATGGTTACCACGGCAGGAACAAGCAATTCCGTTACCGTAAATGCTCCTGCTAACCTTGCCGGAACGTTTACCTATAACCTGTTAAATGTGAAGGATGCAAATTGCGGCCAGGCGCAAACAGGTACGGCAACAGTAACTGTCAGAACGCTGGCAACGGCAGGCATATCCGGTTCAACGGCAATTCCGCAAAACAGCACCGCACCAGTCATTACTTTTACCGGCGCAAACGGAACGGCTCCTTACACATTTACATATACGATCAATGGAGGCACGAACAGAACAGTAACGTCAACAGGAAATACGGCTACCATTGCAGTGCCTACGGCTGCAGCAGGTACCTTTGTGTACAATCTGGTCAGCGTGGCTGATGTAAACTGCGGGCAGCCACAATCAGGTACGGCAACGGTATTGGTTCGTCCACTTCCGGTAGCAAACCTCAGCGGAACTACTGCCGTTTGTCATTTCAGCACATCCCCGGTGGTGACTTTTACGGGTTCAGGCGGAACAGCACCATATACGTTTACTTATACGGTAAATGGTGGCAGCAACAGAACCGTTACCGCAAATGAGGCTACGGCTACTGTAAATGTACCAACCAGCAGTACAGGCACATTTATATATGCCCTGGTGAGTGTGGCGGATGCTTATGCCACCCAACTGCAAACCGGAAATGTAAGTGTTGTTGTCAATCCGCTCCCGGTCATTACGATCAGCAGCAACAAAGGCTTTTCGATTTCAAAAGGCGATGATATTATTTTAACGGCCAGCGGTGGTTCGCAATACAGCTGGACTGGTGCCGAAATCAGCAGTGGCCGGAATGCAGCATCCGTAACCATCAGACCAAAACAAAGCGGAACTTACCAGGTTACCGTAACCAATGCAAATGGCTGCACAGCTGAGCAAAGCATTTCAATTACAGTGATAGATGATTACAAACTGGAAGCCAGCACAGTCGTTACGCCAAATGGAGATGGTTATAACGACCGGTTTATCGTTAAAAACATCGATTACTATCCCAAAAATACCCTGAAGATTTTTGATAAGGCAGGCCGGGTGTTATACACCAGGCAAGCTTATGCCAATGATTGGGATGGAACCGTAAACGGAAGTCCCCTTGCTGAAGGAACCTATTACTACATCATCGATTTAGGAACAGGCATCCGCACATTTAAAGGTTATATCAATATCATCAGAGACTAATTACAGACATGAAAGCAATTACACAACACCTCAGGCAGATCAGTCGGTTAACGTTTCTATCTGCCGCGGGCATTTTATTTTACCATACCGCCAGTGCACAAATTCTTCCCTTAAATGCCCAGTATTTCCAGAACAAATACCTGGTGAATCCATCAATGGCGGGGATTAACGAAGGCTTTAACATCAATGGCAGCTTCCGTAAACAATGGTCAAACATTCCCGGTGCCCCCATTACCCAAAGTGTAACTTTAGATCAGCAGGTAAATAAGGTTGGCTGGGGCGTGAATATTTATAATGAAAAATCAGGTGGCATCCAACGGACCAAAGCTGTTGGAACTTTTGCCTACCATTTACCCTTAAGTGATAACGACCAGCAATTAAATTTCGGGGTATCATTTGGTGCCAGTCAGGATAAACTGGATTTAAGCAGCGTGCGGAACAGCGACATCAATGATCCTGCCATTGCCCGTTTCAATGATCGCGGTTATGAATTAGATGGCGATTTTGGTGTTTCCTACACCTCAAAAAGCCTGACCATAGAAGGTGCCCTTCCAAATATGCGTTCGGTATTTAGAAATGATGATTTAAATTATGCCAACAAGCCTACCTTTTATTCGGCTGTTGGCTATAAATTTAACTTTGGCAGTGGCATCAACGCCATCGGCCTGCAGCCGAAAGGCGTTTTCAGGGGCATTAAAAATTACAAAAATTTATGGGATGCCGGTGTCAATGCCAATTTTGCCAATGATAAATTGTATGTCATGGCGATGTACCACAACACTAAAAATGCCACAGTTGGTTTCGGCATGAATTATAAATCAACGCTATATTTCATGGCCTATTACAACACCGCAACTTCAGCCATCAGCGGTTATACCAATGGTGATTTTGAAGTGAATATCCGGGTAAATATTGGCAAGAAGCCATAATGCGCCAGGCTGCATAGATTCTGAAACAAGTTCAGAATGACGACCGAATAAAGCCGCAGATCTAAGTATCTGTGGCTTTTTGTTTTATATCAATACGACAATGCAACCCCTATCCGCACCTTTCTCACCATAACCAATTATCTGCATCCCGCTATAGCCACCATGCTATCTACACCCCGCTACCGGCCTGGGAGATGATGGAAGGAGAAGCCGTTGAAATTTTTGCACCTCCGTTCAAATGACCCCACTGCCCAAGGTAGCGCATACGGCTCCCTCGAAATTAATCTTTATGACCAAACAAAATCGAGTCCTTGTGCTACCGCCATTAAAATTTCGACGCACTAATCCGACATCAGGTCCAAGCCTTGATTGTTTGCTTCTTTGTTATCAAGAACAAAGAAGAAGAGGCCACGGCGGCCAGCCGAGGCAAGCCAGAGCTTAGGGCAAACTTCTTAGATGATGAGTAAACACGAACAAATGAGAAGCATTAACAAATCCTCCGTACTTAAGTATGAAAGATTGCTTCGCCGGCTGAAAAAGCCGCCTCGCAATGACGATTTAACGAATCATCTGCATCCCGCTATATCCATCACGCTATCTGCACCCTGCTACCGGCCTGGGAGATTTTCGTAGGAAAAAGCACGAAAATCTATGCACTTCCCCTCATTACCCCACATCCCAAGGCAGAATCAAGCTTGTGCGCTGGGATAAGAAAGGGTAAAAGCCTAGAGGCTGCCGCAATCAAGATTTTCGTAGCTTTTTACAAGAAAGGATCCAAGCCTTGGGTTTTTGTTTCTTTTTCATCAAGGAAAAAGTAAAAGCCCCTCGGTGGCTAACCTAGGCAAGCCAGAGCATGGGGCAAACTTCTTAGATGATGAGTAAACACGAACAAATGAGAAGCACTCACAAATCCTTCGTACTTAAGTATGAAAGATTGCTTCGCCGGCTGAAAAAGCCGTCTCGCAATGACGATTTAACGAATCATCCGCATCCCGCTATAGCCATCACGCTATCTGCACCCCGCTACCGGCCTGGGAGATGATGGAAGGAGAAGCCGTTGAAATTTTTGCACCTCCGTTCAAATAACCCCACTGCCCAAGGTAGCGCACACGGCTCCCTCGAAATTAATCTTTATGACAAAACAAAATCGAGTCCTTGTGCTACCGCCATTAAAATTTCGACGCGCTAATCCAACATCAGGTCCAAGCCTTGATTGTTTGCTTCTTTGTTATCAAGAACAAAGAAGAAGAGGCCCTCTGTGGCTAACCGAGGCAAGCCAGAGCAAAGGGCAAACTTCTTAGGTAACGAGTAAACACTAACAAATCCTTCGACTTCAGTATGAAAGATTGCTTCGCCGGCTGAAAAAGCCGCCTCGCAATGACGATTTAACTAATCATCCGCATCCCGCTATAGCCATCACGCTATCTGCACCCTGCTATCCGCCTGGGACATGATGGCAGGAGAAGCCGTTGAAATTTTTGCACCTCCATTCAAATGACCCCACTGCCCAAGGTAGCGCACACGGCTCCCTCGAAATTAATCTTTATGACAAAACAATATCGAGTCCTTGTGCTACCGCTTTTAAAATTTCGACGCGCTAATCCAACATCAGGTCCAAGCCTTGATTGTTTGCTTCTTTGTTATCAAGAACAAAGAAGAAGAGCCCCTCGGTGGCTAACCGAGGCAAGCCAGAGCTTAGGGCAAAATAGAAAAGGACAGCAGCTTAGCAAACACTTTACTATTATTATTTCACTATTTTTACCCCTATGGAAAAACTCATCAACTTCCAGGCATTTCAGCGTTTCTTCCGCTCCGGACAAGTAGGTGGTTATTTATTGCTGATCTGCGTCGCCATCTCCTTACTCCTCGCCAATACCGCCTCAAAAGAAAATTTGGAAAGCTTTTTAGCCACCACAATCGGTTTTGGTGCTGTCAACTACAGCATCCTCGCCTGGATTAACGATGCCTTAATGGCCATCTTCTTTTTACTGGTTGGTTTAGAAATCAAACGCGAACTGCTGGAAGGCGAACTTTCTTCAGTGAAAAGTGCAGCATTACCCGTCATTGCTGCCTTAGGCGGCATGCTGGTTCCCGCACTGATTTATACCATCTTTAACACAGGTACCGAAACTGCCGGTGGCTGGGGCATCCCCATGGCAACCGACATTGCCTTTGCCCTTGCCATTATCGCGATGCTTGGTAAAAGCGTACCCGCCAGTTTAAAAATATTCCTGGCGGCCTTAGCCATTGTGGATGATCTCGGTGCCATCCTGGTCATCGCCATCTTTTACACCAATCAAATCCATTTTGAATACCTCGCCATGGCGGGTGGCGTTTTAATTCTACTCAGTTTAATGAATTATTTCGGCGTGAAGAATCTTTTCTTTTATTTAATCCCAGGGATATTTCTCTGGTATTTCATCCACCACTCCGGCATCCACGCCACCATTGCAGGGGTATTACTGGCTTTTACCATCCCCACTAACGAAACGGATAATGAATCGCCTTTGGAGAAACTGGAACATGCTTTAACCGTTCCTGTAAATTACCTCATCATGCCCATTTTCGCCCTGGCGAATACCAATATCACGTTCCGGAAAGAAATGCTGACCGGACTGGTTTCGCCCCTTGGTCTGGGCATTATCGTCGGTTTATTTATTGGCAAAACCATTGGTGTCACCTTTTTCAGCTGGCTGGCCGTGAAACTGAAATGGGCCGGTTTACCTACAGGCGCCGGCTGGAAACACCTCTTAGGTTTGGGTATGCTCGCCGGAATCGGTTTTACGATGTCGATCTTTATTGCCCTGCTGTCTTTTAGCAATGCGCTGCAGGTTTCAGAGGCGAAGTTTGCGATATTAACGGCTTCGGTTTTATCAGGTGTGGTAGGATTTGTGTTCTTGAAATCGGTGAAGAAGGTTTAAAAGCATGTTTAATAGCAAAGCAGTTCGTAAAGAACGAGAAGTGTAAAGCTTAATCTTTCCATCATTTCGACTGAAGTTTAACCACGGAGAATACAAAGTAAAACACAGAGGGCCACAGAGCCCCTATCCGCCTATCGGCACCTTTCCCCTGAAAGGGAAAGGACTAAAAAACAAATTACCGCACCCTGCAATATGCTCCATGCGATCTGCATCATGCTATCCGGCCTCGCAGATTTTCGCCGGAAAAAGCACGGAAAGCTTTGCAGTTCCCCTCATACCCCACAGCACAAGGCAGGATCAAAGCGAGAGCGGTGGAATAAAGCAAGGGCTAAGAGCCTCGATGCTGCCGCAAATAAGATTTCCTTAGCTTTTTACAAGAATTGCGCAGCAATCTTTTATACCTATAAAAACAATATGACCACATAAAAAACGGATGCAAGCCTTGATCTTTTGTTACTTTTGGATCAAGCCAAAAGTAAGAGCCCCCTCGGCGGCGGTGGACCTGTACCGATTTTTCATCGGTAGCCGAGGCAAGCCCGAGCGAAAGGCAAAAACCTCCCCCAGCCCCTCTTGCAGGAGGGGAGCTCCCATCCATAGTTATAAAACAAAAATTACCCCCTCTTCACCTCATACCACCTTTCCACCCCCTCTACAAACCCCTCAAAAAATTCCCTATAATACCCTTTAATCACCTGCACCTTAAAATTTACTTTACTAAAAAACCAAACCAGTTTATAATCCATTTCGGCCTCTAGCAAATACCATAAATACGGTTTACCCCTATCGCAAACCAAAAACAGCCCAGGCTGATCCGTATTCAGATGCAGCAATTTCCCTTTCACCTTAATCTTCAGTTCCAGTTCATAATAATCGCCCTCGTCTTTTAATACGAAACTTAAAACAGGTACCTCCATCGAAAATTCAACCAGTTTCATATCCCGCATTACAGGTTTGCCGGTAACATTGCGCATGCCATAGGTGTAAAAGTAGTGTGTAAAACGCTGTTGCATCAATAGCGGCAAAGCCTTGTTCCATAACTTTAAAAGCGCCAGCTGGTTAGCCTCATTAAGTGTATGGGTTTCGGCTACCTTTTCGGGCAGGTGGGCATTAGCGTTAAAGCGTATGGCAGCGATCTCTTTCATGGCTAAACAAATGCTGTTCAACTCCTCCTGTTGTGGCGAGAGGCTTATGCCATCCACATCATGCGGATTCAACACGAAACGTTTAAAAGATTTAACCGTTTTAAGGTAAGCCGTGGCCGCGAAAACATAAGGAATTAAAAAAGGATAATGGTTGCTGTGAAAATTCTGCAGATCGGTATTGGCGAAACAATAACCAATGCTAACCGGTGCCAAACGCGCCGCAGTATGTTTACTCAATAATCTTTCACGCGGTACTACCACACGTTCCGTAACCTCCGGCAAATCATCACCAGGCCTGAACAAACCGCTAAACTTTTTCTTCAAGGTAATGGTGAAACCGCCAGGTTTCTTCACAACATCAACATAGCCCGACCGCCTGTTGCCCAAAGCAAAACATGCCGGCCAGTAATATTGCTGAAAATCGCAGTAACCACTCCGCATCATGGCCCGTAAAGTAAGGTAAACGTAACGCCCAAGGTACGTTTCATCCGTATCCACACTACAGCTCACCAGCAGGCAATCGTATGCTACCACGATATAAACCCTTGCTTCTTCCCCTCCCAATTTAACATTAATGGTTAACAAACCCTGATCAAAAGAAAGCGATGTGATGGCCAGGGGCCCAGGCTTTTCACCTACACTAAACATGCAATGCGACTCCAGCACCGCTAACCTTAATACCCTGCTCCCCTTTTCAAAAGGCAGTTGATAAAACCGCGAAAGCGGTTTCCCTGCAATGGTAATGGATTTAGCTTTCATACTCGTATGGTTTTACGAGTCTTGTTGGGCAGAACAGCCCCAAACAATAAATGTGGGACTGCTTACCATGATTACACTAAAGTTTCTGACGCCTTACGTTAACATGGATTTACAGCAGCCCCACATCTATTTCGATGTACAAATATATACATCTACACATAGATATGGGCATTAATCTGCTGTCTTGTGTTAACGGCGTCAGATTTTGTAATCACAAGACTTTTATTAATACCTATTTTAACTATACCAAATATAAAAAATAATTATTTTGTATGCAAATAATCCCACAAATAACTTATATAGTTTTTTTTTATTTGTTAGGTGGAAGAACTCAAAAAAGAAGAAATACTTAAATCATTCGGTACTCATTTGAAAAATATTAGGAATGAGAAAAAGATTAGTCTACGTGTACTTGAGCAACTTTCCAACATAGATTATAGTCAAATTCATAGAATCGAAAAAGGTGAAACAGCACCATCTCTAATTACATTACTTTATTTAGCAAAAGGTCTGGGAATTGACCCAAAGGAATTATTAGATTTTTCTAAATTAACAGAAAAATAACAAGCCATCAATATTATATCGAATACATTTCATAATACCAGTAACGCCAATTCAATATTAATTGCCAGCTCATTAAACTATCAGCCCAACTGTAGACGATTGAAAAAATTGTAAACTTGTAGGAGAGGTTATTCAAAGGCGAAAGAGAGAAACTGGAGATATTAGAGAAATATCCATAACAGTAAAAGCTCGATCATTTAATGTTATTTGGTAATCAAATTGCTTTGTAAGCTAAAAATTTCAATTAGTATATCTTAAATTTTATTTTGCTAATGCTTGCAAAGAAATCACTACATCTATTGATTTTGCAAGTGAGTTTGTATTTTATTAGATAGTTGTATAAGGAATATTTAAATAGCTGAGCTTATTAGCGATATATTTACTATTAACACATTCAAAAGTGTTATTTATAATCCCTATACAACTATTGCCAAGTAGTAGAGGGCCTCCACTGATTCCCCGAATTTTAGATCCGACAGATTTAATTGAATAAATGTTATCCATTAAATAAAAACTACCATTACTTCTATTAGTCTTATAACGCTTTTCATCAGTGATTTCAGTTTGATAAGTATTAAAATATACAGAATCCTCGCCAATCAAATCTTCGTCAAATAGATCATCAATGTCAACAATCAATCCATCAGGTGGAAGTTTATTAAATCCAGCCATAGATACTTTAGATCTAGCAGGCACTATTTCAGTCATTAAAGAAAAAAATGCTATAGATTTAATACTTATTGAACCAATATAAAGATCTTTATAACTGGTCGATGTTACTTCATCTTGGATTACGTATTCTTTATAAATTTCAGTAATTGGATACTCTATGGCTTGCCCCTCAAAAATAGCAGAAAACTTGCAGTCCTTATACTTAAAAACGTGACCAGCCGAAAGAAAGTTTCCACAATTATTTATGAAAAAACCAGTGCCCCTATCTAGTATTTTTTTTTCTTTGTCTTTTACAAGAATTGTAAAACAAGACAGTTTTAATTCATCTTTCATTTGTCGAACTTATTTTTCTATATGATAAATATTTTTCTTCTAAGGGAGATTACGCACGCCACACTATCATGAAAATAATTTCTGTATCCTACTGCAGCAATCAATTCCCAATGACAAATCTATGACGCCATATTCCTCCTATATCTATTGGTGGAATTAGTTCCAATACTTTACAATTATAACTTTCAATAACCTCTATAACTACGGTAGGAAATGCTGAAGTTATTACCAGTAAGCAAATATTTTCTATTGAACCTTTTGGTATCCTCAAACGCCTCTTGGAAATTTAATAAATTATAACTCATTATTTTTTGCTATATAATAAAACTTGACTTTCTTAATGTTCGTCATCAGATACGTTTTAGTTTTTTTAGTCATATAAACTCTGATAACTATTTTATTACAACAACTATTTACTTAAAACTTTAAGTAGTCCTTTCAGTTTCATTATAATTTCATCAAAGGTCACTATATCGACAGCCTTTTGATTCGACCTTATCAATTCGAAGCATTTTTTCTGTGGTTCAGTTAACTTTTGTTTTTGACCAATAACTAAAATACATTTAGGATCGAACATTGGATTTTTATTCCCGAAATCCTTAATGTAAACGTCTTTTTGATCCAAACACTGAGCAATACCACCAGAGAGATCATCTGACATTGCAAATACGGCCGGTTTCCTATAAACCACACTTTTTAAAAGACTTTTGTTATGCGTTTTAAATTCTAGTAAAGCGAAATTATCTTTAAATCCATTAGCGAAAAGAAAATCAACGATACGTCCATCCTTGTTACCTAAAGTTTTTCCTCCAACATATGCTTCTCTTTCATTGAGTATTACCTCATAAGGAAAAATATGCGATAATGTCCATGCATTTTTCTCAAAGAAATTTTGCCATTGCTTTTCGTTATCTTTAGTTGCAGACATTAACTTCTCGAAAGTTGCTATCGTCTCCTCTATATATATCTTATTAATCTTTTCTTTGCTATTAATGAAATTTGCAGTGCTTTGAATTAAAGTAGGAGGTATATAATCCATAACTGCAGAAAGCGCATTTAAATCATTACTATTAATTTTTTCAAAAGAATCATATTTTGATAGAAATCTTTGCAAATCACCAGCAGGAATATACCGTTGAGCAATTGAAAGCCTATTATTAATCCTAAATAGATGTTTATTAATTAAGAATGTTTTTTCTTTGTCATAGCTATTTTTTTCTTTCCCTATATCACTTAAAATGATCTTAACATCAGTCCAGTTTAAATCAATATGATCAGGTCGAAAACTATTTTCAATATTAATGCCAATTGTAAAGTCTCGCACATCCTTAAACTTGCTGTACAAAACATTAAAAAAGGCTTTTGTACGTAACTTTCTTAACCCGTACTTGTTTTCAGTTTTAAAATCATCAGGTATATTATTGATAGTTTCCCATCCTAAAAATTCAATACTATTAATTCTTTTTGATTTTACAGAACCATCAGATATATCTATAGAATAAGGATAAAAAATAAATCTTTTTTCTTCCAACCAAAATTCCTTCGTCTTAAAAATAGGTACTCCTTTATCATTACAATAATAATATACCTCATGCATGCCATCACTAGCAATTATGGTTTCTGAATTTGGTTGATATTCTTTCTCATTTTTCATTTCGAATAAATTAGTAATATTTATAATTTAAAAATCCGATCCACTTCTCCTAGAACAATTCTAGCTTCTTTAAAAGCTTCCTCTATTTCAATATCATCAAATACGTTCAATTCGAACTGACAGCTGCTAACATTGAAAATACCTATCTCCACTTTATCCACCTCACATTCGTAATACTTTTCGGCAAGGTATTTTTGAAGTATTGGATATTTTAATTCATTCTGCCAATCCCTTGGTGATTCTTCTATTGAAAAAACCATATTACGAGTATCACTGGAACTTAAAATTGGAGAATTACCTCCCAATGAAACATCTGAGAGTAATTTCAAGTTTATTCTAGTAAAAAAATTATCCAAACCAAATCCATTTTTCATCATATAATCACTATAATTGGAAAAGGCCTCACAATATTTCTCGGCACGTTTATTATTTACCGAGTTCCCGACAAACTGAAGCTTATAGGCATCCTGCAATTGCGTATGAAATTTGTCTTTATTCTCGTTATCATTATGAAACTTACCAATAAAGCTTTTAAATATACCGCTAAAAGACCCATTATTGCCAAAGCCTTTTGTAGCCTCACTTAAGCTTTTTGCGAATGCTTGTGGATTTTGTCTTGCTTGCTCAAGTTTTGCAATACTAATATTCAACATCTATTTCTTCTCCTTTCTAACACCCTTAAAAGGTGTTCCATCTTTTTTCACATCCATAAACCTACCATTTTCAGTATCTCGTTTAACCCATTGTTCTGTTGTTGGATTAAAAATTTGGGAGCGATCTTTTACTGCTCCATGTCGGCGGTTGTCGCCTGGTTTTCCATTTGTAGCCATGCTAAAAAATTTAATAATAGGAATGATTGCCCAATTACTTGAGCAGTTTAATTATTTCCAGAAGCTTTGTATGGCCGGTATCTCCAAGCAATAGGAGAAAAAGAAGATGAACTTTATAGTGTACAAAAGCATAATAGTTTTACTTTTGCACCATTCTAAATAACGATGCTACCTCATGTTCGTTTCTAATTCCCTTAGTTGCGAATAATAAATTTTATTGGGCTCAGGATATGTCGTAGTTTCCTGAGCCTTTTTATTTCTATTAAACCCACCAGTATTTCGTCTGACTTCTAATACAAACTTAATTAAAATCGAAATTCAATTTCGATGCAAGTTCTTAACAATCAAACCATTTAGTCGATAATTTAGTCAGCCAACAGTCAGAACTGGAACACAAAAAATTTAACTTACTGAAAATGAACCATTAACAAATAAAACCGAGTGTTAATAAGTCCTAACATTTATCTTATAAATAACTTAAATCTAAGCACTTAAAATACTATTCAACTCTTATAGCTTCAGTAGTTTTAGTTAGAAATGATGGCAAACCTTTACTACTATAATCGTATTCAAAATTCTTGCTCATTTTATCGTTAGAAATGCTCCAGCCATAATTAGATACAAGATCTAAAGCATCCTCTGTAGTAATATCCTTTTTTTGAAATTCATGCGATATCTTTTCGAATTCCCAACTACCATAGCTTCTCGGGATAGTACAGATGTCTAACGTTTTACCTCTATACCTTAAAACAGAAACATAAAAAATGATACCACCTACCTCTGGTTTGTCTTTTAAATTTGCGCCATCATCTTCCCTGTTTATAAAATTTAAAGTGGTTAAAGCTATCTTTTGTCCTTTCTCTTTAATATAGGCTGGTTTAGCACCAGCGCCATCATTTACATCTACAGCCGCAAACTTTAAAGTAGTAAAAGCAATTTCATCACTTTTTGAAGCAGAACTATTACCGGAACTATATGATGAGGTACTTCCAGAACCTGCAGTATAACCTCTTACATGTGGGCGCACATAGGTACCATCTTTTCTGGTATACCCCCTAACACTTGTAGATCTTCGTTGTGCCAAAACTGGCATAACTAACAGGCAAATTTGTAATAATAATAAAATTGTTTTTTTCATATAATGGAGTTTTTTCATTCTACGAAAGTAACAGCTTTTGAAAAGTAAAATTTACGGTTTCCCGTACTAAACGAAGAATAAAAAAACAACCTTTTAAGCCAGTACACGATCAAATACGCCTACAACTTTAAAATTTGTTAATTCATCAGAAACTAATTCTATAGTGTGGTAAGATAGATCATCAGATAAGGGTTCTAAATTGATAGTACTGTGCTGCCAGCCTTCATCTGTAATTATTTTCTTGCTATGGTATTCTTTAATCGTATAGCCAGAGCCAAAGTCTGCATCTTGAATAGCGGTACTTTGCACCAATACAATTTTACCTTCTCTACTCCCTCCACCATCTTGCCTGAATAAACAGTAAGCGCCATTTGGAATCCGCTTATTCATCGACTCACCTACTACCTTACAAACAAAGTAACCATTTTGAGGGGCTAAATTAAACGGCAATTCTACCCATTCAAAATCGCTATGAATCTGTAAATCGCTAAAATTACCCGCAGCAGCAGTAATATCTAACAAGGGCACAGCATTAACATATGGCTTTACCTGATTAAATGGTATGATTCTTAAAGCAGGCTCCTTTTCGAATAATGGAATATGTTTTTTAAGATAAGCTGCCAGATTAGGGTTGCATGCATAAATAAAACTTCCTCTTATACCACGATAAAATACAGTTTTGTAAATATTGACAAGAAATTCTTTTAAATCTTCGTCATCATCCACACCAAGTTTACCATAACCATCAAAATACTCATCGCGGTTTATTTCAATTTTGTCTGTTTCAATATTATAATCAATCTCTTTCCCGAAAATTATCCCTGTATAATTTAAATCGTAACCCTGTATAGTATGTATACAACCAATTTCTTTAAAAGCATTTGGAGAGTTAACCCAATCTGTGGTTACCTGGTTCCATTGAAAAGATAACCCATCAAGCTCTATATCAATTGCTGTTTTATCATCTTCTGATTGATATGGCCAACTATAACCAGCAACCATTCTACACAGGCCATGTTCCTGCTCTTTTTTACCCAATTCGCGGTAAAGTTCTGCTAACGAATCAAAGTAGATCAATTGATAAGCTGATGACTGATAAACTGTTTTCTTATGAAGTTTTACATTCATCAAGTCATCAACAAATTGTATGTAATCATTGCCACCCATTACACGCATTTGCGAATGCAGCTCTAGCTTTATCGTTTGTTGATCATCTAATAGCCTCGAAAAAAAAGTTTCAGGAATATCAGATGGTTTTATCGATTGGGCCTTATCATAAAAGAAAATCTGGTTTTTGCTATTGGCCATTATCCAATCCAGTTCATTTCCTGAATTGTCTAAACCAAGCTTTTGATTATTTTTTTTGAATGTTCCTCTCCAGCCTATGTTTTTATATTGACGCAAACGATGCGCCTCATCCACTATAAGCAGATCGTACTTCACGTTACTTTTAAAGGTGTCGGATGGGCCGATGACCATTGATGATTTTAAGCCTGGTACTTGCCTAAATACACGTTGTAAAGTTTTTCTTAGGGATGACATGGCTATAACCAACCCTATCTTTGCATTTGGATATTTTAATTGAAAACCTTTAATATAGCTTACTTCTCTGATTTCGTCCTCATTAAAATCATCAATGCTGGCATTAGTGATATCGGTAGCCAAAAGCTTAATTAAATAGGTTGCCAAAACCGTCTTTCCTGTACCTGCACTCCCCCTGATGAAAATACGGGTGCTATCATCTCTATTAAGATGGGTGAGGATATCAAGCACCGAAGCATACTGATCTTTATTTAACGAGGTATAGGGCGCGAATATTTAAATAAATCCGAATTCTCTACTTCCTTTAAGGATTTAGTAATGATCTTTTTATCGATCAGTTTTTTCCAAACTTCCTTAAATAAATCTTTATAAAGTTCCCGTTGGTAGTAATTACGAACAATTAAGCCATCATTTCCATTTTTTAATTTGTAGGTACCCTCGGAAGAAATATATCTGATCAGATTCGATTCAATATCAAGCGTTACCGATTTATTAAACTTATCGCATCCGATTATCGAAATCTGATTAAATATGGAGGCTTTTACCGGATTAGTCAAATGATTAGCAATGCGACTGGCGGCATTGGTTGACTCACCTACGTAAGCTTCTGCTTTAGCCTCATTCCTGATAAAATAAACCACTGGCCACTGGTTTCTTACCCAGGGGTTTTGCTGAATCTTAATTAAGCCTTGTTTATTAAAATCATGAAATTCAGAAACATCTATAGAAAGCTCAAACGACATGCTCATAGCTCATCATATTTTTTAGCAGTCCCCTTTGCTTTATCTACAGGATATTTGCTATCATTTAGTTTAATTTTATCCAGAATAATTTGCTTCACATCCAGGTTATATTTTTCAGCCAACAATAACGCATAAGAGAAAACATCAGCAAGTTCTTCTTTTATCTTCTCCACGTTGGCATCCTCTGCATTTTTCCATAAAAATAGCTCAAGTAGCTCTGCTGCTTCAATATTCAAGGCAAGTGCTAAATCTTTAGGATTATGAAATTGCGCCCAATCGCGCTCGTCTCTAAACTTTAATAATGCTGCTGTTATCTCTTCGGTCATAAGGCTAATGATGCCCAATTTAAGAATATAGTGTTGATTTGGGAAATTTTATGCTAAATGTTGTTAGAAATTAAAACCATCAAGATTTCCACTATTCATATATCAACGAAAGTTTTACCCCAAGTTTATATATTTCACTGTATGCTTTTACTCTTCGATATGGAGTTATCAGGTTTTCAATCTTAAATGCAGGTAGATCCTCTCCTAAATCAATACCATTTTTAATATCAGGATATATAATCAAACATGGTAACACTGCATCTTTAACAAAATCTTCATTATTATAGGCAAGTTCGTTTAATACCTTATTTAATCGTGCATATCCTGCCACCTGTCTCATATCTGCATGCACTTCACCATGTTTGTAATGAAGTTTATATTTCGCATCTATAACCAAAGAATGTTTACCCTGCTTTATTAAAATATCCAATGCATTACCATAAGTGCTAAATTGATATTTAATTTTACTGGCGCTACCTTCATTAGCTTTTAACATTTTTTCATAGATATATAATTCGAAAAGCCGGGGCATATCAATCCAGAATGGCGGAGTAGCTATTTTTTGGTCAGCTGTCTGAGAAATGTTGTATGCAAAACGTTTCAGAATCTGTTCACCAATTTTAATGCAAGCTTTATATTCTTTAAAAAAAGGATTTGTTTTAATATTCTTTAGCTGATGCAGCTCAACACTTGTTCCTATATGTTCAAATAAAGGCCTACAATAGTCAATAATCTGCTCAATATCAAAGGCGTTTGAAAAAAAATATGCTTTATGATTATTAACATAACTGCAAACAAAAACAAAAGCTTTATTAAGAAACCTATTCTCATAGTTATCTTCACCAAAAACCTGGTATTCACAAAAAATATTTGTGAAACGATTTTTCAGAACGTTTTTTTTAATATGCTGCCCTATAAGTATTTTGCCTTTAATTTTAGACCGTAGGTTTTCTTGAATTTTATAATACGATTTTTTAAGTCCCTTTTTAACAATCGCTTTCAATAACTGTAAAAATTGTATAATTAAAAAAGGAGTTAGTTTATCATCTCTACTATCAATATTTATTTTTGATGCATTCCAGTCGATATTTACCAGACCTTTAACTTCCTTTGCAGAAACAGGAAAAGCCATTACATCCATTAACATTTTTAAATAATCAAGTCCTATGGATATTTCGGCACTATTATCTTTTCTCAGTGCCTTATCAAAACTCTCTGATTCGTCATCCTCGTTTAAGCAAAATTCAAAATTTTCGCCATTTGTTATGTTAATTTTAGGCTCTACCTGTATATAACGGCCCGAATTACCTAACCAATCAAGCCCAATACAATAGTCTGCCTTGATCTGATAAAAATCTGTACCATTTTCTACCGTATAACAATTGCTGTTATCATTAAAAGCTTTATTGGTTATGCCATCTAATAATGCAAAAGAATCAGCATTTAGTTGGAGATGTAAAGCTTTATTATCCAAAAATTCAACACCATCAGTAAGTTTAGAGATTTTAAACTTTTTGTGTTCGGATAACTTGATGCCCATCTATTCGGATCTTAATGATTCAATGTATTCCTTTATGCTTTTACCTTCAAACTTACCGATCAAAATTCCGTCCTTAACATATTCTAACAGCAGTGGTATTATTTCATAATCCATTTTCATCGCGAAAATTTTGTCTTTTTCCATCTCATCAGTTTCATCACTTTTTTTTGCAATGAAATAACTATGCCCCAACTGTACGTCTTTTATTTCAAATTCGTCACTAACATTGGTTTCGTTAAACAGCATACTGATTTTATCAAACCCATCACTATTAAAATAAATATTATCGTCATCTTTAAGGGATTTGGGCAAGATACTGTAAAAAGCAAAACGCCTTCTTATGGCATAATCAATATGTCCAACACTTCTATCGGCAGTATTCATAGTGCCAATAATATACAAGTTGGGTGGTATAACAATGTTACGCTTACCATCATCTAACGAATACATACTTTCCAAACCTTCTCCTCTATATTCTAAAGCATAAATTAGCTCGCCCAAAACTGAAGATAGGTTGGCCCTGTTAATTTCATCAATAATTAAGACATAATTTTTAAGTTTAACATTAATCGTCTCTTTTTCCGAAGGTGCTTTAAAGCCATTCTTTTTCACATATTCTTTAAATTTTTCTAAAAGCTTTAACCAGTATATTGCATTATATTTACCAGAAGCAGTTAAGGTTTCTAATTCTCTAACATCTGCAAGATTTTTGGCATCGGCCAAATACATCTTTTCTATATCAGAATAAGGAATACCTCCATCTATTTTCCAGTTGTCACTTTTATAACGAATTGCTTCATTTGTAATTCTTGTGATATAGGCCACATTAGGCGTAAGCCATATTTTTTCTTCGTTATATAATCTATCCTCAATATCCTCTTGAAACCTTTTTATTAGATTTCTGACCCAATCTTCATTCTTTATAACTTCACTCGTCTTTTGAGTATCAATGAAATTCTCTAAAGCTTTATCTGCAAATGCTCCTAAAATTTTATTCTGGGCTTTATATTTAATTTGTTCTCCATTATCGGCAGGCTCTGCAACAATTCCCCTCACAAAATCTTCATAACTATAACTTGGGTGGAACTGAATAATCTTAAATTGATCAGAATCGTTTAGGTTACTAATTTTTTCAAAAATAAATTTGGCTATAGAGGCTGCTCTTCTTGGATTATTTTGTTCAATTTTCGACAGCCACAGCTTAGATTCAAATGCTTCGATAACATCTTTGAAAGATGTATAGTCTTCAGTTTCAGATTCGCGTTTTATTTTAATCTTCTTCTGCAAGCTATCAACCTCTAAAACTAAATAGCTACTTTTACCGCCAACAGATCTGATAACCTGATTAACTGATACATTTTCAACAATTTGATCTGCTGAAATAGACTTACCCAATCTTCCAACTAAATTTTCAGCAAGCATTTTCGCAACTCTGGTTTTACCTGTGCCTGGAGGGCCTTGTAGTATTATCTGCTTTTTATAAAGTAACAGATCCATTATTGGTTTTAATGTTTCTTCCATTTTTTTTTCTTCTTCAAGTACGTTGTATCTAATAATAGCATTTTCAAAAATGTTATAAAAATCCACTAGTTGATCTGTAGGGGACTCACTTGCAGTGAACAGTCCCAAGTCTACTAACGATATTTTTTTACTAAATTCTTTTCTTCTCTTTGGATTTTCCCAATAAAAATATTCCTCTTGGTAAAGCGATATGATATTTTTTCCAGACCACTTGGCTATAATATTAAGTCCTGTATCTTCCCAGTTCAGATAACATTTTGAAGATAAATAACTCCCAAAGTTCTGTTGTATATTAATGCATATTGTGCCGTTAGGATAATCTTCCCAGTCTTTTATGTGCTGTTGGATTTTATCATTTGCATACCCTTGACCCGTTTTTCTAAAAATTCCTTTCTCAATTAACGGATGTATGTATTCATCGTATCCTCGGTTAGTAATATCCAGATTAACTACCCATTCTAAATGTGCAACAAAATATTCAAGAAGTTTCTTAAATCGAATATAATCTTCCATGTAATTTTCGGTTATTAATTAACGTTTAAGCGGATATCACCAACGTTATAATATTTTTAGCAATATAAATTTATAATTGAAATTTAGTTTCGATTCAAAACTCTTTAATTTAAAAGGTCATTCCTTACGGTTTCCCCTATTCCCCAAAAAAAATCTCTCCACTCCTTTTAGTTGTAAAGAAAATAATCTTAACTTAATGCCAATTAATCTAATTTATTTACTTTTTAAAACTACATGTTATGTCTAAAACCAATGAAACCGGCCACGCCAAAAACGTAGCCAACTTCGAAACCCTTTTAAGTTATGTAACCGGTTATGGCGCGGTGTACAACCCCAGCAATGCCAACATCCAGTTGAGTGCTTTAACCGAGAAAGCCACCGCAGCCAAAACCATTAATGAGCAGGTGCACGATGCGGCCGCAAAAAACAGCAATGCCGTGGCCCTGCGTGATCTGGCTTTTAAGCCTTTAAAACAATTGAGTACCCGTGTGCTGAGTGCCGTTAAGGCCAATAGTGTAGCCCAACAGGTATTGGATAATGCCGTAAGCCACCACCGCAAAATACAAGGGCAAAGGGCAACGGCCAAACTCACCGCCGAAGAAAAAAATAACCTGGCCGCCAGCGGCACGGTGGTTAACCAGGTTTCGGCCTCGCAACAGAGTTACGATAACCTGCTCGATACGCTGGATAAGCAGATTAAACTCTTAGCCACCATACCGCAGTACGCCCCTAACGAGGTAGATTTGCAGCTGGCCAGCCTCACCAGTTTATATAACGATTTATTGCAGAAAAACCGCGATGTGGTAGCCAACACCTCGCAGTTGAGTACCTTGCGCATTAACCGTAATCACGCGCTGTACGATGCAGAAACGGGTATAGTTGCTCTGGCTCAGGATGTGAAAAACTATGTGAGATCTGTTTTTGGCTCAACCAGCCCCCAATACAAACAGATTTCGGGTATTCTGTTCCGAACGCTAAACTAACAACCCAATAATACCCTAAAAAATCATCCCTAATTTATTTCCTCATTCCACTTAACAGATACCAAACCGGGTGGCTGTTTCTCTTTCAGGCAATGCTTAGCGGTAAAATGGCGCATTGCCTCTTCTCCACGATCTCCTATAACCGCTAAACTACCTGCTGCAACATCTGAACTATCGACTGCAACGTCTGAACTATCGACCGCAACGCCTGAACTATCGACTGCAACGTCTGAACTATCGACTGCAATGTCTGAACTATCGACCGCAACGTCTGAACTGTCGACTGTAACGTCTGAACTATCGACCGCAACGGCTGAACTGTCGACTGCAACATCTGAACTATCGACCGCAACGGCTGAACTATCGACTGCAACATCTGAACTATCGACCGCAACGGCTGAACTACCGACCGCAACGTTTGAACTATTGACTGCAACGGCTGAACTATCGACTGCAACGGCTGAACTATCGACTGCAACGGCTGAACTATCGACTGCAACGGCTGAACTATCGACTGCAACGGCTGAACTATCGACTGCAACGGCTGAACTATCGACTGCAACGGCTGAACTATCGACTGCAACGGCTGAATTGATGACAGATTTCAACAAAAAAGGGTCGTCATTGCGAGGAGGAACGACGAAGCAATCTTTCACGCTAATAATCCTCGCTATAAAGATTGCTTCGTCGGCTGAAAAAGCCTCCTCGCAATGACGAAATTGTTACCAGCGATGATCTAACAGGAAATTCCTCGACTCCATGCGATCTGCACCCCGCTACCCGGCCTGGGAGATGATGGCAGGAGAAGCCGTTGAAATTTTTGCACCTCCATTCAAATCCCCCCACTGCCCAAGGTAGCGCACACGGCTCCCTCGAAATTAATCTTCATTATAAAACAAAATCGAGTCCTTGTGCTACCGCTTTTAAAATTTCGACGCGCTAATCCAACATCAGGTCCAAGCCTTGATTGTTTGCTTCTTTGTTATCAAGAACAAAGAAGAAGAGGCCACGGCGGCCAGCCGAAAATAACTCCTGTTAGTAATTACTGTAAAGATTGCTTTCCCGAACGGTCGGGACAGGCTGCCGGCTGAAAAAGCCGCCTCGCAATAACGATTTAATTAATGATCCGCATCCCGCTATAGCCACCACGCTATCTGCACCCTGCTACCGGCCTGGCAGATTTTCGCAGGAAAAAGCACGAAAATCTATGCACTTCCCCTCATTACCCTACAACCCAAGGCAGAATCAAGCTTGTGCGCTGGAATAAGAAAGGGTAAGAAGCCTAGAGGCTGCCGCAATAAAGATTTCCGTAGCTTTTTACAAGAAATTGCGCAGCAATCTTTTATACAGATAAAAACAACATGATCAGATAAAAAACGGTGCAAGCCTTTTAGTTATGCCTGGTGTATATTAATTAGAAGTGCGCATGCTTTCGCTTCGCTCAGGTTTGTTACTTTTTCATCAAGGAAAAAGTAAAAGCCCAGGCAGCCAGCCGAGGCAAGCCAGAGCAAAGGGCAAAATAAAAAAGTACAGCAGAATAGTGAAAGCATTAAGGTTCCGCCTGCACGGGAATGACGGACGTGTTAGAAATATTCTAAAGGTTAAGTACAAAGATCTCTCCACTTCGGTCGAGATGACGATTGATCCCGAATGAAATTATGTAACATTTTTCTGCTCCCTGCTACCGGCCTGGGAGATGATGGCAGGAGAAGCCGTTGAAATTTTTGCACCTCCGTTCAAATGACCCCACTGCCCAAGGTAGCGCACACGGCTCCCTCGAAATTAATCTTCATTATAAAACAAAATCGAGTCCTTGTGCTACCGCTTTTAAAATTTCGACGCGCTAATCCAACATCAGGTCCAAGCCTTGATTTTTGGTTACCTTTTTATCAAGAAAAAGGTAAGAGCCCCTCGGCGGCGGTGAGCCGAGGCAAGACCGAGCCTAGGAAAAAGAATAGCGCCCGCTTTAAGGTTCCCGCCTGCGCGGGATCCGATAGCTATCGGATGACGAACTATGTTTATGAAAAGTTCAAAGATCTCTCCGCTACGGTCGAGATGACGACCAAGCGTGCCCCCCTCATAGTTTCAGAGTGATCAATTTACGGATGCCTGTCTCTGCTCCATGCTATCCGGCCTGGCAGATTTTCGCCGGAAAAAGCACGGAAATCTTTGCACTTCCTATCATTACCTCACAACCCAAGGCAGGATCAAAGCGGGAGCGGTAGGAATAAGCAAGGGTAAGAGCCTCGATGCTGCCGCAATCAAGATTTCCGTAGCTTTTTAAAAGAAAGGATGCAAGCCTTGATTTTTTGTTACTTTTTCATCAAGGAAAAAGTAAAAGCCCTTCGGTGGCTAACCGAGGCAAGCCCGAGCGAAAGTATAAATCGCAGATTACCCATAGTAGTAAGCTTGCTTCGTCGGCTGAAAAATCCTTCTCGCAATGACGGAATAGGTGCTACGATAACAGCATCAAACATAAAAGCACCAAGAACATCGCGCTCTTAGTGCCTAAATTTATACACAAACCTATAAAGTCTTTAAAACCTTATAGGTTTAGATATAGAATTTTACAGATTAATTCCAGCCACCACCTAACGACCTGTACAAACCAACCACTGCATTTAACTGCTCATTTTTGATGGTGGTCAGTTCCAGTTCGCTTTGTAATAAATTACCTTGCGCGGTAATGACCTCTAAGTAGTTCGCCATACCACTTTTAAACAACAAACTTGCATTTCTCGATGCCTGCTGTAAAGTCTGCGCTCTTTTCTCTGCAATGCTGTACTGGGTTTTCAGTTTTTCAAATTTCGTTAATTCATCAGAAACTTCGCCTACAGCATTAATAACCGACTGGCGAAACTGGATAACCGTTTTCTCCCGGTCGATTTTTGCCAGCTCTAAATTGCTTTTCAGCTGTCCCCTTTGGAAAATCGGCTGGGTAATGCCCCCGGAAACCAAACCAAATAAGGATGCCGGTACGTTAAACCAGTTGCTGGCTTTGAATGAATTGACACCGCCGCTTGCCGTAATCACCAGTGAAGGATATAAGCTGGCTTTCGCCACGCCCACTCTTGCATTGGCTACGTTTAAAGCGAGTTCAGCAGATTTAATATCCGGCCTGCGACTCAACAAAGCCGATGGAAAACCTGCATTCAAATCCTGTGGAATAAGCATTTTATCTAACCGACTGGTACGGTTAATCGACTGAGGCAAAGTACCGATTAACACACTTAAAGCGTTTTCCTGCAGGATTACATTTTGCTCTAAACGGGGAACCAGTTGTGCCGCATTTAACTGCTGCGCCTGGGCCTGCTGTATGGCCAGCGAGGTCACTTGACCGGCATCAAATTGCAAATTGATGATCCTCAGTGTACTGTCGTTTAGCTTCAGGTTTTTCCTGGCGATGTCCAGCTGTGCATCCAGCATTAACAGATTGTAATAGCCTTGTGCAACGTTGGCCACCAAACGGGTTTGAACCGCTTTACGGGCTTCTTCAGTTTGCAGATAACTGGCTAAAGCACCTGCTTTCTGGTTGCGGATTTTGCCCCAGATATCGGCTTCCCAGAATACACCCAGGTTAGCCGTATAATCTTCAATGTGCGTAGAACCGGTAAACTGGTTCAGGCTTAATCCGTTTAAACTGTTATCAGATGGGCGACTTGAACTCGCCGCCACCTGTAATTTTAATTCAGGTAAATAACCCAATTTAGACTGTTTGAACAAGACTTCAGCAGCATCGATATTTTTCAATGCAATTTGCATATCGTAATTCCGAACCAATGCCGTATCGATTAAGTTCTGAACTGTTAAGTCACTGATAAAGCTTTTCAAAGGCAAGGTGCCAATACTCGAAGAGTCTTTAGGCGCTGAGTTTCTAAATAATCCTGGCGCAACATTAGGCAAGGATAAATCTTTCGAAACTGAACATCCGCTCCAGATTAAAGCAAGGAGCAGGATGGTAATGATGTTAAACCGTTTCATAAACTACATGATTATTATTTACAGGTTCTTCGTGGTGGTGAACAACCTCATTTTTTGATTTTTTTGATATTTTTTCCTGTAAGGCCTGGAAGATGACAAAGAGTACCGGGATGATGAATAAACCTAATATTACACCCGATACCATACCGCCTGCGGCACCGATACTAATCGAGTGGTTACCTTGAGCCGAGGGACCTGTTGCAATACTCATCGGGAATAAACCAAACACAAAGGCCAGTGAGGTCATGATAATCGGTCTTATCCTTAACCTTGCGGCTTCTATAGCTGAATCCACCAGACTCAATCCGGCTTTTCGTCGCTGCACAGCAAACTCCACAATCAGGATGGCGTTTTTAGCCAGCAAACCAATAAGCATAATCAGCGCCACCTGTACATAGATGTTATTTTCGATACCGGTTAAACCCAATACAGCAAATACACCGAATACACCTGTAGGGATGGAAAGGATTACCGCCAATGGCAGGATGTAACTTTCGTACTGTGCGGATAATAAGAAGTACACAAAGACCAGACAAAGCAGGAATATTACGGTCGACTGTCCGCCGGAAGAAATTTCCTCACGTGTTTGTCCGGAGAATTCATAAGCATAGCCGGTTGGCAATTGTTCTTTCGCCGTTTCTTCAATTGCTTTAATCGCATCACCGGAACTGAAGCCAGGTTTTGGAATCGCATTCACCTCGATGGAGTTAAACAGGTTGTAACGGGAAGCCGTTTCAGAACCATACACCCGGGTAAGCTTAACCAAGGTACTGATCGGCACACTTTCGCCTGCCTTGTTTTTAACAAATACCCTATCAATACTTGCCGGGTCGGTTCTGTCGGCAATATCGGCCTGAACCACCACGCGGTAGTATTTACCAAAGCGGTTAAAATCGGATGCCTGCGCGGTACCAAAATACGTCTGCATGGTTTGTAAGATGTCTTTCTTACTTACGCCTAACTGATCGGCTTTTTCGTCGTTAACATCCAGCTGTAACTGCGGATAATCAGCTTTATAAGAAGTAAAAGCATATGCAATAGCTGGTTTCGCCATTAACTTCGCAATAAAGTTATTCGCTACACCACTGAATTTATCCAGTTTACCATTTGTTTTATCCTGTAACATCACGTTCATGGCTTCCACGTTGCTAAAGCCCGGAACGGTTGGGAAACTGAATACAAAGAAGGTACCGGCAGATATGGCTGCCATTTTAGCCCTTACGATGTTTTGTATTTCATCGATATTTTTAACTGCCCCTCTTTCGTCGTTTGGTTTTAACAATAAGAAAATCTGACCTGCTGACGGACTGTTGGACGCCGTTAAAAAGTTATAACCAGCAAGCGACATCACAAACCTTGCGGATGGCATCGCACGCAGCTCGGCTTCGGCCTGTTTTAACATCTTATTGGTATTGGCTAAGGAAGTTCCTGAAGGACTGGCCACGGCAATCGCCACGAAGCCCTGATCCTCTGTCGGGATAAAACCTGTTTTGGTTCGGCTCACCATAAAAACGGTAAGCAATACGATTAGGGCCAGCCCGGCCATGCTGATCCATTTATGGCGGATAAGTACATTTAAGCCGCCAACATAGCGGTTGGTCATGTAATTAAAGCCACCGTTAAAGCCTGCATAGAACTTTTCTACAAAGCCTTTTTTGGGTGCATTGTGTCCGCCTTCTGCATGTTTATTCTTTAAAAATAAGGCGGCCAGCGCAGGACTTAAAGTTAATGCGTTAACCGCTGATATAATGATGGCTATCGCCATGGTTAAGGCAAATTGTTTGTAAAAGATACCTGTTGAGCCGGTCATGAAGCCAACCGGTAAAAATACGGCCGCCATCACCAGGGTGATCGATATAATGGCCCCGGTGATTTCATTCATCGCCTCGGTAGTGGCCGCCCTCGGACTAAGCGAAGGGTTTTCTTCCATTTTAGCATGCACGGCCTCTACCACAACAATCGCATCATCTACCACGATACCAATTGCCAGTACCAGCGCGAACAACGTTAAAAGGTTAATCGAGAAACCGAATAGCTGCATGAAAAAGAACGTACCGATAATGGCCACCGGAACCGCAATAGCCGGAATTAAGGTAGACCTGAAATCCTGAAGGAAAATAAACACCACGATAAATACCAGTATAAAAGCTTCTATCAAAGTGTGCTGCACCTGGTTGATGGATTCGTCGAGGTCAGTTTTGGTCCGGTAAAACTGGTTGAATTTGATGCCCGCCGGGAAATCTTTTGACAGTTTCGCCAATAGTTTATCGATGGCAATCTGTATTTCGTTGGCATTAGAGCCTGATAACTGGATCACGCCGATGGTAATTCCATCTTTTCCGTTTAAACGGTTCACACTGCCATAGCTGTAGGCTCCCAATTCTACACGGGCCACATCTTTTAAACGTAGTATGGAACCATCTGAATTGGAACGGATGGCAATGTTTTGATATTCCTCTGGTTTGGTCAGTTTACCTTTATACTTGATGATGTATTCAAAGGCCTCATTACTACGCTCTCCCAGCCTGCCAGGTGCCGCCTCCAGGTTTTTGTCCTGCACAGCTGCAATCACTTCATTGGGTGTAATTTTATACGTAGCCAGCTGACTTGGGTTTAACCAGATGCGCATGGAGTAATCTTTAATCCCGCCAAATACGCTGGCCGAACCTACACCCGGAATACGTTTCAGTTCGGGGATGATGTTGATTTGTGCATAGTTATTGACAAAAACAGCATCGTATTTTTTTGGATCCTCAGAGTAAATACCGATGGCGCCAATAAAACTGTTTTGCTGTTTGGTGGTGGTGATACCATATTGTACCACCTCTGCAGGCAACTGACTGGTGGCCTGTGAAACCCGGTTTTGGACATTAACAGCGGCCTGATCGGGATTAGTACCTTGCTGGAAGAAAACCGTGATGGCCAAAGTACCGTCATTACTCGCGCTGGAGGTCATGTAGGTCATGTTCTCCACACCATTAATGGCTTCCTCCAGTGATGGCGTTACCGAACGTAAAATGGTTTCGGCATTGGCCCCGGGATACACCGCAGTAACCAATACCGACGGAGGGGCGATATTTGGAAAGCGCTCTAAGGGCAACTTTGTTAGGCCAAGTACACCCAATATCACCAATAGGATGGAGATAACGGTTGAAAGTACCGGCCTGTCTATAAATTTCTGAAACATGATGGCTTAAACTTTAATAATGATTAATTTTTTGTTTTTGCAAGGGCTACTTTATCTGCTGCTTTTTGAGGATGGATCACCATGCCCTCCTGCAGTTTATCAACCCCGCTCAACACGATCTGGTCGCCAGCTTTTACCCCGTCTTTCACCAGGTAATTTTCACCGGCTTTACCCACAATGGTGATGGCTTGTTTTTTCACCTTACTGCTATCGCCTACGGTAAATACAAATACTTTATCCTGCATTTCTACCGTCGACGCCTGAGGGACCAGGATGGCATCATCATGTTGTAATCCCAAACGGATCTTACCGGTATTACCCGAGCGAAGGATGCCACTGGCATTAGGAAAACTTGCCCTGAGCGTAATGGCTCCGGTGTTTTTATCAAACTGACCGTCGATCATATCAATTTTACCTTTAATCGGGTAAGCTGAATTATCAGACAATAATAGTTCTACTGCCGGTAAATGTTTAATCCTGTCGGCAGGGGTTTTACCCGGGTAGTTTGCATTAAAGTTGTTAAAGTCGTTTTCAGCCAGGGAGAAATAAACATGTACTTCGTGAATATCTGATAACTGGGTTAAAGCAACCTGATCGGTCGGCGAAACCAGACTTCCCTGTTTCTTTGGAATGCGACCGATATAACCACTTACCGTTGCCTTAACATTGGTATAACCCAAATTAATTTGTGCGGAAGCTACGCTTGCCCTGGCCTGCTCTGCGTTGGCCTGCGCGATTTTATAAGCGGTTTTAGCCGTTTTCAATTGAAAATCAGAAACCACTTTATTCTGAACCAGTGGGGTTAACTTATCTACTTCCAGTTGCGCATTTAAAATAGCCGCCTCTGCAGCATGTAAGCTTGCTTTGGCATTGTTTAAAGCTTCGCGGTATGGGTTTTCATTGATTTTGAAGAGTGTTTGTCCGGCAGAAACATAAGCGCCTTCGTTCACCAGAACACTTTGTAGGTAACCGCTCACCTGCGGGCGGACATCGATATCAACAGCACCCTGAATAGATGCCGGATATTCAATATACGTTGTTTCCGTGCTAGCATTGATGGCGCTTACCGGCAATGCTGGCGGCGGTGGTGCTGCTGCTGATTGCTCTGGTGATGATTTACAGCTTATCAGAAGGACAGATAGCGAGAGGATAATTAACATTGACTTAACCTGATTAAACCGTTTAACAGTGTTAAGTGAAATAAACAAGTAATGGATAGCATTCATATGATATAATTTATTGTGGATTTAAAGCGTATAAATAATCTAACAGTGTTAAATTAGGATGTAAAAAAAAATTAGCTGTTAATGGATAGTGTAATCCCTTTAATAGCATCTTTTAAAATTTGCTGGTTAAGTTCGTCTGTTGTTCTGCCATTCGGGCGCACCAGGTTGATGGAGATCAATCCGTGAATGATCGACCAATAGGTATAGTATTTCATGCAAATATCATTCTCTGAAACAGGTTTCTTTTTGAATAAAGATTCAATCACATCGCCTAACATATTTGAAACCGTTTCGGCTTCAGCCAATGAATTTTTAACGGTGCAACAAACCATATCCACCCCGTACATCAATTGATAAAATTCCTTATTGGCAAAAGCAAAATTCCAATAGGCCACCCACATGGCTTCCATTTTATCTTCAGCAGATTCATGTTTGTCGCGGGCCGCCCGAACATCCTTCGCCAGGATCTGGTAACCTCTTCTGGTCAGTTCCAGCAAAATTCCCTCTTTATTCGAAAAATATTCGTAAATGATCGGTGCAGTATATTCAATCTGGTCAGCAATTTTACGCATACTCAAAGCCTGCCAGCCTTCCGTTTGAACAATGTTCAAGGCTGCATCCAGAATACTGGTTCTGGTTTCATCTTTTAAACGTAGAATTCTTTCTTTACTTCCCATGACCGGAATATTAGGTGTAAATAATCTAACACCGTTAAGCAAATGTAGAACCAATTCCACAATTGACAATCATTCATTTGTCATAAACATTTTATTGATTAGTTTTACGCTGATAATCAACGATTAGTGCATTTTAGACAGCATTTTCAAACAACTTCAATTTTTTAAAAGAATAAAAAATGATTTTCCGGGAGGCAAAAACAACTGACATACATGCGATCCAAATTGTCAGACATACCGTAAAAGAGAATATTTTGTCTGATCCTGCCATGGTTACGGATAAAGATTGCGAAGAATTTATAACGCAACGCGGCAAAGGATGGGTTTGTGAAGTAAATGAGGAAGTGGTTGGATTCTCTATTGTAGATTTGAAAGTACATAATATCTGGGCTTTGTTTCTCCGTCCAGAATTTGAAGGTAAAGGCATTGGCAAAGCACTGCATCGCTTAATGATGGATTGGTATTTCGATCAAACCCATGAACCGGTTTGGCTGGGTACATCACCAAATACCCGCGCAGAAGAATTTTATGCCCGGCAAGGCTGGAAAAAGGTGGGCGTGGTAAACAATGGTGAAGTGAAATTTGAAATGACTTTGGAGGATTGGGTGAATAAGTAGGCTTACTCGGGGTAATCGTCATTGCGGGAAGGCTTTTTCAGCCGAGCGCCTGTCACGACCTTTCGGGAAAGCAATCTCTCCAGCAGGATCGCTTGCATGAAAGATTTACTTTCCCAAAAAAAGTCGGGGCAGGCGCTCCTTCCTCTTCGTAATGACGATGCAGCCTAAAAAACTAACCACTAAGTCACAAAGTTTAATGCCGTGATATGAAAAAAAACTGAAACCATATAAGGCATATAAGTTCCATTTAAGCGCAATGCCCTATATGTTCTGATATGTCTTATATGGTAAAAAAACTAGTAAAGTTTTAACCGCTAAGACCCTGAAACAAATCGGATAGCTATCGGATCAGGGTGAAGGGCTGAAAGAGCTTAATACGCTCGCTAATCGCGATAGTTGTAAGATTGCTTCGTTGCTAACAATGACAATTCAGAAAAGAAAAAGATTCACCACTAAGACACAAAGAACACAAAGCAAATTTCTTAGTGACTTCGTGCCTTAGTGGTAAAAAAACTAACTATTCCATATAAAAGGTGCCTGTTTTACAAAGGCCTTCTCCCCGAACTGCTCAATAATAAACCGAGCCAAATTAGCTGCATTAATCTGTTCGCCATCACAATTAACCAAACTTGTGCCTATAGCACTTTGTTCGTCGGTTTGAATGATTAAGGGTAAACGGATTAAAGTCCAATCGAGATCACTGTCAATTAACAGATCATATTCTTTCTGCCTGTCTGCGGTAGAAACCGGATAGTTATCGTACATCCATTGGGTTGCAAATTGGGTTTTGGCATCCTTTTCATCAGCAGGACTATCTACGTTGATACCCGTAATGACGATGTAACGTTTCAGATCAAGGGCTTTCATCGCCGTTAGGATATTACTTGTTGATTGCGTAAAGATTGTTTTTTCGCTTGCAGGTTGTCCCGTACCGAGGGCACTGACAACGATATCGCAACCTTTTATAAAGGTATGTACCTTTTCCACATCTTTAACATCGCCGGTTACAATTTCCAGCGAAGCATGATGAATCTGAAGTTTTTCTGGATTTCTGACTAGGGCTTTGACCCCGAATTTTTGCGCCAATAGCGCTTTTAAAATATAAGTACCAGCTTTACCTGTAGCACCGATTAAAGCAATTTTTAAATCTTGCATGATGTTCTTTATAAAATTTTAGAAAATAATAGTTTATCCCTTGATCAGAACGATAAGGGAATATCAGAATTGAATTCTGTTTGAGTTATATTTTATAAAGAGATTTTAATGGCACTAATTTAGGAAAAAAATACCATTTCTACCTAAGTGCAAACGGAATGGATATCCTTCGACTCCGCTCAGGATGAGAATTAATTAATAAACATCGTCATCTCGACCGGAACGTAGTGAAGCGGAGAGATCTACAGTAACCTCCAATTAAAGTGCAAAGATTTCTCCATTCCGCTGCGCTTCAGTCGAAATGACGACGCATCTATCCCAGGATTTGCTACATAAATCTTAACTATATAAGTAAACATAAACTCCATACCTAATATGTTCTTACATGTCTTATATGGTGAAAAGAAACTAGTAAAGTTTTAACCACCAAGACACCAAGAACACAAAGTGAATGATATCCTGGTGTCTTCGTACATTTGTGGTAAAAACACTAACTCTTAAACTTCTTCATAAACTCACTTACACTTTCCTCAATATTCCCGTTCTCAATTGCTTTAACGAAAGCAGTACCAATAATAGCACCATTGGCATAAGAACAGGCCTTATCAAAAGTTTGTTTATCGCTGATTCCAAAACCGATCATCGTTGGATTTTTCAGGTTCAGGTTTTTAATCCTGCTGAAATAAGCTTCGGTGGTATTGCCAACCTCGAGGTTTTTACCTGTAGTAGCTGATGATGATAACAAATAGATAAAGCCATTGGTTAAGCCATCAATTTTATGGATGCGTTCTTCAGCAGTTTGAGGCGTAATCAAAAATACATTACTTAAGTTGTGTTCCTCAAAGCATTCTTTATAAAGCTCCTCGTATTCCACCATTGGTAAATCAGGAACGATACAACCATCAAGCCCCACTTCGGCACAGGCTTTACAGAAATTCTCCACACCGAACTGCAAAACCGGATTCACATAGCCCATCAATAAAACAGGAATGGTCACACTTTTACGCAGATCTTTCAACTGTTCAAAAAGCAGCTTTAAATTCATGCCCTGATCTAAAGATTTCTTACTACTCGCCTGGATTACCGGTCCGTCAGCTACCGGGTCTGAATAAGGAAAACCAATTTCCAGCATATCAGCTCCTGATTTTTCTAAGGCTTCCGCAATTTGTATCGTATCGCCGGTATTTGGGTAACCGGCCGTGTAATAAATCGATAATATATTTTTCTTCGATGCGAAGAGTTGTTTGATTCTGTTCATTTTCCGAGATGTGAGATGTGAGATATGAGATATGAGAACCAGACAGGAAGTCTGATATCTCAAGTCTATTATCTCACATCTATAATTTGAAATATTTAATATAAGTATCTAAGTCCTTATCGCCTCTGCCCGATAAGCAAACCACTACATTTTCGCCGCCTTTGAATTCCATTTTCTCTAAGTAGGCCAAGGCATGTGCACTTTCGATTGCCGGGATAATGCCCTCTAACTGGGTGAGTAATAAACCTGCATCCAAACTCTCTTCATCCGTTATCGAAACATATTTCCCCCTACCGGTTTTAAACAAATGCGCATGTTGCGGACCAATACCCGGATAATCCAAACCAGCAGAAACCGAATGCGGTTCTACCACCTGTCCGTCTGGCGTTTGCATTAAAATACTTCGGCTGCCGTGCAACACTCCTTCTTTACCTAAATAAGTGGTCGCCGCAGAGAATCCGCTCGACACGCCTTTTCCGGCTGCTTCAACAGCGATCAGTTTTACATTTTCATCATCCATAAAATGGTAGAACATGCCCATGGCATTACTTCCACCGCCTACACAAGCCAGCACGTAATCCGGCTGATCACTACCGGTTTGTGCCATCAGTTGTTTTTTCGTCTCTTCCGAAATAATAGATTGGAAAATGGCCACCATATCGGGATAAGGATGCGGGCCAACGACCGAACCGATGATGTAATGCGTATCAACCGGGTTGTTAATCCAGTCGCGCATCGCCTCGTTAGTGGCATCCTTTAAGGTTTTACTTCCTGAGCTTGCAGGCACCACCTTTGCGCCTAACATCTTCATGCGGGCCACGTTTGGTGCCTGGCGCTCGATATCCACTTCGCCCATGTAAATGACACACTCCAGGTTACGCAAAGCGCAAACCGTAGCGGTGGCCACACCGTGCTGACCAGCACCTGTCTCGGCAATAATTCTTTTCTTACCTAGCTTTTCAGCCAGGAGAATCTGTCCGATGGTATTATTAATTTTATGTGCCCCGGTATGGTTTAAGTCTTCCCTTTTCAGGAAAATGTTGGCACCATATCTTTCAGATAACCTATTCGCTAAATACAACGGCGAAGGGCGACCCACATAATCTTTCATTAACTGATGAAATTCCTTTTGAAAACCGGCATCATCAATAATCCTTAAATAATTCTGACGCAATTCTTCTACGTTCGGATAAAGCATTTCAGGAATGTAGGCCCCACCAAAATCTCCGTAATATCCTTTTTCGTTTACTTTGTATTTCATAATATTTTATCAACTCGTTTGTCACATTGATAGCTGCCAGAGATAAGTCGTCATCTTGATCCGATAGCTATCGGATGGAGTGCAACAGAATGTAGAGATCTATATTTACAATGCAGATTTCCCGGCTGCGCTCGAAATGACGATCTGTTGCTAGCCAGACCACAGCATGATATTCTATTTTTCCATTTCTTTAATAAATTCTTTAATCTTCTCTGCATCTTTAACACCAGGTTCAACTTCAAACCTGCTGTTGATATCCAGCGTATACAATCTCGAATCTTCCATTGCATTTATTGCTGCTGCATGTTCCAAATCAATTCCGCCACTTAAAAAGTAAGGCTTATCTAATGGATAACCGTCCAAAATCTTCCAATCGAATGTTTTTCCTGAGCCACCATGCGCTTTTGTTTTGGTATCGAACAAAAAGTAATCGACCACAGCTGCGTAAGCATTCAATATCGAAAAGTCAAAATCTTCATCCACACCAAAAGCCTTAATCACTTCCAAACTGTTGAAGTTATTTTTTAGTGCGGCACAGTATTGTGGCGACTCGCCTCCATGTAACTGAACAGCTTTTAACTGGTATAGATTTACTTTTTTCTGCACCACTTCCAAATCTTCATCAACAAACACGCCAACTGTTCTAATTTCTGATGGAATATATTTAATCAGCTCTGCCGAAACATCACTGATCAACCTTGGTGATTTATCGTAAAAAATAAAGCCTAAATAATCAGGCTGCAAGCTGGCAACCGCAGCAACATTTGCCGCGAACTTCATTCCGCAAACCTTTAATTTCAATCCTTTCATCAGGCAACTAACTTTTTAAAGCTTTCCAGCGCCTTTTTACTGACTAAAGATTCCTCCGCTTCATAGAAACAATCTGCGAAACTCACAGCAGGCTTAATGGTTTTAATGGCCAATGCAGCATTGCAAAGCACCACATTGTTTTGAACATCAGTAGCCTCACCATTTAAAACATCCATGAAAATTTTTGCAGAAGATTCTACGGTATCTCCACCTTTAATATCATTCACGGAAACCTTTTCAAATCCCATGTCATTCAGGGTTAAAATACCCTCTCCCTTATTGTTAAAGGTTTTCACATCGCAGGTTAATGAAATTTCGTCATAACCTTCCAGCGCATGAACAATGGTATAGCTTTTTGTGGTGTCCTGGTAAAGATAATTGTATAAACGAGCCAGTTCCAGACTGAAAACACCCACCATCTGGTATTTAGGCTGCGAGGGGTTTACCATCGGCCCCAGCATATTGAAAAAGGTTTTAACACCTAAATCTTTACGGATGGGGGCCACAATCTTCATGGCCGGATTAAATAAAGGTGCATGTAAAAAACAAATGCCGGCGGTATCCAGGCTACGCTTTAGAGCATCCTGGTTATTGGTGAATGAATAACCCAGATATTCCATCACATTTGAAGAGCCACAACCAGATGACACGCCATAATTACCGTGTTTGGCTACCTGATGCCCTGCACCGGCCACTACAAATGATGACAAGGTAGAAATATTAAAGGTATCCTTTCCATCGCCACCTGTTCCGCAAAGATCAATCAGTTCATAGTCTGAAAAATTGGCTTTAATGCCCAGATCCAACATGGCATCACGGAAACCCTGTAACTCATCAACCGTAATGTTGCGCATGGCGTAGGCTGTAATAAAAGCGGCAATCTGCGAAGAATTAAATTCTCCTTGTGAAATAGAAATGAGGATATGCTTAGCCTCTTCCCTGCTGAAGCTTTTATTTTCAAACAAATGGTTTAATATTCTTTTCATGTTGATTTGCTTCTTTTGACGATAGCCCATAAAAAAAGGATTGCTTTTTGGGCAATCCTTTTTATCGTTTATAAAATAATTTAAAATATATAACAATAGAATTTGCCTAACGAATTTCGTTATGCCACCACCAATTGTTATTTAAGTTTTTAATGATCATGTTTGTATAGAACAAATATTGATATACTTTTTTGTAATTCCAAAATCTTTCTAAAAATATATGTCTTTTTTTAAGAGAAGAGTACAGTTTAATGATGATCTGGGTTTCGGCTCTACGCCCGTGATCAAAAACCAGCGGGTATTAAATACGGATGGAACACCAAATATTGAGCGGACCGGTCTGCCCTGGTTCAAGTTCGATGATACGTATACCCGACTGGTTACCATGAGCTGGCCCCGGTTTTTTCTTGTGATCCTGATCGCCTACCTGATTGTAAACACACTTTTCGCGGTTGCCTATAATGTAATTGGAATTGAAAATTTAGACGGCGCAAAAGGCATTACTTTAAGAGATCAGTTTTTTGATGCTTTCTTTTTCTCCGCACAAACCATTTCAACAGTAGGTTACGGACATATTTCACCACAGGGATTTATTACCAGTGTGCTCGCGGCCTTTGAGAGTATGCTTGGTTTACTGGCCTTTGCCTTAGCTACCGGATTATTATATGGTCGTTTCAGTCGCCCTACGTCAAAAGTGTCTTTCAGTAAAAAAATGGTTATCGGCCCCTATCAGGACCAAAAAGGCTTGATGTGCAGGCTCGTTAATTTAAGAAGGAACGCACTTATTGATATTGAAGTGCAGATGATCATCACCTTCAACGAACAGGTAGATGGAAAATTAAAAAGAAGTTTTCATCCTTTGGATTTGGAACGCAATAAAATCAGCGTACTATCCTTAAACTGGACCCTGGTTCATCCCATTAATGAAGACAGTCCTATTTTCGGAAAAACACTAGATGAATTAAAGGCAGCGGAAGTAGAGATTTTTGTGATTTTGAGAGCCTTTGATGATACTTTTGCGCAAACCATTCATACCAGAACCAGCTATCAGGATGATGACATCGAGTTTGATGCAAAGTTTAAGATCATGCATTATCACAATGAACAGGGCAAAACCGTGATGGATTATAGCTTGTTTGATAAAATTGAAAAGGTATAATCAGCGTTACTAACTTTCTGTCTGATATGAAATAAAGTTAGTAATGCTAAATGAACAATAGTTTAATCAAACTGATGAATAAATGTTAAAATTTCTTCATACAGATCATTCCAGCCTAATATCATCTGGCTAATCATAGGCACATGACTTTTCCCTTCGATCTCCTTAATTTCTACAGGAATATGGTGTGCCTTTAATTCTTGATATAACCTGGGAGTTTGTAATTTGATCGCTTCGTAAGTTTTGCCACCATACAACAGCAGATGCGGATTTTTAATATGATCAACATAATTTAATGGTGATGCTGCTTTCCATACCGCTGGCTGACTGGTAAAGGTTCTGATAAAATCGAAGTAAAAACTGTCCTTTTTGGCCGTGGTCAGGTATTCATACAGATCCAGTCCGAAGGGATCATTTAAGATTACGCCTTTGATTGGATTTTTGATTCCGGCATGGTTAAAATATCTCGGATCAGCGTTGATAAGTTCTGCCAAATGCCCACCTGCTGAATGCCCCATTATAAAGATCTTATCTGAACTGCCTTTATAAACAGCGATATTTTCCTTAACCCATTTTACGGCCAATGCGCAATCATCAGCCATTTTTTCATATTGTGCATCAGGCGCGAGCGGATAATTGATAATAACAGCAACTACACCTTTCCGTGCAAAATTTCTCCCTAACCACCAATACGTTTCTTTCTTGCCACTGCTCCAGGATCCTCCATGTATGAAAATCAGAACAGGTTTGTTTTCAATCTGATCGGCATTGTAAAAAACATTAAGTGAATTTTCTGCTTTAGCGTTATGGGCATAATTGATATCCTTCGCCGTCTTTACCTGAGCCGATGCTGTTATGGTTTGAAACAAGAGAATTGTTAGAAATAGTTTTTTAAGCATATGAAGGAATTAGGTTATGAGATCTGATTAGTAACTATCGGGTATTAAGCAGCAAGTATCACTTTGAAGATTGAAAAACTGGCATTAAACTTTTGCTTTGACCTTTAAGCAATCGGCCATTAGCGCTAAGCCTTAATCAGCGGATTTTTCTCTTTAGCAAATAAATCGAAAACCTTTTTATCTACAAAAGCAGGAAATAACTTATTCATCCAAACAGCCAGTTTTCCCTGGCCTGTCATCACTAAAGTCCGTTTGCGTTTCTCGATTCCATCGGCAATAATACCAGCAACTTCTTCAGATGTCATCATTTTTCCCTCATCCATACTGGTTTCACCATGAGCCGCACCATCTTTTGATAGTGCTGTAACACGAATATTGGAAGCGGTGAACCCCGGACAAGCCACTAAAACATTGACACCGGTTTTTAAAAGTTCGGTCCGCAGCGACTCCATAAAACCATTCATTGCAAATTTTGAAGCGGAATAGCCAGTTCTTCCCGGCAAACCCCGGTAACCGGCAATAGATGAAATTCCCACTACCGTACCTTTGGTTTTCAGGATTTCGGGTAGGGCATATTTGGTGCAATAAACAGTTCCCCAGAAGTTTACATCCATCAGGTTTTTAAGTACAGATAAATCGAGATCATGAAACAATGCACGCATGGATAAACCGGCATTGTTCACCAGGATATCAATCCTTTGAAAAGAAACCAATGTTTGTTTGATGATCAGTTCACAATCGGCCTCCTTACTTACGTCTGCCTGAACAGCCACTGCCCTGATGTTATATTTCTTTTCTAAATCGGCCGTAATTTCGCAAAGGGTTACATACTGGCGGGCAGCTAAAACTAAATTAGCACCACGTTTGGCAAATTCTTCGGCACAGGCTTTTCCGATCCCGCTGGATGCCCCGGTAATGATGATGACTTTATTTTTGAGGTTCATTTTTTTTGTGAGTATTGAGTCGCAAGTATTAAGACTTGATGATTAGACTGATGTTAGTATTGAATATCACGTATGAAGATTGACACTTATATTTATTTCTTTTATAGTCTTTTCGGACTCCAGACTTTTGACTTACAACTCTGGACTCCAAACTCCCAACTATTTCATCATCGCTGTTTCATAAGGTACCCGGGTAATGATCGAGCGGCCGAGGGTAATTTCATCTGTATATTCCAGTTCGCCACCAAAGGCAATGCCGCGGGCAATGGTGCTTACCGGAACATTAAAGTCTTTTAAGCGCTTGTACAGGTAAAACAATGTGGTATCGCCCTCCATATTTGGGCTCAGGGCCAGAATAATTTCTTTGATCCCCCCGGCAGATACCCTGGAAACCAATCCATCGATAAATAAGTCTGTCGGACCAATTCCATCCATTGGTGAAATTAGGCCACCCAAAACATGATAAACACCAAAATACTGACCTGTATTTTCGATCGCCATAACATCCCGAGTATCTTCGACCACGCAAATCGTTTCCTTATCACGTTTGGCTGAAGTACAGATTTCGCACACCGTATAATCTGAAATATTGCGGCAAATTGTACAATGTTTGATGTGTTGCTTTAGCTTAATAAAAGTATTGCCAAACTGATTCACTTCCTCCTGTTCTTTATTTAAAAGATGTAACACTAAACGCAATGCCGTTTTTTGTCCTACACCAGGTAATTTAGAGAATTCGTTTACTGCATCTTCCAGCAGTTTGGATGAAAAATTCATGTACAAAAATATACTAAAAGTTTGATACGGAAAATTGTTTGATTGTTATATTGATAAATTGCTGTATGGCTTCATTGTTGTCCTTCTATAGCAAGACCATTGTTGAAGTTAAGTTTTAACAATGGAGCATTTTAACAATTCTTTAAGCCATTGACTTTAAATCGTAATTTCTTACATTTATCAGCTTAAAACAAAACCATGTCGCCAACCATACTTTTATGTTTCCTAATCGGTTATTTTTTATTGCTGATTATTATTTCATTCGTAACCGCTAAAGATTCGTCTGATAACAACTCTTTTTTTGTAGCCAACAGAAATTCAAAGTGGTATTTAGTGGCATTTGGCATGATTGGCACTGCACTTTCGGGGGTAACGTTTATTTCGGTACCTGGTGAAGTGGGTGCACCGGCCGGGAATCAGTTTCAGTATTTTCAATTCGTTTTAGGTAATGCCGTTGGTTTCCTCATTATTTGCACCGTATTGCTCCCGCTGTATTACCGGATGAAACTGACCTCCATTTACAGCTATATTGAACAGCGATTGGGGCATTACAGTTATAAAACTGCAGCCTCCATATTTTTGCTGAGCAGAACACTGGGTTCGGCCACCAGGTTATATTTAGTGGTGATTGTACTGCAACGCTTTATTTTTGATAATTACGGCATCCCTTTCTGGTTAACAGTGCTGATTTCCTTAGCCCTGATCTGGTCGTACACCTTTAAAGGCGGTTTAAAAACCATTATCATTACTGATACGCTTCAAACGTTTTTCCTGGTGCTATCCGTTTTCCTCACCATCTATTTTATTTGTAGCAGCTTGAATTTTAATATCCCACAGGCTTTTGAAACCATCAAAAGCAGCAGCTATTCAAAGATTTTCTTTCTGGATAATTTCCTGACGAATAAGTTCTATTTCAGCAAACAGTTTATCGGCGGTATTTTCGTGACCATTGCGATGACGGGTTTAGACCAGGATCTGATGCAGAAAAACCTGAGCATGGGTACGATTAAAGAGGCGCAAAAAAACATGTTCACTTTTACAGGAGTATTTGTCATCTTAAATGTCTTCTTTCTGAGCGTTGGGGCTTTGCTGTATATTTTCGCCGCAAAAAATGGCATTGAGATTCCTTTGGATCATCTCACCGGAAAGGCTAGAACCGATTTGTTATTTCCAGAAATTGCCTTAAATCATTTAGGTGCAATACCTGCCATTATCTTTATGCTGGGCCTAACGGCAGCAACATTTGCCACCACAGATTCTGCCTTAACCGCACTAACCACTTCTTTTTGTGTAGATTTCCTGGGCATGGCCAAAGCTGAAAATGTAAACGCGAAAGATGCGGTAAAAAAGCGCCATACCGTCCACATCGCATTTTCTATTTTAATGTTTTTAGTGATCATCATCATCAATGCACTCAACAGCTCATCCGTAGTCAGCTTAATATTTACCATTGCCTCTTATACCTACGGACCACTTTTAGGCTTGTACAGTTTTGGACTATTTGTAAAAAAACGTGGTTTGTACGACAAATTAGTGCCAATAGTTTGCATATTATCGCCTTTTTTATGTTACTTGCTTTCCACGTATTCAACCCGTTTACTGGGTGGTTACGTTTTCAGTGTTGAACTGATTTTAATTAATGGTTTAATCACCTTTATAGGTTTGCTTTTCATCAGCAAAAAGACTGATGCGCAAACAGAATTTTAATATTAGAATAGCGTAAATATGACGAGTGAAGAAAAAATAAGAAGTGCCTTTGAAAATAAGGACTGGCAGGAAATTAAAGTAACGGATTCCTGGCAAATTTTTAAAATAATGGCGGAGTTTGTAGATGGCTTCGAAAAACTGGCTAAAATAGGCCCCTGCGTAACCATCTATGGGTCAGCCCGGACGGCAGAAACCAACAGGTATTATCAACTGGCAGAACAATGCGGTAAACTTTTAACTGATCGTGGTTATGGCGTGATTACAGGCGGTGGCCCGGGTATCATGGAAGCCGGAAATAAAGGTGCACATACCAATGGCGGTAAATCGGTAGGGCTTAATATCGAACTGCCTTTTGAACAGTTTCACAATAAATATATTGACCATAACAAATTGCTGGAATTTGATTATTTCTTTGTCCGCAAGGTAATGTTTATGAAATACAGCCAGGGTTTTGTGGTTTTACCCGGCGGTTTTGGTACCATGGATGAGCTTTTTGAAGCTTTAACGTTGATCCAAACGGGTAAAATTGCACGTTTCCCGATTGTATTATTGGGTAAGGATTACTGGAGCGGTTTAATCGACTGGATTAAAGGTACCATGCTACAAAAAGAACATAATATCCATGAGGAAGACCTGAACCTGTTCAGGTTGGTAGATACAGCCGAAGAAGCCGCAGAGCACATTTTCAGGTTCTATGATAAATATGTATTGAAACCTAATTTCTAGAACAGATAAAGAACAGGATTAAAAGAATTTGAGGTTTTTCAGGATTTGGATGTTGAAGCATATTCTCTTCAATCCTTGAAAATTCAAATCATTATCAAAAAGGTGCTTGTTTTACAGGCACTTTTTTATTTACAAACTTTTTCTGTAACGATTCGTTTATTCGGCAGTCTTAAAGCAAAACCTTGTTGTGATGGAGAAAATACTGAATTGGAGAAAAGGCTTACTTGATAGTAATTACCAGGTATTTGAAGATATGTTATTAAAATTTTCTTTAAATTTCTTTTCTTTAAAAAACTCTGCCATTGCCACCACACAATCAGGAATTTACCTTTTAAAAAGTGAGGGGTACTCCACTCCGGAGTCGAAAATCCTCAATAACAAAAATGAAGTTCTGGCGGTCATCCGCTATGACTGGCTGGGGTTTAAGGCCAGAATATTTTGTACCAGTGGTGATGAATTTGACTGGAGTTTTCAGAACAGCTGGTTCAGCAGATGGTCAGTGAATGATCATAAAAATAAGCAGATTATTTATAATTCAGCTTCGGGCAGTGGCTTGATCCACAGCAATACGGAAGATGATTTAGTAATGGTGGCGGGATTATTCATCCGGGAATATTATATCAGGATACTTTATGCTTTTATATTGCTGATGGTTTTCCTATCCTTCGCACGGAACATTTTTTAAATGCTTTTTTAATTTAAATGATTAAGACCAAGTGGTTCAGTTTTTAACGCATCCAATGGGTTATGACATTCAACATGGCAATTAATTGAGCGTTTAATTTCTCCATTCAACCACCTGTAGATCCCGCTTTTAAATACTCAGAGTCCGCTCACACCACCACTTACCACTAGTTTCATCGCATCGGCAGCACTCATATCCAGATCTTTCACTTTTTCTCTTTTCACAATACAAAGCTGACCTGCAAAAGAGTACGACAAAGGAAAATAAACCGCAACATCGTCAGGTAAATTCAGTTTATGCAGATCGTTCTGTGTAAGGAAACCAATCTTTTTCAATCCGCCTTCTACCTCCACCAATACCGGGTGATTAAATTTCTTTTCATCACCCACAAACGCTTCAGTTAAATCTTTAATGGAAGAGTAGATGAAATTAAGTAAAGGCAAGCGCTGCATCATCCTCTGGAACCAATTGTACATCGGCTCGGTAACGAGATTAGTTACAAAAATACCTGCCAGTAGAATAATGGTTAAAACAGTTAGCAAGCCTAAACCAGGGATGTTCCTGCTTTCACCCGTCTGCGGATTAACCCCAAGTATATTATTGACATTCAGCCAGCTATCTACAGTGGTAACTGCCCAGACCACAATAAAGATACTCACAGCGATGGGTACCACAATTAATAAACCTTTGATCAAATAGTTTAAAATAGCTTTCCCGATTTTGTTCATGCTGCAAATTTATTTAAAAATGTTCAATAGTCGGTAGTGAATGGTTTATTAGTTCAATAGTCATTGGTTCATTGGTTAGCATGGTTTATAATTAGCATGGTTTATAATCTGCATCCAAACTAATGACTAATGAACCAATGACAAATGAACCAGGTTATCTGCATCCAGACTAATGACTATTGAACCAATGACCAATGAACCAGGTTATCTGCATCCAGACTAATGACTAATGAACCAATGACCAATGAACCAGGTTATCTGCATCCAAACTAATGACTATTGAACCAATGACAAATGAACCAGGTTATTTGCATCCAGACTAATGACAAATGAACCGATTTATTCATAAAAATAAACCCGTTTAACACGCTGAGAAATATTGGTTAAAATCTCGTATGGAATGGTACCTGTATCATTTGCCAGTTGCATAATGGTATGTTCCTGATTAAAAACAATGGCCTCATCTCCGGCTTTTACTTCTAAACCTGTGATATCCAGCATGGTCATGTCCATACAAACGGAGCCAATAGTGGGTACCAATTGTCCGTTGACTAACATCTTCCCTACGCCATTTCCAAATGCACGGCTATAGCCATCTGCATAACCAATTTTTACCGTTGCTATTTTACCGCCTTTGGGCATCCAGCCTTTCCTGCTGTAGCCCACACTTTCGCCGGGTGCAATGTTTTTGACCTGGGTGATGGTCGTTTTTAAAACCATTACCGTTTGCAGACCCTGATTCTGCTGCAAACCGGCATCAAATCCATAAAGGCCGATTCCTAAGCGAACCATGTCCAGCTGGCTGTCGGGCCACCTGCTGATGCCTGAAGTATTAGCGATGTGCAATAGCGGCTGATAACCTAAAACACGGATCAGTTTTTTTGCGGCCAGATCAAAGATATTTATTTGCCGACGGGTAAAATCATCATGCGCTGCTTCCCCGCTGGCCACCAGGTGAGAAAAAATACTTTGCACCCTAATCAGCAGGTTATCTTTAAGCAACTTCACCAGATCATCAATTTCTGTTTCGTCAAAGCCTAAACGGTGCATACCGCTATCAATTTTTAAGTGAACCGGATAATGCAGAATATCTTCAGGAAGCGCATTTAAAAAACTATTCAGCACGCCAAGGCTATAAATTTCGGGTTCTAAATGGTGTTTGATAATGGCTTCAAAAGCAGATTCTTCCGGGCTCATCACCATGATGGGCAGGGTGATGCCCGCTTTCCTTAAGGCAATTCCTTCATCGGCATAAGCCACCGCCAGATAATCTACTTTGTGAAACTGCAAGAGATTGGCAATTTCAAAACTTCCGCTTCCGTATGAAAAAGCTTTCACCATAGCCATTATTTTTACGCCAGATGTAAGTTTAGCACGATAGAACTGGAGGTTCGCCACCATGGCATTCAGATCTATCTCCAATACTGTATCATGTATTTTCTGCGTCAAAATCTTACTGATCCTGCCAAATTCGAAACGCCGGGCACCCTTTACCAAAATGGTTTCGTGGTTAAACTGTAAGCCGGGAAAAGCCTGTAAAAAAGCATCGGTATCATCAAAAAAGTGGGTTTCGCACTGAAAAAGTTCCGCATATCCGGCCATCTGTTTTCCGATTCCAATGAAGCGGTTAATCCTTTTCTGTTGCAGTAAACCGGCTATTTCAGTGTATAAAACCAAATCTTCTTTACCGGTTTCAAATATCTCGGAAAGGATAACTGTTTTTTTAGTGTGCTGATTTTGCTGGTTCAGGAAATCAAGTGCGATAACTAGTGATGAAATATCAGCACTGTAAGAATCATCGATTATGGAACACTGGTTAATGCCATTTTTCAGTTCCAGTCGCATGCTTACCGGCGTCAGTTTTTCTAATCGTGAACCGGCTTGTTCAGGTAAATAGCCCATGGCCAGTAAAGTGGCCCAGCAAATAATGCCATCTTCTATTGATGCCTGATCTTTAAATGGCAAGCTGCAGCTGATTTCCTGATTCTGGTAGATTGCCCGTAAGTGGCTGCCTGATATACCATGTTCTACCTCGATAATACGAAGATCAGCACCTTGTATGCCACTCCAGCTAAACCTCTTCTGCCCCGGCAATACCGGCAAATCAATTTCAGCAATGTCATCCGGTGAGTAAATCAGTAGTTCGCATGTTGTAAAGAGCTTGAGTTTTTCGGTCAGCTTTTCTTTTCTTGAAGCAAAGCCTTCCGCATGTGCTTCACCAATATTGGTTAAAATCCCGATTTGTGGCTGAATAATTTTGGCCAGGGTTTCCATTTCACCCACAGCAGAGATGCCTGCTTCGAAAATACCCAACTGGTGGCCGGCATTGATTTGCCAGATAGATAGTGGCACCCCAATTTGCGAATTATAACTCTTCGGACTCCGGATGATATTAAAATCAACAGCCAAAAGCTGATACAACCATTCTTTTACGATTGTTTTTCCATTGCTTCCGGTGATGCCTATGGTTTTTAAATGGAAATGCTGACGGTGTGCTACAGCCAGTAACTGCAGTGCAGCCAAAGCATTTTCTACCAGGATGAAGTTACAATCAGGATATGATGCAATATACCCCTGTTCGGTTACCACAAAATTCCTGACCTGTTTCTGGTAAGCATCTTTAATAAACTCATGCCCGTTCCGGTGTGCCGATAAAGCAAAAAACAAGGAATTTTCCGGAACCATCACCGAACGGCTATCCACCACCAGGTACTGAATGCTAAGTTCTTCATTACCTAAACGGGCTTCAGCACCAAGAATTTCTGCAATTTTGGAAATGGTATATATCGGGTTATGCATCATATTATTCAAAAAATACGTTAATCGCCATTATTTTTTGCGAATTTCATCAATTAATTATGAAAAGCGGCAAACAAGAGACAGCAATATTAGATAAAAAACAGGCATTGGCCAAAGCAGAAAGTTTTTGTGTTTACCAGGAACGTTCTCAAAAGGAAGTCCGTTATAAACTTGTTGAATGGGGTATGCGTGGGGATGAGCTGGAAGAGATTTTATCAGAACTGATTGTCAACAATTTTTTGAATGAAGAAAGATTTGCAAAATCGTATGCTTCAGGGAAATTTAACATTAAAAAATGGGGGCGCCTTAAAATTAAACAGGGCTTAAAACTGAAAGGCGTTCCGGATAAGATCATGCAAAAGGCACTGTATAGTTTGGATGAGGAGGATTACCTGCAGACTTTAGAAAATCTGGCGATCAGAAAAGCAGATACCTTAACCGAATCGCACCCTTTAAAAAGAAAAATGAAGCTGATGACCTATCTTCAGGGGCGCGGATTTGAAAATGATTTAATTTTACTTGTACTGAAAGACAGCAATTTAAATTAAATATTAAATTTTTAATAAAAAATCCCTTGACAGAAATATAAATCTGTCTATATTTGCATCACCAAAACGAAACGGCATATCAGTTTTGTTTCATGCGAAAGTAGCTCAGTTGGTAGAGCACGACCTTGCCAAGGTCGGGGTCGCGAGTTCGAATCTCGTCTTTCGCTCTAAATGCCTTCTTACCAGGAGGCATTTATTTTAAAACATTAATCTTACCGGGGATCCGGATAGACTAATGCTCGGGTGGTGGAACTGGTAGACACGCAGGACTTAAAATCCTGTGCTTTCAAAGGCGTGCGGGTTCGATTCCCGCCCCGAGTACTTCAAAAAAATCGAAACAGGAAACCTTTCAGCAATGGAAGGTTTTTTTGTTTACTTGAGTTTTCGGATCAATCAAAAAAAGCCAGAAACACGGGCTGGATCAGGATGAATATTCATGCAGATCTCCGATTTTTACGGACTGATCATCATGATAATCTCATCACTTTCTCATATATCATCTTTTCATTTTGACAAATGTCAAATACTGACCATCAACATGTATTTTGTAAATTTACTAAGACTATATTTGAGCAGTTAAATTATAGTTGTCAAATTATTCCAGTAAAGTAAGTCTCATATAACAATCGTTTGCATAAGGTAAATATAAAACCATTATTTTCCTGTTTAGGGTATATTTAATTTTATAAATTACCATTTAGTCAAATGTTGTAACAGATCAAAAGCTGTAATATTACTCGCTAATCCCATGGAGTTTATCTCAGATATACCAGATCTTAATTTGCCCATTTCGTTTTTAGAGGCGGGCGGGATTAGAAAGCATGAGCCTTCAGGAAATATGTGGTCTCCAGCAACAACTAAAGGAATAGATTCGAAGTTAAACAACGTCAATTACATCTTCCATAATTTAATTAACCAGATTTCAAATAAGGAATTTATCTTTTTAAAAACTTCTTTCCTGGAAATGAGTATGCGAGTACATCACTTAAATAAAGAGATGGAAAAAATACGGCACATGGTAGAACAAAAAGTAAAAGAACTAAAAAAAAGACTGAAATCACATCAGGAATTTTTCTCAAAAATTGCGATGATCAATGACACGCATATTAGCACAGCAGCTGTGAAAACCGCCGATGAAATTTCCGCCATTCAATATGAAATAAACAATTTACAACACCATAGAAGATATAACGTACTTTCTGATCGTTTACATAAGGCGCGAATAATTCCTGTAAGTACACTGGAGCGGCATGAAATCGTCAACCTGATTGGTCTCGGCCTGCTGGAGGAAATCCGGTTTCCGTTTAGCCTGAAAAAAGAAGATAAAATATTTATCCAGACCAATTCTTCAGGTGCTGATGTAGAATTAAAAGAATGCCGCTATTGTTATACCACGTTCGGACAAGCGTTTATGGAAGTATGTGAAGCTGAAAAACATGTATTCAGATCAATAATTTAAAAATAAAAGTCGCGTTCCCGAAAGCAAAATAGCCTTCTATACTTTGCCAGCAAATTCAAAAAACTTAATCTTTTAGACTCGTTCTGCAAATGCCTGCCTGATCAATAACTGGTTTTTAATAAATTAGTTTATTAATGGAAGGATGTCATAGCGTTTTCCCGGTTTTGTACTAAATGTAAGTTCATAGCCATTTCCAGATTTTTCGGACGGAAGCTTCAGGTGTTTTAACCTGAAGGGATGTGCAGCTTTCACCACACAAACCCCGCCTTTTTCAGCAGTAATCTTGCCGTAAAGCAACCGGCCATCCTGCCATTTCATATCCACCTCAAAACCACCTCTTGCCTTTAGGCCAGATACCATACCATCTTTCCAGGCCGATGGCAAAGCCGGCAACAGTTCAATAGCGCCATTATAACTCTGCAAAAGCATCTCTGCAATACCTGCTGTTCCGGCAAAATTCCCGTCAATCTGAAATGGCGGATGTGCATCAAAGAAATTGGCGTAGGTACCTCCTTTTGATTTTTCATTGGCATCCACATAATTTAATAATTTCCGCAACAGCAGGTAGGCATGATCACCATCTTTTAACCTCGCCCACCAGTTAATTTTCCAGCCCCTGCTCCACCCTGTTCCGTCATCCCCCCTGATGGATAGCGATTTTGCCGCTGCCTTAAAAAATTCAGGCTGATCCGGCGTAATTTCTTTCCCCGGATAAAGACCAAAAAGGTGTGATACATGGCGGTGATGGATATCGGTTTCTTCAAGGTCCTGATACCACTCCAGCAATTGCCCATTTTTTCCAATCTGCAATGGGTAAAGCTTTTTGATTTTGGCCTGCAATGTATCCCGGAAATTCAGGTCTGTGTTTAGGATTTGTGCCGATTTGATCACGTTACTGAAAAGATCGCGAATGATGGACATATCCATTGTAGTGGCAATGGATACGGACTGTGCCTTCCTGTTTTGATCATAAAAAGCATTTTCAGGTGAGGTGGAAGGCGCCGTAACCAGGTAGCCGTCTTTAGTCGGAACTAGCCAGTCGAGGCTGAATGCTGCAGCAGACTTCATGATGGGATAAGCTTTTTTCAGGAAATCCTTATCCTGCGTATATTGATAATGTTCAAACAGGTGCTGGCAAAGCCAGTTTCCACCCATCGGCCAGTTGGCCCATAAAGGATCTCCGGCACCAAAATCGCCTACCGGATTGCTCAATGCCCAGATATCTGAATTGTGATTAGCTGCCCATCCCTTCGCGCCATAAAACTGCCTTGCAGTAGACTTACCTGTTTGTGCTAAATTGCCGATAAAATCGAGCAGCGGAAGATGCATTTCGGATAAATTGGTAACCTCTGCAGGCCAGTAGTTCATTTGTGCATTGATGTTAATGGTGTAATTGGAGCTCCATGGCGGCCGCACCATATTATTCCAGATACCCTGAAGATTTGCCGGCGGACCTCCGGGACGTGATGCAGAAATCAAAAGATACCTTCCGAATTGAAAATAGGTAGTTTCCAGTTCCGGATCTGGTGTTGCGGAAGAATAGGCTTTTAACCTTAAATCAGAAGGCAGCTGGCTTTGCACCTTGTTCTTATCCTTACCCAATTGCAGTGATACCCGATTGAAATAGTGCGTATAGTCTTGGTGGTGGCGCTTTATTAAATCGGTATATGTCCTTTTCACCGCAGCCTGAAGTCTTTCCCCGGCAATTTTATTTTCATCAAGGCCTTCACTGTCCGGACATTTATCAAATCCGTTAAAACTGGTTGCTGCCGTAATATAGATGGTAGCATCCGAAGCATTTTTAAGTTCAATTAAATTTTTACCTGAAAAAATTTTTCCATCAGCAGAAACCACTTTTATCCTGAACTGAAACCGCATGCCCTTGCAGCCTGAAGTATCATTATAGGTTATGGGCTCCACCTTTTCAGGGTTATAATAAACTGGCAATACATTTGCCGGAGCTTTTCCCTGTACAATCATTTCACCGCCATCACCGATATTTTGATGGTATTTCAACAGGCTATTTGCGGCTATAGAGAAATTTAATGCACCCTTTTTACTGGCCTGAAGCCTGATTACCATGACCTGGTCGGGAGCAGAAATGAATGCCCTGCGAGAATATTGTACACCATTAACGGTAAATAAGGTGGTGGTTAAAGCACTATCCAGGCTCAATGCTCTCCGGTATGCCGTTGGTTTCTGACCCTTTAAATCCTGTTTAATGATGACATCTCCCATTGGCAGATAAGACTGGGAGTAATAGCCCTGCATTTTCCTGGTCAACTGATCTGCCAGGCCATAATCCTGGTGTTGTAACAAAGCTTCCCTGATTTGCGGTAGATATTTCAAAGCATCAGGATTAACGGATTGCGGAACTGGTCCACCGCTCCATAAGGTGCTTTCGTTTAACTGCAGTAGTTCTTCATCTACCTTGCCATATACCATCGCCCCGAGTTTACCGTTCCCTAAAGGGAGTGCTTCCACCCATTTTTCAGCCGGCTGCTGGTACCAAAGTTTAAGGTTTTGCTGTGCAAAGGATTTTTTTGTGCTGACAATCAGCACTAAAACAACTGACAAGGTAACGGCTATAAACTTATTGAAGTTAAATTTTTGCATTTGGATTAACCTATTTCTCATATCAAAACATCAGGTTCTAATTTTTTCCCATTGCGTAAATCAGAATAAACAATTTAACACCGGGCTGAAATGTAGCTTACAGCATGCATATGCCTGATCTGCGTGATTTCATTTAAAAGTGCTCAATATATAAATCTTTATACATTAATGCTTATTAATTGCAGGCATTTTGTTTAACAATTTGATGGTTTTCAACATAGCTGAAATTCCGCATTATTGATTTACAAAATCTTCACCGCAGTTTATGAAAGCATCTGAAAATTCAATTTAAAACTCAATTAACCTTGAAATTAAAATTTTATAAATTATTTTTGCATGTGCTATTTATATTCCTATATTTGCAACCCCAAAGGGAATACAGCGATTGTATTATCATGCGAAAGTAGCTCAGTTGGTAGAGCACGACCTTGCCAAGGTCGGGGTCGCGAGTTCGAATCTCGTCTTTCGCTCTAAATGCCTTCCTACCAGGAGGCATTTATTTTAAAAGGTTAATCGCCTGCTCGGGTGGTGGAACTGGTAGACACGCAGGACTTAAAATCCTGTGCTTTCAAAGGCGTGCGGGTTCGATTCCCGCCCCGAGTACTGATGTCCAAATAGGATAAGGTTTGTAAATAAAGCGTCATCCGTGATGTTTAGCTTTATTAGAACATATAAAAACACTGACATATATAGTTAGTTATAAAAATAGGTTCGATTCCCGTACGTGGTACAAACAAAGATTACAAAACTATAGAAGCCTGCAAATTAATAATTTGCAGGCTTCTTTGTTTATAGCTATCTCCCAACTTTCACAAAGATTCTCCAAATTAATTAGCGTCAATCGTGCGTCTCACTTTTTTAAAATAAAAGACGCACGATAAGTACTTAATTAATTGATTATCAATATTTTTAAAGCATGAACATTTTGTTTAGCAAAGGCTTCAATCCGACATTTGTTTAACTTAAATTATTCAGTTATGTTGGAGAAAAGCTTTGGCTTGCTTTATTATTTAAAGCAACCAAAAAATTAGAAGGGAAAAGATCGTTTTGTTTATTTAAGGATCACGGTAGATGGTAAGCCTAAGGAGGTATCAATTAAAAGAAGGTGGCATTGTGATAAATGGAACCAACGAGCAGGTAGGGCTACAGGAAATAAAGAAGATGCCCGTAGCCTCAACGAATATCTTGAAAGTTTAACTTCTAAAATTTATGAAGCTAAAAAGTTGCTCATTGATACCGGAAGACGGATTACTGCTTTAGGTATTATAAGCATTGTAACCGGAAGTGGTCCAGAAAGAAGAATGGTTGTGGATATTTTTAAGCAACATAACAAAATTATCGAGGGTTTAATAGGCGTCGAATTTTCAAGAAAAACATGGCAGCGCTATGATACGGCCTGTACCCATTTACAGAACTACATTAAGTTCAAAACAGAAATTGATATCGATGGCGTCGATATGGAACTCCGGGATGTTAACTATGACTTTATACAACAGTATTATTATTGGTTGCGCGCAGAGAAAAAACATTCTTACAATACAGCAGTAAAGTACTTGAGTTTATTTAAGACGATTATTATTCAATGTCGTAAAAAAGGATGGCTATATACAGATCCATTCGCAGATTTCAAAACGAGTCCCAAGGACATTCCTGTAATTCCGCTCAGGCGCAGCGGGGTCTATGCCATACAGAATAAGGTTTTCTTTACTGATCGGTTGAACGCTGTTAGGGATATATTCATTTTCAGTTGCTATACTGGTTTGGCTTACATCGACATCAAAAACTTGATGCGTTCTCAAATTGAAATTGATGACGAGGGTAATAAATGGATTTTATCGAGCAGACAAAAGAACGATGCACCTATTAAAGTACTACTCCTGCGCGTAGCTGAAGAACTATTGGACAAGTATGCTACGCATCCGAAATGCTTAATAAATGGTTTTGTTCTGCCCGTCGCGTCAAATCAGAAAATGAATGAGTATTTGAAGGAGATTACTGCGCTTTGCGGCATTAACCGAAGGTTGACGTTCCATATCGCACGACATACGTTTGCGACTACTATAACGCTTGCAAATGGTGTGCCTATCGAAACCGTTTCGAAATTATTAGGGCATAGTAGGATAAAACAAACACAGCATTATGCCAAAGTTATTGATACGAAAGCAAGAGAGGATATGCAAGAGTTAGATGATAAATTAGCTCCTAAACAGACTGTCGAAATAGAATTCGATTTCACCGACGCAGTTGCTAAGGCTTCTTGATGGTAGGATTCGTGTCTAAATTTGTATGCTTAATTGCGTTGACAACAAAAAAAAGGGATAGCAACCATACCAGTTGCTATCCCGTTTGATCCTAACCGCCTTTACTTTAAGAAAAGAGTATCGACCGTTACCTGGATATTGTAATGCACATTCTATAAGCATAAGACTGCCTTACTGCCAATCTTGGGATGATAAGACGGCTCATATTTTAAATAACCTGTAAGCACCAATTCTTTTAGGTATCGGTGATATGTCGCTATACTTTTAATATGAGAAATACCCATAACCTGCCGACGGGAAATTTGTACTGTCCGGAAACAACTAGTTTCGATTGCAATATGGAATATTGCCATGATTATTGCCATGTGGATCGCTTTAATCTTTGGGTCCCCTGACATCAATTCTATGTACCTGGCCAAAAGACCTGCATTTTCTTCACTTTTCATCCTCACATTTTTAATCAAACAAAGCCTCAATTTCATTCTTATTGTAGTAATAGACACCTAATATTTTTTTAGGCGTAATTTTGCCACTAATCCTCAAATTCTGAAGTGAGCTAAACGAAATTTGTAATATTTTTTTCACTTCCGCACTCTTTAGCCACTCATTCTGTTTCTCGAAAGGCCGCGCTTTGAGCAATTCGGCGATTTCATTCAGAAGGTTTCTTCCAAATTCTTCTAAGTCTTCTTTTGTTACATCTCTACACCCATCCGCTTTCAAATTCTTAAAATACAAATTCAATTTTACTTCCACGAAATCTGTTAAACGACGACCTATACCTTATATAACCGTACTCCGCTAGTTCCTTTATTGTCCTTTGATAGGTGTAGCGTCCTCCGATTTTTGCGATAGGCATTACCTCATGGGAAAAAACCAATACGCAACTATTTGTTCCTTTGTTGAGCCACGCGTAATACAATGCTGTGAAAACCGCAATATGAAATGGCCCGATCTTAGGATCGCTACGTATTTCTTTAAAAAAAGTAAGAAACGTCTGTATTGCTTGATCCCCCCGCTATTACACAATTTTCCATCCTCAACTTTATCAAACGATTTTCATTTTACTTCTGGCAGCCTGCTGCTGCTTAACCTCTACTTTTGATGACACTTTGCTCTCGCGCTCTCTATTCTTTTCGTTAAGGTATTGAGCGCTAAAAACGCTTAGCTGCCTTGGATTGGCCTCAATCTCTAACCCACCATTAACACCAACTGAATTTAAACGTACCGTTTTCCCATTTTCAAGTGCTGCCATAAGCTTTAACCGCTCTGCAGGGTCCTGGGTTTCTTTTGCCTCGATCTCGCTCAACAGCTTATCAAGATCGAAACCGTATTCTTTCGGAAACGACATTACCTTACAATTGCCCATTGCGTCCCGATCGTTGAAATCAAGACTGAGCCAGGTATCTCCTGACTTTATAGACTTACCTGCAAGCAATCGGTGAGCATGATCAGCAGTCAGGTCCTGAAGAGCACTGTCCAGTTTTAATGTACCGCCTTCTCTAGGCCGCCCCTCAATCTTTAGTACAGCTACCGCTTCTTTAATCTGGTAATCCCCATTGAGATCCTTTTGGATATTGATCTTAAACGACATCGTTTCTTTCTCTGAAACATTATAGGAAACAGGAATAGTAAATTCCTGTTTCCCGAGCCTGGCCTGCTATTCAAATTCCTTAACCGCAGCACCGAAGCCTTTTAGATTAAGTGACGATTTTACAGCATCATGGTTGCGTTCAATAGCGTAGACGCTCTTTCATGGTCAACAGCTTTTCTTCCTTATCCTTTCCGTAAAAATCCCGATCAAAAACGGACTCATTATGGATCATCCTGAAAAGGGCATTGGTCTGCTTATTGGAAAACTGTTGGATCATAATTTATTTGGCCGACGTGTATGCGGGCACAAATATAATAAAAGCGGCTCGGCAAAAAATACAACCGGGAAATCCTTGCTCTATAACAAACTGCAAGATTATTAATCCTAAGTGAATCCTTACATTGAAAAACTGCTTATATAATCACGTGGAAATTATTATTTTGCCGAAAATCTGAACACATGAATGTTGCACATGACACCCTTGAAAATCTACATCATCAAATCGATTCCTTAAAAAAGCTTTCTGAAGCACATAAATCTACATTTCAATTAAATGAAATACCTATACAGACAGCCCTAATCGCAGCTTGCACGACTTTAATTACTGTTTTTTTGGGCTTCCTTATCAAGGATTATCTTATCCCCTTGATAGTAGAAGATCGAGTCAAAAGGCGGAAAGGACAGGAGTTATTTTTAAAAATTAAACGTAATCTTTTTTCTTCCGCAAATTCCTTTAATCATCGGCTGCATGAGATCTTCCGTACAAGGTCACATTATTTGTGGAAACAAACACCTTTGATTGAGTTTTACGATTACAAATACCGCAGTACTGTATTCCGGCTTTGTACATTATTGGGATGGGTTCGTATCTATCGTATCCAAGAACCTAATTTAGTCATTAAGAAAAAGGCAGATACAAGTCACTTCATATTAGAACGAATACAAGCTATTGAGTCTAGCTTAGCAGATGGTCAACGAGTTGAAATGTATATAGTTAAAGCGATCTTCAGACTTTTAGGAAAAGATACGAACGCAGTGCAGAAAACAGATTTGGAAAAGTTTTCTGTAGAACTTGACCATTTAGTCCACGCTGTACATAGCAGGCACAATATCGTTCAGCTAAACGATGCTGATACCCCTATAAAAGATCAATTTATTAAAGATCTTGCATCCGCAGCGCAAAACATATCAATTACATTAGCCGATTTGCAGGATAATAAAGACAAAGTCATTGATGAAGTATCCGTAAAATTAGGGCTCATATATAGGGATTGGCAGCAAGCAATAGGAGATCTGATGCTTTTGAAAAATGGTGAGGAATATCAAACAATTAGTTACAAAACCTTTGAAGCTTACTGGGATCAAGCCGATACAACATCCGAAAAGAAATGGCTGAAGAGAGCAGAAGTGATGTTTGATAATTTGAACCTCACTGCAAATACTAAAAGCGATTCCCGAATCGAGCAGATACCTCTAATTTATTCATCGGTATATGCCCTGCAAAAAACACTTTATAACATTAAGATAGGTCCAGCCCCCATTAGCAAACTAAATTTCGATAAAATAAATGCAACCATAAGTTAATCTGTATAAATTAATAGTACTTAATATCTTGTTGAACTTAGGGTGCAGATACTATTTACCTGAAATATTGCTAAAATTTCATCGATGCTTGCGAATTGCATTTAAATTCTTAATATATCTATGCCCTAGATTTTTTTTGTATTTTACAACAAGTTCGACATTGAAATTATGAGCATATGGGCCTATAATGAAATATCCTCTTATACTGATCAAGAAAAAATGAGTAAATTCTTTTGTTCATTTTGTAATGTTAAGCTAACAGAACAGTCAATTAAGAGAGGAAAGGAAATTTTACAAGTTGATCACTGTCCTCAATGTGGTTGGTGGAAGGGGTATCACAATATTCAAACTCAAGCCTCTTCTCATACCGGTTTCTGGATTGAATGCAATATTGCCTATGCTACATTAAAAGAGTTAGACTTAATCAACATTGACATTCCACTATCAGACCTTATAGATTATCTTGCCCTAAGTTTTAAAAATGTAGATGTTATATCGCCAAGAAAATTTGAACTTGTTGTGGGTGATGTTTTCAGAAATTTAGGTTATCATACGGTGGTCACTAATTATAGCAATGATTATGGGATTGACGTTATATTGCACGACCCACAATCAAGGTTAATAGGAGTGCAAGTAAAAAAGTATAAAAATAAAATCGAAGCTTCCCAAATAAGAGAATTAACAGGTGCTCTAATGCTGGGTAATTATACGAAAGGGATCTTTGTTACTACATCAGATTTTAGAAAAGGAGCAAAGACAACAGCATCTTTATCGGAAGCAAAAGGAATCTCAATCGAATTACTTAATGCCAATGAATTCTACGATGCGCTTAAACTATCTCAATTATCCAAAAGTCGGGTTTTCGAATGGGAAGATTTCAACCTGGAAAAGTTTATTAAAGGTGGAACTTACGAAGGCGACTTTCTCGACGATGGGACAATTCTAACGTATTGATATTTTTCTTTAAATACGATATTAAAAAACAGTTCTCCTAACGATCATATAATCCTCACTCATAAGAATTAATGGAAAATAGCAAAGTCTATTAGAGTAATCGGATAGCCACTTGGATCAAGATAGAAGTATACTAATGGCCAAGTGACTTTCAAAATTTGCTGATGTCACGTTATCACTCGCCCTGTTTATAAGTCTCATTAAAGAAATTATCCAGGAATTCGTATCTTTGAGCAGATAAGGATTGTAGTACTTTGAAATCAATTTATATAAGTATTGCAGGCTTAATAGTAAGTAATGACATCCTTGATCTGTTGTTGTGATATTGCGTAATTCGTGCGTTCACCGGCAAAAGATAAAAAAACATACTGTACTACAGCGTGTTATCGAAACAGTTCGATTCCCGCCCCGAGTACTTAATGGGAAGCACATGCTAAAAGATGTGACTTCCCATTTTTATTTCCTTTAACTTTTTAGCAGTCAGCTAAGCTCAATCCCCTAAAAAGGGATATCCTAAATGGTCAATCCAGCCCGAACGATTAAGTGACTATAAAATTTGCATTTGTATTTTTTTGTTAATACTTTCAATTATAAATTAACAAATCTCAAACAACATGTTACCTATCAATTATTTTGCCGGGCCGGAGGCCTACAATTCCGATTTTTTCAACAGTACAGCCGAGGCATCTTTTGCGGTGTCAACCCCCTACCTTGTTGCCCAAGGCAATATCAGTATTCCGGATGTAACCGTGAGTGGCGAAACCGTAAGTTTCAACAACACAGCCTTTACTGTATTGACCAATTACATTAATCCCGGTCCCAATTCGTCAGGCGAAAATTATTACACCGAAACCCCTGCGGCTTTTGAACCGGTATGGCCGAAACCCTTATATCCTGATGCGGTATTTACTCCGGTTACAGGTGCTGGCGGCGGTACATTTACCGGCACACTGGATTGTGTGGGGTTTGGCTGCCGTGTCATCACTGCAGTGGGCAGTAATGATCCGCAAAACAATGCCTATAGCCTGTTACATCAACAGGTTGATTTTGATGCGATCCATTTTGCTGCACCTGGAATTGTACCCACGGCGTTGGAAATCGCGATCGCCTTCCCGGTACTTTTACCAGGCCGGTGGAGTTATGTTGCGGGTTGTATATCCGCAAGCACCATTCAGGAAGCTGAAAACGAGGAATCTCAAAAACTGAATCAGCCACTCAAAACCTATACCGGTGAATCGCAGAGCGGACTATCTTCTGCACAAGCCGGAGATATTGTATCCTTTGGTTATACTGCCGGACATTCTAACGGCCATTTCATGGTGCTTACTTCCGTACCAGAACGTGTACCACTTGATGAAGTGCTTAACCCGGAAAGCTTTGTCAAACAGGTTTACCGCATTTCCGTTTATGACAGTACGGATGCGGGAGGCTCTTTACATTTCAACGATTCCAGGAGAAACAGCAATCCGCAGAGCTGTGGCATCGGCTATGGTGAATTACTGCTACTGGCTAACGAACAGGATCAGCCTGTGGGATTTGTGTTTGGCCCCGAAGAACGCCCTCATTATGTCACCGGCTTAAGCCAGCTGGCAGACGAACTGGTGGTAGCTGCCATTACCGTTGCCCGTTTTCAATAACCATTCACCGTTTAAAACCTCAACCATGTCTACTGAAAATTTAGCTGTAGCAGATCCGCACTGGAATCTGAAACACCTCTATGAACATATCCAATACGCCGCAGACCTGGAGCTGTGGACGATTCCTTTTTACATGTCGGCCATGTATTCTGTTGTGAACCGGAGCGCAGAACCGTTTCAGCTGATCCAATCTGTTCTTCACCAGGAGATGCTGCATTTACAATGCGTCGCGAATATCGGCAATGCCTATGGTTATCGTCCTAAAATCAGCATGCCTGTTTATGAAGGACAGACTATTCCACATCTTGATTTTAACCTGGATGTACCAAATCCTACGCAAAACTTTCAGCCCTACACGGCCGAAATAGGTCCGCTGGATATGTCCCGGATCAATGCCATGTGCCTGATTGAATATCCGGAATGGGATTCTGCGACCCAGCCATCGCTCAAACAAAATATAAAGGAATATGCCAATATTGGCGATTTCTACCGTGCACTGCGTTATGGCGCCAGCCTTTTTAAAGACCGCATTAAGGGCGGTGTAAACCAGGTAAACTATTTTTCGGCTTATTACAGGCTCATGCCAGGTATGACAATCACCGAAAACGGAAATGCCGGTTTCAACCAGGTGGGCATGCTGATTGATCTGATCACCGATCAGGGAGAAGGTTCAAATGCCAGCCAGGGCAATGATCCGCTGATTGCGAATTTCCAGAACACGGCAGATGACCCGGAACAAACCGCTGATCATTTTGAAAAATTTGAACAGATCAAAAACAATACACCGCTACAGGATACCTATGCATTTAAACCGCTAAGCGATTATACTGATTACGACCGGCAACTGATCGAAATATTAAAAGAGAACTTTAATAAACTGCGTAACCGGCTTGATGCCCTTTTTGTTGGCGAAAACCCGGATGATTTTATACCCGCCATGGTCAGCGTAGGCGCAGCCATTCAGAACTGCTGGAAAAACGGCGTGACCCCACAATTCAGTTAACCTTAAAAGATTCAAACCATGTCAGTAAATAAAGTATTCCGCATACACCCTACCATTAATTTTGCGCGCATAGGCTCCAGTAAAGCGTATTATCTTTCGCCAGAAACCAGTGCCGGCTTGCCGCTGGCGGGTTCGGCAACGACGGGAGGACTGCCTATTAAACCAGGAACGGAAAATGAAGCCATAGCGGCGACCGACCTTCGCGATGAGGATGGTTACCTTAAAAGACAGGCGGCCCGCTTCCGCTTATATTATTATGAATTAGACGGACCCGATGCTTATCCCTGCCCCGCCAAACCTGCGGAAGTAGTTAAGGGGACCACGCTTGCTGACGGACGGGTGGTTAAAGATATCATCTGGACGGTGCACCTGGCCAATAAAAAGGCTGCTTCCTACAATGTGGTACCGCTGGTGGGTATCAATGCATTCCAGGACGGTTTTCCGCAATTGCGCAACCCGCAAGTATACGGTACAACAGGTACTGTAGCAGACCCGATCCGCTTAAGAAACCTGGTGATTGATCCTGGTCCGAGGGCTGTTTCCGCCATTGCGAATAATAAAGCCAAATTCAATGCAAAAACCCCGGCCAGTTATTGTTCAAATGGAAAGATTGAGGAAATCACCGCCTATCCGGTCACCTTCCCTGCCGGCGAACTGCATTACCCCGCTGGCAAACTCGATTCATTGGGTGAGGCGCTAACAGACGAGCAAGGCAGATTACTGGTATTGGCTGCTCATGGCCATACCGCTGCAGGAATAGATGAATATGGCGATCCGGTACCTTGCACAGGCGATCTTAATAACGCCAGCTGGTATGATGACGCTGCCGATGGGCCTGTATCTGCCACCATTGTCTTTGAAGATGGCAGCTTTCAGGAGGCTTTTAATGCCTGGGTGGTTTGCTGCGATCCGGCTTATGCGCCGCAGATCCGCAATGTTGTTTCCACCTGGGATGATGTTTATGATACCTGGGTAAGGGAAATGAACCTGCAGCCGGAACTGTTTGATGCCGAAAGTTTTAATCCGGCCTTTCTCCCGGCATTTGAAAGCATGGTGAGGCCGGTATTCAGGGCTGCGTTACTGCAACGCTGGACCGTAAACCTACCCCGAATGGCCGTTAAAGCACATGAAGCCGTGGATGCCATCACCGGCGCGGACAACCCTGACAAAACCATCATGGCCGGACTGAATTTTATCAGAAATCCGAACCTTACAGGCACCCCACAGTCTGAAGTGAACACCGGTGTACCGCTCATGCCTTTATCAGTGGGCGATGCCGGAACATCCTTCCTGACGGTGACCAAAACCCAGTATTTCTTTTTGGAACAATGGAGCAGGCACCAATTTATTGATGGTGAGGGCCAGCAGCTCGGCAAGGGTGAATACCTGGATATGGCATCCCTGAGCAACTGCCTCGGCGGCCGGTATGTACCCGGCATTGAAATGAGTTATATCGTGAGATCAACAGATATTTACCAGCAGGACTGGCAAACAACCGGCGCAGGACCGTTCAGATTGAAAGCCAGCCCCCTAAATTATGCTTCAGCGAATAAAGCGCCATTTTTAACTGCCGGATGGTTTCCGCTACAGGAAGACCTGAGTGGTCTGGAACCCGGTGATATGACCAAGTTCATGGCCATACCCTGGCAAACGGACTATAATTCCTGTTCCATACACCAGCCAAGTATCAATACCAACGGCGTAAATAAAACGAATGGCAATGGTACAACCCTGTATTGGTCGTGGCCCGCACAACGCCCTGATGCGGTTTACGTATCCAGCCAGGTGGTTAATAATGTTTTACCTAAACAGCAATGGGCCATCAGGGGAAAAGGTACTTATTCGCTGGATCCTAAAAGTGCCAGTACTTTCCAGAAAGCCAATCAATCTGTAAAAGACTGGGATAAGCTGGGCATTGTTGTGCAGGGTACGGTGATTGGACCTGACTACGATCCGGATTATTACCTTGAGGTACAAAACCAGTTTGATGAAACCATCATACCGGATAACCCGGCACTGGAATGGCCCTTTAACACCAGTCCTTCTGCCAACAACCCCATTTGATGCGGAGCGCAGCATATGATGTAGTGATCATTGGAGCCGGGCCGGCCGGGCTTGCAGCAGCCCTAACCCTGAAAAAACATGCTGATGTACAGGTGCTGGTTATCGATTCGGGAAAGGCTGACAAGATCAGGGCGGGGGAAAGCATCCCACCCGCCGCCCTGTCTTGCATCAGTTTTTTAGGTTTAAGGGACATTTTTGACCGTGCAAACCATTTTGCCTATCCTGGTCATGTATCGGTTTGGGGGCGTCACCTGGCCGGATTTAATGATTCGGTACTTGACCCGATGGGTCCGCCGTGGCGGCTAAACCGGCCGGTATTTGACTGCATGCTGGTGGAAGCGGTAAGCCGGCATCAAATCGATATCGCCTGGAAAACACAATACCTGAGCCGGCAACCCGCTCTCGATGGTTTTGAGCTTACCCTGTATGACCGTGTTAAACGGCAAAATTACAGCTTACGTGCAAAAATGGTGATCGATGCATCCGGACCTGGTGCGCACTTTGCCCGTTCGTTAGGCATCAAAACACATCTTCAGGATCAACTGATCGGTTTACTCAGGTTCAGTTCCATCACCGCCGGAAAACTGACTGCCCAAACCCTGTTAGAAGCAGATCAAAACGGATGGTGGTATGCAGCCAAACTACCGGAAGATAAACTGGTCAGTATGTATATCACCGAAGCCCCGGTGCTCCGGCAAATCAATGTGGCTATGGCTGAAAATTTTTCCAAAGGCATTAGCCAAACCCAACTCCTTGCTGCCCATTTAGCGCCGGTTGCGCTAAACGATCATTGCTTTTATAAATTTCCGGTCTACTCCTCCCGTTTGGAACAAGTGTATGGAAAACATTGGCTGGCTGCCGGCGATGCTGCCCTCTGCTTTGATCCAATTGCTGCGCAGGGCATTTACAAAAGCCTTTCAACTGGCATTAAAGCCGGAAAAACAGCATTGGCCATGTTAAAAAGCAATGGCCATGACATGAGCGCGGCGGTGCTGTATCAAAACCACATTGACAATTCCTGGCAGCAATATATTGATCAGCGCAATCAACACTACCGGCAAGAACAACGCTGGCCGGAATCCGTATTCTGGCAGAAACGGGCAGAGACTAAAGTATACCCGTATAAAATGAAGCAGGAATTCAATACTTAATTTGCAGCTGCTGAAATTGATTTCACATCCCTGGAAGATTCAAGCAGGACTCATATCTTCCAGGAAAAACGCCCGCATAAGCAGCCGGAGTGGAAATTCTGTTTGTGGTTTTAAGCTAAATAATGGTTTTGCGGGTGCTTAACCTGTTTAACGGATCATTTGCATAATTTTTCTTGATGTCTTTCAGCTTGGCATAACTCTCCTGAAAATACACAGCAGTAGGGATGCTGGCATCTTTGAAGCTGATAAATGCACCGTATGTTTGCGGAAAATCAAGATCCCGGCACCATTCCAACCAGTCCAATGCTTTATTTACATACTGGTCTGCCTGTTTATTAACCCCGTTCTGGTTCCACCATACCTGATACTGTATGGTGTAGGGACTGCTTTTGTATGGAAATGCACTGCCATCATATTCACCTCTTTTCTTTTTATTGATCTCACTGTTATATTCTGTATAAAAGGAGCCTGAAATAGCCCCGAGGGTGATATAACAGGCTAACCCGGCATCAAATCCTTTCTGTTCGAGCAAATCAGACTGCAGACTTTGAATTAAAATTTCCCGACCGGCTTTACCCAGTCCGCCGCCTTCATGACCTGCCTTCACCAGCTTTGATGTAATTTTCCGCGGTGCAGGATCATCAACCTCTGGCGGAATAAATTCATAGCTTTTCAATCCTGAATACTGAAGCGGTGAATTGTTGTTATCTTTCCAGTCAATCACCCGGTCCCAGGCAGAAAGACCGCCCCAGAAACTGTTGCTATTTAATCCATTCTCACCGGGATCTGCTGATAATCCATCCTGGAACGTCACATCATCAGGCGTCAAATCAGAATGGAACCATTGGCCAATTACTTTCCGGATCGCATTTTGGTCAACATCACTGCTCTGGTAATACCCATAAAAATAGCATTCCTGACCAGTTGATTGATCATCGCCTGATTTAGCCATTATTTTTAAGTTAGTACCCAGCAGATCAGGGTTGTCGCCACTGATAATTTCTTCCCACTTTTCCAGTATTTCCAATGCCTTTCCATTTTTCCAGGACACGGTAAATTTGGTGGTGTAAGGGGGAAGCTGAAATGTTTTATAGACTAAACTGGTCACAATTCCATAGCTCATGCCACCGCCGCCACGGAGTGCCCACAGCAATTTCCGGTCATCATCGGTTATGCTGGCTACCGGCTCGCCATTTGCTTTTTTGGGCAACAGTTTTTCATCCCATAATTCCTTTACTGTTCCATCACCTAAAACAATGGTTACGCCGGCCAGGCTTTCGCAGCCCATGCCTTTGGCGCGTGTCCATGGTCCCCAGCCACCACCAAATGAAAATCCGGCAACCCTTACCGAATGGCAGGTACCATGCGGGATTCCTACTCCATCCTGATTTAACTGCGTAATCAGATCAATAAACTGGATGCCCGGGTCAATGATGGCGTAATTGTTATCCTGTTCCTTTTCCAGATTAAAAACCTGCACACTGTTCATACCAGAAAGGTCTATCACCAGGGCATCTGTACCCATGCACTCCCCTTCATGATCATGTCTGCCGGAACAAACCCTGATCGGCCCATCGAAAAAAGGGATCATCTTCACAATGCTCTGTACATGCTGCGTTGTAAAACACATCGCAATATATTTTGGCATAAACCGGTAATAGCGGTTATGGATTTTTCTCTGTTGATCATAATAGTAGGTTTTACCCTGATAGGTGATCTCTTTTTTTTCAATCTGAAGCAACGGCGGAAATCCTTCGCTTATGGTGTCTATAATATCCGGCCGATCGGCCAATTCTTCAAACTGACTGCGCATACTTTCCATATGCGGACGAATCTGCTCGCGTTCCGAAACGCCGTTTTCATAGCTTACATCCAGCTTAGAGAGGAAGTCTAAAATTTTTGACATCGTTAAATTGTAATTTAAATACCTGTTGTGATCCGGAAGATAACATGGCTAAAGAGCCCTTTTAAACAATTCCTCGGCTTAAAAAGCAGCCTGTTTTGCCTGTTAACCTGTATTGATCAGCATGAATAAATGAATGAAATTTTTGATTTGAGAAAGCGTCAGCCCCTCATGACGAATATGTAGAGGCTGACGTATTGAATTGAAAAGCCATTAAGGCGCAGATACATCTATATCCGACCTTTAACGGCCTCATCAGATGTTATCCGCATAATGACCAGTCTTTGTTCAGTACCTCATCTTCACCTGGCCGGTCATTTTTATAGGCAATGGCTTCCGGAATATCCACCTCGGGCAAATGCACATGCACAATAAAATTGGTGTCTTTTACATCAAGTTTTTTAAGCACATCTTCCAGCTCATTCATAGTAGACACTTCGAAACCTTTGCCACCAAAAACATCTGCTAATTTGGCGTATTTCCACTGATGCATTTTATTATAAGGGTAAACCTCGTTCATATGCTCTACCGGATAATTTATTTTTTTATCGGCCGCTCTGAAAGGGTTTGGATTCGTGAGCATTTGTTCAATCCCATAAATGGTGTTGTCCAGTACAAATACAATGGTATTGTGCCCCAGTCTGGCCTGGTTGCTGATGGCCTGACAGGTTTCCTGGAAAGCTCCATCACCCACAAAAACAATCACCTGCTTTTCAGGTAAGGCACACTTGACGCCTACGGCAGCTGGTACCGAATAACCAATAGAAAGCCACGAGGCCTGCGCCACAAAACCATTGGCTTCTTTAATACGCAAACCTTGCGCACCCAGTAAGGAAAAGCCGGAATCAGAAACCACCACATGATCTGTCGTGATGAATTGATTCATCCGGCCAAAAAAGCTGTCGTAGGTGATCGGCAAATCAGCATCTTTCTTCCGTGGTTCAACCACAAAAGTTGCATCGGCCACTTTCTGACTACTATCGTACATATGATGGGGTTTATACGCTACGTCTTTGAGTTGCCTGCGCAGTTCGCTCATAAAATCGCCCAATGATACGTTGGGTTCAAACTGTGCACCGATCCGCACCGACGAATGGTTGGCCAGGACGGTATGCTCCCCCCAAATATTAAAGCCACCCAGGTTTTTACCTGTGGTCCAGGCACCGAGCCCGATTTTGACACCGGCTTTTTTAAACCGTTCCTGCACATCTTTTGGAGAAGCATTGCCATTAAAAACACCCCGGAAATACCGGTTGCTTTCTGAAACGACTGATTTGCCCATAATGGAAGTGGTAAATTCAATCTTCGTCTCTTCCACTAACTTTAGAAATTCTTCCTGTAAGCCTTTCCGCTGAATTTCTTCACCGGCCCAAAAAATGGGCGCACCAAATTCCTTAATCAGTTCTACCGTTTTCTTTGCGGCCTCCACAGCATTTTGCGTGCAACGCTTATAACCATTAATCGCCAGTTTATGCTTCGGTGCTTCACAAGGCATGCGCCATACATCTTCAAAAACCTCGAGATAAACCGGCCGGCCATAAATCAGGCAGGCCATCAGTACAGCGTCTATTTTATAGGGTGCATCTACACTGCTCATCACCAGCTCTGCAGCAACGGTAACATGGCGATATACGTTGATGTTGCTGTACATGTCGCCGGTCATGTGTGAGGCCAGCAGGCCTTCACCAATACTTTTCATCTGATCGGCATTGGTGGGCGAACCATTGATCACCAGTACCGGGCAATGCTCTACATACGAACCTGCCGTAGCATTCAGCAAGGTAAAAGCACCCACGCCATAGGTCACTGCTACGGCAGCAAAACCTTTCAGCCTGGCATAGGCATCGGCGCAATGGCCGGCATTAATTTCATTCGTGTCGCCTATAATGTTTATTTTATCTGCGCTTTCATCTTCATCAATGGTATTTAAAAAAGGAGCCGAATAATTACCCGCTATCCCAAATAAATGGGTCAGGCCAAGCTCCTTCAGCCGCAATACCAAATATTTTGCAACGGTCATGTCTGTTAAATTTTCCATGGTGCTCAGGATTTAAGATCAACAGCCAACGGATTAATTACAGGTGAATCACCATGAACAGCAGCTTCCTTCAGCTCATTCAGGTAAACAGGTGTTTCATTGACCTCAAGTGCCGTGCGTATTCCTGATTCAATAGCTCCTTCTATCCATGCATGTTTCAAAGAGGCATGTTCACCGGCGAAATGGGCCTTCCCCTCCCATTCTGTTTTTACAATATGCTTTTGCAGTAAATGCAACTGGCCGGGGTTAAATATGGCTGCTTCGCCGAAAGCATAAGGGTCCTGCATCCAGCTTTGGGTTGCACCGCCTATAATATTACCGGGATCGGCATTATTGCTCTGGTCTTTCTTTTCTTCACCACGGGTGACATGCAGTACTGCCAGACTTTTGATCCGCTTTTGTTCGGCCAGGTCCTGAGGTGCGTGGATAACGGCCACATTGTCCAATGCAATATTGTACCTGTCGATATCACTCATAGAATCCCATCGGCTCGCCTCATCAGACCAGCAATAGGAGGCCAGCATCAAACCGTGCCCGTCTTTACCAATATCCTGGCTTGGATAATAAACAAACCTGTTGGACAGGTCAGTAATGGTACCACCGCCAACTATACCATAAGGTTCTTTTTCCCACCAGCGCTCCTTAAATTCGAGCAATACCTTGGTTGCAGAATCGTAATGGAGTTCACGTATCGCTCTTCGTTTTTCCTGACTGAATTTCGGCCACACATGCACCATCCGGAATGCTGAAAAAGGAATGGTAACGATTACTTCATCAAATTCCATGCTGTCAAGTCTGTGGCTGTGCACGGTGTATTCATCTTTTTCCGGATGTTTCGTTTGATGGTCTTTTTCGCGGTCGGTGGTGATTTTAACCTTTCCCGTTTTTTCATTGATCCAGAGTTTGGTGACATGGCAATTAAAATAAATGTTCTGGTGCAGTTCATGCTTTTCGAAAAATCCGGTGGTCAGCAAGTCTGTACCGCCAATAATCTGCCAAAACTGGGTATCATCCTTAATCACGTTGGATTCGATAAAACTCTGGATAAAATCATAGGCCAGACGCGATTCCAGGTTTTGCAACACGGCGATCATTTCTATGGCATTCTGCGAATACAGCGACTCCATTAAAAAGCGCATCATCGAATAATTGCCATAGCGCTCGATCAATATCGGCCAGTTTTTTTCAGGGTTTTGCGCCAGAAACGCTTTTAATGGATTAAGCAATGTACCCAGCAGCTGATCAGCACGCTGGTTTTCAAAGTTATTGGGACTGGTTTCCAGGTGATAATCCAGTAACTGGTTCACATCAACACCTTTTTTATAATATTCACTTTGGATCACCCTAAGGTAATTCACAAACAAGAGTGATTTCCGTTCCTGTTCGGGCAAATCTTTGCGGGTGCCATTTTTGTAGGCGATGGCCTGTTCTTTATTTACCGAAACATAGTAAAAGGGTTCTGTTTTCAGTTCAAGCTGTTTAATATATTCCATGACCATCAGGTGGATGCTGGGAATGCGCATGGCACCCGCTTCGCAATACAGGGAGTCATCTTCGAAATACTTTTTTCCGGCGGTATTGCGGAAGGTTTTGATCCGTCCGCCAACACGAGTATTGGCTTCTGCGATAGTAACCTCATGCCCAACCTGCTTTAACATGGCCCCGGCAACCATACCTGCCATGCCGGCGCCAATGATCAATACCTTTTTTTTCTTTTTGGGGTCAGGAATTTGTGTGCGGATGTAATGAAGATACTGTTGGATAACAGGGTCTGCGCTTTCATCAAGCAGACCATGGAGATAATTTTCCATTTAATGAGAGTGTTAAGAGTGATTAATCAGTTTTTTTTTGTATGATAAATATAAATACAAAATTATGATTTCAACAAATAACTGCTATTAAATATGAGACAACAGCAAAATAATCCAGATAATCTGAATCAAGCACTTGCTTCAGATATGTATTAAATTTTATGCTCGAAAATATGATTGCCCAACATTACAAGAATAACAACAATTCCCTTTATATAACAGATTGCTTGGGCATATTTGCTTTAAGAAAATCGAAGTATTCTCCATCACTGTCTTCTAAAATTTCATCACCCGCCATTTAAAACATTCCAGCTAAACACTTCCCCCTTAAATAAGCAAGGCAGTTAAAATTCGGGTTTCACCTCTTTATTCCAAATATCCTGATATTCATCAGGATGGCGCTTAAACTGTGTCGCCACGTAAGTGCATAAGGGAATTACCTTCAATTGATTGGAACGGGCATAATTACTCATGGCCGCTAACAGCAGTTTAGCATATCCCTTCCCTTCCTGATCTTCATCTACTTCTGTGTGATATACTTTTAGATCACCACCCAGAATCTCCACGATCATTTCGCCAATTTTCTTATCCTCATCAAACAGGTTGAATGCGGCAGGCTCCTCCCCATCATGTTGAAATTTAACTTCTGCCATAATATCATTTATAAAACAATTTATTTTTCTTCGTTATCTGCATTTGTTTTCCCTTCTTCATAGCGGTCTTCCCCACTTTCATCTTCATGTACAATTAAGGAGTTTGGTGCTGCACCTGCTGGGTTACCCCCTGTTCCGGTTGTTTTGGGTGTGCGCAGTAGGTCATCGTTTGCCTGTACATCTGCTGTTTCGGTTACATCTGTGTTGCCCAGTGCCTGCTGGCTTAACTGTTCCTGATCTTTTTCTTTTCTTTCATTTACTTCATCCAGAGGGGATGAGTGTACTGTTTTATTACTCATATCATTTCGCTTTGATTAAGGAAACAACAATGCGAAAATCTGAATGTTTCGATAAATACTTTCTTTATCTCAGCTGACGGTAAACAAAAAAACAGTATCGGGGTTCGATACTGTTTTTTTTAAGATCACTAGCTGTAAATGATCTGGTAGTTCACATTCACCCGTTTAGGATAATTGCTTTCCTTTTCATTTAAAGATACAAAGGCCGCATTGGTGTGAACCTTTGCCTTCAATGCGTGTTCGTAATGAAATTGAATGGTTTTTTCGTAATCTTTTTCTGTGTACATGGTGTTTTCTGCTAACAGATTCCGATCATTCAGATCTTCTGGCAATAAAGTGATGTCGCAATTTCCATCACTTATTTCTTTTACTAGATATTTCATTTTTGTTTAAATGTTGGTTTCCGCGCTCTAAACTATCTTCTGCGAAAGCACCAAAAATATGGTAAGTCTGCGTGTTGCATGTAATCTGAAAGTTAATTTTAAATTATTTATACCTGTTAACGTCATTCACCTGCTTTAATTTATGATTTCAATCTTTTAAATACGTTGAAATTATTTATCTTTAGGTAAAGATCTCACCATGAATCATCTCCAACCCATAAAAGTAGAAACACTGATTGATGTCCCTGTTGAAAAAGTCTGGACATTCTGGACGCAGCCGCAACACCTTACCGAATGGACCTTTGCTTCCAGCGACTGGCATGTTCCATATGCTGAAAATGACCTGAAAGTGGATGGAAAATTTAAAACCACCATGGCTGCAAAAGATGGCAGTATGCAGTTTGATTTTGAAGGCATTTATGGTGTAGTTGATGCACATAAACGCATCGCCTATCAATTAGCCGACGGGCGGCAGGTGGATATTACATTTGAAGAAATTAACGGACAGACCAAAGTGACAGAAGTTTTCGATCCGGAAAATCAAAATCCAATTGAAATGCAGAAAGAAGGCTGGCAGTCTATCTTAAACAATTTTAAAAAATATGCAGAAGAACACGCATGGTAAGTATCATGCGCAACGTTAACCAGTATTTTTTTGATCACCCCAATTTCACTGGCCCCACGTAACATTTCGATGATTATTTGATTCGCATAATTTTTGATTTGAACTAAATAATTGGATATTGTAGCCATAATTTACATTTGCGGTGTAAATTATACCATATGTTTCGCAAGTCTTTATCCTATTTTGCCGTTTCATCCCTTATCTTTCTTTCATTAACTGCAAAAGCACAAAAAATAAGCTTAAAAGAAGCTGTAAACACTGCTTTAACCAACTATGGTACCATTAAGGCAAAGGATAATTATGCAAACGCATCAAAATCTTCCATTCAGCAAGCCAAGCGGGAATATCTTCCAAATTTTAGCTTAAGTGCGCAGCAGGATTATGGCACCATTAATGGTCAGAACGGACCTCAATATGGTTTGGGTGGCCTGGGAGCCGCATCGTCTGGTCCTGCACTTGATCACCAGAACTGGAATGCTGCTTTTGGCGCATTATATTTAGCCAATATCAACTGGGATTTTTTCACTTTTGGCCGGGTAAGTGCGCGCATTAACATTGCCGGCGCCACCTATCAGAGAGACCAGAATGACCTGGAGCAGGAAAAATTTCAGCAGGAAATCCGGGTTTCAGCGGCTTATTTAAATCTGCTTGCTGCAAAGCGTTTAACCCGGTCGCAAGAAAAGAATTTAGCGCGGGCCATTATTTTTAAAAACACGGCAGTAATCAGGGCTAAAAACGGTTTAATCGCCGGTGTGGACTCCTCCTTTGCCAAAGCTGAGGTATCAAGCGCAAGGATAGCGCTTACAAAAGCCAGGGATGTAGAACAGGAACAAGCCAATAAACTCGGGGTTTTAATGGGTTTAAGTGCTGTATCTTACGAGGTAGATACCGCTTCCATTACGCGAATCCCCGGCAACCTGCTGAGCGACACCAGCATTAAAAGTTCACATCCTTTATTAAGATTTTATCAAAGCCGGATAGCCGTAAGCGATCAGCAGGTAAATTATTACCGGAAACTGTATTATCCCACCTTTTCTTTTTTCGGGGTAACCCAAACACGTGGCTCCGGTTTTAGCTCCGCCTACCTGCTCAACCAAAATGCTTATACCAGCAGCTATCTTGATGGCATTAAACCTACCCGTGAAAACTATTTGATTGGCATAGGTATGACCTGGAACTTAAGTGCTTTGCTCAAAAACCATCCGCAGGTCCGGGCACAATCCTTTATCAGTGCCGGTTTGAAGGAAGAATATGAAATGGCCGACCAGCAGTTAAGGGCGCAGCTTTTACTAGCCGAGGCCAAATTGAAAAATGCCCTCGAAAATTACAGGGAGGCCCCTATCCAGGTAAAGGCGGCATCTGATGCCTATCTGCAAAAAAGCACGCTGTATAAAAACGGGTTGACCACACTGGTGGATTTAACACAATCGCTCTTCACTTTAAACCGGGCTGAAACCGACCGCGACATCGCTTATACCAATGTTTGGCAAGCCTTATTGTTAAAATCTGCAGCATTGGGCAATTACGACATATTTATTAACGAATTTTAATCAACACCATACATGAACCTTATCCGTTTTGCCTTACGTAAACCCATATCCATATTGGTTTTAGTTGCGGGCTTATTCTTTTTCGGCATCGGGGCCATCAACCAGATTAAGGTTGATATTCTGCCGCAGATGAATTTGCCGGTGATCTACATAGCCCATCCCTTTGGCGGCTATACGCCCACGCAGATGGAATCTTATTTTGGCAAGCAATACATCAATATTCTGCTGTTTGCGAATGGTGTGAAAAGTATTGAAACCAAAAACACCCAGGGTTTGATGCTGATGAAACTCACCTATTATGAAGGTACCAATATGGCGCAGGCGGCTTCCGAACTAAGTGCCTTATCCAATCGTGCGCAGGCCATTTTCCCGCCGGGTTCGCAGCCGCCTTTTATTATCCGTTTCGATGCATCCTCACTTCCTGTAGGTCAGCTGGTGCTGAGCAGTCCCATTCGTTCCAATAATGAACTGCAGGATTTAGCCAATACTTACGTCCGTTCTTCATTCTCTGCCATACCAGGACTTTTATCTCCGGCACCCTTTGGCGGTAGCCCCAGGACCATTGAAATCAATGTAGACCCAACCCTCTTGCGCTCACACAATTTAACGGTTGATCAGATTGTAGAAGCCATCAGGTTAAATAACCAGACTGCACCATCCGGAAATGTCCGCATTGGGGATAAAAATTATATTACGCCTACCAATTACACGATCAAAAAAATAAAAGATTTTGAACATATTCCACTGTTTAAAGGCGGGGTACAAAACCTGCAGCTCCGTGATGTGGCCACGGTAAAAGATGGTGCCGACTTAACCGCAGGTTATGCCCTTATTAACGGGAAGCGATCGGTTTATTTAAGTATTGCCAAATCAGGCGATGCCTCTACCTGGGATGTGGTTAAAAACTTAAAAAAGAACCTTCCGGCTATACAAAATACCCTGCCCGAAGACGTTAAATTATCCTATGAATTTGACCAGTCGGTTTATGTGATTAATGCCGTAAAAAGTCTGGTTAGTGAGGGAGCTATCGGTGCCATTTTAACTGGTTTGATGGTATTGCTTTTCCTGGGCGATAAAAGAGCAGCCCTAATTGTGATCCTCACCATTCCCACCTCCATTATTGCAGGCGTTTTATTCCTGAAATTATTCGGGCAAACCATCAACATCATGTCATTAAGCGGCCTGGCGTTAGCGATCGGTATCCTGGTGGATGAGTCTACGGTAACCATTGAAAACATACACCAGCATTTCGACATGGGAAAACCCAAAGCACTTAGCATCTGGGATGCCTGTAAAGAGATTGCCTTCCCAAAACTATTGATCTTATTGTGTATTCTGGCCGTATTTGCACCAGCCTTCACCATGACCGGGATTCCGGGTGCATTGTTTTTACCCCTTGCCCTGGCCATAGGCTTCTCTATGGTGGTTTCTTTCCTGTTATCGCAAACCTTTGTGCCCATTATGGCCAACTGGCTCATGGTGGCGCATCCTAAAAAAGGAACTGCACATCACCCGGGTATTACACAGGATGAGGCTGATTTTGAGGCCACCGGAATCGCGATGGAAAGCGAGGGAGATACCTTAAATCAGAAGAAAATGCTCGTTGAAAGAGCAGATTCTGGCGGGGATGGCAAAATAGGTTTCTTCGACAAATTCAGGAACCGTTTCATGCGCTTCCTGGACAGGATTCTTCCCCACCGGAAGATAGTGGTGATGCTTTACCTGCTGGTAATTATCGGCTCTGCGGCACTACTCCTAATGAATATTGGTCGGGATGTATTGCCAAAAGTAAATTCCAGTCAGTTTCAGCTTAGGTTAAGGGCACCTGACGGGACCCGGTTAGAAAGGACAGAAGAAAAAGCAAATACCGTTTTGGCAGAACTAAAAAAAATGGTTGGGGCAGAACACGTTTCCATTTCTTCGGTGTATGTTGGTCAGCACCCCGCCCTGTTTTCTGTAAACCCGATCTATTTATTTATGGCGGGTCCGCATGAAGCTGTTTTCCAGGTCAGCTTAAAAGATTACGAAGCCGATATGGATGATTTTAAAGATCAGTTGAGGGCCAGAATTAAAGAGAAACTGCCCGATGTAAAACTTTCCTTTGAGCCGATTGAACTCACAGATAAAGTACTAAGCCAGGGCTCTCCAACCCCGGTTGAAGTGCGTATTGCAGGTAAAAACAAAAAACAGAACGAACTTTATGCCAACAAAATCCTGGCTGAATTAAAAGAAATTCCCTACATGAGGGATGTGCAGCTGGCTCAACCCATTAAATATCCGTCGCTGAATATCGATATTGACCGCACCAGGGCAGCACAGGTTGGTGTAGATATGGCTGATATTTCGAGATCATTGATTGCCTCAACATCATCCTCCCGTTACACAGATAAAAATGTCTGGCTGGATGAAAAAATCGGATTGCCTTACAGCGTCCAGGTGCAGGTACCCATGAACCAGATGACCAGTAAGGATGATATTGGTGAAATTCCGCTGCTCAAAAATACTGCACGCCCGGTGTTAAGCGATGTAGCTACCATCACTGCAGATACAACTTATGGCGAAAACGACAATGTGGGCGCCATGCCATTCTTATCGGTTACAGCAAACCTTTACCATACCGATCTGGGAACTGCTACTAAAGATGTGAACAAAGCCATTGCGGATATTGGCGAACTACCAAGAGGACTGAACATTTCGGCTATTGGCTTGGGTAAGGTATTAACAGAAACGCTGGACAGTTTACAATCTGGCTTACTGGTGGCCATTGTGGTGATATTTTTAATGCTGGCGGCAAATTTCCAGTCGTTTAAAGTTCCCCTGGTAATTTTAGCAACCGTTCCGGCGGTAATTCTGGGTGCTTTGCTCCTGCTTACCTTAACTGGTTCCACGCTTAACCTGCAATCCTACATGGGCATTATCATGTCGGTTGGGGTATCCATTGCCAACGCTGTTTTACTGATCACCAATGCTGAACATTTGCGCAAACACAATGGCAATGCGCTGGAATCAGCCAGGGAAGCCGCTGCATTGCGGCTTCGTCCGATTATTATGACGAGTGTGGCCATGATTGTGGGCATGATGCCCATGGCCATTGGCCATGGTGAAGGTGGCGGGCAGGTTTCGCCCCTCGGAAGAGCCGTAATTGGTGGATTACTGGCCTCTACATTTGCGGTTCTGATTATTTTACCGCTAGTGTTTACCTGGGTGCAGGGCAAGGAAACTACCGATTCCATGTCATTGGATCCGGAGGATGAAGAAAGTGTACATTACATTAAAGGTTTAGCAGAAAACGAATAAATTACGACCATCATGAATATAAAAATATTGTCTACTTTTTTAGGATTAACCCTGATCACCGCCATATATGGTTGCGGAAATACGGAAAACAAAGCCGAAAAGAAAAAAGAAAAGCCTTTAACCATTGCCACTTTCGAATTAAAAAAAGAACGGCTGTCTACCCGGCTGAGTTTACCAGGAGAATTGATTGCGCTGCACCAGGTTGACCTGTATGCCAAGGTGAGCAGCTTTGTTAAATCGCTAAAAGTGGATATCGGATCAGAAGTGAGCAAAGGTCAGTTGCTGATGACTTTGGAGGCACCTGAAATGAGTTCTCAGCTGGCGGCGACACAATCCAGGATTAAAGCGCAGGAGGCCATTTATACGGCCAGCAAAGCAAACTATAACCGTTTGTATGAAACCAGTAAAACACCTGGAACCATTTCAACAAATGATCTGGATCAGGCCTTGGCTAGAAAGAACGCAGATCTGGCGCAATTGGAAGCTGCCAGAGCGGCATCCAAAGAAGTGGGCTCCGTGCAGGATTATTTAACCATCAGGGCACCGTTCAGCGGAATTATCTCAGCCAGAAATGTAAACCTTGGTGCCTATGTAGGTCCATCCGGCAAGGGCTCAGATCTACCGTTATTTACGCTTCAGGACCAGAAAAACCTGAGGTTAGCCGTTTCCATACCCGAAGTTTACACCGGTTATTTAAAGGCTGGTGACGAAATCACTTTTACGGTTAAATCATTGCCCAACCAAAATTTTACAGCTAAAGTAAAACGCCTTTCGGGTGCTTTGGATTTACGCCTCCGTTCTGAACGCATTGAAATGGATGTGCCAAATGCGGGTAAAACATTATTGCCCGGTATGGTAGCAGAAGTCAATATTCCCTTACCTGCCCATACAGGCACTTTTGTAGTGGCTAAAAAAGCACTGCTGGATACCAGCGAAGGTTTATTTGTATTGAAAGTTGTAGATGGAAAAATGGTAAAAATAGCGGTTAAAAAAGGCAGGGAAGCAGATGATCGGGTGGAGTTATTCGGCAACCTCTCAGAAGGTGACAAATTAGTTGCAGAACCGACGGAAGAAATGCATGAAGGAATGCCGATTAAATCTTAAATTTGATTTCATAATTGTTTTAATATGCTGGCGAGAAATCAGGAAATTAATGCCTTAAATAAAAAAGAAACCCTGGAGGATTTTTACAATAAACTAAAAATTACCCGTCCTGAAATTCCTACGCCCAGCCTGAGAATGATTGATGACATCGGTCATTTCAATGTGTTTAACCGTGCGGTGGTTTGCACCAATATGCCTTCAGCATTTAGCAGGCGCGATTTTTATAAAATATCGCTCATCATTGGTAATGGCATCCTGCACTATCCGGATGCGCAAATAGAAATTAAAGGAAGGGCCTTATTGTTTACCAATCCCAATATCCCATATTCATGGGAAAGCACCTCAGTGAAACCTGCCGGATATTTTTGTCTATTTACCGAAAATTTCATCCATAGCCGGAATGAAAGCTTACGTGATTCTTTAATCTGGCGAATTAATGACTGCCCGGTTATTCATATTGATGAAGCACAGGAACAAACGCTGGTGGGTATTTTCTCCAGTATGATGAAAGAAATGGACGGTGATTATGTACATAAATACGACCTGCTGCGAAATTATGTACAACTGATCATTCATGAAGCCTTAAAGGTTAAGCCGAAAGACAGTCTCTTTAAGCAAAATAATGCATCAGTCAGGTTAACGGCTTTGTTTATTGAATTGCTGGAGCGGCAGTTCCCGATTGGTTCTACAGAACATGTATTGGAATTAAAAACGGCACATGATTTCGCCTTACGTTTAGCTGTTCATGTGAACCACCTTAACCACACGGTAAAGGATGTAACAGGAAAAACCACTTCAGAGCATATTGCCAAAAGAATTACCACAGAAGCCACTGCTCTTTTAAAGCATACCGAATGGAATATTTCTGAAATTGCCTATTGCCTTGGTTTTGAATATCCTGCCAATTTCAATATCTTTTTTAAACGCCAAGTTCAGTGTACGCCAAAAGCCTTCAGGGCAGGCTAACCTTCAGCCAGCCGGTAATGCTCATCCTCGGTTTATGGGTAATCAAAACTTCATGGGGTAAATCTGCACTTCTGAAGAATACAGTTTTGCCACTCTCCGGTGAGATACTTTGCACAAAGTCATCATGATAGATGCAGAGTTCTCCCCCATCGCCATCTTCCCAGCCGGTATTCAGGTAAAGGATCATGGAATATTGACGGCTACCATTGTTTTGAAACTGATCAACATGTTTTTGATAAAAGGTGCCCGCTTCGTAAAGGGCGTAGTGAAATTCATAGTCTGTAATGCCGGTATAACAGGTGTGATTGAGATAAAGCACAAATTTGTCCATTAAATCAAAAAATTCATTTTCATACTTGTTGTGATGAGAACGATCCAGCCAATAAATGACATCACTCCTGATGCGCTTATCCTGGTTGATGATCACCTCATTCCCTGTTCCCCCGTTTAAAAATTCCTGATCGTGATATAAACCGAGGAGATTTTCCTTTAAATTTGCAGATAGTGTAAGATTCAGAAAGTTTTCTGCTGTACCCACTTTACTCTTGATATAACGATCAATGAGGCAATCAAATATTTTTTCCAATGAAAAAGATAATCTTAAAGCTGAATGCCTAGAGGCTTTAAAGGTAGCCTTTAATCAGGACTATATTTTTAAAACTTTACCTTAGTATAAACATTCTCCTTATGCAACACCGTTTGTTCCCAGCTCAATATTCTACCCTTTCATCAGCTGCCTTACAAGCACATCTTATAGATGCCTACCAATTACCTGCTGACACGACTTGCAGGCTGCTGATCAGAAATGTAAGCGACACCTATCTTTTAGAAAACAGCGAAAGCCAATACATTTTCAAAATTTATCGTGATGCGCACCGTAAGCTGGATGAAATCAGCGGGGAAGTTTATTTGTTGAATGCGCTTAAGGCTGACGGACATTCGGTATCTTATCCCATAACAGATCGGCATAACAGGCAGATCCAGCAGTTTAATGCCATAGAAGGGCTAAGGAATGGCATTCTTTTTACTTTTGCACCGGGCAAAGTCATTTATGACCTGAATGAAACGCAACTGCGTACGCTGGGTACGGACATTGCAAAATTGCATGTCAGCACATCTGCCATCACCTTAAGCCATCCAAGGCCTGTTTTTAATTTTCAAACTACCCTACTTGACCCATTAAATAGCCTGGAGCCACATTTGAAAGAAATGCCTGAAGATTTTGAATACTTAAAAGATATTGCTCAGCGGGTCATTCAAAAATTCAAGTCTTTTAATAGCGCATCATTTTCAACCGGCTATTGCCATTACGACCTGTTTCCGAAAAACTTCCACTTTGATGAAAAAGGAAAAATTACTTTTTTTGATTTCGACTTTGCAGGACATGGTTATCTGGTGAATGATTTAATGTCGTTTCTGAATCATTACTTTTTTCACCAGCTGAACAATGCCATCACCAAAGAACAGGCGGCTAAAGATTTTAACATCTTTCTGGATGCCTATCAGCAGGTTAGAAAACTTAGCCCGGATGAAATTGATGCGATACCTTATCTCGGCATTTGCTTCCATATATTTTTTCTGAAATTCTTTTACGACCATTTTGATGATTGGTCGAATCCTTTTTTGACACCAAAATTCACCAGAAGCAGGATAGAACTGATTCGGAAGTGGGAATTGATGTATTGTAATTTTTAAGCAAATGTTAAAAAGTTCAACCAACCTGATTATCTTGTACCAACACTAAAAATCATTTAAAATGGATCAGAAAATTATCACGCTTTACGATGAATATACCCATAGCGGACTGAACAGAAAGGATTTCTTAAAGAAACTGGCTTTACTGGCCGGTGGCACAGCCATGGCCATGACCATTTTACCCTTACTGGAAAACAATTATGCGGCAGCCGCAGCCTTTACCAGTGATGAAATTGAGGTAGAAAACATTAGCTATGCCGGCACGGATGGAAACATGAAGGCCGTATTAGCAAAGCCCAAAACGAGCAGAAAATTGGGTTGCGTTTTGGTGATCCACGAAAACCGCGGATTAAATCCACATATCATCGATGTAACAAAGAGAGTAGCAGCTGAAGGTTTTATCGCCTTAGGTGTAGATGCACTTTCACCCTTAGGCGGCACACCTACCGATGAAGATAAAGGCCGCGAGCTGATTGGAAAACTTGATCCGGAAAAGAACCTGCAAAACTACTTAAGAGGCCTGGAATATCTTCGCAACAGAAAAGATGTAAATGGCAAAGTGGGTTGCGTTGGTTTTTGCTGGGGCGGTGGAATGGCCAATAAGTTAGCAGTAGCTGATCCAAAATTACAGGCTGCCGTGGCCTACTATGGTGCACAGGCAAATGTGGCAGATGTTCCTCGCATTAAAGCCAGCTTAATGTTACATTATGCTGGCCTGGATGAACGGATTAATGCCGGTATTCCAGCCTATGAAAAAGCCTTGAAAGACAACAACAAGGATTATAAAATCTATATTTACGATGGTGTGAACCATGCATTTAATAACAATACTTCACCAACCAGGTACAATGAGGCAGCGGCGAAACTGGCCTGGGGCAGAACAATTGATTTGTTTAAACATAAGTTGGCTATATTAACGAGATGATAACCCAATCCGTCATGCTGAATTTAGTTCAGCACCTTATTTTAGATTAACATCTTAAAGATAACGGCTATTCAAATAATTTTCCCGCAGATCTAGAAGATTTCCGCAGAATTAAGTGTTAAAATCTGCGCTGATCATTTAAATCTGCGGGACCAGCTTTTGCATCATGCTGACCCATTCATAATAACGAAACTAATTCACGAAGACGAATCTTCAAGGGGCATCGTCATTGCTGGAGTCACGACAGCCTGCCCCGACATTTCGGGGAAGCAATCTGCTTCATAAAAATCTGCGCTGATCATTTGAATCCGTGGGAATAACCCTTCTCATCGTGCTGACTCCACTCCTCTTAACGATGATACGGTATCCCCTTCGGAAGGACGAGTATTCGAATAAATCCTCATTACAATAAAGTTTATATAAGGAGATTCTACACTCCAACCTAAAACAGTTCTGTTTTTAACATGGCCTTTAATATATTCGATTGTACGTCGAAATTATTGAGGTGGTTTAAGAAATTGATATCTGAAATTTTCATATAACTATCTTCCAGCAGTGCAGTAATCTCTGCCGGAATCGCTACCTTCAGTACGGCGGCATTGCTTTTAAGTTTGTCATTTTTATATTCCAGTTCCTGTACAATGCGCGCTTTCTCAGAAAGGTTATTTTCTTTCTCTATTCCGTTGAGCAGGGATACATCACAAAACAGGAATAGGTTTCTGCTGGGAAAGAACATAAAATACCGGTCTGTATCCAGGAAACGATACACCTCTATCACCAAATCGCCACACTTTAAACCCAGGGCAAAGGTGGTACGAAAATCATGCTTGCACAACAGGCCCATCAGTTTCTTTTCTATAACGGCATTGATATTGGTGTAAACCTGCTTCGTACTGAAATCGATCAGCCGGGCAAGCTGATCAGGATTGATATCGAAATAAAAATCGTTGGCATACTTTGAGCTGAATACAAGCATGTTTTTTGAGAAAGGAAAGTCGGTACTGAGATCGGATAACACAGCGAATAACCGTCTTAACGACTGGTTAATTTTTAAAGATTGCTTTTGCTGATCTAAACGGTAATTTTGCTGGTTAACGACCGAACCGGAAATCCTGCTGATGAGTTCTTCATTAAGACTGATCTCATCATAAAGCAGACTCACATTTTTTTCGTTGCTCTTTTTTATTTTCCGCAACAGTGCAATTACACTTTCTGTAAACTGAACATGGAAAAGATCCAGTTTATCAATTTCCAGTTCTTCATTATTGGCAAATAGCTGATGAATAACCTGGCTCCGTAGATAAATTTTATATATAATCTCTTCATCAAAAAACACCGAAAGCAACTGTAAACGGTTGATTTCGGTGCTCGATTTTTCTAAAATATTTAAACGGTAATCATCCATGCTTTAATTTAACTCACCCTCGTTACGTTCTTTTTCAGCTCTGCTTCTAAAGTTTTCAACTCACCATCCAGCACTTTTCTGCTTTGTGCCCCTGCTTCATGAATTTGTTTGACCTCATTCAGGGTACTGATTAACGATGCTGTCGTTATTTTAAGGGTCTCCAAAGATACCACAGTTTTCTCATTCTCCTTAGCTACATCAATGCTGTTTTGTTTCAGCATCTCTGCATTCTTCTGCAAAATGGTATTGGTAGTATCCGAAATTTTCTTCTGCATCTCTACATTGGCCTTTTGTCTTTGTAAGGCAACCGCAATGGTGAGCTGGTTTTTCCATACGGGGATGGTGGTAGAAACAATAGACTGTGCTTTTTCTGCAATAGAGGTATTGTTATTCTGTACCACACGGATCTGGGCCAGGGATTGCAGCATGATGAACCGTACGATCTTCATATCGGCCAGTCTTTTATCCAACCGGCTGATAAAGTCTCTTAAATCCGCAATTTCATAATCCTGATAGTCTGCCGGCCGGCCTTCCATTTCAGCCAGTTTTAACGACAGTTCATTATATTTCAGCTGTCCAGCAATAATCAACTCTTCCATTTGGTGAATGTAGCCCACATTGCTATCAAACATGGTTTGAAGGGAACTGTTATCCTTAATGGAATTTAATCGGCCAGCCTTAATTTTATTGGTGATCTTATCGATGTTATTCACCACCACATCATACTTCTGGAAGAGCTTTTTAACATCTACCACCAGCGATTTCAGAAAAGGAATCCTGGAAATAAAACTTTTAAAGCCGCTCTGCTCCAGCTCAGAAATATCAATATAATTCAGTTCGGAAAGCAATTCATTAATTAAGCCACCCACTTCGCCACTGTTGTAGGTCCTTACCGATGATAAAAAATCATTACTGTATTTCTCCATCGAATTCTGGGCATCGCTGCCGTAATTTAAAATTGAATTCACATCGGAGGGTTCCAGCGACTTGCCCAGTGCTGCATATTTTTCGGTTTCCTGAGGGGATATTTTTTCAAGATTTACATTTCCGTCTTTATCCAGTTTTACCGGGGTGAGCTCCGGAATAGTGTTTGGGTTGGTTTCCATAGTTTAATTTTTTTTAAGCTTTAGCTTATAAATAATTTTGAGTCACCGTTTTCACCGTATCTTCCAGTTTCTTATCTTTTGTAGGCTCTCCAATGGCATTAAATTTCCATTCGTTGTTCTTCTTATAGAAAACACCCATCACCATAGATACATGGCCGGCAAAGTTGGATCCGTTGGCAATGTCATACTTGGCGAAAACTTCTGTTACCTGTTTGGTTGTACCTTCGTAAATCCGGATAGAGGCAAAAGGAATGGTTCCGAAATCATGCCCCCTGAAGCTGTTTAAAACAAAAGCTACATAGGCCACATTGGCATCCAGCTTCGAGAAGTCGAGTGTGATAATTTCATTGTCCAGCCCGTCATCACCGCCCATATCTCCGGTTAAATCATCGCCACTGTGCTTAACAGATCCGTTTTTTGATTTCAGGTTACCAAAATAAACCACTTCCAGCAGTTGCTTGTTTTCACTGTACAAGGCACAGCTGGCATCTAAATCCACTGCTTCTTTTGATGAGCCAAAACCAAATAATCCCTTTTTCTCTATCGCGCCCCAGTTAATGCCTACACACACGTTTTGCAATTTGCTCCCGTTGCTTTTTTCCAGGCTGATGCGTTGTCCTTTTTGCAGATTGATTGCCATAATATTATTGATATTTGTTTAAATAATCCTGTAAACCACCTTTCATACCCACTCCTACGGCTTCAAATTTCCATTTGCCTTCACGCTTATAAATCCGACCGAATTCTACAGCGGTTTCAATAGAAAAATCTTCTTCCAGTTCATATTTCAAAATCACTTCATTGGTAACGGCATCAAAAATGCGCACAAATGAATTCCGCACCTGACCAAAGTTCTGTCTTCTGTTCTCCGCATCATGAATGGTCACCACCACACAAATTTCGCTCACTTTCGGGTCTATCCGGGTTAAATCTACCTTAATTTGTTCGTCATCTCCATCACCATCGCCGGTTAAATTATCGCCGGTGTGTTCTACTGCGCCGTCTGGTGAAACCAGGTTATTGTAGAAAACAAAATTCTCGTCAGAGATTAATTTCTTCTGGTCGTTTAAAATAAAAATTGAAGCATCCAAATCAAAGGCAGACCCTGTTGATGAATTGTTGGTATCCCAACCTAAACCTATTGTAAATTTCGGCGCATCGATATTTTCTCTCTGCCCCTTTTGCAAGTTGATAGCCATATTATATTAATTTATAAGTATTGTCTTTAATGTAACTTTTAATGAGTTGTAAATTATCAGCATAAGCCTCCATTAAATGGTAGCTGTTGCCTAAAGCCAGATCGTACAGCTGGTGAATAAAATCGTGATCCATACGCTCTAAAAATATCGAAAAGCTTTGGTATTCGGCATTTAAGATATATTTCACAATCCGGGTATTGAAACAAAAATAACCGTTGCTGATGATTTTTTCCAGGTCGAAAATTGATTTTACCTGATGGTAATTCAGAAAATTCTCTACGTTGGGATGAATCTGAGGGTTAACCAATTCTGCAAAATAAAGCATATGGATTTCATTTTTTAAACCGTATGCTTTGGCCATTTTTAAAATCATGCGTTCATGGCTTCCGGTGATTTTAATATCATCGAGGAACAATAAGGTTTTTCCTTCCAGAAAATCCCTGTCGATGTGAAAAGTATCATTACCGATCAAATTCATGCGTTCTTCGGCACTCAGTTCACCGTAATCCTCCTTATAGGTAATGGTACGGTGCACTTTTGCTTCCTGCACGGTAAGTCCGCCGTTTTCCACCAGCCAGCGGTTCAGTTGCGATACAAAATAATTTTTCATCGCAAAAGTTGCCGTAGGAATAAAACTGTAAGGACTGGAAATCACCACAATCTGGTCGGCTATCCGGTTATCGGCCAGGTAATACCTGATAAAGCCATCGGCCAGGTCTTTACCAAAAGAACGGGCCACCAGGTCATCGCCGAATTTAAAGCGGCTGTAATCATTCGGATCGAAGCCAAAATCGGCAGTATTATCTATTTTATGAAGGGAGTAGGTATATGGAATCATGAGAGTAGATTGGAGATAGATAGGTTGTTAGAATGGATCAGCATGCTGTTTATGCCCATTTGCTGCGCGCCACGGATATCGGCCAAAGGATTGTCACCCACATGGATGATGTCATGTAAAGTCAAATCCGGATGTCTTTCCCGGTCGATCGTGTCAATCATCAGCTGAAAAAAACCACTGTTGGGTTTAGACATCCTCACTTCATCAGAATAAAGCTGAAAATCGATAAATTCATCAATTCCCAAATGAGTGATCACCTTTCGGAGGGTATGGCCTTTTATGAATCCCGTATTGCTTAAAATATTGGTGGAAGTCTCACCATGACCTTTAATTGCCGATAAAACGTCCAGGCAACGGTTACAATAAATTAAGGGCATGTGATGAAGCAGCAGTACTTCCATTTGCTGGTATAGTGCTTCCAGATCAAGATCATGAAAGTTAAAATCGTAGTCATTGATGATGCTGATCACCATCAGGTACATTTCATCGGCATCAACATTTTTACCGGTTTTTTCATTGATGGCATTCACCATTAAATCTACCTGTCTGAATACCAGTCCCACTTCATCCAAACTTTTATGCCTGGAATTAAGATGTTGATGGAAATAGCGTGTCCGCTCCAGTTTAAAAGCAGGGTTAGACTTAATTAAGGTTAACCAGAGATCAAAAGAGTAATGTTTATAAATGCGCATTCCCAATATGTTTTCCTGTAGCTATAATTGTAAATTCATGACCATACCTGTAACGTAGCTTTAAGAGTTATAATATGTAACACCTTAACAGACACGCGGCTGAGAATGTTTTATGACTGTTCTAAAACGTCTTCAGCTTTATCCGCTACCTCGAGGTCATTTTTGGTTTTTTTAGGAAAATTAAACAAAAGCGATAACAGTACCGGTAAAATAAAGATGGCTACGGTAAATATGGAAACAAATAAATCTGTTTTTTCGCCTTCTATAGCATGAGAAACAGGAGATTGCGGATTGAAATGCGTGAATAGAGAGGAGGTTAACTTAATTCCCAGGACACCGATTACAATGAAAGCAACCGTTTCTAAAAAAGTAAATTTCTCCATGAGTTTAACAAATGCCTGGGCAACGAAACGCATGGCTAAAATCCCCACAAACACGCCAATGTAAATCAGGTAAATATTATCGGTAAAGGCCACTGCAGCAAAAACGTTATCGATGGAGAAAGCCAGGTCCATTACTTCTACCAAGGCTACCGTAGCCCAAAAGGTACCAACCAAACCCACTGTAGATTTATAAATCCAGCTTTTGCTTTTATCCACTTCTTCTTCCGCTTCATTCTTTTTGGCATTCTTTTTCCAGAAATAATCAAAAGCAAGGTAAATGAGGTAAAGGCCACCCAGTGGTTTTAGCCACCAGATTTTCACCAGCCAGGCCGCCAGGAATAAACAGATTCCACGGAAAACATAAGCCCCTATAATACCATATTTCAGTGCCTTATCCCGTTGATCTTTTGGAAGATCCATCACCATTGTAGCTAAAACCGCCGCATTATCGACTGACAGAAGGCTTTCAATTACAATTAAATTTAAAATAATAAGCAGGGCAGCCTGAATGTCATCACCTAAAACAGTGTGCAAAAAATCCATAGAACGTTATATATAATTAAGTATTGAGTTAACAAAGAAAATAAAATATTCTGATTTGTATGAATAAACAACAATTTTAAAAATGCAGGTGATTAAGGCTTAGACCCGGTTGGCAAACAACTGTTACAATTGGTATCAAATCAATTACCTGCTGAGGATCAGTTCATAAATATTGCCTTTTTCACCAGCGAGGATGATCCGGTTTCCCTTTGCTGATTTTTGCACGGCATTAAAACTGTGGTCTGACAGATGTTTCCAGTTTTGTCCACTATCGGTAGAGATATCTGTTCCGGATGTTCCGGTAGCCACCAGCACCTGTTTATTCAGGTAAGTGACACCAGACCGAAAACCTGAAACAGGTGTGATGGGTTTGTTCCAGGTTTTTCCCCCGTCAGCAGTGATTAAAACATTATTGTCATTGGCTTTATCCTTCACATAGTTTCCACCCACCACAACGCCATTTTGAGCATCAAAAAAATCAATCGAAAACGGGCCTGTGGTGTTTTCTCCCTGCCAGATCGGGCATTGATAAATATTCCAGTTTTTGCCGTAATCTGCAGAATAATAAATATGGGAAACAGATCCACCTGTGGCAATCCATACCTTTCCGCCCGCGAGCGTTTTAATGGTGGTTCCGCTTGCGGCAAAACCGGCCTCCCCTTCCGCCAGGTGCTGTTTCATGCTGGACGAGACATCTTTCCATGTTTTTCCTGCATCCGTTGTTTTTAACAAAGGCATTTTACCGTGAATAGGATCGCCAAAAATCATCCCGCTGTTGCGGTTCCAGAAACCCAATCCATCTAAAAAAATGGCTGAATCAATATTTTTATAATGCACACTCCAGGTGGCTCCACCATCATCGGTTTTAAGCACATAGGCAGGTGATCCGGCATTTACAAGGATGGCATGCTGACGGTCAAAAGCTTCTATATCCCTGAAATCCAGTTTTTCATACCCCTTTGGTTTGACCCACTGCCAGGTTAAGCCACCGTCTTCAGTTTTCCCTACAGCACCATTGCTACCGCTGGCCCATATTACCTGATCAGATACCACACTTAAACCACGTAAGCTGGTGTTGGTATTTTCATTTAAAGGCTTTAGGCTAAACGACTGCGCAGTGCAAAAAAAAGGTGCCATTAAAAGGCACCATATCAGTTTTTTCATTGTTATTATTTAACCCGCTTAAAAGTTTCAGATCTGCCCAATAGCGATATGCCGACATAGCCCCTCACATTTAACACATCATTTCCTTTCATGCTCATGTTACAGCTATAGGTTTTGCCACTTTTAGGATCATAAATGGTACCGTCTGTCCATTTCCCGTCATCGTAAACAAAATCTTTTAACAGCTCAACATTTAATAATGGCCTTTTTTGTAAAGCTGCATTTGGATTTTTAACATCCAGTTTTGGCTTTCCATTAATATTAGGTTCTTTAATCCAGGCTAATTTGCCGAAGTATTTATCACCTTTTTTATAGATCTCGATTTGTCCTTCGCCGGATGGATTAAGCCATTTACCAACAATTGCATCTTTATTCTGCGCAAATACTGAAAATGACGTGGCTACAAACAGTAGCATTAACAAGGGAAGCTTTCTCATATTTTTATTTATAGTTAGTTTTTAAAGATAGTGAATTGACTTTTGTATCCAAATAATTAAGCAAAATAATGCATGTTTCCGAACATTTACCCGGTAACAATAGGCAGGTATTTTTGTCTGTAGGCATAGAAAAGGAACACATTCAAAATCAGCATCGCCGCCACCATAGGCAATTGTTGAGGGCCCAGGAAGGCATGATAAAGAAAAATATTTAAGGTAACCGGAAAGATGAGCAGTGCGCCTAGTGGTGCAGTACGTCCGATCAGCAATAAAATACCTGAAACCAGTTCTGTTCCCTTAATCAGGGGCATGAGGTAAACGGATGCCGTGACGCCGGTCATGAAAGTGGTTTGGTCGGCGGTCATGGCCGGCATTTCTCCGGGCATTATTTTCAGGAAATAAGGAACCGATGCAAAAAGATACATGGCCGCCAATAATAAACGGACAACAATGGCTGCAATTTTCATAATAATTTGATTTTTATAGGTTTAAAAAATATTAAATTATAAAAATTCCGGTAGATTTTCACTGCCTGTGCTTTTATTTCTGCGGCACATCGTAATTAACCATCCATTGTATCCCGTATGGATCAGTTAGCATCCCAAAAAGTGCACCCCAGAACATTTTTTCCAAAGGCATGGTAATTTCGCCACCGGCAGATAAGCTTTCAAAAACCCGACGGGCTTCTGCTTCACTTTCAGCATCTACAGAAATCGAAATCCCGCTGCCATACGTGGCCGGTGGCATGGGTGGCAGAACATCAGTGCCCATGATGATGCTCCCTCCGACGGGTAGTGCGATATGCATGATTTTTTCCAGATGATCCTGCGGCATGCCTTCGCAGCCAGGCGCATCTTTGAATCGCTGAACAACCAGGAACTCCCCGCCGAAAACGGATTTATAAAAATTAAATGCGGCTTCTGTATTGCCATTGAAATTTAAATAGGGATTTATTTTAGCCATCTTTTTCTTGGTTTTTTAGCTTTTCGGCATGAATTAATCAATCTTGTTTGATGCTCTTTAATGAAACATAAAAATAAAATAAAATATTTTTCAACACTATTGACTTATTTCTTTTTTATTTCTATGTTTAATAAACAATTCACAAAAACTTAATGTAAAAATAACCTAACCAACAAACATCTAGTATTATGAGCACATTCCTATTAATCACAGCAGCCTTCTACGTCGGATCATTCGCCCTCATGTTATATTGCTATTTTTCTGCTGAACAGATTCCAAGCGACGACGAAAAATTCTAGGTACAATCTCAAAAAAATAAATCAGCGCTCTCAACAAGTTTTTTCCACCTGACCTTCCTGATTATTTCCAGACCTATAGCGCTTTAACCCGTTTTTATTTCTTTTCAATCCATTCCATGATTGCGGCAGCCTTGCCTGTATACCATAAAATCATCAAAGTTAATAAGAGGATCAATAATATCCACAAGATCGGCCATCCTTCAAATTTACGTTTTGAAGCCGGCACATAGGATTCTTTAAGATGCTTATGGTCAGATCCTATCCTATCGGAGTTTTTAACCGGTTTCGGATGAGATAAATTACTCATAAAATATATTTGGTTAGCCATACAAAACTAAAGGATAAACCTCAATTTCAAAATAATTATTCAAAAAAAGTTTCGCTTTTTTTCGATTTCACCACAACACCCCTCAAACCGAAAGAAAACCAAACCCAACAGGCTAAATCGTTTAAGAAAATCCGGTGATTGATGTGTTCATGGTGTCGGATAGCCGTTATTCGGGTAAAATGTTGATCATGTTGCGCAGTGCAGTGATCACCGTTTACATTGGAAGCATCCATCCGGTTAAAACCAGTGCATTCAAAACACAAACGGCCTCCGGAAATATCCGGAAGCCGCCTGATTTTGCTAAAAATTAAAAAAACGGGTTAATTCCATCCGCCACCTAGCGCGTGGTAAATATTTACCACGGCATTAAGCTGTTGTTTTTTGGTTTCGATTAATTCCAGTTTGGATTGCAGGGCATCGCGCTGCGTCATTAATACTTCGAAATAATCTGCACGGGCCGATCTGAATAAAGCATTGGAAATATCAATCGATTCGGTAAGTGCCTTTACCTGCTGATTTTTTAAATCATAACTTTTTTGCAGATTATTGATATTCGACATCTGATTCGCCACTTCAATATAGCCATTCAATATGGTTTTCTCATAATCGAACACGGCCTGCAACTGTTTCGCATTTGCGGTAAGATATTCTGCTTTTATCGCATTTTTATTAATCAGCGGACCCGCTAAATCTCCGGCAAGGGAGTAAATTAAAGATTCTGGTGTTCTTAATAAATAGCTTGGGTTAAAGGCCTGATAACCTAATGTTGCAGAGATGCTTAGCGAAGGATAGAATTGTGCCTTCGCCACTTTCACATCTAATTTTGCCGCAGCCAGTTCCAGTTCGGCCTGTTTAATATCAGGGCGGTTCGCCAATAATTGCGATGGAATACCAGATTGTACCGTTGTTGGAACCAGGTCTGTAAAACTTTTGCTATCCCTGATGATGGGTTGCGGATACCGGCCCAGCAGAAAATTAATTTTGTTCTCTGTCTCTGTTATATCTTGCTGAATATCAAATTGCATGCTCTTAGAGCTTAAAACCTCAGCCTGGAATTTCCTTACCGCAAGTTCAGTAACCCTGGTAGCCTCTTTCTGAATCTTCATGAGTTCCAGGGCATCACTTTGAATTTTAATATTTTGTTTTACAATATCCAGCTGGTTATCCAGTGCCAGTAATTCATAATAGGAATTGGCTACCTCAGCCACCAGGTTCGTGACCACAAAATTCTTTCCTGCAATGGTTGACAGGTAATGATTCACCGCAGATTGCTTTGCATTCCGCAATTTATGCCAGATATCTGCCTCCCAGTTGGCCTGTAGTCCAAATTTATAATCAGGCAGTACTTCAGGAACACGTTTTCCCGGCGTAATATCTGTTGAGGCATCGCCGGCACCGGGGCTGGTGTACCGGCCCACTTTTTCCAGTCCGGCACCAACACCATAACCTACTGTTGGTAAAAGGTCACCTTTTTTGGCTTTGATATCATTTCTGGCAATTTCAATATCCTGTAAAGTGATATTTAATTCCTGGTTATTTTTCAAAGCAGTATCAATGAGGCTAACCAGATTAGGATCTGTAAAAAATGTTTTCCATTGGATGCTTGCACTGTTTACGGTATCCTTTGAGTCGCTAAAACCCTCAGGTACGTTTTTATTTTCAGCACGTTGCGCCACCTCCGGTAATTTACAGGCGGTATAAGCTGCACATATTACAGCTAAACCGAGGCTTTTATAAATGCTATTTTTAAACATTGTCTTCAATTTCTTCAGTTAACGGATGTCCTTCTTCAATATTGATCAGCTTACGTTTGGTTGCTATTGTACCAAAAATGTAAAACAAACCCGGGATGATCAATACGCCTAAAACGGTACCGAATATCATCCCGCCGGCAGCGGCTGTACCAATTGTCCGGTTCCCGATTCTTCCTGGTCCGGTGGCTATGGTAAGCGGAATTAAACCAGCCACGAAAGCAAAGGATGTCATTAAGATAGGCCTGAACCTGATGGCAGCACCTTCCATTGCAGCCTTGATAATGGTCACCCCCTGACTATGCCGGTGCATGGCAAACTCCACAATCAACACGGCATTTTTCCCCAGCAATCCAATCAGCATCACCATCGCCACCTGTGCATAGATGTTATTTTCTAAGCCAAACAGTTTGACGAATAAAAATGCCCCAAAAATACCGGTAGGAAGCGATAGGATAACCGCCAATGGCAGAATAAAGCTTTCATACTGTGCGGCCAATACCAGATACACGAAACCCAGACAGATTAAGAAAATATAAATGGCTTCATTTCCACGGGATACCTCATCTTTTGAAATACCTGCCCAGTCAATGGCATAACCACGTGGTAAAGTTTTCTGTGCCACTTCTTTAATCGCCTCAATCGCTTGTCCGGAGCTGTATCCCGGTGCTGCCTGACCACTGATCTCTGCGGCATTGTGCATATTATGGCGTGTAATTTCAGATGGGCCATATACTTTTTTCATCGTCATAAAGGCAGAAAAAGGCACCATTTCATCTTTATTGTTTTTCACATAAAGTTTCAAAACATCTTCAGGTAAGGCCCTGTATTGTGGCGAAGCCTGAACCACTACTTTATACGGACGGTCATATTTAATGAAACTGGTTTCATAATCACTACCCACATAAGTAGATAAGGTATTCATGGCATTATCAATACTCACCCCTTTTTGCTGTGCCAGATCATTATCAATGTTCAGCATGTACTGAGGGAAACTTGCACTGAAGAAAGTAAATACCGAAGCCAGTTCTTTCCGTTTATTCAGTTCCCTTACAAAATCGTTACCTACTGTTTCCAGTTTTTTGTAATCGCCACTTCCGGCCATATCCAGCAAACGACACTCAAAACCACCCGCTGCGCCATACCCCGGTACTGCTGGTGGTTGGAAAAACTCAACTGTGGCCCCAGGAATATCTTTGGCTTTTTCTTCAAGCACTTTAATAACATCAGTTGCTGAATTTTTACGTTCGCTCCAATCTTTAAGGTTGATTAAACAGGTACCTGTATTTGATCCCGTACCTTCTGATAAAACCTCATAACCTGCCAATGAAGAAACTGATTTTACGCCTTCCACACTTTCAGACATTTTTTGCAGTTTTTCTGCAGCCTGATTGGTACGCTCTAAGGTTGAACCCGGAGGCATCTGAAGAATGGCATAAACCATCCCCTGATCTTCATTCGGAATAAAGCCTGATGGCACACTGTTACTGATAAAATAAATGCCCACACAAAATACGGCCAATACGCCAAAGGTAAATAACCGCCTGCCTACGACCTTACTTAAGACATTTTCATATCGGCCAGTTAGTTTGTAAAAGCCATTGTTAAAGCCATCCAGTAATTTATCAACAATCGTTTTCTTTTTAGCAACACCATGATTATTTTTCAACATCATTGCACATAGGGCCGGCGTTAAAGTTAATGCCACCACACCCGATAAGATAATCGCTGTAGCCATCGTGATGGAGAACTGCCGGTAAAAAATACCCACCGGACCAGACATAAAGGTTACCGGAATAAACACTGCCGCCATCAAAAACGTAATGGCAATAATGGCGCCGCTGATTTCTTTCATGGCCATTTGTGTGGCCTTCAAAACAGATAACTTCGGATCATGCTCCAGCTTGGCGTGTACCGCTTCAATTACCACAATCGCATCATCCACAACCACACCAATCGCCATGACCAAAGCAAAAAGTGTAATCAGGTTTAAAGTGATGCCAAAGAACTGCATGAACACAAACGTACCAATTAAAGATACCGGAACAGCAATCGCCGGAATTAGTGTAGACCTCCAGTCACCAAGGAACAAGAAGACCACTAAACCCACCAGGATAAACGCTTCTACCAGTGTGTGCACTACCTTCTCAATAGAGGCATCCAAAAATTTAGAAACGTCATAACTGATTTCATAATCCAGACCTTTTGGAAAGGATGTGGCTTTAATTTCAGCCATCTTGGCTTTTACATCTTTAATTACCTGCGTGGCGTTACTTCCGTACGATTGTTTTAATACAATAGCTGCAGAAGATTTTCCATTTAAAGTTGAGTAAAGGTTGTAGAATGAAGAACTGAAACTGATATCAGCCACATCTTTTAAGCGCAACATTTCACCATTGGGATTGGCCCTTAAAATGATATTGCCATATTGCTCAGGTGTGGTAAAACGGCCTGAATATTTTAACACGTATTCAAAAGCTTCAGAACGCTGACCAGAACTTTCACCTGTTTTACCCGGCGATGCTTCCAAACTTTGTTTACCCAAAGCATCCATGACTTCATCCGGAGAGATTTTATAGGTCTGCATCCTGTCTGGCTTTAACCAGATCCGCATGGCATAATCCCTGTCTCCCAGGATATCTGCAAAACCTACCCCGTCTACCCTTTTCAATTCCGAAAGTAAATTGATATCGGCAAAGTTATACAGGAAGTTCTGATTCATTTTTGGGTCGTTACTATACAAGTTGATATACATCAACATGTTAGGCTCTTCCCTACTGATTTTTACCCCTTCGCGAATGACCAAAGGCGGGAGCTTGTTGTTCACCGCAGCCACACGGTTTTGTACGTTTAATGAAGCCTGATTAGGATCAGTTCCCAGATTGAAAACCACCTGTACACTGGCTTCACCATCGTTACCGGCATTTGAAGCAATATATTTCATTCCTGGTACACCATTTAAGGCACGCTCTAAGGGAATGATAACTGATTTAACTAATAACTCGTTGTTTGCACCCGGATACTCAGCCGTGATGTTAACTTTAGGAGGTGATATCGTTGGAAATTGGGTTACGGGCAGACCTGTGATGGCCAAAACACCCAGAAACACAATAATTAGCGATATTACGATAGAGAGGACGGGCCTCTGTATAAATTTACCGAACATAATATGAAGATTAAAGGGTGATTACTCTGCAGCAAGTCTTAACTGGTTAATGACATCCTTCGGATTAGATAGCTTGTATTTGATTTTGTCGCCGTCTTTTACCTTCTGAATGCCTTCAAGCAAAATTTTATCGCCTTCTTTTAAATCAGTACCTACAATGTATAAATCTGGTATTTCGGTTACGATTGTAATTTCTCTTGAATGTACCCTGTTATCGTTTCCAACAACGAATACGTAGGTTTTATCCTGGATCTCATAAGTAGCTTTTTGCGGAATAACCAATGCCTTTTTTAATGGAACCACCATCTGGATTTTACCGGTTTCTCCGTTTCTTAACAAGTTATCCGGATTATTGAAGCGCGCCCTGAAAGCAATGTTTCCGGTCTCATTATTAAATTCACTTTCAATCACCTCTACTTTTCCTTTTGATTTAAGTACTTCGTTATTGGCCAGCAATAAACCAACTTCCTGTCCACCCTTTGCTTTAACCGTACTCTGGTAGGTTAAATATTCAGGTTCTGAAACGTTGAAGTAGGCAAAAACCTGGCTATTGTCTGATAAGCTGGTTAATAACGCACCCTCATCAACCAGACTTCCCAGTTTAAAAGGAATACGATCGATTGTCCCAGCGAAAGGTGCCCTGATTTCCGTAAAAGCAAGGTGCATTTTAGCCATCGCAGTTTCGGCATTGGCCGATTGTAATTTAGCCTTCGCCATCGCCAGCTCATTTTTCGACACTACATTTTTGTCTGAAAGCAATTTTGTATTTTCCAGTTCAATTTCTGCCGCTTTAGTTTCAGCTTGTGCTTTTAGCAATTCAGCCTGTGCCATTCTGGGCATAATTTTAAATAAAACCTGTCCGGCATTTACATGCTGACCTTCATCTACATAAATGTTTTGCAAATAGCCCTTTTCTTGTCCGTGGATTTCGATGTTTCTTACCGATTTAATTTGAGAAACATACTCTTTGGTGTATGAAGTATCGATCGTTAACGGCGTCGTAACCGCATAAGTAACCTCTTCTTCTTTCTCTTCTTTTTTTGATGTACATCCTGTTACATAAAGCAAAACGCTTAAAGCGAGGAACATGACATTTCTTTTCATTTTGTTTTTTGTGAATAGTTATCTGATTTTTTCTATCTGATTAATCTGGGATTGATTCATTCAAGATGACTGCTGTGCAGTTTGCAGTTCCATGCTGTAAATTAGTATACCCCATTCAATTAATACTGATACGAAATAACTACAGATTTATGAAGTTATAATGAAGTTGAAATTCATATTACAGTAATCAGTATAATAGATACTACAGCAGATCGATCATGTTGAGATTCGGAAGAGCGCTATTCCATACATGCTGATGCTTTAGAGCGTAAAGCCAGCGCGCCAAACAAGCCCGGTTAATTTTTGTTAGCTTTTTATATCAGTTAATGCAAGATGAAAAATGAACGACCATATGTAATTTGCCTCATGATGACTTCTGTTGATGGCAAGATTTTAGGTGAAAAATGGGGTAATGGTAAAAAAATGGAAACCCTGAGAGGGAAATTCGAACACATCCATGAAGAAATCGGAATTAAAGCCTGGATAGTAGGCAGAACAACCATGGAAAAGGATTTTACAGATTTCGAAAAACCGATTATAAAGCGTACGCATTCAGCTGTAGACCGAATTGATTTTACCGGTAAGCATGATGCTTCAGGCAGGTTTGCCATTGCCCTTGACGGGCATGCCAGGTTAGGCTGGAAGGAAGCCACACTACAGGGCGATCATGTCATTACCATTTTAACCGAAAAGGTAAAAGACGGTTACCTTGCCCACCTTCAGGAAATTGGCGTGTCTTATATTTTCGCCGGAAAAGATGAAATAGATTTAACATTAGCCTTAAAGAAACTGCGTAAATTGTTCGGAATTGAAAAACTGATGCTGGAAGGCGGTGCGCGCATTAACGGAAGCTTTCTTCAGGCCGGCCTGATTGATGAATTTCACCAGTTGTTGCTGCCCATTGCTGATGGTGGCCTGGAAACATCATCCGTTTTTGAGATTGATCCAAAAATAAAAGAAAATGCAGCTAGCCTGATGAAGCTTAAAAATGTAAAACAAATTGAAGATGATGTCCTTTGGCTGACTTATACATTTTAAAACAATTTAAAAATGACCTATCCGGATCAGCATTTTATAAGTGAAATGATGACCAGTTAACCTGCTATAACCTTACATGTTTACGAAAAAAACCATTCCCCTCCTGCTTACACTACATTTATTTCTTATTTTCAGTGACACTTTTGCCAGAAATGAAAAAATATCATCAGCAAATAAAGCCGTTACCGTAACTGGCGGACGGGTTCAGGGTTCGTTATCAGACAATGGTGTATTATCTTTCAGGGGAATTCCTTATGCCGCGCCACCAGTTGGCGAATGGCGTTGGAAAGCACCGCAACCGCCAGTACCCTGGAAAGGCACCAGGAGTGCGGAACATTTCGGTCCACGGCCTATACAAGATTCCAACCTGTTGTATGAATTCAGGTCGACAGATATGAGTGAAGACTGCCTTTACCTCAACGTTTGGACTGCCGCACGATCTAATCAGGAAAAACGGCCGGTATATGTGTTCATTCATGGCGGTTCATTTATTCACGGAGATGGCTCGCAGCCGGCTTACGATGGCGAAAGTATGGCAGAACAGGGTATTGTTTATGTTTCCATTAACTACCGCTTGGGGGTATTTGGATTTATGTCGCATCCGGAACTGAGTCAGGAATCCGGATATGGCGGTTCGGGGAACTATGGACTGCTTGATCAGGTGGCCGCGCTGGAATGGATCAAGAAGAATATCAGCCAGTTTGGCGGCGATCCCAACCGCGTAACCATTGGCGGAGAATCTGTTGGCGCACAATCGGTCAGTGCGCATATGGTATCACCACTTTCCAAAGGCCTATTTACAGGTGCCATTGCCGAAAGCGGTTCTTTAATAGATGTGCGTACCATGGTGCTGCCATTGAAAAAATCTGAAGCACTGGGTACGGAGTTATCAGGTTTATCGAAATCAAAAACAATCGCCCAAATGCGGTCAATGCCAGCGGAAAAACTGCTAAAACTGGTGGAAAAAGGAAATCCACGACGTTTCAGGCCCGTGGTAGATGGCTATTTCCTGAAAGAAAATCCTGAAAAAACCTTCATGGAAGGCAGGCAGACCAATGTTCCTTTACTGGTTGGATGGAATGCACAGGAAGTACCCGCAGCTGCCTTATTTCGACTTCGCCGCATCAATGCTAAAAATTATAAGGCCGCCGTAGAAAAGATTTATGGGGAAAGGGCTGACGACGTACTGGCACGCTATCCGGGTGAAACCAATGCCGAGGTAAAGCAGGCCGCGAGTGAGCTCATGAGCGACAGGCTCATTAATTACAGCAGCTGGAAACTGGCCGAACTGCATGCAAAAGCTCAATCAGCACCTGTTTACCGATACCTTTTCGCCCACCCACACCCTGGACTCAATCTGCGTACCATCAGGGAAGGCAATGTTTTCCAGGTTTTGATCAAGAAACTGCTGAATAAAGTGATTACCGGTACCTCGTTTCATGCTTCGGAAATTGAATATGCGCTGGGCAACCTTGAGGTGCAGGATAATTATGCCTGGAAAGCTGAAGATCACCAGGTATCCAGACAGATGCAAAGCTATTTCGTCAATTTTATCCGGAGCGGAAACCCGAATGGTGCGGGTATAGACGGCATTTCACTCACCAACTGGCCAGCTTACCATAACGGAAATAAGGGAGAATTTTTACGGATAGCCATCAACAGCAAAGCTGAGGCTGACGCCACGAAAGAAAGATATTTATTTTTTCAGCACCTGAATGAAACAGAATAATCAAGGAATGATCAGCTGTTAAAATTTCATGATCGGGTTTTCAAGGTCGTGGTAAAGCAATACCGTCCAATTTTGCTTTTTGCCTTCCTCCTCCCACTCCTGACGTGATTCGAGTGCCTTTTTACCATCAAAATCATTTTTAAAAGCCAGGGGATATTTTAAATAATTTTGCTGTGGTAGATTATCCGCGCCATAAAAAATGGTTTCCTCTTTTTCCTTTACCCAAAACACCTGATGAAAAGGCGTATGTCCGCCGGAAACCTGGTAAGTAATTCCATCTGTGATATTCCCCTGGTCATCGTCTAACAGCACCACATTGGGCAGTTTGGCCAGCTGTTGCAGCATTTCCATCCGGTAAGAAGGGTTTTCTGTCTGCGTGAGGGCAAAATCCAATTCCCGCCGCTGAAGATAGATCATAGCATTTGGAAAACTATCCATTAACTTTCCGTTTGAAAAGTAACCCATCCCATCAATATGGTCTTTGTGAAGATGTGAAATCAGCACTTTTGTAATTTGCTCCGGCTTGATATTTTCATTTTCTAAACATGCTACAACCGGAGGCATTTCCTCCTGACTGGAATTCAAACCGGTATCCATCAGCACATAATCATTTTCAGTCATCACTACAAAAGGCTGGATGGCCACTTTTGTTCCTGCAGCAGTAGAGTCTGATGCTATTAATGTAAATTTCTTTTTTGGATTAACGGTGTAGTTTCCTTGTTTCAGGGGGATTACTTTCATGCTATTTGTGGTGGTTCAATTTAGATCCGATGATTTAATATGGAATAAGTATTAACAGATGGAATCCATTCCTGTTTGCCTGACCGGGAAAATTGCGCCTTAAAGTTTTGTCCTTAAACAATGATCATCTGGTTGATCTGAAGATTTACGCCAAATTGATCCGGTTCATAAAGACTCCGCTGTTGCTAAAAACTGGAGATTATGAACAGCCACAGCCTGCTTTCCAGGCAGGAATGCTTTATTATGGTCTATAAGCTTTAAAAGTTCAAAAAGCATGGCGATATAATTATTCTTAAACACCAGCCCTGCATTTTGGACAGGAATACTCCCTTTAAATATTTCTTCCGGTGGATTGATCATAAGTTCCGGATGACTTCCTTTTTGGATTGAAGTTTAACCGGTTTTGCTTTCCTGAAAGGCGGCAGCTTCTGCTTTGACAAAAAGTTCAAAACAGAAGCCTGCCGTGTATTCTTTATTTACCATTGGTGATGGTTAACTGTTCATGTGCGATTTCGATGGTGTCAACCGCTACCTCATCGCCGTCCGATTTTAAATCGGTACTGGTCATTTTGATGGGCCATGCATTGCTGAGCGACCATTGCATCGTTACGTTACCCCCTTCATCCAATAACTTAATCAGCATGGTTCTCCTTTTAATGGTATTCATCTTAATTTCTTCATACCAGTTCCAGAAGGTATTGTCATTAACGAAAACGCCCCTCTTCATTGTCACCTTACCATATTTGGCAATGCCGGGCATTTTTACTGTTGAGAAGAGTTCGCTGCTGCCTGTACGGTATGCTATCACCTGCGTTTCGACATCCAGTCCGGAAACTTCCTGAAAAGCCACGCCTTTTAACTCCGGTCCAAAGTCTACCTCAAACCTAAACTTAGGCATGGGCCATGTGGAGCCTTGTTTATTGCCGTCGTCTGCCATAATTGTATGTATTTTATTAATTGAAAATAATTTGCCCGACTAATTGCTATGCTGAAACCGGCATTTTCTGCTGGAAAGTCAATACAATAAACTCTGCCGGACGAATCAGGGCTACTCTTACCACCACGGTCATGATGCCATTCAGCACATCATCTGCGGTCATGGTCGTACCCATGCCACAGGCTACAGAAAATGCATCGGCAGGTGTTGCGCCCATTAATCCGCCCGCTTTCCACATGGAGGTCAGGAAACTGCCAATCATTAATTTCACGGCTTCCCAGGTATTTCGATCATTGGGTTGAAAAACGTATGGATGACAGGCCATTTTACAGGATTGCTCCAGGAATGTCACCGTCCGACGCACCGGGATATATTTCCAATCCTCGCTATTGCCCTCCAATGTACGTGCACCCCAAACCAAAATGCCGATGCCCTTAAAAAAGCGGATGGCATTAATAGATTTACCGGAAACAGCATCCACATTTAAACTGGCTTGCTGACTTTCGGATAGATTGATCGGCAGTGAAGATGCACCTACAATACCTGTATTGGCAGGTGCCTGCCAAGGGCCCACCTGGTTATCAATAGTGTTAATTACCCCAGCCATGGCACCACTTGGCGGTAATATATTCGCTCCGGCCAACACCTGACTGATGATCGTACCATAAGTTTTACTGGCAATCTGCAAAGCATTGTGGTATTGCGCTACGGTTAAAGGTGCACCTTGAGGATTGGCAATATTGGCTAAAATCTGTGCTGCTGCCGGATTGGGATTATTAGCAGGATTTAAAAGTGGTGCCAGTTGCTTGGTATCTCCACCAAACAGATTGGTATAATCTATATCCGAAGTTTGCATGGTGGTGGTACCAATAAAAGGATAATATGCCGCTCCATAATCCAGCCCCACCACCCCGGTATTGTTTCTAAAAGTCTGAATATCCTGTGTGTATAAAACCGGATCAGGATTTCTACCGCCGATAACATCAAATATAGACATGGCGGTTTGCATTTGCGTGCATTGCAGCAACATGGCTTGCATTAAGGTGCCATTATCCGCTACCGACAATAATGTTGCTTCCGGGCAGATATACAGGGTGGGTTCCGGCTCATTCAGCAACAACTGCAGCCCAGCGGTTAAATCGGTCAGTTTCACATGAGGATTGACCAAAGGCGCACCTGCCGCCAGAGGGCTTTTAGATGGTGCACCATAGGTACCCACAGAAACAATATAGGCATCACCACCACCATTTTGGTAAAACATGCTAATGCTGTTGTAGAGGTAGTATATGGTATTCGGATCCGGAAGTATCGAATAGTAGTTGCCCTCAATGATCAGGCAGTTCTGATCAGCAGGTTTCGATTGCTGCTTTACCAGGTAATATTCCGGGCTGTACTGTTTCGCCGGACTTGCCGGTGCCGGCGGATCAGGGTAACAGTAAAAGGCCTGAAAATCTGAAAATGACGTGATCTTTTGCGGAACATTGATATAAGATTTCCCCTCGTACATGGCTTGTGGCGTATAACCGATAAATGCGGGTACGGCAGTGGCTACGGGCACCACTGCATTGGGAAAAGCATTGAGTTCATTGATGTAAACCCCTGGCGACTGGATATTAGACGAGTTCATAAGCGTTAATTTTTAATCATGGTGTTAAGTTTTAGATAAAGATATAAAATTTGAGAAAAGCCTGATTGACTATGGTATTTATTCGTCCAATTTCTCAGGCATGAGGTTCCGTATTTTTAAATAAGAATTGGGATAACCATTTTTTTGCTGCGCCCAACAATTGGGAAATGAATGATACAAAACGCTATCTAATCTAATATCGCTTTTCATTTAAAATTCCTAAATTTTAGTCCGGTCAAAATGATTTTAAAAAAATCATCTTCCAGATATATAGTAAAAAGATTGAAGTGGAATGTAGCGTTTTAAGCAATCGAATCGTATAAATAGTAAATAGCAAACGAAACCGTGTTCTTGATGCTTACTGAATATGTATTAAAACCAGACCATGGCGGAACAAAGCAGTATAGAGGAAATCTTTTTCAGATGTCTCTTGCCATATCAATTTGAGAAAAATGGCTTAGCCTATTCCATGGTAATTTGAAGCCTTTTCTGTTATTCGTAATTCAATTACCTGTTTTTTAGATGTTTACAAAATACAAAACCTTTTTTATTCTTCGAATTTCGGTAAGCTGCCAGGATATTTACTTTCCTGACTATGAGAAAAGCGGACAGCATTTTTGTGAAAGCAAAATTCACGAAAAAGACAGGCGGAATTTGAGCGTCAACCCTATCAAATACTTTTAGCCTTCTAAGCTCATATATTATGCAAGCAAAAACAGTATTATCCGTTTTATTCATAATCTTTGGAATATCGTTCCAGTCATGTAAACGAAATAATCCAATTCTTCCAGGAAGTGATCTGGGCGTCCCCAAAATGGAGGAAATATTAAATGGTAAGGACCAAGATCTGATCAACCTGCTCAACAGGGTAAGGGGAAGCGTTGGAAGACGAGGTTCTGGGTCAAAAACAATATGGAGCAGAAAAAACGATTATGGCCTGGGATTGTATATAAGCGCCAATCATGTCTATAACATCACTGGATGGAATTCCCGAAATGCCCATTTTTTTAATTTATCATCTGAAAACCCTGGCATTTTCGAAACGTCACAAATTCCCCCGGTTAACGGAAGCATAGCCTTAGGCCATACGCTGACAGCAGATTTTCCCTTCATTCATTTTAATATTTCTACCGGTGCTACCAATACGACGCTATTACCGGCAGAAGATTTTTATATAGGCATCATCGATAATCAACGAGCTGAGCAAAGTCCACTGGCCAATTACCCTGAGCTTGTTAAAACCTCGGTACCTTTGCAAATGTACGATCCCGATAACCGTACCAAAGCAACTCCAACCTGGAATATCGCTGTTGCAGGTGAAAAGGTAATTGCAGTGGGCTATCCTCAGGATAATGCCAATTACCCCAATGGAGCAGTTGCTTATGGAAAAATATTATCCGATACAGAAGCGACGCAAACCATCCAAAAACTGAAGATTGCCGGAGACACCGAAGGAGATATACCGTATAATTCGAGTGCCGAATTTTTAATAGATGCGCAGGCAATAGCAGGGATGAGTGGCGGAGGCGTATTTAATGCCGATGGGCAATTATTGGGTATCATGGTTAGAGCAAGCGACAAGGAAAATGCTCCCAAAATCATCAGAGCAGTTAAAATCGCTCATATTAAATCTACTATGATCGAATTTTACAATAGCCTGCCTGAAACGGATAAGAGCAGAATAAGACCATTTATAAGTGGTGAATTATGATCAGTCGTGAGATTGAGTAAGATAAATTTTGACGCATGCTTCTTTAGAATACGCTATTATTGAAATCGAAATATACTTTGATGCAGTTTAGGATGACGCCCCCAATTAATTTTGTAATAATTTAACTTGCGGTTTGCTGCAACCGTAATAATTAACATTTTTCTTTGAGATTTGAGATTTTGTTTCTAAATTGCTGATGCGAAATAATAATAAACAGAATTTTCAACTTAGACAGAGAAGCAATTAAGTAAGCAAATCAATTTTTAACAATATTCCTGGGTGAGCGGTTTGGCACCGTATCTAAATTTTCTCTGAAAAGAGTTTATTGTTGTTTCGCAGCACCCAGGATCTTTTTAACAATGTTATGCGAAACAACAATTGTAAAAACCAAAACACACAGCTCCCTGCTCAGGTTGCAGCTGAATCAGCCAACATGAATATATTACCTGCCATTTGTGCGGTAAAGGCCACCTTACATCATATTGATGGAAATGTTTCTGAAATCATGATGACTTTGCCACGCTATACCGGATGGGCAGAATTTTTAGAAGATGGGCAAAATGCTATTCGGGAATATGTGTATCAGCTCACCCGGCATTGGATTCAAATTACCCATTTCTTTATCGAAACCGGAACCATCACCGCCAATGGCACAATAGCTTCCTGTTTTTTGCCACGCAGGTTCGATATCCCTTTAGGCAAATTTTATAAACCAATGGTACCAGGTGCCTGGGTAGCAGCCACTCAGCACCCGCATCACCCCAAATACAACCAAAAAGGATCGAGCAAAAGTTTATCGGCATTGATGGCTATTGCAAGCAACAGAAATGATGTGGTTTATCATCAAATAGAAGCTAATATAATGCTTTGTGGTATTCCATTCGAAAGTAAATCGGCCTACTTCGAAAAAGGTGATATTCCTTTAGGGTATTTTGAAAAGAACGGAATCGAATATCTGGTGATTTATAGTTATGTGGTTGGTGGGAAAGGGAGTTTTGAGTGATGACTGGCTAAACTAAATTTAAGCCCTTGCGGATGGTGAGGGCTTTTTATTGCTCATAGCACCTAAGTTGAGAAGAAAAAAATTCATATCAATATACCACATATCAATATTTTCTAAAGACTGGATTAACCTTTAGAAGATTATTCTAGAACAAAGAAGTTTTTTATATTTACTATTCCACAATACCTTAACGATAAGTGTAAATAGATTAAAAGTTATTTACCTTTATTTATAAATTTAACTTTTAAATCAATTTAACGCCTTGGAACAAAATACAATAGACACAATAATAAAAATTGCTACACTAGCTGTGCCAATAGGCGCAGTTTTTGTTGGTATAGGCCTAGAACGCTTTAAAGCTAGGTATACCGTTTTAGGAAAAAACATCGAAATTAATAAGATCGGAGCTTCACTATCTGACGTTAATTATGGGGAAATAGAAATAAAATATCAAGGTAATGAAATAAAAGGAAATTTACTCTTTCTCACAGCGACCCTTATAAACTCATCATGGACTTCAATACCTGAACTAACAATCAAATATGGCTTTCTGGAGCATGTAACTATTTTACAATCTAGGTCTTTTTTGATATTTGACGAAAATACTTACGAATTGGTTTTTTCTGAAGCTTTTAATAGTCATTTTAAAAAAACATTCGATGACGGAAAATTAGAAGAAAAACCTGCCAATTATTCAAATGACTTAGGTTATGTCACACGACACAGAGAATACATTACACCTTACTTAAATAAAGGGCAAAAGATTGTTACAGAATTCTTAATCGAAACAGGCAATCAAACAGAAAATGTGATGGTACTTCCATTAAAGGAAAATATAAAAATTGTTGGAGTAAATGATGAAGAAACAATTAAAAGAAATAGAATGAACTATATTCATTTACTAGCTTCTGTCTTTTATATAGCAACGGCTATTATTCTTTTCTGTATTGATATCACCAAAAAAGAGAGTATCTGGGTTATGCTTATTAACTCTCTGACATGCTATTTATTTGCCTGGACAACCTGGTTTATAGTTAGATATGTCAGATATGTATTTGTGAAGTGATAAATATCTGCTAATTAGCTAATATTTTAAATTGTCTGTTTTTTTCGATATTTATGATATCTCAGAACTAAATTTTGAAACATCCCCTTTCTGCCCATAGATTTAAGAGCAGCTACTCTACGGAGTATAGTGTTGGGTTTCAGATTTACACATTGCTTTATTTTCAGTCTGTCTTTCCCTATTTTTATATTTTAATTATTACTTTTTATGATCGCCCCGACCAATATCCATCCCCCAAAGAACTGGCAAGATTTTGAAACCCTTTGCCTGAAACTATGGGGTGAGATCTGGCAAATCCCCCATGAGATCGAATTTAATTCAGATAATGCGCAGGGACAACATGGCGTGGACATTTATGGTCCGATAGATGGTGGCATATCTTTTAACGGGGTTCAATGCAAGAATAAAAAACTTAATCTGATTGATGGTTCCCCGAACCGGATTACAATCAGTGACATAGATGCGGAAATCAATAAAGCATTCAATTTTAAACCGGCCTTAAAAAAACTTGTTATTGCCACATCACTGCCAAAGGATCAGAAGATCGAGGAACATGTGCGTATCAAAAGTGCGGAACACGCCCGACAAAACCTGTTTACGATACAGATTTGCTTCTGGGAGTTTTTTGAGCGCAAACTGCCCGAGTTTCCAAAGGTTAATGATTGGTATCTCAAACACGAGGACTTCCAGCGTCCGGCATCAATGGAAATCAGTTTTTCAGACGGCGGAAAAACTAAAGCCTTTCACCCCAAATATCAAAAAACAATTACCCGGTATACCACAGAAAGGCCTCCTGAAATAAAACTACCCGAAAACCTGGCCATGCTTAGCCGTACGGGGATCAGTATCGAGCAGTTTATGGAATCGGCTAGGCAAAGACAGGAAAAGCACGACAAAACTATGGAACTGCTTTACCCAAAAATTGAATGGCGACAAAACTGCTGGATGAAGGTCTTTATCCAGAATACGGGTCAACGGATTATTGAAGATTTCAAGGTAAGGCTTGATTTTTCAGGAGACTTTATAGAAGTTGGTGCAGAGAGGCGGAGTGGCTTGGCAAACCAACATTTCCGCAATAATGTAAAGGAATATAGCAATTCAAATAACAGCTTATATATACAACCCAGCGAAAAGATACTGGTCCAGAAAGACAGTTTTACCAGCGGCAGCTTCTACATTAAACCCTTTTGGGACAGGGCCTGCGAAGTCACGCTGAAATGGAAACTTCTGGCTAGGGATTTTGAAGACACGGGCGAGTTATTGATCAAAATTGAGCCCAAATACTTTGTGGTAGAAAATAAAGTTTATGTCATTTCCGCTGAAGAGGAAAGGGTAACAACAGAAATAGGCCTGATCAAACGTGCAGGTTCATATAATGTTTTCCACGGGACCAGCAGGTATACAGATAGGGAATCTGATTATACATTTGAATAGTCCGCACCTCCACATTCTGGAATAGCTCTGCCCGGTGCTGGCCGGGAATCAGTTACAAAAAATATACACCTCACTTAACGTTCCACAGATGAGCTCCAAAAACAAACCCCTCATTTTCCTTTTGCCACTACTGCCCTACATTTTCCTCAAATACCAAAAGTTGAGTTGTTTTCCCGATGCGCTTGGGCTACAGCGATTGGATCCGGGTGACTATTTCGGGCTGATCCTCAACATCACAGCATCCGTTCTTGGCGTACTCATCACAGTAGTACTGCTGATGTTCCAGATGAACAAGGATACGCTGTTAAGGAGGAAAGGGGAAAATTTCACGGACAAACCCATGATTTTAACCATCATCGTGGTTTCCCTATCCATTCTCGTACTTGGATTTATATCATATATAACCATTCCCAAATTCCTCAGTAGCCAGGATGTAACGATTGGCTATTTGATAGGCTATCTGTTTATCGGCTTTATTGCACTGATTTTTCCCGCCATTAAGGACATTTTGGACGAACTGAATACTTTAAAGATTGCCGGCGATAGGATAAAATCACTTGTGGTTACCGACTTTTTCAGGGATGAAATTCAGCTGAATGATTATACCAGCCTTGGTTCGGACCATCCGCTCTCCAGGATCAGGCATGATCTGACCATCGCTGTGCGCAACGGAGACTACGAAGCCTACACACAGATCCTTTCAGAACTAAACATACAGGCCGGAAAACTTTACGGAAACGGAAGCAATAGAATCCTTACCCATGGCATAATGAACGGACTTAGCTACGTTTGGAAGGAAAGTATTTTTGAGGCTTCTAGAAATAACATCAAGCAATTTTACAGATCACTTTGGGATACCTTGGGCAACCTGTTTGCTGACGCTGCTACCGAAAAAGCCCCATTGCTCCATTTTCAGGAATTGGAGCACTTTATTTACGAACATATCCAGTTTCTTAGCCGCAACAATATGGGGGATGCATTAACCGAAGGGGTTTGGATGCTGGCAGAAGCATTAGGGAAAAACCTAGGTAATAACAGCCCAACTCAGGATCAGATCAGCGAACTTTACCACCGCTATGATGATCGGGAGCCAGTTGCACATAATATTAATGCATCAATGCAGTGGCATTATATCAAAAGGTTTTTAGGGTTCATTGAAAGTATCCAACTGTCCGCGATTGAAAATCAGGACAGGGAACTATACCAGACGTGCGGCTTTCACAGCAATAGCATACTCAATGATATTGCGCACGAAACCTACCCCTTGTTGGGAGACTATCAGGTAGCGGATCTTGCTATAGATATTATATGGCATCAAAAAGAATTCAGTAAAAACGCAATCAAAGCCGGGCTCTTCAACAACATTTTTAGTGGTTACGAAATCAATACCCATTTTATCTCGTACGCAATCCGTAAACAGGCATTTTACCTAAAAGAAGTGATGCGCTCGATCAGTGATTTCATGGTGACTTCCCAAAGAAATGGAAATCTGGCTGCAGATACCATTGTTATGTTCGGAGCGATAGGCCGACATGCATGCGCAATGTATGTGGGCAATCAAATGGCAAACAAAGTCGTAGGATATGTTGTCCGTACATTTAAACAAATGAAGGACGATATTGAACTCGATCCCTCACCTGTCAAAACACCAAACTATTTAGAAATCAAAAAACAGCTGGAATCGCAAAAAGCCTTTCTGATCAGGGATAATCCTGATCTGGATGCACCAATATTGATCCAGATAGCTGAAATACTTTCCGCTTTCAATACAGTTGAATCAGATACGGAAACCGACATCGTACCTTGGGATGAACAGGCTTAAAGTATAGATTACATTCAATCACCATTCCCACCTAAAAAATCGTGGTTTTTGGTCAAGGGCCTAGCCGAGCGGACGACAGTAGCCTTTCAAGCGCAAATCTTAGCGGTTGCGGAACTATTGTGGCTGACTTGTGCTTTCCAAAAACTTAATAAATTATTATTCATAATAATCATTTTATCAAAGCGCAAATCAATAGGAATGGAGCCAAGATTAAAAAACCTGAACTCTGGTTTAAGTACCGATCAGCAGGAATAATTGAATATTTAAATCACTCTCTTTCCCAATGTGTTTGATATCATGCAGGGATAATGTGGACTAACCAATTTATTTGACCCTGCTGCACCAACCCTTAACTACCTGTAAGTGCATTGAAAATTAGGATGTTATAATAAAATTACATTTAGCGAGATGAGGCCAGTTAATAGAGGCTTCCCCTATCAATTCAGCCAAATAAATCAGGTAAAGAAATCAAAACCAATCATCGAACGTGGTGAAACAGGGAGTTACCGTGGCGAAACAAGCATTAAACACCAGCATTCTACCCAATTGCAATTACCCTGCTCTTTGTTAATATTAACTTAACACAACAGACATCTTTTCTCCATACCTTCGTGCCGCATTGAAAAATGATCTATGTTAACGCGAACAACTAGACATTAAAATCAAAGCGTGAAATTAAAAAACATCCTTACCTATTCAGGATTTATCGGCATCCTGATCCTATCCTCCTGTTCAAAAAAAACAAGCATCGGAGATGAAACACCAACCACACCACCAAAATCGCCAACTGCTTATGCCATAACGGAGACTTTCGAATCTGGCAGCAAAGGCGCTTATGCGTTAGACAGCGTTCAGCTACTCACCGGCAAATGGACATTGAGCGATGCGCTGCTGGGCAATCTTGCAGCTGATGCTAAGGACGGCGCGAAGTCTGTCCGGTTAAGAACAGGTTACCTATCCATGAACTTTGATATTGCAGGGACTCAAATGATTTACGTTTCCCATGCCAAATATGGAACAGACGTCAGTTCAACCTGGCAGCTTCTGGCTTCTACCGATGGTGGTAAAACCTTCACGCAGTTAGGTACGGATATTACAGAAACCAGCACCACACTGGTGACCGATTCTTTTAAGGTGAATACAACAGGCAAAATACGCTTTCAGATCAAAAAAGCCGGTACAACCAGGATCAACATCGACGATATCATCTTTAAAGGTACAGGTGATCCGGGCATTAACGTAGGTGGAGCGGATACGGATCCTGTGGATAACGGCGGCTCCACAGCAAGCCCCGGAAGAGACACGCCGGATGCAGGTGCGGATGCACCACCGGCCGGAGGTGATAATTCCAACCTACTTTTCGGCAACCCATCAGGCGCTACGGCCAACCTGGTTTCAGCAGAAAATTACCTGATCGATCAAAAATATTACACCGAGAGTTACAGCATGACCCGCGGAACACCAAACTGGGTAAGCTGGCACCTGGATCCGAACAACTTTACCGGTGCAGCAAGCAGAAAAGACGATTTCGCTTCATTTACAGGCCTGCCGGCAAATTGGTACCAGGTACAGAGCAACAGCTATTCAGGTTCCGGTTTTGACAGGGGGCATAACTGTCCAAGCGGTGACCGTACAAGCTCAAATACTGCCAATTCAGCAACTTTCCTGATGACCAACATGATCCCTCAGGCACCGAACAACAACCAGAAAACATGGGAATCTTTTGAAAGCTATCTCCGCGCCCAGGCATTGAACGGATACGAGGTTTATGTGATCATGGGAAGTTATGGCACAGGCGGCATTGGTTCGGCAAGCGCGTCGGTAGTGAACACCATCAACAATGGCAAAGTTACCGTGCCGGCAAACGTATGGAAAGTGGCTGTACTTCTAAAAACGGGAGACAATGATATCAGCCGCGTGAGTAGTTCTACACGGGTTATTGCCATCAACACACCCAACGTCAACAGCACAAATCCAAGCTGGAAGAACTATATTGTGTCTGTCCGCGATATAGAAAGTGCAACGGGTTATAATTTACTTTCAAATTTACCGCAGAACATACAGGACGTGGTGGAGAAAGTGAAAGATCCTGGTAACTAAAATCAGTTATTAACTTGAGGATATAGCTATTCCCCCTACAGAGGCGAAATTTGCATCCCATAAACAAGCCGCATCAAAAAAATTGATACGGCTTTTCTGTTTAATCCAGAAAGCTATTAATCAAATCACCAGATTGCTTGAAATTGATATGTATCAAGGCCAGAAAAAATCAGACTTTTAAGTTACATTATTGGCTTGGTCAGGTAAGATATAAACTGAAGCTATAAACAAAAAAGCTTCGGTAGAACCGAAGCTTTTAAAGTACCCAAGAGGAGATCCGATAGCTATCGGATCGAACTCCCACACCCATACAGGCGCCAGCCCCTCAAGCTGGTGCGTCTACCACCCCGATAGCAATCGGGGTCGCCACCATTATCTGTACAGCATAATCAGCTTGGTCTGAATATCTTCGTATTTTTTTAGGTTTTCTATGTAAGTTCTACTTTTCATTTTTTTAATATGCAGTTCAATCTGTCTGGCTTGCTGGTATGCCAAATCATTGATATGAAGAAAAAGTTCCCAGTCAGTAGCTTTGCTCGTAAAACTATCAGGATAAACACCTTGTAAATGCTCATCTAGTCGTTGGGATAAATCCAGGCAACTACCAGTATAATAACGGTTCAATTTTTTGGAGAAAAGAATATAAACTGACGCCATATAACAAGAAAGAGTTTGGTAAAAACCAAACTCTTTGTACCCAAGAGGAGATTCGAACTCCCACACCCATACAGGCGCCAGCCCCTCAAGCTGGTGCGTCTACCAATTTCGCCACCTGGGTATTTTTACTACTTAATCATTCCCGAAGGCGTCTACCATCCCGATAGCAATCGGGACCGCCCACCTGGGTTTGAATTGTTGCAAATATATAAATTAACCATAGCGCTTTGCAACATTCATCAAATATTTTTTGAACTAAAATTCCGGATAGCTAATCTTAACCTGGTCAACCCGATACAGTAACACAACTTCCTATGGTAAACTTATTTCAGTATGGGACACCGGATAAGGCAGCTACAGAATCGTAACTGTTTTGACGGACTTTCGACGCATTTAAGTCGGGGTTTCGTCGGACTTATGACAATTGTACCCGAATAAAGGCCGGCGTAAATCAGGAGTAAATACAACTTATTGGTTTATTAATCAGCAATTTGCTATATTGTATTACATAAACTAATGCCATCATGGGAAAAATAGAAAACGGAATTAACGGTGGCTTCACCGGGCCGGTGGGCGCCGTGACCGGTTATTACCTGAACGGGAAATGGGTGATCAGGAGCAAACGCAGAAAATCCATCAAAAACAAAACCGGTACTGCTGATCAAAAGGCCTGCAGATCCCGTTTTACAACAATGCAGACCTTCTTGAGCCCTATAGTTGGTTTTATCCGGATTGGTTTTAACCTGGAGTCGAAAAAACGCGGGATGACCGCCCATAATGTGGCGAAATCCTATAACATGCTGAATGCCCAAAATGCCACCGGCGAAATCGACTATGCCACTGTGCGTTTAAGTTTTGGAAACCTCATCGGTGCAGAGGGTGTTAAACTGGAACACGACGATGAGGGTGTACATTTCAGCTGGACGGATAATGCCAACGGCGATTATACCAGGCAACATGACCAGGTGATGTTAATGGTTTATGATGTGGACAACAAAACGGCCATCTATGAAACAAGTGGCGCCAGGCGGTCAAAAGAAAGGGAAAGCCTGGAAATTCCTTCCTTTTATAAAGGAAATACATTTCACACCTGGATGGCTTTCATTGCAGATGACAGAATGGAGATATCTGCGAGTACGTATTGCGGCAGTTTCATTTTTTGATCACAAATGACTGAAGCTTTTACATTAAATAACGCTAACATTCAAAACTCAGCCCGTCGTAAGCCAGCCTGATATGTGCTGGTAAATCTTTTTCTACCTCCGCATGTAAGCCTAAATTATGGCTGATATGGGTCAGGTACGTCGTTTCTGCCCCAACCTTTTCTGCAAAGGCAATGGCTTCGTCCAGAGTAAAATGTGAAATATGGGGTTCTTTCTGTAATGCATTAATCACCAATATTTTTGTTCCTTTTATTTTTTGAAAACTCTGTTCTGATATGGTTTTGGCATCGGTAATGTACGTAAAGTCGCCAATCCGGTAGCCTGTAATCGGCAATAAATGGTGCATTACTTCAAGTGGAATGATGGTCATTTCGCCAATTTTAAAATCTTCTCCATTGGTAACGGTATGCAGGTTAATTTGCGGCAAACCATGGTATTTGGTTTCCGCAAAAATATAATAGAACTCCCTTTTTAAAGCCGTTTGAACCCTTTCGGTGGCATAAACATCTATTACCTTTTGCAACAGGTAATTAAACGGCCTGATATCGTCTAAACCTGCAATGTGATCCTTATGTTCATGCGTAAACAGTACCGCATCCAGATCCTTTACCTGCGCACGAAGAAGCTGATACCGGAAATCAGGCCCGCTATCCACTACAATGGTTTTATCTCCGGTTTCTATTAAAACAGAAGTCCTTAAACGGTTATTTTTCCGATCATCAGAGCGGCAAACTTCGCAATCACAGGCAATTACCGGAACGCCCTGTGAAGTGCCGGTACCTAAGAAAGTAACTTTCATTGTATATGACCTTCCTTTCTTAACATGTCATCTGCTGTCTTTATCTGTATCAAAATAACTCCGTTTGCTGTAGTGTATGAAAAAATTGCCGTTGTTTTTCATCCAACAGATGTACATCAGGACTGGTTTGCTTAATCAGGGCAACTAGGGCTGCGATTTTCCCTTCCAGGTTTGAAAACTTATTGACCACGATTATCCTGTTATGCTCCAACAGGCAAGAACCGGTTTTAAAGTTTCCTTTTTCATAACGAACCTTAAAACCCATCGCTAAAAGCAATTGCTCTAATTTTTCTAATGAATGATTGGTTAAAGGCAACGACATTAGAACAAACTTAGAGAAATCTGTGGAGCATTCATAAATAGATGATGAAAATTTTATCAATCACCATGTTCATTTCTAAAATAAAAATATCCAGAAAATTGGGGTTCTATTAACAATCGATCATGAAAGCCCTATCATTTTATCAATGGCATATGCTAAAATTGGCGTCATCTTGACCGGAGCAATGCGCAGTGGAGAGATCCTTGGACTGGATTAAAAGATCTCTCCGCTACGGTCGGGATGACGATTGATTGTAAACCTGTCATCCAGATCCTCGACACTTATTGTCTCTTAAAAGAACCAGGCCACTTAAACCCGACAGCAGCGGCAGCGCCCGATTCTTCATCGGGCCTATAGCGAATGGCGGGACTGCTGCAACCTAAGCATTACGGCTATTGCTTTTCAAAAAAGCAGTACATAATCTATGACACATATAAAAACCTGACTGTAATAAAACAAAAAAGGTTCAGCTGTTTCCAACTGAACCTTTTTACGGGGAGAAAAATCTTAATTAATCCGGTTAAAAAGTCCTTTTACATTACCGGAACCACCGCTGCCTGTGGTTGTGATGTGGCCAGCATTTCCATTTCCATCATAACCGCTTCCTTTGTTATTGCTGGCGGTGCAATTGGTCACCGTATGCGCAACATTTTGCCCGGCACTGCCCAGCTTGAAGCCATTTCCGTCACCATTGGTACCATAACCATTATTGGTGGCCGTACAATTGTTCATGACAACCGTATAAGGTTGTCCGTATAAATCCCAGCCATCATCAGAATTGTGGTAGGCATTACAGGCGTTAAACTGATTACCCGCTCCGGCAGATAACTTACAGGCATAACCATCTGCATTTTCACCTCCATTGGCCACGTCATAATTATCGTATGAGGTGGAATTATTAATGCTGTTATGGTGACCGCCGTTATAAATCTGAAGTCCGGAATCTTTGTTTCCATAGGTTGTTACCTTATTGACATAATTGTAGCCACCGGTTTGGAAAACAATCCCGCAGTCAGGTGCGTTTCTAATCGTCATATTGGTAATATTCCAGTAACTTCCGTTTACTTTTACACCCCAGTTGGCACCGGAAATACGGGAACAATCCAATATGCCACCGGTAAAATTAATTTTAGAACCGGATGTACCACTTTTAAGTAACTGCAGGGTGCTGGTGAGATAGATGGTACCACTTACCGTGATCACATCGCCCGGTTGGGCATTTGATATGGCAGTTTTTAAAGCCGCTTCAGTAGTTACTGTAGCACTTACAGCCGCAGCTGCCAATCCCAATTTGTTTGGCTGAACGATGGATTGACCATCTGCAACATCAGCCGTTGTAGTGTTGTCTTTCTTGCATCCGAACAATGCAATAGCCATCCCGAGTACGAGAATACCTGAGTTTTTTTTCATGATAATAGAATTATATTTGGTTATTAATGATGATGAAATTAATAATTAAACTACAATAATGTATCATAAATCATATATATCTATGCAATCGTTCCCGTAACTAAAAAAGAACTTAAATTACAAAACTGGATATCCAATGGATACGCATGACTTGTAATTAGATAGGAAGTAAAAGGTATATCAAAGAAAAAGCGATCTAACCAGGGAATATCCTGATTAAATCGCTTATCATATATTTAGCGCTGAAACAAGCGCCGTCTGCTAAAGCTGTTACCGCAAATCAACCACTTCCACGCCAGGATATTTTTTGGCGTCAAAGGCAAAAGTCGTTTCCGGTACATTCACATTGGGCGAGAAAGTTTTCACGTTATACGTGTATTTGTTTCCATTCTTATCAAACAACACCACATTTGCAATCTGTTTGGCAGCCTTATCAATACTTAAGCGAACCTTAAAGATTGATTTTTTGGTATCAACCGGTGTTAAATCAATCATCTGATAGGTTTTCGCACCAGCCTTTTCTTCCCCGGTATAAACATATTTAAAACCTTTTTCATAAACGGTAAAGATTTTAGCCGGATTAATGGCATCACCACTGTTATCTACGTTACTCACCTGAACTTCTTTGTCTTTTTTAAGATAAGTCCACTGGCTTTTACCATCACTGAACAATTCCTGATTGGTCATGGCCACCTTATACTTATTAGAGTTGGCCTTAACATACAAGGTACCTTGCTGTGTTTCTTTCACCTTTGCTTTGGGGTTATCCAATGTGAAAGAAAAATCTGTTTTAACTACGTTGTACGACTTATATTTTTTACTTACTTCTGCTAAAATTGCTTTAGCCCTGGCATCAGTCTGGGCATAAGTTGATGTGGTAAAGGCAACAACCACCATGACTGCTGAAATTAATTTCTTCATTTTTGTGCTTTTAAATTTTCTTGTGAAAGGTCAGAGTAGATTTTTTACGATTGGTTTAATCTAATCTTTGTTATTCATCTCATTCAAGAATTGTTCCAAAGAATATTCATCCGGATATAAAACTTCGCGTGCCTTACTGCCTTCAAAAGGACCGACAATACCGGCAGCTTCCAGTTGATCAATGATCCGGCCGGCACGGTTATAACCCAGTTTCAGTTTACGCTGAATGAGGGAGGTAGAACCTTGCTGGTGCATCACAATCAGCCTTGCAGCATCCTCAAAAAACTTATCACGCTCATTCGGATCAAAATCTGCCTTACTGCCTTCACCAGCTTCATCGATATATTCAGGCAGTTGATACGCATCAGCATAACCGCGCTGATTGCCGATAAATTCAGAAATCCGATCCACCTCTGGTGTATCCACAAATGCACATTGTAGGCGGATTAAGTCGCTTCCGGTAGATAAGAGCATATCTCCCCTGCCGATCAGCTGGTCGGCACCACCACTATCCAAAATGGTACGCGAATCAATTTTAGATAAAACCCTGAAGGCTAACCTAGCCGGGAAGTTGGCTTTGATGGTTCCGGTAATGATATTTACAGACGGACGCTGTGTCGCCAGCACCAGGTGAATCCCGATGGCCCGAGCCAGCTGTGCCAAACGGGCAATGGGCGCCTCCACTTCTTTACCAGCGGTCATCATTAAATCGGCGAACTCATCCACCACCAATACAATAAATGGTAAAAAGCGGTGTCCGTTGTTTGGATTTAACTTCCGTTTGATGAATTTATCATTGTATTCCTTCAGGTTTCTGACCTGTGCATCTTTCAATAGATCATAGCGCTGATCCATCTCGATACAAAGTGAATTCAGGGTGTTTACCACCTTTTTCGTGTCGGTGATGATCGCATCCGCTTCTCCCGGTAGCTTGGCCAGGAAATGGCGTTCAATTCTGTTAAATAAGGTTAACTCTACTTTTTTCGGATCAACCAGTACAAATTTTAACTGCGCAGGATGTTTTTTAAATAACAGCGAAACCAATATGGAGTTAATCCCTACTGACTTACCCTGCCCTGTTGCCCCGGCAACCAATAAGTGGGGCATTTTGGCTAAATCAGCAATAAACACTTCATTACTGATCGTTTTACCGAGTGCAATCGGCAGATCCATCGTATTGGAGGTCCATTTTTCGGTGTTCAGAATACTGCGCATCGGCACCATTTCCGGATGTTGATTCGGTACTTCAATACCAATGGTTCCTTTTCCGGGCATGGGTGCAATAATCCGGATCCCTAATGCCGCTAAAGAGAGTGCAATATCATCTTCCAGGTTTTTGATCTTTGAAATCCGGACACCAGGTGCCGGGATAATTTCATAGAGCGTAACCGTTGGACCAATGGTTGCCTTAATCTTATCAATTTCGATGTTATAATGATTAAGGGTTTCTACAATCTTGTTTTTATTGGCTTCCAGTTCTTCGGCATTAACTGAAATCTTATTGGTACCATAATTTTCCAGTAAATCTACTGTAGGGTATTTATAGCCGGACAAATCCAGCTTTTCATCGTAATTACCAAACTGTTCGACGAGGTCATCAGATTTTTTATCCTCTTCTGTTTTTTCTATGGTAAAAACAGGTTCTTTTTCTTCATCAATTACAGGCTCAACGGTTAGGGGCATAGATTCAGCTGCTGAAGTGGCAATGGGTAAATTGGTGGCCATTGGCGATAACACCACTGGTGCTACTGCCACATCTTCTACTTCTTTTTGTTCAAACCGGCTGGGCTGTAAAACCACGTTCTGCTGCTTTCTTTCATTTCCTGTTCCCGATTTATCCCGAACAGGAAATTCGATTGGTGCAGAGCGTTCATCTTCTTCTCTTTTGTTGGCAAATTTCTCGCGCACCTCATTTACAAAATCAGGCGTTTCATTGTCGAGATAAACTTCCTTTTCTTTACGTTCGGGAAATTTAAAATCAATGTTATAGGCAATGATCAGGATGGATAAGCCTGCAAAGGCAATTAAACCGGCAACCCCGGCGGCACCAATCTGCGCAGCCAGTAGTTTGTTGCTCCAGTAACCAAACTCACCTTCTACATAATGTGGCGATTCTGCCCAGAAGCCATGTGCAAAACCTAAGGTTAGGGAAATGAACAACAGAAAGAAAAAACTATACCCCAGTGTTTTAGAAATGGAAAGGATTTTGACTTTAAACAATAAGCGGTAGCCGATAATAAAAAACGCCAGTACAAATAAAAAGGAGGCAATGCCGAACCACTCATAAATAAACTGATGCGATAACAGCGCGCCGAACTTACCCAGCCAGTTCTGAACAACGGGCGTGGTCACACCGGCATCTTTCAACTCCTCTGCAGTCTTGAATAAATTCCCCCAGCCGCCGTTGGCATCAATCACATAACTCTGATCGTCCTGCCAGGTAAATAAATAGGACGTAAATGCAATTAAGAAATATAAGGAAAGGATGACAAAAAACAACCCTGCAATTTTCACAGCACGGCCATCCTGCAAGTCGAAGCTTGGCAGATACTCTCTTTTTCCCTTAGGCTGGCGATTAAAAGATGACCTGCCTGATGCATTTTCAGCACCTTTATCTCTGAATGTATTGGTTTTAAACTGGTTTCCCCTTACCGCCATTTTCTATCCTAATAATGATTAACGAACAAATATAAATATATAGTTGTATCTATCATGATTTAAAATATCCACTACATAAAAGAATGATCAGCAGTTAAACCTTTAGCTCAAAATCACGTCTATGATTTAACAGCACACAGTTGTACGTTTTGTCAAATGAAACGGATTTGTTTTAGGTTTTACCCCCGTTCGGCCAGGAGTGGCGAAACGGGGTTTTTATTTAAAAGCCATACCAGATATTCTTTTTGTCAGAAAAAAATACGGCAAAAAGTTTCAAAAATTAAATAATTATTAATTTTTCACTACTTTAAGTCAGTTTTTACAAAAGATTAATTCTACATGAGCATAGCGAAACTTGAAGAACAGATAACGCTGGGAAATTTTCAGGCAGTTAAAGATATTTTGATCGAAAACCCGGCATTGGCCAATACCAACACGTCACATCAGATTTCTCCCTTATTATTGGCCTGCTATTACAAAAAGCAGCAAATTGTCGATTTGATTGTGGAATTTACAGCTGATTTAAACTTGTTTGAGGCTTGTGCGGCAGGTAAATTTGATACGGCAACATTACTCGTTTTCCAAAATCCGGAGCATATCAATACCTTGTCTGATGATGGATTTACACCACTGGGTTTGGCCTGTTATTTCGGCCATGAAGATTTGGCGAGGTTTCTTATACTCAAGGGTGCAGATGTGAACATTCCCTCTAAAAATGGCTTTAATGTCTTCCCGATCCACTCTGCTGTGGCCTCAAATCATGTAAACCTGACTAAACTGCTTCTGGATGCAGGTGCCTATCCTAATGTTTGCCAAAAAGCAGGCTTAGCCCCATTACATACGGCAGCACAGCTGGGCAATATCGCGTTGATCATTCTCCTGCTGGAACATGGTGCTGAAGTAGGTTTAAGAATGGAAGGCGGAAAACTACCCGCAGATTTAGCTGCTGAAAAGGGTTTTCATGAAATTGCCGAAATATTAAGAGAAGATTAGTTTTCTGTCATGGTGAATCGTCAGCTGTACATGACCCACTGATCTACTCCCAGATTCTCAACCGCATTTTTTTCATGTAAGTCCTGATGTCCAGCACCACTGCGGCCAGAAAGTAAAACAATATGGGGAAGCCAACCGCCAGAAATGACGAATAGATAAAAAATAAACGAACCTTAGCCGTACTCATGTTTAACTTATTGGCAAGATAAGTTGACACGCCGAAACTTTGCTGTTCAAAATAGGTGATGATTCTCTGAAACATTTTAAGCTTATTTTAAATCCAACGCAATAGAAAAATAAATCAAGCAAAATAATAATGCCAATTGAATACTAATTTAGGTATAATATTTAGATAAAAATGCATGAATTAAATATGATACTGATAAAGAAGTTAATCCAGCACCAGTTTATCAAAATCCTGCCTGTTCTCGTGTTTTATAAAAAGGATCTGCTGCTCATCTAAATGTGCAAATTTCTTTTTCAATTCATTCTTAAACTTTTCAATATCCACCGCTGCATGCAATATAACAGTTAAAGCATCGGCATTACCTCTTACCTCGATAATTTTATCCGGAAAATGCTCTCTAAGTTCGTGTGGGAATTCCATAATCATAAAACCTTTCTAACGCCATAAAGTTTGATCTTGGTGTTTTAATTTTTTTATGGTATATGCCATGGATAATCATTTTAAAAAAGTTAAAGCCCTACTTTGGTAAGGCTTTAACTGTTAACCCGCATCCATCCAAATGCCTGGTTTTAGTTTTAAAATCATACAGCATACCCTGACTGCTTGGTTTTTGTTAATCTAAATCGTCCCATTGATTTAATTATAACTACCACTAAGATAACAGATTAAAAAATGTGCAAACGATCTTATTTGATAAAAGGGTAATTATACCCTTCAGTAATAAGGTTTATGCTGACTTAAAAAAAAGTATTTTTACGGTACACTCATATTTAACCGATGCCTGGATGTTGTTCATTATCAGGTATGATGAATGTTATTCAGATCAGGCTTTAATATGCTGATGCCTATGCCACACCGTAAGCATTTCTTCTGATCACAATATTGCTTTTTTAGCTGTAAAACGGCCTGAGAGGCAAAGGCTTTTTCAATGCTCACCCCCGCCCCGGTAAACTTTTCTGTTATGGCATTCTTTTCTGCCGGCAAACTTTCCAGCAGGCAAATTGCCCTGTCGATATAGTCCTGCATTCCAATATGCTTTCCATAAGCAAATAAGAATAGCGCAACAGTGTTTAATAAAATATTTTCGATAGATTTTTTACCGATCTGCGTATTTACACCTGCCGCTTTTTTATGAAAATGATAATGTTCCTCCCAAAAAGAATTAACCGGCAGTTTTTCAAAAAGCCGGCCTAATTCACCAATATCTTTTATGGCTATAATTTTTGAAAAGAGATGGTTAGACTTTGAAATTAATGCAGCAAACTGTGCTAAACGAAGTGTAGGAAAATTCTGAGGCCTCATCCTCATAAATTTCCAATTAGACATTTCTATGGGTTTAATCTTATATTTTTTCTGAAGAAAAAGAAATTCCGCTTTAAGTTTGCGCGGGTATTCTTCTTCAGCATGATGGTTTAAAAAACCTGCAGCACCATAAACCAAAGCTTCAATCTGAAAGGGATTATCTTTGTGTTTCCTGTAAATTGATGAAGGAATGGCTTTTGCCAGAAACTCGAAAGGTAAAGCATTCACTTTAAAACCGAAATTCCTGGCCATGAACTGATAAAAAATTTCATCCCAGTTGCCTCTGGCCTCCTCCAGACTTTTGAACAGTAGCTCCGTTTTTTCCTCAAACCTTTCCGTTAAAGTCCTGGAAAGGAAAGAATCGATAATCACACGATCCACTGATGCAATCTGCGCGGCACATGGAAAATCATTTAGGTTAAGAAAAAGATTTTCATATTTCTCCAGCAGCTCCCTTGCTATTCTATTTTTTAAGGTGAGTACAGGTATCACCGATCCATCCATCCGGTTGATTTCTACATCATGTTCATATACCACGTGCAGAATTACATTCTCATAAGCCTTGTCGTTTTGATGGCGGTGCTTTAGCCAATCAGACGATTTAAGGTGGATTTCTACATTTCCGGCCCATAGCGTTTCAGCGATCTGAATTTTAGCCTGGCTAAAATCAGGACCTGCATCTTTATTCAGAAATCCATGATGGATAATTTGAAGTGTTTGCGCGTCAGCAGTTCTTAAATCAACATGATCAAATGATTTGAATTGCCAGACATAATGCAGGAAATCTTCAGAAAAGTTCATTTACTGAAGATAAAAAATATTCCTTTAAGTTTTATACCATTTCATTCGTCACCCTGAATTTATTTCAGGGTGTTCTGGTAAAAAATGCTGAAAATACATTCAGCATGACGAAAGTAATTCATCTACAGCGGCTTGAATTGTGCTTTCTTCTTATAATTGGTAATAAAAACCCCTGCAATAATCAGTATTGTAGCCACAATCAAATCTACGCCAACTTCCTCATTCAGCATCAGCCATCCTAAAAATATCGCGATCACGGTATTGAAATACGTAAGGATGGAGACCTCTGATGCGGTCACTTTTTTCAGCGCATAATGGTAACAAAAAAAGGCCAGTACAGAACCAAATATGGCCAGGTAAACCGCTGCAAAAATACTTTCTGTTTTCCAGGCACTTACTTCAGCCTGGCCTGAAAAAATGAACGCCAGGCACCACTGAACGAGTGCTGAAAAAACAAATTGGTAAAATAAATTTAAAAAGATATACTGTGGCTTGCCACTGTGTTTTTTAGAGTAAATGGTGCCTATTGTCCAGCCGGTAACGGCTAAAACAAGGGCAATAATGCCGTTCCGGTAACCTGGTTCCATCAAATCGGTAATTCCATCCCGAAAAATAAACACAACACCTAAAAAGCCAATAAAAACACCGGTAAAGCCTTTCAGGCTTGGTTTTTGAATTCCCAGAAAAACACAACCCAGAAATACCATCAATGGTGAAGTGGCATTAATTAAAGATGTTAAACCACTTGGAATGGTTTTTTCAGCTACTGTGGTTAACCCGTTTGCAATAACCACCATTAAAATGGAAAGTATAATCTGCCTTTTAAAAGCCGACCAGCCAATCCACTTGAGTTCTTTTTGTTTAATCAGTATCAACAGAATAATCAGTGAAGCAATGCTTTGGCGGATGGCGGTGACGTACCAGGCTGGAATTGAAGATACGGCAATGCGGATCCCCAGATAGGTAGTTCCCCAAATCAGGGCTACACCTGTTAAGGCCAGTATAAGTTTTAAATCTAATGGGGGTTTCATCATGTGGAAATCAGCCGTAAAGGATGTGCTGCCTTACGTAAAAAAAAATGTTATTACCTGGAAACACAGCATATACAAAAAGCAAATCACTTTTCGTGTATGGGTAGCTCATCAAAACTAACCTGTGAAAAATCTGAAAATACTTGGCTAAATTAAACCGGCCCCGATTAAAATCTGCTCCATTTCTTTCTGCAGCTTCAATGCCTCTGCCCTTGCCTTTTCAGCAAAATCTTCGCCATTTCCGGCATAGATAATGCCCCGGGATGAGTTCACTAACAAGCCACATTGTGCATTCAATCCATATTGGCAAACTTCCTTTAAATCACCGCCCTGTGCACCTACACCAGGAACCAATAAAAAATGATCAGGTGCCAGTTTCCGGATATCAGCAAAGGCAGCACCACGTGTGGCCCCTACTACGTACATCATCTGTTCATCGGTAGCCCATTGCTGAGCGGTTTTTAATACTTTTTCAAAAAGCCTGTCGGTTCCGGTTTCCTGTAACTGAAAGTCAGCATGCCCGGTATTGGATGTTAAAGCCAGTAAGATCACCCATTTATTTTGAAATGTTAAAAAAGGTGTAACCGAATCACTTCCCATATAGGGTGCCACTGTAACAGAATCGAAACTCATTTCTGAAGATTTTTCATTAAAAAAAGTTTCTGCATACATGGCCGAAGTGTTGCCGATATCGCCACGCTTGGCATCTGCAATACTGAAAATATCTTTAGGAATGTATTTCCAGGTTTCAATTAAATTTTCCCAGCCTTTCTTCCCGTAACACTCATAAAAAGCTGTGTTTGGTTTATATGCTACACACAAATCTTTTGTGGCATCAATAATCTGCTTATTGAATTCCAAAATCGGATTTTCATATTTTAATAAGTGCTGGGGAATTTTATCAAGAGAAGAATCCAGCCCAACACATAAAAAAGAACGTTTTTTCTGTATCTGCCCGAAAAGTTGTTGCTTGGTCATATATGTGCTTGTTTGCTGCAAATATGATGTTTTTTAAGATTTTTAGACGATTAAAATATTTTCACATTCATTATTTTATAAACATTTTAAACTTTTTCTTGCGGATTACGTTTCAAATACATACAATTGCATCATAATTTCTCAACCGTTTATCTGAATATCCCAGAAAAAATTATCAAAACTTGTTTTTTGTTACCATTTTTTGAAAACGATTCATCGTTTTTTATTCAGCATGTAAACAATTATGAAACCATTTTGAGGCTTCAAGTTAATCACTCATTTTTGGTTTTATAGCCTAAGAATTTATACGCATGAAATGTCTGGCTTTTTAAAACTAACATATTTTAGCCCTGACAGATTTATAACCGGAAACATCCGTTATAAAAAAATGAAAAATTTCTTGAAACATATATATTCAGAATGTTTAGCAAAACAGAATTAAATGATAAGCTCACACCAGAATTACGTGAGCTTGCAAAATCTTATGGCATTGAAGGTGCCGATTCCTTAAGAAAGATAGACCTTGTTGAAGTACTTCTGCATCAGCAGGAAATTATAAATGCCGCCAAAACAGGTACCGATCCTTATAGTGAACCAGCAGTTGCAGAAGCCAGTGTAGCAGCACCTGCTGTAACCAAAACCAAAGCAGTTAAAGCTGAAAAAACTCCAAAGATTGCCACAGCAGCAGCCAGTGCAACGGATAAGCCTGTGAAGAAAAGAGCAAGATTGAGTAAAGATGAATCCGTTACACCTGTTGAAAGAAAAAGGGAATCGGTTACTTTATTTGATGAGCCGCAGCACCAGCAACGGGCAGAAAAACAACCCGACAGAATTGCAGAGCAGGAAGAAAGTGTTAAACCCATTTCTGCCCTGATTGAAGAAAGTGCGGAAGTATTACCTGTTCAGAAACAAAAGCAAGAGCCACGGGAAAAACAAGAAAAACCACAGCGCGAAGATAACCGCCAGCAGAAACAACCCGGAGGCGGCAACCACCATAAAAACGAAAACAGTTATTCTAATTTAGATTTTGATAACGTGATCACAAATGAAGGTGTTTTAGAAATTATGCCTGATGGTTACGGTTTCTTACGTTCTGCGGATTATAACTACTTAACCTCTCCTGATGATATTTATGTATCACAGTCGCAAATCAAACTTTTCGGACTAAAAACCGGTGATACCGTTAAAGGCAGTATCCGTCCGCCAAAAGAAGGCGAAAAATATTTCCCTTTAGTTCGTGTGGAGACCATCAATGGCAGAATTCCTGCCGAGGTAAGGGATCGTGTACCTTTCGATTATTTAACCCCCTTATTTCCAACAGAAAAATTAAATTTATTTACGGACAACAGTAATTATTCTACCCGTATTATGGATTTATTTACACCAATTGGAAAAGGACAACGTGGTTTGATTGTAGCGCAACCTAAAACCGGTAAAACCAATTTACTGAAAGAAGTGGCAAATGCCATCGCTAAAAACCACCCTGAAGTTTATTTAATTATTTTGTTAATTGACGAACGTCCGGAAGAGGTAACTGATATGGCCCGCAGTGTGCGTGCCGAAGTAATTGCTTCTACTTTTGATGAGCCAGCTGAGCGCCATGTAAAAATTGCCAATATCGTTTTAGAGAAATCCAAGCGTTTGGTAGAAAGCGGACATGATGTGGTCATTTTACTGGATTCGATTACCCGTTTGGCCAGGGCTTACAATACCACTGCTCCGGCTTCGGGTAAAATTTTATCCGGTGGTGTGGATGCCAATGCCCTGCACAAACCAAAACGTTTCTTTGGAGCGGCCCGTAATATCGAAAATGGTGGTTCATTAACCATTTTGGCAACTGCATTAACGGATACAGGTTCTAAAATGGATGAAGTGATTTTCGAAGAATTTAAAGGAACGGGTAACATGGAGTTACAGTTAGACCGTAAATTATCGAACAAACGCATCTTCCCGGCAATTGATATTACCGCATCAAGCACCCGCCGTGATGATTTATTATTGGATAGAGATATTCTGCAACGTGTATGGATTTTACGTAACCACCTGGCAGACATGAACAGCCAGGAGGCGATGGAATTTGTACAGGCACAGATAAAAGGCACTAAAAGCAACGAAGAATTCCTAATTTCGATGAATAGCTAAATAAGTTTGGCGTTTGGGGTTTGGCGTAATGCGTTTCAAACCCCATGCGCTTAGCGCATAACCCCATGCTAAAAAAAAATATCCCCAATGCAATCACCTGTGCAAACCTTTTTTCAGGTTGCATCGGAATTGTTTTTGCATTTAAAGGCGACTTAAAAATTGCCGCTTATTTTGTTATTCTTTCCGGAATTTTTGATTTTTTTGATGGAATGGTGGCTCGTTTGTTAAATGTAAAATCGGCCATTGGCAAAGACCTGGATTCTCTGGCAGATATGGTCAGCTTTGGATTTTTACCAGGGGTAATCATGTTTAACTTATTGCAATTAAGCGATTACACTTCTGCATACCTTCCATACCTGGGCTTTTTGATTACCATTTTTTCTGCTTTAAGATTGGCAAAATTTAATAACGATGAAAGACAAACGGAAGATTTCATCGGACTAAATACACCAATGAATACTTTATTTATCTGCTCGCTACCATATATTTACGATGATTACCCCAGTGTAATCGGATCAACCATCCTGCTTATATCCATTACAGCAATCACCAGTTTCTTACTAATCAGCGAGATTAAGATATTCTCTTTAAAATTCAGTGATCTAAGCTGGGCAAAAAACAAAATTAAATTCATTTTTCTGATCCTCTCGGCTGCTTTAATAGCCGTATTACAATTCGCTGCCATTCCTTTTGTACTGGTATTGTATATTGCCTTATCTGTTTTGCATTTTAAACATGTTGCAGAAAAGATCAGTTAACAGCTGAATAATAAATGCTTAAAGACACCCAGGGTCAGTTGAGGGGTTGAATATCTTTCTTAACCGAATCCAGCTGTGAATAGATGATCTGCACGATTATTTTCAGCCGTTCTATAGCAGCAGGAATTTGGTTCACATCATGATTCCGGGCCTTCAGTTCAATTTCCTCTACAAAATCCTTTATATCATTGCGGCCGATATAACTAAATGTCGGTTTCAGTTTATGAGCACATCTGCTTACTTCATCCCAGTTTTTCAGGGCCAAAGCATCATCCATTTCTGCCAGATAGATCGGGGTTTGTTGAATAAATGTATCAAAAATCTCGATCATAAATTCAGGATGATGTCCCACCATTCCAACGAGGTATGATAAATCTAAAGGATGATGATCATCGATATTTTGCATAAGGCAAAACTAATCATTACAATTTCCTAATTTCCAAAACATCCGTAATATTTTCATAGATATTCTGAACCGTTTGCCCTAAAACGGGATGAACAACTTCGGGTGCAATTTCGGCCAGCGGTGCCATGACGAACTTCCGTTCCTGCATGTGGGGATGTGGTACATGAAGTAGATTTTGAATATCAATCACTGCATCACCAAACAGGATCAGGTCGATATCAATCAACCGTTCACCCCATTTTTCTTTACGCACCCTTCCAAGAAATTGTTCAATATGAAGTGCTTTTTGCAATACCTCCAGGGCTGTAAAACCAGTTTTTACCGCAACCGCCTGATTTAAAAAAGCAGGCTGATTTTCCTTACCCCATGCCGCCGTCTCGTAAATGGAGGAAACCGATACGACCTCGCCAATTTCCAGCCCAATTAAAGAAATGGCCCGACTTAGATTATCCTGCCTGTTCCCTAAATTTCCACCGAGTAACAAATAAGCAATCGTATACTCTAAAGCCGTATTAACCGTCATGTATTTTTATATCTTTACGCCACAAAACTAACATTTAAATGAAAGATTTTTTCAAGTATCTCTTTGCCTCCATGCTGGGTTTTTTCCTTTCTGTGGTGATTATATTTATTATCGTAATTGTGATTATTTTCGGTGCCATTTCATCATTGGATGATGATAAATCAATTACAGTATCGAATAATTCCATTCTGTTTTTAAACCTTGACCAGCCCATCACCGAGCGGACGCCTAAAAATCCTTTTGGCAACCTCCCGATAGTGGGCAGTGCAGAAAAGGATGGAATTGGATTAAACGACTTGCTGAAATCAATAAAAAAGGCCAAAACAGATGATAATATTAAATGCATCTACCTAAACGTGAGCAGCCCGAATGCGGGTTTTGCAACCATGCGCGAGGTGAGGAATGCACTAATTGATTTTAAAAAATCGCATAAAAAAATCATCTCATACAGTGAAGTGTATACGCAAGGTGCTTATTACCTGGCATCAGTAGCAGATAAAATTTATTTAAATCCGGAAGGTGCGCTGGAATTTAAAGGATTCAGTTCTGAACTTACTTTTTTTAAGGGTACATTGGAAAAGGCTGGCGTAGAGATGCAGGTAATTAGAGTGGGTAACTATAAAAGTGCTGTTGAACCCTTTATTTTAGATAAAATGAGTGATTATAACCGCCAGCAGGTTACGGTTTATGTGGGTGGCTTATACAATACTTTTTTAACTGATATTGCCAAAAGCAGAAATATGGAACGTGATAGCTTGTTTTCCATTGCTGATCAATACAAAATTCAACAACCTCAGGATGCTTTAAACTATAAAATGATTGATGGCCTGAAATACAAAGATCAGATCCTGGAGGAACTTAAGGGCATTTCAGGCAGAACCAAAGGTGAAAATATCCGATCGGTTGCAATCAATGATTATGCAAAGAACAACAGCGATGCGGGCAGCAGCAAAAACAAAGTAGCTGTTATTTATGCCAACGGAGAAATTAGCGGTGGTGAAGGCAATGATAATCAAATTGGTTCTGAACGCATATCCAGAGCCATCAGAAAGGCACGTTTGGATGATGATATCAAAGCGGTGGTGATTCGCGTAAATTCTCCTGGCGGAAGTGCACTGGCTTCGGATGTGATCTGGCGGGAAATTGTACTGACTAAAAAAGAAAAACCTGTTATTGCCTCCTTTGGTGATGTGGCTGCTTCTGGCGGATATTATATCGGCTGTGCAGCTGACAGTATATTTGTTCAGCCCAATACCATTACGGGTTCAATCGGTGTTTTTGGAATCATTCCGAATTTTCAAAACCTGATGACCAATAAACTGGGAATTACTTTTGACGGGGTTAAAACGGGTCAGTATGCTGATATCATGGCAACCAACAGGCCGATGACTGCTGGCGAGAGATTTATTATTCAGAATGAACTAAACCGGGTTTACAGCGGCTTTGTAAGTCGTGTAGCCGATGGCAGAAAGAAAAGCAAAGCTTATATCGACAGCATTGGCGGTGGACATGTGTGGATTGGTACGGATGCCGTTCAGATTGGCCTGGCAGATCGTATCGGCAGCTTTAATGATGCCATTAACGCTGCTGCGAAGAAAGCTAAAATAAAAGATTTTAAAGTGGTAGAATACCCTGATGTGATTGATCCCCTTAAATCTTTAATGGATGAAAGTACAGATAAAATCAAAACATACTACACCAAACAAGAGCTGGGCGATCATTACATGCTTTACCAGCAAATGAAAAAGGTAATGGCCAGTTCCGGCATTCAGGCCAGGATGCCTTTTGAAGCAGTTATCAGATAATTCCTTTTGATACACTGGCTGGTAAATTGCCAACCAGTGTATCAATTTCCAGATACGGGGTGAAAACAGACTTATATGCTAACTCACCCGCTTCCCTTTTGTCAGCATGTTTAATGCATCATTCAAAGTTCCGGCTTGTTGCACCTCTCCTTCATTCACGAAATAAATTTCATCAGCATTTTCAATGGTATTTAACCGGTGGGCAATGATGACTAAGGTGGTTTCCTTTGATAGTTTATTTAAGATACTACTCAGTAATTGTTCTGTAATGGTATCAATATTTGCAGTTGCTTCATCTAAAATCAGTAATTCAGGGTTTCGGAGCACAGCCCGCATAAATGCAATGAGTTGCTTCTGACCTAAACTAATGCTGTCTGACCCTGAAGCAATTTTAGTACTGATACCTTCATCAAAAATTGCCAGCAATGCATTTAAATTCGCGTGTTCGATAATCCTGGTGAGTTCATCATCGCTCACATCTTTATATCGGCTGTTCCCATAAAGGATATTATCTTTAACCGTCCCGGTAAACAAAAAGGGTTCTTGTAAAATAAAGCCAATTTTCTGCGTACGCTCTTCTGCGCTGAAAGACCGGATATCCTTTCCGTTTAATAAAACAGTTCCTTTTGTAGCGTCGTATAAACGTGAAATCAATGAGGCCGTAGTGGTTTTACCGCCGCCTGTTGGCCCGATGAGGGCGTAGGTTTTCCCTTTTTCAAACTTCAGGCTGATGTGATGCAGAATTTCTTTTGAATCATCGTAAGAAAAGTGAACATCCTTAAATTCGATCAGGACATCCGAAGTAACGGTCTCCTCATTTTTGATTACCTGCAGGTTGTTCTCCAGTAATAAAATTTTAGAAATACGATCCCAACTGGCCATAGCTACCTGAAAACTGGTCCATAATGCTGCCAATTGCCTCAGCGGATTATAAAAATTGGTACAATAAGATAAATAACTCACCAGAAAACCTAAAGAAAACTGGCCTGTAGAAATGAGGTGTATACCGAAAAGCAAAACGATTAATTGTGCGATACTGGAAAGCAGCCCATAAACCGGAACAAAAATATTATTGGCCAGGCCTGCACCAATGGCGGTTTTGTAGTTTTCTTGGTTGGCCTCATCAAAACGTCGCCTAAAATAATCGCGGCGGTTGAAAGCTATAATCACCTTAAAATTATTCAGGCTTTCCTGAACCTCAGCACTTAGTCCGCCTACGCTTTTCAGGTTTTTAGCATTTTTACGTTTTATCCAGGGCGATAACACCATGGTAAAAACGACAATGACAATGGCTGGTGAAAGGGCGGCGGCACCAAGTTCCAAATTAATAGATAACAAGAACACACCTGCACCAATCATGGTGACAATACTCCCGATAAACTGCATCAGCGATTGAGAAAAAAACTGATTCAGCTTGTCTGTATCACTGTTTACCCTTGAAATTAAATCACCGGCCTTATTCTGGTTGAAAAAAGAAACCGGCAATTCCTGCAACTTATTGAAAATGGCATTTCTAAGGGTATATAACATTCTTTGGCCGATACCTCCCATCAGTTTGGTTTGGATATATCCGGTAACCATGGCAATTAAGTACATGCCCAAAAGAATGCCGCCAAAAACCAGCACACCATGAAACTGCTTGGTTCTGATATAAGCATCAATGGTATACCCCACCAAAAGTGGCCCCAGTAAAAGTAATCCCGAATTAATAAGGATAGCGATTAAGGCCAGTATAAGATTCTTTCGTTCCGCAGAGATGAATTTCAGCAATCTTTTAAGCGCCAGGTAGGTAGATTGCTTTTCCTGCTCTTCGTTGAGCTGGTTAAGATTGTAATTCATAATTGCTTGTGCTCTGTTGTGAATTGTAAATTTGAACATATTCAGGGCTGTGCTGAATCAATTCCCGGTGTGTTCCGGTAGCAATAACCTCCCCCTGCATCAATAAAATCACCTGATCGTAATTTTCAACTGCGGCAATTTTCTGTGTCACGGAGATCAGGGTTATACCTGGATAATGCTGCTGGATATTTTCAAGAATCCGCTTTTCGGTATTGGCATCTACCCTGGCGGTAAAATCATCCAGCAACAAAATTTTAGGGTTTACAGCCAATGCCCTGGCCAGCATGATGCGTTGCTTCTGTCCACCCGAAAGGCTGTTTCCACGTTCAGAAACAATGGTATCCAGTTTTTCAGGTAAGGCATCAATAAAATCCTTTAGTTCTGCGGTTTGAATGGCCATCGCCAAAGATTCGTCAGTAACCGTATTGCTAAAGGCGATATTCTCACGAATGCTCATGTTAAAAATAATACTGTCCTGAAAAACAAAGCCAACCTGCTGGTGAAAATTCTCCTGTTTATAGCTGTTGATTTCTTGATGATCATAAAGAATTTCACCGGTCTGGGGTTCGATCAATCCGGTCAAAATATAAAGCAGTTGCGTTTTTCCGGCAGCCGTAGGACCAATAATGGCTGTTCTGGACCCTGCCTTTGCAGCAAAAGAAACCTGCTTTAAAATGGGTTTCTGACCAAAGTTTAATTCAATATTCCGGGCTTCAACATCACCGGTTAGTACATTGGTTAGGGTACCGGGATGCTTTAATTCAGGTGCATGTAGTACACTTTCAATGCGTTGATAGGAAGCAGTAGCCTGGGCTATGACATTACTCATAAAACCGATCACCAAAATCGGAAATATAATCAGTGCCAGGTAACTGTTAAACGCCGCAAATTCACCAAGCGTCATGGTACCTGTGATCACAAAATGGCCTCCAAGTACAAGAATTGTAAGGCCGGAGAGGTTCGAAATAAAAACAATGATGGGAATCAGCCCTGCAAATAAACGGAGAATGGATAGGCCAAGATCACGTGCTTTGGCATTGGCATCTAAAAACTTCTGGTATTCAAGCTGTTGGGAATTGATCACACGAATCAGCGCTGACCCCAGAATACTCTCGCTGATTACTTTATTCAGCCAGTCGATCACTTCGCGACTTTTGATAAAGAGCACCCTCACTTTTTTCAATACCAGGTAAAATGCAATCCCTATGATTGGTACAATAGCAATTACACAAAGGGCAAGTTTCCAATTGATCATGAGGAGCAAAATGCTCGCCCCAACAATTAAAAATATTGACGATGCGAGTGACACAATCGCCTGCGACACAAACATTTTAATGGAATCTGCATCTGAAGTTAAGTTGGTGAGTAATTTGGACGGATTGGCTTCGATAACATAAGCGTGGCTCTGACGAGAAATCTGATCAGAAAGTTTTGACCTTAAATCTCTGGCTACCCGTTCTGATGCATAGGTTTGAACAATACTCTGCAAATAGGTAAAGATAAAAACCAATACGATGGCAATGGCAAACTGAAACAAAACCGAATCCAGATTAAATGTTTTGCTGGTATATGAATCGATGCCATGGGCAATAATTTTTGGCAGCAATAAGTTAATGCCGTTACTGAGCAGGGCAAATAAAATAAGTGAAAAGATTAAGCCTTTATAGGATGCCAGTAAACTAAAAACGCTTGGTTTTTTAGCTTCTTTGGGTTTTGTCATGTAGTTCATTAAATAGTGGACAGATCAAATTTAACCCAATTATTTGATACTGCCGGCAATAAAATATTAAAATATAAAAGGCGAATGATTAATAAAGTGGCTGAGGAATATCCGGATGCTACAAATTAACCATTCACCTTTTAAAATTGATTAGCTTTCTTTTAAAACCATATCAATGGTAATGGCTGTACATACGATGGCCACTTTCTGGTCGCTTTCTGCATAACCAGGATCTATCGATACATTGTATTTATCGGCTGTGGTGAACACTTCTTTTAATGCACCCGCCCATTTCTTACTAATCTTACCGACCTCGGCGCCAGTATTATTGGTGATGTTAAAATTCCAGGCCTTCCAATCGCCGGTTATTTTGGCAATTTCCGTTCCTGATACAGGGTTTGATATGGTGAATGTTGGTTTAAACAGTTTGAACTTCTGCTTGATAATGCCCACTTCAACACCCATCGGATCAGTCACGATAATTTTCGACATCCAGAAAGTCCAGCCCCGGCTGATGGTGGCCTGCAACTGACCGTTTACATCCGTAATCTCCAGTTTAAAAGGCATCATCCGTTTATCAACCAGTAAGGTTAAAGCCTTCTGCCAGCCACTTATACGCTGTTTAATCACCCCGATCTGCGTACCCTGATCATTGTAAACCTTATACTCATTTGCAAACTTCAGGAAGTTCACTTTTTCATCAATAAAATACTCGTCGCTCAAAAAAAAATCTGGAATCTGCTTATTCATATGGTAAAAATAGATTAAATGAGCAGCTAAATTATATAAAAAATTTAAATCAGATCTTGCCTTTAAAGATTAGTATCTTTGTACAAAAACCATTGAAGAAAATGGTTAACCATTACGATGATTGAAATAGGAAAATATAATGAATTAAGGGTTTTAAGCAAAACCGAAGCTGGCTTAAACTTAACGGATGGTGATAAACTGGTGATATTACCTTATCAGTACGTTCCAAAGGGCCTGGAAATAGGTGATAACGCAAAGGTTTTTGTTTACATTCAAAAAGACGGTCGCTTAACCGGAACCACACAAAAAGCTTATGCTGAAGTAGGCGATTTTGCTTTCTTAAAAGTAGTTTCTGACGGAGATGACGGCATTTTCATGGATCTGGGCATTGATAAGGATGTTTACGTTCCTACAAAAGAACAGAAAAGGCCGATGCAAAAAGGCTATAAATATGTGGTTTACCTTTACCTGGATGAAAACAGCGACCGTTTGCTGGCCTCCTCAAAACTTTATGATTTTGTTGAAGAAGAAAATTTCGATTTCGAAGAAGGTGATGAGGTGAGTTTACTGATTACGGAAGAAACTGACCTGGGCTTCAATGCCATTATCAACAATACCTATATTGGCTTACTTTACCATAACGAGGTTTTTGATAACATTCAGATTGGAGATTATCGTAAAGGCTGGATCAAAAAAATCCGTGTAGAAGGTAAAATTGACCTGACTTTACAACCCAGTGGTTACGGGCATATTTTAGATTCAAAAGAAGTCATTTTAAATGCATTAAAAAAGAATGGCGGCCTGATCGAGCTGGGTGATAAAAGCTCACCGGAAGAAATTTATCACCGTTTCCAGATCAGCAAAAGTGCCTTTAAGAAAACGATTGGTTCGCTTTATAAAGAACGCTTGATAGTACTTTCTGATGATTCAATCCGCCTGGTAACGGATGAGGATGCAGAATAACTGAGTCATTTAGCCGCAGATTACGAATCTTAGATAGATGCTGAAATAAATTCAGCATGCTAAATGAGTAATCTGCGGAATCTTAATTTAAATTAAACTTCTCGTTCTGAATTTTAACCATATTGGAAGCGGAAATAATAGAAACAACCATCACCCCGATAAGGACGGCTAAAATTCCCTGCAGGGAAGAATATATTTTGGTTCCGGAAACAAAGATTTTGGAATCCTTTATTAATTCATGACCCACATTTGATTGAATTTTAATCAGCGCAGAAAGTTTGACAAGTGTTTGGTTAGCTATTTTTTTTCCTTCAGACTGATAAATTCTAAGTGCATCTTCTTCCGCCATTTTCAGCACCTTTAACTCCAGTTGTTTTTGCTGACCTAAGGCACTTTTTAGATCATTCAGAAATACCTCTTCCTGCTTAACCAGTAACGTGAGTTGGTATTTCTGAATCACTGAGTCAATCTTGAAGTTATACTGATCAATTTTTGCCTGACCACTTAATGGCAAAGAATTATTGATTAGCGCATCATTAAAAATCATATTTTTCTGGTAAAGTTTTTCGGCAATGAAGTACAAATCAGTTGCCGGAACCAGCCGATCATTATACATAGAGATAAATGATTCATTAATTGTTGCTACACTTTTATCTTCCAAAAACCGGATTAACAACATGCAGCACATCATACAAAAGAGTAGGAAAGCAATTTTCAGCTTATTTTTAAGGCTAAATGCAAATTTCATGAGGTATTGAGGTTAGCCATTCAAGGTAAGAATTTAGAATGGTTTAGCTGCAGATATTATTGTAATTTTTGAAATGCCTGCATCATTAAAACATTTTTTATTGGGCAGAATTAAGCTGCGATCTGCAACTAAACTTGCTTCAGGTTTTCGCTCAGATAAAAATCCGTATTTCCACAGGAAGTTTAGCCGCTTAAAAATAATCTGCCTGAGCTGTTTTGGCAAAGAGCTGAGGCGCAAAATTAACTAAATATAACTCTTTCCTGGCCCGGGTTACGGCCGTGTATAACCAACGCAGAAAATCCAGATCAATCATTTCTTCGGTTAAATAACCCTGGTCTGCAAAAACGGCGTCCCATTGTCCGCCCTGTGCTTTATGACAGGTTACCGCGTAAGCAAATTTAATTTGCAAGGCATTATAAAATGGATCAGCCTTGATGGCGAGCATCCTTTGGCGTTTATTGGCAATGTGTTCATAATCTTCATTCAGTCCATCAAAAAGCTTTTTATTTTGCTCGTATGGCAGGTTTGCGGATTCGAGGTTTAAGGTATTCAACATCACCTTGCAACTGATTTGCCCGGCTGCCGGAAAATCCATAAACTCTAAAGTAGCATCCGCAAAGCGGAAACCATAACGTTCTTCTTCTCCCCTGACGCGGATCACTTTAGCCATATCTCCATTGGCGATAAAAGCCGTTTCCTCATTTTCCGGAAGCCAGAAATAATTATTGCGCACCACCATAATCTGATCGCCACCTGTTAACTCTTCTTCGCGGTACAACAACCTGGCGCGGATTTGCTGGTTGTAAATATTAGCCGATTTATTAGAACGGCAAACCACCAGTGTATTCTCCATTCCAAACTTACGGTAGGCATATTCTAAGCCTTCTACCAGCCTGGCACCCGCCATATTGTAAATGTCAGTATAATTTTTGGTTAGGAATTTGGGCAGGGGTTTATCGGGATTTTTAGAAATTTGATTCCGAAGCATGGTTGCATTAGCCAGGATACCTGATTTTTTTCCCTGGCGAACCACCTCTTTCAATTCTACTGAAGTAATGGTCAGTGCAAATTTATCCTTTAAGTATTGTTCGTTTAAAGCCGGACTATCTAAACTCCCCACCGGGGGCAATTGTGCCGTATCGCCAACAAATAGCAAAAAACAATTTTTAGTATTATAGACAAATTCTAATAAATCCCTTAAAATAGAGGAACCTGTCTCGTTAAATTCATCGGCAATCATAGAGGCCTCATCGATGATAAACAGGGTATTTTCAGAAAGATTTGGGGCCATCTGAAACTGCATTTCCGGCGATGCCGCAGAGCGTTTCCGGTAAATTCTTTTATGAATGGTTAAGGCCTTCCGCGAAGCATACTGGCTCATTACCTTTGCCGCCCGACCTGTTGGTGCCAGTAGCTCACTCTTTAAGTTAAATTTCGACAACACTTTCACCAAAGCTGCAACAGACGTCGTTTTACCCGTTCCGGCATAACCTTTTAATACAAAACAGCGATATTCATCTTCCTCCTGCAAAAACCTGGACATCCGTTCGCAAAAAAGCAATTGCTCTTTAGTAGGTATATGTTCATAAGCATCGGCAATGAGTTGACTTTTATCCGGGTACATTATTATTGAATCGTTTTATTGTTAAATTGTTTTGAAAAGCAAGTGCTGTAATGAATTGGAAAGCAATTGTGCCGCTAATTGGGCTCAAGGCTCCGTCTTTCCGTTACATCTCCGATAAAAATGGGGTATACCATACAGTTTAGCGGGCAAAGCTACCAGCTCTTTTTAATGTTAACCCTGCAAAATACGTAAACGAAATAAATTTCCAGCGAATCCTTGCAACAGTAAAGCAATGGCTTAATTTATTTTACAATAATAAAGTTTCAATCCGGTGTGCCATCACCATTTTTTGCTGTTTGCTCCAGCTGAAGATCGTAAAATGTCCATCCTGTGAAGCCACTAATCCAATGGCTTCAGGCTGATCATTTACAAATTGTGCCACTGAAAAATGCCTTGTTCCACCTAGCTGCCCCGGGTATAACAGTTTATCTTCTCCGCCAAGAATCGGTTCAGAAAAGGCAATCTGCTCAACAGTAGGCTTACCTTTAGCCCGGCCAATCTTTGCCCCAAAAGCAATCAGATCAAATTGATCATTTATAATGGTGGCCCCGTCAACGGCGGTTAATCCCGCCAGGTGTTCCACTTCGCGCCTTAATGCACCTTGTGAAAAAATTTCTGTCTGGTTACCGCTTTGTTTAGCCAGGTTTGATAAACCGGAGAAAGGAGGTTCAATTAAATATTGGATGGGCTGAATGATAGACTCTTTCCATTTGGTATTTTCTTTAGGTACAATTAATAGCGCACCACCACGCCCGTGCCCACGCATAGAAACCGAAAACTGAATCAGGATATTAATCGGATCATTCCAACTGGCCAATACCGTTAAATCCAGTAAAGCTTTTAAAATCGGCGGGCAATCACGATTCGTACAGGAAGTGTCATCCACAATTCTGATTTGTTCACCCTTTAAAACTGCTACATTGGTGTATTTTCCAATGCCGTAAATCCGGCGGTGTTTGATCACAATCAATCCAGGTTCAGAAACATCTACTACAAAACAAAAATTAGGGATATTTAAGGTGGTGCCCCAGATGTATAATTCACCATCCTCTTCCCATACCCCCAAATGGATCCCGGAACGCTCTATACCAGGTGCAATTTTAGTCAGGGTATTGGCATTTAAAGGTAAGGGTTTAGCAAACCTTAAAGGGTTTGAAGTTTGCGAAGGCGGTAAAAAAGCAACAGATATACGCGGTGAGTGCCCTTCTTCTTTCCGCAGGCTGCTCCAGAAAGCCACGTCTATCAACGCCTCTATTGTTTTCCTGTCTGGTTGTGAAGCCAGATCAACCTCTCCCTGTGCTGCGGCATTTTGATGCAAGCGAATAAAATGTTGCTCAATTTTGGCAGCAACCGTGTTCGCGGCTTTGTAAGTAGGCGTGTAACTCATGTTTCGAATTTAAGCTGAATATTTCAAATTTTTAATAAATGAAAGGTTTGATTTTGGTCAAAAGATTTGGCTGGATTTAACTCCTGCATATACAGATTTTTTATTCAGGCAGATAAAAAAATACCCAAACAATTTACTGCAGAATTACAGAAATATAAATGAGATTTTCATATTAATCTATGCTTAGATAACTCATACATGTAAAGGTTATCCCTTGAAAAGGACCAGATCTCCTTTCCAACTAAGCGCGCTTTGCGAAAAAACTTTGTGCCCTTTGCGGTTAATCTCCAAAAAACGCTATTTTTGCGATAATGAGTAATAACAGCCTATTATTGGTAGACCCGGATTTTAAAGCTGATGCATCAGTGAACTATCAGTTATTATTGAAAATAACAAACGATAGTTTTTCATATGCAGTGGTTGATCAGGACTCAGAACAGGTTAAGGTCATTTTTGATCAGCAAGGCTGTGAAGATTTGCCACTTGTTTTACAGGATGCTTTTGAATCAGATCATCATCTTTCCCATTCTTATGGTTCCATAAAAGCTGCCATACACACCTCAAATTTTGTTTTTATTCCGAATGAGTGGTTTAATGCCGATGATCTATCCGTTTATGCTAATTTTTTAGGTTCTGAAGGAAAGATATTAAGCAAAAGCCACAAGCATCTTGGCTTTAATACTGTTTTTTCTTTAGCAGAAAAAATAGAAGAGAAACTTCCGGAAAGCACAGTTGTGTATCCGCATTCTTCGCCTTTACTTGCTTTGTTTACCCAGTTAACCGACAATGCCTTGTTGATTGATTTTACAGCATCTTCCTTTAATGTACTTTTTATAAAGGATAAAAAAATTAACTTCCAGAATCATTACTCAGCAGAAACAGCCGAAGAATTTAATTATTTTCTGTTACTGATCATAGATCAATTAGCCCTCACGGAATCTTGTCCCGTATACCTTCAGGGAATTATAAATGAAGATGATGATAATTACAATACACTACTAAAATATTTTAATAACCTCTACTTCTTCCTTCCTGCTGAAAAACAACATTGTGAATTGCTGGCGGATATGCCTAAACACTATTTCAGCGGTTTGCTGGCCTTAAGCTTATGCGAATAATTGGAGGAAAACTAAAAGGGATCCGTTTGCAGCCACCGGCAAACCTGCCTGTCCGCCCCACAACGGATATGGCCAAAGAAGCACTTTTTAATATTTTAAACAACAGATTTGATTTTGAAACCTGCACCGTGCTTGATTTATTCTGCGGAACAGGAAACCTGACTTTTGAATTTGCTTCCCGCAATGCAGAAAAGATTTTAGCGGTAGATATGGATTATGGCTGTATAAACTGGGTAAAAAGTGCCGCACAAAAATATGAATTTAAGCAGGTGGAAGTGCGTAAGGCGGATGTTTTCAAGCTCCTGAAGCAGATGACAGGTGCTTACGATTTGATTTTTGCCGATCCGCCGTATCATATGCCCAATATCCCACAGCTTCCGGTTCTGGTTCAGGAAAGACAATTGCTTAAGCCACACGGATTATTAATTGTGGAGCACCAAAGCAATATGAGACTGGGCAATCAGCCAGGCTATACTGAAACCCGCAAATATGGAAACTCATCGTTTAGTTTTTTTGAATATGTTTAAGCTTGGCTAAACCTTTCACCTTTCCGCTTAAAAATCTATATTTGAATCATGAAAATAGCGCTGTTTCCGGGCTCATTTGATCCGATTACCATTGCACACGTCAACATCCTGCAACGTGCCACTCCCCTTTTTGATAAAATAGTGATCGGAATCGGATTGAATAGTTCCAAGCAAAATTTTCTGACGGCAGAACAAAGGCTTCATATCCTGGAAACGGTTTTCGCTGATTATCAAAACATCGAAATACAAACCTATCAGGGCTTAACCGTAGATTTTTGCAGAAAGATAAATGCCACTTATATGGTTCGTGGAATTCGTTCCGCATCAGATTTTGAATATGAAAGAGCTATTGCTCAGATTAACCAAACCATGATGCCTGAAGTGGAAACCATTTTGCTGCTCAGCAAACCCGAATACTCTGCGATCAGCTCAACCATTGTCCGAGATATTTTAAGAAACCATGGCGATGTAAGTCCTTTTGTGCCGAAAGAAGCTTTAGGGTTTTTATAGGCGTTTTTTTATTAGAATCCTGTTTCAGGATCTTATCTAAAAAGGTGCTGAACTCCATTCAGCAGGACGATTAGACCAATGCATTTCCACGAAATATCGTCATTGCGAAGCAAATTTTTCATTTGCTGAAGCAATCTCCATTGAAAAATCTCAGCAAAAAAAGATTGCTTAGTCGTACCTCCTCGCAATGACGATTCTACTTGAAAATCATTTTCCTTAGTTCATTTCAGCATCTTATCTAAAAAGGTGCTGAACTCCCATTCTGCGGAACGATTAGACCAGTGCATTTCCACGAAAAAATCGTCATTGCGAAGCAAATTTGTCATTTGCTGAAGCAATCTCCATTGAAAAATCTCAGCAAAAAAGATTGCTTTTTAGTACCTCCTCGCAATGACGATTCTACTTGAAAATCGTTTTCCTTAGTTCATTTCAGCATCTTATCTAAAAAGATGCCGAACTCCATTCAGCAGGGCGATTAGACCAATGCATTTCCAAGAAAAAATCGTCATTGCGAAGCAAATTTGTCATTTGCTGAAGCAATCTCCATTGAAAAATCTCAGCAAAAAAGATTGCTTCGTCGTACCTCCTCGCAATTGTAAAGTTACAATATTCCTCCGGCCCTCATTACATCCATAATCGATGGAAAAGTATTTTTAACTATCGGAGTAAGGTGATTTTTATCCAGCCAGACTGCTTCATCAATCCCCTCCTCCTTTTGAGGAATTAATTTTGGCTCACCCTTAACCTTCATCCTGTACCAGTTTGTCTTCTTGATCACCATTTTTGATCCGTTTGGATAAACATGGTACGTTTTACAAAGCTTCTCTTCGCGTTTGAATATTTTAATCCCACATTCCTCCTCCACTTCCCTGACAGCAGCTTCCTTCATACTTTCGCCCAGTTCAAGCTTACCTTTTGGTAAATCCCACTTTTTGTTTCTGAAAATAAATAAGAAATTTCCGTTTGCACTTTCTACCAAGCCACCGGCAGCTTTTATGATCTCACAATTCTTTTTAAGCTTTTTAAAGGTTTCTTCCGGATTTTTAGTTAAAAACAAGTAGCTTTTTTTAGATCCGTTTTTTAATTTTTTATAAAATGTTTGTAAATCAAAATCTTGAAATTCAAGTTGTTGAATCTTTTCCTTCTGCTCTGGTAAAACATCTGATATAAACAAAGTGTTATCGTTGATATAAATTCTGTAATTTTGGGCCATGTATAATAAAAGTGATATTGAATTAAAGGTAGCGGAATTTTTATTACAAATAAAGGCAATTAAATTACAACCTAATAATCCTTTTACCTGGGCATCTGGTTGGAAGTCGCCTATTTATTGCGATAACCGTGTTACCCTTTCCCATCCTCAGGTGAGAACATACATCCGCCAAAAGCTTGCACAAGCCATTCAGGAAGAATTCGGTTCAGTTGATGTAATTGCAGGCGTTGCTACAGCCGGAATCCCACAGGGTGTTTTGGTTGCACAGGAACTTGGCCTTCCTTTTATTTATGTGCGGGCAAAAGCGAAAGAACATGGCACAGGTAGCTTAATTGAAGGTGAAGTGGTAGAAGGACAGCGTGTAGTGGTTATTGAAGATTTGATCTCTACCGGGAAAAGCAGCTTACAAGCTGTTGAAGCGTTGAGGTCAGCAGGTTTATCAGTTGCCGGCCTGGCTGCAATTTTTACCTATGGATTCGAAAAAGCAGATGAGAATTTCGCCGCTGCAAAATGTCGTTATCTTACCCTATCCAATTATGCTGCACTTATTGATTATGCTGCAGAACACAGTATCATCGCAAAAAGTGATATGGAATTATTAAGCAAATGGCGTTTAAACCCTTCAGAATGGGGACAAATATTGAGTTAAAATATTGATGCCTCTAACCAAATATATAATCAAATTAAGAAAACACAATGACAATTATTGAAAGCGCTGTAGATGTAAACAGATCCGTTGCTGAGGTTTATGCTTTTCTCTCCAATATGAATAACCATCAGAGGTTAATGCCCGAAAATATATACAACTGGGAATCGACAGAAGATGAGGCACGTTTTACCATTCAGAATATGGCCAAACTGGCCATTAAAATCTCTAACCGGGTTGAAAATCAGGAACTCACCGCTATCCCAACGGAAAAAGCACCTTTTGAAGTGGAATTAAAATGGACGGTAACGGATAATGGCAATGGAACAACAACGGCCAAACACATCATTACCGCAGATTTAAATATGATGATGAAAATGTTGGCTTCCGGTCCACTACAAAAACTGGTTGATCATCAGACGGAAAGGTTAAAAGATATCTTAGGATAACTCAAATCACCTCATTCTATTTTAACGTAGCGAAGATATTCTTCGCTTTTTTTATGTCTAAAAATTCCTTTGATGTTGGTTAACCAGGTGTCATTTAATAACAGATGAGTCTGTATCGTAAATGGAAAAGTGCATCAAAAATAGCAGCAGGGATCAGCTGCTGATAATCTTATTAAAAAAATAACCTGCTCTAATATTGGTTTTCACCTGCCGTATTTCAGACAAAAATTCAGCATAAACCACTAAATATCAGAAATTTAGTCACCTTAAAAATAAAACAAGCGACAAAATTTCCGATTAAAAAATCAAAACTGACGTGGCATTTGTTTTGATCCAAAGGAAAATATGAACTTCAACAATTTCACTATAAAAGCCCAGGAAGCGATCCAACAGGCTTCTGAAATAGCCCAGGGCAATCAGCAACAGGCTATTGAAACCGCACACCTGCTTAAAGGTCTGCTCACTGTTGATGAAAACGTAGTTTCTTACGTGTTAAAAAAATTAAATGTAAACCTGAATGCGCTGAATCAGAATTTGGATACAGATATTGCAAAATTCCCTAAAGTAAGCGGAAGCAATGTATACCTGTCATCCAATACCAACAGCGTTTTACAAAAGGCACAAACATTTTTAAAGGAATTTAAAGATGAATTTGTTTCGGTAGAACACCTTTTATTGGGCATTTTGGCTGTAAATGATAGCACCGCAAAACTTTTAAAGGAACAAGGTGTAAACGAAAAGGACCTGAAAAAAGCGATTGTGTCGTTGCGTGGCGATAACAGGGTAACCGATCAAAACGCAGAAGCCACTTACCAGGCCCTCAGCAAATACGCCAGAAACTTAAATGAATACGCCGAAAGCGGAAAACTTGACCCGGTTATTGGCCGTGATGAAGAAATACGCCGGGTGATTCAGATTTTATCCCGCAGAACGAAAAACAACCCTATTTTAATTGGAGAGCCCGGCGTGGGTAAAACAGCTATTGCCGAAGGCATTGCTTTCAGGATCATTAAAGGCGATGTGCCTGAAAACCTGAAAAGCAAAACCGTCTTCTCCCTGGATATGGGTGCCCTAATTGCAGGAGCCAAGTACAAAGGTGAATTTGAAGAGCGTTTAAAGGCCGTTGTAAAAGAGGTGACGCAAAGTGATGGAGACATTATACTCTTTATTGATGAGATCCACACTTTAGTGGGTGCCGGCGGTGGTGAAGGTGCCATGGATGCAGCTAACATTTTAAAACCGGCTTTAGCCAGAGGCGAATTGAGGGCCATTGGTGCAACTACTTTAGACGAGTATCAAAAATATTTGGAAAAAGATAAAGCACTTGAACGCCGTTTCCAAAAGGTGATGGTAGAAGAACCTGATACACAGGATGCGATTTCTATTCTCCGCGGATTAAAAGAGCGTTATGAGACACACCATAAAGTGCGGATTAAAGATGAAGCCATTATTGCGGCGGTGGAAATGAGCCAGCGCTATATTGCAGATCGTTTCCTGCCGGATAAAGCGATCGATTTAATGGATGAAGCAGCCTCTAAACTCCGCATGGAAATGGATAGTGTTCCTGAAAATGTAGATGCATTAGATCGGGAAATTATGCGACTGGAAATTGAGCGTGAAGCCATTAAAAGGGAAAAAGACGATCGTAAAGTACAGGAATTATCAGAAGAAATTGCCAACCTTTCAGCAGAACGTGATGCCTTTAAAGCCAAATGGCAAGGTGAAAAAGACCTGGTAGATGCGGTTAATAATCAGCTGGAACAAATTGAGCACTATAAACTGGAAGCTGAGCAGGCCGAACGCGCCGGAGATTATGGAAAAGTTGCTGAAATCCGTTACGGAAAAATTAAAGAAGCCCAGGATCAGGTGGAAAAATTAAAGGCAGATCTGGAAAGTCAGCAAACCGATAGCAGAATGCTTAAAGAAGAAGTAACTGCTGATGATATTGCAGGTGTGGTTGGCCGCTGGACGGGTATTCCGGTGACCAAGCTGATTGCGAGTGAAAGAGAAAAACTGCTTAATCTGGAAGCTGAATTACACCATCGTGTAGCCGGACAGGATGAGGCTATTGAAGCAATTTCTGATGCCATTCGCCGGTCTAGAGCAGGCTTACAAGATAAACGTAAACCAATCGGTTCGTTTATTTTCTTGGGAACAACTGGTGTGGGTAAAACTGAATTGGCTAAAGCACTGGCAGAGTTTTTATTCAATGATGAAAATGCACTGACCAGGATTGATATGAGTGAGTATCAGGAACGCCACGCCGTTTCCCGACTGATTGGAGCGCCTCCGGGCTATGTAGGTTATGATGAAGGTGGCCAGCTCACTGAGGCCGTAAGACGTAAACCTTACTCAGTGGTTTTATTAGATGAGATTGAAAAAGCACATCCTGATGTATTCAACATTTTGCTGCAGGTACTGGATGATGGACGCCTGACTGATAACAAAGGCCGGACAGTTAATTTTAAAAATACCATCATCATCATGACATCGAACATCGGTGCGCATCTGATTCAGGATAACTTTAAAGACCTGAGCGATGAAAACCGGGATGAAGTAATTGCCAAAACTAAAAATGAATTATTTGAAGTCCTGAAACAAACCATCCGTCCGGAGTTTCTGAACAGAATTGACGAATTGATTATGTTCACACCATTAAACCGGAACGAAATCAGGGATATTGTTGCACTGCAATTCAGACAGGTACAACAAACATTGGCTGAGATGGGAATTGAAATGGATGCCAGTGATGAAGCCCTGGATTGGCTGGCTCAATTGGGTTACGATCCTCAGTTTGGTGCAAGACCCCTAAAAAGGGTGATTCAAAAAAGAATACTGAATGAATTGTCGAAAGAAATTCTGGCAGGCAAGGTAGATAAAGACAGCAAAATTAAGCTGGACATGTTCGATCATAACTTTGTCTTCCTGAACCAAAAGCAAGATGAAGCAATGAATTAAACATTTTTAATCCATAAAAAAGGCTCCTGATGATGGTCAGGAGTTTTTTTATGGTATGCTTTTCATTACAAACTAACTTTTGCGAAATTCAAGCAGATCACCTGGCTGGCAATCTAATACTTGACAAATTGTCTCCAGTGTTTCCAGGCGGATTGCTTTTGCCTTTCCGGTTTTCAGAATAGACAAATTTGACATGGTAATCCCAACCAGTTCACTCAATTGAGTAAGCGACATCTTGCGGCGGGCAAGCATTACATCTAAATTTATAACGATTGGCATGAATTATATGGTTAAGTCACTTTCCTGCTTGAGTTCAATTCCCTTTTGAAATACAAAAGCTATTGTAAGCAATGTTAAGCCAAAAATAAGCAGCCATATCTCAAAATCAACGTGTTTAATTATTTCAGTCAGCTGCATATGTTTAATACCGGAATGCCTGACATAATCGATCGCATTTAGCGCAAAAAGTAAAAATGGTAAAGACGTACAATAAAATCCCATCCTCGTTAAACGTATTGTATTTTCTTCATTGAATACACTTCCCTGCTGCACAGAATCGATGAAACGATAAAGGTATACCAGCACCCTCAGCATAAAAAAAGAAATAAATAATAACAATATTCCATACATCCACCCTGGCGTATTTTCATTTCCAGCGGCATTATAGCCATCAATAAATCCTCTTTTTGCTTCATCAAGTGAAGATAAGAATACAGCAATCAGGGTAGTTATATATCCTATCTTAATGAAGCGGATCTGGTTTTTAATTTTCATGTGAGATAATTTAAGAGTATATTCTGATGGTGAATGTAATTTATTAATGCTGATCATTATACTTAAATAGTGCACTGGATGATATTAATGAACTGCAATAGGAAAACTCAAATTATTGAGACCTATACTTTATTAAAGTTGACAACAACAAATCTAAGAAACGTCATCTTTTATGCTGGATCTGCTACAAACATAAAATATTTATTATTACAAAGCAAAATATATTTATTGTAAATCAATAAATATTAAGTAAAAGGCAATAATTAGCTAATCAATATAGAAAGAGTGACAAAAACTTTATTGGAATGATTTTTGTTACAAGTAATAGTATAAAAAACATGTGCAAACAGCAACACTTTCAGTATTTTATCCTTTCGGATTGCCGTACAATTTCGTAACTTTGCACACTTCAATAATTAAAGAGCACACAAAACGTATAAATGAGACAACTCAAGATAACGCAGTCCATTACCAACCGTGAAAGTCAATCACTTGATAAATACTTACATGAAATTGGTAAAGTAGATTTAATAACAGCAGAAGAAGAGGTAATTTTAGCAAGAAAGATTCGTGAAGGCGATCAGGCTGCATTAGAGCGATTAACTAAAACCAATTTACGTTTCGTGGTATCTGTTGCAAAACAGTATCAAAATCAGGGTTTAACCTTAGGCGATTTAATTAATGAAGGAAATTTAGGTTTAATTAAAGCGGCAAAACGTTTTGATGAAACGAAAGGTTTTAAATTCATCTCTTATGCCGTTTGGTGGATTCGTCAATCCATTTTGCAAGCCATTGCTGAGCAAAGCCGTATTGTGCGTTTACCTTTAAATCAGGTAGGTTCATTAAGCAAAATCAGTAAAGCTTTCTCTAAATTGGAGCAGGAATATGAGCGTGAACCTTCTCCGGAAGAGTTGGCTGATATTTTAGAAACTACGGTTGATAAGATTTCTGATACTTTAAGTAATTCAGGCCGCCATGTTTCTATGGATGCACCTTTCGTTCAGGGTGAAGAGAATACCTTATTGGATGTATTGGAAAACCATGAACCCAACACTGATAGCTCATTAATCAATGAGTCGCTTTCAGAAGAAATTAAACGTTCGCTGTCTACTTTAACAGAAAGAGAGAGAGAAATCATTGTATTATTCTTCGGACTAGGTTCAAACCATCCGCTATCTTTAGAGGAAATCGGAGAGAAATTTAACCTGACACGTGAGCGTGTTCGTCAGATCAAAGATAAAGCGCTTCAGCGCCTTCGTCATACTTCTAGAAGTAAAATATTAAAATCATATTTAGGCTAACACTAATTATCCTAATTGAATTAAAAACGGATCGGCAATTGTCGGTCCGTTTTTGTTTACCAGCATGTTAAGTTCTTTTTATATTATTTAAATATATTAATTAAGCTCTTAAAAAAATTGATAGTTTATAGGCCCAATCGTAATGTGGAACATTTTCCCTAATGGATGGTATTTCATCAACCAGCATATCCTTCAACATAAATAATCTTCAATATCAGCAATTAAAAGTCAAAACGTTTTCGGTTGGTGAGACACCAAACCGATAGATGGAATAAGATGGCTTAGTCGTTTATCCTCGCAAGAATAACCTTTCACATATTGTGTTTAAGCAGAAAACATTTTTTAGTAAATTGCTCCTGCCTCCTACTGGTTTGGTGTCTCACCAACCAGCATATCCTTCAACGTGAATAATCTTCAATATCAGCAATTTAAAGTCAAAACGTTTTCAGTTGGTGAGACACCAAACCGATAGATGGAATAAGATTGCTTAGTCGTTTATCTCGCAAGAATAACCTTTCACTTATTGTGTTTAAGCAGGAAACATTTTTTAGTAAATTGCTCCTTGTTGGATGACGCATAGACTGAGCATAAATACACCTGCTCTGGATTCAGTATCTGTTATGCGCATAAAAAAAGACCAGCATTTGCTGATCTGTGAATAGGAATAACTTACTATAATTTGAAGATTGTTTCGTTCCTTGCAATAACGATGAGGATTAAAACAACAAATGTTTAACCGTTAAGCCATTATTGATTAATTGTTTAAGCGAATCGATTCCAATTCTTAGGTGCGTCTCCACATATTTCTCCGTAACACTGCTATCGCTTTCAGCTGTTTTTACACCTTCAGGAATCATGGGTTGATCTGACACCAGTAATAATGCACCTGCAGGTATTTTATTGGCAAAAGCGGTGGTAAATACAGTAGCAGTTTCCATGTCTACGGCCATGGCCCGTAATGTTTTCAGGTATTTTTTAAATTCCTTATCATGCTCCCAAACCCTGCGGTTAGTGGTATAACAAGTTCCGGTCCAGTAATCTCTGCCATGATCACGAATGGTAGTAGAAATGGCTTTCTGTAAGGCGAAGGCTGGCAATGCCGGCACCTCAGCAGGAAGATAATCATTTGATGTTCCTTCTCCCCTGATGGCCGCAATTGGCAGAATTAAATCACCCAGTTGATTTTTCTTTTTCAAGCCACCACATTTACCCAAAAACAAAACAGCCTTAGGCATAATCGCAGTCAACAGATCCATCATGGTTGCCGCCAGCGGACTACCCATTCCGAAATTGATAATGGTAATTCCATTTGCGGTTACGCTCTGCATTGGTTTATCTAAACCCATAATCGGCGCATTGTCATTCCATTCGGAAAACATACTCACATACTTGCTAAAATTGGTAAGCAGGATATAATCACCAAACTGATCTAACGGGCGACCGGTATAACGCGGGAGCCAGTTTTTAACAATTTCATCTTTGGATTTTAGGCCAGATTTAACCGGACTTTCTACTTCCTTTACTTTTTTTGATTTCCCTACAATGGCTTCGTCTTTTTTTACGTCTTTTTCTTCATTCATAACCTTAAGTTTAGCGCCGAGCGCCGGGCGCTAAGCGTATTTACAAAAAATCCCCCCGATTTCGCGAGAGGATTTGATTTTTTTATGCGGCCTGCAACTTTTTAAAGTCTGCCTTTTCAAATTTTTCTATCGCATAATCGAGATTAATATGCAACTCCTTAACATCCGTTTGTGTTGGTGTATCAAACATGGCATCCAGCATAATCGCTTCGCAAATTGACCTTAACCCACGTGCACCCAGTTTATATTCCATTGCCTTATCCACAATAAAATCAAGTACATCATCTTCGAACACTAAATCTACTTCTTCATATGCAAAAAGCTTTACATATTGCTTAATTAAAGAATTTTTAGGTGCAGTTAAAATATTTCGCAAAGATTCTTTATCCAAAGGATTTAAGTGAGACAGTACCGGAATACGTCCAATCAGCTCCGGGATTAAACCAAAAGATTTCAAATCCTGTGGTGTAATATACTTATAGAGATTTTTAAGATCCAGAACGGTTTCATCTTTCTTTACTTTGTACCCTACTGCCTGCGTGCGTAAACGATTGGCGATTTTGCGCTCAATACCATCAAATGCTCCGCCACAAATAAATAAGATGTTATTGGTATTTACCGGAATCATCTTTTGATCCGGATGTTTACGTCCGCCCTGAGGTGGCACATTCACTACCGTTCCTTCTAAAATTTTCAGTAATGCCTGTTGCACACCTTCACCAGATACATCACGGGTGATGGAGGGGTTATCGCTCTTACGGGCAACCTTGTCCACTTCATCAATATAAACAATACCACGCTCTGCAGCAGCAACATCATAATCAGCAGCCTGCAGTAAACGGGTTAAGATACTTTCAACATCCTCACCAACGTAACCTGCTTCTGTTAAAACAGTGGCATCACAGATACAAAAAGGCACATGCAAAATTTTAGCAATGGTTTTAGCCAAAAGTGTTTTACCCGTTCCGGTTTCGCCCACCAACATGATATTTGATTTTTCAATCTCAATCTCGTCTTCTTTATCAACCTTCTGATTTAAACGCTTGTAGTGATTGTACACCGCAACCGACAATACCTTTTTAGCATCATCCTGACCAATGACATACTGATCAAGGTGTTGCTTAATTTCAAGAGGCTTTAATAAATTAATAGCCTCCTGAATATTTTTTGTCCCTTTGGTTCCTAATTCCTGAGCAAGCAACTGATTGGCCTGGGTAACGCATTTATCACAGATAAACGCATCCATACCTTCAATTAACATTAACGTTTCATGCTTGCCAGAATGGCAGAACGAGCAACGGGATTCTTTATTTTGTTTCGCCATCTTTTTTCGCGTTTCTCGATAACACTTCATCAACCATACCAAATCCTTTTGCCTCGTCAGCTGTCATCCAGTAATCACGATCTGAAGCTTTCTCTACCCAGTCGTAAGTTTGACCAGAGTGCTCTGAAATAATATCGTATAATTCTTTTTTCAATTTTAACATTTCTCTCAAATTGATCTCCATATCAGATGCCACACCCTGTGCGCCGCCTGATGGTTGGTGAATCATTACTCTTGAGTGTGGTAAAGCAGCGCGCTTTCCTTTAGCACCAGCAACCAGTAATACTGCTCCCATTGATGCGGCCATACCTGTACAAATGGTAGCCACATCCGGCTGAATGTACTGCATGGTATCATAAATACCTAAACCGGCATATACTGAACCACCCGGAGAATTAATATAAATCTGAATATCACGCTCTGCATCTGTAGATTGTAAAAACAACAGTTGCGCCTGAATGATATTCGCATTATGATCATGAATGGCATCACCTAAAAAGATAATACGATCCATCATTAACCTCGAGAATACATCCATCTGAGCCACATTTAACTGACGCTCTTCAATAATGTATGGCGTCATATTCTGTGGGTTCAGATTGGCCTGTGCAATAAATTTATCTACGTGTAAACCGCCAATTCCCTGATGTTTAACGGCAAATTTTCTGAATTCTTGTGAATCTATGTTCATAATCTTGTCTTGCGTTTGGAGTTTGGCGTTAAGCGTCTGAATAACGAGAGCCAAACCGGATTATTATTTTAATAAATATTTCCTGAAGTTTGTTAATTTCCGTGCCAATTTATCCAATTCTTCCAGATAATAAAGCAGTTCTGTGTCAGAAATATATTTTCTTCTTTCCAATACTACCAAAATATTTGCATTTTCAAAAGCAGATCGATGCGCAATATTCAGATAATGAGCAAATTCCTTGTTTGAAACAGATCCGGAACCCTCTGCAATATTATTAGATATGCTAAGAGCAGCCCCATTGAGCTGCTCTGCAAATCTATATTTTTTATCTACTGACAATCGGTCAGCAATATCAAGAAGTTTATCAGTTAATGCTATTGACAACTGCCAAACTTCGAGCGATTGAAATTTAAATTGAGCCATTACTAAATATAAGAATAGTTCAGGCAATTTAAAAGCTCCTTACGCTCACCGCCAAACACCCTACTTTTTATCTAACTCTACAAACTTATCGTAATCAATATCCTTTTGCTCAAGCGTAACGATAGATTTAATTTGTTCGAAAGTTTTTAATGCTTTTACTTCTTCGAAAACACGGTTAGCATTTTCTTTTTCCTGTAAGAATTGAACAGCGTATTGCGCCAGCTGATCTTCCTGAAGCGGAGCCGGGCTGTACATTCTGAATTGTGCATCCAGTTTTGCTTTAGCAGCCTGAACCACATCTTCATATTTAATTTCGATGCTGTTATCTTTAATGATTTTATTTTCAATCAACGTCCATTTCAGGTTTTTAGCAAAATCATCATAACCTTCCGCTAATTCTTCATCCGTTAATTTTTCGTTTGTGGCTTTTAACCAGCGACGTAAAAATTCATCAGGTAATTCAAAAGTATGTTTTTTCAACAGGTCTTCATAAATATCGTTAGATAACTTACGTTCTGCATCCTGTTTAAACATGCCTTCTACTTCTTCTGCAATTTTTGCCCTGAAAGCAGCTTCATCAGTTACAGCACCATCCGGAAAAATTTTATCGTAAAACTCCTGGTTTAGATCAGACTCTTCTAAACGGTTCACATTTTTAACCGTTAATTGGAAATCAGATTTTAAATCGGCAGCATCTTCTTCAGAGATATTTAATGCTTTTGCAACCGCAGCTTGATCATCAAGTGCTTTTGTTAAGTTAATGACTACCACATCGTCCTTTTTCAAACCAACTAAGGTTTTCAAAATCGCCTCATCTTTAATTAAATCTAAACGAAGCGTTGCACTATTTGCAATGCCACCTTCGAAAACAGCACCATCTGCACCTAATTGCACCAGTTCAGCGTATAATACATCACCTTCGGCTGAAACCTCCGGATTGGTCATTTTGCCATAACTGCGACGGATATTTTTAACACGCTCTTCTAAAGTTTTTTCGTCAGCCTTAATCACATATTCTGTGTATTTATCTTTTGAAGATACATTTACATCAAAGGCAGGTGCTAAACCCAGCTCATAATCGAACTCAAATTCGTCTGTATTATCCCATTTAAATTCACGCTCATTTTCCAACTGCGGCAACGGCTGACCCAAAATTTCTAATTTTTGTTCAGCGATGTAATTAGACAAAGTGTCATTTAAAAGGTTATTCACTTCTTCAACCAGAATACTTTTGCCATACATTTTTTTAATGTGGGCAGGCGGAACCATTCCTTTACGGAAACCTGGTAATTGTGCTTTTTTAGCCTGGTCTTTAATGGCTTTTTCTACTTTGGTACTATAATCAGCAGGTGCGATCTTGATTTTTACAACAGCATTTAAGTTGCCGGTTTTTTCCTGTGTAATATTCATTTTTTGAGATATGAGTATTGAGAAGTGAGATGTGAGACAAGCTTAATGTTCGCAAATCACCCCCGTTGTTATTAATCAATGTTTTAAAAAACAAAACCGTTCCGATGTTTAAATCGGAACGGCCTTGATCTTGTTGTGCGGAAGAAGGGACTCGAACCCCCACGCCGTGAAGCGCCAGATCCTAAGTCTGGTGCGGCTACCAATTACGCCACTTCCGCAGTTAGGATGTTGTAAGGACTGCAAAGATAGAAACAAGATTGAATATTCAAAAGGTATCGCATAAAAATCTTCAATTATATTTAGTCAAAAACGCTAAGTATTTAATTTTGAGGGAGAAAAATTTTATTTAAAATTCATTAGAAAAGCAGTTTCAGTGTTAATCGGTTTCGGCAGTCTCGCTTTTTGCTGCAAGCCCGGTAGAAAAAACCGGGGCTTTTCGCGACAATCGGGTTTAGTAAACTAACACTCCTGCTGATCACGCCGTACTAATGCATAAAATTAATGACATCAGCAGCAAAGTTGGCCAGCAGGAATAGTACTCTAAAACTTAATTAAAGTCACATCTAACAATTCAGGCCCGCCATCAACAGGATAACCTTTAACCTTGTTGCCTTTCACCGTCACCTTTCTGTTCATATACTGATCAAGGTTAATCGAGCCGCTTTTCAACGCATAAGTCTTATTTGGAGTGGTAAGCAAATGTGTACCATATTGAAAGGTTGTTACGCCAATTTTTTCAATGGTTCCGGTGGCTGTTGCACGATTTGCCGTATTTGAATCTTTAAAAGAGGTACAGCCGGAAAAAATGGCTATAAATAGTGATAATACAAGTATTTTTTTCATAATTACGGATATAACGAGGTAAATCTTAATAATGCGACAATTTAAAAAATGCTACCCATAAAGTTCTTTCTGAAACTCAAAAAAATATTGAACGGCCTTTACCAAACGGCTGCCATACCAGCTAAACATTTCACCATCAACCAGCATGATCCTGACATCTGGAACAGCAGCCTTGACTTCATCAATATGCTTTGAACCAAATGGATAGGGCTCTGATGAAAGCAGGATCAGGTCGCAGTTTAACGTGCGCAGTTCCTCAAGTATAATTTCCGGATAGCGGTCTTCTGTTATGACATTGGTCATCCCGTTCAGCGACAAAATGTGATTAATAAAAGTATTTTTTCCGGCCGCCATAAAAGGTTTCCGCCAGATCAGATAGGCCACTTTTTTGTCGATCTTATTTTGCAACGCAAGGCTTTGCAAATCTCTGAAACCAGCAGTAATCAGGTGATTCAGGTAACCAGCTTCCGGCTCCCGATCAACCAATGCTCCGATTTGAGTAATGGTTTCCAAGGCATCTTCCAATGTAAAAATATCACTCATCCACACCGGGAAATCTATCGCCAATTCTTCAATATCACTTTGCGCGTTTTCCTCCTTATTGCCGATGATTAAATCCGGTTTCAACGCCCTAATTAAATCTATATTCAGTTTTTTGGTGCCTCCCACTTTAGTTCGTTCCGCAAATTTTTCAATCGGATGAATACAAAACTTCGTCAAACCAATTATCTCCAGGTCTAACCCCAAATCGAACAGCAGCTCAGTTTGTGAGGGTACAATAGAAATAATTCTTTTTGGTGGAAAATTAATGGTGATCTCCTTCCCCATCTGGTCTGTAAAAGATTTCTGCATAAAACAAAGATAACTTAACAGGGTGAAAAACATTCTGCTTTAGTTTAAGGTTATTCAAGAGTGACCTGGAGAATTCATTCATGAAAAAATACATTTCCCCTATACTGTTCTTTATCAGCATCTTATTTAACACCAAAATAATGGCTCAGGAATCTAAACTTATGGAAGTGGCTTCCTTTGGAAAATATCAGCCTATCGGGGTGACTGTCTCCGCCAAAACCAACCGACTGTTTGTGTCATTTCCGAAGCGGGAGCCATATTTATATGGTTTAACAGAAATCGTTAACGGCGAAAGAAAGCCTTTTCCGGATGAGGAATGGAATAAAACTGATACCATCAATACGAGAAACCATTTTGTCAGCGTACAGGATTTATATGCTGATGAAAAGAATTTCTTATGGGTCTTGGATTCCAGGCCTGGAGGCAGTGCATCTATTTTCGGGAGTGTCCAGGCTCAAAAGAAAGAAGGCCATTTTAAATTATTACAAATTAACCTGACAGACAACAAAGTAGTAAATGTTTACCATTTTGACGATTTACCAAAAGATAAAAGCGCACTGAATGATATCGTCGTTGATCACGACAAACAACTGGCTTATTTATCAGATCCGGGTTTAAGTGCGATTGTAGTATTAGATTTGAAAACCGGAAAGTCAAGAACAGTACTTCAAAAGGATACAGCTACATTAGCCAATCCAGGCTTTATCCTTCATTTAGATAATCGTGATGTGGTGGATCAAGCAGGCAAACCCTTCACTTCCAATGTAAATGGGATAGCTTTAACACATGACAATCAATATTTTTATTTCAGGGCCATTAATCAAACTAAACTGTACCGAATTAAAACGGAATATTTGGCAGATACCAGGTTAAGTGAAACACAGATTTCTGAAGGGGTAGAAATGGTGGCTGAAACCGGTGTTTGTCATGGCATGATTGCCGATAAAAAAGGAAATATTTACCTCAGTTCATCACCTGATTATTCGGTTAAATATGTGAGCCCGGACGGAAAGCTACTTACCTTAGTAACCGATAAAAGGCTAAGCTGGCCAGATTCTTTCGGTATAGGTGATGACGGCTACCTGTACCTGAGTTGCGCGCAACTGAACCGGCAGGAAAAATACAATAAGGGCAAGGACAGAACAGACTATCCTTACCGGATATATAAAGTTAAACTGCCTGAATAGGCTTTACGGAAACGTCATCTTTTACCACACCATCAGCAATGTGCAAAATACGGCTACCATACGCTGCATTCTTTTCTGCATGGGTAACCTGGATAATGGTGATGCCATCTTCTTTATTTAATTTCTGAAAAAGCTGCATAATTTCTTCCGCCTGTGCCGACTGAAGGTTACCGGTTGGTTCATCAGCCAGAATAATGCCAGGTTGTGCGGCCAGTGCCCTGGCAATGCCCACCAGTTGCTGCTGCCCTCCGGAAAGCTGGTTTGGAAATAAGTCTTTTTTCGCAACAATATTAAAACGATCTAATAAATCCGCAATTCTGCTGGCTCTTTCCGCACTGCCAACCTTTTTATACAATAACGGGGCTTCAATATTTTCGTAAACGGTCATCTCATCAATTAAATGATAAGCCTGAAACACAAAACCGATATGATTACGGTAAAGTTCTATCCTTTTCCGCTCATTTAAGGTAGTTACATCTTCGCCCAGAAACTCATAAGTGCCGTAAGTAGGTTCTTCCAGCATCCCCAAAATATTCAGCAAAGTGGATTTTCCGGCACCGGATGGGCCCATGATGGAAACAAATTCACCCTGTTTAATACTGGTGGTGACGTGGCGCAATACATAGTGTTTAATGCCTTTGCTGGAATAGTATTTTTCAATGTTTTTAAGTTCGATCATTTTATTTTAGTATCAAGATTGTTTAAACAAGGTTAGAGGTTTAGGGGGTAGAAGCGATATGATGAAGAGACCTAAACCACTTAGCTCCCCACCTAACCGCTTTGTGCTATTCATATTTAAGTGACTTGACAGGATTAGCAATAGCAGCCTTTCTGGCTTGAATGCTTACGGTTAAAACGGCTATAACTACAGAGGTAATTGTGGCCATGATAAAGGGTAAAACCGGCATATCAATCCGATAAACAAATCCATCAAGCCATTTTTTAATTAAGATATAGGCTACAGGCCAGCTGATGAGGTTAGCTACCATAACTAAAATCAGAAAGGATTTATTAAGCAGATTAATGATTTGCATATTTGATGCGCCTAGTACCTTTCTTACGGCAATTTCTTTTGTTCTTCGTTTCGAAACAAAGGTAGATAAAGCAAATAAACCAGATAAAGAAAGAGAAACGGAAACAACACTGAATATAATCATCATATTCATAAAACGATTATTTTCTGCTAAACTATTGGTGAATGCGTGACTCAAAGATTCATAATTCATAGGGTAATTTGGATAATATTTTTTCCATATATCCTCAATTTTTCTGATAATACCCTCATATTGATCGGAGTTAAACCTAACCAGTAAATTTCCATTTGAACTCATTCCCCCCAGATAAGTCACCTTATAAATGGTCGGAATAATAGTTTTATCAAACGATTCTGCATGATAATCTTTAATCACACCAATGATTTGAAAAACATTTTCATAGGACCTGAATTGTTGTCCAACAACATTGCCCCCCAATGCCTTCGCTGCAGATTCATTAAGTACTACCGTATTTACAGTATCTTGTTTATAAAGTGATGAAAAAAGACGCCCCTGTAATGGCTTTATACCTAAGGCGGGGAATGCTTCCATGGTTACCGTAACCATATTTAAATCCAATTTTTTACCTCTAAAATTAATCTTATCAGCATACGCATATGTGTTTCCGATGACTTGCGTGGTAGAGCCAACATATTGTACACCAGAAACCCTCCTGATCTCCTTTGCTATTTTCTCGTTATAGTTAGTACTGATATTGATCACACGGCTCTTATCAAAACCCAGGTCTTTTTGATTCATAAAGCTTACCTGCCTTTGCATAATTCCTATGGCAATAATCAATGTGACCGAAATCACGAATTGCAATACAATTAATAAGTTACGTAAGGCCAAACCTTTATGACTGTTAGAAAAAACTCCTTTTAATATCGTAGCAGGTTTGTAATTTGATAGCACCTTTGCCGGATAAAAGCCGGCCAGCAGGGTGATGATTAAGAATAATCCAAATAGCTGCAACAGTATAAAAAACAATTTCTGATTTGACCAGAAAGTAATATGTAAGTCGAGCTGCTCATTAAAAACGGGTAAAAATAATTCGATGAGCACGCCACAAATTAATAAAGCAAATAAACTTTGCAGTCCTGTTTCCATTAAAAATTGCTTCATCAGTAAGCCTTTATTGGAGCCAAGCACTTTCTTAACACCAACTTCCTTCGCCCTTTGAAAAGATTGTGCTGTAGCCAAGTTAATAAAGTTAATAATGGATATTAAGAGTAAAAAGGTCACGATCAGAGAAACAGGCTTTATCTTTTCTGTCCAGCCAGCGGTAAACGGCGGGTTTTGATGCGCTTCATTGATGGGCAACAGCTTACAATCTGGCACATTTCCAGATTTAAGATAATCTGCATACGAATTTTGATCGTTGATAAATGTACTTTTAAGGTTATTGGTGTAAACTTTACGAATATTTTCATTTAGCTGATTCAGGTCAGCTTTGCTGAACAACCGGGCATAAATTTCTGTATACTTGTGAACAGATGGATGCTGATCATCTTTATCGAACATACCGGTACGAATAATACCGGAAAAATTAACACTTTGCGGCGTAACTGGCTCATCAACTACTCCTGTAATAGTAAAATCCGTTAGGGCATCACCTTCCCACCTTACTATGCTAATCGTTTTACCAATAACATCTTCTGTATCAAAAAGTCTTAATGCCACTTCTTTTTTTAAAACAATGCTCTTGGGTTTGTTTAGGGCGGTAATTCCATCGCCTTTTAAAAACCGGTATGGCATCACTTTAAAAAATGCCGAATCTGCATCGCGGATTCCCCTAACCATGAGCGATTTACGACCCTTAACCGTCAGGGCATAATTTTGATACCAATCATTTTCAACTTTTGTAATGGCACTGATTTGCGGAATGTTCTGTTTCAGCAATGCTGCAATTCTACTTTCATTTGACGTTTGCCAATATTGTCTGTTATCTGGCGAACTGTATGTATGATATGCCCTTACCTGATAAACATCCTTCAAATCTGGCGACCATGTATCATAACTTTCCTCATAATTAACATATAACAGCAGCAAGACGAAGGCAGTTAACCCAATGGCCAAGCCTGAGATGTTAATGGAAGCGTATAACTTATTTTTCCAGAGGTTTCGCCAGGCGATTTTTAAGTTTAGTTTGAACATTTTTGTAGTATCAAGTATTTAGTATCAAGTATCAAGACAATAGCAAATGCTTAGTCTTTGGTCTTTTAGCTTTATTCGTATTTAAGTGCATCAATGGTATTGGAAACAGCTGCTTTATAGGAGCGGATGCTCACGGTTATTAAAGTTATTGCCATAGATATGACCATTGCCAAAATGAATGGCCAGATGCTGATATTAATACGATAAGCGAAGCCGGAAAGCCATTTGAAAACGAATAAATACGCCAGCGGCCAGGCTACGAGATTTGCGATAAAAACCATTATAAGGAATGACCCGTTTAACATTTTTACCAATTCTATGGTTGAGGCGCCTAAAACTTTTCTGATGGCCACTTCTTTGGTTCGTTGTGTTGCAACGAAAGAAATTAATCCAAATAAACCTATGAAAGAAATGAAGATGATTATGCCTGCAAATACCTTGAATAAAAACCCCGTTACTTTTTCGTTTTCATAGTAATTGTTTATCCGGTCATTAACAAAAAAGGAATAATAAACATGATCGGGAAAGGTGCTGTTCCATAATGATTCAATATTTTGCGTCGCAAGTTTAAGTTGCCTGGTATCCATTTTGATAGCGGCCCTGTAATACTGGTTTTTACCTGCAGCAATGGTGAGCCCGGAGATGCTTTCTTTTAATGACTTATCATTAAAATCTTTTACCACACCTACAATCGGGATATTCTGACCATTAGAGTTAATTAACTTGCCTATTGCATCCTGCGGATTTATAATATGCACTTTTTTAAGAAATGTTTCATTTACAACGTAACCGTTAGCCGTATCACTTTTTGAAAATACCTTTCCGGCTATAATTTTTAAGTTGAACAGTTTAAAGTAGTTTTCATCTGCCTTTATCCTTCGTACTTCAAAATCTTTATTTTTTATTCCGTTAAAAGTAAAATCAGAAGAGTTTACATTTTGCGATAAGGGTGGGTCCTGGCAAAAACTGATCATTTCGACACCCGGTAATTTTGAAGCTTGCTCTTTAAAAGTATTTTGTTTGGTTAAACTCAAACTATCTGTAGGTATACTAATCATGACGACTTCGCTGGAATTAAAACCAAGAGGTTTTTGTTGTATATAATCCATTTGCTTCATTACCACTATTGTAGCGATGATCAGTATAATAGAAATTGAAAACTGTACAATGACCAAAATTTTACGAAGACTCAATCCTCCGCTGTTTAATGCAGCCTTGTTTTTAATGGCTAATGCAGGTTGAAATCCCGACATAATCAGTGCCGGATAAAAACCTGCTAAAAAACCAACCAATACGACCAATACAACCATAAATAGAAGTATGACCGGATGCTGGAATAATCCTATAGGGATACTTACTTTGAATAAATTTTGCAGATGAGGAATGCCCAGTTCTGCCAGTACACATGCTATCAACATTGCAATAAGGGTAACCATAAAGGTCTCCAGAAGAAATTGTAAAACCAGCTGCCTCCGCATACCGCCCATTACTTTTCTTACACCAACCTCTTTCGCCCGGTTAATGGCTTGTGCCGTACTTAAATTAATAAAGTTAATGCAAGCTGTAATAACCAGAAAAAGCCCAATGATCACCAAACCATAAATTTCTGTCCGGCCGATTGATGTATCGGAAAAATTATCATACAATTCACTAAAATGAATTTCTTTTAATGCCTGAAGCTTATTTTCCTGATTGCCTGCAATCTTTTTATCTGCATAATGCTTTTTGTTAAACTGATTCACAGCAACAGTCATATCTGCTGCTGTCAAACCTTTCTGAAGCAAAACATAGAACTCATTGCCAGAACTTACACAATCCCAGCAATTATCATCTTTATCCGGAAAACTTTGATAGGCAACTACAATTTTTAAAGGAAAACTGCTGTTTTTGGGCATATCTTTGAAAACGCCGCTTACTTTACAGATATTTTTAGTCCCAAGTAAAAGACTTTTGCCCATGGCATTCTGAGCATTACCAAAATATTTTTTCGCGCTTGTTTCAGATAGCACAACAGTATTTGGTTGACCTAATGCCTGAGTTGGATGACCAAAAATCCAGTTAATACCAAAAATCTCAAAGAAGTCTGGCTCCGCATAATATACATCTTCATCGCTTTTTATGATATCTCTTCCTTTCCGATCCTGAACGCGGACAATACTACCTCTTCTTACGATCGCTGCTGTTTTTTCTAATCCTGGAATTTCATCTTTTGCCACTTTTGCCACTGGTATGGGAACACCAGCAGAATAATCATCAAATGCCTCATATTTCCAATCGGTTACAAATCTGAAAATACGGTTTTCATTCTTAAAGTCTTCATCAAAACTTAATTGGTAACGGATAAATAAAAAAATAAGAATACAACTGGCCATCCCTATCGAAAGACCGATCACATTAATAAATGTATAGCCCTTATTCTTCCAGAGATTTCGCCAGGCGATTTTTAAGTTTAGTTTGAACATATTTTTAAGGTTGATGGTTGAAAGGTTAGAGGTTTGATGCACTTAAGGCTTCCACCTCCAAACCTTCTGCCTTTCAGCCATTTTTATTCATATTTAAGGGCATCTACCGCATTGGCTTTGGCTACTTTAAACGTTTGCAGACTCACCGTCAAAACAGCGATTATAATCGATGTTAAAAGTGCCAGTACAAATGGCCAGGGATTAATGGCGATTTTATAATCATATTTTTCAAGCCATTTACTAACTGAAACATAGGCTACCGGAATAGCAATAATGTTAGCGATAATAACCAGCTTCATAAAGTCTTTATTCAGCAGCATTAAAATATCTGATAAATTGGCACCCAAAACTTTGCGGATACTGATCTCCTTGCTTCTTTGCTCTGCCATGTAAAGCGCTAATCCTAATAAACCAAGGCAAGAGATGAAAATGGCAAAACCACCGAAAATATTCGAAAGTACGCTTAGTAATTTTTCACTACGTAGTTTTTCAGCCATGCCCTCGCTTACCAATTTAATTTCCGCCGGGTAAGCGGGATTGATCTGCTGACTCACCTGTTTAATGATATCTATTGATGCTGTTAGAGACTGCTTTGTATTTAATTTTAATAATAAAGACTTGCTATTTTTGATGTTGTAATAATAAACCGTTGGTGATACCTTGGCACCTAAAGATTCATTGAAAAAATCTTGCACCACGCCAACCACTTTAAGTGGTGGATTGTCTCCCCAGTGAAGTATAGCACCAATTGGATTTTTCAATTCCATCAACTTAACAGCCTGCTGGTTAAGTATGAGCGAAGTAGAGGTATCAGCAGGAAATTTGGGAGAGAAATCTCGTCCGGCAACAATTTTTACGCCGGCGGTATGGGCAAAATCAAATCCCGTACTTCTGTAACTCACAATAGAAACATCATTTTTTGCTTTTCCGGGCCATGAAAAATCGCCGGTTATGTTTCCACCCCTGGTAAAGGCACCTGCATATTCGCTTGCCGATTCTATTGCACCAGCTCGTTTAAGTTCATTCTTAAAAATCTCCAGTTTACCAGGTTTGGCAAACTCCCCTTCCAAGTCAATTTGAGCCAAAGCTGCCACATCAAATCCTAAAGGTTTATCCCGCATATATTGAATCTGATTGTAAACGACAATAGCCGAAATAATCATGCAAATTGATAAACTGAATTGTAAAACCACCAAAGTTTTACGGATAGATAGTGAACCTGCAGAACCTTTAAATCCTTTTAAAACCTTTACTGGAATAAAAGAAGAAAGATAAAATGCGGGGTAACTTCCTGCCAATAAGCCCGTAATGAAAACCATAGTGGAAAGCGTGATCCAAAAGGGAGCTGAACTATATTTTATGATGATTTTGATATCCAGTAAATTATTGAAGTAAGGCAGCAATACTTCCAACATCGTAAATGCAATGAGCATGGCAATGGATGAAAGCATGAACGATTCAATCATAAACTGTCCCATTATGGTATTTCTTGAAGAACCCAAAGCTTTACGCACTCCAACTTCACGTGCCCGTTTCTCTGAGCGTGCGGTAGAAAGGTTCATGTAATTTATACACGCTATTAAAAGCACGCAAAAAGCAAGAAATACAAATAGCCGCACCTGATCCATACGGCCACCTACAGATTTCCCATTCTCAAAATCATCATACAAGTGCATTTTAGCAAATGGAAAAAGGAATGGCTCATACGTCATTTTTTTTAATTCGGGCTCCTTATTCACGATAAAATGCTGCAACAATTGATTCGTTGCTTCTACCGATACATTATCCTTTAACTCGAAATAGGTAAAACATGTAATAGTGCCCCAGGGATTTTCTTTATCGCCGGGATTGAGCTGATCTAAAAATGACCATGGATGTAAGACATCAAATTGTATGGTTTGATTCTTTGGTAAATCTTCAATTACAGCACTGACTTTAAGCTCCTTTTTTCCGTCGTACGTGATTCTTTGCCCGATAGGATTTTGATTGCCAAATAGTTTTTTAGCCGTGCTTTCGTTGATAATCAATGAACCGGGTTCATTTAAAGCCGTATTGGCATCGCCATAAATAAAATGATAATCAAAAATTTTAATAAAATCAGGATCAACATACAATGAGGTGAGCTTGAAATTATCCTGGCCATGGCTGTACAGTTTTACATTATTTTCATTTGATGCCCTTGCACTTCGTTTAAAGCCGGGCAATTCTTCCATCGCAGCTTTCGACAGCTTATTTGGTATGGCCATGGTAGTGGCCAGTTTACCATTAATCTTCAGATTTAACCCTGTGATATAGATTTTATCAATGTTTTTAAACTGTTTATCATAACTCCATTCGTAGTTTACATAAAGCAACAACATCAAACAGCAGGCCATGCCAATGGCCAGTCCTCCGATATTTATTAAAGTGAAGCCTTTGTTTTTCCAAAGGTTTCGCAAAGCGATTTTTAAGTTTAATTTGAACATTTTTGTAGTTTTACGTGGTAAGTTTTAAGTTATAAGTTTTTCACTTACAACTTAAAACGTATAACTTATTACTTATTTTTATTCATATTTCAATGCATCAACAGGGTTCGATTTTGCAGTTTTATAAGCTTGAAAACTCACGGTAATTACAGCCATCGTTAAAGTTGCCATTGCTGCCATAGGAATTATCCACCAGCTTATTTCAGTACGAAACTCAAAGTTATCCAGCCATTTATTCATCGCAAAATAACTTACCGGCACCGCAATAAAAATGGCAACTACAATCATTTTGATAAAAGAAAGCGACAGCAATTGCATTAAATCCGCAACCGATGCGCCGAGTACTTTTCGCACACCAAACTCCTTTGTTCTTTGCTCGGCACTGTAAGCAACCAAGCCGAATAAACCCAGGCATGACACGAAAATTGCCAGTCCGCCGAACAAGTTGGAGAGAATGCCTAAGGTTTTTTCTGATTTGTATTTCTCCTGATATAAGGAGTTTATAAAAGTAATTTCCGTTGGATATGCCGGATTAAAAACCTTTGCAATTCTGCTGATGGTTTCAATATTACTTTGCAAACTGTTTGCGTTATTCAGTCGCATTGTAATGGTACCTGTTTGCTTTGGATTTAAAAATACAACCTGTGGGTTATTAGATTTATAAGGCGAATCCCAAACATAATCGTCAAAAACACCAATAATATAAGCATTTGTACCATACAGATTTACCCTTTTGCCAATAGGATTTTTATACCCAAATACTTTCACAGCCGAGGCACTCACCAGCAAGGCACTGGTATCTGATGCGAAGTTTTTAGAGAAATCCCGCCCCTCGAGTAATTTAATACCATTTGTTTTGATAAAATCATACGAAGTCGCCACCTGGTTAAACAAGACAGTATTTTCAGGCTTCGTCATGCCATCCCATGTAATATCCATAAAGTTGCGACCATGATGAGAAAGACTAACAGACGATTGATACATCGACTTTATCGCTCCGGATTTAAGCAGTTCGGATTTGAATAACTCGAATTTGGTTTTTAATTCTCCATCCTGAGGAATCTCCACCAAAGCATTCACATCGAAGCCAACCGGCTTGTTTTTGATGTATTGAATTTGGCGATAGATGACCAAAGTTGCGATAATCAGAATAATGGCGAAGCAAAACTGACCAACAACCAGCACTTGCCTTAAACTTATGCTTAGAAATCCTTTAGCCGAAATCTTTCTCTTTAATGTTTGAATTGGGTTAAAAGCTGATAAATAAAACGCCGGGTAACTGCCGGCAATTAATCCGGTGACAATTACGATTCCCAGGATACCAACCCAACTTGCCGTATTGAAGTATGAAATCCCGAGATTTATATTGAGGAGCGAATTAAATGCAGGTAGACAAAGTTCTATCAATGCTATCGCTACGACAACAGCAACCAGAGTTAATACCATTGATTCGGTTAAAAACTGAAAAATTAATGAACTGCGATTAGCACCGATGGTTTTCTTGATGCCCACTTCTTTTGACCGTTTTTCTGATTTGGCCGTAGCCATGTTCATAAAATTGATGCAGGCGATTAGCAATATACCAAAGGCCAAACCAACAAAAAGCCAGATTTGCTCAATGTCGCCGCCTACACTTTTACCATTTTCGAATTTGCCAAATAAATGTAGTCTGCTCGCCTGGTATAAAAAATGTGGTTGCGACTGCGGGGTTTGAGGCGTAGCTGCCTTTACCAAATCCTTAACTTTACGGTTTACCAACTCAATATTGGCATCCGGATTAAGCGAAACCATGGTTACAAAACTATAATTCGTCCAGTTTAAATCCTTTGCACTGTCGTCAATAATCTCGTAAAATGACCAAGGCATTAAAAAGTCGAAACGGTTAGAACTATTTTCAGGTAAATCTTTAATTACACCGGTAATGGTCAGGTTTTCTTTATCCTGATAACGAACGGATTTATTCAGCACATCAGCAGTTCCAAATAAGGTTCTAGCTGTACTTTCAGTTAAAATAACCGAAAGTGGATTGTTTAATGCCGTTTTCGGGTCGCCTGCAATAAACTCATAATCGTACAGTTTAAGGATATCGGGTTCGGCAAACTTAGAATTTTTTTTATAGCTATTTTGTCCGTTTGCAATGAGGCTTTTTGTACCATAATCCATACGGGCAATGTATTTCGCCTCCGGTAAATTTTGTTTCAAGAGCGGGCCCAATGCTGTGGTAGAACCATTAAAAGTACCTGCGATTTTATTACCTTCTCCGGGAACATTCGTCATGGCTACATAAACATTTTTCCAGTTTTTGGCCTGTTTATCGAAATTCCACTCGTAAGAAACATATGATAGCAACATTAAGCAAGCAGCTAAGCCGATAGCTAAACCAATAACGTTAATGAAAGAGGAGGTTTTATTCTTCCAAAGATTTCGCAAAGCGATTTTTAAGTTTAATTTGAACATTTTTGTAGTTTTACGTGGTAAGTTTTAAGTTATAAGTTTTTCACTTACGACTTAAAACGTATAACTTATCACTTATTTTTATTCATATTTCAACGCATCAACCGGATTAGCCCTTACGGTTTTTTTTGCCTGAATGCTCACCGTTATCACCGTTAATAAAATGGTAATGATTGCACTGCTAACAAAAGGAAGGAGAGGTAAATCAATCCGGTAGGCAAAAGTTTCCAGCCATTTCTTAGTAAGGATGTAAGCGACCGGCCATGAAATTACGTTAGCTGCAAGCACCATGATAAAAAATGAACTGTTAATCAATTTGAAGATCTGAACATCACTTGCACCCAAAATTTTGCGCACTGCGATCTCTTTGATGCGTCCGTTGGTGATGTACTTTGCAAAGGCAAATAAACCTAAAATAGCAATAAAAATGGTGAGTAATGCCGCTGCAAAAAACACGGATTGTAGCTGCTCTTGTTTTTTGAAAAGTTTGCCATAAAGTTCATCTAAGAACTCATACCTGAAATCTTCACCATCCTGAGGGTTAATTTGAGGCCATTGCGCTTTCAAAGCAGCCAAAGCATCAGACATTTTATTTTCCTCAATTTTTAGCATGATTTGCGTCTTATAATTGCCGCAAGGATTTTTAATTGCGTAAATGGTTGGCTGAACGGCACTTTCAAAGCCTTGAGCCTTAAAATCTTTAATTACACCAACAATTTTATAATCAATATTGCAGCCTCTGATTGTTTTTCCAACGGGGTTTTTCATGCCATATTTCGCAACAGTTCGCTCATTTATTATAGCAGAATTCGCAGTATCTGTACTAAATGACTTTGAGAAAAAACGCCCCTCTTTTAACTTGATATCCAGCGTCTCGAAATAATCAAAATCTACATCTATAAAATCAAGGCTGGATTGCACGCCCTCGAAAGTATAACCATTAGCCCCACCTTCTGCACCATCAGGGATATCAGTGGTCACGGTTGCCGATTTTATTCCAGGAATTTTTAAGATTTTATCTCTAACAGGAGTGAATTTTTCAGGCTTATTAAACATACTGATGTTCTTGATGTACACGACCTGGTTTGCCGTAAAACCTAAATCCTCACTCCTCATGTATTTAAGCTGAGCGTTAATGATAAACAAGCCAATAATGAAAATTACGGCGATACTGAATTGAAAAACCAATAATCCATTCCGCAACCAAGAGCTTTGTTTACTTGTAGAAAAATTACCCTTTAACACCAATGCGGGTTTGAAACCGGATAATACTAAAGCTGGATAAGTTCCGGCAATTAAGGTAATCAGACATAAAATTAAAGGCAATTGCCAGAACAGATCATTATTGGCATGCCATATTGTTAAATTAATTTGGAACAAGTTGTTAAAGTATGGCAATGCCGATTCAGCAAAAACCAATGCCATAATTGTTGCAAACAGGCACTGAATAAATATTTCAGTTAAAAATTGAGCAGTTAGCTGAAGGCGATAGGCGCCCATTACTTTTTTAATGCCTACCTCTTTCGCTCTTTTAGCGGCCTGAGCAATGCTGAGATTAGTGAAATTAATACAGGCAATCACTAAGATTAAAACACCAAGAACAGAAAGTGCAATTAAAATTTTATAAGGGGTATCATTTCCTGCTTTAGGCCTTAAATGTTGATGAGCCAAAGGATCCAAAAATATAGACACGCCCTTAATTTCTTCAATTGTCTTTACATCGGTTTCACCTTTTAATAGCTCAGCTCTGTATAAATTGGTGATTTTGTTTTGAAGATTTTCAACATCCGTTCCCGGTTTTACCTGAATAAAGGTATTATAATTATTATATCCATAGTTTTCTCCTTTTCCAATCTCGTTGCCTATGGATACCCCGTCAAAGCTAAAATTTGAATGCTCATTGTTAACAATAGCCCCGGCGATGGTTCCGGTTATTCCTGAACTGGAAGATCCGAAGCTCACCATTTCGGGTTTATTGTCTTTCTTACCAGGAAACAGTGTTTTAACGTTTTCAACATTCAGATAAGTTAATCTTTCTACATCACCCGATGGCTGGATCAAGCCACCTATTGGATTGATGTCCAGAATTTTGGCGGCATTGTAATCTGCCTGCAAAATGTTTTTCGTAAAAATGGCATTTTTGCCATTTTTAATAGCCAATTCCAATGAATGGTTTATCTTGGTGATCCCTGCATTTTCTACTTCCGGAAAATTTAACTTAATCGCTTTTACGAGCGGAGGAGAAGTGTAATTGGTTTTAAAATCAGGTTCAATTCTACCAACCACATAAATATTATTGTAGTTAGGATTTGTCTGATCGAAGCTGGTTTCATAGGTAAAGTACATGGCTACCAAAATAAAAGCAGCCAAAGCTATAGCTAAACCACCAACATTAATGGCAGTTATTCCCCGGTTTCTCCAAAGGTTTCGCAAGGCGATTTTCAAGTTTAATTTGAACATTTTTGTAGTTTTACGTGGTAAGTTTTAAGTTATAAGTTTTTTACTTACGACTTAAAACGTATAACTTATCACTTATTTTTATTCATATTTCAAGGCATCAACCGGGTTCGCTTTCGCTACCTTTACCGACTGAATGCTCACGGTTAAAACGGCAATTATAATAGAAATAGCGATCGCCAATGCAAAAGGCATAATAGATATGCTTATCCGGTATTCGAAAGATGAAAGCCATTTATTAATAATGATATAAGCCAGTGGAAAAGCAATGATGTTGGCTATCGCCACCAGTTTGATAAAATCTTTATTTAAAAGTGTAAGAATATTTCTCGTGCTCGCGCCCAAAACTTTACGGATGCTGATTTCTTTTTTACGTTGCTCGGCCATGAAAAGCGCTAATCCTAATAAGCCTAAGCAAGAGATGAATATCGCAAAACCGCCGAACCAGTTTGAAAGTGTGCCTAAAAGTTTTTCAGACTGAAATTTTTCTTCGAAAGATTCGCTGACAAATCTTCTATCCACAGGATAATCCGGATTTATAGCTTTTACGAGTGCATCTATTTGTACCAGTGAGGCACTGATATTTTGCGCTTCATTTAGTCGAATTAAAATTACTCCTCCTTCGTCACTATATATTTTATTAAAAATCATTGGTGCTACTTTTTGGTATGGAGATTCTGCAACAAAATCTTTCATTACGCCTATAATAGTAGCTTTGGAATCACCATAATTAATTATTGTACCCACCGGATTTTTAAGTCCCATTATTTTAACAGCAGCTTCATTTATCAAAACCTTGTTAGAATCACCTGGAAATTCGACAGCAAATTCTCTTCCTTTAATCATTTCAGTACCCGTAGTTGCTATAAAATCGTAACCAATCCCCCTTTGGTTAAATAATACCTTTTCATTGGGGTTTTTGCCCTGCCAGCTGATATCTGAGGTATTATTTCCACCTTCATCAATATTCATACTCATCAAAGAAACGTGTTGGGCGGCACCGGATTTGATAAGCTGCGTTTTTAATAAGTCGATTTTTTTTGTACTCGTTAAAGCACCTGCAGCTGCCATTTGTATCAGGTTACCCTGATTATAGCCTATTGGTTTGTTTTTAATGTAGTTTAATTGCTGATAGATAACTGCAGTGCAAACAATTAGACTTGCCGCGAATACGAACTGAGAAACAACCAATACTTTTCTAATCGACATAGCCGATCCTGTCTTGAGTCTAAAGCCTTTAAGCACTTTTACAGGTTCAAAAGATGACAGGTAAAATGCCGGATAACTGCCTGCAAGTAAGCCGGTAAATAAAATTAACCCGGTTAAAGTTGCCCAATTTCTCCAATCATGGTATTGAATAATCAGATTAATATTTAACAGCGTATTAAAGTACGGCAAACTAATCTCAACTAAAGTAAAAGCAACAACAGTTCCAATTAAAGAGAGTAAAATGCTTTCCAGAATAAACTGAGCTATCAATGATTTTCTGCTTGATCCAATTGCTTTGCGAACACCAACTTCTTTTGCTCTTTTCTCTGATCGGGCGGTAGAAAGATTCATAAAGTTTACACAAGCAATAAGGAGGATACAAATTGCCAGCATAAAGAAAATCTTCAGTTGGTCTATTTTTCCACCAATAGTTACCCCATTTTCGAATTCATTATACAAATGCCATTTTGATAAGGGATGCAAAAACAATTCGTTGGTATTTGATTCATTATCATGGGTTTTATAAATATCTTTAACTTTAGCATTTACTCCATCCAATAAACTAGTATTTTGAAGTTGTACCAGGGTTAAACAGAAATTACTCCCCCATCCCTGCTTAGCTATCCATTCGTGTGTTTTTTCATTTAATTTCCAGGGCATTAAATAATCGAATTTGATACTGCTATTTGCTGGTATATCAGCAATTACTGCTTCAACTTTTAACCCCTCTTTATTATCCAGCTTCACTATTTTACCTAAAGGATTTTCGCCTGCAAATAATTTTTCTGCTAATGATTGAGTTAAAATAACGCTATTAATATCCTTAAGTGGCGTTACCGCATTACCACTTAGAAATTTATAATCCAGTATATCAAGAAAAGATGGGTCAGCAAACAAACCTCTGTTTTTAATTTTTTTATCATTATAGCTAATTAGTTGCTCAAATGGATAAGAAGATCTCGCAGCATTTACAATACCGGCATATTTCTCTTTTAGCTCCGGGGCTAATAAACCAGGTGTCCAGGCCCAACTGTGCACTTTACCATTGGCTGTCATATTGGTATGGGCAATATAAGTTGTGTTGTAATTCTTAAACTGCCTATCAAACCCAAACTCGTATGACACATACAATAATAGCAGCATACAACTGGCTAAACCTATAGCCAAGCCACCAATATTTATTAAGGAGAAGCCTTTGTGCTTCCAAAGGTTTCGCAAGGCGATTTTCAAGTTTAATTTGAACATTTTTGTAGTTTTACGTGGTAAGTTTTAAGTTATAAGTTTTTCACTTACGACTTAAAACGTATAACTTATCACTTATTTTTATTCATATTTAAGCGCATCAACCGGGTTCGCTTTCGCTACCTTCACCGACTGAATGCTCACGGTTAAAACAGCAATTAAAACAGATATTGTAATGGCAAGTGCAAATGGCCAAAATGATATATCAACCCGGTATTCGAATGCAGAAAGCCATTTATTAATGACCAGATAAGCGAGTGGAAAGGCAACCACATTCGCAATAGCAACGAGTTTGATAAAATCCTTATTTAAAAGCGTTAGGATGTTGGCCGTGCTCGCACCTAAAACTTTACGAATGCTGATTTCTTTTTTGCGTTGTTCGGCCATGAAAAGCGCTAATCCTAATAAGCCTAAGCAAGAAATGAAGATGGCAAAACAACCAAACCAATTGGAGAGTGTACCCAGTATCTTTTCATCCTGAAATTTTACTTCAAAAGATTCATTGACAAATTTGCGGTTAACCGGATAATTAGGTTCTATTTCTTTTACGAGCGCATCAATTTTATTTAGTGATGAACTGATGTTCTGACCAGGATTTAAACGCACAAGAATGACACTAAAATCTTCGTTATGTGCCAAACGAAAAATCATTGGTGCCACTTTCTGATAAGCGCTTTCTACAACGAAATCTTTAACAACACCAACATTGGTGAACTTGGTACCCCAAAAAGTGATCACCGCACCAATTGGATTCTTTAAACCCATCATTTTTACGGCCGATTCATTGAGCATCACATTGCTGCTGTCGTTCGGATATTGTTCCGAAAATTCGCGACCACTAAGTATCTCCGTACCGATGGTTTTTATAAAATCATAGCCAATGGATCTGTGGTTAAAAGAAACTTCTTCATTTGGATTTTTTCCTGGCCATTGGATATCAATGGTATTATTGCCTCCTTCCGTAACATCCATACTAAAAAATGTCACATCACTCGTAGCGCCAGATTTAAGTAATTGTGTTTTGAGCAACTCCAGGTTTTTATATTTCTTCATCTTACCTTGCACGGCAATCTGGACGAGGTTAGATTGGTCATAACCAATTGGTTTATTCTTAATGTAATTCAGTTGCTGATAGATTACCGCTGTACACACGATTAAGCAGGCTGCAAAGACGAATTGTCCTACCACTAAAACTTTCCTCACCGATACTGAAGAATCAGTTTTGAGTTTTAAACCTTTTAATACTTTAATGGGTTCAAAAGAAGATAGGTAAAGTGCCGGATAACTACCCGCTATAAATCCTGTAAAAATCATTAAAATAAAAAGCGCAGTCCAAAATCTAAAATTGCTATAATCAATTTCTAATTTGATATTTAATAAATTATTAAAATAGGGAATGCTTACCTCAACTAAAATAAAAGCAATAACCGTGGCAACAACTGTGATTAGGATAGACTCTAAAAAAAACTGGTTGATTAAAGATTGCCTTGAAGAACCAATAGCTTTACGAACGCCAACCTCTTTTGCTCTACGCTCGGAACGGGCAGTAGATAGATTCATAAAGTTTACGCAGGCAATTAACAGAATGCAAAACGCAAGTAATAAAAATATTTTGAGCTGATCTATTCTTCCACCTACAGATTTTCCGTTTACAAAATCGCCGTATAAATGCCATTTGGATAAAGGATGTAATAATGCAACTGCCAGGTTTTCTTTTTGATTGCGTTTGTAAATATCATGTATATAAGTATTTGCCGCCGGAAAAAATTTATTATCCTGCAATTGAACCAGCGTCAGGCACATGTTATTACCCCAGTTATTTTCCTTTGCCCAAGTTTCTCTCTTCAAAAATAAATCCCATGGCATGATACATTCAAAAATTAAACTGCTATTGGCCGGGATATCTTCTATAATGGCCTCAACTTTTAAAACCTCCTGATTCTCCAGCTTCACCGTTTTGTTAATGGGGTCTTCGTCCCCAAATAACTTCTTTGCAAATGATTTTGTCAGAATTATAGTATTTACATTCTCCAAAACTTTTACAGGATTGCCCTTAAGGAACTTATAATTTAATATTTTAAGGAAAGAAGGATCAGCGAAAACAACCTTGCTAATCAGTTTATTTTGATCAACGGTAATTAGATGAGCTCGTGGATAGGTAGAATGTGATGCATATTTTACTCCCGGTAATTTTTCCTGCACTTCTTTAGCCATTACATTAGGGGTCCATGCCCAGCTAAAAGTTTTACCATTAGCCTCCATATTTTGATAAACCACATAAGTTTTATCGTTGTTGGTAAACTGCTTATCATAACTCCACTCGTAAGCAACGTAGAGCAATAAAACCATACAACTGGCTAAGCCAATGGCCAGTCCTCCGATATTGATCAGTGAAAATCCTTTGTTTTTCCAGAGGTTTCGCAAGGCGATTTTTAGGTTGAGTTTGAACATCTTTTAGTATCAGGTAAATAGTATCAATTATTCAAGACAGGTATATGAAAGCCTTAGCCTCTTTAATTTTATATTTTCGGTTTAGTCAGCTTTTCCAGCGCCTTGCCTAAATCTTCCCATCCGGGAAGATTTTTAGGAAGACCTATCATTAACTAAACTAAAATCTTTTTTTTACGAGGTGTAAGGTTTAAGCCTTAGATCAGCTCTTCGTTTCTACTTTTATTTATCTTTTCAGAAATTACATGACCATCTTTCAGGTTAATGATTCTGTTGGAAAAACTGGCATCATGACTGGAGTGCGTTACCATCACGATTGTAGTTCCGGTTTCATTCAGTTCACAAAGCAATTCCATCACTTCATTGCCATGCGAGCTATCCAGGTTTCCGGTAGGCTCATCGGCCAGAACTAATTTTGGCTTGGTCACTAATGCCCTTGCCACGGCAACCCGTTGTTGCTGTCCACCGGAAAGTTGTTGTGGAAAGTGGCCACTGCGGTTAACGATATTCATCCGTTCAATGATTTCGTTCACCAGTTGCTTCCGCTCTGCTGCCGGGATTTTATTGTAAATTAAAGGCAGTTCGATGTTTTCAAATACGGTTAATTCGTCTATCAAATTAAAATTCTGAAAAACAAAGCCCATATTTCGTTTCCTGAAATTGGAGCGCTCTCTGTCGTTTAAACTTAAAAGTTCAGTATCAATAAATTTATAACTGCCACTTTCTGGCTTATCCAATAATCCCATTACATTCAATAATGTAGACTTTCCGCAGCCTGAAGGACCCATGATAGAAACAAATTCTCCCGCTTTGACGTGAAGGTTAATGCCGTTCAGGGCCGTAGTTTCGACTTCTTCGGTTTTGTAAACTTTTTCCAGATTTTCTATTTTAATCATAGCGTTTTAGTATCAGGTTTTTAGCCCCACCCAACCCTCCCTGGCAGAAAGGGCTTTTGGAGTGTTCATATTAAATTAATTTGTGCCAACAAGTTAGCTTTTTCGTTATTTAGGTTTTACTTTTTGCTTCCCTCCGGGGAGCTCGGATGAGGATACTACTTAGCGATCTCCAACTGGTCGTACTGGTTAAACTGATCGTAAGATGAGGTGATCACTTCATCACCTTTGGTCAAACCATCCAATATTTCATAATAAAGATAATTTTTTCGCCCTATTTTTACGTTTTTCTTAGTTGCCTTGCCATTATTCACCACAAATACCCATGAGCCGCCGGTACTTTGAAAAAACTGCCCCTGTGCCAGCAATAATGATTTGCTGTTATCCGATAAGGTTAACTTCGTTTGCAAGGATAAACCTCTGCGCAAACCTTCCGGAGCTGCACCTTTAAACACCATTTCAACCTGAAACTGGCCCGCTGTAACTTCGGGGATTACTTTACTAACCGTCAGGTTGTACGTTTTCCCGTTGAATTCACAGGTGGAAGTTTGCCCCTCTTTTACACGATTAATATAGTATTCATCCACACCAGCCTGTAATTTATATCCCTTCAATACATCAATTTTCCCAATCATTTCATTGGAGTTATATGATTTACCGGTAACCGGATCATAAGATGATAATTTTCCGGAAACAGGTGCCTTGATGGTCATGTTCTCAATGTTTTTGCGGATCATTTCCAAACTTTCATTCATCTGCGCCATTGACTGGTCAATTTGCATCAGCTGCATTCTCCTGCTTTGATTTTCTTGTTTTACAGCCTGGCGAACAATCTTAAGTTTACCCTGGTAATATTCATAATCCTGACTTGATTTATTAAACTCCTGTAGGGTGATCACCTTTTTCGCAAAAAGTGCACTATCTAAATGATACTGACGCGCAGCAGTTCTTAAGCTATTTTCGACATCTAAAACATCCTGATTTAAAACCCGCTGATTTTGCTCCAAATCCAATCTGGATTTACGCAGTTGATTAATTTGCTCAGTCGCAGCGGTTTGGCTTGAGGTATAACTTAACATTGCATTAGCGTTCGAGATTCTCAATAATGGAGTACCTTTTACAACAGAAGCACCATTCTCTGTAAAGATTTCAGCAACCGTACCTCCTTCAGATGAACTTACGATAACCGAAGTTAATGGAACAACGCTGGCGTTCAGGAGCGCCACATCTTCAAAATCGCCGTATGCTACTTTGCTAATGGTTAACTTCTCTGCATCTGCATGATATGTTTTTTTAAGTGATAAAGTATAACCATAAAGTACAATGGCCACAAATGCTATTGCTCCTCCAATCATAATTAAGGTTTTACGGCTAAATCTTTTCTTCTCTATTTTTTTATCCATTGTTCGGTTGTACTATTTGATTTGCTTATTAACCAAGTATGTGCCAAAGCGACAAAAAACAATTAAATACCTGAAAATCAGAACATTAAAAAAATTATTAAATTTATTATGTTCATTTTCGGACAGTTATTGTGCGGGAGCGGACAGTTTGGCTAAATTTACCGCATGCCCCCAATAAAGTGGCAGTTACAGGCGAGGTGGAAATGACAAATTCCAAAAGAAATTACCCTCAAGAACAACATTTGAAAAGAATTTAGCCATGTTCAAATTAATGAAGTTTTAACAATACATTTGATATGAATGATAGAAAGGAAAGCTCCCCTTTAGGCGCTGGGGGTTTAGAAGCCACAGTTTTAATCATTGATGATGATGATGATATCTTATTAAGTGCCCGTCTCTTCCTCAAACAACAGGTAAAGCAGGTTATCACCTGTAAATCGCCCAAAGAAATTAATGTGTTATTGAGCAGGAATGAGGTAGATATTATTTTGCTCGACATGAATTACCAGAAAGGTGCCAGCGACGGGCGGGAAGGCTTGTATTGGCTTGAGCATATTTTATCCATCGATAAGGATTATGTGGTGATACTGATGACTGCTTTTGGAAATGTGGAGCTTGCCGTAAAGGCCATTAAAAAAGGTGCAACTGATTTTATCCTCAAGCCCTGGGAAAATGAAAAACTGTTTGCTACCCTTTCTGCAGCTTCAAAACTTCGCGAATCTAACCGGAAAGTAAAGAAACTCGAAAAAATTCATACCTCATTACAAAAAGATTTAACACGGGGTTTTGAAAACATTGTAGGTCAGGCAACAGGCATTAAACAGCTGCAAAATACGTTATTAAAAGTAGCACCTACAGATGCCAACGTTTTAATCCTCGGTGAGAACGGTACCGGAAAACAGGTTTTCGCCTATGAGATCCATGGAAACTCGCAACGGAAGAACCAGGTTTTTATGCATGTGGATTTAGGATCGCTCAATGAAAACTTATTTGAAAGCGAGCTTTTTGGCTATGCCAAGGGTGCTTTTACCGATGCAAAAGAAGATAAACCCGGCCGTTTCGAACTCGCAGATGGCGGGACGATCTTTTTAGATGAAATCGGGAATTTAACCCTTCCTTTACAGGCTAAACTGTTAAGTGTGTTACAAAACAGAACGGTGATTCGTTTAGGTGAAAGCAAAGCACGCAAAGTGGATGTTCGTTTGATCACTGCAACCAATATGCCCCTGAATGAAATGGTTGCCAAAAATACATTCAGACAGGATTTACTGTTCCGGATCAATACGGTTGAACTGTTATTGCCACCTTTGCGACAACGCGGTACAGATATTCTGCTTTTAGCCAATCATTTTATGCAGTTGTTCAGCTCAAAATACCATAAAGAAACCCGAAATTTAAGCAGCAAAGCTGAAGAAATCCTTTTAAATTATAAATGGCCTGGAAATGTGCGGGAGCTGCAGCATGTGTTGGAGCGGGCGGTTATTATGAGTGATGGAAAAGAAATTACTGATGAAGATTTACAGCTTAGTCCGCAACGTTTTACCCAAACTAATACTGTACCCGAAGAAATGGCATTGGGTGATATGGAAAAAATGATGGTGCAGAAAGCCATTGATAAACACAAAGGAAATATATCAAAAGCTGCCGCCGAACTGGGTTTAACCAGGGCAGCTTTGTACAGAAGAATAGAGAAATTTGGAATATAATCTAAGGTAGAAGGTAAAAAGGCAGCGAGCGAGAGGTTTATCTCGCAAGCAAAATCCTCCACCTTAAAACCTTCGACCCTCAACCTTAAAATATGTTTTACAAACGTTTTACTTTCCGTTTAATATTCCGGTTGCTGGTGATCAATATACTGGCTTACCTGCTGTTCTACCTTATTAAAAATACACAACTCTGGTTTACCATTATCGGGGTAGGACTGATCTTTCTGGGTACCGTCATCTCCTTGTATCATTATATCAATGAAATCCGTTCGGATATCAAACGGTTTATATTGGCAGTTAAAACACGCGATCATACCTTAAATTTTAAAAACAAAACCACCAAAGGAAGTTTCCCGGAGCTGTACGAATCATTTGGGGAGATTCTACAGGTTCATAAACAGATCCGCTTAGAGCAGGAAGCCATGTTTCAGCTTATTAAAACCATTCTGGAGCAGGTTCCTGTAGGGGTAATCGTAGTTAACAATGCTACAACAACGAGCCAAAATCAGGAAATTGCCTTCTTTAACCAGGCAGCCTCAAATTTACTGGGTGTGCCCACTTACAAATACTGGCATCGCTTAAAACAACATTTACCGGCATTCGCGAATGAAATTGATCAGATATCCGGCGGCGGCAAACGTTTCCTGGAACTGAAAATACAGGAGAAGTTTATTCAACTTTCAACGGAAGTTATTCCCCTTAACTTATACGGGAAAAATTATACGATCATCAGCTTTCAAAACATTAAGGATGAAATTGAACAAAAAGAAACTGAAGCCTGGAACCGGTTAATAGGTGTCATTTCACATGAAATTTTAAATTCCATTACACCGATCAGTTCGTTGTCTGATACCATTAACAGCATGGTTACTGATAAGGAGAACCTGAATATAGATGAGATGGAAGACCTGAAAATGGCCCTTCAAACAATTAAACGCCGTTCTGCCGGATTGCTGGATTTCGTAAAGGATTACCGCCTCATTGCAGAGTTGCCTACACCAAATCTCGAATCGCATACTATTGGCGAAATTTTAAAACACATCATGGTTTTAATGCAGCCTTTTGCGAAAGTTAAACATGTGCTTTTGGATATTGAACAAACCAGTTCAAAAATTACTGTTCAGCTTGATTTAAAACTGATTGAACAGGTATTAATTAACCTCATCACCAACAGTATTTATGCTGTTGAAGGATTTGATCAGCCTCATATCACAGTTAGGCACCGATTGGAAAACACTAAACTTTATATAGACGTCACCGATAATGGTAAGGGAATAGATCAGTCAGATCTGGAAAAGATTTTTGTTCCTTTTTATACCACCAGGAAAAATGGTTCGGGCATTGGCTTAACCATTAGCCGCAACATCATTAAAATGCATCGCGGAAGTATAGAAGTTGTGTCTGTTCCGAATGAACAAACCACTTTTTCTTTAGTATTCAATTACGTCTGATCCGGATTTAAAAAATCAGAGTCAAACCTGACCTTTTCACACCCTTAAGTTTTGAAAAATTATTGATAATATAATTTGGTTTAAATCATTTCAATGTTTTTTTAACACGAATATTCAAACAAAAACGCTGTTACAAGCTTTTATTTATGTGGATACATCAAATACAAGCATGAAAACAGTTATAATATCGAACAGACTACCCGTTAAAATTATAGAAGAAAATAACGAGTATACCTTCATCCCAAGTGAAGGCGGACTCGCAACAGGCCTTGGAGATGTTTATAAAACAGGTAACTCCATCTGGATTGGCTGGCCGGGAATTGAAGTTCCGGAAGAAAGGCAACAGGAAGTCATAGATAAACTCGCTGTACTTAACCTCTACCCAGTATTTCTTACCCAGGAAGAAATAAATTTATATTACGAAGGTTTTTCAAACGAGGTTTTATGGCCTGTTTTTCATTATCTCGTTACCTATGCGCATTACGAACAAAGCTATTGGGATTGTTATAAATCCGTAAATCATAAATTTGCAAAAGCTGCTTCAAATGTACTTTCTGCAAAAGATAAAATATGGATTCAGGATTATCAGCTCCTGCTCCTGTCAGGCATCCTGCGTGATCAATTGCCACAATCTACCATAGGCTTCTTTCAGCATATTCCCTTTCCATCTTATGAGATATTCAGGTTAATTCCCTGGAGGGATGAATTGCTGAACGGCATGTTAGGCGCCGACCTGATTGGTTTCCATACCTATGATGATGTGCGCCACTTTTTAAGTACAGCAACCCGCTTATTACCGGTAAATTCAACAGCCAATGTTTTAAACAACAACGAAAGGCAGATTGTAGTTGAAGCCTTTCCAATGGGCATTGATTTCGATAAGTTTTCCAATCTTACGTCGCACGATGAAGTTCAAAAAGAAATTGAATACTTCCGGAACGGAAAGGAAGACATGAAAGTTATCCTCTCCATTGACCGGCTTGACTACAGTAAAGGCATCCTGGAGCGCCTAAAAGCGCTGGAATTATTATTGCAGGCTCATCCCGAATTTATTGGTAAGATAGAGTTGTACATGATTGTGGTTCCATCCAGAGACACTGTTCCGCAATACAGGGATTTAAAAGAACAAATTGACCAGTTTGTAGGGAATTTAAATGCCCGGTACCGCTCCATTAACTGGATTCCGGTTAACTATTTTTATCGCTCTTTTCCGATTGAAATTTTATCAGCCCTTTATGCCACTGCAGACATTTGCCTGGTTACCCCCATGCGTGATGGTATGAATTTAGTAAGTAAAGAATATGTAGCCAGTAGAAATCATAATAACGGCGTACTTATTTTAAGCGAAATGGCTGGCGCATCCAAGGAACTAACAGATGCAGTAATTGTGAATCCAAATAACATTGGAGACATTATGGAAGCCATCGTATTGGCTTTAAAAATGCCAATAGAAGAACAGCAAATCCGCATGAAAGCCATGCGGAACATTGTAGAAAAATTCAATGTAAAGCATTGGGTAAATAATTTTATATTAAGACTAGACGAAGTGAAAGATTCTCAAAACTCATTACTTACAAAACATGCCGTAACGGCCATTAAAGAAGTAATTTCTGAAAAATATGACCATACCACAAACCGGGTATTATTCCTTGATTATGATGGAACCCTGGTAGATTTTGCCGGAAATATTGATGATGCATCGCCTGATGAGGAACTTTATAATTTAATTACCAGGTTAACGGCAGATCCGGCAAATACCGTGGTCATCATCAGTGGCAGAAGAAATGAAACCCTTGAAAAATGGTTTGGTCATTTAAAGGTAGACCTTATAGCGGAACATGGTGCCTGGCAAAAAGCCTATGGCGATAAATGGAATTGTTTGCCACTCCTCACCGATCAATGGAAACAGGAAATGAAATCTATCCTGGAAACTTATACAGACAGGACACCAGGCTCTTTCATTGAAGAAAAAAGTTATTCCTTAGTCTGGCATTACCGCAAGGCAGAAGAGGGATTAGGCGATTTAAGGGCGAATGAAATTGTAAGTCACCTGAAGATTCTGGCCGCAGATAAGGGACTACAACTAATGCCGGGCAATAAGGTCATCGAATTTAAGAATATGGAAGTAAATAAAGGAAAAGCTGCACTTAACTGGCTGTATGGTAAGCAACCCGATTTCATCCTAGCACTTGGCGATGACCATACCGATGAAGATATTTTCAAAGCCCTTCCAAATGATGCATTTACGATCAAAGTGGGAAATAACATCTCTGAAGCGAAATATTATTTAAATGACTTTAAGGAAGTGAGGAAATTACTATGGGGTTTATTAAAAGATGAGGTTATAGAAATTCAACCATCACTTTAATTTATTTCGTACATAATACATAATTTAAATGGTCTGTGTTTCGCAGGCCATTTTTTTACCCTTAAAAAGAATCTCCCGGATTCAAGAAGATCATCACGGAAAAAAATCAGCGGAAATCTTCTAAAATATCATTTCGTCAGACTCAAGGTGGCAATGACAAAAATCCCGCTGATTTAAGAAGATCATCGCGGAAAAAAATCAGCGGAGATCTTCAAAATCTGCGGGAAAATTATTTTCATCGTTATAAAAATATCGGCCTGTCTAATTTAATCGCGATGCGGTGGAAAATCCCCCCTTGACTTCCTGTTTTAGTATCAACATTTTCACTGAAGAATAATAAATAATATAATTTCGCCAGGTTAAATGTGACAATGACAAAAAATCCCGCTGATTTAAGAAGACCATCGCGGAAACAAATCAGCGGAAATCTTCTAAATCTGCAGGAAAATTATTTTCATCGTTATAAAAATATCGGTCTGTCTAACTTAATCGCGATGCGGTGTGCAGCGTTCATTAAACCAACATGGCTGTAAGCTTGCGGAAAATTCCCCCACTGGCTACCAGTTTTGGCATCAACATCTTCACTGAAAAGCAACAAATGATTACAGTATTTGATAATGTTTTCAAATTCTTTAATCGCTTCATCAACCCTGCCCACACAAGCCAATGCTTCCACATACCAGAAAGCACAGATTAAGAAAGTCGTTTTAGGCTTTCCAAAATCATCGGCATGCAAATACCTATAGAACAAGCCATCTTCAGTTTTTAACTCCTTTTCCAAAGCAATTAAATGATCTTTGGCACGGTCAGAAGCTGGGTCAAGATAATTCATCATGATCAGTTGTAACGTACTGGCATCTAAATACGGACTGCCAACAGCATTGGTATAAACCTTCCGTTCAGGATCATAGCAAGCTTCAATATGAGCGGCAGCTTTATCTATTAAAATTTGTGCCCGCGCTTCAAAATCAGGATTACCAATGGTTTTGGCCATTTTTAGTGCCGCATGTGCCCCGGCCCATTGAAACAGATTACTATAGCAATGCACATTGGCAATATTTCTGAATTCCCAAATACCAGCATCTTTTTCATCTATTGTTCTTTCAATTTTAGAAAGTACGCTTTCAATCCATTTTACAGAATCACTTCGCTCTGAAAACACAAAACGATGATCAGTGTAAAGCGGTAACATTGAAGTTAAAACCTGCCCATAAATATCGTTCTGAATATGTTCATAAGCCTGGTTACCAATCCTGATGGGTTTTTCGCCTTTATAACCTTCTAAATGATCGAGTGTGGTTTCAATGATTTCCCTTTCTCCTGCTATGCCATACAGGGGTTGATAACGTTCATCTTCATTGTGCGAAATATCAGAAAGGTAATTGAAATACTTCTCCATTTCTTCAAAATGACCAATATGATTTAAAGAAGTCAGCACATAATGAGAATCTCTCAACCAGCAATAACGATAATCCCAGTTTCTGGTACTACCCGGAGATTCCGGCAAACTGGTGGTGCTTGCTGCAATGATGGCACCCGTATCTTCATACTGATGAATTTTCAACACGAGGGCTGAGCGGATAACAAGAGGTTGATAGAACCCAGCGATGGTAGAATGTTTGATCCACAACCTCCAGTAGCCAATGGTTTCACGAAGAAAATTTTCTGCCGTACTTACAATAGGTGCCTCGAGGTTTTGTCCGTAGGTCATGACAAGATATTTTGTCTCATTGAGTACAAATGCCTTTTCATCAATAATATAAGTAAGAGAAACATTGGTACTCAACCTGATATTTTCATCGCAGCCTAAATAGTCAATATGATTGCTTCCGCGGCTGGCCCGCATCCTGCCTTTACCATAATCGCATACCGGCTGGCATTTAATGGTTATCCGTGGGTTGCCTTCTAATGGTTCAATTTTCCGGATGAACATCAGGGGTTTAAAGTACCTTTCATGCAATCTAAAACGCGGCGCAAAATCTGTAATGCGGTATTTTCCGCCTTCAGTCGTGATTTCCGTTCTTAATACATTGGTATTTTCGATATAATATTGAGTAGAACTATATTCACCCTGAGGAAGAATTGAAAATTCACCCCCCTTATTTTTATCCAGTAAACTTCCAAATACAAAAGGACTGTCAAAACGAGGCCAACATAGCCAAGATATATCAGTATTCTTATTAACATGTGCCATAAATGCACAATTTCCTATTATTCCGGTTTGATAAAGGTGCTGTTCAGCCATAAGCTATTTTAAGTGTTTATCAACAAACAAGCTTATGCCTAAAATGTTGGCAGGAATGTGAAATACCTGTTTTCTAATAATTATAATGTGCAATTGGATTAAAATAATATTCACATTTAAGGCTTTCTGTTTTCAAAAATATTTGCTCAAACCACTGGCTCACAACAGGCAATGGAAAATCATCTTTTCCAACCCAAATAAATTCCTCAATATTTTCAAATCGGAAAACAATTACTAACTTAACACAGTTATCTACACCAAATATTTGATGGAAATTATACATATAAGCGCCGAGTGTTACCCTGCTGCTAAAGTTGGCGGATTAGCTGATGTAGTTGGGGCTTTACCAAAGTACCAGAACAAAATAGGCCACATTGCCAAGGTGGTTGTTCCTGCGTACGATACTAAATTTATCCGTGAAAGTGAATTTGAAGTAACTTATGATGCCTGGTCTAATTACGGTAATCACCATTTTCAATACCGCATTTTAAAAGAAAAAACCAATAAATTAGGATTCGATTTATATTTAGTCCATATCCAGGGACTTACAGACCGGCCTAACGTTTATGGTTATGAAGATGATACGGAACGTTTTGTCGCTTTTCAGATTGCTACATTGGATTGGATTGCGCAATGGGAGCATCGCCCGGATGTTATTCACTGCCATGATCATCACACCGGACTGGTTCCTTTCATGGTGGCCAGCTGCCTGAAATATCAATCCATCAGCAAAGTTCCTACCGTCCTAACCATTCACAATGCCCAATATCAAGGTCAGTTTGGCTGGAACAAACTTTATTACTTACCAGCATTTGATTTATGGAAAGGTGGATTACTGGGCTGGGAAGATGCCATCAATCCCTTAGCTTCTGCCATTAAATGTGCATGGCGGGTAACTACGGTTTCGCCAAGTTATCTGGAAGAAATGATGGGTAATGCCCGCGGACTCGAGAGTTTATTAAGACAGGAACGGTGGAAATCTGTCGGGATACTGAATGGCATCGACAGTGAAGTCTGGAATCCGGAAACAGATCCGATGCTTAAAAAAGGTTACAATTTAAAAACAGTAGAAAGTGGAAAAGCCGCAAACAAAAAAGCGCTATGCGATGTTTTTCAGTTAGATTCTTCCAAGCCACTATTCACCTTTATTGGAAGATTAGTGGATGAAAAGGGTGCAGATTTACTTCCGGATATTTTTTATTCCGCTTTACATCAACACGGTGACAATATTAACATCCTGGTTTTGGGCTCCGGAGATAGTTGGGTGGAAGGAAGGTTAAATCAAATTAAAGATTACCACAGTAGAAATTACAACGCATACATTGGTTACAATGAACAGGTTTCTCACGAAATATATGCAGGTGCAGATTTTCTGTTAATGCCATCAAGGGTGGAACCCTGTGGTTTAAATCAACTTTATGCCTTGCGGTATGGTACAGTACCTATTGTGCGCAGGGTTGGTGGATTGAAAGATACAGTTGTTGATATTGGTGATGGCGGTTTCGGAATTTGCCATGACCAAACCAGTGTATGGGATGTAACCCATGCTATAAATCGAGCTGTTGAATTATATACTGATAAAAAAGCTTTTAAAGCCGTTCGGAAAACCATGATGAAAATTGATCATTCATGGGATAAGGCTGCTACAAATTATATAGAATTATACCAAATATTAAAACAAGCTTAAACATGACTGACAAAGTTTTAGGCGTTATCCTTGGCGGTGGCCAGGGCTCTAGATTATCGCCACTTACACAAACACGTTCTAAACCTGCAGTTCCAATTGCTGGTAAATATCGTTTGGTAGACATTCCTATTTCAAACTGTCTGAACTCAGGGATTCACCGCATGTTTGTGCTTACACAGTTCAACTCGGCATCCTTAAATAAACACATTAAAAACACTTATCACTTTAGTCACTTCAGTACGGCTTTTGTTGATATTCTGGCTGCTGAACAAACCGTTCAGAATGCAGGCTGGTTTCAGGGAACGGCAGATGCAGTACGTCAATGTATGCATCATATTGTTTCTCATGAGTTTGATTATATCCTGATTCTTTCCGGTGATCAATTGTACCAGATGGATTTTAAAGATATGATTGAGAAACATATCGAAGCAAATGCAGAAATTACCATTGCCACCATTCCGGTAACAGCAAAAGATGCGACAGATTTCGGCATTTTAAAAGCCGATGAGGAAAACATGATCACTTCCTTTACTGAAAAACCTAAAGTAGGTTTGGATGCCTGGGTTTCAGATACAGGTGCAGAAATGCAGGCCGAAGGTCGTAATTTCCTAGCCTCCATGGGGATTTATGTTTTTAACAGGGAATACTTAATCAATATCCTGAACGAAAACGAAGATGAAAAAGACTTTGGTAAAGAAATTTTACCAAGGGCAATTACAGAAAGCAGGGTATTGAGTTATCAATATGAAGGTTACTGGACAGATATTGGTAACATCTCTTCATTTTTCGAAGCAAACTTAGGCTTAACGGACGAAATTCCGAAGTTTAACATGTTTGATAGCAACCACACCATCTTCACCAGAGCGAGGATGTTGCCTCCATCAAAAATTTCAGGCACGACATTAGAGAAGGCCATTATCGCTGAGGGTTGTATTGTACAGGCCAGCAGGATTGAACATGCCGTTTTGGGAATCAGGGCCCGTATCGGAAAAGATACTGTTGTAACCAATGCTTATGTGATGGGTAGTGACCGTTATCAAACCCTGGAAGAAATTCAGATGGAAACAGAAATGGGAAATTCCCTTATTGGTATTGGCGACAGATGCTATATCAATAATGCCATCATCGATAAAAACTGCCGCATTGGCAATGATGTAAAAATTAATGGTGGTGCTCATTTAGAAGATGGCGACCATGAATTATACGCGGTTAAAGATGGAATTGTTGTAGTGAAAAAAGGGGCAGTATTGCCCAGCGGAACCATTATTTAAAGTAAAACTTTGTTATAATAATAAGACCAGTATCGGATAGCCAATACTGGTCTTGTTTTTTACAGCCAATTCTAAACAAATGAGATTTATTTAAATCTCTACACATGAAAAAACCGCAATGCTTTCGCACGCGGTTTTACAATAAAACAAATAGTTGGTTATAGTTGATATTAATACTCTTCGTCCATGATTTCATAAAAATCCCTGATGGGTTGAAACTGGGGATGTAAGGAAACCACATCACCAAACACCAGTAGTGCCGGCGCCTTAATTTTTTTATCTTCTACCACTTCTGCAATGGTATCTACAATTCCGATTGCAATTTTTTCATCTTTTGATGATCCATTTTGAATAACGGCCACAGGCAATAATCCTTTGTTTTCACCCTGAAAAATTGCAGCGATTTCTTTTACCTTTTCTATCCCGTTCAAAACGACAATCGTAGCTTTAGTTTTTGCGGCAATGTACAAATCTTCAGAAATTTCTCCTTTTGAGTTGGTTCCGGTTACCGCCCAGAAACTTTCGCTCAAATCTTTATAAATCATGGGTATTTTCTGCAGACTTGGTGCACCGGTTGCACTCGAAATACCTGGAATAATTTCAGTAGGAATACTGTATGACTCTGCGGCATCGATTTCTTCGTAACCTTTCGCAAAGAAAAACGGGTCGCCGCTTTTTAAACGAACCACATGACCGTAATTTAAAGCATAATCTACAATGAGTTTATTAACCGCATCCTGCGAGAAATCTTCATCATCGGTACGTTTACCAACATAAACTTTCGGAATACCCTCTGGCGCATGACACAGTAAAGCCTCGTTTACATTTGCATCATACAAAACAACATCAGCTGTTTTTAATGCTTTAACACCTTTTAAACTGAATAAATCCGGGTCGCCGGGACCAGCACCTATTAATGTAATTTTTGGTTCAATGTTCGCTTTTTCTACTTTACTTAAAATCATGTCAGAAAATATTAGCTCGTGATCATTATAATTAATTACACAAATATATAAAGTCTATAGATATTGTAGTAATTTATTTTAAAATATTTTTATTCGCTGTTTAATAACTGATTATAGCATTAAGAAATATTTCAATCACCTACATTCAGGCAGTTATTCAAGATGACAAATTATTAAAAATATGGATATGAAAACATTATGAGTACAGGAAACTCAACTGGCATGAGTCAAAATCTAAAATTGCAGATTTATGCAGCTATATCAGTGAGATTGCTTATTACCTCGCAATGACGGCAAGAGGTGTCGTCATTGCGAACTAGAGGGCAGGGCTTAATAACGGCGTGAAGCAATCTGATTCGCGAAAATAGATTGCTTCGTCGCTGAAAAAGCTTCTCGCAATGACGATGAGGCGAAGAGTTCATTTTCTTCTTTCGTTCATCGTTGATTATTTTAAGTTTGCTGCTTCAGATTCGTTTTTCCAGCATTCAGCTTTGTCTCTAAGCTTTAGTCTCTCACTTCTATTTACAAGGAACTTCCTGAAAAGTAAATTTTCCCGCATCATAATTGATGGGTTTACCTTTTACGAAGTAGGATCTGCCCAATGTAGTCTCAATTTGCGCAACGCCCATGATCAGTTTACCATCCTTTTTCAAAAATGCCAGTGGATTGGTGAATGCTTTGGTGGTATCCTTACCCGTATTAAACCGATAATCGACTAAAAGTGTATCCCCATGAAACTTACCATTTATTTCGCCCTTATTCTGAGGCTTTTCTGCATATTTTACCAATAATGAACCAGTCACTTTTCCAGAAGCCATTGTTTTTACAATCATGGCTGCACTGTCTTTTTCAAATGATGAGGCATAACAGGTTTCATTTATAACGGAATCTTTCTTTGCTGAATCAGCTTTTTTCTCAGACTGGTTACAGGCAAAAATAAATGGAACCGCAGCGAAGGCGATGTATAAAAGATTTCTTTTCATAATTATAAATTTAAAGTTTCTGAGTAAATTATACTAATCTGATGAAAACTTTTAAGTATTTCCATAAGCACTGACCTTAAAATAAAAAGCAGGCCCATCTTAAAAGATGTCCTGCTTAAAATATGTATCTGAAAGACCGAGTCAAACTATAACATGACTGCGACAAAGTTATTCCACTGCTGCCCTGAACATTAAGGCACCAACGGTCAGATTGGTACGGCTATCTACCAAAATGGCTGAACCATTTGCACGGTTATCATCATATAGATCAAAAGCCAAAGCGTCAGCCGTTTTAACAATTACCCTTCCGATATCATTCAGTCTGAATTCATCTGCGGGGTGTTTTTCCAAGGTATTGATATCTACTTTGTGCAGGATTTCACTGATTTTACATTTTGTAACCTTACTGTTATGTTGAATCAGGTACATGACAGTGGTATCCAGGGCGCGTCCATCCATCCAGCATAAATCGGCTTCAATTAATTTAGTATCCTGCGGCAATGCCGATGCATTTACAATAGTATCTCCCCGGCTGATATCCACATCATCTTTTAAATGAATCGTAACCGACTGTCCCGCATGTGCGGCATCCGGTGCCTGATCGAAAAATTCAATCTTTTCGATGGTTGAACTTGCTCCTGAAGGCAATACTGTAACTTTATCATTCAGGTTAAATGTTCCACTCAATACCCTACCCGCGTAACCACGGTAATCATGAAATTCATCTGTTTGCGGACGGATGACCCATTGTACGGGCATACGCGCCAGCTGAGATTTATCCAGATTATCCGTATCTACCTGCTCCAGAAAGTGTAATAAACTCTGGCCGCCATACCAGTGCATATGCTCCGAATGCTGAACTATATTATCGCCTTTTAATGCACTAACCGGAATATAGGTTACATCCTTTAATTTAAGTTGCTGCGCTAAAACTTTATATTTTTCAATGATGGAATTATAAACGTCTTCATCATAATTAACCATATCCATTTTGTTGATGCAAATCACAATATGTTTGATCCCCAGCAAAGAAACCAGGTAAGAATGACGGATGGTTTGTTCTACTACCCCATTCCGTGCATCAATTAAAATGATGGCCAGGTTCGCGGTAGAAGCCCCGGTAACCATGTTTCGGGTGTATTGGATATGTCCGGGTGTATCTGCGATGATAAACTTGCGCTTCTCCGTCTGAAAGTATTTATAGGCAACATCGATGGTGATGCCCTGCTCCCTCTCGGCCCTTAAACCGTCTGTTAAAATGGCTAAATCTATTGTTCCATCATCATTTTTACGGTTAGCGCTTTGCAAAGCTTCCAACTGATCAGCTAAAATAGAATTTGTATCGTATAACAAACGGCCGATCAAGGTGCTTTTACCATCATCAACACTGCCTGCTGTGAAGAATTTTAATATGTTCATGTTTTTTAGATATGAGATAATAGATGTGAGATAATAGATGTGAGATATTAGACAAATGCGAGGTTCTTAAATCTCACATCCCAATACTTTCTTAAAAATAGCCTCCCTTTTTTCTGTCTTCCATGGCGGCTTCAGAAACTTTATCATCCAGACGTGCGCCACGTTCAGAGATTTTTGAGGCACTGATTTCGTCAATAATGTCATCAATCAGTATCGCTTCTGATTCAACTGCAGCCGTACAAGACATGTCTCCAACAGTCCGGAAGCGCACCTGCTTATGGAAAACCACATCTTCATCATCCATGTTTAAGAAGGGAGATGCCGCCATTAACTGACCATTTCTGGTGATCACTTCACGCTCATGAGAGAAATAAATGCTTGGCAATTCAATTTTTTCTCTCCGGATATAATTCCACACATCAAGTTCAGTCCAGTTACTGATTGGAAACACACGAATGTTTTCTCCCTTATGGATTTTACCATTGTAAATATTCCACAGTTCAGGTCGTTGGCGTTTAGGATCCCACTGTCCGAATTCATCCCTGACAGAGAAAATACGTTCCTTTGCCCTCGCCTTTTCTTCATCTCTCCGCGCCCCGCCGATACAGGCATCAAACTGGTGTTCGGCAATGGTATCCAATAATGTAACCGTTTGTAAAGCATTTCTACTGGCATTTTTACCGGTTTGTTCTATTACTTTACCCTGATTTATGGATTCCTGAACGGAGCCTATAATTAAGCGTTCGCCTATTCTTTCGATCATTTTATCCCTGTAGGTAATGGTTTCTTCAAAATTATGCCCCGTATCAATGTGAACCAATGGAAAAGGAAATTTTCCCGGGCGAAAGGCTTTCTCTGCTAAGCGTACCAGGGTGATGGAATCTTTGCCACCAGAAAACAGCAAGGCAGGCTTTTCAAATTGCCCGGCCACTTCACGTAATATATGAATGGCTTCCGCCTCCAGTTCATCTAAATAATCAAAATTATATGTGCTCATTTATTAAGTTTTGAATTTTGAATGATAAAATGAGTGACAGTAATTTCTGTAGGTACTCATGTTATTATTCAAATGTTATATTCATTTGTTGTTAGTAAAGCTTTCCACTTTAGTCTTTAAGCTAGCTTCAGTTGCATGCAGTCCACACTCCTTTTTACTTTGGTCTTCCCACCACCATCTGCCTGCTCTAAAATCTTCGCCTGGCTGTACCGCTCTGGTGCAAGGGGCGCAACCAATACTGGGAAAACCTTTATCGTGCAAGGTATTGTAAACGATGTTATGCGCTTTAATATAACTTTTTACCTCGTCCAATGTCCAGTCAAAAATAGGGTGAAATTTTATTAATTGATTTCCTTCATCCCATTCCAGATCATGCATATCTTCACGATTTGGACTCTGCTCAGCCCTGATTCCGGTTATCCAGATCTCATTCCCTTTTAATGCCCTTTTCAGCGGTTCAATTTTACGGATATAGCAGCATTCTTTTCTATTGTCTACAGAGTCGTAAAAACTATTAGGTCCTTTCAAACCTACCATCTCCTGCAATAATTCGTGTTGAGGATAATAAGCATGAATGGGTTTCTGATATATTTCCAGTGTGCGGTTCCATACATAATATGTTTCCGGAAAAAGACGACCTGTTTCCAGCGTAAAGACTTTAATTGGAATCTGATTTGAAAAAATGATATGCGTAATGGCCTGATCCTCCCAACCAAAACTGGTAGAAAAAATAATCCTGCCTTCAAACCGGCTGGCCAGGTGTTTCAATTGATCGATCACCGTTAAGCCCGTAAGTTCCTGTCTGATCTCCGCTAAATGCTCCATCACTAAATTAATTTTAAAATAAATACGATTACACTGCGCAGGCTAACCAGCATAACGATAATTCCAACTGCCACCATAATGGTTTTGGCCGAAATTTTATTGGACACTTTTGCCGCAATCGGCGATGCGATGGCACTACCAATAATTAAGCCTACAACTGCTTCCCAGTGTTTTCCACCCAGCATCGTAAAAAAGGTTAATGAACTTAAAGTCGCAATAAAAAACCGGCTGATTTTGACCGTTCCCAGTGAAAACAAAGGATGGCGGCCACCCGCTATTAAGCTGGATAAAACGATAGAGCCCCATCCGCCGCCAAATGCAGCATCAATAAATCCACCGACAAACCCCAAAAGACCGATTTTTTTAATTTTTTCATCAGCCTTTTTTCTTTTAATATTGAAAGCCTTCATCAGGATTACACCACCTAAAAATAAAGTATAAACCGCAACAACAGGTTTTACGTAAGCAGCGTAATGTTCTAAAGAAGATAAGATATAAGCACCCAAAACCGCCCCGATAACCGCCGGGATAATCAATAGTTTAAACAGTTTCCAGTTGACGTTCCCCATTCGGTAATGCATCCAGCCTGCAATTCCATTGCTCATGACTTCTGAGATATGGATGGCCATGCTAGCCGAGGCGGGAGGCAACCCCATTGCAAGAGAAAATGATGCAGTAGTAACGCCATATGACATACCTATGGCACCATCGATTAATGCAAATAAAAATCCAGCCCCTAGAAACCAATAAAATAAGGGGTCGATATGAATTAAAAACGACTGAAATTCGGGTTCCGTATTCCATAAAGAAATACCAATAGCGCCAATCAGTAAAATGGAAGCCAGCCAGATTAACCACTTGATATTGCGCTCAGCAAAACTCTTTTTAGGGTTAATCAAACTTTTGGTCACCTTATTCAGCTTTTTGACTTTTGCTGAAAAATCGCCGGTTAAAGTTTGGCGCAAGGCACTCATGTTCTGTAAAGTCTCATCCAGTTCTGCCGGAATGCCTTCATTTAAGATCTGCTTCAAACGCTTGGCAATGGTTGGGGATTTACCATTAGTTGAAATGGCAATTTTTAAATCACCTTTCTGAACAATAGATCCCAGGTAGAAATCACATAGTTCAGGTTTATCGGCTACATTGATCAGTAAACCTTTTTCATGCGTTACTACCCTGATTTCCTCATTCAGGATATAATTATTAGTGGCCGCAAAAACAATATCAATATTTTCCAGATCGGAAACATCAAAGCTTTTTTGCTTCACTTTTATATGAGGATAGTTAGCCACCAAAGCATAAACCTCAGCGGAAACTGTTTCTGCAACTATTGTAATTTTCGCCTGCTGGCTGTTATTTACAATTGCCGTTAATTTCTCCAGGCCTATATTTCCGGCACCAATCAATAACGTACGCAGCTTGTTCAGTTTAATAAAAACCGGAAAAAGCTGGTTACCTTTTTCTTCTGAAAAAGACGCTTCACGATCTGACGGATTAGGCAATACTTGCATATTGTTTTACTAAGTTTTTAAATGACGGATGTAAGGAAACCACTTCACCAAAAATCAACAGTGCCGGTGCTTTGATATTTTCCTGTTGAACCAGACTTTCAATCGTTTCCACCATACCTACAATTAATTTTTCATCTGCTGATGAGCCGTTTTGAATCACCGCCGCCGGTAAAGCATTTCGACCTGCAGCCTTAAAGATCTCAACAATTTTAGCTAATTTTTTCAAGCCCATCAAGACTAAAACGGTTGCATTTGATTCTGCAGCCTGGTAAATATCTTTAGAAACCTCTCCAGAGGTAGTGGTGCCTGTAATTACCCAGAAACTTTCGCTCAGGCCACGGTGGGTTACCGGTATTTGTTGCAATCCTGGAACACCGATTGAACTGGAAATGCCGGGAATTACATCAACCGGAATGCTATAGGATGCCGCATAATCCAGCTCCTCGTATCCCCTGCCAAACACAAAGGGATCGCCACCTTTTAAACGCACTACATGGCCATAATTCAGCGCATAATCAATCATGAGTTTGTTGATGGTTTCCTGCGGATAAGAATGTTCCCCAGAGCGTTTCCCCACATATATTTTGATTGCTTCTGCTGGTGCATGCGCTAACAATGCCTCATTTGTTAAGGCGTCATATAGCACCACATCTGCAGCTTGTAAGGCCTTTACCCCCTTTAAGGTCAGTAAATCCGGATCTCCTGGACCTGCGCCTAAAAGTGTAATTCTTGACGCTTTATTTTGATTTAACATAATTTTGAATTTGAATGAGCTTTTTAATTATTGAATTTTCAAGGATAGATTGAGTGAATGTTTTACCAGCGATTGCACTATGAAATTCTCTCATTCTATAATTCTTTCATTCTGTCATTTTTTCATTCTGTCATTTTACTAAAGCTGCCCTTTTTTCTTTAATCTGATTGAGAAATGCATCTGCTTCGCTGAAATATTGTTGAGCAAATTCAGCCGTAGGCTCATTTTTATTAATTTGAAGTACCAGATCTGAAAAGTTTGTAGACAAATTAAACTCCCCGGTTTCTACATAATGATGATCAAATTCCCTGATCACTCCAACTTGAGTGCTGCTGTTTATGCCTTTATCTAAAAGCAATGATTTTGCTGCACTGACAAATGTGCTGTAAGTGTGATAAATGGCATCGGCATAAGCACCTTTCTCTACATTCTGTTTTGCCCATTCAAATTTTTCATCGGCTTCCAAAAGTAAAGTTGCAACTAAGTCAATTACCACTCCAGCACATTCACCTACGCCAATTGCTGTAACAAATTGTTCTACGTGACCCCAGTCTACAAATTCTTCCTGCTGCAAATTTGTTAAATCGGCCAATGGTTTTAACAGCTGATAAAAATGATCTTTACCCTTCCGGTCGTAATATTGATGGAAGTTTTCATCTACTTCATTATTCGCTTTGAAATCATTTAAAATGAAATGTAAGACACTCGTTGCTCTCTTTGAAGGCACTTTAATAACGCGTTCTGCCACACGACCTACGCCATTCCCGACTGTTCCACCTCCAAGCATCACCTGAACTGCCGGAACAACCTTCCCTTCTGCTTTGACAGAACTGCCGTGAAAACCAATTTCTGCTAAACCATGCTGTCCGCAAGAGTTCATACAGCCGCTGATCTTGATCTTGATATTCTTTTCATAAATAAATTCAGGGAAGTCATGGTAAATCACATCTTCCAAAACCTCGGCTAAAGTCATGGAATTGGAGATTCCTAAATTGCAGGTATCTGTTCCGGGGCAAGTGGTGATATCAGCCAGGCTATCAAATCCGGCGGTGGTAAAACCAATGGTATTCAAGGCAATATATAATGAAGGTAAAGCTTCCTGACGAACGAATTTCAATAACAACCCCTGATTCTGGGTGATCCTGATTTCATCTGCAACATAAGGTTTAATGGCTTCCACAAATGCCCTTGCCTTATCCGTTTTAATATCGCCTACCTGTACTTTAATATAAACGGCATAGAAACCGGTTTGCTTTTGTGGTACCACATTCGTAGCATGCCAGTGCTTATAATGCTGTTCATTCAGTATTTCGACAGGCTGATAATCTTGATGGGCCGGTGCCACGGGCTGTGGAACAACTTCGCGATCGATGGTAAAGGTTTTTACCTTATTGGCCACACGCTCTTCGGCAACCAAACGTAAAACTTCTTCTAAACCTAATTTTTGTACTAAATATTTTAAGCGAGCTTTATTCCTGTTGCTGCGCTCTCCATAGCGATCAAATACCCGGAGTACTGATTCGGTAAAAGGAATTAACTGATCCTCCGGCAGAAATTCATGCACCGGGCTGGCTAAAAATGGCTGAGCCCCCAAACCTCCTGCAAACAAAACCTTAAATCCTCGTTCCCCATTTTCATTTACTTTTGGAATAAATCCCAGGTCGTGAATGTAGCTGAAAGCGGTATCCTGATCACTGGAAGAAAAGGAAATTTTAATTTTCCTGCCCATTTCCTGGCAAATTGGATTGCGTAAAAAGTATTTGAAAACCGCATGTGCGTAAGGAGAAACATCAAAAGGCTCATCTTTGTCGATACCAGCATTTGGTGAGGCCGTAACATTACGTACGGTATTGCCACAAGCTTCACGAAGAGTAATGTCGTCTTGTTCCAGTTTTGCCCAAAGTTCTGGTGTTTTGTCTAAACTCACATAATGCAATTGAATATCCTGACGAGTGGTCAGGTGTAAATTTCCGCTTCCGTATTCATCTGCAATATCTGAAATGCGCAGCAATTGTTTGAAAGTCACCTTCCCGAAGGGCAATTTAATGCGAATCATCTGCACACCAGGCTGCCTTTGTCCGTAAACACCACGGGCTAAACGCAGGCTTCTGAATTTTTCATCGTGAATCGTTCCATCGCGAAAAGCTTTAATCTTATTCTCTAAATCAATGATGTCCTGCTCGACAATATTGTTTTCGAGTTCTGTTCTGAAACTTTGCATATGTGTTGTTAGCTTTATTCAAAAAATGCTTCCCTTTTTAATGAGAAGCATTCAATATTTATATCTATAAATTTAAAATACCTCTTCTACCTTGTTTTACAACAATAGCACATCATTTGAGTACGGGTATTTTTAACTGTAGACCTGAAGTTCATCTTCCAAATATATAAAGTATATAGGAATAGTAGTAATTTTTCTCGAAAAAATTTATGTATTGGTGGTTGGTTTTAGGAAAATAGATCTAATGTATTGAGTAGCCGTTGTTTTTATCCTGTCAATGGTAGGCAAAAAGCATCTGGATTATATAAAAGGTCAAGCATCATTTACCGAATGGCATCACATCCAGCTTGCAACATTTCGATGTTATTCTTATCCTGGCCGGACGGGCTTATTTTCTTTGGCGCTAAAAGAAACAAAGGTGGTCTTTCTTTTAAGAAACTACATTAGTATTTTCATCAATTTAAACAATCTCATTCTTGATATGGCATAAGCAAAAAGAGAATATTCTATTTAATAGATGTTGATTTGTATAGAATAAATAATATAGAAGTCAGAAATTATAAACTGTCTATCCCCAATTTCAGAGTATCTTCGCGGCCAATCACATCGGCGATGCTGGTTTCACTAAGTACTTTTAATGTAGCGTCTCTTACATCAATAAACGCACTTCGAATGCCACAGGTTTTTTCGTCTTCACATTCATCACATTTGTGATAAAAATTTAAACTGGCACAAGGCACCATTGCAATTGGTCCATCGGTAACACGCATTACATGTACCAGCAGAATATCCTCAGGTTTTTTATTCAAACTGTAGCCGCCCCCTGCTCCTTTCTTGCTATACAGGAAACCCGCATTACGCAGATCCAAAAGAATTTGTTCCAGGAATTTTTTAGGAATATGCTCCTCTTCCGCAATCTTAGAAATTTGCATCGGTGGTCTTTCTACATTTTTACCAAGTGCAACAAGTGCTTTAATGGCGTATTTGGTTTTTTTGGATAGCATATATCTTACAAAGCTACTAAATAATGTATAATTATAAAATATGCCCACGGCTGCCCTCATATTTATGCTGAAGCTGCAAACAATAAATCAAAATCATCCTTCCGGAGTGGCTACATTTAAAATCCGATGCCTTTAATCAACGTGAGGTAAAATTAAGTACTGCCTGAAACACAAATCAACAGATGAGGATTTAAAATTTAACTTTGCCACCGTTTGTACATTCAGAATGAAAAGAAGATCTCCCCTGCTCCCCATCTTAATCGTGATTATCCTGTTCTTTGCGCTGAGTGCATATGTGTTATCCAGCTTTAATACCATCAATCACTGGGAAGGCCTGGCACCTGCATTCTGGACTGTAATCATCAGCCTGGGTATGGCAATTATTTTTGCCATTTCTCAGATGCGGAAGGGCAGAAATATATTTTTCACTGTTGTTGGTCATATCTTTCTGATTGTACTTGTCGCTGAAATGGTGTTTGCCATTTTTTTATTCATTGGTGATCTTTATCGGGTGGTGAGTTCGATTTCGACAAATTTTCAGCCACAGGGTTATGAAATAACTGGTAGAAATGATTACTGGGTAGATTTTGCTTTTATCATGTTTTGCCTGACCGTATTGCTTTTTGCATTTGGTATAACCAGGGGAAAATATGCATACCGGGTGATTAAACATACCTTGTATTTTGATGATTTACCACAGCATTTTGATGGATTCACCCTCACACAAATTTCTGATATACATGCCGGAAGTTTTACCAAACCCAAAGCCGTGCAAAAAGGCATTGACCTGATCAATGCACAAAAAAGTGATTTATTTGTATTTACTGGTGATCTGGTTAATAATGCTGCATCTGAAATTGTTCCTTACATTCCTCTATTTTCACAGATTAAGGCACCATTTGGGCAGTTTTCCGTTTTAGGAAACCATGACTATGGTGATTATGTCAAATGGCCTTCTGAGACAGATAAAATCAAAAATTTAAATCAGTTAAAAGCTTACCACAAGGAATTAGGATTTAAACTTCTTTTAGATGAACATGTGGTACTGGAGAAAGGCGGGGAAAAAATTATCCTCGCAGGCATTGAAAATTGGGGTATCGGTTTTGGCGAGCGGGGCGATTTAAACAAGGCACTTCAACATACTGAAGCTAAAGATTTTAAAATTTTGCTCTCACATGATCCTTCACACTGGGATGCGCAGGTTAAAAACCACCCTTCAAAAATTCAGCTTTCACTGGCCGGTCATACCCATGGGATGCAGTTTGGCATTGAGGCTTTTGGGATAAAATGGAGTCCTGTAAAATACCGTTATAAACATTGGGCAGGCATCAAAACAGAAAATAATCGCCACCTGAATGTGAACAGGGGATTTGGTTTTCTAGGTTTTTCTGGAAGAATCGGCATCTGGCCGGAAATTACTGTAATCGAGTTAAAAAGAAAATAACCTAGCATATTAGCATAACTATATTAGTAGTTCTAGAGAAATTTTTCTTATTTTGATCTTTTATACAATGATAATGAAAATTAGCCTGATCCTGTTCTTATGCCTCTCCTTTTTACAAAATCCAACAATTGAAAAAGATAAAGATCGTTGGAAACCTTACTATACAGCTGCATCACCAGGTCAGATGGCAGATAGCTGGTATTTACCATTTAAAGGCAGTGACCGAAAGAAAATAGCAAACATTAAAATCATCAGTATTTTTGGCGATCACCGCAACAGCTATTATAAAGGCCACATTCATACGGCTATTGATATCAATCCATCTGCATCAAAAACAAAGCTGATAGAAGTGTATGCCATGGCCAATGGGGTGGTTTGTTCCATCCACCTGGGTGAAAATCAAAAAACGGTGGTGGTAAAACACCAGCTGAAGAATGGCACCATGATGTTTACCAGTTACAAACACCTCCGCGAAGTTTATGTTAAAAATGGTCAGCCTGTAAACCAGGATACTAAACTTGCCCGTCTATTTACAAAGGAGGAAAGTAAAAAATATGGTGGAGATTATCACCACCTGCACCTCGAAATCAGAAAAAAATTTGATGATTACGGCTGTGCCAGCTGGTTGACCATGAACAAATCACAGCTTGATGAAAGATTCTATAACCCGCAGGCATTTCTAAAAACTTACCTCAGGTAAATAGAATAGCCGGTTAATTTTTAAATAAGGGAATCAGTTTTTTCACTCCTTCCGCTATACCAACAGCTATTAACCCTGCTATCAGCCCAATGGCAAATTCTTTGATCGTTGACATTAAATCAGGCAGGAAATGGTGCAAGAAATCAATATTATGCACAAAGATACCACCAGAAACCAATATTAAGGCAATGGTACCCGCAAAGCTGAGCACCTTTATAATTACCGGTAAAGATTTCACCAATACATTGCCCAATGCCGAAAGGAATCCTTTATCATTGGAATATTTCACCAGCTTGTATCCGGCATCATCCATTCTTACAATTAGCGCTACAATGCCGTAAACGCCTATGGTAGCTAAAATAGCCACAACAGAAACCGTAAGGATCTGGATAGTGATGCTTTTATCCAGTACAGTACCAAGGGCAATGATGACAATTTCTACAGAAAGAATAAAATCAGTGGTTACTGCTGATTTTATTTTGGCCTTTTCTGCCGCCTGATCATCCTGAACAACATCTTTGGCTGCCCTGCCATGCTCATGGCGATGAAAAAGAAACTCAATGATTTTCTCAACCCCTTCATAGGCCAGGTAAAACCCACCTAAAATTAAAATAAACTTAATGGCTATCGGGAAGAAAAAATTCAGCAGCAGTGCCACGGGCACAATAATAATTTTATTAATCAAAGATCCTTTGGTGATGGCCCAAAGCACTGGCAACTCTCTGGAAGAGAGAAAGCCGGTCGCTTTTTCAGCATTTACAGCCAGGTCATCTCCTAAAATGCCGGCGGTTTTCCTGGTGGCAATCTTGGCCGTTACTGCCACGTCATCCATTAAAGCACCTATATCATCTAAAATTGCGAAAAATCCTGAAGCCATATTGATCTTATCTTTTTGAAGCCTGCAAAATATACATTCAATTTTACAATACCTCGAAAGCATAAAGAGATAATTGGCAAAAATTGTTTTAAATTTCATTTCTGGCGCTGGCTCTAACGTAATATCCATTACATCAGGAAGATTGCAAAGCCTGTTTAAGAAACATGCAAATCCGAATAATTTTTGAGCCTTTTTAATTTCACTTCCCCATGAAAGCTGAACAATATGATTTAAACTAAACTTTGCTTGTTGCATACTGTTGTATTTATATATAAAAGATGATCATGGAAAACGAAAAAAATAAAGCAGAAGAATCGAAAGAAAAAAAAGTTGGCGTAATCCCGGCTGATGAGATTAAAGGCAGCGATGCTGATGGTGCCTATACCGGCGATGAAGAAAGCCCCGAAGAAATGGCAAAACAACAGATCGCTACAGACGCGGCTGAAGATGATCAGAAAAGCAAGACTAAATAAGTTGCTGTCTTTCAGTTTATAAAAACGGAGTAACTGGATCTTATTCTGTTTCATTCGAAAAACAAATGCCTATCTGTTGAAATCATTTAATGCTGTTTATTTCCTGAAACATTATATTGATGAATCCTATAAAAGGGGCTTAAATAAGTGAGTAATAATTGCTACATCTATTTCATATGGACAAAATAAAAAATTTAATAGCAGGATTCGCAGGTGCTCTTGCCCTCAACATTTTACACGAAAGTTTAAAAGATAAAAGTTCAGATGTGCCCCGGATTGACCGTTTAGGGGAAGAAGCTTTAGGGCACACACTTGACTTTCTGGGCATTTGTGGTAAACGCGGCGAAAACTTATATGGCGCTACACTTGCAGGTGACTTAATCAGCAATACCATTTATTATAGTTTAATAGGCAGCGGCAATACTAAAAATGTATTCAGCAGAAGTATTGCATCTGGCTTAGCCGCCGGACTTGGAGCGGTAACGCTTCCAAAACCTATGGGACTAAACCCTAAACCTGTCGCTAAAAATAATCAGGTAAAAATACTTACTGTAGCCTATTACCTGGTTGGGGCTTTGGTTACCGCCAGTGTGATCAAAGTGATTAAGAAATAATTAACTACCGGCCGGTTAATGGGTTTACCGGCCGATATCAATTATATTTAAGCCATTATGCCCTTCACCAGCAATTTCCATTGCGGATAAGAGAAACCCAATCTGGCTGCGCCACCCACTAAAAAATTTCGAACATTATCAAGTGTATTTTCTGTATTTGTATTCGCCATTTCATTCCGTCCATGTTCTTCTGCCTGAACTTTTAGCTGCAACCTGCGTACAATAAAAGTTGAAGTGGCCGCATCCTGTAAAAAGTGTGCGGGTGAAGCTTCTTCTGAAAGGGGCTTTACACTCGGACGCACCTTAATGGCAAGAAAATCATCTTCTATCTGTTGTCGACTTGCAATTTCTTCGATTTTTACCCAATCGTAACCGCCACCGGATGGCGCTCCCGGACCAGGAATATCAATCCGGATGTAATCTCCCTCCTGCGCTTTACGGTGAACTTCTTTTCCATATCCATCAAAAAGCTGGAACCCTGACATACCAGATCTATTGCCCCAATCATTCACATTCAATAACCGGTTACAGGCCGTAGCGAAAAAAGCAGAAGCTTCATCCATTGTTTCAAAAGTACGGCGCTCTGTTACATCAATTTCACTTCCCTCCTGCTGATCCGGGATAAGATCATCGTGCTCATTTACTTTCATATTAAATTATTTTACGTGCTACCATGGATAAAACAACCTTCAGGAATGAAAGGTTTAATATTTTCAGGAGGGCGTGCCAGTTCAACATCCCGCTTCAATAAATAGTGAATAATTATTGGTGTATATCAATGCCTTTCTTAAGCAATCAGATTAAAATAAGATTAAAATAACCAAAACCTTATTTCAATTTAGGCAGTTCTATTTGTACATCATACTATATAAAAAACTATGGCAACTACAAAAACAACTGCTAAAAAAGCAAGTACAGGTAAAACATCAACAGCTGCTAAAGCACCGGCCACCAAAGCTTCAACCAATAAAAAGTCAGCTTCTAAAACTGGTAAAATGGAAGATTCAGAATTTCATGAATTTTTTGTTGATGAATTAAAAGATATCTATTGGGCAGAAAAACATTTAGTAAAGGCACTTCCAAAGATGAAAAAGGCTGCAACAAGCGAAGAACTTATTGCCGCATTTGAAAAACATACTGAAGAAACACAACAACACATCCAAACGCTTGAACAGGTTTTTGAACTATTGGGCGAGAAAGCAGTGGCAAAAAAATGCGATGCCATGGCTGGATTATTAGAAGAAGCTGAGGGCATCATTTCAGATACAGATCAAGGCACAATGGTTCGTGATGCAGGTTTAATTCTGGCTGCACAGAAAGTAGAGCATTATGAAATCGCTACATACGGTACCCTTAAAGTATTTGCTGAAAACATGGGTCATCAGGATGTGGCAGATTTACTTGATCAGACATTGGAAAATGAAAAAGCTACCGATGTGGCTCTGACTGAAATTGCTGTAAATTCTATCAATGCTGAAGCAGCAGCAGAATAATGAAAGCTTTATAAATTAGAAAAAACGGCATTTCTTTATCGAATGCCGTTTTTTATTAAACCAGATTTCTAATGATCTGTGTTATTTACCCAATATCTTAATCAAGGCGAGCACCGCAAGTGAAGCAGCCATACCTGCAATATATTTTCGATGTGCCCTGGGTTTACCTGGAATTCCCCAGCCGCCATGAACCGCATTACCAAACGGAACAGGTGCGAAGATATTTCCATTGGTGGTTGGTATTGGATCTGCCCTCTTCAGGTAACCCTTAATGACTGCGCCTGCAACAAATTGTGTGAGTGTAGGAAAAAGCCCTGCTGAAAGGCGCAGCAAAACCGATACACTTCCCAACATTTTTTCTTTTTTTGGCTGATCTGCCAGTTTAGCAATGGCTTGCGCCAGGCGCTCCGGATCGTAAACCGGCGGGGAAGGTTTCAGGTATTTGCCGGTATAATTGGCTGCGTGCTGTATGCCGGGACTGTCCAGAAAAGCGGGGAAAGCATCGCAGACATGAATATCAGGATAAGCAGCCAGTTCTGCCATAAGTGCCTGCCCAAAACCCCTTAAGCCAAACTTACTGGCCGAGTAGGCAGCACCCATCGGTACCGCTAAAAAACCACCTATAGAAATGTTATTGATTAAAATTCCTTTACCCTGCTTTTTAAAGTAAGGCAAAACAGCATGTGCGCCGTGCATGTAACCTAATAAATTGGTTTTTAATACCTGCTCTGAAACTTCCATCGGGATTTCATCAAAAGCACCTACAGCCAGTACACCTGCATTGTTTACCCAGATATCAATTCCATTTCCAAATTCATCAGCTGCAGCGGCCAGGTTGATGACAGCATGGTAATCGGTTACATCTACTTCCAGGCATTTTACCTCCGCACCAAAGGTTTCACATTCTTCAGCCACTTCTTCCAGCATCTTCATATTTCGTGAAGCCAGTATTAAACGGTCTGCCCTGCGGGCAAATTGTAGTGCTATTGCCCTGCCTGCTCCACTTGAAGCACCGGTAATGACAACGGTTCGTTTATTTATCTCCATATACCAATAACCTGCCCGGGAAAGGGATTGTTTTTGAAACCTTAAAGATGGCTGTCAAATTGATAACCAGCACAATCTCTGCCGGATGAATAGCGCTTGCCCTAAACCTCTTATGACTGAATTATAAAAAAAGCGGATGTTGTAACCTCTTATCAAAAGATGAGGTCATAGTATAATATTTCAAATCATGATTATGCTAAACCGTAATTTTTTTTTCTTCGCATTAATGCTTTTAACAACGGTGTATTGGGATAAAATTAAAGCTCAAACCTTAGCTACAGCAGAACTAAGCCCTCCGGCCAGGCCATTTTCTTTTCCGATACAGCTGGAGATGCGCTTACCTTTTGCCCCAACTGCTTTTCGAAGCGGATCGTACAACCATTTGATTTACGAACTATACCTGACAAACTTCAGTTCAACCCCTTTAAAATTGCATCAGATAGCACTCATTGACCCCAAAGCCAGCAAAGCCAAGCCGATCATAACCTTTGATACGGCACAATTGCATCCAATGGTTAAGCCATTAGGCGCTACGGTTTATGATAAACTTATGCTTGCAGTGGTCAGACCGCAGTTATATACATAGAAGTCATTACAGATTTAAAGCACCCCTTTCCCGAAAGTTTGGCACACCGGGTAATAACCACGACTGATTCGCTGGAGGGTGCCATAATTTCAACCCACCAGTCGCATTTACAGGTTTTAGGCCCTCCCTTGCAGGGCAGTAGCTGGACGGCAGTAGATGGCCCCGGAAATCATGAATCCAATCACCACCGTCGTGGAAACCTTATTTTGGGCGGGCTGGCAATCAATTCCCGCCGTTATGCCATCGATTGGAAAAAATTCCGGAATGGTGTTTCTTTTGCAGGCGATTCAAGAGATGTGCATGCCTATTTTTGCTATGGTGAACCCGTATTTGCCGTTGCGGATGGTCGTATTGTAAATGCAAAAGATGGCCTTCCGGATAATATTCCGGGGCATGGTGCCGCGTTTCATCCCGCTGTTCCCTTAACTTTTGACGGGCTTGCAGGAAATACCATTGTAATTGATTTGGGTAATTGGACAATATGCACATTACATGCACCTCCAGCCCAAAAGTTTACGCATCAAAACAGGTGATTAAGTCCGTAAGGGACAAATGTTGGCTAACATCGGCGCTTCAGGAGATGCCCGTGAACCGCACCTGCACTTTGAGGTTACCACCTCTGCTCATCTTCTTGTCGGAGAAGGTATACCCTATTTAATCAGCCGATATCAATTAAGTTCAGCCGGAAAACGACCTGACCAGATTCATACCAATGAACTTCCGCAAGATGGAGATATGATAGATTTTGAGCAGCGCAAAGCTGCTCATGATAGTTCCTATAAGTAATCATAGCCATTTAATATAATTTTGCCGGTATAAATAAGATTTATTTAATTAAAAATTACATATGGAAGGCCATCAAGCCGCTCAATCTGCCTGGCCGGTCATTCAGCTTGAAAATTACTTTCTTAAAGCCAGGTTCTTTTTAATCCGGCTGAGTGTTTCAGGTGCAATCCCCAGGTAAGAAGCAATCAGGTTTTGAGAAAGGCGTTCTGCAATTTTTGAATTTGATTCCATCAGTTCCAGATATTTTTCTTCGGCCGTGTGCGTTACGGAACTCATCAGACGGCGCTCTTTCGTAACGATGCTGTTTTGGTAAAGAATTCTGAAATACCTGTCCATTACAGGTACTGCTAATGTCACTGCCTCGTAATCTGCTTTCGAGATTAAAAGCAATTCGCAATCTTCAATGGCATCAATATTAAATAGGGCTGGTTCTTCTGATAAAAAGCTGTTAAAATCAGAGATCCACCAGCCTTCCCAACCAAAAACATTCATATGTTCGTTTCCCTTCCCATCAACATTATAGGTTCTTAACAAACCTTTCACCACAAACGCCAGGTATTTACAAACTTCACCTTCCTGTAAATGATATTGGCGTTTTCTTAGTTTTTTAGGAGTAAAAAAACGAGATATAGCCAATCTATCCGCTTCTGTGAGCGAAACTTTTTCCTGAATATGGTTAAAGAGTATATTGAACATAGGTGATGATGTTGAAGAATGACAAAGATAATTTTAAACGCTCAACAATATGCTAAGATCATACTGAAAATAGATTTGATCCAAATCAAGGGTGTTTTTTGATACAGGTCATCATCGTTCTGGCCACATTGATCTAAATTTGTAGAGCACAAAATAAGACCTTGCAAAATAGATCGGTCAATAAAATTTAAACAAAAAATTATGGAAAATATAGCTTTGGTAGTAGGTGCAAGTGGCATAACAGGAAGCAACCTGGCCGAAAAACTTCTTTCAAAAGGCTGGGAAACTTATGGATTGGCCCGTAACCCGAACAATGAAATTAAAAACCTGAAACCTGTTGCAGCAAACCTACTGGAGATTGATAGTCTGCGATTAGCATTAGCTGATATCAGCCCGACTCACGTTTACATCACCACCTGGATGCGAAATGAAACAGAAGCCGAGAATATTCGGGTGAATGGATTAATGGTGCGCAACATTCTGGATGTTTTGACTGAAAAAAAATCGGTAAAGCATGTAGCATTGGTTACCGGTTTAAAACATTATTTAGGTCCGTTTGAAGCCTATGCTGCGGAAGGTTTTTTACCTGAAACGCCTTTGCGTGAAGAGCATCCGAGGTTAGCTATAGAGAATTTTTATTATGCCCAGGAAGATGAGGTTTATGCGGCAGCGGAAAGAGATGGCTTTACCTGGAGTATACACAGGCCACATACTGTCATTGGGCAAGCTGTTGGAAATGCCATGAATATGGGTACAACCCTGGCCGTTTATGCCAGTATCTGCAGAGAAACAGGACGTAAATTTACCTGGCCAGGTTCGGCGGCACAATGGAACGGCTTATCGGATGTGACGGATGCCCGCATATTGGCGGAGCAATTAATCTGGGCATCAACTACCGAGGCTGCTCAGAATGAAGCATTTAATATCGTGAATGGAGATGTTTTTCGATGGAGCAGACTATGGAACAAAATAGCCGATTATTTTGGTGTAGAGGCCATCGGATTTAATGGCGAGATCCACCCGTTAGAGAAAGAAATGGCCAATGATAGGGAAAAATGGCAGGAAATTGCTCAAAAATACGGACTTAAAGAAGCTTTATTAAACAGATTGGCAAGTGCATGGCATACCGATCTAGACCTTGGCAGGCCAATTGAAGTGATGACCAATATGTCGAAAAGCAGAAAATTAGGGTTCAACGTATTTCAGGATACAGAAGAAACTTTTTATGAACTTTTTGACAGACTTCGTGAAGCGAGGTTAATTCCTTAATGATCAGTTACCAATTCAATATGTTTAACGTTACCAACGCTACAGGCAGATGGCTCAATAGCGTTGGTAACTTTAGCTAAATGCATAAACCTAATTGCTTTTACAAAGTTGTTCTGAATGACGTAACTGCCCCATAGGATGTGCCAGCTGAATTTACAGCATAAGCGCGAACGTAGTAAGTTGTGCTGCTAGTTAATCCGGTAAGCGTACTACCCGCAGCACCTATTCCGGAACCGTTATTGGTATAATTCGCATTTGAAACTGTAGGCACAGATGTACTTGCCGAATAGCATAAACCTTTTGATGTAATTGTACCTCCGCCATCTGCAGTTACTGATGCAGAAATACTTGCAGTATTTTTACCTATCATATTTATGGATACCACACTTACTGTAGCCAGTTTTACTGGAGTGGTGGTGATGAAAATAATTTGCTCGCCATAAGCCGTTCCAGCTTGGTTGGTGGCATATGCCCTGACATAATAGGTTGTGCCTGGATTAAGTGCGTAAATGTCTCCGGTAAATGTACCTGTTCCACTTCCAGAAGCTATTTTATTATTTGATGTGGTTGGAGAAGTACTGGTACTCCAGCATAAACCACGGGTACTCACAAATCCTCCGCCAGCTGAGATTACATTCCCACTTCCTAGCGCCCCAATTAGCGTAACATTACCAACGCTATTGGTTACAACTGTCGCCAATTGATAATTAATAGTTTTAAACTGGATATTTTCGCTATAAACAATCTCGTAACCGGTTTGAAAATAAGCCCTTAAATAATAATTTGTTCCAGGCATTAGCTCGGTAATTGTTTCAGATATTGATCCCGTTCCGCCACCAGTACTACGTTTTGTTGATGAAGTAGTTGGATTAATAATCGTTCCCCAGCAGATTCCCTTTTCGATCACCTCACCATTTTGACCGCCCTTAATATTTGTATTGATCATGACACTTACCTGTGTAACAGATGATGCAATTGGTTTAGCAACAGTGATCATACTACTTTTCCCGAGCGGTTCAACCATTCCTTTTTCACAGCCCGTTAATAAACCAATAGCGAGGGTGGTAACATAGATTATATTTTGTATTTTCATTATTTAAAGATTAAATCCAACCCCGATATTAAAATCAGTATACTTAAACTGTAAACTACTTGCTCCGCCCATCAGATTAAAAAAACCTAAACGAAGCATGAGTCCAAGCTCTAATTCTGCTCCCTTATAACTTTTGCCTGTATGTGATGCGTAGCTTTTGGCATAAGAACCATTATCGCCATATTGATATTGATTGATGCCCCATAGCAATGTTCGCATGCCATATCCACCGCCTAGGTAAGCTGAAACCTTATTTCCACCTAAAAAGATACCCGCCGTATAGGCCGATCTTTTATTAATGACTTCTCCATTGTAGCTATAATAACCGGCCACATTATAATCTGTTAAGTTGACATCATTGGTTTGAAATGCTGCAGCTGTATTAACTTTACTGCTTAGCTTTACGCTTGCAAACCAGCCTATCCGGCCTCCGCTACCAATGGTGATTTTATAGTTATCTGTTTTCCCTACATTAGAGGGTTCCGTAAAAACAACTCCTCCATTCACAATAAAACTTGTTTTCTCAGATCTATTAACTGGGTCTTGATAAGGCTTTTTGGTAACAGAGATGGTGCGGGAAATAAATTCTGTGTTATTGCAATCTCCTTCGGCCCTTACATAGAAAACCTCGTTTGCATATAATGATCCGGTTGAAAATATTGCTCCAGTACCTACTTGTTGTAATGCTGGTTTGTTGCCTTTGTACCAAACCCATTGCGCACCGGGCGCCAAGTAGCCACCTACAATTTTTAAAACACTTTCAGAACCATATCCAATGCTTTGAGTACCTTCTATACCATTAGGAATGTTAGATTTATTATTAACCACAATTTGAAAAGACTGACAAATGCTTTGATCATTGCCATTTTTGGCACGGACAAAATAAGTGGTTGTTCTTTCCGGCGAAACATTGATGGATGGTCCTTCACCAATTTTATTTCCGGTGCAACTTCCTGCATACCAAATCCATTTGGCCTGGCCAAACAGCTTGCCGCCACTTACGCTCAATGTAATATTTTGCTCGCCTTCGCATATGATGCTTCTCCCTAAAATGGCTTTTGCTGCCAGGCTTCCTTGTTTCACCCTGATCTCCGTTGAAATACAGGAGCTTGATTCAGGCGTTGATGCACGAACAAATATAGTAGTCATTCGATCAGGTGAGAGCTTAAGGCTTGTACCTTTTCCTAATAACGTTCCATCACATGCTCCCTCATACCACATCCAACTTGCCCCCGCCTCCAGGTATCCTCCTTTTAAAGTTAAAACGGTGGAGTCTCCACTTTGAATATCCTTTTTTCCATTAATCGAGATGGGCTCCATAGAGAATGCTGCCTTAGGTTGGTATGATCCGATGTCCGGTAAATCATCAGATACCCTTACATCATTAAAATAATTAGACATTTTCTTAAACGTAAAAGCATTTTCTTTTGGCGTAATAATGCCTGCTTTGGTTTTTTTGAGGATATGAAGGCTGTTAATCTGCGTTTTTAACTCATGCTCACAGTTAAAAAAGTCAAATCTCCAATTGATATAATAATCCTTTGTGGGTTTGATCCGGGTTATCCTGTACCTGAAATAAGATGAATCGTGCTGTGCCGTACAGCCATCAGGAGATAGCAGGTATTCTATTTCAATATGGATATTTTTATCAGCATATAGCGTGCCCTTTGGTTTCCATTGGTTTTAGTGTACCGGCAAATAAAACTAAAAAAAAGGTGAGCGGAATGTATTTAGACATGTATTATTGTTTATTATTTTTTCATTTTTATTTAAAGCCAATTAGTAAGTATCAATGGTAAGTGGCCCATTGCAAAGCGATCTGCTAAAAGGATCGCTGGATGATCTTGTGGCTACTGACTTAGCCTCATAATAATATTGGATTCCATTAGCCATGACCTTGCCGCCTGATCCGGAGAGGGCATATTGGCCAGGTTGTGGAATAAATATAGATTCCCAACGGCTCCATTCACCACCGTTTTCCTGGGTGGTACGGAAGAAAAGCCTCACACTATCTGATCTGACCGTAACACTAACCCCTGTTAGTTTTTCTTCACAGCTATTACGCTTTGGAAGATTTTGCTGCGCTTTCGGCAGAACTTTCTTGTTAAGCGGCTGTGATCGTTTTTTTGGTTGAGTCTGAGTTTTAGCATCAGCACTCAACTGACTTGAATCTACCAGCTGATTGTTATTTTCTTCTTTAGCTGAAAGGTCCTCTGGTCTGGGGCTCACCTGTCCATAGGGTCCGGATGCAAGTAAAAGTCCAAGAATTAAAAGCGTTAAAGGAATGCCTGCAAAAAGACTAATCTTTTTATCAAGCTTGAACTTTTTTGTAGCCACTACCGTTCCAAACACAGCGCCAATCAGCAATCCGAAAAAGCTCCATATAAATACCGGAGAATTTGCACCTAACAGACTAAAAGCATGATCGATCAATACAAAGGCATTATAAGCTACCGCACCGAAAAAATTATGGAAAATAAGTAAGAGCATACCTGCGATTATATATTTCCATGCATGTTTGTCTTTTTTACTTTCGGGTACGATAAATGGTCTCATTGGGGGTTTCATATTTGCTCTATTTTTTTAATTCTCGGCCATGCGAGTAACGGAACCAAAATGGCTATGATAAATATTAAGATGTAAACCAGGTGATTGGAGGGAACCTGCGCACTGATGTTATTCCAAACCAGCTGTGGCTTAAGCCAGCCATTTCCGCTATAAGCCCAGGAAATTAGTAACCTGATGATGCATAAAAAAATTGTTCCTAAGCCACCGTATCTTAACAGGCAAAGCATAAATGCCCGCATCGGGAATACGGTTTTAATAGCAAGCGGAATATGGATGGATTGGTAATCGGTTTGAATTTGAAGCGAAATTGTATATAAGTGATCTTTGATTAGCTTAGAAGGATCTACATTTAAATGAAAGGTAACAGACTCCTTTCCTCCCAGATCAGATAAAGTTAAATTTTTAGGAGAAATCCAGACTCCGGGAACATCCCGATCAAAGCCCACTGTTGCACGTACAAATCCTTTATTGTTCAGGCGAACTACAATTGGGTGAAAAAGTGGTTTGTTCTGAATATTAAGAAATGAGAGTTCTTCTGCAGCAACTGATAAATCCGGAATTTCCATGTCTGGTGCCAATGCTTCCAATAGTTTTTGCACCAGATTCCGGGAAAGCTCTTCACTCTTTTTTTCCGCTGCCCGAAGTTCTGTAGCGTACTTTTTAAACTTTGAAATGATTTCACCCATCCCTCTTCTTTCGAGCCAGATGGACAATAACCTATGATCAAAAGTAGCCAATAGTGGTAACCAAAAGTTAGCATCTCTTCTTGCTCTTGTTACTAAATCTCCTGGCTGTAAGAAGAGCTCGTTTTCTACATAGAAAGGATAATCCGGATCAATTGTATATACAAAATAAAGAAAATCACGAAATGATTCGCCTGCAGGTAATATATTAATGAGATCAATAAAACAACGATGGATCCAGATTTGCAGGTGCCCGGCAGCAAATTTATTGTAAATCTCACTAAAAAAGTCTTGACCTACCCAACCACGATCCAGAAGTTCTTTCACGGTAGAGAAAGACTCCTCTCCTACTTGAAATGGAAGGTTCGCATTTAACTGGTAACATATTTTAAGAAAACGTTTTTCGCTATTCTGCTCGCTGCCATGGAGTTCCATCATTTCCATGGCCAAATCAACGTTCTGATGACTAAGGTAGGTTACATTTTCTTTCAGAAACACGGCATCTTCCAGGTATTTCAGGGCTTTAACCCGGTTTTTATAGAGCACTTCACCAAGCTTTTCCAGGCTCCTTACTTCTATTCCAAAAATATGGATAGGTCTTACTACCCGGTCCTTTCCCTGCCGTTCATCCCTTAAAGCATCCCAGTTGATGCTCAAATGAATTTCCTGTAACAACGCACCAAACTGACGGTTATCTAAACCAAGTGTTTGTGCCTGTTTTTTTAAATGGCTTTGATCAGAATCAGTCAGGATGCCGATTTTTTCAACCAACAGGTTTCTGATGGTCTTTTTAAATGCGCTAAGTTCTTCCATTTTAACTTATCTGAATGAAATTCTTGCCTGTTCCTTAATTTCCCACTTTCCGCCAGATAAGGTTAATAAACCCGGTGATTCATTAATGATGTTGCCAGAGGGCAGTGTATCATAATGGCAGGTTGGTTCGAGAAAATAATCAGCATTGCTTAATGCATATTTTTGTGCTGCCGGATTGGCACTTACTTTAAAAGTGGCCTTATTGGGTGAAAGAATGGTAATCTCGAAAATGGTATCATTACCTTCCCTGGTTAATAATTCTGAAGCAGAAAAACCATCTGCCAGATCTGCATAACGGCTATAAAAGGTTTCCTGGATTTTTTGAGGTGCTTCTGGCTTATCCCAAATAAAGGTGTTGCCGGCAACTTCTTCTTCAGTTTGTTTTGATAAGGCTAAGCTCATTTCTTCTTTTAACTTATCAATTTCAAATTTGTCTTCCGCTCTCAAAGAATTGCTTTCTTTTAGCTCATTTCTCAGATTTTCAATTTCATGTCTAAGCTGATTTCTTTCTTCCCTGATGCGCTTCAAATCTTTTGAAAGTTTGCCGCTTTTTTTTTGATTATTATTGTTTTTGAATAGCATAATGATGAGTAGAAGAACGATTACAGCCAACGCTCCATAGCGCATATTTGTGCTATAAAACCATGAGCTATTGGTAGAGAGGGTTTCTGCATCGGTTGTACGCTCAGTAAGTGTGAGTGCCTGTAACTGATATACTAACATCAAGAAAAAGCCTGCAAGTAGTACTATTTTTTTACACATAAGTTAAGATGGATTGGATTGCGTGATCGATTTAGACAAACGGTAAAGGGTATCTTTAAATGCATAGAAGAACAGCGATTCAGGAAGCGGCTGCTCATGATCCAGCTTGTGCAGGTCTTTCAGCACTTTTCTATAGCTGTCATACACTAATCCTTCCCCATCAAATACACCGCCATTCCATTTCAGTTCATTATAAACTGTTTTGGCATTTGTAATCTTGAAATCGCTCAGAAAGTCTACAATCTTTTTATTGGCAAGCGTACGTTCTACAAATTCATTTACATTTTTCAACACACCAATGTTGACCATATTATCCAATTCAAGGGTATCACTGATGGTTGTAGTCATGGTATCTGCATGGCCCGTTTGCAAATCTCCGGTCAGTACAAATTCCTGGTATTTTTTACGCGGATAAGCTTCTGCTGCAGAAAAATCTGCATCTCTGGGAATTTCTACAAACTGATCCTGAAGATCAGCACCAAAGTATTCGATCGTACCATTGGCTGTAATTACCTTAGGGTCTTCGTTTACATGAACCTGAAATAAAGACGGTATGCTCTGGCTGCTGTAAGCTTCAAATAGCAATTTGGTGAAATTGTTAAGTTCTTTCTCACTTCCATTACAGAGTAATTTAAGGTATTGACTACCTTTACCCGTGAACGATAAATACTGAGGTAAAGGATATTTTTTAGTTTCAATGATCTGGCAAATGTGGTAGATAATGGCACTATAATGTAAATACAACACAATAGATAAATTCGGATTACCATTGGTGATGGATTCGCTAAAACCAAAGCTTTTATCGTACCTGAAAAGTAGGCTAATCAGATCATCAGAACTTAAATTGTTATCTCTCTGCGCATTCAGCAGATATTTATTATCCTTGGTTTCAATATTGTTTTCTTTTTGGAAGATTTGATAATTGCGGATAAACCCATTGTCCTTAAGGTTTCCTTTGTAGCCACTCCCCCAAATGTCGTTTCCGGCAAAGCGAAAAGAGCTGGCTAAATACTTATCGTATCGTTTAGCGGTAGATTCCATAAACATCATGATATCTGTTGTGCCCCCACCAATATCTACGTTCACTACATTTGCTCCGTCCTGAATGCCACTCCCATTTTTAGTTAGGAAGAAGTATGGTGCTACCGATTCCTTAATGGGCTCATCTATCGCATTAATCTTTTTCTGGTCAGCATTTGGAAATACAGATAGGTATGCTTCTTTTATAATTTTAGTAAGTTCGGTACGGGTTTTCCTGTCCATTGAAGATGGAATAGACCAAAGCACATCAAGTTGTTCGGGTTTGCAGAAATTTAGAATGGCTTTTGTTCGGATATGTAGCATAAGTTGCTTTAAAAACAGACTTACCCTGGCTTTATTGGCTATAATTTTACTTACCTCAAGGTTGTTTTCCAGAAGCCACTTTAAATTGGTGGTATATACGGCACTATTGTTTGTATTCTCTTCCCTTTCAATATTAAATCCGATATTGATGTGGCCAAAAAGCACAGCAGCTTGTTTATCCATATTATTGAATGTAGAAACTTCACAAGTGGCTGTTTTAAAAGGGAAAGAAACGGTTGAATGCCCTTTTGATTTGATCACCCTTGGCATGAACTCTCTATTCACGGTTAGTTGGAGTGCAGCAAGTTGCCCAAAGTGATCGTACCTGGTCCCTAAATCTGCCGATGCCAAAGGCTCATTAAGCATGACCATTTGTTGATCGGCCTCATCAATTTCAAAAGGTAATGGGAATGGTGAACTCTTTTCCTTGAAAGCGATGTGGGTATTGGAGGTACCAAAATCAATGGCGAAAGTGATGGCTTTATTTAGGTTCAGCTTATTAAATACTCTTCCTTCAAAGTTTGGAATGACGATCCCCGAGACTTCAAGTCCATTATCCTGGTAGCGAAGTTCCATATAATCAAAAGATTCTTTTAACTTATAAAATCTCGATTCTGTTAATGCCGCTCCATCTATATCCGCAGCGGTTGTGCGTTCAACTACAGTGGCTCTTAGGTGCTCTGGCTGACTATTATCGGCATATACCAGATGATCATAGTTGTAGAAATTTAAGGATTCGAGTTGAAGTTCATCATTTTTTTCTGCCAGCAGTATGGTAAAGTCGTTCAGGTAGTGATAGGCCGGATCTTTTTCGCTGATCTTGTAAAAAGGAAAAATCCCGATATCAGCCTTGCACATTTTGATCTGATTTCCTGAATAGGTTTTGGTAAACGTAATTTCCCGTACACCTTTTTTATTTTTTATCGGCACTTTTAAGGTAACCACTACCTGGCCCGGGCTGGCATTGATCTCCAGGTTACGTTTCAAATCTTCAAAATCGAAGAAATTAAAATATTCCTTTTTAACCGGCAGCAGGAATTTAAAATCGCCCCCAACGCCAGTAAAAAACTTATTCCGGTTAATCTTAAAAGGCATTTCCATTAAATAATCCTCCAGAAAATCACCAGTGGTTAAGAATGGATAAGTCACCGTAAGTGAATCACCTTGCGGCAATCTGCGTTCAAATAGCGGGGTATGTTGCTGCAGGAAATAATTGATTCTGGTGGTTGCATCCCAGGCGGCACGCTCTTCCATGTAATCGCCAGGAAAGTTCATGCCTTCTACCAATACCAGTGGTGCTTCTACGCGGATCTGATTTCCATCTTTATCATGTTGCAGGGCATATTTCTGATTAGAAGCCTGGATCACGAAATCACTTACATTTTTAATTTTTCTGCGTTTTACTTCCTCACTCTGGTGGTAGAAAAAAATCTCATTTACTTTGAGCAGTTTGGACCCGATTTCGGTTTTAAATGGAGAATATTCATCTCCCAGCTTTTTTGTTCCATTTGGTCCCCAATCTGCAAATTGATGTGTAAAATCAGGAAAATAACGTTCAACGGTTTTGTTAATGTATTGTCTGAGACCTGCACAATGAGCAAATCCTGTCGGATTACTCAATAGTAATTGATAAAGGTATTCTACGAAAGAACGGTCGCGTTCAAAAAGTGCACGGTGTTTATCTCCAAAAAATGGAACGCCATCACTCCCCTTTGGTACATTGGCAATTTGTTTATCGGCGATGTAACGATCCCAGTTGGGTGAAGTAAAAAACAAGGTTAGCGGAGAAGTTCCACCCATTAGCCTGTTTTCGTAATAAATGAGGTAAATGCTTTCCATTCCTGAAAAGCCCGAAGAAGTAGCTTGCGCATCAAATATCAATGAAAAGGCTTTACCTAATAGCTGGTGAGGATGATCTGCAGGTTTACTTTTTAAGCGGTTCAGGCTTTCCTGCACCCGCCATTCTTTAAACCATATTTTTTTGCCTGTGCCAATATCAGATGAATTGGTATTGAATAGTAATTGAATCATGTCCAAACAATCGGAAACCAATTGATGATACACAGAAGAGCCATCCAGCCCATTCCTTTGGCTATCTGATGAAACCATTTGAAAGGCCGTATCAAAAAGTTCCATCCTGGCCATGGGCGATGGAATTGAGGTTCCGATTTTGGATGCACCGCGTTTAGACTGTGTATCGCTTATTTCGAAATTATCTACTCTGATCAATCCTGTTGGCGACCAGCATTTAATTTCGTTGGCATTATAGCCACTGTATTTTCTAAATGTATATGGCATATCCTTTTATTCAGTCATGGTTGGTAAGGCACCTAAAACGCTAAAGCATTCTGCTGCAATCTGGTTTAGTAATTGTAAAAATCTTCGTTCTTTTTCAGGGTCAGGGATGGTTTTTCTAAGCTCATCCTCCATTTTGCCCATTTTTTCGCTAATGAATGCCTGACTTAAGCCTGCATCACGCACAATACCCAAAATCTTTTTAATTGGAATGGGCTTCCCGGTTATAAATCCATTCAATGTTTCATCAAGTTGAACAGGTTGAAAACTGCGTTCGTTTAAGGCCATTTCTTTCAGCCATCCTTTAAAATGCGTACCAAAAAAGGAAGAAAGGGTTTGATAAAACAGGTCGGTATCGATATGGTCTTTCAACAGGTCTTTATAGAATACTTCGCCTTGCAGCTGAGGAATACTATCCAGATAAATTTTCATGGCATAAGCAAAATGCGCCAAAGGCTTCATGACCTGTTGGCCAGACCAATTGTAGAAATGCCTGAAATCAACATTGGCACTATCCTGAATAATACCATAATCGAAATATTTGGTTACACCGTTCAGGGCAAGTATTTCATCTGGTTTGTTAATAAAATCGATAATAGCCGTTGCCCCGATCATCTCTACCAAATGTGCCGGATCTAGCTGTTGATCTCCACCTGCGTGATATTCATATTGCTTGGTTGGCTTATCCCATACATGGTATAGTGCATTAAGTTGCCCGGCCATATGCTTGGCATAGTAACTTAAGGCAGCCTCTGTTTTGGCATCAAAGCTTTCTGAACTGATTTTTCCATCACCGCCTGCCTTTTTCTTCGCTTCTATTTTATAATAAGGCATTACGGTTAAGGCACCCAGTTTAATATTCCGAAGCCGGTCATCACCTTTAATTAGCTTGATCAGTTGAGGAAAACCAGAAGATCCAGTACCTCCAAAGATAGAGCTGACGATAAAAATACGATCCTGGGGATTGATGCTTTTCGCCACAAACTGATATTCTTTAAGTGAAGATAAACCATTGAAAACCACACAGCCAATATTTGGATTTCCTTTAAAGCCTTCATCAAGGCGAAGGTTTAGTTCTGTATTTTCGTAACGTGGATGATCGGATGGGGTATCATCATAAAGTGCCCGCAGCATATCCATGGTCACATCGCTCACCAGTTCTTCATGAGGATCAACATATTTAATGAACGAAGTTTCCAGGTTATCAAATTTCAGCTGAAAGGAATCATCAATTTTTTCCGCCCCTTCGGTTTGTAATGAACTTAACGTGTTTAAATTGGTATTGAAAAAGCCATTAGAAAGGTCTGATCCATCTGCACTGCGTTGTGGTGAATAAGCTGTTTTACGGATCAACTTATAAGCTTCCAGTGCTTTCAGCGTTCTGGTGGTATCTGCATTTTTAGCATCTACATCAATAATCACCGGGATGACCTTGTTCGTATTGTTGAGCTTGGAACCTGCTGCCAAAAGCATGGTGAGTGCCCGTACTACCCTTGCACCAGTACCACCTATTCCGAATATAAATGTGTTTCTTATCATATCTAAAAATTAAAAGGGGGTTCTTTTGGAAAAAACAGACATTGGCTTAATGACTATAGATAGCATGATGAATACAATTGCAGCAAATACGGCGTTCATTAGGCAGAAGCGATACATGTAACTGTCTATTTCGCCTATAATATCTTTAGCAGAAATAAAGGCGATGGCAAAGGCTGCACACATAGTTAGGATTAAGGTAAATATCCAGTGCCCGAGTTTGTGAAAAATAGGTTTCCATCTGCCTAAGCATAAATAAAAGATGAGCACCACGGCTGAAACGACTATCAAAGTAATCTGCCCAACGGTTTGGTACACCTCATCATCATATTCTGGAACTGCAGGATTGGCACCTGCAATGAGCTCATAAAGCCCTGAGAAAATAGTTAAAATCATCGCTATTATTGGTTAATTTGAAATTTTAGATCAACAAGGTTTTTACCTTCGTTATGGTATGCCTCCATTACACCATTAACCAGGTGTTCGAAGGCAAATGTTTTTTTGGCTAATTTTTTAACGCCCTTATCGTTCATGGTTGACCAGGCCTGGTACCAGGAATCATATGTTAAGGGTACACGGAGATTAAGCGTTGCCTGATCCAGGCGAAGCTGTGTGATATTCACTTTGATCACATGAGTTGCCCTTTCATAGTAAGCAATTTGATTTTTGCTTTTTAAGGTAACAGAAGGCAAACGCTCTGAAAGATCAACATTGGCGCTACAGCCACTGGCTTCAACAATTAAATGCTCACGGAGGTAACTTAACTTTTTAGCATATGGTGGCAGGGAATTTAGATCTACCACGGCAGAAAATTCGATGGATTGATTTTTTTCCACTTCTACGTTTTCTATTCCCGCGTCACTCACTTTTCCGGCCTTGATTAATTTATAATCACCCTTCATGCCCAGCTGCGTTAGGATATGATAGTTATTGATTTTTTGATCCAGCAATCCAAAATGAATTTCCTGCTCAGGTTTAAAATTTGGAATTTTGGCTAGTTTTGCATCAAACACTGGCAGAATGTTATTTTTAGCTATTACCCATACATAGAAAGGCCTTACTGTACCTTTGAGTGGAACTTTAACATTCTGATAGTCATAATATTTCCCAAAAAATGCGGAGCTAAAGGCATATAAACTGGCTGCTTGTTTTCTGCCTTTTAAATCAATGAATGTAGCATAAATATTATTTTTTAGTGTGCCAGACGCCGCTTGTCTATTGATTTCAGCATTCGCTTTTACCGCTGCATTTGGAAAGGACAAAATACAGTCAGAAACGAAGATGGAGATATCGCCATCTTTTGTCGCTTTTGCAATATCATTAAAAACATGGTGCAACTCTGAACTATTACTGAGTGCAATTTTAGTGGTTGCAATATCGCTGCTAAATCTGGTGGCTTCATATGGATAATCCCTGATACTATCGGTGATGAAATGGATCTTTACAGGAGAGATTTCCTTATCAATTTTTACTGCGAGATCAGAAACAATTTGCTTAAATTCTGCAGATCCGGCAAAATATCCACCCATACTGGCAGAGGTTTCGAGATAGAGGTTAACCTGGCCAATTTTAGCCGGCAACGGGCAACCTCCGGGCTTAGGGCCTTTTACCTCTTTACATTTGTCTTTTTGATCGGGCACGCCATCTCCATCCGAATCCTTATTGCTATTGCAGCCGGTAAAGAAAGTAAGGGATAACAAGGCTATGAGCAATGCTCCAATAGCCCAAAACTGAGAACCTTTTGTTTTCATTTTCTTAATAAATGTGTTCCATAGTTTAAAGAATATGTTGTTGTTAATTGATGATGCCTTTCACAGGTGATTTAATCATCTTCTTGAAATAAATTTTATCGGATGCTATACGCCATTAGCGGTTTGGAAGTTGAAAACCATACGCAAAGCGAACAGATTCACCTTTATCGCCTGGATGCATTTTACCGGTTTTAAACCATTATTGATACTGATCCAGCGTTTGGTGTAGTTGCCCCCTGTACTGGTAAATTTCATCAGGAGAATCAATCAGAACTTTTTCTCCGGCATCTTTACCTTTGGCAAAGGTTTCCAGGTATTTGTTAGCTGTGTTAAAGTGAAACCTGCATATGGGCTTCCTGTTATTATCATCCAGCAATACACCAAAGTAAGATTGGGTATCACGGGCGGCAATTCTTGAAGATGGAATGCGCTCACGAAGAATGGCTTTTACAATTTGAAATGCTTCTATCTCTTCTTCTGTGGTTATAATTTTGTTTTCAGATGGTTCATTAATCGGCACTACCTTGTTTTCTTCGGTTTTTTCTATCGTTTCATTAATGCTCAACGCAGATTTTAACCTGGAACTGATTGACTCATTGATGGAAAGTACAAGTGCTTTTTTGGCATACTCCTTAAAAGTGACCATTCTGTTCGCTGTGAGGGGCTTATCAAAGAATCTGTTGACCAATAATTTTACAAATTCATCAGAGGGATGTTCAATCTCGTTTTCAAATTCTTTACGGATGGATTTAATATATTTAAGACTTTCTGCTGAATCCAAAATACTTTCCAGACTGTATTCCGTTTTGGTAAAACCTTCTAAAATTTTAATGGAACTGTCTTTCAGGTCTTCAATATCAATCGTAAAAAAAGGTTTCTCATCCATAATATTGGGTTTCTCCAGATCCATATAAAAATTATAGATGGTACCATTGGTTAACACGCCAAACCTGGCTTTAGAAACATGGTAGTAACGGTGGAGTTGTGAATTATGGGCATCGGCCTTTTCTTTCCAATGCTTGCATTCAAAAATGAGGATAGGCTCTCCGTTTTTCTTAATGACGTAATCAATTTTCTCACCTTTCTTGGTCCCGATATCACAGATATGCTCTGGGATCACTTCAGTTGGATTGAAAATATCGTAACCCAAAATCTGAATAAAAGGCATGACAAACGCATTCTTGGTCGCTTCTTCAGTGTTGATCTGGTCTTTTAATCCATTCACACGCTGGTGTAATTGTTCGAGCTTTAATTTCAGTTCCATTCTATAGGATAAGTTTGTTTTAACTAATGGTGATTATCCAAAAGTAAACAGCTAACTCAGCCTTTTCTTACGGGAAACCGTAAAGCAACTGCAATGTTTAATTTACATTACAGGCCATGAAAACTATACAATCAATACGTCATTTCCTATAGAAATAAAAAACCAAACCTTGTGGGTTTGGTCGATTTTAATAGCAAATACATCTATATTTTACTGGTAGATTTAATAAGATGATGAGCTAAAGTATTAGACTATTCATCTGCAGTTTACAAGCAGTTAATCGGATGGAGCATCATTATTAGCCGTGTTGGGCATATTACCTGCATGTCCCGGATTACCTTTTTCAGGATCTGCACGGGCTTCTTCTGATCCAAAATCACCCTCACCTACCTCACGACTTAAAAACTCCGCATCACTTTGTACTTCATTTACTTTACTATGCTCATTACTGCGGTGACGCGGCACCTGGTTATCAGGCATATTGGAACGATCTGCCGATTGATCTGACTTCGGGTCTTTTAAGTTTTCATTATTTCTTTCCTGGTTTTCCATATTCATAAGTATATAACCTTACAACATATTAATTTGCCGGAGGTTTTACTTAAATGCGTAGTCGTTAAGAAAGTAACCAAACACATGAAAAGAAAATTGAGGTTTTGGAAAGCCACGGCAGTTCAATTGGTTTACAGCGGCGCACCTATGCAGAAGCGTAATAAAATAATACTTGGAATAATTTATCATATTTCTAAACTAATCCTTATTATAGCTGTTATAATACTTTAATATACATATGGCTAAAATATTTGTCCTGGAAGATGACAGGGATATAAGGGAAGTAGTGGAGTGGATTTTAATGTCAGAGGACTATGAAGTCGTTTTATTTGAAAATGTGAATGATTTTATGGGGAGAGATCTGGAAGAATCACCTGATCTTTTTCTCCTTGATGTAATGTTGCCTGACGGATCAGGACTGGAAGTATGTAACCACCTGCGATCAGAAAGTTTACAGGGCAACGTTCCTATCATCATCATGAGTGCACATGCCAGCCTGGAGCAGGTAAGTAGTGGCTGTAAGGCAGATGCATTTATACAAAAGCCTTTTGAACTTGATTTTTTCCTGAATAAAATCCGCTCATATATTCATTAACGGACCTATTCCAGCTGTATATTTTACTAACCGTCCTGCCATAAACTGTCAGTTTTAAATCTGCTGAACATTTTATCTTATGTAATAAATCAGATAGAATAGTATAGCCAAATGGATATAAAATACATTTTTTATTATCTTGTAGCTACTATATTTACTTTAATTCTCGCTCCATGCCCAGTAAAACCCAGCAGATTAATACACTCATTGAACTGAATGATGAATTGGAAAATTACTTTCGCAATACGATTATTCCGCAGCTGTTTGTAGATGCCAATCTGATTTTACGAAAATTTACACCTCCTGCCATGAAACAATTTAAGCTTCATCAGGAGGATATCGGAGCATCTATTCATAACGTGAAGGATAATTTCCGTTTTCCAACCATCATCGAAAACATCGAACATGTCATCAGTACAGGATCACTTTTGGAAAAGGAGATTCAAACTACTGATATGCGCTGGTACCAGATGAATATATTGCCTTATCTGGTTCAGAAAGAAAATAAAAATAATGGTGTAATCATCACATTTGTAGATATCACTTTGAGGATCCGTGACCTTAAGGAACAGGAAAAACTGATCATGGAGCACGAACTTTTACTGGATACCATATCGCATGATATTAAAACACCATTAACCAGTTTAACCCTTACCATTGAAATGCTGAAAAAAGCCCCGGAAAAGAGTACAATTAAATTTCCGGTTTTGCTTGAAAAAATAGAAAACGGTCTTCTAAAAATAAAAGGTATTGTGATCGACCTGACAGATTCCAGAAGATCAGACCAGCAGTACAAAACTGCTGAGGAATTGCTGGATATAGAACAAATACTGGAAGATGTACGACTAACTTTGGCGCCGCAGATTTTAGAATCAAAAGCGACCATACATTGGGAAATAGCGCAATCCGAAATTTTATTTGTCCGCCGGAAACTTAGAAGCATGCTCTACAACCTGATTAATAATTCAATCAATTACAGGGATAAGCAGCGTCTTCCTGAAATATATATTAAAACCTTTTTAGAGGATAACTATTTTGTAATCTCAGTTGCGGATAATGGTGTGGGCATTAAAAAGGAGGATCAGGATAAAATATTTACAAAATATGAAAGACTTTCAAAAGATGTGGAAGGCACCGGGGTTGGCCTTCACCTGGTCAGGGAAATCGTTATGCTCTCCGGTGGAAAAACGGTAGTGGACAGTGAACCGGGAAAGGGAACTACTTTCAAAATTTACCTTAAGCAGCAACAGAACCATTCTGCTGATCAGTCACCAGCTTCATAAAATGCAACAAAAAACACTTATCCCCTTTTGTTAACTGGGTAGCGAAATGATAAAGGAAGTGGCATCCACATCAGATTCTACACGGATGCTGCCACCATGGGCCAATGCAATTTCCTTTGCAATATAAAGACCGAGGCCTAACCCCTCCTGTCCGGATTTTACCTTTCCCCTCGAAAATGGTTTAAAGAGATGAGGCAGGATATTCGCCGGGATTGGTGTACCTGAATTGGAAACAACCAATATTTTCTCGTGCTCAGATTCGCTCATCCTTACCCATATTGGTTTACCTGCTTCTCCGTGTGTAATGGCATTTCCCAATATATTTGAAAGTAATTGTGCAATTCGCTTATAGTCTGCCCTCGGTTCAGAAGATAAAGTAACATTTTTTATAATTTCAATTTCCGGCCATGCCATGCGCAGCTCTACAATTACCTGGTCAATGGTTTCATTCAGGCTTAATTGATTTTCATAATTGAGTTTAATGCCGCCACCCAGTCTGCCACTTGCAAAATCAAGAATATTATCGATCAGTCCTTTAGTGCGTGTGGTTGCATCATGAATAATGGCGGCCAAACGCTTATTGCGCTCGTCGAGTTCACTTCTTAGCTGCAACTGTACGGCATTGGAGATCGCATTTACCGGATTCCGGAGATCATGCCCAAGCATCGCAATAAACTGCTCACGGGTTTCCGCATTGCGCTTTTCAACCTTCAGTACACGCTTACTTTCCGCCAGTTCATCCTGCGAATCCAAATGAAACCCGATCAGTTCCGAGAAGAGACTGAAGGTCTTAATCACTTTAGAGTTATTTACCTCCTTTGGTGTACGGTCAATGGCGCAAAGGGTACCAAAAAACTCACCGTTTCTTAAAATAATAGGAACCGAGATATAACTTTGCAAGCCGTATACTTTAGGGGTATGGTGATCCTTATATGCCGGATCTTCATTAAAATCATCAACGGCAACCACCTGATGATGATACATAATCTCATTACAAATGGTGGTTTCAAGGTCAAGGGATCCGCCTGCTTCCAAACCAAATCCAATCATATCCCTGGTGGCACAGGCCACCCAGAATTTTTCACTTACACGTGCAATAGCAGCAAAACCCATTCCGGTAATTTCACAGGCTACCTCCAATATGTTTGCTACAGAGGGGATGCGCGAAACCCGCTCTATATCTAATCCAATGCTTGATTTTTCTTTTTTACTCATTCACGATCTTTAAAAGGAGACTACTCTTTCTCCAAAAAAGTGTAGTAAAGTTAAAAAAATCCTATAAATTTTAAAGCATTTTACCAGATGCAGTTTACTGGCAGAAGAAGATTTACGTAAATTGCAATGCAAATCAGGACACTAAAAATTTAAATCATCCTGTGAAACATGAGCGCGAATTGATGGAACAAATCAGAAGATACTTTGAAAGGAATTTAAAAATGACTGATCAGGACTGGAAGGCCTTTTCTTCCAGACTAAAACGTGATGAATATTCCAAAAAGCATCTCCTGTTAAAAGCCGGACAAATTGAAAAACACCTTTCTTTTGTGGAAAAAGGTATTATCCGTTTCTATGTTCCGAAAACAGAAAATGACCTGACCTTTACTTTTGTTTTTGATGATGGTTTCGTGAGTGCCTATGATTCTTTTCTCACACAACAGCCTTCCGGTTATAACATTCAAACCCTTGAGCCCACCATTCTTTGGCGAATCTCTTTTGATGATCTTCAAACCATTTACAGCGAAACAGAAGCAGGAAATATGATTGGCAGAAAAGCCAGTGAAGATTTATTTCTGAAAAAATCAAAACGGGAGCTTTCTTTGCTAAATGATACGCCTGAGCAGCGATACCTCAAATTATTTTCAGAACAGCCACAGCTTATTAAACAAATACCATTAAAATATATTGCCTCCTATATTGGCATTACCCCACAAGCACTTAGCAGAATCCGCAAACGGATTTCTTAACCTGGGTTCATTGTTTAAGGGGGTGAATACACCGACCTTTACATAAAAAAACAATGAAACCTTTACTCGTTTTACTCAGTGTATTTCTGCTATCTGCAGCTATTAATAAGATCTTCCGTGGAAATGATGAACTTGCCTTTTCTGGCAAAATGGCCATGTCTGTAATGCTCTTGTTTACTGCATCGGCACACTTTGCCTTTAATGACGGGATGGCCATGATGCTGCCGGAATTTGTGCCTTACAAACCCCAGGTGGTTTACCTTACCGGCATTATTGAAATTGTTGCAGCTATCGGCCTTTTTATTCCTGCTTTCAGTATTCTGACCGCCTGGCTGTTAATCGCCTTTTTTATCATCATTCTTCCTGCAAATGTATATGCTGCAATTAAGCACATTGACTATCAAAAAGCTACTTTTAACGGAAGCGGATTGAATTATTTATGGTTTAGGGTACCTTTACAAATGTTATTTATAGCCTGGGTCTATTTATCCGCAATCAAAAACTGGCATTGATCAATTTGCATCGATAGCAAGAAGCAGCATTTGCAAAGGCCTTTGCTGTTCGTTTAATAGCACAAATGTTCTAACGGTTGGGAAGTTGGGACTTCCCAACCGTTCTTTTTTATCATGACGATAGCTGATCGTGACTTACATTATATCAGTCCATCCAATCCGCAATCGGGGCATATGGAATGCTGAAATAAAAGGCTGAACCAATGCCGACCTCACTTTCCACCCATATTTTCCCGCCGTGCCTTTCTATGATTTCTGCTGAGAGGTATAAACCAATTCCGAAACCGGCAATGGTACTGGTTTTCTCATTTTGAACCCTGTAATACCTTTCAAACAGTTTGGGTATGTCTTGTGGCTGGATACCGTTACCGGTATCTTTCACACACAGTACCACCTGCTCATCAATCAACTTACAGCTAATATATATTTCAGAGTTAAAGGCAGAATATTTTACCGCATTACTAAGCAGGTTATTAATGACATGGGCAATTTTATCTTCATCGGCAGCTACCCACATTCCACTTCTGGGGGTACAGATAAAACGATGTGTCGAAACGAAGGCGGCATATTCTTCTTCCAGGTTACTCACCAGAACAGAGAGATCAAACCTTGATCGGTTCAGCTGAATCTTTCCCGATTCCAGTCGGGATATATTGAGGAAACCATTGATCATGGTGGTCATTTTTTTGAGTTGTGTCTGAATTTTATCAACAAACAGGTTAATATCAAACGCATCTCTATTGCGGGCTTTTAACTGAAGCAGCTGCACATAACCATTCACCGAAGTCAGTGGTGTTTTAAGTTCATGGCTAACCATCGCAATAAAATCATTTTTGCGCTGCTCATCTTCTTTTTGTGCGGTAACATCCATCACAATGGCATAAATCCGCTCATTGGATCCATCAGCTCCCTGGTAAACTTTCCCAACTACGCGCATCCATTTTCGCACGCCAGTCACCAAATGACGGATCGCATAGGTGCTGTCTACCGGACTTCCGTATTTTGCGGCATTCTCTAGTACGGTTTTCACCTCGTCTAAAAATTCTGGTTCAACGGCCTCCAGCACCATTTCCCAGGAAATTTCGCCCTTTAGCGGAAGTCCGAAATGATGCCGATACTGTTCAGACATTTCAGCTACATTGTTCCTGAGGTTCAGACTGCAGCTTCCCAGCTCACCCGCATTAAAAGCCGTGAGTAAATTTTCCTCGCTTTCCAGCAGCCTGATATTGGTATCACGAAGTTGCTGATTAGACCGGATAAGGGCTTTATTGACGTTTTCGATTTCCTGCAATCTTTGTTTTTCACGGGTAATATCAGATCCTGAACAAATGTACCCCACAAATAACTGATCGCTGTTTAACCTTGGCATACCCTTAATTTTCAGCCAACGGTATTCGCCTTGCTTATTCAGCAGACGAAATTCATTGGAGAAAGGTTCATGGGCTTTCAAGCTGTTTTTTATATTTTTTTCTACCAATGCCAGGTCTGAAGGATGAATATATTCCTCCCAGTTAAAGTCATGGAGATTTTCCTGTTGCCAGCCTGTCAGGTTTACCCAGGCTGTATTCAAGTATTCCAGTTTTCCTTTCTCATTCATTAGTGAAATCAGTATTTCACTTCCTTCTGCCATCGTTCGGAAACGGGCTTCACTTTCTTTAATAGATTGCTGTGCTAAAATCTGTGGGGTGACTTCTATAGCAATGCCAAGTACGCCGGTAATTTTTCCATCATTATGCAAGGCCCGGTAAAGGACATCATAATAACCAACCTCTTTTAATCCGTTGCGTTCTAAAATTACTTTTTCCGCATAAATTTCCAATGATTCTCCCGTACGGTATACCTTATAAAGGGCTTCTACAATGGGTTGACCAACAATTTCAGGTACACCTACAAATAAGGGTTTGTCGATAATGTCTGCCGTTTTACCTAAAAAACGCAGCATGGATGCATTGACAATTTCGAAAGTCATGTCTTCTCCCCTGAAAACCTGCATAGCTATCGGGCTGTATTCAATCAAATTGCGGTATTTACTTTCACTTTGCTGAAGTTCCTTGGTACGGTTCAGCACTTCATTTTCAAGCGAAATATTCAGGTTTCGCAAGTTATCATAAGCGGTAAACAAATCCTGGTGCAGCGCATCTACCTGCTTCAGGCTTTCGCGTCTTTCCTCCTGACTTTTTAAGGCCTCTTCTTTGCTTAAAAATTCACTGGTTACGTTTCTAACTGATTGTATGATGTAAGAAATTGATCCGTTCTGATCCAGAATGGGTGAATGTAAAGGCTCCCAATATCTGATAATGAATTTTCCGGGAGCTGATTTATCCGGAACATCATAACGCTGTACCGGCATGATATGCGCCTGCTTATTTTTGATCACAAACTGAAGCGAGGCCATAATGTTGTTCACGCCATCAGGATCAGGCAGGTTGGGATTATCCGGAAAGGCATCAAAAATGTACTTCCCTTTAATATCTTCCCGTAGAGATTCTGTTGCCTGCAGAAAAAGGTCGCTGGCGGTAAGAATATACAATTCGGGAGATAGTACCAGAAATATAGCTGGTGCAGTCTCAAGGGCACGGAGGGTATCAGCAGAGCATGAGTTTTGTAATAGCATCAAAAATTGGAATAATTTAATCCATTTTGGATAAAGATAAAGAGTTAATTCATATAAAATAATGCTTTCACAACCACAGATTGTAAGCTGGCTATCCTTTTATTATAGACATCGTTTTTATCATATCTTTCCTACACTTCCAGATCTAATTTCAGCCATACTGTAGCCTTAAAAATATAATTACCACTTTCCAATTTAAGTATTCCACCATGGGCTTCCACAATTTCCTTACAAAGCCAAAGCCCCAAACCTGAACCTGAGGTGATGGTTCTGCCCTTGGTAAATGGCGTACCCAATGCCGATACATTTACCTTTTCCTGAACCGTCTTGTTTTGAAAACTCACCATTAAATTTTGATTGTCCTGCGCTATTGAACACAACAGTGCACCCGGTGACATATATTTCAGGGCATTTTGCAACAGGTTTTGCCACACCATTTCTATTTTTTCAGCATCTGCACTGATCTCGAAAGATTTGATGTCCTCGCTGAACCGTATATCATATTGTATGTTGCGCATCCGGGCCTGATGGTTGTTCCGGGCAAAAACCCTGAAGAGCTGATCGGAGATGTCGGTTTTACTTTTCCTCAGCAACAAGCCATTCTGACTGAACTCGCTGATCAGCAGAAACTGCTCCACTATAGACTGCAAACGGCTGATCTCTGAAAGCTGACTACCCAACAGGTCCAAATCGGTTTTTAACTTTCTGTTTCCCAGTTCAAGTTCGGTTTGTGCACGAAGGTTGGCCAGCGGTGTACGCAGTTCATGTGAGGCGGCTGCAAAGAAGTTATTCCGGGTTTGTTGTTCATGCTCTATCCGCCCGATCATTTCATTAATGGTTTTGGCCAGTTGTTCCAGTTCATCGTGGGTTTCTGTAATGCGGATGCGCTGCCCCAAACGTTCGGTATTGATTTCTGATGCCTGCATGGCAATAGACCGGATGGGTCTGATTAACCATCCTGAAGCAAAATAGGCAGAAACCGCACTGGCCAGTAAACTGATTCCGGTGAGTGCAATCATTAATAAAGTAAACTGATTGATTTTATGCTTTAAAGAATAATCTGAAACGGTGAGCAAAAGTTCAACGGGCCGCCCATCGTAATTTTCCTTTTTCAGGTAAACCCCATATTGACCAAGACTATCAATCAAAACAGCCTGACCAGGTACCCGCAAGCGGGAAATGATTCCGGGAGACTGGAATACGAGAACTGGCTGATGCGCATTATTGTGGTAAAAAATCCGGATAGATTCGCCTGAATCAGGCAGCGCAATGACATCAGGGTTAATTTCAGTTTTGTCCAGTATGGTCTGTGCACGGGTATAAAGGTATTTATTGTAATTTTCTACATAACCATTTTTAAAATACTGAAAAATAAACCTGCTGAATACCAGATTGATCACAATAAAAACAATGCTGAACAACAGGGTCATCCTGAAACGGAGTCCACGGTAAAAATAGCGCTTCATTATGCTGATTTTGAAGTTTTTAGGATATATCCCCTGTTAATTACCGTTTGAATATGCTGATGTTCAAAGCCTTCATTAATTTTTTTTCTTACCTGATACAGGTGAACTTCAATCACGTTACTGCCGGGATCAAAGCTCATATTCCAGACCTTATCCAGGATCTGTGCTTTGGTTATAATTTTATCCGGGTTGACCATCAGCATTTCGAGCAATAGAAATTCACGGTTGCTTAAAGCAATCGTTTTTTCACCGCGTTTAACCACTCTGCTCAGCAAATCAATTTCCAGATCTTCTACTTTTAATTTTGATAAACTCTTTGGCGTATGTTGACGCTGCAATACACGTACCCTGGCCAGTAATTCTTCCATTTCAAAAGGCTTTTTAAGGTAATCATTTGCACCGGCATCAAGCCCTTTAATCACCTGCTCGGTAGTACCCAGGGCACTGATGATGATCACGGGAACATAATTATTAAAACTGCGCAGGTTAGACAGGATATCAAAGCCATTCTGTGAAGGAAGCATGAGATCCAGCAGGATCAGGTCATATTGATTCACCATGGCAGTTTGAAGGCCAATTGTGCCATCCGGTTCATGATCAACTACATAACCGGCCTGCTCAAGTGCCATTTTGATATAGCCTGCAAGCTTAATTTCATCTTCTATCAGCAATATCTTCATCGTAAATCTTTATTTAAAAACAGATGCCACAAATAATTATTAAATGTGGCATCATCTCATTATCTCACCAGGAAGGTTTGTCCGTTAATATTTAATGTCCTGGCCCTCACCAGCGTTGTTTTTTGGCTGTACAATACGCCCGGGCGCTTAGGTTCTACAAAACCGGTTACCACGACTTTCTCACCTGATTTTAACTGAGCGGAAAGCTGCTGTGCAATATGTGGCGCTATACTTACCCTTTCTCCGGAAGTTAGGGTAAATCCATTCACATTTTTTTCCAATCCATAGTTTAGCTGCTTAATACTGGCATTAAAACTTCTTTCATCCTGACTTTCGTTGAGCAATGGTGCAACCGGAGGTGTATCACTAATCAGTTTGCCATTCACTTCTATGCTATTTAAACGAAATATCTTAAGCCCTTCCGGATTAGTATCTTCATTACCGGTTATGGTTACACTGGCACCTTTTTTTGCAGCTGAGATTATTTTTTCTCCCAAATGCGGGGGGAACATTACATTAACATTTCCATTGCTGGTTTTGACCACAAGGCCATTGTATTCAAATTCCTCATTGGCTACCGGATTAACAACAGTACCTTTAATGGTGGTAAGTGTAATAAGCGGCATGTCTTCCAATGGTCTTGGGGGTTCAGCCGGTGCACCTATTGGCGGACGAGGCAGGCCACTGGCCATTGGATTGGGCGAGCCCACCGGAGGTTGAGGTGGTTTTGGAAGTTCCTGTGCCTGTAGGGCAAATGTTCCGGCTAACAACACGGCTGTTAACCAGATTCTGCTATTGTTTTTTTTCATGTCTTTAATAATTTATACTCCAAAAGTATAATTGACAAATATGCCTGGAATGAACATGAAATTAATTTTTCTTCATCTTTGAGCATGCTGATAACAGTTAAATGCCTGTTTGGTTTTTGCTGCCTACCGCAATAAAACTGCTTTAGATCTTTTTCTTTGCTTTTTCGCTCTATACCACTGAGCATCAAAATTTTGAGGCATCAAGTAAATAAGGTTATTTTTTAGAAAGACATCCTGCAGCTCTTAAATCCATAAGGAAGCTAACGTTGCGATCAATGCCAAAGTCATGACCAGGGCACCAAGCTTTAAAAATTTCCAGGCGCTTACTTCCAGCCCTTCCCGGCGCAGTGCCACCAGCCATAAAATAGTGGCTAACGATCCGGTAATGGATAAATTAGGTCCCAGATCAATCCCAATCAGCACGGCACTTTTAACCATTTCAGGAGCATGTCCGTGGTTCATTACATCACCTGCAATCAATCCCGCAGGGAGGTTATTCATCAGGTTACAGGCAAATGCCGTAAATATTCCACTCAACCACACTGCTCCTGCTGCCGATTCAGCGATACTGCTGTTAAGGAGTTCCGTGAGACTATGGATGATTCCTGTTTTATTCAAGGCCTCTACAATGACAAATAAGCCGGCCACCAGTGGAAGTACCGACCATGAAACACCTTTTATAACAGCTAACGGACTTTTTTTAATATTGATCATCACCACTAATGTGGTCATGATTCCGGTTACCGCCGTGGGTAAACCCAGGTCCATGTTCAATCCTGAAGCTAACAACAATACAATGGCGGTGATGCCAATCCCAAAAAGTGCGGTACGGCCACCTCTGGATAATTCAGGCAGTTGGATATCGGTTCTGATTTGATGACTGAAAGCACGGCGCTGGGTAAAATACAACACCAGGTAAGTAACCGTAATGGCACAAACAGATGGAATGAGATAAGTAGAGAGCCATTGATACAGCGGGGGCATATGGCTACCATAAATCACCAGGTTAGCCGGATTGGAGATGGGCAACACAAAAGAGGCGGCATTGGCAATAAATGCACAGATAAATAAATATGGAAGTGGTTTTTCTACCCTGGCCGCACTTACCGCGGCGGCTACTGCAGGTGTTAATACTACAGCTGTGGCATCGTTAGACAGGAAAGTGGTAACAGCAATGCCCACCAGGTAAATCAGCAAAAACAACCTTGACGGAGAACCCTTAGCCATCAGTGTGGCATGTGCGGCAAGCCACTCAAACAGTTTTTCTGCACGTGCGGTTTCTGCCAGGAGCATCATTCCCGTTAGAAACAGGTAAACGTCTATCCCTTTAGCCATACCGGCTACTGCCTCATGGTAATTGATCTGACGAAGAAGCAATAATAAAATTGCACCGGTTACAGCATATACAGCTTCGGTAACTTTAAAAGGCCGGATAATTACACCTGCAATGGCCAGAAATGAAATGATCCAGGTTGAAAGATAAATCATGTGATACTGCTATAGTTAACCGGGTTTGGCATACGGACTAAACACCAGCGTGTTCAAAAATAATGTTTTTGTATGAGGTAAATATGAAGTTGTAATATTACTGGTGAATTCACTCTTAATTAACCGATTTAATTGTCCTGGCAAAAATTAACCATAGCAGGATCGAACCCGCAGCGAAGCTACCCAGAATTATAAATGCCGGATTATACCCCATTCCCTCTGCTATCCAACCCCCAATGGCCGGACTTAAAGAAGCACCCAGCCCCTGAACAGTCATCACTGCGCCCTGACCAATATTCACGCGCCCTGTGCCATTTAGTATATGTGCCACCAAACCTGGAACAGCTACACTTTGTAAACCCGCACCAATTCCATCCAATACCTGTACCGGGTAAATACCGATGTGGCTATGGAGATAAGCAGCAATAAAACCACGTATAGGCAGAGAAATAAAGGAAATTAACAACACCAGCCAAAAACCACTTTTTTCAGCCATTCGCATGGCGATTAATGAGGTTCCAATCATGACAAGTTGCGCAATGATAATGGTCATCGCCACAAACATAGAAGCATTTTCCTGATCTTTTGAAGCGGCGGCAAGCCCATAGAGCGGTAACATGGCACCATTGCCCAAATGAAATAAAGCCAGGGCAGCGGCAAGAATTAATAAAGGCTTGCATTTAAAGAGCACCTTAAATCCACTAGCCTGCTCATCTGAATTCCCCTCTTTCATCCCCCTCGCGGCATTGTCGTCAATGGCCTTTGCCGGAATCATTAGCACTGCTATTACTGATAGTATACCAAAAAGTGCTGCCAGTAAAAAAATGGCAGGCATACCGAATTTATAACCCAGATAGCCGGAAAGTGCAGAACCCACTACATTACCCGCATGGTTAAAAGCCTGGTTATGTCCATTCTGCCTGTTAAATCCTTTTTGCTTCGCAATCCCCAGGGTAATGGCAATAATAGCCGGAGCAATAACAGAACCTGCAATAGCCGTAGCTACCTGTGAGATGCTCACCAACCAGAATTCTTGCGTAAATAATACGATGCAGGAAGCCAGGATGGTGAAAACTGCAGAGAGCACAACGTAAAACCGTTTTCTTTTAGTGGCATCAATTAAGGCACCTGCAGGTATCGTCATAATCATGCCAGCCACCCCGCCAATAGTCATCACAGAACCAATGAGTCCGCTTTTCCAGCCATGCGCCAGGAGAAAGATACCCAGGAACGGCCCTACACCTGCTTGTAGGTCTGCCATAAAAAAATTGAGGGATTGTAGCGGCCAGATAATCTTTTTATCTACCGGGGCAGTGGTTTGTAGTTCGCTCATACGGCATGATGAACAGATTACCAGGTTAAATTGTTCATCAATGTTTTTTATCAAACACAACAAACAACTGAAATTCAGTTACTTAACATTATTTATCAAGCATTAATTTTTCTTCATATGGAATTGAATTGCATTTATACAACCGGAAGTGCTAAAAGGCATTTCAGAAATGTAAAAAACCATTGTTAAAATGGCAGCCAGATTTCATCAATGCCTGGCTAAGCAAAGCGATATAAACAGGTAAGGTAGAGATCGTGCAACTTCAGTTATCATTTTTGTCAGTTCAGTCAGTATAGCGCCTAAATCAAAAGGCTGTCTATCATCTTTGTGATAAATACAGGCAAAATGAAACTTATTAGCAACATAAAAAAGGCTGGAAGAAATGTGCTGACCATTTCTATGGTCTCCCTTCTTCTGGTGGCATGTGGTAATCAGGAAGAAAAATCTAAGCACTTATCCGAACAAGCGACCAGGGTTAAAACCGAAAAACTGGTAACCACTAAAACAGAGCAGGATCTTGTACTTAGCGGAAATATTGAAGGAAACGCTACTGTTAAACTCGGATTCATGGTACCAGGTAAAATCAATCAGATCAACTTTTTACCCGGGCAAGCCGTTTCAAAGGGAAGTTTGATCGCCAGCCTCGAACCAACCAACTATATACTAAACAAGCAAATGGCTGATGTGGAATTAAGTGAAGCTCAGGATCAGTTTAACCGTTTAAAAATCATGCATGCTAAATCCAGCATCAGTGAACTTGACTTTACCAAAGGAAACTTTGCTTTGCAAAAAGCCGGCACACAGCAAAAAATAGCGGTTAAGAACCTTCAGGATGCCCGGCTTTATGCATCGATTTCCGGCATTTTACTGCGCAAAGATGCAGAAGCAGGGGAAATTATCACTGCTGGTACACCATTTTTTGTATTGGCAGACATTAAAAAAGTAAAGGTATCTGCCTCAGTGCCTGAAGGAGAATTGAAAGGCTTGAAAAAAGGCCAGTCGGCAGATGTAGAGATTGAAGCATTGGGCAGGCACTTTAAAGGAACAATAGTAGAAGTTGGTGCACTGGCTGATGCGACTACAAGGGCTTTTACTTTGAAAATTGAAATCAACAATCACGATCTCACCATCAAGCCTGGCATGATTGCCCAAACCAGAATCTCTTCCGGACATTTTAAAAACGGCATTAACATCGTTCCGGAATGTATTGTAAATGAACCAGGCAATCAAAGCTATGTGTATGTGGCAGACCTCAAAAGCCACCGGGCCTTTAAACGAAAAATAAGCCTCGGAAAAATGTCTGCAAATCGCGTAGAAATCCTTTCCGGTTTATCAGCAGGTGAAACCATAGTGATTTCAGGGCAAACTGCTTTAAATGATGGTTCCCCTATTAAAACAGATCAGTAATCATATGAATTTTATAGAAGCTGCACTTAAATATAAGCACCTCACGCTGGCGGTTTTGCTTGCGCTATTTGCTGTAGGCATCAACTCGTTGGTTAATATGCCCCGCCGGGAAGATCCAAAAATTACCATCCGGCAGGGACTTGTTCTAGCCGGATTTCCCGGAGCTTCATCTGCACAGGTGGAGGAGCAACTAACCAAGAAACTGGAACAGCAACTTTTCCAATATGATGAAGTAGATAAAACAAAAACATATTCCACCTCTAAAGATGGCATGGTCGTGATTAATGTTGAACTTACGGAATCAGTAAAACAGCCTGACATTTTTTGGAGCAAACTCCGCCACCAGTTGCTGGTAACCAAAGCTTCAGAACTGCCGCAAGGTATTCAGGGCCCGATCGTTGATTCTGATTTTGGCGATACGGAAGCAGTGGTGATTGCCCTGGAAAGCAACCAGGCAAGTTATACAGAATTAAGTGGATATGCCCAAAAGGTAGAAGACCTGATTCGTACGCTAAAGCAAACTTCAAAAGTGAAGCGCATTGGAGATCAGAAAGAGGAAATAGTGGTTTCTTCCACCTCCGGTAAACTGGCGCAGTATGGTCTCAACTTCAGGCAGGTAGAACAGGTATTACAATCACAGAATACCATTGCGGCCACCGGAGAAATAAAAACTTTAGCCAGCAAGACTCCGCTTTATACCAATGGCTATTTCCATACGGAAACAGACCTGGCCAACCAGGTTTTAGGGCTTTCTCCTGCCGGTATCCCGGTAAAACTGGGCGACATCGCCAGTTTGAAAAGAACAGATGCCGAGCCTGAAAGTATCATCAGTGTAAATGGAAATAAAGCCATACTGTTATCCATTCAAATGCATGAGGGTAACAATATCGTCGCCTTCGGAAAATTAGCAGACAGTATGATTGCCTTGGCGAAGCAACGTATACCGAGCAATATAAAGGTGACCACATTAATCTCTCAACCTAATTTGGTAGACGATCATATCTCCCATTTTATAAAAGAGTTTTTTCTGGCCATACTTTCGGTAATTGTGGTGGTTATTCTGCTGTTACCTTTCCGGATTGCATCCGTTGCTGCTTTGGCTATTCCAATGACGGTGGCGCTAACATTCGCCATTCTGAATGCATTGGGAATTGAACTGCACCAGGTATCACTTGCCGGATTGATACTGGTTCTGGGCATGGTGGTAGATGATGCAATTGTGATCGCAGACAATTATGTTGAACTTTTAGATGAAGGTATTAACCGCTGGACAGCAGCCTGGCGCAGCGCACACGATTTGCTGATCCCGGTTCTGGCAGCCACCATCACCATCATCGCTTCCTTTTTACCCATGGTGCTGATTAAGGGTTCTACCGGAGAATTTATTTTTACCCTTCCCATTACAGTAGCTGTGGCACTAATTGCCTCCTATTTTGTAGCACTGTTCCTCACCCCTTTGCTGTGTTATACCTTTATCAAGAAAGGATTAAACCATTCTTCTGTGCCTGATGAACAGCAAGACGACCAGAAAATAAAGGTTTCGGTGCTCATGAGCATGCAAAATACCTATAATAAAGCGCTTGATTGGTGTATCAAACATCCCAAACTGACCATATTAACCAGTATTATTTTTGTACTGCTTACCGGAATCGTAATGAAGCTTGGTGTGCGTGAGTTATTCTTTCCGCCTGCAGAACGCAACCAGTTTATAGTAGAACTCTGGATGCCTACGGGTACTAAACTTGAGAAAACACATGCGGCAATAAATCAGGCAGCAAATCTGATTAAAAAAGATAAACGCGTTATTTCCTATGCGGCATTTTCCGGAACATCGGCACCCAGGTTTTATTACAACTTTGCTCCTGAAGTTCCGACAAGCAATTACGGGTTAATATTGATTACCACAACCAATAATGAAACCACGGAACAAATGGCTGAAGAACTTACCACAAAAGTGAAAGCCCTTATACCTGACGGAACTTTTTACGTGAAACAGATGCAGCAGGGTAACGACCTAAAAGCACCTGTAGAAGTAAGGATTATTGGAGACGATATCAATACCTTAAAGGAATACGGTACACAGGTGGCAAATATCATCAAAAAGGCCAAGGGCAGCAGGCTGGTGCGTAATGATTTTGCATCAGATTACTATGGCATACAGATTACACCAAATGAGGATGCCGGACAACTTGGCTTTACCACAGGTGATATCGCCAGTGCAGTTTTTACAGGTTTTAGCGGTGCCCCCATCTCTACCATTTATGAAGGAAACAACCCGGTGGATATCCGGTTGCGGTTAGATCAGCGGGTGCGAAGAAATACAGATGACCTGGAAAACACCTACCTCTCTTCCCCTCTAAATAATGCACAAATACCACTCAGGCAAATTGCAACCTTAACACCGCAGTGGCAAAGCGGAAACATCATGCACCGAAATGGCATCCGTACGCTTACGGTTCAAAGCGAAACGGAGGCACATATACTGCCAGCCGAACTGCTTGAACAGATCAAACCGGCAATAAACACACTAAAGCTTCCGGCAGGATACCATATTGAATACGGCGGTGAAGAAGGTGGAAAGGAAGAAGTGGAAGCAGATATGTACACTGCGCTTGGAACCAGTCTGGTACTCATTTTTTTCATCCTGATGTTCCAGTTTAAAAATTTTAAAGAGGTGCTGATCATTATGGCAACCATCCCGTTAAGTCTGTTCGGTGCCATACTGGGGCTGGCCATTACGGGAAATAATTTCAGCTTTACCGCATTTATCGGCTTAATTGCCCTTTCAGGGATTGTGGTTCGCAATGCCATCATTCTGGTTGATTATACCAATATCCTGATTCAGCATGGTTTGGATATCCGAACCGCGGCGATTGAGTCTGCCAAAAGGAGACTACGCCCGATTTTCCTCACGGCCATGGCGGCAGCGGTTGGTGTAATGCCGATGATCATATCAGGTTCGCCCATGTGGGCACCCCTTGCGAGTGTACTTGCTTTCGGCGTCATCTGGAGCATGATGATGGCCTTACTTACCGTACCAGTGATGTACATCGGCTGGATAAACCCTGGCGACAAACAAGAAATCCGTAGTCAACATCAAAATACAATTCAACATGATTAATAAAATCAAGAACAGTTGGCGGGTGATACTATTGTGCTTCATCTGTTACTATAGCAAGGCACAAACGGCATATTCAGTTGATCAGCTGATCCATGCGGCAAAAAAAAACAGCCATCAGCTTAACATCAGGCAATACCACATGTTAGAAAAAACCAGCAAACTGCATGAAGATGGAATTAAAAGATATCCTTCCCTTACAATAGATGGAAGCTATCAATATAGTTTCAAGTTGCCAGACATTTCTATTCCGGCCGGCACGATAGGTATGATTAATACCGGAAACGGTGCGGCACAACTTTTACCTGCACAGGATACAAGGTTTAAAATCGGCGAAAAAGGCAATTATAATGTGGGCTTTAACCTTTATCAACCCATCACGCAACAAGCCAAACTGGCTACCGCAATGGCCATTGATCAGACTGACATTCAGATTGGCAGGCAGGAAAGTATACAAACGGCGCTGCAACTGACACTACAGGTAGAACAACTTTTTTATAGTGCCTTAATTTTGCGTAAAACATCCGAATCAGGAAAGCTCCGCATTGAACTGGCAAAAGCAAAACTTACTGACGGAGAAACATCCCGCATGGCAGGTACCGTTACCGCTGCCAGCCTGGCCGGGCTTCGGGCTGATATCGCCAATGAGGAACAGGCTTTGATGAAAACCGACCTGCAGCTTCAGGACTATCTTGCTGAGATGAGTAGTCTGACAGGCATTGATCTTCAAAAACTAAACCTACAGGAACCAGTATGGAATGAAAAAGGTATAGTAATCAGTGATTACCGCAGCAATGCCATGCTTAATCCCGATTTGGAAATAGCCAGATTGAATAAGGAAAAGGCCATATTAGGGATAAAAGCAATTAAACAGGCCAACCTGCCTGATTTCGGCATTGTGGCTGGATATTACAGGCAACAAGGAAGCCCAATACTACCGGTAAGCAGTCCATATGTTGGCATCAGCCTGAAATGGAATCTTCAGGATCTTTTTGCAAACTGTGAAGTAAAAAATCAGCGGCAGGCACAGTTAAAACAAGCGGAAGAAAATATGGCATACACCCAGCAGCAAATCGGTTTAACGGTTGACCGGTTATCCAGGAAAGTGGTGCAATGCAATGCCTTAATTACCGCAGCAGGCAAAGCGGTATCCTTTCGTCAGGATGAATTAAAAGAACAGCAGGACCGTTTAACTGCCGGATTTGAAATCAAGACTGCGCTATTGGAAACAAAAGTGAAGCTTGCACAAGCAGAGGCTGACCTGTACACGGCAAAACTGCAACAGGCCATAACCATTGCTGAGCTGGAAAACATATCCGGAAAGAACAAATTTGAGAATTGACTCATTTTCTGATAAAAGAGATTTAACTTTACTGTAAAAGATGTACAAACAGAATTATAACATATTCCGGCGCTATGGTTACCCAGGATTCGGGATGCTGTTGTATCTCGTCATTTTTTTAATTAATCCATATGAGCCAGAACACTCCGGTTTGCAATATTTCTTCAGTATGGATTTTGTACTGGAGCTTGTACTGGCCATGGCTTATGCTGCTGCATTATTTGAAACCGGGATTCAGCTTACCAGTTTTATCAATCGATTTTATAGCTGGGAAGGGCATATTGCCATGAGGTTTCTGATCCAGTTCCTGCTGCACATCGGTGTGATCTACCTCATTTTGAATTTGTTTTTTATCATCAGGCTACCGGTTCGCTTTATTTATGATGAACTGATGTTCAGGCAGGCACTCATCGTAGGTACCATTTTTTCTCTGCTTACCACTGTTGTATTTGCCGCAGCCTATTTTTTTCATCGATGGAATGATGCCAGTTTAAAATCTCTTGAGCTACAGCAACATACCACACAGGCACAGCTGGAAGCACTAAAGCTTCAGCTTGATCCCCATTTTCTTTTTAATAACCTGAGTATTGTTACTGCACTTATTGAGGATGAACCACAAACCGCAACAGCTTATCTGGCCAATCTTTCTTCCATCTACCGGTATATGCTGGCAAACAGGTTAAAAGACCTTATTTCCTTAAGAGAAGAACTGGAATTTATAGCGGCCTACCTGTATCTTTATCAAATCCGTTATGGTGATGGGATCATTGTTGAAATCGCCGGACACGAAGATATTGATACACTTGGTTTACCCCCTCTTACACTCCAGTTGCTGATAGAAAATGCCATTAAACACAACGTTTTTAGTACCAGGTTACCCTTAAAAATAAACATCTATTTCACTGCAGATCGCCATCTCATCGTCGAAAACAATAAAATGCTCAAAAATAAGAATACCTACAGCAGCGAGATCGGTTTAAAGAATATTAATGAGCGATACCGCCTGATGGAACAAGAACAACTATTGGTGACCGAAACCCAGGAAACCTTCACCGTTTCTATACCATTGATTACGTTACAACCTTAACCACCATTGTATGCCAAGTGTTTTGATCATTGAAGATGAGTTGCCAAATGTGTTGAGGCTCGAAAAAATGCTCCGTCAGCTGGATAGCAGCATGATGGTGGTAGATCGCTTACAAACTGTTCAGGACAGTATCATTTGGTTTCAGGGCCACGCACAACCAGACCTTATTTTTATGGATATCAGGCTTACAGATGGGTTAAGCTTTGAAATATTTAATCATGTTGAAATTACCGCACCAGTGGTTTTCATTACCGCTTATGATGAATATGCCTTAAAAGCATTCGAGGTAAATGGAATTGATTACCTGTTAAAACCTCTTGATGCAGATAAACTTTCTAAAAGTTTAAAAAAGGCGGCACCAAAAGACCGGCATACCAATGATTTATTGTTGCAAACCTTAAGGGAGCTGCAAACCAGAGAAATATCTTACCGCAACAGGTTTCTGGTTTTTTATCGGGATACCTATGTACTGGTGATGACCAGTGAAATTGCCTATTTTTCATCTGAAAATAAAACTACTTTTCTGCATACTTTCGACAATAAGCGCTATGTGATCGAGCAAACGTTAGAAAACCTGGAAAAGGAGCTTGATCCCGATGTATTTTTCAGGGCAAGCAGACAATATATCATCTCATTAAAATCGATACATAAAATACACCTTTTCTTTAATAGTCAGCTCAAGATTGAGTTATCGCCAGCTGAGGGTGAAGCAATTACGCTTAGCAGGGAAAAATCTTCCCAGTTAAAAAAATGGCTGAACCAGTTCCCCTCAAATAAGCTTTAGCCTTACATATATCGTTGCGAGGCACGAAGCAATCTACCTTGTGAAATCTATAAAGGAGATTGCTTCAGCAAATGAAGAATTTGCTGAAGCAATGACGGATTTTCAAGGGATTTTTGAGTGGACTCCTCCACCCACCCGTCATGCTGACCTGTAGCGCAGCGGAAAGCTACGAAGTAAATTTAGCTCAGCACCTTTCTTGATAACCTCCTGAATCAAGTTCAGGAGGACGGTCCCTTAAGCAGTATCGTCATACGAGAAGGTACAAAAGCCTGTCCCGAACTTTTGGGAAAGCAATCTATTATGTAGAATTTTCAACAGTGCGCTCAGACTATCCGTTCTGTAAGGTGAGTGCCGGATTTTGTCACTTCAGTAACTATCATCAAAACACCTCACCTATTGTGTCACATCTTTGACATACAGCAGTAATATAAAACACGATGAATTTCAGCATTTTTAAAAAAGTAACACTTATCGCTCTGGTTTTTTCGGGCATTTATTATACGGTAAAAGCGCAGGTTTCAGATCCGGCAAAGGAACGCAAATGGCGGATAGATTTTGGCGGGGCAATTGGTTTGTTTGCCCCATTTGATCAGGTTGCTGGTGAACCCATGCTCCTGGGTACTACTTCTCAAACCACCGTCCAGTTCAATTACAAGAAACAATTTTTCGGGCGGGTACAATTGGGTGAAACCAGTGTGGGCTACAAAAGTGGCACTACATTGAATGGAATAAATTCTATGATAGATGCCAATTCCAATAGCATCAACCTGGGTTTGGGCTTTGGTTATCACAGGGGCCTGGGTAATTGGGTACCTTTTATTGTAGCAGGTTTAGGTCCGTCTTTGGTTCGTCACCCACAAGCTGATATTGATGCGATAAGCAACACCGTCAATTATTCTAATGATTCCAAATTATACCTGTATGGTAATGTCGGATTGGGCGTGAACTACAATTTATCAAAATCCATTATGCTTTTACTTGAATGCCAGGCCACTAAAATAGCCAACCTCCCCAAAACACCGAGCACCCATCTGAGTGGAATCAGCGCATTGATTAATGTGAAGTTTGCTTTATAAAATTGCATTTTTTCTACAGGTTGGTGCCTCACCGATCAGCCATGAAATGAAGAAGTAAATAGTAACGATTGATTAACCGTCCCGTCTTGCAGCCCCCCCGGTGGAGGGGAATGGCAAAACGCCAAAAACTTCGAAAAACTACTTTTCTATTTTAAACTTTCCTTCCAACCTCACCTGATCTGAAGAGGAGGAAACCATTACCGAGTATTCTCCAGCTTCAACCGCCCATTTCATTTGGGCATTATAAATTTCCAGGTCATCCTTATTCAATACAAAAGTTAAATTCTTTTGTTCGCCAGCTTTTAAGGCAATTCTTTTAAACTGCTTTAACTGTTTAGCTGGTAACACGACAGAAGCCGTTTTCATTTTCAAATACAGTTGAACCACCTCTTCCCCATCTACACTTCCGGTATTTTTTAAATCAAAATTGACTGTAGCCGATCCGTTCTCATATTTAACTTTAAGGTTTTGATAATCGAAAGTGGTATAACTTAAGCCATAACCGAAACTGTACAAGGGTTTTGCATCCATTTCAATATAATCGTGTTTCTCCGGGTAGCGGGCATTGTAGTAAACAGGTAACTGTCCGACAGATTTAGGAACAGAAATTGGCAAACGTCCGGCAGGATTATAATCGCCAAAAAGCACATCAGCAATGGCATTCCCCCCTTCCTGACCAGGATACCAGGCATCCAGAATAGCAGGAACGTACTCGGCAGCCCAGTTTAAATTTAAAGGCCGGCCTTTAATCAGCACCAGCACCACTGGTTTGCCCGTGTTAACGACAGCTTTTAATAGCTTAAGCTGGTCGCCGAGTAAATCTAAAGTAGCCCTGTCGTAACCTTCTCCACTTTCCATGTCGCTAAGCTGATTGCCGCCTGCCTGGATTTTTGCGGCTCCGGTTTCAATGTACTCCGTTTTAAAATCCCTGGCACTGGATCCACCCAAAACAATGACCACCGCATCAGCTTTTTTTGCAGCACTTACCGCTTCTTCAATATTGCTGGAAGAAGTATCGCGGATGGCGCAACCTTTCATATAGGTAATTTTGGTATGGTTGCCCAGTTTATTTTTGATTCCCTGCAAAACCGTCACTACATTTCCCTCGCTTTGTGGCGCAGAATAATCACCAATCTGGTTATAAAGCTGATCAGCATTAGGGCCAATTACAGCAATGCTTTGAAGTGATTTACTTAGTGGAAGCAGCTTATCCTGATTTTTTAACAGAATGATGGATTCACGCGCAACCTGCCTGGCCAAAGCTACCATTTCTGCACTTCTTACCTGCTGTTTTGCCCGCTCAGGTTTAACATAAGGGTTTTCAAAAAGTCCCATATTAAATTTGATACGCAATACCCGGCTCACGGCAGTATCTAAAACCTCGGAAGTAACTTTTCCAGATTTAATGGCGGCCAGCAAAGCTTTACCATAGCCAAAGCCACTCAAATCGGCATCCAGGCCAGCATTAATAGACATTTCAGCTGCTTCAGCCGCATTTTCAGCAATGTGGTGGTTGGCTTTTAATCCGGAAATGCTGTTCAAATCAGAAACCACAAATCCTTTAAAGCCCCAGTCTTTTCTTAATATATCCTTCAGCAGCATTTCATTGGAAGAACACGGAATGCCGTCAATAGAATTGTAGGCCGTCATTACAGACAAAGCACCTGCTTTTACAGCTGCTTTAAAAGGTGGCAAATAAAACTGATGTAAGCTACGCAAGCCCACATTAATGCTGCTCCCGTTATGGCCACCTTCGGGTGCACCATAAGCAGCAAAATGTTTTAAAGTAGCGATAACATTTACACCACTGCTGATATTGTTTCCCTGGAAACCTTTAACCATGGCCTCACCCATCCGGCTGTTGAGTACCTGATCTTCGCCATAAGTTTCTTCCACTCTTGACCACCGCGGTTCACGGGCCAAATCCAATACCGGACCATAACCCACATGGCCACCCTGTAAGCGGGTTTCTTCGGCAATTGCAGCAGCCATTTTCTGAATCAGTTCCGGATCAAAGGTACTGCCCTGCCCGATTGATGTTGGAAAAACCGTTGTACCAATCGCCATATGGCCATGCGGTGCTTCTTCGGAAAGCAAAACCGGAATACCTAACCGGGTATTTTCTATTGCATATTTTTGAATGGCATTGGTGGCTTTGGCAGCCAGCTCAGGATTTAAACCATTGGCTAATGTCTTTTTTGTCCAGGGATCAGCGCGAAGGGTTGCCCAAAGCATACCTGTATATTCTTCTTTCAATGATTTTTTGAAGGCTTCACTTACTTCCACCTCATTGCCTTTTTTGATGTACATGGGCCAGCCCAGTGGCATGGAAATCTGCCCGACTTTTTCTTCAACAGTCATCCTGGAAAGTAAATCATTAATCCTGCGTTCTACAGGTACTTTCGCATTTTTATACAAGGGAAGCTTTGCTGCGTTTTGCGCAAAAGCAGTACTATTCATCATGACAAAACCCAGGATAAGGCTCCGGGTCCATCGTGTATCTATCTTCATATCCATTAAAATTATGCCCATACTTTCATCAGGAAATGCAACCAGTTGCCATGCATCAGGTTCCGGGCACCAGTATCATTAATCATTTCTTTTATTCAGGAACTTTTTATAATCGGCAATGATTTCCAGATTCTACGGAAATTGCTTTCTTTCAAAATCACGATCCAGATCAGAACCAATACATACCACATCTTTGATTTGATCCATTCTCAGAAAAGTTGATCGCCGTAGCTGTTCCACGATTTGAAATATGTACTATAAACGCGGCGAAAAGCTTCATGGCTCCCACTGTAAAGGGATTCCATTCGATATAACAGGGTTTATCAAGAAGGCTTTTTCCAGCACGCATAGCAATATTTCGTTCTACTAACATAATAAAAATATGCTAGTAAAACGTATTACCAAATCATTTTAATCAATCAGCCCCCTAAAAAATTAAACAGGCAAATGTTAACACATTATAATAGCAGGAAAAGACATTGAGGATCATGTTATTGAATCTATTCAGCAGATTTACTCCAGTACCCCAGCGGGTAAATCACAAACACATTAATAAAACGCAACATTTAGAGGATATATTTTTTAATTTGCTTTCATCTTCCACCAATCCAGGTTGAAGCGACCTCCTTTGAAAACCAGATAAAGATCGTGCTTGCCTTTGACGGTTTTGATACTGCTGGAAATAGTTTCCCATTTTGGAGATTTAACATTCAGCGTACCCAATAAAGTACCTGCCTTGTCATCAATTCTAATTTCAAGACTTCCGGCAGTTATAGCGGCCACACAAGCTTCAATTTTTCTAGCGCCTTTTCCAAAATCAACACCCCGTACCTTGATATATGCTCCGGTATTTTTATTACACACAAAAAATTGGCCGGTTTTAATATCTTTTGCCGTAGTCATACCTTCTGCCCAATTGATCGTTTCAGCTTCTGTACGTTTAAAAGGATTAAGATTTCCGATCTGCTCAACCCCGGTTTCAGACCACCAGGGCAGCTCCGGAATGGTACCATCCGGGTTATATTTAAATTCTTCCACACAAACCGAACGCCGTTCATGGTGTTGCTCCGTAAGCATAAAATTCAACCTGTAATTAAAACCAAATACATACGACTTCCCCTTATAATCAATAATTCCGGGATGGTTACCGGATGATTTTGCGTTTGGCTTCATAATATAGCCCTTATATTCCCAGGGCCCGGTGGCACTATTGCTCATGGCATACCCAATCCCCTCCGGACAACAGGTAGAGGCATAAGCCATATAATAATGACCATTGCGCTTGTATGCCCAGGGGCCTTCCTGATAGTGATAGGTATCTTCCGTAGTCTGTCCCTTCTCTTTACCTACATTTGGTATTTTCGTGACCTCGCCAGCATGTGAAATCATATCTTCATTCAGCTTAACATACCAAAGGCTTGGATTGCCCCAATACAAATAGGCTTGTCCGTTATCATCAATAAATACTGAAGGATCTATATCATTCCATTTGTGGTCAGTATCCACCAGGCTTTTACCAATAGGATCTTTAAATGGCCCGTAAGGACTGTCTGCTACCAGTACACCAATTCCGCTTCCCTGTACAGCACAATAGAGGTAAAACTTTCCGTTTCGTTCAATGCACTGGTGTGCCCATGCACCGTTATCCTGCCTTCCCCATACAAAATCTTTTAATGATGCCACCACACCATGATCTGTCCAGTTCACCATGTCAGTTGAGGTATAAAGCAACCATTCTTTCATCAGGAATTTTCCCATGCCCGGACCTGCGGTATTCTCATCGTGAGTGGTATATAAATATACGGTATCTTTATAAACGAGCGGCGCCGGATCAGCGGTGAACCGGGTTTGAATAACTGGATTTTGAGCAATGGATCTCAAAGCGATCACGCCCACAAAAAAGAGAATAAGTACGCTAAATTTCTTTATCATTTTTATCAATATGTTAACCTTATGATATCTTTTTGCATCTACTCAATCAGGAGATAATTTTACAACATGTGCCTGCAGTCTGGTAAAAGTACATTCAGGTGTTTTACATTATTTGGTTTGGGCAATTCAAAAAAACAGGCATTAAAACCGCGTCGCAATGTATCAAAAAACAAGTTTCTATCCTGCTGATTAAACATATGTGCCAGCATTACATCAAAAATTATAAATCCTGATGATGCTTTGTATCTCAGCCTGCCAATTAAATTGCAAACCATCTCCTGCTTCTCCAAAATTATTTGGCTTTTCTCTCGTAGCTATATAATTTGATCATGTTATCATTAAAAGAAAACATCATTTTTATTTCAGCTGCTCAATAAAAATTTACCATACGCCAGGGATTTTTGCGCTAAAAAATGGTCTGGATTTCAATATACCTGAGATCTAAAACCTGCTAAAACTTCCGTTTACAACCCTAAGAACATCAACAATAATAAATATATACACTTACATACCAACAGCTTACACCATAAAACCCATCTTTTAAAGCTTTATCCATACGTTAATTTTCAGAAACTGGTTTTTTAAAAAGACAAAACCAAAGGTTGTAACATTTACGATACAAAAAACAAACATTTTATTGACGTTCCCGTTCTCTATCGAAACAAAATAATCAGTATGAAAATAAAAATTACAAAATCAAACAGGGATGAATGCATGGATTCATCAATCAAAAGCATCAGTTTTGAAACATTGTTTTTGTAGGTAATAAAAATAGTACGGCTTATTAAAAATCAATTTTATCAACCTAAAAAAACAAAAAATGTCACAAACAATTCACACAGTAAGGGATAAATCTGCTATTGGATTTATCAGCCGCTTATCATGGAGCGCAATTATTTCAGGTGTTTTTATCGCCATCGCCATTCAACTTTTACTTAGTTTACTGGGATTAAGCATTGGTATGGGCAGTATAGATCCCCTTGAAGAAGCAAAACCCTTTAGCGGTCTTGGAACCGGAGCATTAATCTGGTGGATAGTAACCATGCTGATATCTTTATTCACAGGTGGCTGGGTAGCAGGCTGGTTTTCCAATCATGTTCAAAAAACAGATTTGGTACTACATGGCTTATTGACCTGGTGTTTATTAACCTTTTTAAACCTATACCTGATCACTTCATCAGTGGGTAAAGTGGTAGGCGGCGTTGGTTCTGTTATTACAAAAGGCTTTTCTATGGCTGGAGAAGGCATTAAGGCTGCCGCTCCTGAAGCCGGAAATATGATTAAAGATCAGCTAGGCGTAGATGAAAACACTTTTGGTAAAATGAAACAGGAGGCTGAGCTGTTGTTAAAACAATCTGGTAAAAAAGAATTACAACCAGGTGCCTTAAAAGAAAAAGCCAATGAGGCTACCGGAGCAGGTGAATCAACAGGAAAAGATATTTTGGAAAATCCTCAGGATGCACAGCAAAAACTGGATGCACTTTTTTCTAAATTGTTTTCAGCGAGCGACTCTACCTTTAATGCGGTAGATCAGGAAGCCCTGGTTAATATTGTTCAGAAAAGAACCGGCAAAAGCCGTGTAGAATCTCAACAGATTGTAGAGAACTGGGTAAGCACCTTAAATACAGCTAAAGTAAAATTAAAAGAAGTGAAGGCAGAAGCAGAACAGAAAGCCAGAAAAGTTGGTGATGAAATGGCTTCAGCAATTTCTAAATTCGCCATTTTCTCCTTCATCGGAATGATTTTAGGTGCCTTTAGTGCCAGTATGGGAGCCATTTTTGCCTCACGCAAAAGGGTCACTGTTGTAGCTCATGCTGATGTTGCGGAAGATACTTTGTAAAAGTTAACATTCATTTCAGGCATGATTAAAATGCCAATACAATAAAGCGGGGAAATCTTAAAATCTTGGTTAATTAATTATTTACTGTTTACACCCTGGCCTTCTACCACCCTCCGATACATCGGAGGGTGACCAAAGGGCGAAATGGTTAAAAATAAAATACGCTATATTTAACCAAACTCAAGTTTAAAATATTTCCTCGCTTTAATATTTACATCCTGTGCAAATACTTACATCAGCCTGATACGATAACATACAGGTAGTAGCACGGATTAAAGTTTAACCTTTACAAAGTATAAACGGTTCCGATCTACGGTTTTAGTTAAGGGTAAAATCTTTTGGGCAAAGCCACTGGCTCCATTATCTACCACACCAAAATCGTCATCATTAGAAATCACAAGGATGTTTCCGGGCAAAAGCGCAAGTCCTTCTGCCTTATCATGCGGGTAAATTGATGGCAAATCTTTTAACAGATCCAAGACCAGTGTTTTTGATACTGGCGTAATCCCCGCAGCAGTAAGCCCTGCCTGATTATTTAGTTCTTCTACCGTTTTTCCACCGTAAAGTTTTCCTGTTGAGCCATCAGCTGGATCAGAAATATCTGTAGCATTGCTGATATCAATCTTAAATACCTTTTTAAAGGCGGCAGGATTAGTGGTATCACCACCAAACAGGCCATCTCTTTCTATGGTTAAAAAGGTAGTCGCATTTACAGCTACAATATCGCTCACGCCGGTAAGCGTGGTATTATCCATTAAATAAGCGTATTGTTTGGTTGCGCCAGTTGCAATATCAAAGGTTAATATCCGCAGTACTGTTGAATTGGCTACCGCATTTTTTGAAGGATTGTACATTGGTGACTGCATCATACCCACCAGCGTTTTGCCATCAGGTGTAATAGCTAATCCTTCCATCCCACGGTTTGCCCTTCTTTTGGTAAAAACCGCCGGAATTTTTCGGCCTCCGGTTCCGGTACCAAATGGATTAATGCGTTCAATGGTTTTTCCATTGGCATCAAAATGAGCCAGGTGTGGCCCGTATTCATCGCTGATCCAAAAAGTTCCATCTGCTGCCCTCACCAATCCCTCTGAATCAATACCATCGGCATTCGGCGCAATCACCTGCCCGTTTAAATCATACGCTGTCTCTCCTGAAGCGCCCATACCTGCTGGATTTGGAATCCCGTTTAACTTTCCACCCGCTGCATTTTTCAGCTCAATGGTTTGCTCCAATATCAGCTTTCCATCCTTCAACCTAAACTTTCCAATTTGTGGATCGAAATCAGGTTTTCCGATAATAATGGAATTGGCCAGCTGCCCGGCCACATTTGCACCTCTATCCGTTAACATATAAAATACGGCTGCATCATTTGGATCTGCTGCAACAGCCGAACCGAAACCACCATTGTAAACCTTAACACCACTTGCCGTGGTAAATAAGATGGCCGGATCAGCAACTTCTGCCATATCAGGATAGGTAATAACATGTGGTTCATCGTTGCCTGGAGTCTTTTTACAAGATACCATCCCCAAAAATACCATCAGCCCCAATAAAATTAATTCTTTCTTCATTTCTTAATTTGAATAGTTATCCCGCAAATCAACTACCCGCATATGAATTTCATGTTAATCCAGTAACAAGTAATTTCCCTGATTTTTATTGATGCCTTATTGATGGATTAAAATTTAACATTCTGATCATACAAAATCGCTGATATATCTTTTATATTCACAGGCATGTATTGGTATGAAGATGAGGTGAAGCGCTTAGAACAGGTTTCTCCGGAGAAAAGAAAAAATTATTCCACCATATTTTATGGAAGTTCATCCATTCGTCTCTGGCAGCGTCTCGAAGATGATTTTCCTGCAAAAAGAGTTATCAATCTTGGGTTTGGAGGTTCAACACTAGCAGCATGTGCCTGGTTCTTTGATCGGATTATGACTGACTATCGGCCAGATGAGCTGATCTTTTATGCGGGCGACAATGATCTGGGTGATGGCAGAAACCCCGAAGAGATATTCTTATTTTTTCTTCAGCTGATGGCAAAGGCCGATGAATACTTCGGCGCTATCCCTTGTTATTTCATCTCGCTAAAACCAAGCCTTTCCAGGTGGCATATGGCCGATCAGTTTAAGTATACCAATAACCTGATTGAGCATGAGCTAATTAAAAGGAATGGAAACTGGCAATTCATAGATGTTTTTAAACGAATGCTGGATAAGGATGGAAATCCAAATCCGGGTTATTATGATCATGACGGACTTCATTTAAGCAAAGAAGGGTATGATTTGTGGAAAATGATTATTCATGAAAAATTAGGATAATATGATCATTTGTTAATGTTGAAATAATACCGCTGATGTAATTTCCACAAACAATAACAATCAGACATGCATAGGGAATATCATAAATGGTACAGTAAACACCTGGAACGCAACATGGAACTTTTGGTTTTTGGGCATTCGGGAAGGGCGGTATTAATGTTCCCAACCAGAATGGCCAGGTTTTACGATTACGAAAACTGGGGAATTGTACACGCCTTATCCGGCAAGATTGAAAAAGGTGAATTACAGCTTTTTTGTATGGATAGTGTAGATGCAGAAAGTTTTTATAATCAGTCGGTTTTCCCATCGGTACGTATGGCAAGGCACCTGCAATATGAAAGATACCTGCTGGATGAAGTAATTCCATTAATGTACCAAAAGGGCACCCCTAACGGAATTGAAACTGTTGGCTTTAGCATGGGGGCCTATCATGCCATCAACCTTTCCTTAAAATATCCGCAGCTTTTTAAAAAGACCGTTGGCATTAGTGGCAGGTATGATCTTACCCAGGCACTGAATCCTTTTATCGATCTGATGGGTGGCTTTCGTGATGAACTTGTATACTTTAATATGCCAGAGCAATACCTGTCAAACCTTCAGGATAGCAATCTCATCGCCAGTTTAAAATCTATGGAAATCATCCTGGCCGTTGGAGAAACCGATCCCTTTTATGAGAGCAATAACAGGCTAAGCCAGCTGCTTTGGGAAAGGGACATTACCCATCAGCTATATACCTGGGACAATGATGCGCACCGCCCGCATTACTGGCGGCGGATGGCGCCACTTTATATCTAATCACTTACATGGTAGCGGCTTAACGCTAACATAGCGCAATAAGACAATTATTTAACATAGAAGATATATACACATCACTTCTATTGTGGTACTTTGATGGCGTTGCCTACCCTTAATCTTTACTTTATTCTATGTCTTCTTTAAGCGTTATACTTCCCTTTGTGGGCGATACCCATTTAAGCACTCCCCTTTTATTGATATTCCTGTTATGCCTGCTGGCGGTTGTGGCCTTTGAATTTGTTAACGGATTTCACGATACCGCCAATGCAGTGGCTACCGTAATTTATACCAAAGCACTAAAACCGGTTGTCGCCATCCCATGGTCGGGATTCTGGAATTTTATGGGCGTTTTTACCGGAGGGATTGCGGTTGCCATGGGGATTCTCAAACTCGTTCCGCTTGATGCACTCATGAACTTGCCCATTGGTGTGGGTGCCTGTATGGTGCTGTCTGTACTCCTGGCCTCTATTGCCTGGAATTTAGGTACCTGGTATCTGGGCATTCCCTGTTCCAGTTCGCATACTATGATTGGTGCCATGATTGGTGCCGGATTAGGTTTTACCTGGTATTATGGCGGAGCAGGCGTAAACTGGGGAAAAGCAGAGGAGATTGGTTTATCACTGATCTTATCACCCGTTATCGGTTTTGGTCTGGCCATATTGCTCATGTATTTTCTTAAACATGTGATTAAGTACCATGCGCTCTTTCATATCCCTCAGGGTGAAAATGACAGACCGCCGCTGTTAATAAGGGGTTTGCTGATTATGACCTGCACCTTAGTGAGTTTCTTTCACGGCAGCAATGATGGCCAAAAAGGAGTTGGCCTTTTAATGCTGATCCTCATTGCCTTTTTACCTGCTAAATTTGCAGTGAACCATCATATTGCCAAAGAAAAAGTGCTTACCGAACTCAACGGCAGTGAAGTATTGCTGAAAAAGATCGCTGTATTAAACCACAACGAAGGAATCAATATGGCGGAATTTATCATGCGAACCCGTCAAACCAAAATTCACCTGGCTAAAAAAAATGAAACTGATAAGGAAAACACCTATCAGTTCAGGAAGCAGATTGAAGGCATCATTGCGATGATGGGTAAGGTGGAAGCCGATCAGCATTTACAGATAAGCGTTTCAGACAAGCAACAACTCTCAGAATTAAAGCACGAACTTTCCAAACTGGTTGACTTTGCGCCACTTTGGGTAATTTTAACCATCTCCATTTCCTTAGGACTCGGAACCATGATTGGCTGGAAACGGATTGTAGTGACTATAGGGGAGAAAATTGGCAATGAACACCTTAACTATGCACAAGGTGCTACTTCTGAAATTGTTGCCGCCTCCACTATTGGTTTAAGCACTGCATTTGGCCTCCCGGTAAGCACCACGCATGTATTATCCAGCGGTATTGCCGGTGCCATGGTGGCTTCAGGTGGTAAGGATAACTTAAATAATAATACATTAAAGAGCATTGGTTTGGCCTGGGTACTGACCTTGCCAGTGTCGATCATTCTGGCGATATTGCTTTTTATGCTGTTCCACTTATTCGTATAGCCTCAAACTTTAAATTATCTCAACATGAAACAGATACTGGTTGCTACAGATTTTTCAAAAAGTGCTGCCAATGCATTTGCTTATGCATTGGCAATGGCAAAGGTGTTGCAAATGGAAGTAGCCGCAATTCACGCCATTCATCCTACAGAAGGGATTAACAACAGCACCTATAATGCCATTTTCATTGAATCTTATTATCAGAATAAAAAAACGGCACTTGAGCAATGGGCAAATCACATTCGTGAAGAGCAAAAGTTGGAAAACATCAAGATTTCCACAGTCTGTGATGTTGGTTTCTTAAGGACAGTCATTAACAAATATACCAAGACCCATCCAATTGAACTGTTGATTATGGGCATTACCGGGGCAACCGGAATAAGCGGCATTGTGGGTAGCAATGCGAGTATGGTGGTTACCAAGATGCGGATTCCAACTTTAATTGTTCCGCTGGAGAGTAATTTTCCTGCAAGTCCGATTATTACGCTGGCTACAGATTATGAAACCAAACTTTCTCAAAAAGATGTATTGGCATTGGTAGAGATGCTGAAGGCTTCTGGCTCACAAAAAATGCAGGTATTATATGTGGCAGAAAACTCAGACCAACAGCATATTGAAACTGGTGAAAAAAGCATCAGGGAACTTTTGCCAGGTACACAAATCGAATTTAATTATATTAAACACAATAGCGCACCGAACGGGATCATGGATTTTATTGAACAAAACCATACCGATATTCTGTGCCTGGTTAAACATCACCATAACATTATTTACCGCCTGTTTACCAGCAGTACCGTGAATCAGGTGATTAATAAAACAGTAAAGGCTATTTTGGTGCTCCATGAATAAATTGGTAGCCGGATAAATATAGTCTTAAAACAATATTCATCCGGCACCCAGAAATTTATTGCTCACAGATCATTACCACGGACTAATGCCTGTTTCATCTTCGATATCATGACTATAGAACTGTCCTGAAGGCGCATCGTCATCAGTTAAGGTATGTTTGATGATAAACGAGGCTGCACTTTCTACCGTACCCGGGCCACTGTGCTGGTTAAAATCAGTTGCCGTATAACCCGGATCAATCACATTCACTTTAAAGGGAAGGTCTTTCAATTCATAGGCCAGTACAATGGTATATGCGTTTAGCGCAGCTTTTGATGTTCCATACGCAGCCGTTTTAACCTGGTAATATTTCCATGATGGATCACTGTGAAGTGTTAAAGATCCAAGTCCGGATGTGATGTTGCTGATTCTGGGACGATCAGATCTTTTAAGCAAATCAAGAAAGGCCTGTGTTACACTGATCACCCCGAAAAAATTGGTATCAAACACTTCCTGAATGTGAGGTACAGGCGTATCAACAGCCATTTGCGGACTATTACCAAGAATACCGGCATTATTAATCAGGATATCAAGTTTCCCTTGCTCTCTTTCGATGCGATCTTTAGCTGCAGATATCGATTCGGGATGCGTTACATCAATTTCAATCGCTTTAATATGCCCAAATCCCTGTTTCAAAAGCTCAGCCACAACGGCTTCTCCTTTTTCCAGGTTACGGCTTCCTAAATATACGAACAATCCTTTTTCAGACAGCTGTTTTGCAACTTCCAGGCCAATGCTTCTGTTGGCTCCTGTTATGAGTACTGATTTCATTTTCTTTTGGTTTTAATTGATGTTGTAAAGTTGCATCAACAGATCGGTGAATCATTTGCCATTTGGCAAAAAACATTTTACCTGATATTTTTTCTGATCCTGCTTAATGAAGATTGTGTAACACCCAAATAGGAAGCAATATAAGACAATGGAATCCGGTTGACCACCGTAGGGTAAATTTCCAGAAATTTCAGGTATCGGGTAGTGGCATCTTCTGTTACCAGCGGACTTCTTCGCGCTACTTTTTGCATCAGTGCCCTTGAAATGATTTTATGCACCATGGTTTCAAAGCCAACAATAGTTTGTAACAGCTCCTGCCAGTCTTTTTTAGAGAATACAATTAAGGTACAATCGGTAACGGCTTGCACATAGGCACTTGAGCAGATTTCCAGATCGAAGCTTTCCAGGTCGACCACCAGATTATTTTCTTCAATAAAATATTTGGTAATTTCTTCGCCTTTATTGCTGTAATAGCATACCCGCACGATTCCTTCTACCACGAAACCTACCTGCCGGGCAATTTTTCCAGCTTCTGAAAAGTATGCCAGGTGAGGAAGCTGCATTTTAACAGCTTTGCCGGATATGAAATCCATTTGCTGCTGATTGAGGTTCCCAAACCTCAGCATAAATTCGAATAATTCTTTCATAAGTGCAAGTTAGGCAAAGTAAGCCTGAGCACATTTGCCATTTGGCAAAAATTATCATCCCAAAAAGCATATACTTACTGCATTAATATTTATGGCAGCCCATAATTTTGCAGGCTTGCCAGGATATTTCTAATTTAGCAATTGCTCATGGGCATTTTTTCTTTTTAATATGGCAACTTCAATAGATACCTTACAGGAATTATTGTTTGATTTAGCGGGCGTACTGCCTGCCGATACCACACCATTATTTGCCATGACGACCCCGGTATTGCTGGAAACCAATGAAACCTACATCCGTGAAGGAGAAAACAGCCGTCGACTGGCTTTTATTGAACAAGGCGTAATCCGGGCATATACCATTAAGGAAAATGGAGATGAAGCGACATTGCTCCTCCGCTGGGAGGGCCAATTTATTGCCTCACACGATACCATTATTAACCGCCAACCTTCCCGGTTTATTTACCGTGCGCTTGAACCGGTAAAGTTGCTGCAGATCGATTATGATGTGCTGGAGGAGATCCTGAAGACCCACCCAGAGTATGAACCACTCCGTAATTTTTTCCTGATGAAAATGCTGGCGGAATCTTTAAAAATGCTGGAATCTTTTGTCACGCAATCACCTGAAGAGCGTTATCGCGAACTCCTGTCCGAACGTTTCGACCTGGTAAACCGTGTGCCTGACAAATACATTGCTTCCATGCTTGGTATAACCCCCGTATCCCTGAGCAGAATCCGCAAAAGGATGCATACAAAAGGAAAAACAGCAACATAAATTATCCTTTGTTAAGCTGCTAAATTATCTTTTGTTAACGAGGCAAAATCTATCTGCTTTATACTTTTGGTATATAAAAATGAGATAGATATGGAAAAGATAATAGAAGCCACCATTCGTATTTTTAGTGTTTCGGCTATCCGGTATTTTTTACTTGCCGGAATTCCTTTTACACTGTTTTATCTGCTGATGCCTGCTAAGCTGGGTAAATTCAAGATTCAGCAAAAACTAGCCACCAGAAAAGACTTCATCCGTGAGGTATGGCATTCCATGCAGAGTACACTGGTATTTTCAATCATCGCAGTTGGATTGGTTTTCACGCCTCTGCGTCAATACACCCGAATTTATGAAAACATTCATGATTTCCCGATATGGTATATGGGTGTTGCGCTGGTACTCAGCCTGATTATACATGATACCTATTTTTATTGGATGCACCGATTATTACACCATAAAAAATTGTTCAAACTTACCCATCTGGTTCACCATAAAAGCACCAATCCCTCGCCATGGACATCCTATAGTTTTCATATATTGGAAGCCATCACCGAAGGACTTGTTTTAGTGCCCATTGTACTGCTGCTGCCGATGCATCCCTTAACGATATTACTCTTTACCGTAACGGGCTTCATCATCAATGTGTACGGACACCTGGGCTATGAAATTATGCCTAAATGGTTCCGGTTTACCTGGGCATTTGAAATCCTGAATACTTCGGTACACCATAACCTGCACCATAGCAAATTCAAGGGAAATTATGGCTTGTATTTCAGAATCTGGGACCGGGTAATGGGCACGGAACATCCGGATTATGTAAAGGAATATGATCGCTTGCAAGATCAGCGTTTTAATCAAATCGCTCCGGAAGAAAAAAATCAAGAGGTACAGGCCGTATAAAAATACGATCATTACCCCTTCTTGAAAAAAGAAGGGGGCCTGCTCTGCTGGGCAGTGGTGGTTAATACCAGTTCACAATTATTTATTAATCAAAAAAGAAAAAACAGTCACAGGTCTGTTACAGAAAGCATGACCTAAGCTTAACGTTCAGGTTATTTCAGGTTGATAATTTCGACAAGAAATTTCCAGACACATGATCAAACGACTACAAAAATTACCCTGTTATTTTCTTACCCTTTTCATTCTGCTAATCGCAACAGTAATTTTTGTTAGCCTGTTTCCGAAAATGCAAGGATTTTTATGGCTAAATCAATATCATACCAACTCGCTTGATTTTACTTTTAAAGTCATGACCAATCTAGGCGATGGCTTTTTCATCATTTTCGCAGCCATATTACTATTATCCATTAAAAAAAAGAAGAAGGCTATAGCCGTTTTACTGGCCTATGCCTATTCCGGCGTGTTCGTACAACTATCTAAAAGATTGTACAATCAACCCAGGCCAAAATTACTGATGCAGCAACTCCACATTCCTTACACACATTTTGTTGAAGGCTTAAATGTGCACAACCATTCTTCCTTCCCATCAGGTCATACGGCATCGGCTTTTGCACTATCAACAATTATGGTACTGGTTTTTAAAAAGAAAAAAATATCATGGCCATGTATCATATTTGCTGTAGCTGTAGGTTATTCGAGAATTTACCTCGCACAACATTTCCCTATTGATGTTCTTTTTGGCGCTTTGGCCGGTGTGCTATGTGGCTGTTTAAGTTACCACCAAACTTATACCCTTAAATTATTCAGACCAGTAAAAGTGGCAAAACGACTGAAACGTTTGAGAATGGCTAACGCTCAACTAATTACTAATGGCTGATTGAAGGTATAACATACCAATGATTTACCTCCCTAACGCTACAAATTCGGATCAAATTCTACCGTCCATTGAACGCCAAACTGATCCACAAGCATCCCGAAGTAAGAACCCCATGGACTATCTGCAATAGGCATTTCTATTTTTCCACCAGCTGAAAGTCCTTTAAATAAATACGCTGCTTCTTCTTTATTTTCAGCACTAATGGCAATGTGAAAATTATCTCCGAAAGTAAATTTCCGCCCTTCCATTTCCAGCATCGCATCAGAACCCATCAGCATATTATTTTTCCCGAGAGGCAAAGCGATGTACATGATTTTATCCAGGTAGGTTTCAGGTATTGCATATTCAGCAGTGGGTGTCAAATCTTTATAACGAACCAACTTCGTAAATTCCCCACCAAGCACAGATTGATAAAAGTTAAATGCTTCTTCGGTATTACCGGTGAAATGTAAATAAGGATTAAATAGTGCCATAATTTTAATTTTAGCATATTAGGGATTTAGCGCAGCCTGATTTTCGTATCGATTATGGTTAGTTGGGGACTGGCAAAACGACTGTATCTCAAATATAAGCACAAATTTATAACTTTCAGCTGTTGTTCCACCTCGCGCCTGATGTGATGTGATCCAACCAAAGCGCAAATAAAAATAGCAGCAGATCTCAAATCAGATTTCTGCTGCTATCAAGCATAAAGTCAATAAATCAACCTATTGAATTAAAATTTCACTTCCAGTTTTTTACCCGTATAAGTCACATTTTTATTTGCTCCTGAAGGCAATACAATGGTAAACTTTCTATTTTGAAGCATCCCTTTATAACTCCCTTTCCGATTGGCAACAGTTAGTTTTCTGGCGGCATCGTTCCAGTTAAATTCGATTTCAGTATAGGCACCTTTTTCATAATTGTAGTTATCCAGCTCATCTTCATACAGTACAAAAGAGCCATTTGCTCCAGGATATACTTTTACTTCAAGATTATCCCATTTTTGTTGCGTGGCATATTGCACTTTTGGCCCCATTGGTAAAATTGAACCAGCCTTAATATAAAGGGGAATCATATCAATAGTTGTTTTTTTGATCAGCTCCTGTCCGCCTTTCAACTGCTCATTGGTCCAGAAATCGTACCATAGCGTACCAGCCGGAAGATATACGGGTGATGATTTTTCAGCAGTAAAATCAATTGCAGCTTTCTGATCATTCTCTTTACCCTCTTTTTTATTCCAGCCACTGTTTTCATTCACCTTCACAATCGTTTCAGGTGTGTATTGCGCTTTAACAACGGGTGCCACCAGGATCGATTGCCCAAACATGTATTCATTGTTAATGTCCCAAACTCTTTTATCGTCTACAAAATCCATGAAAAGGGCACGCATAAAGCTGGATTGCTTTGCGGTAACTGCCCATGAGGTAGAATAGATATAAGGTAAAAGAGTGTAACGGAGGTTGATAAATTTATCTATGGCATCATAGATGGGTTCGCCTTTTTTTCCAAACTGATAGATTTCTCTGGGCACATCCGTTCCATGCGAACGCATCATGGGATTAAACGTACCAAACTGGAGCCACCTCACGTACAGTTCCTGGTATAATGGGTTTTTACTTCCCGAGCCACCGTTCGAAGATTTGTTATATGCACCAGCGAAAAAACCACCGATATCTGAATTCCAGTGGGGGATGCCGGTAAGCGAAAAATTTAATCCGGCAGGGATCTGCTTGCGGAAAGTATCCCAGCTGGAACCCGTATCTCCAGACCAGGTATTGGCACCGTAACGTTGCTGCCCGGCAAAGGCCGACCTTGTTAAAATAAAGACTCTTTTATCTGACGTGGTTTTACGCTGATGATCATATACTCCTCCTACAGCCATTAGCGGATAGGCATTGCGCACTTTACGGAATGATCCTAAATATGTTTTGGTATCATAATCAGCTGGTTTAATCTGCAGGTGGTCAGGTTCAGTAGAATCCATCCACCAGCCATCAATCCCTTTAGCTAACAAGCCATTACTGGCATATTTCCAGTAAATATCGCGGGCTTCAGGATTGTAGGCATCATACACCCTTACACCAGAGGGATAATCCAGATTAGGAGGCCATTTCTCTGAACCTGATTCCGGCCAGGTTGTAATGTTGTAGAGCATCCCTTTTTTATCCAATTCCTGGTATGGCTTGGTTTGCGGACCAAAAGAAGACCAGATGGAAATAATCAGGTGTGCATGTTGGGCATGTACATCATCAGCCATTTTTTTCCCGTCAGGAAAATCTACATTCAGGAAATCCATGGCATTCCACAGGTAGTTATTCCCCCAATATTGCCAATCCTGAATAATGCCATCAAGGGGTACATTCAGTTCGCGGTATGTCTTTACCACATTCAATAATTCCTGCTGGCTTTTATAACGCTCCTTACTTTGCCAGAAGCCATATGTCCATAAAGGGAACATGGGCACCTTACCTGTAAGCGTGCGCATGTTGGCGATAACGCCATCGGCATTGCCCCCATACATAAAATAATAATCTACACCATCACCTACCTGCGATTTAAAAGAGGTTTCATTCGCATCATCCTGAAATTCGGTTGGAGAATAATTATCCCAAAACAGGCCATAACCTTTTACAGATTGGAAGAAAGGGACAGCATCTTCTACATTGCCCTGCTCAAGATGATATTGCTGATTTCTTTGATTAAGCTCTCCACGCTGATGTTGGCCAAGGCCGTAAATAGGTTCTTCCTTCTCTAAGGCAAAAGCCTGATAAACATGATAACTATCTGCACCTGTATCATTGAACGATGTAAACCTGGTACCTTTATTTTTTTCTTTCAATAATGCTTTCCCGGAGGCTGAAGAAAATTCAACATTGCCGGTGGTCAGATCTAACCTGGCATTTATTTTTTCTGATTTTAACCATACAACCTTGCCGGTTTGCTGTGCCTGGAAAATGGTTTTTCCAGGTGATAAGGTTACCGAAAGACTTTGCTTAACAAATGATTTGCCTGCAGGTATTTTAATTACCCGTACAATGGATGGTGTGTAAAACTGTATTTCTACCTGATTACCGTTGGCTATGGCTTTTATCCCCAGATTAGTTTTTTCAAAAGATTGTGCAAATGCATTTAAAACAGATAAGAAGAGCACTAGCATTAAACAGGTTCGTTTCATCATTGGTTTATACTGGTTATAATTAAAAAATTAGCAGCAATTTTAAATAAACTGCTCTTTTCAGTGCGCTAAAAATAATTAAAATTTCCGGAGATAGTGCTGGCGCATTACTAGACATTAATTAACTCACGGCGCGCATAGTGCCACGCGTGCCGCGTGTGCACTTTATATCATCTTTGCAATATCCATCTAAATCTATCACTCATTTGTCTCCGCTGTAATTTATTGTGCTATCGTGTTGTTAAAACCAAACTTTATTTCAAAGCTTACAACAATAAAATTATGACTCAAACAACATGAAAAAAGCATTGGTCTTTTAACTAAAAAAGGTTGTAACTAAAGGCTACGACCTAATATTTTACATTGCTGGCTTTATTTTGCACACGCGACACGCGTGCGCCAGCGAGGAGCACTTTATATCATCTTTGCAATATCCATCTAAATCTATCACTCATTTGTCTCCGCTGTAATTTATTGTGCTATCGTGTTGTTAAAACCAAACTTTATTTCAAAGTCTGCAACAATAAAATTATGACTCAAACAACATGAAAAAAGCATTAGTCTTTTAACTAAAAAAGGTTGTAACTAAAGGCTACAACCTAATATTAAATGGCTGGCTTTATATTTCACACGCGGCACGCGTGCGCCAGCGAGGAGCTGTTGGTTACTTGGATAAGGAATTATTTTTCCTTTGTTATAGTATCTAGTTGTTTTAATAAATCAGGTATCCTAAATTCGCCTGGCATGTGTATAATAAAGTGTGATGCTATATCTAATTCAAGCCCAATTGATGAAATGTATAAAGATTTTTTACTTTTACCCCGATATATTTGTTTAACTGTTTCGGTATTACCATAATAAAAGCTCTTCGCTACTCCTATTATCGGAATCTGTTTATTTAACGCTTGCCATAGATGTCCGCCTAAACCAAATCTTTTATCATTATCAATGTATACGTATCCATCAATCACAATAGCTTCCAGATCATTTATATTTACCTTTTCGATAATTTTTAATAAACATGGAAGTTCTCTTCTGTAAAACTCACCAGGAATATATTCATCTGTTTCTCTAACATATTCTATCAAAATCTCTTTTGGCTGAACATCATTCCAATTAAATAAAATCCCAACTGATTTAGCTGAAGCATCATCTTTGTAATGCACATCAAGGGTAAGAACCATTCTAAAGAATTGTTCTTACCCAATTTCCAAACTGGTCGTTTTCTTGATGGCTTATTAAAACCCCTTGCTCATTCCATCTTTTAAAAGAGCCAACATGGTAATCGTATTTCTGAAAATATTCTTCTTTTAAATTTCCATTTGGCCAATAAGTGGCTTGCCGACCATCAAAAATCCCCTTGCTAGCGCACGCGTGCCGCGTGTGCACTTTATATCATCTTTGCAATATCCATCTAAATCTATCACTCATTTGTCTCCGCTGTAATTTATTGCGCTATCGTGTTGTTAAAACCAAACTTTATTCCAAAGCTTACAACAATAAAATTATGACTCAAACAACATGAAAAAAGCATTGGTCTTTTAAATAAAAAAGGTTGTAACTAAAGGCTACGACCTAATATTAAATGGCTGGCTTCATATTTCACACGCGGCACGCGTGCGCCAGCGAGGTATTCTATTCGCAGCATAATTATTAAAGAGGTCTTATAAAAGTTATCAAATCTAAAATATAAAAACAATCAACACAAGTATGCTGAATCACTTTCTCCTGATCCAGACCGTATCGAATGTTTCTGTTATATCCCTTGCTAGCGCACGCGTGCCGCGTGTGCACTTTATATCATCTTCAATATCCATCTAAATCTATCACTCAGTTTTCTCCGCTGTAATTTATTGCGCTATCGTGTTGTTAAAACCAAACTTTATTCCAAAGCTTACAACAATAAAATTATGACTCAAACAACATGAAAAAAGCATTGGTCTTTTAACTAAAAAAGGTTGTAACTAAAGGCTACGACCTAATATTAAATGGCTGGCTTTATATTTCACACGCGGCACGCATGCGCCAGCGAGGAATGACGACCTTTCAAAATATTATTCTGCCAAAAATCTCTAAAATCATTTCTGATACAGCCTCGTTTTCCCTTATAGCTGTATAAGTTAAATGGCCAATTAAAATTTGAAAGGTTATAGCGTAGCTGCTAAACCGATAGTTGCATGATATTCGTAACCTTCAGCAGCATTACACCAGGCATCGCAGTCTGACAACCAATCATAAATCATTTTATATGCGGCAGTAATTTCGGCAGAAAATTTTAAGGTTGCGCCTTCAAAATCATCTTCCTGAAAGATGTAGGCATTTAATCCAACATATAATAGTTCTGAAAGATGCGCTACATCAAATTGGCCAACAGCCTGTAGGTGATAATCCAGGTTTATGGCATAACGCCGAAAGCTTTCTTCATTGGCCAAAAGTTTTGTTTTGGTAAGCAGGCTGATGATATTGTTTACATCATAAAGGGCATTGCCAATGGTAATGGGTTTGTGTTTGCCAGAGCGCGGATCGGGCCCGATAGCTGCGCTAAGCATTTCAGTAAGGAACTGATTCACATCCGATAAACTAATCATATCGAAATAGGCTTCCATCAGTTTCCGGAATTCTGTTACAGCTGCTACCTGATTTGGGAGCTGTGTGTTTGGGTTTTTACAATTGTCGGTTTGCATAACATTGTTAAAAAAGTATACTTAGGGGCTGCAAACCGACAATCAACTCCATACAGAGATCAATTGAAAATGCGTTTCTAAAACGCTCCCCTAAGTAATATTGTTAAAAAAATGATTTGCTTATACCGTCTCTGTTATGTTAGAACTTTGTTGATTATCGATTTGCATAAGCAAGATAAATAGAATAAATCAATCTACAAAATGTTTTTGCTTAGATAACGCCTAAATGAAGTTGGTTGCATATTGCAGTCGATAGTTCAGAAATTCCAGTAGTTAGTTCAGACGTTGCGGTCGGTAATTCAGACGTTGCGGTCGATAGTTCAGACGTTGCAATCGACAGTTCAGACGTTGCGGTCCATAGTTCGGACGTTGCAATCGACAGTTCAGACGTTGCGGTCGGCAGTTCAGACGTTGCGGTCGATAGTTCAAACGTTGCGGTCGATAGTTCAAACGTTGCAGTCGACAGTTCAAACGTTGTAGTCGATAGTTCAGACTGACCCTTCCTAAAATAGCTTTGCAATTGATAGTTTATAGTTTGGCTTAAACGTATTGTTAATTATTTTTGGATTGATAAAGTAGAGACAATTGAAGATTGCACAAGAATCTCTTAATTCTCCTAATATCCATTGATTTAAGTATTGTTCTTACCTGCGCTTTGGCAGTATATTTAAGATCAATAATGAAAGCACAAGTCATCCAGCCCCGTTAACCTAGGCACTAAGACTTGCGCTAGTAGTGGCCGAAGTTGAACCTAATGAAAATGAAAAATTAATTATTCAAAATTCGATGGAGGATTTTTGCAATATTATATGCATCATCCACTCCACGGTGGTGGGTACCTTTTAATGGGATATCCAACATTTTAAGTGCACCTGCCATTCCTTCCTCATGACCCAATTTATTTTTTAAGGCAAATAAAGTTTTAACATTAATATGCGATGGACCAAAAGGAAAGCCAACACCCATAGCAGCACATTGACGTTGGAATTGCTTTAAATCGTAAGCACCAAAACTTGCCCAAACTCTTTTTTGAGATACATATTCTTTTCTTAATATAGAACAGGCCTCTTTAAATGATATTCCATCCTGAGCGACCATTTCTGGGGTAATGGTGGTGAGTTCAGTACAGAAAGGGCTTACAACGGACCGATCTGGTTTGACCAGAATTCCTCTGTTGTCTGTTATTTCTCCAGTTTGTATATCCAGTAAACAGATACCAATTTCGATGATATCGCTTTCCATACAGGCAGGGGGTGCTCCTTCCCAACAGGTGGCTTCTACATCAATGATGATTATTTTATCTAATAGGTTTGGCATGGTTTAAACAATTGTAATATTCGGTATTAATGGTGATGCGCTATGATAATAAGGATGATCTTCCCAAGTAAATACTGAAGCTAATTCTGGGCTTTCAAAAAAAATATTCTCTTCAGCTCCTATGTTGAAACCTCCGCCACCAACATCCATATATAACATTAAATTAATGACCACAAATATTTCTCCTGGCTCCAAATCTGGTTCATCATAACTAAAATCGAATCTACCATTATCTGGAATTGGGGGAGCTTCTGAGAAAAAAGAACCAAGCCCATCCAAATAAAAATATTTTTTGGTGTTGATGATCTCGTTTGTATGGATATCTATTTTCTGGTATGCAATGGTTCTTCCTGTAGCATCACAAATTTTTTTCGCTTTGTCAACCTTTGTCATATTTTCATATGATTCAATATCCCAAGATGTATAACCATTTATTATTTGTTTATTAAAATAAAAGCCTCCCCCACCATATTGATTTGACGAGTAAATAATAGCATTGTTAAGATCTTCATCATTTTTCAAATAATGGATCACATGGAAGATTTCTCCCTGATCATAACTTATCCTTTTTCTTAGATCTAAATTTCCATCATACTCTTCCTTAAAATAATAATCTTTAATATTCTGCGCCTGCTGGCGCGTTATCTGCTCGCCAGATAGATTTTTATATTTTATAATTATACTCATAAAAATTTAATTATTTAATCTACTATAAGTTAAACTTTCCAATGATAGGTCTTTGTAAACTGTACGCGTAAACACATCAATCCAGCCCACAACTGCAAAAGAAACAAAGTATATTACTGTTGAATCATGAAACTTATATTTTATGCTCATGATTAAAGATAAATGATTACAAGAGATAAATAAAGCATTTAAAAGCACAAGTCATACAGCGCACCTCCCTTGCCCCCTAAGACTTGCGCTAGTGAGGATACATTTGAAACTAAAGGATAAAATTGATTTGCCATTTGGTACTTGAAACTTATTTATACAAATTTGAACCGTTGAACATAATGTAATCGCCTAAAAACTGTATTCCGTAATTATCCTGAACTTTCCTTAGAATTTTATTCTTTACCTTTCCTGTAACCTTATCAATGATGAGAATGTTTTTGTCACTTTTGTCAATAGCAATAACATAATTTTTATGTGATCGCATTATTTTAGCATACTTTAAAACCCACTTTATGTTAAAATTCTTATCCAAATAAACTGCACTACTATCTATCATCCCCATGTATCCCTCATCACCATCGGTTTCAAGATGATTGATTTTACTATCGCTAAATAAAACTTTTCCTGTTTTTGAATCTATTATTCGTTTAGTATTGTCGATAAACCGATCTCTGCTTTTTGAAACTGGTGTTCCATAATATGTATCATGGTAATCTTCTTTCACTTTTGTATTAGAAGTAATCGTATTGTCTTTAGATGCAACTTCCATATTAGTTTTTCTCTTATCAATTTCCCAAACTAATGATAGTTTTTCTAAATCAACACAACCCAGATACACACCACCATAAAAGACAAAAGTATCATCACGTATAAATCCTACAGCACCACGATAATGCCGAAGTATTTTTTGCGTTTTAATATCTAATATATAGATCCCTCTTATGCTGCTAACAATAACCTTATTTTTATAAAGTACTAATGAACTAACATATATTATATTCAATGCCTTGAAGTATTCTTTAGTAGTACCATCCATACAAACACTGGTCATAACGTGTGGTCCACCAAAGTATAAGCAGCCATCTTTAAGTTCACTAATGTACCATGGGGTTATACTCAAATTTGGCTTAAACAACTTCCTGTATTTAAGATCCTTAAGACTTTGTAAAAAATAGTAATCTTTTTCATTTTCTCCATAACTATGCCATTTATAGCCCACGATTGTATCATTAATAACACTAGTAAAAGGAGTTCTGTAAAGAGTGTCAGAATTGACAAACTTTAGGTTTAATGCTTTTACCATTTCCTTTTCAAAATTTGGATTTAGTACCTTAGGACTCTCAGAACAAGCGGTAACTAACATAACATAAAAAAAGAAATATAAATTGATTACATTTTTCTTGTGTTTCATTTAATAGATTTTAATTAGTCATTGAAACTTTCAATTAATTTAAATAAAAACACTCACAAAAGTATTATTATCACCCATTCTGACGCAAGTCTAAGCGCTCAGGGCTTAAGCAGTAGCCCGACTTGTGCCCTTGTCAAACCAATAGATCAATGCCGATCAATCCTTTCCCTTCTTCGTAATATATAGCACTACTATATAAATGATCTGAGGTATTTTCTTTTCTGCAATAAGTTAAACTTTCCATTAGGAAGTCTCTGTAAACCGTACGTGTAAGAACATCAATCCAGCTTATAACTGAAAAAGAAACAAAGTATATTGCTGTTGAATCATGAAACTTATATTTTATGCTCATGACTAAAGATAAATGGATTATAACAGATAATAAAGCTTTAAAAGCACAAGTCATACGGCGCACCGCCTTGCCCGCTAAGACTTGCGCTAGTGAGGAAAAATCAATTTCCTTCTAAAAATTCTTTCCAAGAGCTTAATAATTCTCTCAGATCATAGAGTGGTAACATCTCATCATCATCAAAGTACAACCCATCAGGATACAATTTAGCATAAATAAAATCTGTACTTTTAGTTGTATCCTCTACTAAGTCAAATTGGCCAGATAGACACAGATCAACATCATCGATATACTCTTGAATAAGTTCAGGCGCACTATATTCTGATATATAACTTGTGGATGTATTTGATATTAGCTTTGTTCCATCGGTCTTTTTAATGAAATTAAATCCGTATTCGTTCAAAACTTGTGTATTCATTTTTTTATTTTAGAAGTTAGCTGGATAAATTGATTTTAATGTTCCTGATCTTATATTCCCATCATAATATTGAAAATGGATTACATGTCCATCACTTGCTTTACCAGAATATAAATTAGATATTATACCCTTGCTAGCGCACGCGTGCCGCGTGTGCACTTTATATCATCTTTGCAATATTCATCTAAATCTTTCACTCATTTGTCTCCGCTGTAATTTATTGCGCTATCGTATTGTTAAAACCAAACTTTATTTCAAAGCTTACAACAATAAAATTATGACTCAAACAACATGAAAAAAGCATTGGTCTTTTAACTAAAAAAGGTCGTAATTAAAGGCTACGACCTAATAATAAATGGCTGGCTTTATATTTCACACGCGGCACGCGTGCGCCAGCGAGGGGGGATTGAGCACGCTGTATGCCAGTGAATCGAGAGCTTATTATTTATATAATTATTTGTCTAATAGTTTTATTTATAATTTCATCTGCTAGACAAAGCTCAAATCCTAAATTGAATATATCAATTAAATTTCCTTCTGTAAAGCCAATTGTAGCAAAATATAACTGATCATCTTCTTCTATATTTAAAACATTAAAATTTTTATTAAATTTTTCATTAAAAGAATTGACAACCCCACCTATATTATTAAAATTTAGATCTGTACGAAATGTCTTAACCCCAAGTAGATCTTGCATATCAAACATTTGTTTATTTTTTTTCAAGAAATCAGAACTGAAATTTTCGAAATATCCTTTCTTAAAGTCAATCAATCTCGCCTTATCCTTGTTGTTCAATTCATGTTTCTCCTCGTCAGAACCAGTAAATATTTTTCTCCCTAAAAAATCGAGTTCATCACGCTTCCTAATTCTCTCACTAATATCTCTATTCCAATTGTAGCTAGTATAACATATACCATAGCCTAATGAGAATATTAGTTTAAAACTCAGTTGATTCTTTGGTATTTTAATTTCTATTTGATTATCAACTGTGGGATATTCAACCTCAATATTTGTTCTATATAAGTTATTTTTTAATTCGATTCTAAATCTAACCGGCTCGTGAATTGATTTCTCTAAAAAAAACTTAACTATATCTGTATTTGCGTTCATATATTACATTTTTATTGCATCAATCAAAATTAATTTTATATTTGGAAACACGCTATTAAATTGCTTTATAGCTCCCTGACAAGACGTACAATAGGCTCTTTCTGACACTACTTTAATAGTTCCAATATAATTATTAAAAACAGCTCCTAATTGGGCATTCGGCTCTAAATTTAAAGCAAGTTTATTTAGCATTCTATATTCTGAGTCTGTAATTCTTGACCAAGATACTTCCAAAGCGGTAAAAATTTTTGGTTCTTGTTCTGCGACCTCTGTAGCAACCGATCTAAAAATTTTAACTCCAGTTTGCGAATCTACAATATTAGACACATCAAACGAATTCACATTACCTTCCAAGTATCCAAAATTTCTCTGAGTAGAAACTCCTATATTAACTCGATAGTTTTCAATAGTCCCCTCGCTGGCGCACGCGTGCCACGTGTGCATTTTCATTTCATCTCTACAGTTTATTAATCTATTAGTCCTTTGTTCCAGTAATAATATATTGCACTATGACGTTGCTAAAACCAATCTTTATTTACAAAGCATGCATCATCAAATTTATGACTTAAACAATATAGGAAAAGTAATGATCTTAAATAAAAAAAGTAGTAACTAAAGCCAATGACTAAAATTTTAATGACTTGACAACATTTTTAACTATATGAGCTTGAATCTCCATATGGTTGGAATTTCTTGATAGTAGCAGGCTAAATAATTAAGAAAATCATTAGTAAAATTTATTTAACGGTTTAGATTTCATATTCAATATGAGCTTACATTACTGATGTGGAAACTTTTTAATAATTACCAACACCTATCCAAAAAAGAAATGAAATTGTTATTTTTGAACCTTAAAAATACAGGAGCCGATTTGGATTATTTAGAAGGATTAAACCAACAGCAAAGAGCAGCAGTAGAGAACACTAAAGGACCGGTAATGATTGTTGCTGGTGCCGGATCGGGCAAAACCAGGGTAATTACCTTTAGGGTTGCTCACCTCATTCAAACCGGAACTGATCCTTTTAACATCCTGGTGCTAACCTTTACCAATAAAGCCAGTAAGGATATGCGTGAGCGTATTTCGAAAGTGGTTGGCGCAGAGGCGAAAAACATTTGGATGGGAACCTTTCACTCTGTTTTCGCCAAGATTTTACGTGTGGAGGCTGAAAAAATAGGCTATCCCAATAACTTCACCATTTACGATACCGACGATAGTAAAAGCGTTATCCGTGCCATTTTGAAAGAAATGCAGCTGGATGATAAATTATATGCTGCCAACTTTGTTTTCGGCAGAATTTCCTCTGCAAAAAACAACCTCATCTCCTGGGGCGAATACCAGGCCAATGATCAGATTCAGGCAGAAGACATTCAAAATAAACGTCCGCTGATTGGTCAGATTTATGAGCAGTATGCCAAACGTTGCTTCCGTGCCGGTGCCATGGATTTTGACGATTTACTCTTCAAGACCAATATTCTATTGAAAGAACATCCTGAAGTTTTGAACAAATACCAGCAAAAATTCAGGTATTTGATGGTAGATGAGTACCAGGATACAAACTTTTCGCAATATACCATTGTAAAAAAACTGGCTGCAGCTTATCAGAATATCTGTGTGGTTGGTGACGATGCACAGAGTATTTATGCTTTCCGTGGCGCAAACATTCAGAATATTCTAAATTTTGAACGTGATTATCCGGATTTAAAAGTTTATAAATTAGAGCAAAACTACCGCTCTACTCAAAATATTGTAGATGCCGCGAGTAGCATCATCGCCAATAATAAAAATCAGCTGGAAAAAAATGTTTTCTCTGAAAATGCTGAGGGCGACAGAATTAAAGTTTCGCGTGCTTTTACGGATAATGAAGAAGGTAAACTGGTGGCAGAATCCATCATCCAGGAACGTGGTTTAAAAGGCTATAAACATAGTGATTTTGCCATTTTATACCGTACAAATGCGCAAAGCAGGGCGATGGAGGAAGGTTTACGCAAGCTCAACATCCCTTATAAAATTTATGGCGGGCAATCTTTCTATCAACGCAAGGAGGTTAAAGATTTAATTGCCTATTTCCGCTTAACCTTTAATCCGAAGGACGAAGAAGCCATTAAAAGGGTGATCAACTATCCAAAACGTGGAATTGGAGATACCTCTATTGATAAAATTATCGTAGCTGCTGCTCAACATAATATCACCATGTGGGATGTCATTTCCAATGCACATCAATATGTAGACGGACGTTTAGCCAACCAGCTGAATGATTTCTCTATGATGATTCAAAGCTTTCAGGCTGAAGCCAAAAAATTAGACGCTTATGATTCTGCCTTGTTTATTGCACAACATGCCGGAATTTTAAAGGAATTGTATACGGATGATAGTGTAGAAGGCCGTTCGAGATATGAAAATATCCAGGAGCTATTAAATGGTATAAAAGAGTTTGCAGAACGGGAAGATATTGAGGAAAAAGGCCTGGATATTTTTATGCAGGATGTGGCCCTCTTAACCAATGATGATAAGGATGGCGATAAAAACAAGGACACCGTTTCATTAATGACGATTCACTCAGCAAAGGGGCTGGAGTTCAAAAATGTATTTATTGTGGGTTTGGAGGAAAACCTTTTTCCATCTCAAATGTCGGTAAACTCCCGCTCTGACCTGGAAGAAGAGCGACGCTTATTTTATGTAGCCATCACACGTGCAGAGGTAAAACTGACCATCACTTACGCAACATCCAGGTACCGATGGGGAACCCTCACCAATTGCGAGCCAAGTCGTTTTATCAATGAAATTAATCCAAGATTTTTAGAATTGGATGTTAAACCTGCCAAAAGCAATGTTCTGGAAGGTAATTTTGATGATGAGCGTAAAACCTGGACTTCGCAACCGCGTGATTTCTTTAGTAAACCAAAGCCAGCAAGTACCACCTCTGCCCCACCACCACGCCCGAAAACAACCTCGCTGTTGGCTAAGGCTCACGTACCTACGCCTGGATTTGCACCTTCTCAGCCACATGAATTTCAAGGTGGCATGGAAGTGGAGCATGAAAAATTTGGCTTCGGAAAAATCATCAGTCTGGAAGGTACTTTACCCGATGTGAAGGCTACGGTATTTTTTCAGGGATTGGGAAACAAACAATTATTGTTGAAGTTCGCTAAGCTGATGATTGTGAGAAATTAATAATAAAGTTCTTAAATGTAAAGATGTATAGTTTAAAATTTAGCCCCTTTTTCCTGATACTTCTTAAACCCTAACAACTAACTGTTAGTATGAAATAAAAGACGTGAAACGCATAATAAAATTTTTATTTATTGGAATTTTTCTAGTTTCTTGCGCTAAAACTGAGAATTCGATCCAAAAAGATCCCTTTAATGAGCCATTGATAAAGAAAATGAGGACGAATGTATTTTATCCGGGTTCATCACTATACAATAATAATCCAGACTTCACATTTAACTTTGAATATGATACATATTCAAGACTTATTAAAAAAATTGGAGGTGATTTAACAATCCCTATTTCATCGGGTAACGTTAAAGTGTTTACGGATAAAATATACACTACATTAGTTTATTCAGGCCAAAATGTTACTGTAGAAGACTTTTCTTCATCAGCTGATTTTAGTGCAGTATTAAATACAAAATATTTTACGTTAAACGATCTGAATCAAATTGAAAAGAAAGAGATCCCTAATGAAAATAATTATTTGCTCAAAAAACAGACATTTAATTATTCGGATAAACATATTACTGAAATAAAAACTTTTTTTCCTAATCTACCTTACGTCCCAACTGATCCGGACAGCTATATAATAACATACTTAGAAAAATTTTATTACGATATAAATGGAAATTTAATTAGGTCAGAATATTTCAGACAACAAAATGGGATAAATAAAGGAGAAAGAATTGTTAGAACTTTTGAAGACTATGATAATTCTATTAATCCTTGTAAGAGATTACAGTTATTGGATGAGTTTTTTTACCGTTCGCTTTCAAAAAATAATTATAGAAAATATACTGAAATTCATTATTACAATGAAATTTTGGGTTCAGCAAGTACAACAACTTGGTCTTTTAACTATGATGGAAAAGGACAAATAATAATCTTCTAAGGCATACTTGGCAATATGGGTTATACAATTTACCAACAATCGCCAAAGTGGGAGTAGTAGTTTTACTAAAAAATCACTACTCCCATTTTTTTTAAAACTGACTCAACACTGGCTTCGTGCCCATAATTTCTTCTACTTTTTCCATTACCTTATCGGTTAACAATGGAACCACTTCTTGTGCGGTTAAATTTTCTTTAAGCTGTGCGCTTTTTGATGCACCCAAAATGACAGAACTAACATTTGGATTTTTTAAGCACCAGGCCAAAGCGAATTTAGCTAACGATACATTAAGATTATCGGCAACTTCTTGCAATTTCTCCACTTTATGAAGTCTATCGGCTTGCATCACATTCTCTTTAAGCCAACCTAATTTTACATCAGCCAAACGAGTATCTTTTACATCTCCTTTGGTATATTTACCGGATAGTAAACCGGATGCTAGGGGAGACCAAATCGTTGTTCCTAGTCCATGATCGCGAAAAAGAAGCAAAAAGTCATCTTCCATTTTCTTTCTTTCGAACAAATTATATTGTGGCTGTTCCATTGTAGGGCCAATTATTCTATAGTCTTTTGCAACAGCTATAGCTTCAGTAATTTCAGCACTGCTCCACTCAGATGTTCCCCAATACAAAATCTTACCTTGTTCTATTAAGGTATTCATGGTTAAAACTGTTTCTTCAATTGGGGTATTTTTATCCGGTCTATGGCAAAAATATAAGTCCAAATAATCAACCTGCAAACGCTTTAGTGCGCCATGACAAGCCTCTGTTACATGCTTACGAGATAAGCCCATTTGATTTGGTCCCTTATTTTCAGCCCCAAAGAAAACTTTACTCGATACTACAAAAGAATCTCTTTCCCAACCCTGGCTTTTAAAAATTTTACCCATCACCATTTCAGATTTTCCTTCTGCATAACCTTCAGCATTATCGAAAAAGTTTACACCAGCATCGTAAGCAATCCCCATCAGTTCATCAGCCACCTTATCGCTAATTTGAGCACCAAAAGTTAGCCAACTTCCTAAACCTAATGAACTTACCTGTAGGCCAGACTTACCTAATCTTCTATATTCCATATCAGTATATTATTAAAATTTATACAAAACTGTAATTTAACTATCAATAGTACTCAGAATTGGATTGGAATGTTTTAACTGTAGGACTTTTTACATTTTATTGAGGATGTTGAGTTGTACAATTACCTTTGAAATAATCAAAACACATTGTAAACTTTATACTTCCATCCTAAATTTTCAAAATTTATCCTTATTATTGAGTTGAGTTCTCCCGAATACAAACCATGCAACTTACCAGATTAGAAATTAAGGGTTTCAAGAGCTTTGGCGACAAAGTGACCATCAATTTTAATGAGGGTGTTACCGCTATTGTTGGTCCGAATGGTTGCGGAAAATCCAACGTAATTGATGCTATGCGCTGGGTTTTGGGCGAGCAAAGCACTAAAGCTTTACGTTCTGAAAAGATGGAAAACATCATCTTTAATGGCACAAAAAACCGTAAACAGGCACAACTGGCAGAGGTTTCATTAAGTTTTGACAATACAAAAAATATCCTTCCTACAGCTTATTCTCAAGTGACTGTTACCCGAAAATTGTACCGAAACGGTGATAGTGAGTATCGCTTGAATGATGTACAATGCCGTTTAAAAGATATTACCGATTTATTTCTGGATACGGGAATCGGATCAGACAGCTATTCGATTATTGAGCTGAAAATGGTAGATGAGATCATTACCAATAAGGAGCATAGCCGCCGTTCTTTATTCGAAGAGGCATCTGGCATTTCCAAATACAAGTTACGTAAGAAGCAAACGTTCAATAAATTAAAAGATACTGAAGCAGATTTAGAACGCGTGGAAGATTTGCTTTTCGAAATTGAAAAGAACTTAAAAACACTAGAAAGTCAGGCCAGAAAAGCAGAGCGTTATTATAAGTTAAAAGAACAGTATCGTGAACTAAGCATTCAATTGGCCACCCATAGAATTGCTTTTTTCCGCACAGACCTTGATGCATTAGAAACTCAGGAACAAAATCAGCAGGTAAACAGATCAGAACTGAGCACCAGAATCGATCAGCAGGAAGCCGAATTGCAAAAACTTAAATTAGGCAGTATTAATCAGGAGAGAAATCTTTCAGTACAACAAAAGGCCATCAATGAACTGGTCTCTAAAATCCGTACTTATGAAAGTGAAAAGAAGATAAAGAATGAGCAAATGCGGTTTTTGCAGGAAAAAGAAACCCGTTTAGCAGGTGAGCTTGAAAAAGACAAAAATCAACTTAGCCATATCAAATACAATATTAAGCGTTTAAATGAAGAGGTTTTAACAGAAACAGAGGTTTTCAATCGTTTAGAAGCTGATTTAAAATCATTAAAATCAACACTTGACACGCTAAGGGAGCAGCAACAAACCGAAAAAAACAGGACTGATCGTCTGATCAAATCGCTAAATGATTTGCAAAATCAGGTTTACCAGTTGCAAAAAGAAATCGACATCCTTAATATTCAAAAAGATGCTTTGGTGCAGGAAACCAACAGAAATGAGGGGGATGCAGAAACTAAAACACTGGAGTTGAAAGCCTTTGACCACGCCCTGGCAGAACTTGACATCCAGGTTTCTGAAAAGCAGCGCAACATCAAACAGCTTAAAGAAGCTGAAGAAATCCTTAAAGAAAAATTAGCGGCATCAGAAATTACCTTAGCGTCAAACAAAGAAAAACTCAATGCCGAGAACCGTAAAAAAGACGCTAAACAAAATGAATATAACCTAACCAAATCTCTTGTAGAGAGTTTAGAAGGTTATCCTGAATCGATTCGTTTTCTTAAAAAAAACAACAGCTTTTCAAAAAGTGCCCTACTCCTCTCTGATATCTTGTTTTGTCATGAAGATTATCGGATCGCCATAGAAAATTATCTGGAACCGGTAATGAACCATTATGTGGTTGATGAATATGCGGATGCGGTTCAGGCTATTAATTTGCTGACTGATTCCAGCCGCGGCCGTGCAAACTTTTTCATATTGGAAAATGTCCCCGACAAAAACCCGGTTTTAATACCACAGGAAGGATTAGTTCCGGCACTTTCAGTTATCGATGTTGATAAAAAGTACCAAAACCTGTGCAACCTGCTGTTACAAAATGTATATCTGGCCGTTGCAGCGCAGGAACAAATTTTCAGAGAAAGTCCTGTTGAAAGCCTGACTATTCTCGCAAAAAACGGAAAATATGCACAAAGCAGGTTTACGTTATCTGGTGGGTCTGTCGGTTTATTTGAAGGAAAGCGTATCGGACGTGTTAAAAACCTGGAGAATTTAGCCAAAGAAATTAAGGTCTCCGAATCTTTAATTAATCAGTACACTGCGGTCATTAAGGCAGAAAATGATCAGATTTTCAGTCTGAAAGAAGCTTCAAAAGTTAATGTAATTAATACTTTACAGCAGGAATTGAATCGTTTAAGCAATGAGCAGATTTCAGTTCAAACCCGGCGCGACCAATACCAGGAATTTATTACTACCAGCGAAAACCGGAAAACAGATATTGCCCAAAAAATTGCGTCTATTGAAAAATCGCTTCAGGAAAAGTTACCTGCGCTAGTTGAATTGCAGCAAAAACAACAACAGGAACACCTTAACTTGCAGGAACAGCAATTAAATTATCAGGAACTTGCCGATCAGGTCAATGATTGTGCCGGCAAATATAACCAGGATAATATCCGCTTTCACCAACAGCAAAACAAGCTGGCTGGCCTGGAAAAAGATTTAGATTACCGCTTTGTGCAGGAAGAAGCGCTGGATAAAAGAATAGCGCAAAACGACAAAGAACTGCAGGAAACCTTAACGCAAATTACCGCTACTTTACAGCATACGGATTTAAGTGACGATACGCTTTTAGAGATGTATCAACAACGTGAAGATCTGGAAAAAGGCCTTGCTGACATTGAGAAAGAGTATTTTGAAAGCAAAGGAACCATCAATGATTTAGAAGGAAACATTTCGGTTATTCGTAAAAACCGTGAAGAAACAGATTTTTTATTAACGGAAATCAAGGATAAAAAAAATAGCCTGAAAATAGATCTAAATTCATTAAAGGAGCGATTGGCAGTAGAATTCAATATCGACATTAATGATCTCCTGGAAACGGAAATTGCCATAGAAACATTGGAAAGTGAGTTTGAAATCAGGCAGAAGGTAGAAAAAATGAAACGCCAGCTGGATGAATTTGGAGCCATAAATTCAATGGCAATGGAGGCATTTAAAGAAATGGAAGAACGTTATGTCTTTATCCAAAATCAGAAAAAAGACTTAAATACGGCTAAAGCAGATCTGCTACAAACCATTAAAGAAATTGACGATACGGCCAAAGAAAAATTTATGCAGGCCTTTACCCAGGCCCGGGAGCATTTTATAGTTGTTTTTCGTTCGCTCTTTAATGAAGAAGACAGTTGTGATTTGATTATATCTGATATCAATAATCCATTAGAGGCCGATATTGATATTATTGCCCGTCCTAAAGGCAAAAGACCGCTATCCATTAACCAGTTATCAGGCGGAGAAAAAACACTTACTGCAACGGCACTTTTATTTTCATTATATCTTTTAAAACCTGCCCCCTTCTGTATTTTCGATGAGGTTGATGCGCCTTTAGATGATACGAACATTGATAAATTCAACAATATAATCCGAAAATTCTCAGATCAGTCGCAGTTCATTATTGTTTCACATAATAAGCGTACCATTGCCAGCACAGATATCATTTATGGGGTAACCATGGTTGAACAAGGGGTTTCCAGGGTTGTAGCAGTAGATTTGAGGGAAGTTGCAGCTTAAGGTTAAAGACTAAAGCAAAACCTGATATTTCTGTCTGTGCAAGATAGCTTTCTAGCTGATGAAGCAATATGCCAATCCATTTTTGAATAGCAATAACGAAAATGTATATTTGTTTAATAACAACAAGGACATGTTAGCTACAATTAAAGGATATTACGAAAAAGGGAAAATCATTTTGGAAGAAACCGCACCAGTACAGTCTAAAACTGATGTTATAGTAACTTTTCTAACGGATGAAAAACCTCAGCTTTTGAAAAGAGTTCCTGGTGCACTTAAAGGTAAAATATCAATACCGGATAATTTCAATGATCCTTTAGAAGATTTAAAAGAGTATATGTAATGGCATCTAATCACTATCTTTTAGATACACATTGTTTATTATGGTTTCAGGAAAACAATCCGAAAATCCCTAAAAAGATTCTAGATATTATTCAAAACATAGAAAACCTTATTTACTTTAGTCAAATTAGTCTATTTGAAATTTCTATCAAACAATCACTAGGTAAACTTCCTCATTTCATTGTAACCGCAGAAGATATCTACTATCAGGCATTATTAGATGGCTTTACCTATTTACCCATAGATAACCCATCAATTTTCAACTATAACAACATTCCATTATTAAATGAGCATAGAGATCCATTCGATAGATTAATTATTTCATCATCAATACAGCAAAATGCTACCTTGTTATCCGCTGATGAAAAATTCAAGTTGTATCCATCCATTTTAAAGTTGCTTTGGCAATAATTCATGATTATAAACTATGAAAATCCTTTATATTATTCCTTTAGCCATGATGCTCAGCTGCTGTTCATCGGTTAAAAATCAAACGACAACCGGCTCAGGAAAATTAGATGTGCAACTGCTTAAAGATGTAGAAATCCTGTCATCTGATGCCTATCAGGGTAGAAAAACCGGCACCAAAGGTGCGGAAATGGCAAGAGCCTATATCATTGAGCGTTTTCAGAAACTGGGATTAAAATCATATCCCCAAAATGTGAACTACGCACAGGAATTTACCTTTAATTCCAGAAATGGGGCGAAGATCAACGGTACCAATGTAATTGGCTATATTCCTGGAAAAGGCAAAAACATAATCGTGGTTTCTGCTCATTATGATCATTTGGGTGTGCTTAAGGATGAAGTCTTTAATGGTGCTGATGATAATGCTTCGGGAACTGCAGGATTGCTTAAGATTGCAGCATATTTTTCAAAAAACAAACCCAATAGTACCATTATTTTTGCCTCATTTGATGCTGAGGAAATGGGCTTGCAAGGCGCCAAAGCCTTCGTGGCCAATCCACCTGTACCACTCGCATCAATTGCTGTAAATTTAAATATGGATATGATTGGGCATAGTGAAAAAGCTGAACTTTATGTTTGCGGTACATTTAGGTATCCCGCACTAAAAAAATATGTTGATACAACCAGAAAAGACATTAAAGTTATTTTAGGTCATGATGACCCCAAACTTGGCCACGATGACTGGACAAATCAAAGTGATCAGGGAGCATTCAATGCCAAAAACATCCCATTTCTTTATTTCGGTGTAGAAGATCATAAAGACTATCACAAGGCTACGGATGAGTATTCAACCCTTACAAAGCAGTTCTTTAGCGATGCCGCAAACACGGTATTAGAAGTCGTCAAAAATATAGATGCACAGTCAGGCCTTCAACAATCATTAAAAGATAAAATGATGATGATGGATAACCCTAAAAAGAAAGAAAGGCTTTAATCCTTATTGCGGTACGTAAACCACATATTTGGTTTCAAAAAAATCTTCTTCAAAATAAGCTGAAAGCGGGTACAATTCTGCTTTCAGTTTTGACTCCTTGATCTCTTCATCCAAATCACCACCTTTTAAGTACAAAATTCCATTTGGAATGGCGTTTACAGCGTCCTTTTTAAATTTTCCCTGAATCCATGGATAAAATTCACCTAAACGGGTAACCGCCCTAGAAACCACGAAGTTGAACTTTTCCTTGATTTGCTCTGCCCTTAGATGGTCTGCCCTTAAGTTTTCCAGCCCCAAAGCAGAAGCCACTTCTTTCACCACTTTAATCTTCTTGCCAATAGAATCGACCAGATAAAACTGCGTATCAGGAAACAGAATGGCTAGTGGAATGCCTGGAAAGCCTCCCCCGGTGCCTACATCTAAAACAGATTCGCCGGCTCTAAAAGTGCAAACCTTTGCTATTCCCAGAGAATGCAAAACGTGACGTTCATAAAGTGCTTCAATATCCTTTCTGGAGATCACATTAATTTGAGCGTTCCAATAAACATAAAGATCAAATAATTGCGAAAACTGATCAATTTGTTTCGCTGTCAAATCAGGAAAATATTTTAAAACGAGATCTGGTTTTACGTCAGCCATATGATAATTTTTATAAGTTAAATCTATTTCCAATTCACTTTTTTCCGGCCAAACATGGCTAAAAATCCGTTTAATGTTAAAAACAGGAACAAAAGTATATCTAATATCGGGAACCACCAACGCAAATCGCTATAGTTTAACCGCTTCAACAACTTTGGATAAATTAAACTCCTGATGATAATGCTCAGTAAAAGTATACCCCCTGCTATATATTGTGCTTCCCGGCTTAAAAACATACCCGCTACAAAAAAGCCATAAAATAGAAACTGAAAAATAATTTGCAGGCTTAAAATAAACTTATGCTTTGACTTGTACATTTTACCTGCTCCAAAGTGGCGCTTTTTCTGTTTAAGGTATCCGACCCAGGTACGATTGGGTTCACTCCATACATGGCTATCTGGATGGATGCGAATCTCTGTATTATGTCGCTTAGCATTGGCATTTACAAACAAGTCATCATCACCAGACGGGATATGCATGTGTGACGCAAATCCTTTGCTTTTAAAAAACAACGACTTTTTGTAAGCCATATTCCGGCCAACCCCCATATAAGGCATACCTTTTAAAGCGAATGAAAGATAATTTACAGCAGTAAAGAATGTCTCGAAACGAATCAGGGCATTTAATAAACCACGCTTTTTTATGTATGGTGAATAGCCTAGAACAATTTCAGTGTTATCATCTTCCGGTTGTTGCATATCCATCAACCATTGATCTGATCCAGGGGTGCAATCTGCATCTGTAAAAACAAGCCATTCATATTTTGCTCCCTTTATTCCCATGGTCACTGCGAACTTTTTACCGGCTAAAAACTTATCGTTATCCAAAACTTTAACCACTTTCATGTTGGGATATACTTTTTCCATTTCCTCCAGAAACTCTTCTGTTCCATCCCAGGAGCGATCGTTCACCACTACCACTTCATATTCAGGATAGTTTTGAGTCATTAAGGTGGGGAGGTACTCGCGTAGATTTTTAATTTCATTTCTGGCACACACAATTACGCTGAGCGGCTTTCTGGCTGTAGACGGTATTGCTTCTACCGTAGCATTAGCCAGCTTTAAGTGCACAAATAAAACAAAATAAAGCTGAACTAAAAGGCAAAAAGCCAATATGGAAAGCAGAATAATTTCAGGTAAAGTTAAGATCACGATGATAAAATAAATAGGCGCAAATTTCCTATTTTAAATCTGCAATATCCCTGATGTTGAAAAAAACATCCTAAATATTATTTCTGCTAAAAAGAAGCTGTATTTAACAATGCATCCTTTTAGCTTGCTGAAGCTGAAAACCTGGTCATTTTTATTATTGATTTAAGCCATTAAACTAACCAACAGTATATGTAGCTGTGGTAAATTTGTTACTTTTGCATTCTATATGAAATTTACTTTACAGGCAAACGATCCTTTATCAAAAGCCAGAGCCGGGACCGTTACTACTGCCCATGGCGAAATACAAACGCCTATCTTTATGCCGGTTGGCACGGCCGGAACAGTAAAAGCTGTTCATCAGCGTGAGCTTAAGGATGATATAGATGCCAAAATTATTTTAGGGAACACCTATCATTTATACCTGAGACCAGGTTTGGATATATTGGAAGCAGCCGGTGGTTTGCATAAATTTATCGGATGGGATCGGCCGATTTTAACTGATAGTGGTGGTTATCAGGTGTATTCTTTAAGTAAAGTGCGTAAAATTAAAGAAGAGGGGGTGACTTTTCATTCGCATATCGACGGATCGAAACATCTTTTTACGCCTGAATACGCAATGGACATCCAGCGTACCATCGGAGCAGATATTATTATGGCTTTTGATGAGTGTACGCCTTATCCATGCGATTATACCTATGCGGCACAGTCTATTAAAATGACACACCGTTGGTTGAAACGTTGCTGTACTCATTTCGACAATACTGAACCTAAATATGGTTTTGACCAAACCTTGTTCCCTATTGTGCAAGGTTCGGTATACAAGGACCTGAGGATCAAATCTGCAGAGTTTATAGCCAGTATGAACCGTGAAGGAAATGCCATTGGAGGCTTATCTGTAGGTGAGCCCGCTGAAGAAATGTATGCCATGACGGAAGTGGTTTGCGATATCCTTCCATATGAAAAACCACGTTATTTAATGGGAGTTGGAACACCAATTAATATCCTCGAAAACATTGCCCTGGGTGTGGATATGTTTGATTGTGTAATGCCTACCAGAAATGCAAGAAATGGGATGCTTTTCACCAGAAATGGTATTATCAACATCAGAAATAAGAAGTGGGAAAATGATTTTTCTCCGCTGGATGATGAAAGTGATCTACATGCTGATCTGGTCACCAGTAAAGCTTATTTAAGGCACCTGGTACATAGTAAAGAAATGCTTGGCGCACAAATTGCAACGTTACACAACCTACATTTCTATTTATGGCTGGTAAAACAAGCCAGAGAAAAAATTATTTCAGGTGAATTTTACGAATGGAAGAACAAAATGGTTAAAGTTTTAGGAAATAAGCTATAAGAATGAGTTTGTTAAAAGGGAGGATAAAAATTATTGACCAATATATTATCGGTAAATACCTGGGTACATTTATATATACCCTGGCCATTTTCGTAATCATCATTGTCGTATTTGATCTGTCCGAAAAAATGGATGATTTTATGAAAAGCGGTCTCAGTTTTTGGGGCATTCTTTCTAAATATTATGCCGGTTCCATTCCCTTTTATGTAAACATGCTATCACCATTGATTAACTTTATTGCCGTTATTTTCTTTACGGCTAAAATGGCTGATCAAACAGAGATTGTACCCATCCTAAGTGGGGGTGTTAGCTTTAACAGGTTTTTATTGCCTTATTTCGTTTCTGCAACGGTTATATTTGCAGCCAATTTAGGGTCTAATCTTTATATTTTACCTTATACCAATACGCTCAAAAACAGCTTCGAGAATACCTACGTAAAGCGTAACGACCCTTCTACGAAAACGAATATCCACATGAAGCTGGATGATAAAACTTATATTTATATAGAAAGTTTTGATAACAAAACCAATTACGGATATCGGTTTTCGTTAGATAATTTTAACGGGGATGTGTTGGTTAAAAAGATTGTTGCAGACAATATCAAATGGGATTCTACCAAGAGAAAATGGCAACTTAGCAACTACTCTATTCGAAAAATTGATGGTTTAAAAGAATCCATGATTTATGGAAACGGAAAGCTTAAAGATACCATTTTAGATATGCGTCCTGACGACTTTTCGGCCTACGCCAATGTGGTTCAAAACCTCTCAACAAGCGAGCTGGCAGATAAAATCAGAAAAGAAAAAGTCAGGGGAACAGGCATTATGAACGACCTGGAGTTTGAACAATTTAAACGTTACCTGCATCCGCTATCTGCATACATTTTAACGCTAATTGGTGTGGCCCTTTCCTCTCGTAAAGTGCGGGGCGGAGTAGGAGTTTCATTGGGCATTGGTATTTTAATCAGCTTCACGTATATCGTGTTTAATCAGTTTACACAGATGTTTTCTACCAAAGGCGGATTACCACCAGTGGTTGCCGTTATTTCACCTACTATTGCATTCGGTTTACTCGGGATCTATTTGCTAAAACGGGCGCCAAAGTAGGAATGGACAGCACAAAAAAGAACTTACTGATTCTCCATTTCACCGTACTCATCTGGGGCTTTACCGGCGTGCTTGGTAAGGTAATTTCTATCGATGCAGTACCATTGGTTTGGTATCGGGTTTTGATTGCAACATCAACTCTTTTTGCGTGGTTTCTCATCACGAAAAAGAACATCAAAATTTCAAAAAAACAATTTATTCAGTTCTTTTTAACCGGAGCCATTGTGGCCATTCACTGGATATTTTTCTTTCATGCGATTAAAGTTTCTACCGTTTCAGTGACTTTAGTTTGCCTTTCTTCTTTTACATTATTCACGGCCATTCTGGAGCCCCTGATCAAAAAACAACCCATTCAGATTGGAGATATTTTGGTTGGATTGATCATTATTCTGGGCATCTACATGATCTTTAAATTTGAAGGTCAATATACATCAGGCATTATATTCGGGCTTCTTGCTGCAGTAGCTTCAAGTCTTTTTTCAACGATAAATTCTACTCTTGTTCAAAAAAGCGAACCTTCTATCATTGGTTTTTATGAATTAGTAGGCGGGCTTTTTTGGATTACATTGTACCGTCTATATGACGGATCTTTAATTCATTCCTCGTTCAACCTGAGCCTGAATGACTGGTTTTACATTAGCCTTTTAGGTACGCTTTGTACTTCAGTCGCCTACGTTGCAGGGGTATCTGTGATGCGAACTTTATCAGCATTCCGGGTGGCTTTGATCACAAATCTGGAGCCTGTTTACGGGATCTTGTTAGCCTTTATTTTCTTCAAAGATAAGGAGCAAATGACAGCTGGATTTTATATCGGGGCAGCCATTATTTTAAGTACTATTTTCTTCTATCCCATCTATAAAAAAAGAAGAAACAAGCACTAATAAACTACACCTTTTAAAATACATTTTAACGCCCAATTTTCAACATTAAACCCTATACAATCGAATAATTTCCAAGGCCATTAATGCCTGAAATAGCTGCTATTAAACATCCTAATTTAACACATCAACACCGATCAAAAAAGGATATAATTTCCCCTAAAATCTTTATGTTTCTAGCTTGAATTAGTCTATATGCTAAATGATTTTTATACCTTTTTAGAACCTCTAAAATACCATCAAAATATCACCTGTTAACACATCCAGTATTCCATAAATATTAATAAATCAGGCTATTAATTTTAGACTCATTTAATGCAAAAAGTGCAGCAATTGTACGCATTTCAAGTACGTAAAAGATTCAAAAATTTCGCATGTTAAATCAAAATTTCAAACATTGTGTAGCTAATTTTGATTGTGTCAGCTAACTTTTAGCATACAGCCTTACCATTTTTAATAAATCTAAAAAACAGCTAAAACAACCATATAAAGAACTCATTTAAAGGCTTTTAAATAAATAAAAACACCATTATTTAGAATTAAGGTTAAAAATGAAAAAAACGGCAGTTGCTACCAAATATTCCAAAGAATTGCCATTAGGAAGGCTAAATTATACATATTTATCATGCTGACACATCTGAAATTCATACATAATTTCTGAAAATACTACCCGAATTTGATAGAAAACGAATCTATAGAATGCAGTTAAATAGTATGGAATAACCGGAAAAAAAAGTCTTATAGCATGACTTTAACCTTCGCTAAAAATTTGATAAACAAATTCCTTTTCCTATTGACCCCTGTATGCTGACATTCAATTTCACGATACAGATTTCAGTTAAATGACATAAAGTCATATTATTATTTCTCTACAAGACCAGAAAATTCTCAAAACATAGCAATCACAGGTTGATCTTTTTTAAAAAATTTTCGACTTAAGAAGAAGTTGCCAGGTAATTATTATCTGTTCCAACTATTCAGATATCCTTATGCCAGGTTATAAATTTCCAATTGTCATCACCATTGTTTCGATGTTGAGCTGTTGCAATTTAAACTAAATCTGTGCATAAATGTGAGAACATTTAACATGGCTATTGCCATCATTATTTTAGAAACAGCGAAAAATTTTTGCTTGAAATCGATTAATAAGTGTAATTTAAAGCGCTGATTTTAATTCCTTAAAAAAACGTAAACCGAAGCATTCTAACATACAAAATAGATTTCAATATTAGTTATCAAGACATTAAAAACTAATTTAAATAAAAAACATAAACAATTGATTATCAAATTTTAAAACATCAATTATTAAATCAAAAAAACATACTTTAACCACAATTTAAATTTTAAAAAACTAACAATTTTAGCATATCCAGTAAATGAAGTTAAATAAACGAAACATAAAACTAATTATCAGTTACTTAACATCAATTTCATTAAGTATTATTTCACATCCTGTTTTCGGACAGATATTCAGCACTGCACAGAACCCACTTAGTGTACATTGGAACTACATTGAGTCTGGCGGTTTTAAAATCATCTACCCAAAGGAACTTGAAAATGATGCCCAGCGAATGGCAAGGACGTTACCTTTCATTTACCCAAAAGTTGGACTCGGGTTAAGGCAGCAGCAGACCTCTATCCCACTCCTGCTTCAAAACCAGGGAACCATTGCCAATGGCTTTGTTCAGCTCGGTCCAAAGAAATCGGAATTCTATGCTACACCACCTCAATATTTTGATAGCCAGGATTGGCTGAATAACCTGGCGGTTCATGAACTTCGTCACGTTGCACAGTTTGACAAATTGACAGGAAATAAAAATCATCCTTTTCCTGAACTGGTTTACTTTGCTTACTTCGGGGCTGGCATACCTATCTGGTTTTTTGAAGGTGATGCGGTGGTAAATGAAACCGCATTAACGGAATCAGGCCGGGGCAGACAGCCCAACTGGATCATGCCTTACCGGGCATCAATTTTAGAAGGAAAAAAATTCTCTTACAGCAAAGCCTATTTTGGTTCCAATAAAGACCTCACTCCCGGATATTATCAAACCGGGTATCTGATGGTAGCAGACATGAAGGAAAAATTTGGTCAGTTCATTTCTGACAGCTTACTTTCAGATATCAGAAGGCGCCCAATAAGGCTCTATCCTTTCTCAAAAAGTTTAAAAAAATATACCGGTAAAAACACGAAAAAATACTTTGAGGATACTCAGGAAAAACTAGAGAAAAAATGGACCAATCAGCAAGAGTTTTTATCAACAGAAAATTATGTATCACTTAATCAAAAAACATCACTGGCTACCCATTATTTTCTTCCTGCAAGATTAAATAAAAAACAGATTTTAGCACTTAAAGAAAGTAAGCAGGAAGCAAGACATTTTGTGCTCATTAATCAAGATCAGTCTGAACAAAAATTATTTGGAATAGGCTATCAGGAACAACCCTGGTTTAGCTTAAAAAACAACATTCTGGTATGGGATGAAATCCGATACGACCCAAGATATAAACAGAGAAGTTATAGTGTGATTTGCACCTACAATTTGATGACCGGAGAGTTTAAAAAACTGAGCAGTCAAAGTCGCCTCTTCTCTCCCACCCTTTCTGATGACGGAAAGAAAATCATAGCCGTAAAAGTGGAACTGAATAATCAATTCAATCTGGTTGAAATTGATGCCCGTTCAGGAAAGATTTTAAAATCAATTCCGAACCCGGATAACGAAATTCTGCAGACACCTTGCTTTGACCAAACCGGAAATCAGATTGCTTACATCAGTGTTACTGAAAAAGGGAAAAGCCTTTGGGTAGTAGATGGCGAAAAAAAGAGATCACTCATTTTAAACAGCAGACAGCAGTTGAGCAGACCAGTTTTTATTGATCATAAAATTGCCTTCAATGCACACTTTAATGGCATTGATAATATTTACACAATAGACACTTCTACTAAAAAAATTAATGCGTTAAGCGCATCTAAATATGGTGCTTTTAATCCAACAGAAAGTGGAGACGGAAAAATTATTTTCAATGATTATAAAGTAAATGGATATGAAATTGCAGAACAAATGCTTACTGAAAAACCCGTTGGGGAAAATACATTTGTAGATTTCTCCGGTGAAGCCGAAAAACAGGAAAACGTTGGCAATGTATTTACCCATATTCCCGATACCACCTTCCAATCCAAACACTACCGGCAAGGCTTAAATCTTTTCAGTTTCCACAGTGTGATTCCGGTTATTGATAACGAATATATTTTTGGCTTAGAATTACAATCAAATAATTTATTAAACACGATGGACTTCTATACAGGTGCAAAATACCACCGGGATTTAAAGCGTTTTGAATATACAGCAGATATTAGCTATAAGGCACTTTATCCTGTATTTAGTATTCTCTACCGCAATCGGCCAAAAAGAACGTTCTATCGATCTAAAAACACTATTCAGCAAGGCGATTGGAGAGAGAATTATATTAAGCTTAATGCCTCGGTTCCTTTATCATTTAATGCACGAAATCAAAACTATTCTTTCACGCTCAATGCAGCCACCAGCTTTACGCAACGTTATCTACCGGAAAATATGCCTTCCAATTTTATAACAGCATTAAAATTTCCAATGGAATATAACTTTACCTTCAATCATAGTGTGCGAACTACCGAAAGAGACATCGCCCCAAAGTGGGCACAAATTTTAAGGGCAACATACAATCATCAACCTTTTGATAAAAATCTTGGCGGAGAAATTGTGGCACTTGAAAGTTTCTTCTATTTTCCTGGCTTTGCAAAAAACCATTCCTTCCTCGCTAGTTTTAATTACCAGAAAGCAACTGGCGTAAATCAGTATGCAACAGAAATTGCAACAGTTTACGGCTACAATAACATCCTGGCAAAAAGTAAACTGCAGAACAGTATGCTTTTTAACTACCGTTTTCCTTTTGCCTTTCCAGATTGGGAATTGGGTCCACTGGCATACATCAGAAATTTCAGGGCAGGTATATTTTCCCATTATGAAAATATAGGGAAAGACACAAATATTGGCGAACCAAAAACTTATGGCATAGAATTGAATAGTAGTTTAAACATTTTGAGGTATCAACCTGTTGTTGATGTTGGAGCGAGATTGGTTTTTGTTAATAAGATTTACCATCAAAATCCGATATTAGAGTTTTCATTTAATTATAGCTTTTAACCCATGAGCGGAAAAACCATATTCATTATCATCCTGACAGCACTACTTACTGCATTTTTATTTTTAAACAGCGATGAAGTAGCATTTAATTTTATTGTGGTGGATGGTATCTTCGTCTCCAAATTACTGGTGATAGGCGTTTGTGTCATCATCGGTTTTATCATTGGCTTTATTGTTGGCCGACCTAAAAAAACCGTGAGCAGTTACGACAATGAAATTGAAAGGAATCAACCGGTTTCAACTAAAAAGGAATTGAGTGATGAAGATAGAGATTATATCTCTTAATATATTTGGATTATATTGGTTTTTCGAAAAGTTCAGTCTGGATTGCAGTTAATCTTCGGCCGGGCTTTTCGCTGAATCTTTGTGCTGAACAGAATTTCTAACATCTGAAGTTTACTATTGATCCATGGCCTCAGTTAAAGGGCCGACATGATTTCACCATACAACAGCCCACTGCCGCCACCATAATGCTGAATGATTTTGACATCAGGTTTAATCGCCTCTAATTCTGATCTTAAAGCCTGTTCACATTCCTGATTGATGCCATTACCAAGTAATACCAGATCAATAGCTTCCTTTTTAAAAACTAAAATGGCTTCTTCATCCGTACAAACACAAATCCCTTTCCATTCTGGTCGAGCGTTCAAAAGGCGGTTCATTACAATGGTAATTTCAGGATCTCTGCCGATATAAAGTATGGTCGTTTGCATATTTTTCAAGTTAAAAGCTATATGTTAAAAGTTGCAGGCTTAGCCTATCGACCTGCAACTCTCAACTGATCACTTAAATTATAATTCCATCGGAACATCCATTAACAATACTTCTGCATCCGCAGAAATTGCTTTGAAGTTGATTCCGTCAGTATCCCAAATACCAATAGCATCTCTTCTGCTTAATGTTTGCCCGTTAATGGTTACTTCCCCACTAATGACGAAAGCATAAACACCATTCCCCCCTTTTTTGATTTTATATTCTGTTTCAAAGCCTTCATCAAATTTACCTAATGAAAACCAGGCATCCTGATGAATCCAGACATTATCATCTTCACTATTCGGAGATAAAATCTGCTGGAAGTTGTTTTGACGTGCAGTAACATCTAAAGCCCTTTGATCATAACGTGGTGTTACATTTTTCTTATTCGGAAATAACCAGATCTGTAATAAATTCAACTGCACATCAGGCAAAGCATTAAATTCACTATGACTCACCCCTGTACCGGCACTCATCACCTGAATTTCACCTGCTTTGATTTCTGCGGTATTACCCATACTATCCTGATGTGCAATAGCGCCTGCTAATGGAATGGTAATGATCTCCATGTTATCATGTGGATGTGCGCCGAAACCCATTCCACCGTCAATTAAGTCATCATTTAAAACTCTTAAAACGCCAAAGTGCATTCTTTCAGGATTGTAATAGTTCGCAAAGCTAAATGAGTGGTGAGCGTCTAACCATCCATGATTGGCATGGCCCCTGGTGTTTTCTTTGTACAAAATAAACTGTGACATAAATTTCCTTTCTTGTTTATGATACAAATTTACTTTAGGTTTAGCCGCTGTACATTGATGTAGGGTAAGAAAGTCTTCAGTCTGAAGCCTGGAGTCTTTTTAAAATTCAATAACAAAAAAAGCGGCATAAAAATGAATTTCATACCGCTTTGATTATTTTAATTCACTATTAGGCTTTCAATGCCTGTTCAATATCAGCTAAAATATCATTGATGTGCTCCAAACCTATTGACAAGCGAATAGATCCCTGCTCAATACCAACGATATTCCGTTCTTCTTCAGTCAATTTGCTATGCGTACTGGTTGCAGGATGCGTGGCAATAGACCGTGTATCTGCAAGGTTTGCAGAGATGGAAAACATTTTCAGGCCATCCATAAACTTACGGGCACCTTCTACACCGCCTTCAACAACAATCGTTACGATACCTCCACCCTGTTTCATTTGCTTTTTAGCAATTTCATATTGTGGGTGAGAGGGTAAAAAGGGGTATTTAACCAGTTTGATTTTGGGATGCTTTTCTAAATATTCAGCAACTTTTAAAGCACTTTCACAATGGCGATCCATCCGCACAGCCAGGGTTTCTAAACTTTTAGACAAAATCCAGGCATTAAATGGAGATAAAGCCGGACCACTGTGGCGGGCGAACCCTATAACCTCTGCAATCAGTTCCTTATTACCTAAGATGATACCACCCAATACGCGTCCTTGTCCATCAATGTACTTTGTAGCCGAATGGATAGAAATGTGTGCACCTAACGCAATTGGCTGTTGCAAATAAGGCGTAGCAAAACAATTATCGACTACTAAAAGTTGATGGTGTTTTTTGGCTAAATTGCCCAGGAAAGCCAGATCAATAATATCAATACCTGGATTAGACGGTGTTTCAACGAAAATCATTTTGGTGTTCGGCTTAATCAAAGCCTCCCAGTCTTCTGGCTTATCTAAATCGGCGTAATCAAAGGTTACCCCCCATTTAGAAAAAACATTGGTTAACAACTGGTGGGTAGATCCAAAAACAGAACGACTGGAGACAATATGATCGCCGGCTTTTAAGAAAGCACCAAATGTGGTGAAAATAGCCGCCATGCCCGTTGCCGTAGCAAAACCATCTTCTGCACCTTCCAGCAGACACATTTTTTCTATAAATTCTGAGGTATTAGGATTGGAATAACGACTGTAAACATTCCCTTCTTTTTCATTGGCGAATAACGCCCGCATTTCTTCAGCATCGTCAAACTTATAACTGGAGGTAAGATAAATTGGCGCAGAATGCTCCTTATGTAAACTTCGTTCGGTTTGCGTGCGGATAGCTATGGTTTCAAAATTTTCGGATTTCATTTTATGCTGAGATATGAGTATTGAGATGTGGGCTGCTAGATTTGAGATAGGACATTTACTCCGTAAACCCTATACCTTAAACCTCCATCCTACACCTTATTTATTTTATAAGTAAAATTAATTTTTGCTGAGCGGCCTAAAATATTTGATACGGAACAATATTTATCGAAAGTCATGGCCAGGGCGCGTTCTACTTTTGTTGTACTTAAATCGCCATATAAGTCGAAGTGAATATCGATCTGATCAAAAATCGGTGGCATCTCTTCATCTTTTCTGGTGGCGTTGATGGCAATTTTAATATCATCCAGAGGCTCTTTTTGTTTCGTTAACACATTTACCATATCAATGCCGCTGCATCCTCCAAGCCCCACTAAAAGCATTTCCATTGGCCTGAAACCTTTACCCTCACCACCAATGGCAGTCTTTGCGTCCAATTCTACAGTGAAACCGCTTTCATTTTCTGCCTCAAAATTAAATTTACCGCTTTTGCGGATGAGATTTATGTTCATATTAATAGTATCGAGATGTCAGATTTGAGATATTAGATATGAGACATTTCAAACGCCTTATACCATCTATCTTCCAACCTTCTACCTTAATTTAAATTTATTATTTAATACCCTAATGTTTTGCTATTCGAACACCATGCGCCATGCGCTCAGCTTAAATACCATAAAATACTAAGTTGTTTTTTTCCAGTTCCTGCAGTTTAACAGGTTTGTTAAAAATGGCAAAAACCGACGAGCCGCTGCCACTCATTAAAGCGAATGTTGCGCCTGCATCGTATAAACTGGTTTTTATTTGATGAATTTGGGGATACCTCGCGAATACCGATGGTTCGAAATCGTTGATAACCTTATCTTTCCATGTTGTTGGCGACAAATGTATGATTTCTTTTAAAGATTGCAAAGGCTTTTGAGGTTTTACCAGAGCATAAGCATCAGCGGTGCTAACATGTATAGGCGGCTTTACCAGAACTTTAAACCAGCCTGATAAGTCAACTTCGCATTTTTCAAATTCATCTCCCTTGTTAAAAGCGTAGACAGGTTTATTTTCTATAAAAAAAGCGCAATCAGCACCTAACCTGCGGGCATAATCTTCCATTTGATTCACAGATAAACCCAAATTAAACTTTTCGTTGATCAGTTTAATGACGAAGGCGCAATCTGCTGATCCACCGCCTAAACCAGCACCCACCGGGATGTTTTTCAGGAGGTTAATCTGCTGCGCAGGAATATTATAGTCATTCTTAATCAATTGGTACGCGCTAGAACACAGGTTATCATTCGCCTCTCCGGGAATATCTATACCATAAATTTTGCATGATGTTTCTGCAGCATCTACAATTTCTACAGCGTCTTTAATATCAACCGGATAAAAAACAGTTTCGAGATTATGATAACCATCGGCCCGTTTCTCGGTGATATTTAAACCTAAGTTAATTTTTGCGTTTGGAAAGGATAACATTCGGATTTGAGATTTGAGATTTGGGATTTGAGATTTTCCCTCAAAGCCAAATAAGTTCTGATGCAAACATACAAAAGTCAGGCATGTTTAAAAACCTGTTATTGTAGAAAACTAAAAGATTTCGGGATTAAGATTTTTCACATATTTGTACCTGATAATTTATTCACGATTAAAATCCCCTCAGGGTTTGGAATATGAAACAATATTTAGATTTAATGCAGCATGTGCTGGATAACGGTGCTCAAAAGCATGATCGTACAGGAACTGGAACCATCAGTGTTTTTGGTTATCAGATGCGTTTTAACCTGCAGGAGGGTTTTCCGATGGTTACCACAAAAAAGCTGCACTTAAAATCGATTATCCATGAATTGATCTGGTTTTTAACGGGAGATACCAATATTAAATATTTAAAAGATAATGGTGTTCGCATCTGGGATGAATGGGCAGATGCAGATGGAAACCTGGGGCCGGTTTACGGTTCGCAATGGAGAAGCTGGCCAACGCCTGATGGACAACACATTGATCAGATCACCAATATCATCAATACCATTAAAAACAATCCTGATTCACGCAGGATTATTGTGTCGGCCTGGAATGTAGCGGAGATTGAAAATATGGCCCTTCCGCCTTGCCATGCCTTCTTTCAATTTTACGTAGCTGACGGGAAGTTAAGTTGTCAGTTATACCAACGCAGTGCTGATATCTTTCTTGGCGTTCCTTTTAATATTGCATCGTATGCTTTATTAACCATGATGGTGGCACAGGTTTGCGGCTTACAGGCGGGCGATTTCGTGCATACCCTAGGTGATGCACATTTATACAATAATCATATTGAACAAGCTAATCTTCAATTGAGCAGAGCACCAAAGCCGTTACCTAGGATGAAAATTAATCCTGACGTAAAAAGTATCTTCGACTTTAAATTTGAGGATTTTACATTGGAAAATTACGAAGCACATCCGCATATTAAAGGAATTGTGGCGGTGTAACATTTGTTCACTGGTCATTAGCCATTGGTTCATTTGTTTGGATGCAGATTGAATGCTATTAAAAAATCATCCCTTTAATTTACTTAATCAAGAGAAATCATGAATTATAAATTAGAGGATTTAGAAGTATATAATTTGTCTGAGGTAATTTCAGATAAAATCTGGGATATTGTGATGAATTGGGAATACTTTGCTAAAGATACCATAGGGAAGCAATTATGCAAGGCAGCCGATTCTATAAGCGCTAATATAGCAGAAGGATATGGCCGATACCATTTTAAAGAAAATAAAAACTTTTGTTACTATAGCCGGGGGTCAATTTTAGAAGTAAAATCATTCCTTCGGAAATCAAAAAGCAGAAATTTGATATCTGAAGATTGTTATTCGGAACTATATACAGAACTACAAACCATTCATTTAAAGCTTAATGCTTACATTAAATACATTGGCAAAAATCTGACCTAATTCTTAATAATTCATAAATGTATTTCTAATGTGGCCTATTAAACTGTGCTTAAAGCACTATACAGCTACTAATAAACAAATGACTAATGACTAATGAACAGAAAAGCCCTTCGCTTTCCATCGCTGTTGCCATAGGCGAAAACCTCGCAATTGGCAAAAACAACCAACTCTTATGGCACATGCCGGCAGATTTAAAGTTTTTTAAACAAACAACATCCGGACATACCATAGTAATGGGCCGCAAAACATTCGATTCTGTTGGTAAACCGTTACCTAACCGCAGAAACATTGTGATTACCAGAGATGCGTTGCTAAAAATTGATGGTGCCGAAGTAGTTAACAGCTTAGACGAAGCCCTAAAAATTACCCAAAATGAAGAAAAGCCGGTTTTCATCGTAGGTGGTGCTGAAATTTATCGCCAGGCTTTACCGAAAACAGATACGCTTTATTTAACCACGATTCATCATACTTTCGATGCAGACACTTTTTTCCCTGAAATTAACCGAAGCGAATGGGAAGTGGTAAGCAGAGAGCCCCATCAGGCGGATGAAAAAAACAAATACGATTATACTTTCGAGGTTTTAAAAAGGAAATAGTTTTATCAGCTACAGAGATTTTCACAGAAGATGCTGAGCATTTAATGAGGTAAGAAAAATTTCTCTCCTGAAAAGTTGGAAATAGTTGTGCCTGGCAATGATGATGTTGTTTTCCACTTAGCCGGAAACAGAAATACTTTCCCAGCCAAGCTAAACCCGACATCAGCGGCAGCCCCGGTTTTTTCTACCGGGCTACAGCGTTTGGCGGGGCCGAACCCAAAACAAATGCTGCTGTTCTTGCTTTCCAAACGATTCAGCGGGAATAATTGAACATTAAAATGGATTCAACGTAACGATTGCATCCGTATTACTCCCTCTTAAAAATTAATCTTAATAAATTATCAATTAAGGGGTTCTATAAATTAAAAATTTAATTAGATTTGCCGACTTGTTAAAAAACAGCGAAAGACAAATTATTTTAAACAAACAATGCAAGGAAAAGGTTTTATTAAGTTTATAGCGATAGTTTTAGCTATCGTTTGTGCGTATGCGCTCTCTTTTACTTTGGTAGCATCCAATGTAGAAAAAGCCGCCAAAGACTATGCGAAGGGTGATCTGGCTAAAGAAAAAGCTTATTTAGATTCAATGAGCACCGAAAAAGTTTATCCCGTTGTTGGATTTACTTATGGTGAAGTTAAAGCTAAAGAGATTAATTTAGGTTTAGATTTAAAAGGTGGTATGAACGTAACGATGGAGATATCGTTAGCTGAATTGGTTAAATCATTAGCGGGCAACCCTACTGATGCTAACTTTAACAAAGCCGTTCAAAATGCACAAATTCAATTAAACGCCGGTGGTAAAGATTACATCAAAATTTTTGTTGATGAATTCGAAAAATTAAGCCCGGGTGTTAAACTTGCAGATTATTTTTCTAACCAAGATAATGCCTCTCAGTTAAAACCTAGCGCAAGCAATAACGAAGTTGAATCTTTCCTTGAAAAGGAAGCAACCAGCGCTATTGACCGCTCATTTACCGTTTTACGTTCACGTATTGATGGTTTTGGTGTGGTGAGTCCGAACATGCAAAAACAAGAAGGCAGCAATCGTATCTTAATCGAGATGCCAGGTGTTCAGGATAAAGAACGTATCGCTAAGCTTTTACAAGGATCTGCTGAATTGCAATTCTGGCAGGTATATCAGGTACAGGAAGTTGTTCCTTTGCTTGAAAACATTAACAAAACATTGGCTGTAACATTAAAGGCTGATGCTCCGGCAAAAGCTAAAGATACTACAGCTGCTCCTGCAGGGGGTAAATTAGCTGGTTTAGAAAAAGCTGCTGCTAAAGATACCACAGCCAAAGGTGGAAAACTTGCCGGTTTAGGTAAAAAAGATTCAACTGCTGCAAAAGCAGAACTGGCCAAATCAAACCCATTATATGCAGTGCTTAGCCTTCCTGTTTATCAGGGAGAAAACGGACAACAACAATTAATGCCTGGTGCTGTTGTTGGGATGTCTCTTCAAAAAGATACGGCTAAAGTTAATTCATATTTAAGAATACCTGAGGTTGCTGCTGCTATTCCTTCTACCATGAAGTTTATGTGGAGCGTTAAACCTAGAGAAGGCTCAAAAGTTTTCGAACTTTATGCTATCAAAGCGGTTAGCGCGGATGGTAAACCTGATTTAGGTGGTGAAGCCATCAGTGATTCGAAAGATGATTTCGATCAAAAAGGTAAACCAGAAGTAACCATGTACATGACCAGCGAAGGTGCTGCGAAATGGAAAAAAATTACGGCTGAAGCTGCTGCTGATCCAAATAATAAAAAATCTATTGCCATTGTATTAGATAACCAGGTTTATTCTGCCCCTACCGTTCAAAATGAAATTGCAGGTGGTGTTTCTTCCATTACAGGTAACTTTACACAAGCAGATACTAAAGATTTATCAAATATCTTAAAAGCAGGTAAATTACCAGCTCCGGCACGTATTGCAGGTAGCTACGTAGTAGGTCCTACTTTGGGTGCACAAGCTATTCACGATGGTTTAATCTCTTTCGTGATTGCCTTTATTGTGATCTTAATCTTCATGGCGTTATATTATCACCGTGCAGGTTGGGTAGCTAACTTTGCGTTGTTAATCAACTTATTCTTTATCATCGGTATCCTGGTATCACTTGGTGCAGTGTTAACCTTACCTGGTATCGCCGGTATCGTACTCACCATTGGTTTGTCAGTAGATGCAAACATCCTGATTTTCGAACGGGTACGTGAAGAACTAGCTTTAGGCAAAAATATTCCTACTGCAATTAAAGAAGGTTTCAAACATGCTATGCCGTCTATCTTGGATGCGAACATTACCGTATTCATTTTGGGTGCCATTCTTTATGCATTCGGTAGCGGACCTGTTCAGGGTTTCGCCACAACATTGTGTATTGGTATTCTTTCTTCGTTATTTGCCGCTGTTGCGATTTCAAGAGTGGTATTTGAGTCGATGTTGGATCGTAAAATTGAAATCAGCTTCGATAATAACTTCACCCGTAATGCATTCAAAAATCTGGCTTTTAATTTCGTAGGTCGCCGTAAAATATATTATGTAATCTCTACCATCATCATTGTGGCTGGTATTGGCATGTATTTCAAAAATGGTGGTTTAAACCTTGGTGTAGACTTTAAAGGTGGCAGAACTTATTTAGTTCACTTTGATAATGCAGTAAATACAGAAGACTTAAAATCAAAATTAACGCCTGTTTTTGGAAATGAAACACCAGAGGTTAAAACTGCTGGTGAAGATAACCAAGTAAAAATCACTACTACTTTCCACATTGAAGATCAGGATATCAAAACTGATAAAGTGGTTGAAGATGCTTTAAATAAAGGTTTAGCTGGATCTAAGTATGAGGTGGTAAGCTCACAAAAGGTAACACCTATTATTGCCAGTGATATTGTAAATGGCGCATTTTATGCCGTATTGATCTCTTGTATCTTCATGTTTATCTACATCGTAGTGCGATTCAAAAAATGGCAGTATGGTTTAGGTGCTGTACTTGCATTGGCGCATGATGTTTTAATGGTATTATCTTTCTACACGATTCTAGATGGTGTGATGCCATTCTCATTAGAAATCGGCCAGGATTTTATTGCAGCCATTTTAACCGTAATGGGTTATACCATGACAGAAACTGTTGTTGTATTTGATCGTATCCGCGAGAAACTAAAAGAATCTGGTAAAGAGGATTTACATGGTGAAGAACGTAATCAATTAATTAATTTCGCATTAAACAGTACATTAAGTCGTACCATTTTGACTTCATTAACGGTATTCTTTGTGTTATTGGTGATCTTTATTTTTGGCGGTGATAGCATCCGTGGATTTATCTTCGCCTTATTGATTGGCCGTATCATTGGTACTTATTCATCATTATGTATCTCTACTCCTATCGTAATTGACTTGGGTAGTTCTGCAGAAAAAAAATAAGATTTTAAGATCTTGAATATACGAGCGCTCCGATAATCGGAGCGCTTTTTTTTTGTATCATCTTCTCAATATCATATTCATTGATATCCCTGTCAAAACTTCAATACTTAAACCTTTTGGGTCTCTTTTTGTTAGATTAGCAAACAAAAAAGCATAGAGAATGGATTTACAACTTCCTAAAAGTGAATACCCGAGAGTAGTAATTATTGGTGGTGGATTTGGCGGAATTGAGCTGGCTAAACGACTGAAAAACAAACCTTTTCAAGTGGTGATGTTGGATAAACATAATTACCACACCTTTCAGCCATTGCTTTATCAGGTAGCTACCGGCGGACTTGAAGCTGAGTCTATTGCTTTTCCACTCCGAAAAATATTTAAAGGACAGAAAAACCTGATTTTCAGGGTAGCAAAAGTTACCGAAATAAATGCCGTAAAAAATTGCCTTAAAACCGATATCGGTGAAATCAGTTACGATTATCTGGTTTTGGCTACCGGATCTACCAGTAATTTTTTTGGCAACACCGAAATTGAACAAAATTCGATGCCAATGAAATCCATTCCAGAGGCACTGGATTTAAGAAGTTTAATTTTGCAGAATTTTGAAAAGTCGTTGATAGAAACTGATTTTGATAAGAAAAGTGCACTACTTAACTTTGTTGTAGTAGGTGGTGGACCAACAGGCGTGGAGACTTCCGGTGCAATTGCAGAGCTTAAAAAACATGTTATCCCAAATGATTATCCTGAAATGGATTTGAATCAGGTAAACATTTATCTGATTGAAAATTCACCCGAACTATTAGGGCCTATGTCGCCTCAGGCCCAGGCTAAATCAAAAGAGTTTTTAACTGAAATGGGTGTGCGGGTGATGAATGAAACCAGGGTATTGGGCTATGATGGATTTACGCTTACTTTACAGGATAAAGCCCCAGTTTTAAGCTCTACCGTAATCTGGAGCGCAGGCGTTAAAGGTCAGCTGATTCCAGGCCTTGATCTGGCAGAAGTTGTTAGAGGAGGCAGATTAAAAACGGATGCGCAAAACCTGATTGTAGGCTATCAAAATATCTATGCTATCGGCGATGTAGCCTCCATTATTGATGAGGAAACGCCAAACGGACATCCGGGCGTTGCACCGGTTGCCATTCAACAAGGTCATCATTTAGCAAAAAACCTGGTTAATATCATTGAAAACAAACCCCTAGAAAAATTTAAGTATTTTGATAAGGGTTCAATGGCTACTGTAGGTAGAAACAAAGCTGTTGTAGACATAGGAAAAATTCGTTTTCAGGGCGTTTTTGCATGGTTCACCTGGATGTTTGTCCACCTGATGACCCTTGTAGGCTTTAGAAATAAAATTATTGTTTTTGTGAATTGGTTATGGAGTTATTTTAGTTACGATAGAGGAACCCGGTTAATCATCAGAACTTTTGCTAAAGACAGAAGTGTGGATTATAGAACAGAAAATACTCAGGTGAAAGATGAAGTTAGTCATTAGTCATTAGTCATTAGTCATTAGTCATTAGTCATTAGTCATTAGTCATTAGTGAAAACTTTTATTACCAGAAACGGTTTGATTTACTTCTTTCCTTTGCGATAAACTTTATGCACTTTGCGGTTAAATAATCTGTAAAACCATGAGCCTAAAAAATATTAAATTAGTGGAATGTCCGCGTGATGCGATGCAGGGTTTGCATCATTTCGTTCCAACCGAACTGAAATCAGCATATTTAAACCTACTGCTTCAGGTTGGGTTTGACACATTAGATTTTGGTAGTTTTGTTTCGCCCAAAGCCATTCCGCAAATGGCAGATACGCAGCAGGTATTAGAAAACTTAGACTTATCGCTTACTTCAACCAAACTCCTGGCTATTGTGGCCAATTTAAGGGGGGTAGAAAGTGCTGTACAACATCAAGCAATTGATTATCTGGGTTTTCCTTTTTCTATCTCGGAAACCTTTCAACAGCGAAATACCAATTCAAGTATTGAGCAATCACTAAGCACCGTTGAAGATATGCTGGCTTTATGTGCCAAAAATAATAAAAAAGCAGTTGTATATCTATCAATGGGTTTTGGAAACCCTTATGGTGATGAATGGAACGATGAAATTGTAGAAAAATGGGCAGATGTTTTAGTGGATAAAGGTGTAGGAATTATTTCCTTAGCGGATACAGTTGGCATTTCAACTCCCGAAAAGATAAATCATATCTTACCGAAGTTAATTTCCAGGTTTAGCAATATAGAAATTGGTATTCACCTACATTCCACTCCTGCTGAAAGGTTTGAAAAAATTGAAGCAGCCTATCATTCGGGCGTGAAAAGAATTGATTCAGCATTGAAAGGCTTCGGTGGCTGCCCAATGGCTGCTGATGACCTTACAGGTAACATAGCTACAGAAGATGTAATTGCCTATTTAAATGACAAAGGAGAAAATTTGAATCTAAATATGGATAAGTGGAATGAGGCGATGGTTTTATCCGGAAAAATATTTGGGTAGTTTTCAGCTTCACGTCATTGCGAGGCACGAAGCAATCCTACAACTGTGGATGGGGAAATAAATTTATATGATAGCGATCGCATTAAGATTGCTTCGTGCCTCGCAAAGACGATTTATCTTTCTAATCTTAAACCTTCTTCACCATTTTAAAATGCTGGATTCCAGCCTCCTCAAATTGCTCTCCCTCGGCCACGAAACCAAATTTCGCATATAAACTCATGGCATCTAACTGTGAGTTCAGGTAAATATAATGGGCATCTTCCGGTAAATCAGATAAGGCTTCGGCAATTAATGCACGTCCTACCCCCTGTCCTCTAAAATCTTTCAGTACTGCAAAACGCTCTAATTTATATCCCGCATCAGTTTTTCTCCAGCGACAGGCACCACAAGGCTGACCATTATGTGTGGCTAGAAAATGTATTGATTCCTCTTCATATTCCCATTCCAATTCCGGCGGGCAATTCTGCTCATCTACGAATACAATTTTACGTATCGCAAATACTTTATCCAATTCCTCAGGATGGATAACTTTCTGAACCTGCAAACTCATTATTTCTGGTGTTTAAAATGTTTATTCTTTTCTAACTTCAACTCATTTAATGCTTCAGCCACATCAATAGAGTGCGAACAGTGAATATCGGCCTCTTTTTTGGCAAGTGCAGCAATTGTAACGTAAAATTTATGCAGTTGATCAAGCTCTTTTTCACTTAAATCTTCAATATCTACCATCCGGTTGCTGGCACCCTGTTGGGCAGCTATCAGTTCATTTAATTTTAACTGGATCGCCTTCCCATCTTTGTTCTGCGCTTTCTGAATCAGAAATACCATTAAAAAAGTGATGATGGTTGTTCCGGTATTAATCACCAGCTGCCAGGTTTCAGAATAATGAAAAACCGGACCTGTCACCGCCCATAAAATTACAATGGCTGTTGCTGCGATAAAAGCAACCGAGCTGCCTGTAAATTTCGTTGCGGCATTGGCAAACTGCTCAAAAAAGTTATTCTCCTTTTTATCGTTTTTAGATTTTTTCATCAGATAATGTTTGCTTAAAAGTAACTATAAAAACAAACAAAAGCGCCATCAGTTTTTAAACCAATGGCGCTTTTGTTTAATTATTGAATGAATGATTCTTAAATGACTGAATAGGTATTTAATATTAAAAATCCAATTTGTTTACAACTTATCATTTGCATTAATGCAATTCAAATCTTCAAATGCAGCAGTTAAACGCTTAACGAATGTTTCCTCACCTTTACGTAACCAAACACGTGGATCGTAATATTTTTTATTTGGTTTATCATCACCATCAGGATTACCAATCTGACCTTGAAGAAAAGCTTCATTCTTTTTGTAATATTCTAAAATACCCTCCCAGAAAGCCCATTGCATATCGGTATCGATATTCATTTTAATGGCACCATAAGAAATGGCTTCTCTGATTTCTTCCTGAGAAGAACCAGAGCCACCGTGAAACACAAAGTTAATTGGTTTCTCAGCAGATAAACTGAATTTCTCTTTAACGAAATCCTGAGAGTTTTTCAAAATAACCGGCTGTAATTTTACGTTACCTGGTTTGTACACACCATGAACGTTACCAAAAGCTGCAGCTACTGTAAAACGTGGTGATACTTTGCTTAATTCTTCATAAGCATAAGCCACTTCACTTGGCTGAGTATATAATTTTGAACTATCTACATCACTGTTATCCACACCGTCTTCTTCACCACCGGTAACTCCTAATTCAATTTCAATCGTCATGTTCATTTTAGACATGCGCGCTAAATATTTTGCAGAAATTTCCATGTTTTCTTCGATAGATTCTTCAGAAAGATCCAACATATGTGAAGAAAATAAAGGTTTACCTGTTTCAGCGAAGAATTTTTCACCGTGATCTAAAAGGCCGTCAATCCAAGGCAACAATTTTTTAGCGGCATGGTCAGTATGTAAAACCACGGCAACACCATAATGTTCTGCCAATAAATGTACATGCTTAGCTGCAGATACTGCACCTAAAATACATGCCTGTAATTTCTCATTATCTAAAGATTTACCTGCGTAAAATTGCGCACCACCATTAGACAGTTGAATCATAACAGGCGAATTTACTGCCTTAGCAGTTTCCAATACCGCGTTAACCGTATTTGTACCGGTTACATTTACCGCTGGTAAAGCAAACTGATGTTTTTTAGCCTGCTCAAACAATTCTTGAACGGCATCTCCGTAAATTACGCCTTTGTAGCCTTTTAAACTCATCTCTTGTTAATTTTATTAAGTCCGAAGTTATAAAAAAAAATAACATTACAAGCTTTTGTAACAACAGAATTATTTGCCTTACAATAGAATAAGGGCTATTTAGTGTATAAAACACATTATCCTTAGTGTAGAAAACACACTAAATAGAAATACTTGAGTTAAAATAATTTTTCGTTTCTTTGCAGTCCAATTCTTTAAAAAATTATATGGCCTGGTTTAAGAGAGAAAATAAAGGTATTATTACCACAACAGAAGAGAAGAAAGAGGCACCGGATGGTGTGTGGAATAAGTGTCCGAACTGTAAAAAACCGCTACATCAAACAGAATTGCAGGAAAACAAATATGTTTGCCACTACTGCAATTACCATTTGAGGGTAGGTTCAAAAGAATATTTCGAAGTATTGTTCGACAATAATGAGTTTAAAGAACTTTTTGCCAACTTAACTTCTGGCGATCCTTTGAATTTCAATGATAATAAACCTTATACGGATAGAATCGTAGAAAGCCAGGCAAAAACCGGACTTAAAGATGCCATTCGTGCAGGTGTGGGCAAAATTGAAGGTCAGGAATTAGTAATTGCCTGCATGGACTTTGCTTTCATTGGCGGATCGATGGGCTCGGTAGTGGGCGAAAAAATTGCTCGTTCAATTGATTATTCGATCAAACATAAGGTTCCCTTCCTGATGATTTCAAAGTCTGGTGGTGCCCGAATGATGGAAGCTGCATTTTCATTGATGCAGATGGCCAAAACATCCGCAAAACTGGCCTTGTTAAGCCAGGCAAAAATTCCATACATTTCTTTATTGACAGACCCAACTACTGGTGGCGTAACAGCCTCATATGCCATGCTTGGCGATATCAATATTGCAGAACCAGGTGCTTTAATCGGCTTTGCCGGCCCAAGGGTAATCAAAGAAACTATTAAAAAGGATTTACCAAAAGGCTTTCAAACTTCAGAATTTGTGCTCGAACATGGTTTCCTTGATTTTATTGTAGACAGAAGGGCGATGAAGGCTAAATTAGGCGCTTTTATCAAGATGATGAATAATTAAATTGGTTCAATAGTCATTGGTTTATTAGTGTAAATCGCCTGATAAATAAATGCCAAAATGACCATAACTATAATAAGAAAAGCAGGGCTTGAATAAATCGGTGAATTCAGTCCTGCTTTTTGTTTCAAGTCCTCGCTGCGCTGCGGGCTTTCCACTTCAATCAGGTTTATCTTGCAGTGGTTCAGTAATACTTAGGATCGGCAGTTTCCTTTCCATAGCCTAAAAAACATCCTGCCGTTTAGGCAATTCCAATTAAAAAGGAATTACTTCCGGGCGGCGAAAGCTACAATCTGCAACATTTCCATTAACATCTGTTTCCACAGCCCTTATTCATTAAATTAGCGGATCATTAACTAATCCTATTATGAATAAAAAACTACTCTTACCTACTTTACTCCTGTTTACCTCTTCTTTTGCTTTTGCGCAAGACAAAAAAGTGATCGATAAGATTGTAAAAGAGGTAAATGAAAACTCACAATTAGAAAAACTCGCTCATGAACTTTTAGATGTTGTTGGACCACGTTTAGTCGGGTCTCCACAAATGAAGCAAGCCAACGACTGGGCAGTAAAAAAATATAGCGACTGGGGCATCTCTGCGAAGAACGAAAAATGGGGTGAATGGGCTGGCTGGGAACGCGGCATTACGCATATTGATATGGTAAGCCCAAGGTTGAGAACACTGGAAGGAACGCAATTGGCCTGGAGTCCTTCAACAAATGGACAAGCGATTAATGCTGAAGCAATTATTCTTCCTGCGATTACCGATTCGGTGGCCTTCCAGAAATGGCTGCCAAGCGTTAAAGGTAAAATTGTGTTAATTTCGATGAACCAACTTTCAGGCAGGCCTGAAAAAAATTGGGAAGAATTTGCCACTAAAGACTTGTTTGATAAGTTTAAAAAAGAAAAAACCGATGCATTGAAATCCTGGACGGCCAGTATGGCAAAAACAGGTTACAATGCCAAAACACTTCCTGTAGCTTTGGAAAATGCTGGTGCAGTGGCTGTGATCATCAATAACTGGTCGCAGGGTTTTGGTGTAGATAAGATCTTTGGTGCCAATACTACAAAAGTGCCTACTTTAGATTTATCTGTGGAAGATTACGGATTGGTTTATCGTTTGGCTTTAAACGGTAATAAACCAATGCTTAAAATAGAATCCGAATCGAAAAAATTAGGTACTGTACCAACCTTTAATACGATTGCTGAAATCAAAGGAAAGCAGAAACCAAAAGAATATGTGATGTTATCTGCACATTTTGATTCCTGGGATGGGGCAAGCGGCGCAACAGATAATGGCTCTGGAACCATCATGATGATGGAAGCTATGCGTATTCTGAAAAAGTTTTATCCTAACCCAAAACGCACGATTTTAGTTGGACATTGGGGAAGTGAAGAACAAGGATTAAATGGTTCCAGGGCTTTTGTTGAAGATCATCCGGAAATTGTTAACAATCTCCAGGCTTTATTTAACCAGGATAACGGAACAGGCAGGGTAGTCAATATTGGCGGCCAGGGATTTGCCAAATCCAAAGATTACATCACCCGTTGGCTAAATGCAGTACCGGATACCATTAAAAATCAGATCAAAACCAGTTTCCCTGGCATGCCTGGTGCGGGCGGATCAGACTTTGCCTCTTTCGTGGCGGCAGGTGCTTTGGGTTATTCATTAAGTTCTACCAGTTGGGATTACGGAACCTATACCTGGCACACCAATCGTGATAGCTACGATAAGTTAGTTTTCGATGAAATTCGAAGCAATGTCATTTTAGCAGCAATTATGGTTTACATGGCTTGTGAAGATGCTGAAAAGACATCAACAGAAAAAGCGACAGATTTACCGGTGAATGAACGTACCGGAAAACCTGCCACTTGGCCGGAACAAAGAAAAGCAACCAGAAAAGGTGGATTGTAGATCATGACTAAACCTAAATAAGAAATGAGCATCTGTTTCCAGATGCTCATTTCTTTATGCATCAGATTTTAGATTTAATGTATTATTTATCATAAACAAACATCTTGAACCTATTTTTTTAATTTGTCTTGTTAGAAGACTATTTCTTGTTTCCCAACGAGGTTAAGAGGTGTCGTCATTGCGAACTGTAGGGTTGGGTCAAGCGATGGCGTGAAGCAATCTATCTAAAAAGAATATATACTTAAAAGATTGCTTTGTCGTACCTCCTCGCAATGACGAATTTCGGATGGTTATTCCTCTTTCTTTTTAAATTTATAGAACAAATACCCTAAAAAAGGCAAGATCAAAATACTACCCAATAGCAAAGCCAAACCTAAACTATAAATGGTTTTCTGCGGACCTATCGTCTCAAAGAGCGAAATCGCATCTCCGTTCTTTAATCGGATAAAATTAGGAAAGTGCGCATAACTGATGGCTACCAGAATCATGGTTACCTGAAAACCTGCCAGAACACGTAAAATCTGTGTTTTACCTTTAATTAAAAGGTACCACAATAAAACCAAAGATAAACTGGCCAGAATAATTGCCGTTAAACCAACCGGATTTTTAAAAACCCAATCCATTAGCGGAATTTTATCCAGCTGTGCTGCTATAAAAACCATTGCTCCAAATATAACTGCAGCAATGTTCATGTATTCGGCCTTCTGAATAAAACGACGCTGATCGTGTACGTCTTCCGTTTCACCAATGAGGTAGATGGCGGCCAGAAATCCACACAAAGCCACTGTAAAAAGACCAACAGAAACCGAAAACCAGTTTAGCCAGCTCCAGATATAGGCTGAAAGAAAATCATTTGCTTCGGTATCAATATGTCCGGATATGACACTGCCCGCAATGATGCCCAAAAACAAGGGAGTTATAAAACTGGAATACCTGAAAATTCGATTGTAAAGCCATTGCATATCATCTTTTATGGCATCATAATGCCTGAAAACGAAAGCTGTTCCACGGGCAATAATGCCAATAAGCATAATGAGTAAAGGAATATGCAGGTAAACCGACATCGTGGTGTAGATGTGCGGAAAGCCAACAAACAAAATCACAATGGCTATAATCAGCCACATGTGATTGGCTTCCCAAACCGGACCAATGGCTTGATACATGGTTTTTCGGGTTCTGCTTCTGTTTTTTGTAGAAGTAAACAACTCAATAATTCCCGCGCCAAAATCCGCTCCTCCAAGTAAAAAGTATAACAGTATGCCCAAACATAAAAAGGTAATTACAACATATTCCATAATTTAATGATTAGGGGTTTCGGATACAGGATTGTTGTATAACACCGGAACCATTTTAATCTGCCGGTAAAGCAGAAAGGTTACAATAACACTCAGAGATAAATAAATCGCTGAAAAGATGTAAAATGAATAAGCAATTCCCGGCATTGGTGTTACGGCATCTTTGGTACGCATAATGCCATAAATAATCCAGGGTTGACGCCCCACTTCTGTCACTACCCAGCCGGCTTCCAGCGCTACATAACCTAAAGGAATAGCAAGCACAAACAATTTAAGCAACCAGCGCTTCTCTAAAAGTGCTTTCTTTCTAATGAGATGAATAAAATATACAAGTGAAATTAAGGCCAGCAAGGTTCCTATTCCAACCATGATTTGAAAAGCATAATGCGTAATAGCGACTGGTGGTTGCTGATCTTTAGGTATTTGATCAAGGCCCTTTACTTCGGCCTTAAAATCACCGTGAGCCAGGAAACTCAAAGCACCTGGGATTTTAATCGCACCCTTTACAGTTTGGTCTTTTTCATTTACAATCCCCCCTATTAATAATGGAGCAGGCTTTTCGGTTTTATATAGCGCTTCCATGGCAGCAAGCTTTGCCGGTTGCCGTTTAGCTACATCTTTAGCAGAAATATCACCACTTAAGGGCTGTAACAATGCACCGATGCACGCAAACACTGCAGCAATCTTAAACGCCTGCAAATGAAAGTGCTTATTTTGATTTCTTAAAATCATCAAAGCATGAACACCTGCTACAGCAAAACCAGTAGCCGTAAATGCAGCCAGACACATATGCAAAGCCTGTGAAAACCAGGCCTTATTAAACATGGCCTGAATAGGATCAACATGGAGGTATTGACCATTTACAAAATCAAAGCCCGCCGGACTATTCATCCAGGAATTGGCCGCCACGACCAGAATTCCGGATGCCAATCCACTCACGCCTACCACCATCCCGGTAAACCAGTGAAACCATTTATTTAATTTGTCCCACCCATACAGAAAAAACCCTAAGGCTATGGCTTCGATAAAAAAAGCGGTTCCTTCCAGTGAAAAGGGCATCCCAAAAATCGGACCTGCATGTTCCATAAATTTTGGCCATAATAAGCCCAGTTCAAAAGATAACATCGTGCCAGACACTGCACCGGTAGCAAAAAAAATGGCAACACCTTTACTCCAGGCCTTCGTAAGATTTTTATAAACCTCATCATTTGTTTTTAACCATTTATAGTGCGATACAGCCATAAAAAATGGCATGACCATACCAATGCAGGAAAAAATAATGTGGAAGCCTAATGATAAGGCCATTTGGGAGCGGGCAGCTAAGAAATCATCCATATCTGATATCCGATTGGTGTATCGCAAATATAAAAGATATGGATTGAGTTGGTGTTAATTTAGATATGCTGTTCAGATTTATTTTAAATATAGAACGTTTATAAATTGAAAATAGATTTGGACAGGTATTGTAAATTCATGAAAGGATAATCAGCGGTCAAAGTTAAGCTCCTTTTAATTCTTCATATGCAGCTGTCAAACTTCTTTGAATTCCCTCTCCCTGCCATTCCGGTGCATTTGGAATTGCCGTGGCTTTTAAAATTTCTTCTTTTGATTTGCCTGCCCTGATTTCTGCACTTACAAAGGTGAGCAGCTGTTGAAGGTAATTCTGAAAAGATTTCACATCCGCTTTGTTGCCAGTTACCTTTTCAGGATCTCGGCTATGTCCGAATATAAATAATGTATCCTGGTCAAACTGTTGGTAAATTTTATCTAAAGCGGTCATCCAATTTCCGATATGCGCACCATTTTCACGATCGATGTACGGATATTTCCTATTAGAAACCAAATCTCCAACGTGAACGATATTGGCATTTTCAAAATGATAGATGGCATCGCCATTGGTATGCCCTGAGCCATAATAATAAGCACTGATTTTTTCAGCACCAACTGGTGCTTTCCATCCTGTACCAAAGGTGGTATCCGGCAACAATTGCTGATCTAAATTATTCGCCTTCTCCGCTGCGCTCTTTTGATTAACCAGGGAATTCTGGTGCGCCACAACTTTTTCTGCCAGGCCTTTAAAAGCAATGTTCCCTGCGGTGTGATCGCCATGATGGTGCGTATTAAGAAGGTATTTAAATGGTCTTTCGCCTATTTTTTTTAATTCTGCAATCACATGCGGCGCCGAAGCTGGAAACTGCGCATCAACGACTACAAATCCGCTTGAAGAATTTAACCAGCCGATTGTTCCACCCTGTTCCGTAAAAATCCCTACATTATTTCTAATTGTTTTAAAGTTGTAGCCTAATACCGGAGATTGTGCAAACACATCTGTTTTGTAAACTGAAAGCAAAGCCATGGCCAATGCAGAATTTTTGATAAAATTTCTTCTTTCCATTTTAAGTCATATTTAAAAAGCCACAACATTTTTGCTGTGGCTTAAATTTAATAATTCTTTCAGAAATTAGAGCTTAAATCCCTGAACCTGGAGTGGTTCCCGGCTCGTGGCCCGGACCAAATGAATTGTTTTTGCGCCCTTTATCTTTATCAAATAAGTTTGTTGCTACTTTAGATGATTTGTTATCATCCAGATTTCTATTTTCTTTAACATCTTCGGCTGTCTTATCCAGCAATTCATTCTCAATAACTTTGCCTTTTTCTTTATTCGTTTCCATAGTGATTTTAAATTGATGTATTATAGGAACACATGAGAAATAATATTGTTTTAACAGCAATCTTTGCAATCTGTGACTTACAGGGACAGGGATTAATTTATTAAAGCTGGTGAGTTAACAACTAATGGCAAGAAATGATTAAACAAAAAAGTCCCGGATTACTCCGGGACAGTTCCTATTTGGTTAATGATATTTTAGGCTAAAGCATTCTGCTTTACTACCATTTTTACTTTCTCTATCACATAGTCCAGTTCTTCTTTTGTAGTATATTTACTGAAAGAAAAACGTACAGACGGACGATTGGGATCGGCTTTAATAGCGTTTAGTACATGTGAACCAATGTTAGAACCTGATGAACAGGCACTGCCACCGGAAGCGCAAATGCCGTTAATATCTAAATTAAACAGCAGCATATCTCCCATATCCATTTCAGGAAAAGAAACATTCAGTACTGTATACAGACTTTTATCCGCATCAGTTTCTCCATTAAAACCAATACCTGGAATTTCTGCAATTAATTGCGATTTCAGATAATCTTTTAAACCTTGAATATGACTTTGGTGCGCTTCCATTTCAGCATAGGCCATTTCCAAAGCCTTTGCCAAACCTACTATACCATACACATTTTCAGTTCCTCCACGCATGTTACGTTCTTGTGCGCCACCATAAATCATTGGTGGAATTTTAATGCTGCTATTCACATACAAGAAACCCACACCTTTTGGTCCGTGGAGTTTATGTGCGGCACATACAATAAAATGTGCTTTCAGTTCACGCACATTATGAACGTAATGCCCCATGGTTTGAACGGTATCGGCATGGTAAATGGCATTATATTTTTCGCAGATATCACCCACTTTGACCATATCTGTAAGGGTACCCAATTCATTATTGGCATGCATGAGGGAAACAAAAGTGCGTCCGTTATTTTCCAATAATTCTTCTAAATGCGCGTAATCAATATTGCCTTTTTCATCTATATTTACAAAACTCAGCTTATCAATCTCGCCATTTTTCAGCATGATATTTAAAGTATGTTCTACCGCATGGTGTTCAATTTTAGAGGTAATGGCATGCTTAATTCCATACGCAAAAATACCGCAACGAATGGCTGTATTATCTGCTTCTGTTCCACCTGAAGTAAAAAATATTTCAGAAGGTGATGCACCCAAAAGGTTAGCGACAGTTTTCCGGGCCTTTTCCACCAAAGTTCTTACCTCACGTCCCAGCGCATGAATGGCTGATGGATTACCATAGTAGTTTTCCATCACATTACTCATTTCGGCAATTACTTGTTTATCTAATGGTGTGGTAGCCGCGTTATCTAAATAAATCCTTTTCATATTGTGATTGTCACCTTTTAAATGATTTCATCTATAGAGATGAAATCACGAATTAATGTTGTTCTTCTAATTATTGCCTTTAATTCCAGTTACAAATGCAATATTTCCTTGATATCAGAAATAATTTTATTTGCCAGACTTTCTGCAATGGTTTCATTTTCTGCTTCGCTATAAATGCGGATAATCGGTTCGGTATTAGAACGGCGCAAGTGCACCCACGTCTTATCGAACTCTATTTTTAAACCATCAATAGTGCTGTAAGGCTGCTTTTTATATTTCTCTTCCACTTGCTTCAACAAATTGTCGATATCCATTTCTGCAGTGAGTGTTATTTTATTTTTAGAGATGTAATATTGCGGGTAGCTACCTCTTAATACGGAAATAGATTTACCAAATTTTGCCAAATGAGTTAAAAATAAAGCGATCCCCACCAAAGCATCTCTGCCATAATGAGAAGCTGGATAAATGATTCCACCATTGCCTTCACCACCAATGATGGCGTTGCTTGCTTTCATTTTATTCACCACGTTCACTTCACCAACCGCTGAAGCATGATATTCAGCGCCTGCTTTTTCCGTTACATCACGAAGTGCCCTGGTTGATGAAAGATTGGAAACCGTATTTCCGGGGGTGTTTCTCAACACGTAATCGGCTACGGCAACCAAAGTATATTCTTCACCAAACATACTTCCATCTTCATTAACAAAACACAAACGGTCAACATCCGGATCTACCACAATACCTAAATCTGCATTTTGTTTTTGAACTTCTTTTGAAATCTCCGTCAGGTTTTCCGGAAGTGGTTCTGGGTTATGCGGAAAATGTCCGTTGGGTTCGCAATATAATTCTGTAACCCTGGCCACGCCCAAAGCCTTTAATAAAGCCGGTACAAAAATACCACCCGTAGAGTTTACAGCATCAATGACAACCTTAAAATCAGCCTTTTTTATTGCTTCTACATCAACAAGCGGCAAAGCCAAAACCTTATCGATATGTTTTTGAAGATAAGTGTCATTTTGAATAACCTTGCCTAATTTATCCACCTCTGCAAATTCAAATGCCGCGCTTTCAGCCAGTTCTAAAACTTCAATACCATCGGCATCGCTGATAAACTCACCATCCGCATTTAATAACTTCAGTGCATTCCATTGTTTGGGGTTATGACTTGCGGTTAAAATGATACCACCACCCGCATGCTCATCAGGTACGGCAATTTCAACCGTTGGTGTGGTTGATAAACCTAAATCGATCACCTCAATCCCCAGTCCCTGCAAGGTACCGATCACCAGATGATTAACCATTTCGCCCGAAATCCGGGCATCACGACCTAAAACAATTCTTTTAACTCCTGTTTTTTGGACTACCCAGCTTCCAAAAGCAGCGGTAAATTTCACTATGTCAATCGGTGTTAAGCCATTTCCAGCCTGTCCGCCTATCGTTCCTCTTATTCCCGAAATCGATTTTATTAAAGTCACTTATTCTATCTAATGTTGAGCATCAAAAATAAGAAAAAAAACAAGATAGCAGATATCCTAACTGCGTTACAGAAGTTAATTTACATTTAGTTTATATCTATTTATACGATGTATTTAGTAGGGATACAACCACTTTCCAGACAAAAAAGACAAAGCATTTGCGCCTCAAGAAATGCGCTAAGGCCTTACTTAAAAAATAATTATGCAATATTGTTGCAAAAAAATCCACATTAGCCATCTGGCAATAGTAAAATCTTATATTTGCAGAAAATTTAGTAATTTAATGATTACACAGGGAATGATATAGATGCTTCGGCTTAAAATTAATCTGCTGCGTTTAATCGAATTTTATCTAAGTTTGCATCCTTTTAAAAAATACAAACAGCTTTTTATGCAGCGCAAATGGTTTCAATATTGGTTTAATTCGCCATATTATCATATTCTTTACCAACAAAGAAATAACGCTGAAGCTGAATTCTTCATTGACAGGTTAACGCTTTTTCTTCAGCCAAAACCCGATTCCAGAACACTTGATATTGCATGTGGCAAAGGCAGGCATGCCATTTACCTCAATAAAAAGGGATTTGATGTTACCGGAATTGATTTATCTGAACAAAGCATTAAGTATGCCCGGCGGTTCGAAAACAACAAACTGCATTTTCTGGTGCATGATATGCGAAAGCTTTTCTACATCAATTATTTTGATATTGCGCTAAACCTGTTTACCAGTTTCGGTTATTTTGATACAGAAAAGGAACATGTTAATGCCCTGAAAACATTCAGAAAATGCCTTAAAGCGGATGGGGTATTGATTCTTGATTACTTTAACACCGAAAAAATTATCCGGAACCTGAACACCTGCGAAGTAAAATCACTGGACGGGATTGCTTTCAATATTTCAAAACACGTAACAGACGGAAAGATCATCAAGAAAATCAATTTTGAAGATAAAGGGAAGACGTATAATTTTGAAGAGCGTGTTCAGGCATTTAGTTTTGAAGATTTTGAGCTGATGATATCATCAGCAGGGATGGTAATCCATCAAACCTTCGGTAACTATGAACTGGATGATTTTGATCAAAACACATCAGACCGGTTAATTTTAATCTGTAAAAAAGCATGATAGAAAGCATACAGCAGTTTGATCTGGCCTTATTTATCAAAATCCACCGGGGGCTTTCCAATGGCTTTTTCGACTGGCTCATGCCACTCATGCGGAACCGGTTTTTCTGGTCGCCACTTTATGTTTTCATCATTGTTTTCTGCATTAAACAATATAAAAAACAGGGCTACTATATTATTGGCATGATCCTGTTTACCTTTGCTTCGGCTGATTTAATTTCTTCGCGTGTGATCAAACCCTGGGTTTCGAGGGTTCGTCCATGCAATGATTTAACGATAGCCAATGACATTATCCACCGTGTTCCCTGCGGAAGCGGTTTAAGCTTTCCTTCGGCACATGCCACCAACCATTTTGCCATTGCTGTATTTTTAATTTGTGTTTTTTATAACCGGTGGAAGCCCATTTTACCCATCGGATTGTTTTGGGCCTTTATCATTAGTTTTGCACAAGTGTATGTTGGCGTTCATTATCCTATTGATGTTACAGCAGGCGCACTGCTTGGAGCATTAATCGGCTTCATCTGTTCAAAAATGTTTAAAAAATTACAACCTGATTTTTAAGCGATGGAAATCTGGAAACTCTGCGTACTTTTCTTCTGCGCCTTTTTAGGCGGAACAGCTATATTTTTGGTTAAAAGCGATAAATCTAAGTTGCTGAAACTGATCTTATCTTTTAGTGGTGCCTATTTATTTGCCATTACCGTATTACACCTCATACCAGATGCTTTTGGCGGGCCGGATAAAAGCGAAATCGGGATTTTCATCCTGGTAGGCTTTCTTTTACAGGTATTTCTGGAACAATTCTCTGAAGGTGTTGAACATGGTCATATCCACAAACACCATGATGGGCATGTATTTCCATTCGGCATTATGATTAGTTTGTGTTTACATGCATTTTTAGAAGGTATGCCTTTGGCAAAAGAACAGCATAATGAACTAATTTTTGGCATTTCCTTACACCATATCCCTGCTGCATTTGCTTTAGGGAGCATTTTAATGCAAAACCATTTCAAAAAAGGAAGTATAATTCTCTATCTGATCATTTTTGCAATTATGGCTCCATTGGGCTTTTATGTCAGTATGGGCTTAAGTAACGGCAGCATTGGCGGTGTGGAGGCTTATTTTAATAAAATTATGGGGGTGGTGATCGGAATATTCCTTCATATATCGACCACTATCTTATTTGAATCCAGTGCCGACCATAAAATCAACCTCCGCAAAATGATCGCTGTTTTATTAGGAATCGGTGTCGCTTTAATAGGCTTCTTTGCAGGGAATCATTAAAATCATACCATCAGCTGGAAAAAGTAACAATAAAAAATCTACAATTTTGATTATCTTGCTTTATGGATGAAATTGTAAATGAACCAGCAGTAGTCTATCACAAAAGACGCTATACTGTTAAGGAATACCTTACGATGGAATAGGTATCACCAATAAAACACGAATATTTTGAGGGTGAAATCTTCCCGCTTCATCAGGAAGATAGTGCGTTAGGTGTAACCTCCATACCTGGTGCGACGCTTAATCATAACTTTATATTCTCGAATACTTTCGGTTTTCTTAGCCAAAAATTATACGGATCAAAGTGTATTCCTTTTGGAAGTAATATGAGAATAAACATTCCCGAAAACACTTTATTCACCTATCCTGATATATCAATCTACTGAAATAAAATCAAGCACCCGGAGGAAGATGAAAATACAACTCTCCTTCCGACTGTTATCATTGAAATTCTTTCTCCTTCTACAGAAGATTATGACAGGGACAATAAATTTAAACTGTATAGAGATATTCCGTCTTTAAAAGAATATATCATGATCGATCCCACAGCGATTTCAGTTGAAGCTTTTTACATTAATGCGCATCAGAACTGGGAGTTAAAGGAATATAAAAATATAGATGAAAATCTGGCTTTCCATAGCCTTGGTTTTAATATACAGCTGAAGGACATTTATCAACATGTTAAATTTTAGGTCAGCAGAAAAAGATAACTGAAATCATAAATCAGCTATTTCTTCACCTTCTTTTTCCCGTAGCCCCAGGGGCAATGCTTACATTTGTTTTTACAGCAATAACCCCGCTTTAAATGATAAGCTTTGGTAAAAACCATCAAACCATCTTCATTAAAATAAAAGTCTTCGCCTTCTTTCATATTTTAAATTTCGAATGAGAGAATGAATGAATGAATGAATGAGAGAATGGGAGAATGAGGGAATGAGATTTTTCAAGTCACAATGCCTTCATTCAATTATTATCTGATTCCTTCAATCAATCATTTTTACTGTTCAGTATTTTAACTTCTAAGTTTCCCTTAAAATAGTCTTTCAGCTGCTTACCGTCACCATGTAATGTCCATATCTGTTTCGGTTTTACTTTTTCGATGGTTTCCAATATGGCTTCCCAATCGGCGTGATCAGATATATATAGTGAAATTCCGTTTTGCTGCTGCAGATTTTTCCACCCTGAAGCAAAAGCCCTGACCACATTAATCGCTTTATGATAACTATGAAAGACCATTGGTGGCACAATATAAACCTGATGCTGCTGGTTATTCTTCATTACTTTACGATCATACATTTTATATTTACCCAGGTTAATGCCATAATCTTCGTAAATGTTCACAAAAGGCATGATGCTATAATGCACCATTATATTTTTAGTTGGGCAGTGATGATTGAGCAATTGAATAATCCTTTGGCTTTTACCTAAAGCATAAGCACCCAGCATAATGTTTGCATTTGTATCATTCAACTTTTCTATTTCCGTAACTGGAGACGGATGTTTGGTATCCGGATTGGCAAAGGTACTTTCTGTAATCAACACATCAGCCTGTACAAATTCGAAGGGTTCGCAGGTTGCATCAGGTTCTATCTTATAATCTCCCGTATAAAGATATTTAATTCCCTGATATTCCATTAAAACCTGTGCAGAGCCCAGGATATGTCCGGCTGAATAAAAGGTGATGGTAACCTCCTTTATCTTAAAGGATTGATGATAAGCTTTGATATAAAAATCTACAGCAGCAAACTTACGGTAACGGTGTTTCATGAACGATTCTGTAGCAGCCGTACAATATACATGCTCACTGCCACCAATGGCATGATCGCCATGGGCATGAGAAACTACTGCCTCTTTTACAGGTTGCTGCGGATCTAAATAAAAGTCTCCGTAAACACAATACAATCCTGTTGGCGTAATGGTAATAAAATCATCTAAAATCATAATCGGGATTAATACTTGTAGAATATGCCACAGATTTGCAGATCGTATTTTTAAATTTCATGATGGGATGGATAAATGATCAGGCTAAACTTGATGCATCAGCTGCTTTTTTCAGAAAATGTTTATGCAAAGCCAGCACCTGTTCAATAATGGAATGTTCCTCATCATTAACCATAAAATGACTGGATAATTTAGCCTTTTGCTCATCAGTAAACTGTTTATCCATTCTGGCCTTCACCTGTTCAGCAGAAACCTGATCACGCTGCATCACGCGCGCTAGTTTCAACGACAGAGGAGCAGTTACCAGAACAGATGTATCGCACATTTTATATGAACCGCTCTCAAAAAGCAGCGCAGCCTCCTTCATAGTATAAGGTACACGCTCATCAATCTGCTTCTCCCAATCGTCAAAAGCCCTGAATACCGCAGGATGAACCAGAGCGTTCAGTCTGGCCAGTTCAGTTTCATGACTGAAAACTATTGCCGCCAGGTGTTTATTGTTGAGTTTGCCCTCTGCAGTATAACTTTCCTCACCGAAGGCAGATTTAATGCCAGCAATCAGTAATTGATCCGTTACCATGATTTCTTTTGCCACCGTATCTGCATAAAACACCGGGATGCCTAAAACTTCAAAAACCTTACAAATGGTTGTTTTACCACTGCCAATTCCACCTGTAATTCCTACTTTATACATTATTTTTCTACTACAAAATCTACTTTTGAAGGATTGATATTGATCAGTTTACAATAATCCGGGAACTCCGTAATCTTCACTGTAAACTGCTTATGCGCTAAATCCTGCCATTCATTCACATCAACGGTTGCAGTAATGAAGTTATCATTTACCTGACTATAATTACCCAAAGCAACTAAAAAAGTTACCTTAATTTTCTTTGGATAAAGCTTGATGCTGTTGTAATTTTTATTATTAATGATTTTTAATGGCACCTCAACAGTCTTTTCTGTAAACTCATCCACCGGAAGTTTCACTTCTACGGATGACGGATAAATGCTGACATTTTTTTGAGGACTATGCTGCAGCCCGATCCTCACGGTTGTACTCCCCTGAATTTTACTCAGCTTTAAGGTATCTGTCGGCCAGATCGAAATTTTGCTTAATTCTTCTGCCGGACCGGCCACTTTTACGTATTGAGGGTTTAAAATGATGTCGCTGGAAATCCCATACTGGCTGATGAAATCGAGCTTGCTGACCAGTTTAATGGAAACCTTCTTTACCGTTCGCTTGGTGAAATCAAAATATAAAGTATCAGGTTTTACAGAAATCACTTTTTGGGTGCTTTCCAGTTGCCTGTTTACATTGTACAACTGATCTGAAAACGTAATAAAATCTTTGGTATTTAACTGGCTTAAGCTCACGGATATGGATGGCGGACTAATCCGTAGCCTGGAGAATATTAATTGCCAGCCTGTTCCTTCTACCTGTAAGTCAACCGTATCTGATTGAAGCGGATAAAATGCCCGGCGGGTAGGTGTATTTTTAAAAACGAGAACTGTTTTAGCCGTATAGATATACTTGTTGTTCAGCGCCATAAAAAGCCATGCCGCAATTGCCAGAAACAAACAGGCCAAGAGTGTAAAAACACGTCTTTTCTCTATTTGGGTTAATCTAATAAAAGGCATATTAATTATCTTAATCTCAATGGATGATGAACCAACTACAACAATACCGCCAAATGTAGCAAAAGTAAACAGGTGCTCAAATAGAAATGGTATAAAGAACCCAAATAGCTGCTGGTTGCATATTTCTAATATTCGCTAAAATAAAAAAACCGTCGATCTGCTGAACGACGGTTTTCTTAAATAATGATGATCTTAAGCCTTAGTTGGTGCGGTTACTGCTTTCGTCGCATCTAATGATACAGCAGATTTATCGAAACGGATTTTTACGCCGCCTTCCACTTCAATTAAAAAAGTAGTGTCGTTCATGTCTGCAATACGCCCGTGGATGCCTGCAGTGGTAATGATTTTATCACCTTTTTTCAGCTCTGCCACTAATTTTTTATGCTCCTTAGCTTTTTTAACCTGCGGGCGGATCATGAAAAAGTAGAAAACTACCATAATTAATACCATAGGTACAATGGTAGTGAGCATGTTACCGCCACCTGCTGCCTGTAAAATTACTGTTGATGTCATTTTTTTATTGATTTGATTTGTATGTTAATATTGGTTCAGCCAAAGTTAGCTGGCTGCTTATTTTTTCTCCCTTACATCACCCACCAGGTGAACGGTTGAGATGGAAGGGTTAGCATTAGAATTAATGGTAATCACTTTATCCTGCATCCCTTGTTTTCCTGTGCTATTAAAAACCACTTTAAGACTACCTTCTTTACCCGGCAAAATGGGGTCCTTTGGTACTTCCGGAACCGTACAACCACAAGTGGCTGTAGCATTTGAGATAATCAGCGGACTTTTACCTGCATTTTTAAATTTAAATTCATGATTAACCTTATCACCTTGTACGATCTTTCCAAAATCAAAAATTTCTCTTTCAAAAACAATTACGGGTGCGTCTGCCGACACTTTAGTGCTGCCTGATGATGGCGCCGTATCTGTGGTGGAATTATTAGCATTGCGGCATGCTGTAAAAGACAATGCGGCAATAGCCAGAATGAATACCTTCTTGAATACCTTCTTCATAATTACTCTTCGATTAATCCGCGACCGATCTTTTTAATGGTATTATTTTTCTTAAGGTCGCCTAAAATTTTGTCTAAAATACCATTTATGAACGAATTACTTTTCGGCGTACTGTAATCTTTTGAAAGCTCTAAATATTCGTTAATGGTCACTTTCACCGGGATAGATGGGAAATTTAACAATTCGCAAATGGCCATTTTCATTAAAATCGTATCCATTAGGGCAATACGTTCAGACTCCCAGTTTTTTGTCCTTTCAGCAATCATTTCCTGGTACTTTGCATCATTTTGCAAGGTATGCACAAAAAGATCCTGTACAAATTTGCTGTCTTCCGTCCAGTCTGCACTGATTTCAGTTAACTTATTTTTGAATGGATCATCGAAGGTAAAATTCTTGAGCGTTTTAGCCACCATGCCTTTCATCACTTCATGATCTACCTGCCAGTTGATAAATTTTTCTTCAAAAACCTGTAAAATAGCCTGATTCTTTAGGATAATTTTTCTAAAAATGTATTTGATGATGTCTTTTGATGATTCTAAACTTTCATTGGGATCAGCCAGATATTCTGCATATTCTTTTGAAGCCTTTAAAGAATTGAATACGGTTTTACGAATTTCCGGATCAAATCCCCAGTCTACCTTGTATTTTTTGACTGCTGATACATATTCAGGGTTTTGCTGCATTAAAACACTAAACTTATTATGAAGCAGTTTTAAATTGGGATTAAGATCATCCGCAGTTTTCAGGTGTTTATTTGCACGCTCTGCAGCGTCATTGGCCGTAAACTCGGTCACTTCTACCATAAGTGATAACATCCAGATGTACATTTCGTACACGCTGTCAATGCTTTGCATCAGGAGTTTTAAATCTCCTTTAATGTCTTTTTTGTCTGCCATGTGCCATGCAAAAATATTTTGCAAAGCTTTGATCCTTAAGTGCCTTCTGTTTAACATGAATGTAAGAACGAGTGGGTTTTTTAAAACCTTTTTTTAATAATTATTAATATGACGATTTAATTTTTTTAATGTCGGCAATCCGTTTTTCAGCAATCCGGTTTGCAGCGATGTTGGTTGATATTTTTTCTGATTTACTCAGTTTGATGACACTTCTTGTGGCATCATAAATATTTTCGGTGAGCTGAACAGTGCGTTTTTTACCAAAACCAGTCCATTCAGAATAGCAGGCAATTAATCCCCCTGCATTAATCAGGTAATCAGGAGCAAATAAAATTCCTTTTTTAGAAAGCAGTTCACTATCCAGAACCTCATCCTTAAGCTGATTATTTGCAGAGCCGGCAATAATGGCAAATTTCATGCGCTCAATGGTTTTGTTATTTACTGTAGCTCCCATGGCACATGGCGCATAAACATCGGCATCAATACCGAATATTTTATCAGCTTCAATGGGCTTTGCTTTGTATTTACGGGCAACGTAAGTGAGTTGTTCCTGGTTAATGTCACTGATCAGCACCTCTGCATTTTCCTTTCTTAACAAGGCCACCAGGTGTTCGCCAACATTACCAATTCCCTGTACTACAATGGTTCTGCCGGCAAGCATATCGGTACCAAAAACTTCCTTTACACTGGCTTTAATACCGAGATAAACACCCTGAGCAGTAAAAGGTGCCGGATTTCCTGCCCCGCCGATGGATTCAGGAACGCCCGTAACATAATTGGTTTCCATGCGGATATACTCCATATCCCTGGTATTGGTTCCCATTTCTTCTGCAGTAATGAACTCGCCATTCAGATTTTTGATAAACCTTCCATAGCTGCGCATCAGCGTCTCCGTTTTATCCTTTCTGGAATCGCCGATAATTACGCCTTTTCCACCACCCAGGTTTAAACCTGTGATGGAAGCTTTATACGTCATTCCTCTTGATAAACGCAAGGCATCTTCTAAAGCTTCTCCTTCGGTGGCATAGCTCCACATCCGGGTTCCGCCCAAAGCCGGCCCTAAAGTGGTATCATGAATGGCAATAATTGCTTTCAAGCCAGTATCCGGATCATTGCAAAAAACCAATTTCTTATGCCCGTAGGCACTTAATTGAGCTAATATGGATGAATCGGACGGAGAATTTGCTGGCATATTTAACGATCGGCTAACTTCCTGCAAAATTAAAATAAAAAAACCATTAATACATGCATTTAACTTAACTATAACAAAATATATTTCGTTCTGATCACATCACAATCGTTTTGCATTTTGAAAACTGATGAGGATTAACAATATAATTATTGAGTTTGAAATCGTGAAATTGCCTAAGTTTGTACCACATGAAACATCTGCGCAGATTAAATAAGTATTTTCTGAAATATAAATGGTGGATTATACCCGGAAGTATTTTTGTAGTCATCTCCAATATTTTCGGTGTTGTTCCTGCCCAGGTAATTGGTTATGCGGTTGATCTGATCACAGAAAACATACAGATCTATAACCTTTTTAATGGCTTTGACCGACAGGAGATCATTTATAGCATATTCAGCAGTAACCTTCTGTATTTTGGGCTATTGGTCATAGCACTATATATACTTAGGGGCCTGTTTCTGTTTTTTATGCGTCAAACCATAATCCTGATGTCGAGGCATATTGAATTTGACATGAAGAATGATATCTATCAGCATTATCAGGAGTTAAGCCTTGGGTTTTACCGCAGAAATAATACCGGCGACCTTATGAACCGTGCTACGGAAGATGTAAACCGGGTTCGGATGTATGTTGGTCCGGCCATTATGTATACCATCAATACCTTTGTTTTATCGGTATTAATTGTATGGTCAATGTTTGATGTAAACTCCAAACTGGCCATTTATTGCCTTCTGCCCCTCCCCTTCCTTGTGGTTATTATTTATTATGTAAATACGCTTATTTTCAAGAAAAGCGGAAAAATTCAGGAAAGGCTTTCTGAATTGTCAAGTTTTGTACAGGAGCGTTTTTCAGGCATACGCATTATCAAGTCCTATGTCAGGGAAGATTACACCCGGAACATGTTTGAGATTCAAAGTAATGATTATAAAAAAGATTCCATGAGTTTGGTAAAGGTTTCGGCGCTGTTCTACCCTACCATGATGCTATTAATCGGATTAAGCACCATTTTAACCATTTACATTGGCGGCATACAGGTGATGAATGGAAGCATCACGGCCGGAAACATTGCAGAGTTTATCATCTACATTAATCAGCTTACATTTCCGGTAACCATGCTGGGCTGGGTCACTTCTTTGATTCAACGTGCAGCAGCTTCGCAAAAAAGGATTAATGAATTTTTAGATATTCCATCTGATATCCAGTCGACAGAACTTAATGCTAAAACAATTAATGGACATATCAAATTCAACAATGTAAGTTTCACTTATCCCGATACCGGTATTGAAGCATTGAAAAATTTAAATTTTGAGATTAAAGCAGGATCGTTTGTGGCCATTATTGGCAAAACAGGTTCTGGAAAATCTACATTGGCCAATTTAATCATGCGCATGTATGATGTTCAAAATGGAGCTATTTTGGTTGATGGTAATGATTTAAAATCTCTCAATCTGAAAAACTACCGCAGCCAGATTGGCTTTGTACCACAAGAGGTTTTCTTGTTTTCTGATACGATAAGAAATAATATTGCCTTTGGTTTAGACCAGGTTACAGATGAAGAAATTTACACTGCCGCCAAAAATGCTTCCGTTTACCACAACATTATTAATTTTGATGAAAAATTTGAAACGATGCTTGGTGAACGTGGCATAACATTGTCTGGCGGACAAAAACAGCGTGTATCTATTGCCAGAGCTTTAATCAAATCGCCTGGAATTTTAATATTTGATGATTGTCTTTCAGCTGTTGATACCAAAACGGAAGAAGAAATTTTAAATAATCTGGGTAAAATGATGAGCGGAAAAACCAGTATTTTAATTGCGCACCGCATTTCTACCATTAAGAATGCAGATAAGATTCTGGTGCTTGATCGCGGAGAAATCATTGAGCAAGGCACACACAGCGAATTACTTAGCAAAAACGGGAGTTATACAGAACTTTACAATAACCAGCTTTTAGAGGAAGAATCACGAAGTATTTAATTTTATTTTGAACTTTAAATATTTGCTTTATATTTACCGAAACCAAAAACCAACATCAATACCAACCATGGGAGAATTCGACAACAAGGAAAGAGAAGAAGTTTTTTCAAAGAAAGTAAGAGCAGGCAAGAGAACTTATTTCTTCGATGTGAAGGCTACTCGCTCAGGTGATTATTATTTAACAGTTACCGAGAGCAAGAAAAGATTAGAAGACGGTGTGTTTGTAAAACACAAAATTTTCTTATACAAAGAAGACTTTGAAAAATTTACGGAAGGCTTAAACGAAACGGTTGATTATATTAAATCTCATCAGGATGTTATTGAAAAACGCTATGAATATTCTGAAAACGGAGAACATAGTGCTAAAACATCTGACGATTTTTCGTTTTAATCTAATCATATAAAAAAAGCCTTTGCGAAAACAAAGGCTTTTTTATGCTTTAAATATTTACTGTATACAGATTTGATCAATAGTGGCTATGCTACGGCCAATCCTGCTCCCATTAAAAAGATCAATAGAAAGTAGCCGACAATTACGGTGATTGTAATAATTCCCCAAAATTTAAAAAGCGATTTTACATGTTGCATAGCGCTGTTTAAACTTTCCTGATTTCCAAACAATACGCCTTGTTTTCCTTGATTTGAAATCCTAAACAATAACAAACTCGGGTAAAAATAAAACAGGCCAAGAAATAAATAAACGATCGTGATTGCAGTTGAACTGCCCTGCCCCAATGTACCCAATTGTTTGGCCAGCATTGGATTGCCCGCAATCATTGATGGGATTGAAAACGAAATTAAAACCATCATCGCTGAAAATACAAATCCAACAATTGATAGAAATTTCGCCCATTTGGTAATATCGTAAAGGTAACTACGCATTTCTTCTGTTACCACTAATTTCACTTCCTGAGGTACGCCCTCCGCTAAATCTTCCATATTAATCACTGTAATTTTGGATAAACTTAGATAAAATATCTAGCTGTAACAAATAACCAGCTTTAATTAAAGAGTTTAAAAGCTTATCTTTGCCGCCTGAAAAAGGTGAAAGGTGAAAGGTGAAAGGTGAAAGGTGAAAGGTGAAAGGTGAAAGGTGAAATCGTAAATCGTAAATTAAAAAATATAAATGGCATTACAATGTGGTATAGTTGGTCTACCAAACGTAGGTAAATCAACGCTTTTTAACTGTTTATCCAATGCAAAGGCGCAAGCTGCAAACTTCCCTTTTTGTACTATAGAGCCTAATGTTGGTGTAATTACGGTACCGGATGACAGACTAACCAAACTGGCTGAGCTGGTTAAGCCTAACAAAGTACAGCCTAATACTATTGAAATTGTAGATATTGCAGGTTTAGTTAAGGGCGCATCAAAAGGTGAGGGTTTAGGTAACCAGTTTTTAGGCAACATACGGGCTACAAATGCGATCATTCATGTTTTACGGTGTTTTGATGATGGTAATGTGATCCATGTTGATGGCTCTGTTGATCCGATCCGTGATAAAGAAATTATCGATACAGAATTACAGCTAAAGGATTTGGATACGGTTGATAAGCGCATCCAGAAGGTAGAAAAAATGGCTAAAACCGGTGGTGATAAAGATGCCAAACGCACTTATGAAATATTATCGGTTGTAAAAACACACTTAGAAAATGGCAAATCTATCCGTACTGCTCCTCTTGCGCAAGAAGATTTCGATTTCATCGAAGATTTGGGTTTATTAACCCAAAAACCTGTAATGTACGTGTGTAATGTGGATGAGGCTTCTGTCGTAAGCGGCAACAAATATGTTGATCTGGTAAAAGCAAGCGTAGCTGATGAACGTGCAGAGGTGCTGGTTATTTCTGCTAAAATAGAATCTGAAATAGCAGAATTAGAAAGCTATGAAGAGCGTCAGGAATTTTTAGCTGATTTAGGTCTGGATGAGTCTGGTGTAAATAAATTGATCCGTGCGGCCTATAAATTATTAAACCTTTATACTTATTTCACTGCCGGGGTTCAGGAAGTACGTGCATGGACCATTACCAAAGGTTTTACCGCCCCTCAGGCGGCAGGTGTAATCCACACTGATTTCGAAAAGGGCTTTATCCGTGCAGAAGTAATCAAATACAACGATTTCGTCACTTTAGGTTCGGAAAATGCCTGTAAAGATGCTGGTAAACTGGGTGTTGAAGGCAAAACTTACGTGGTAGAAGATGGAGACATTATGCACTTCAGGTTTAATGTTTAATAATCAAGAGTTACTAACTTTTACTGTCAACCGACTGGGAAAGTTAGTAACTCTAATGTTTAAATATTCACAATATTAACAGTTCAAATACTGTTTTAAACCTCCAATCCATAAGCCGCAAGCTGCGCCTTGGTATCTTCATAACTGGTGTGGTAGATCCCTTGCAATCCCAAACCTTCAGCTACTTGCACAAAAAGCATCCGGTCATCAATATATAAACTGGTGGCTACATCGCTTTGTGAAATATCTATCGCAACTTTGAAAATATCTGCATCAGGTTTGCGGAAGTGTACAAAACTGGATGAGACAAAGAAATCTACAAATTCATTCAGTTTAAAAGTATTGATCCTGTACTGGTTAAGTTCCCTGCCTTCATTACTGATAACCGCTACCTTAAGCTGATACTTCTTTTTCAAATCACAGATTAATTGAATCATTTCCGGGTAAGGCAATGATTTTTTGAACATAAATTCTTTAAAATCATCGTAGGTAAACTGACGAGGCTTGAAGAAGACGATCCGCTCAAGATATTCATCGAGGGTTAATTTTCCAACTTCGTAAGTGTCGAAGGTTAAATGGTGGCGTTCTTCTAAATCAACCGAATCCAGATCAAAAAGTACAGAGGCTTCTCCCCTGGCGTGCCTGTCCCAACCATTGGTAAGCAACACGCCGCCAATGTCTGTAAAAAGTGTGGTTATTTTCTTTTCCATCATTTATTTTATAATAAAACTCCTTTTAAAATCAATACGGCTACGCTAAAGTAAATGACAATACCGGTCACATCCACCATTGTGGCCACAAATGGTGCTGATGAAGTTGCCGGATCGAGCTTCAGCTTTTTGAGGATAATGGGCATCATAGAGCCAATTAAACTTCCCCATAATACAATGCCTACCAGCGTAAAAAATATGGTGGTGGCGATCAGGAAAAAGTGAGGTCCATAATCATACAGATGCAGTTCCTGCCAGATCACAATGCGCACAAAGCCAATGGTTCCCAATATAATCCCCAGCATTGAGCCAGACACCAATTCGCGACGCATTACGCGCCACCATTCTGCAATGGTAACTTCACCAAGTGCCATCGCCTGAATAATCAGGGTTGAAGCCTGCGAACCACTGTTACCACCACTACTCATAATTAAAGGAATAAACAGGGAAAGTACCACAGCCTTTTCGAGTTCAATTTCGAAGTGCTGCATGGCTGTTGCGGTTAACATTTCCCCCAAAAAGAGTACAATTAACCAGCCTGCACGTTTCTTCACCAATTTTAAAATCGGAATATCCAGGTAGGGCTCATCTAAAGCTTCAGTACCTCCGATTTTGTGCATGTCTTCTGTATATTCTTCATTGGCAATCCAGAGGATATCATCTACCGTCACAATCCCCAGCAGAATATTGTTTTCATCTACAACAGGTAAAGCTACCCGGTTATTCATCCTGAAAATATTGATGGCATCTTCCTGCGGATCATTTGCCTTTAAAGCGATAAAGCGTTTGTCTGTTAATTCTCCGATGATAGAATCCGGATCGGCCAACAAAACTTCCCGAATCCTGATATCATCCAGCAATACGCCATCTTTATCGATCACATAAACCACATCAATCGTTTCAGAGTTTTTTCCATACCGACGGATATGGGACAGCACCCTTGCTACCGACCATTCTGGCTTTACAGCAATATAATCGGGCGTCATTAAACGACCGATACTATATTCGTTATAGCCTAAAAGTGCCAGTGATTCCTTACGTTCTTCAGAAGGTAAAAGGGAAATCATTTTCTTTACCACATCGCCTTTCATTTCACCAAAAAGCGCGGTACGATCATCAGGTGGTAAATCCTTTATAATTTGATTTAACTTATTACCTGAAAGCTTTTTAATGATCCGCTCCTGCGTAGGGAAATCCAGAATACGAAATACGTTTACAGCCCTGTTGAGGGAAATGGTTTCGATGAATTTGGCTGCACATTGTGGAAGTTCATCAATTAATTCTTCTACATCAGAGATATTCAGTCCGTCGAGATATTTCTTTAAGGCAATATCATCTTGTTTTTCAAGTAGTTCCTGAACCTCTTCTACAACCATTTCTTCCATAAACAACTATTTAATTTAATACATGCCAAAACCTCTGCTAGCGGTTCGCAAAGGTGCATTTTTATTTTTTAAAAAGCCAACTGTGCACCTGTTAATTCATTTATAATGTGGCTTAAATAATCGATACGAGCATTTAAATGAAATGATATTCATCATCAATCATGATGATTTAATAATTCTTTAATATTATGGATATACCAATTGGATGCTTTAAAAAAATTGGAAGTATTTTTATTTTCTACTCCTTCATTAAAATATCGTTTTCATTTTTCATGCAACTAAAATAACCTATCGTATTATCATGTTTAAAGTGTAAACTTCATTCGGGTTATGCTAAAAAATATAAAATTATACCTTAAGTTCATCATTGTCAGCATTTCATACTTCCCTCCAATGCATTTAACATTTGCGTAATATTTTTGTTAAATTATGGTTAATACCTGATAAAATCCTCTAATGATCTGGTTTGCAAGTCACCTAAATTTGGGCAGACTAACAACCAAACCACATGATAACTAAACTCAAAACTGCTTTTCTGGCAGTAGTCATGCTCTGTTTTATACAGCTGCAAGCCCAAACGTCTCTCATTAGTGGTAAAATTACGACTAAAGATGGAATGCCCATACCTAGCATTTCAATAAAGGTAAAAGGTACATCCCAGGGCGTATCTACAGATGCTCAAGGGAAATTTTCCATCAGCGGCGCAAATCCTTCTGTACTGGTCATCAGCGGCATAGGCTACCAGACCCGGGAATTTGCGTTCAACGGGCAGCCTGCAGTGTCTATTGTGCTTCAGGAAGATCAGCAGAACCTGAGCGAAGTAGTAGTTACCGCATTGGGCGTTAAGCGTGAAAAACGCAACCTTACCTACAGTTCGCAGGAGGTAAAAGGTGAACAGTTAACTCAAACCAAAGAGCCCAATCTGGTAAATGCACTGGCGGGTAAAGTTTCAGGTGTACAGATCACCAGTTCATCAGGTTCGCCGGGTAGCTCATCCAGAATAGTAATCAGGGGTGCCAATTCCCTTTATGGAAATAATGAAGCTTTAATGGTAATTGATGGGATTCCGGTCAATAACGATGAAACCGGAAACCTGAATTCTGGCCCGGGAACGAATAGAATAGCAGATTTGGACCCTAATATTATCGAAAGTATCAACGTTTTAAAAGGAGGAGCAGCAACGGCCCTTTATGGTTCTGACGGTGCAAAGGGAGTAATTATCATCACCACGAAAACCGGAATGCAAAATAAGAAACCAACATTGAGTTTTTCATCTTCACTGTCTTTAGAAACCCCTTTACTGCCGGAGATTCAGAATAAATACTCATTAGGATCAAACGGTGTATATTTTGATGGCGTAAACCAAAAAACAAGTACTTCCTGGGGAGCAAGAATGGACACCCTAAAAATAAACGGACAACCAGCAACGGTTTACGATCAATCAGATTTATTCTTTAAAACCGGTAAAACCTATACCAATACCATTGGTATAAATGGTGGTGGTGCTTCAGGTACTTATTTCCTATCCTATACCAATCTTTCGCAAGATGGTACGGTACCACAAACCTCCTTTGACAGAAACACGGTTTTTGGAAAATTCAGCACGCAAATACTTAAAAATCTTGACGTTACCTTTTCTCTTAATTATGCCAACACTAAAAACAACAGGTTACCTGAAGGTTATGCTTTAGAAAGTCCGGTGTGGACAATCTTTACGGCACCGGTTTCTTACAATCTTCAACCTGCCCTTAATCCAGACGGAACACAAAGACTTTACCGCTTTTCAAGAAACAATCCGTACTGGGTATTGGATAATATCAGCAACACATCAGTAGTTAACCGGTTTTTACCCACTTTTAACGCCAGTTATAAGCCCCTGAGCTGGTTAACTGTAACAGAACGCTTTGGTGCTGATGTATACACCGAACAAGGAAAGTATCATGAATCTTCACTCTCCGTATCTAACCCCAATGGTCGGATCGTAAATAGTAACACCAATTTCAGACAATACAACAACGACTTAATTATCGGAGCCAATCAAAGTTTTGGTGATTTTAACATTGATGCCATCTTAGGCAATAACATTATCTCTACCTATTCTGAAAATGCATATGCCAACGGGCTTGGGATTACCGTTCCGGGATTTGATAACATAGGATCTACTTCTACGGTTAAATTTACGGAAACCAGCTACTTAAGCAGAAAAATAGGGTTTTACCTGCAATCAAATATCGACTATAAAAAATTCCTGATCCTCTCCCTCACCGGACGATATGACGGAACTTCCGTACTGGCCAGAAACAATAGCTTTTATCCTTATGGCTCTGCCGCTACAAGTTTTATTTTCTCTAACTTCTTTTCAAAAGAAGTTTCTGACATCATGAGCTTCGGAAAGTTAAGGGTATCATACAGTACCGTTGGAAATGCCAGTATTGGTCCATACAGCCTGCTTACACCTTATGAATCACAAACAGTAAGAAACATCGCCTTTCCATATCAAGGTCAATCCGGCTTTCTGATCAGTACGGTATTAAGTGATCCCAACTTAAAAAATGAGCGGATTAATGAATTTGAGGTAGGCCTGGAAACCGGTTTCTTTAAAAACCGTATAGGTTTGGAAGTAACATATTTCGAAAAAAAGACCGTAAACGGAATTATTCCCAATGTAGCACTTGCACCTTCAACCGGGTTTAATTCTACCAGTGTAAATACTGCATCCATGCGCAACAGAGGTATCGAAGTACTTTTAAATGCTAAACCCATTAAAACAGAAAACTTTAGCTGGGATTTGACACTGAATTATAGCAGAATCAGAAATAAAGTATTGTCTATTTACAATAACCTTAACCAGATTGGTAATGGCTTTACTTTTATTTTGGCCAATCAACCTTATGGCGTCATTTATGGAACACGATATGCCAGAAACAGTGAGGGCAAATTATCCATCGGTGACGATGGATTGCCATTCGCCGCAGATGAACAGGGCATTATCGGAAACATCAATCCGGATTGGATGGGCGGCATTATCAATAACTTCAAATACAAGCAGTTTACCTTAAGTTTCTCCTTTGATATGAAAAAAGGTGGCGATATCCAGAACAATGTTGATGGCTATGGCTATTTTTATGGTACACCAAAAGTAACGGAAAACCGGGAAAACCGAGTAGTGGAAGGTGTTAATGCCACTACCGGATTACCCAATACGGTTTCAGTTTCAGGTCAGGCTTATTACCAGCGTATCAACAGTATACTTGAATCCGTTATTCAGGATGGTACTTACGTAAAATTGAGAAATGTAAGTTTCGGCTATAACTTAAAACCAACATGGCTGCAAAAAACGCCTTTCAAAACACTAGGAATCCAGGTTACGGGTAGAAATTTATGGATTTACGCACCACACTTTACTGGTGGAGACCCTGAAGTAAGTTCATTTGGTTCTTCCAATGGTTCACAGGGAATTTATTCCTTCTCTATTCCTACCTCAAGATCTGTAGATTTTAGTCTGAAGTTAACATTGTAAGCAACATATAGCAATAATCAACATGAAAAAGATATATTATATTTTAAGTTTTACACTGATCACAGCTTTTGCCGGCTGCAAAAAATATATAGATGTGAACAATGATCCTAACAGACCAATAGATGTGAAGGAATCGTTGATGCTTCCGCCTATTCAAATGCTCATCTCGCAAAATATAAATGCTTCAGGGGATGGAAACCTGAGTGTGATTCTTCAGCAGTACCTGCAGGTAATGGCCCTGAACCAGGTAGCACCCAATTTCGGCACGTATCAAATGTATCACATAGACATGGATGGTGATTGGAATAGCATCTACGTGCGCACATTAAATAACCTGAACTTGCTGAATATAAAAGCGACAACCAATGGCAATTTAAATTATGCCGCGATTTCGAAAATACTCAGTGCTTATACTTTGGGTTATGCCACAGATGCTTTTGGCGATATCCCTTACAGCCAGGCTTTTAAGGGAAAGGAAATGCTTACGCCTGTGTATGACTCGCAACAGCAGATTTACATACAATTGCAGCGCTTACTGGATGAAAGCATTGCAGATATTGATAAGAAGACGGGTTTAACACCTGGTGCAGACGATCTTATCTATCTTGGTAACATGGCAAAATGGAAAAAGCTTGCCTATACCCTAAAAGCACGCTTCTACATGCATCTGACCAAGGCACCAGGTACTTCTGCAGCAGCACAGGCACAACTGGCTTTAACAGCACTAAGCAATGGTATGCAAAATAATGATGATGATTTTAAAATCTCATTTAGCGGTTCTGCAGGAGCTGAAAACCCATGGCAACAGAACTTTTTACCCGGCAGTACATTCGTGCTGGCAAATACTTTTGTGGATCAGCTGAAATTAAGAAATGATCCCAGACTCAGTAAGATGGTGAAACCAGCTACTGAAACAGGTTTGTATACCGGCAGGCAGATTGGACTGGAAGAAATCGGTAGCCTGGAATCCTATTCTATTCCGGCAGATTTTTATGCAGGTGCCAGTGCAAATAACTACCTCGTTAATTACACTGAAGCTGCTTTCTTAAAAGCTGAGGCTACTTTTATTATTTCCGGTGCTGATGCTGCACAGCCGTTTTATGCCGAAGGTGTTCAACGCCATATGGAAAAATTAGGAGTAAGTACAACCGACATTAATAATTACCTTGCTGCAAGGGGGCCACTTCGTGCAACTAATGCCATACAATTAATTATGGAGGAAAAATCGGTGTCTAACTTCCTGAACCCGGAAAACTACACCGACTGGCGCCGCACCGGGTTTCCGGTTTTAGCCAAAGTAAAAAATGCATTATCAGAAATTCCGAGAAGGGTTTTATATCCAAATTCAGAAATGATCTCTAATCCTCAACCGCAGCAAAAAGCGAAAATTACCGATCGCCTTTGGTGGGATAATAATTAGAAAATATTTTCAACCATTTTACAAAGGAGGTTGCATCATTGATAAAATGATCAGCCTCTTTTTTATACCAGCTGTTTTGAGAATTATCTGATCTCTTCATGTTCATTCTGAAAGTAGTTAACAGGTTACAACTGATATGGAAAACGGCATGATTTTAAGAAGAGAAAACAGACAGGTCAACCATTTTGAACATAAACTCAGTAAAAAACAGTAAATTTTTGCACGATCTTCCCACTGATCAGTTTCCAAAACAATTAAAAAGCCATTAGTAATAAGCGCCTAATCATATCTGAAACACCGTACATCAGGATTTATTCACTGCATAAAAATCCTATTTAATAAACAATAGAAACACTTTTTCATTAAAAAATAAAAAAATAGCAGGTGATGTAGCAGCATCTGGATCACCACGGTTATGAAATTAATTCTACTCAGGTACTTAAAAGCTTACAACTTGATGAAAAAAAAGGATTTAGTTTACAGAAAAGAATATACTAATTCACTAATTTTGACATTTGATTTATCTCAATAACTTAAATCCCCAAACAAAACGGTAGATTACCAAACCAATGGCCAAAATTTTTCTATTCATTATTATTATTCTATTTTCTATAAATACCTATGCCCAGGAGAGCTTTATTGGAAATATTAACTACATGCTTCTGGAAAAGTATGTTGATTTGGCCAAGCAAAACTACCCTAAAAGGAAAATGTATAAGGCCAGTGAGTTGAGCGCAAAGGCTAAAGTTGGCGTAGCAAGGGCTACTTATTTTGATGCTTTTACAGCTTCTTATAATTATAGTCCAACCAACGCTTCAAAAATTAACACGACCAATAACTATACATTAAACGGCTTGCAGCTTGGTATTTTTTTTAACGTAGGTATTTTATTCAGAACTCCTGCTTATGTAAGGCAGGCGAAAGAAGAACATAATGAAAAGATTTACCAGGCACAGGAGTACGACATATTACTGGCCTCAGAAGTGAAGAAAACCTATTACGAATATTTGCGTGAAGCTGCAGATCTGAAAGTTAAGGCGCAAACCTATACCGATAATAAAGCGGCCAGTGACGCACTTCGATATAAATTTGAGAAAGGCGAAACCAGTCTGGATGATTATACCAAGGCGAAAACGATAACATCATATGCCAATTCTGAACGCTTGCTGGCAGAACTTAATCTGCTCAAAGCTAAAGATTCACTCGAAGCATTGATTGGTGAGGCATTAGAGGACGTGAAATAAAGAAGTATGAACATTCAAGAATTTTTAAATCTTACACGTAAGTACAGGTGGCTGATCATTTCAATCCCTGTACTGACACTCATCATCACGTTTCTCTTTGTGAGGAATCTACCGAAAGAATATAAATCTGTGGCACAGATTTCTACTGGTTTACTAGATCCATCCCGGCAGGTGGCATCGGAAGTACAAGGTTATTCGGGTCCTGATATCATTATAAAACTGAACCAACAGTTTACCACCATTATCGATGTGATGCGGATGCCGAAAAATATGAGTCTGCTGTCTTACAGATTAATATTGCACGACCTCAAAAACCCGCAGGCACCTTTTAAGCCGCTAAGTACCGACCTCAAAAATCTGAATGCTGCCCAAAAACAAGAGGCTATTAATTTGTTCGAGAGCCGCTTGATGAAAAGAGAGGTACTAACCCCCCTGGATAATGGCAGGTTAATGCTGTTCAACCTTGTTGAATCTATGGGCTATGGTACGGTACAGCTGAATAAAAAGCTGAATATTACGCATGAACAGAACAGTGATTTTATATCCGTAGAATTTATTTCTCAGAATACCTTGCTTTCTGTTTTTGTGGTGAATACCCTCGCCAACGATTTTATCAATAATTACAGTTTAGATCAGATCAGCAATAAAAACACATCCATACTGGTGTTGGATTCGCTCCTGAAGAAAAAAGAAACTGTGATGAACGACCGCATACGCCAGTTGAAAGATTATAAAATTAAAAACGGCGTATTAAATCTGGATAAGCAATCACAAATCATCTATCAGCAAATTACTGATAACGAGAATAAAAAAAGTCAGGCCTTAATTGACAGGCAAGCTGCCCTGGCCGCCTTAAAAAATGTAAATGATAAGTTAGATGGCCGGAATACAGATAAATATCTTGGAGCTGAAGTAGTGGCTGATAATCAGGATATCATCAATTTAAAAAACAAAATCGAAACTGCAGAGAATATATACCTGGATGGTGGCTATAAAGCCCTTGATAAAAAGAAAGTTGATTCATTGCAACTGCTGTTGAGCGCAAAGTTATTAAAGTCAAATGACCGTTACGTAAGCGATCCGCTCGTTGCCAAGCAAACTTTAGTTCAAAGACGCATAGCTATAGGAATCGATTTAGAAAAAACGACGGCGGGTATTAAAGATATCGACAGGGAGTTAGACAAGTTAAATGCAAAATTTACCGGAATGGTTCCCTTTGATGCAGGCGTTCAGGATTATGAACGCAATGCCGATGTAGCAACTAAAGAATACCTGGAAATACTAAGCCGCTACAACCAAACCAGTCTGGATAAAAATATTGGTCTGCGCTTGCAACTCGTACAGGAAGGTGTGCCTACCGTTGCGGAATCGTCAAAAAAACCGATTTACATGGCATTAAGTGTTATCGCCAGCTTCGCTATCTGTTTTTTCCTGCTATTTATCATTTACTTTTTAGATCATTCTATTAACAATGCGCAGGAACTAAAAGCAGCTACCAATAGCAAGGTAATCGGTGAGTTAAATTTCATCAAACCTAGACACAGGGATATCACCAAAATCTGGGAGGAGGAACATACAGACCAAGAAATTTCATTGTTTAAGGACCAAATGCGTGCACTCCGTTTTGAAATTGACCGTTTGCTTGCCACAGAAAACCAGAAAGTTTTGGGAATTACAAGTCTGAAATCTGCCAGATCTCCAATTTTTACACTTGTTGGCTTAACTTATGCTTTTGCTTCATTGGGCAAAAAGATTTTAATCATTGGTCATGCTGAAATAGCCGTGGAACTGGAAAAATTGAAAATTCCGACCAACCAATCTATCGGCAATATTTTATCAGGAGCAACCATTGTAGCTGATCAGTCCATTACTTTTTTAAGCAATGATTTAGGAGGTAAGTCGCTGCTGGAAAAGGGAAATCAGGAAGGCATCCAGCAAATATTCAATACATTTGATGCACAGTTTGATTTAATCCTGGTGTATTTAGATCCGGTAAACAGTTTGTCGGCCATTAAAGAGTGGATCTTCTTTACAGATCAATACATCGCTTTATTTATGGCAGGCGACTCCATTGCCAACCATGAAAAGGAAAAGGTTACACAACTGAATGCGGACAAAAAGTTTGCAGGATGGATCATCAGCGGCGTTAAAGCTTAATCAGCAGGCTAATGCTTGATAAACTGAACACCTATATCACGGATAATAAAAAAAAGATTATTTTTTTTATTATCGCCATGTGCCTTTCCATATTAGTTGCTGGTTCCATCAGCAAATTTGGATTGCTTGGTCCCCTGTGTGCAATAGCCATTGCGGCCTCAGGTACTTTTCTGGTGTATGCTGTCAAAAATCCACGCCTTGCCTTTTGGGCCTATTTTGCCTATTGCTTTTGTCTGGGATTTCTGGTTAAATCCTTTTTACAGGTTCCGGTCGGACTTGCTTTAGAAGCACTATTGCTGCTCACCTGGTGTAGTATCCTGATCAATATGGATAAATTCAACTGGCAAAACATAAAAAATGAACACGTAATATTATCATTAATTTGGTTTGGCATCAGTTTCCTTCAAATATTAAATCCCTACGGTGGAAGCATTGTTGCCTGGTTTAATGAATTAAGGTTTGTGGCTTTAAACTGGTTGCTCATTTCACCACTGGTATTTTTAATATTTAACAGCCGGTCAGACTTAAATAAGTTTATTATATTCATTTTCTTATTTTCTTTTCTCGCCTGTTTATATGGTGTAAAACAACTTTATTTTGGCCTCACCAGCGGCGAACAGCAATGGATGGGCATGGGTAACGAGATGACGCATATTATAAAAGGTAAGCTCCGGGTATTTTCCATTTACTCGGATGCGGGGCAATTTGGTGCCTCGCAGGCCATTATGGCTGTGATCTCGCTGGCACTCCTTATTGGCCCGTTTAGCTTTGGAAAAAAAATAATTATCGCATTATTCACCTTTGTATTTCTATATGGCATGGCCATTTCAGGTACCAGGGGTGCACTATTTGCGCTGGCAGCCGGCGTAGCAAGCGCCTTATTTCTAAGTAAAAATTTTAAGGTATTATTTGTAGGTATCTTGTTATGTGGAAGCGGATTTTTTATCTTAAAATATACAACCATTGGCGAAAATATATTTCAGATCAGTCGTTTACGCAGCGCATTAAATCCGGAAGATGCTTCTTTCAAAGTAAGGCTGGATAACCAGAAAAAGCTAAAATCCATATTAAAAGACTTGCCTTTTGGCGCAGGTTTAGGAATGAGCGGGATGAATGGAATAACCCACAACTCCGATAAAGTTATTGCCAATATACCACCAGACAGCTACTGGGTAAAGGTATGGGTAATGTATGGCGTTGTTGGCCTCATCTTCTGGTTTGCCATTACCTCCTATATTATTGGGAAATGCAGCGGCATTGTTTGGAAAATTCAAGACCCGGGGTTAAAGGCAAAGATGATTGCCCTTACGGCCGGAACAGTGGCCTGTTTTATCTGTAGTTACGGCAATGAAGTGATGAATGGAATGCCATCATCTGTAATCATGTTCATGTCATGGTCTTTTGTATATATTGCACCATGGCTTGATAAAAAGTTAAACCAAACTGAACCTGATGGAAATAATCATCATTAATCTCTTACACATAGCACTTTGGATTTTAGGCATTTACCTGCTTATCAATTGCTTGTATCTGGCTTTTTTTGCGATCGCCGGCCTTTTTAATTTACCTAAATCACAAAAACATGCCATCACTTATAAAAAGATTGCCTTGCTTTTTCCTACCTACAGGGAAAATAGTGTTATTATCGAAAGTGTAAAATCTGCATTAAACCATCATTATAACGGAGACTTTGAAGTTGTCGTTATTGCAGACGGCTTACAGCCCCAAACCATTGCCATTTTGAAAGAAATGGGTGCAAATGTTATCGAGGTTTTTTTTAAAAAAAGCACCAAAGGGAAAGCCATGCACTTTGCCATGGAAAAGCTAAAAGATAAGGGTTTCGATATTGCAATGGTACTGGATGTTGATAATGTATTGGGAGCAGATTGTTTGCATTACATCAATTATGCCTTTCAACAGGGGAACAAAGTCATTCAGGTACACCGAACAGCTAAAAATGTAGATACCAGTTTTGCTTTCTTAGACGCTTGTAATGAAGAGGTGAATAACCAGATCTACCGCAAAGGTCATGCTGTTTTGGGTTTATCGGCCACACTTATTGGGTCGGGAGTGGCTTTCGATTTTTCATATTTCCATAGCAAATTAGGTTATATTGGAGAAACAGTGGGCGAAGATAAAAAACTGGATTTTATGATGGCCAGCGATAAAGTTAAAGTGGCTTACCTAAATGATGTATTTGTTTATGATGAAAAAGTAGAAAATGCACAGGTGTTTACCAATCAGCGCACAAGATGGATTGCATCTCAAATAGAATTCCTGAAAGAATATGCTTTAGAAGGCATATTGATGTTATTTAAGGGAAACATAGCGTTTTTCAATAAAACATTTCAAACTTTTTTAGTACCCAGGATCTTGCTACTGGCATTGCTATTCATCATGGCTGCACAATCATTTTTTAATCCTATCGGACCGGGCAGGGAATTCTGGATCACATTATTCCTTAGTCTTTGCATTACCTTGTTCATCGCCATACCCAGAAAATTCTATGTAGATAAAAGGCTTTATCTGGCTATCTTACAAATTCCGAGAGCAATGATTGGAATGGTGATCGCATTATTTAGTATTGGCAAGGCCAAAAAATCTTTTATGGTCACGCCGCATCACAATAAACCTGTTAAAGATAATCACTAATCATGCCGATAGAATTGCTGGCCATCATAGGCACCCTGTTTGGAATAGTGGGTTTCATCAGAGGACTAAACACATCAGAACATACAAAAAAGTAAGAAAATGTCGATTTTAAAGAACAGAGACATTATTATCGTTGGTCAGCAACCCTGGGACACCGCAATTGGCAGTAATTGCAAAGATCTGGCGCTTGAATTTAGCAAAAACAACCGGGTACTGTACGTGAATGCGCCTTTAGACCGAAGGACGAGCTTGCAACAAAGAAATGTTGAATTGGTAAAGAAAAGGTTGCGCATTATTGCCGGTAAGGAAGAAGGCCTCGAACAGGTATCGCCAAATCTGTGGGTGTATTACCCTAAAGTCATAGTCGAATCCATTAACTGGATCAAAATCATGCCGGTATTCCGCTGGTTAAATAAATTAAATAACAGGAAATTTGCCCGGGACATTCATGTCGCATCAAAAAGATTGAATTTTGAAAATTTCGTTCTGTTTAATGACAATGATATTTTCAGGAGCTTTCATTTAAAGGAATTTTTAAAACCTTGGATAAGTGTTTATTACTCCAGAGACTATATCATTGCTACCCCCTATTGGCAGTATCATGGAAAATACATGGAGCCACAACTGATTGAAAAAAGTGATTTATGCGTGGCAAATTCAGTTTTCTTGGCCAACTATTGTAAAAAATACAATCCGAATTCTTTTTATGTTGGACAGGGTTGTGATTTTAAGTTGTTCAAACATGATGACCCTATTTCTTTACCAGATGATCTTTCTGCAATCAAAGGTCCGAGATTGGGATATGTCGGTGCCATATTATCATTAAGGCTTGATGAAGCCATTCTTTTACACCTGGCAAAAACACGACCAGACTGGAGTATCATATTGGTTGGACCAGAGGATGATGATTTTAAAAGAAGTGAACTTCATCAATTAGACAATGTACACTTTTTAGGAAGCAAAAAAACGGAGACACTGGCTGCGTACATTAAAGGATTTGATGTTTGCTTAAATCCGCAGGCGATAAACCCGCTTACCATAGGCAATTATCCTCGTAAAATTGACGAATATCTGGCCATGGGCAAACCCACTATCGCCACCAATACAGCAGCCATGAGCATTTTTGAACAGCATGTTTACCTGGCTGAAACGAAAGAAGATTACGTAACATTGGCAGAAAAAGCATTGGTTGAGCACAGCGAAACTTTGGCTACTGAACGAATTAACTTTGCACATACCCATACATGGGCCAAAAATGCCGAAGAAATTTACCAGGCTATAAATGAAGTCTCAGCAAATAGAAGTTAGATCGCATCCATGAAATCGATTATCAAAAGCATTTAGATTATTTTTGCCAGGCAGATTAACATCAATATTAATAAAACGCATGTCCACCACCTCCATCATTACCGTCAATTTTCACCAGGAAGCCGTAACCATCGCACTACTCCAGTCAATCGGTAAACATTATGATGGAAAAGATGTTGAAGTGATCATTGTAGACAACGGGGCTAAGCAAAACCAGGAAAATGTTTTTCAACCTTACTTTGAAAACATTAAATATATCCAATCGAAGGAGAATCTGGGCTTCGCTGGTGGGAATAATTTAGGAATTAAGCAAGCCATTGGCGATTATATCTTTTTATTAAATAACGACACCGAATTGCCTGCCGGATGTATCGAAACCCTTTGTGCTGAATTGGAACAACATAAAAACATAGGGCTTTTGTCGCCGTTATTATTGTATTACGACCGAAAGGATGTAATTCAGTATGCAGGTTTCACGCCTGTAAATCACCTCACAGGCAGAAATGCCACCATTGGCGAACTGGATCGAAATGAAGGGCAATATGCCAATAAAAGCCATCAAACCGGGTATTGCCATGGTGCCGCAATGATGTGCCGTAAGGAAGACCTGCTCAGAGCAGGCTTAATGGAAGAAAATTATTTTCTGTATTATGAAGAGCTGGACTGGTGTGAAAAATTCAAAGCAATTGGCAAACAAGTTTGGTTTACTGGCAAAACCCATGTTTACCACAAGGAATCAATAAGTGTTGGCATAGACAGCCCGCTAAAAATCTATTTCCACACGCGCAACAGGATGCTCTTTATTAGGAAGAATACAGGCTTAATGAATACCGTTCTCTTTTCTGTGTACTATACTTTAATAGCCTGCCCGAAGGCGGTGTTTAAATATTTATTTAATCAGCAATCGCACCTGGCAAAATGGGTATTAAAAGGCCTTTTATGGAATTATACCCATCGTAAAGACAGCAAAAATTTAGGATTCGATCTGCAGAAGTAAATTTTCGATTAATCTACCTCAGCCTTTTCAAGACCGTTAACACAGCATAATTGATGAAGTGATATACAGACTTTACAAGACCAAGTTTTTCACTTTCCCTAAAAATTTTCCAGGTTTTGACAATGGCCTTCATTTTATTTGAAGACTGGGAATGTTTCCTGATTCTATACAAGGCCAATGGTTCATTGATTCCGTATCCCAGTTTACACTTTTTAAGCAACTGCAGGAAGAAAATCCAGTCTTCATGGCCCGCCTTCGAAAATTGTAAATCTCCGATAGTGCTCTTCAGCATCATGGAAGTTGAAAATATGATGACATTATGCGACAATAATTGAGTGTAGCTTACACTAAATGGCGCTGGAATTACCCCTGAAATGATATCGCCATCTTCATTAATTCTATTGTAGGCACAGAAGGTTAAACTGAGCATTTCTTTTTCCATATAAGCCACCTGGCGGCCTAGCTTATTTTCCAGCCAGATATCATCACTGTCCAGAAACGCAATATATTTACCGCCGGCTTTTGCCATCCCAAGGTTTCTCGCATGTGAAACACCTTTGTTTTCCGGTAAACGAATCAATTGTATGTTATTGTGCTGATTAGCAAACTTTTCTACAATGGTGCAGGTATCATCTGATGATTTGTCATCGATGATAATTAATTCCCATGAGGTATAATTCTGGGCAATCACTGAATTTAAGGTTGCCGTAATAAACTTAGCAGAATTATGGCAGGGTACAATTATCGATACGAGTGGTTCCAATTGATTAAAAAATTAAAATCTTGCGTTTGAGGACTAAAATAGAGAATTATTGCAAACCTTTTAAGTGCTTGTATAAATTAAATAAAAAACCACTACTTTAGTCATCCTTTATTTATGGATAGAAGACGCTTCGTAATTAACCTGGTTTCCAATCTTTTTAGTGCCCTTTCCGGCATCGGAATCTCCTTCTTTTTAACGCCATACATCGTAGCGCATTTAGGTAAGGAGGCTTATGGTTTTTTTCCGTTAACCAATAACTTTATCATGTATGCAGGTATTATCACCACTGCATTAAACTCCATGTCAAGCCGGTACATCACTATAAGTTTAGAGAAAAAAGAAATCAGGGAGGTAAATACCTATTTCAATTCCATATTATTTGGAAACCTGTTGATTTCGTTCTTTTTTATCATTTTGAGTGCATTGTTCTGCTATTTCATCAGCAATATACTTGATATTCCTACCCGACTATTTGAAGATGTAAGGTTACTCTTCATCTTCATGTTTATCAGCCTGGTTATCAATGTATCATCAGCAGTTTTTTCTGTAACGGCCTTTGCGCTGAACAGATTTGACCGCTTAGCCTATATCAATATTGCTTCTAACATCATAAAACTGGGTACCATCATACTACTGTTTTATTTTTTCACGCCGAAGATTTACTTTTTAGGTTTAGTTACGGCCATCCTGTCGCTTTACACCCTCATCGCGAACTACAGGCTTACCAAAAAACTACTGCCAGAAATTGTTATCGATTGGGCTTTCTTCGCTAAAGGTACACTGTCTGTAGTTGTTGGCGCCGGAATCTGGAATTCCATCATGGCACTGTCTAATGTGATTAACACCCAATTGGATTTATTGATTGCCAATCATTTTTTTGGCGCATCAGGCATGGGCTTTTTATCCCTCACCAAATTTATTCCGAACGCCATTTATATCCTGCTGGGAATCATCGTCCCCATATTTTTACCGGAAATGTTTAAGGCCTATGCCCGAAACGATATGGAGAAACTTAAGCATACCTTAAATCAGTCTTTTAAAGCCATATTCCTGGTGGTTTTAGTACCCCTGGCGGTATTTTTTGTTTATGGAGAAGATTTTTTTCATCTGTGGTTACCCACGCAGGATGCAAAAGGGCTGCACATTCTTTCTATTATTACACTTATTCCCTTTATCGTTCATGGAACGGTAGAAACGGTATATCATGTCTTTGTTATTACCAATAAATTAAGAATGGCTTCCATATGGGGAATTTTTATCTCTATACTAAATTACGTTTTAGTAATACTCCTATGTTTATACAGTAATCTGGGTGTATATGCCATACCCGTTGCAGCACTGATCAGTGGTGTATTTAGTCACCTTACCTTTACCCCATTATATGCAGCCTATTGCCTGGAAGAAAAGCGATGGTATTTTTTTATCAAAATGATCAAGGGCCTTGCAGGATTTATGCTGCTGTTATTAATTGCATATGGCTGGAAAAAACTCAATCTGTTTACCATTGACTCCTGGATTACCTTTTTAACCAATGGCTTGATCATTGGCACCATACTTTTTCTAATTTCCCTGGTGATCAAGTTTGAGCGTACCGAATTATATGAAGGCTATCAAAAAATAAAAAGGAAAGTGATACGATGATACCAAAAATTATACACTACTGCTGGTTTGGAAAAGGAGAAATGCCAGACCTCGTTTTACAATGCATTGCCTCCTGGAACCGTTATCTTCCGGAATACGAAATTATGGTTTGGAACGAAGAAAATTTTGACGTGAGCCTATATCAATATTCAAAGGAAGCCTATCATGAACGTAAGTTTGCCTTCGTATCTGATGTTTGCCGATTATATGCCCTTAAAACGGTGGGTGGGATTTACCTCGATACTGATGTAGAATTTCTCAGGCCGCTGGATGACGCCATGCTTCGGGATGTTGCCTTTACCGGATTTGAAGGGAATTTTTTACTGTCTTCGGCAATAATGGGAAGTATGAAGGAGGGCCAATGGGTCAATGAATTATTATCTTATTATCACAACAGAAGTTTTTACCTGGCGAATGGAGCATTAGATCTTAATCCAAATACGGAGAGTATAACGGCATTCATGAAAGAAAAAAAATCCCTCAAAACGGATAATACTTTACAAATCTTGTCAAACTATTGCACCATCTACCCAAGTGACTATTTCAGCCCGAAAAGTTGGAAAACGCTAAAGATAAATATCACCGGAAATACTTACAGCATTCATCATTTTGCGGCTTCATGGCTTCAGCATTCCAACTATAGCACGCTCGGCAAACTGGCTAACCTGTTATTGGGAAAAAGAATTTCGGATTTTTTATCCAAACATTACCGAAAGCTTAAGGGATCATAATCATCTTTTAAAAACATCCAATTTTTAGATCAAGTAGTGGATAGCAAAGCTCAATATCAACCGTTTCTTTTTTGAATTTCCGCCTGAAGCTCATCCATTACCTGGTTAAGCACACGATTAACCTCCTCAATCATGGAATGCAGCTCCGCTCCACTTCCATCTTCATTCAATGCCTCGATGCTTCTGATGGTGCGCTGAATTGATTTGATTTCCAGATGATCAATAGTAGATTTTAACTTATGCGCCAGTTTAGAAACCTGAGGAAGATCATTTTCCCGGAAACAGGCATTAAGATGATTTAATGTATCAGGTACCTGTCCACAAAACAACTCAATCATTTTAGTTACAAAATCTTCCCTCCCCTTGCTGATTATTCTGAGGCCTTCTAAACTATATAAAGGTTGTGTTAGCTCCGGCTCTGGAATATGAATTGGTTTCTTCTTCATCCAGCTATCTATCACCTTGATCAGGAGTTCTTCATTAATGGGCTTGGTAAGGTAATCATCCATCCCCGCAGCAATACACCTTTCCCTTTCTCCCGCAACCACAGAAGCCGTAAGGGCGATGATCGTGCCGGGGTATCCCTGCTGCCTCAAAATGCTGGTTGTTTCATACCCATCCATTACAGGCATTTGAATATCCATCAGGATAATATCGTAAACTTCATCCTTGACCATGTCAAGTGCCATCTCACCATGCTCGGCATTCAATACCTGAGCGCCATAATTCAATAAAATTGCACTGGCCACCAGTCTGTTGGTTTCATTATCGTCAACAACCAGAATTTTTCTACCCGCAAACAATTCTTCATTCTGGGTTACGATAACATCATCCGGAAGGTGGATATCAGTGCCTTTCTGAAGTTTGACAATAAAAGAAATTTCAGAACCAGCCCCTCTTTCGCTTTTCACATCGAAATGCCCACCCATCTGTTTCACCAATTTCTGAGAAATACTCATCCCCAACCCTGTTCCGCCATGTTTACGCGATACAGATTCATTTTCCTGACTGAAATTGTCGAAAAGCCGGTTCACGAATTCCGGGGCCATTCCAATTCCGGAGTCCTTCACCAGAATTTTAATTTCCTGGCTTCCCTGATCCTCTTTCAAAACTGCGGCGGTTAATGATACAAAACCTTTCTCGGTAAATTTTATAGCGTTACTCAGCAGATTCATGACTACCTGATTGATCCTCAAGGGATCTCCTATTAATACTGGTGCAATATCAATGTCTTCCGGAAGGATAAAGTCTATTTCCAATCCCTTCTTTTCTGCCTGATCCCGCATTAACTGCGTAACCTTTGAAAGAACTACCGGAAGATTAAAACCTATATGCTCCAGTTCTACTTTACCGGCCTCTATTTTGGAAAGGTCCAGAATATCGTCAATAATTCCCAACAGGTTGGTTGATGCTGTTTGTATGGTTTGAAGATAATAATCCTGTTCTTCAGTAAGCTTGGTTTTAGAAAGCTGACCAGCCATGCTGATAATAGCATTCATAGGCGTTCTGATCTCATGACTCATATTGGCCAGAAACAGTTCTTTAATGTCGGAAGGCTTTTCATTAACTGTATTTGCCGTCATCAGTTCCTGGTTATTGTTGCGCAAAAATTTTTCTCCGGCAAATAAGAATGATTTCTGGGCACTGATTTCCTCCCATTTTCCTAAAACTTTTCCATCAACATTTTTTATACGGAGCGCTGTATCTCTGCCCAAAAAAATCAGATTATCCATATCTTCCTGATCAAACCGCTCAAAATGATCTGTGAAATTTTCTCCGATATAATCTCCATATAGTGTTTTCAATACCTCACCCATCTGAACGATGTTCAGATTTTCATCTAATAACAAAAAGTAAGGATAAAGTCTGTTTAATTGAGCGAAATTGAGTTGTAAAAAATTGGTTTCCATTAATCAGATGGTTATAAGATGCCTAAATTTATGAAAATACCGATAAAATCAGAATTTAAATAGACATACTAAAAATAATGTGTGACCGGAATCGTGAGATAATGCTGCCCCTGCAATTTAAACTGTTTATTAAAACTAAGATCAATAACCATTTTGTCCATTCTGAGTTTTATATGCTTGAAACTGTTTTTTAACTTTAGGCCAATATTAAGAATCTCTAAAAGACGATGCTTTTATGTCTGTACAAAAATACCGGGTTTAAATATTTTGTAGAAAATGTGGTCAGTATACCACTATAAGTTTTGTAATTGTAGGCTATGTATGTAGATTTGTCATGATAATAAAAACAATTAAAATATCTACACCCTAAAGGAGTAAAACAGATAGCAACGATTAATTTTTTCTTATTATTGTGTGTTACCAGTAAAGATTTAATATGATTTTCCGGATGATAAATGTATTTATATACATTACTTATTTAATGATCCGGGCAATGAAAATTAAAGTCAGTTTGGTGATTACTTAATGTTAATTGCTATTTTTCACTAAACTATCCCTGGTAATACCTGTAATAAGCTCTATCATACGTCTTTCCAAATGAGTAAAACTAACAATCCCAAAATACACATACTCCTAGTTGAGGATGATGAATTCATGCAAGCCATACTTGATGAGATTTTGAATGTAAATTATCGCATAGATATCAGACCAGATGGCTTGGGTGCGTTAGCTTTTTTACAAAGCGGGAACATTCCTGACCTGATTATTTCAGATCTGAATACACCAAACATGAATGGGCTCGAATTAATAGAGCAACTTAAAGTGAGCGATTTTTTCAGTTCACTTCCTATCATGATTTTATCAGGTGAAGAAAGCTCCGATAAACGTATTAAATGTCTTGATGCCGGTGCCGATGATTTCGTGGTGAAACCTTTTAACCCTGCAGAATTGGAAGCTAGAATTAAGATGGTGTTAAGACGGGCCGGAAAAAGTGTGATCTAATGGAAACTACTGATAGAGCCAATACGCATGCGCAGATCATAGCCTTTGTTGGCTTCGTTGATGATTTTTTACATTCTTTTCTTGAAAGTTGTGACTTCAATGGTATACAGCTGGTGCATTTTGAGAATGGAATGGTGCTTGTTCAAGAATGGGAAGCTAAAAAGCTGCCTATAGTGGCAATTATTTCTCATAGCGAAATATTATCCAGCGGAGGCCTTTCGCTGATGGAAACAATTAAAAACAGGAAGATGCCAGCCGTGCCTTTCTTTTTAGTTGTAAGGTATTTTAATTCAAATCTGAGGATATTAGCACTTACCGCAGGTATCTCTGATGTTTTCAGACTTCCTTTGCAAAAAGACCGTTTGGAAAAACGTGTACTTTTCTTCATCCGGAATGGGGCTTCGTTAATTAAAGAACTGCCTGCTCACAGCAGGCCGGTATATCATACCGGATTGGCCAAACGCATATTTGATGTTTTTTTTGCCGGCATGGCACTGATTATGCTGTTTCCCCTATTCATTTTGGTTGCGATTTCCATACGTCTGGAATCTAAAGGGCCTGTATTTTATTATTCTTTACGCACAGGAACAGGATTTAAGATCTTCAGATTTTATAAATTCAGATCAATGTACATCAACGCTGATCAGAAAGTTAAAGACCTGATGCACCTCAACCAATACAATATTGACGAAAAGAAGGAAGAAAAGCTTACGCAGGAAAATCAGGTGCTTTGTGATACTTGTATGCAAACAGGTAAATGCCAATATCCTATTTATGCAGATGGGGCAAAATGGTGTGAAAAAGATGATGCTTACGTTAATTCAATGAAAAACGGATCTGCTTTTTTTAAGATTACCAACGATCCAAGAATTACCAGGGTGGGTAATTTCATCAGAAATACGAGCATTGATGAATTGCCGCAGCTGTGGAATGTTATAAAAGGCGACATGAGCATTGTTGGTAACCGGCCATTACCCATTTATGAAGCAGAAAAACTAACGACCGATAAGTCTGTTCTGAGATTTGCCGCACCAGCTGGATTAACCGGTTTATGGCAGGTTGAGAAACGTGGTAAAGGAAAAATGAGTGAAGAAGAACGATTGATGCTGGATAATACCTATGCAAAAAATCAAAGTTTTAAAAACGATATTAAACTGATTTTAAGAACAATACCTGCCATTTTCCAGAAAGAGAGTGTTTAAATATAAGCTGATCAGCAATAGAATACCATTATTTAGAGTTTCTTATTCAGAAGAATTTATTTCAGAACTGCTCATAAAACCATATCTTCAAAACCAAAACAAACTAACCAACTATTTTCTTCCGATAGCGCAAAAATCAAACAGTATTAGAATATATTAATATTTGCAGGTAGCCTGATAACAGCTGCATGCAGATATAGAAAATGGCTTAAGTAAACCGGCTTATAGTGATTACCACTATGCAAAACAAATTGAAATGCAAGAAAAAGAATTAGCCCGCCTGCGTGCACTGTATAGTTACGATATCATAGACTCCGATAAAGAGCGTGATTTTGATAGGCTCACAGAAATTGCCTCTTTGATCGCCGATTGCGAAATTTCATTAATTTCCTTTATTGATAAAAACAGGGTATGGTATAAATCAGCTAAAGGGCTTTCTGTAGAGGAGGAGCCCAGAGGATTTACCATGTGTGAATGCGCCTTACTATCTGATAAGCCTTTCATTGTAGAAGATACACTGGAAGATGCGCACTGGTGTACGCATCCAATGGTACAGGAGGGAATTAAAGTACGTTTCTATGCCGGTTTTCCACTTATTGATCCTAATGGATTTACACTCGGCTCATTTTGTGTAATCAGTACAAAACCAAATAAGATATCGCTATCACAGCAAAAACAGCTTTCACTTCTCGCAGAGGAAGCCATCACCGTTATTGTAGACCGTCGGAAAAAGCAGGAATACAAAAACTTCAGTCACCTGATCAATAACTCTGAAGATCTGATCTGCATTTTGGCTCAGGATTGGACTTTTAAGATGGCCAACCCATGCTTCAATGAATGCCTGGGATGGAGTGAAGAAGAGCTGCAATTCAAAACTATTTTTGATATTGTTCCGGAAGAAGATCAAGATAAGGCAAAGGCATTTTGGTCTAACATTAAAAAGGGCCAGGCAGATGAGCAAAATACACATCAGATAGCAATAAAGACAGGTGGTCACCGGATAATTGAATGGAGTGCTACTGCTGAAAAAACAGATAAAAATATATTTGCAATTGGAAGGGATGTTACAGCTGAAATAGAAAAAAACCAGGCGTTAAAAGTTAGTGAGCAAAAGTTAAAGGCATTTTTTGAAAGTTCACAAGGACTAATGTGTACGCATGATATCCATGGTAAATTAATTTCCATTAATCCTATTGGCGCCAGAACATTAGGCTATTCCAGGGCGGAGCTTATTGATAAAACGCTTTTTGACATCGTTCCGATAGAACAGCACGATGATCTACATCAATATCTTGCAGATATCTTATCAAATGGCTTTTCTAAGGGCTATATGGTTATTAAACGCAAATCGGGTGAAGAACGGTTGTGGTTATATTCAAACATACTGGAAGGTGACCTTAATGGTGAACCCTATATTATTGGAAATGCTGTAGATATAACTGACCAAAAGAAATTAGAAAAAGATCTTCTTCATACGAAAAATTTACTGGAGGAAACCAGTGCCCTGTCAAAAATTGGTGGCTGGGAACTTAACTTAGTTGATCATCAGCTTTACTGGTCCAGTATCACACGTGAAATCCATTCCGTACCAGATGGGTTTATTCCTACTAAAGAAAACGCAATTCAATTCTACAAAAGTGGAGAAAGCAGAGAAAAAATCATGCAAACGGTACAGGAATGCTTGCTTACAGGTAAAGACTGGGACCTGGAACTTCAGATTATCGACTTTAATGGTAAGGAAATCTGGGTACGCACAAAAGGCAATGTACATATTGTAAAGGAAGAACCAATTCGTTTGTATGGCACCTTTCAAAATATTGATGATCAGAAGCGTGCACAGCTGGAAGTAACCGCTTCTAAAAAACTGCTGGATGATGTCCTTTCAGCAGCTACCGGTGTAAGTATAATCGCTACAGATTTAGAGGGTACCATCACCGTGTTTAACGAAGGTTCAGTACAATTATTAGGCTATACTGCCGAAGAAATAATAGGAAAGCAAACACCAGTCATCTTTCATGACCCGAAAGAAATAGAAGAACTTTGTACCGATTTCAGTTCTTCATTAGATTTCGAAGTTTCAGGATTTGGCTTTTATAAACAGTGTGCAGATCATCTTCAGAAAGAAAGAACATTTACTTTTATTACCAAATCAGGCAAACGGCTAAGGGTATCATTATCCATCACTTCTATAAAAGATAGCAACGGCAATATCATAGGTTATTTAGGTATTTCGATTGATATTACGCAGAAAGAAGCCACAGAAAAAGAACTGGCAACAGAAAAAGCATTATTACTGGCTTTCATTGAAAATGCACCCGCATCTGTAGCCATGATTGATGCAGATATGCGTTTTCTGATGACAAGCAAAACCTGGTTAAAAGACTACACCCAGATTGAGGGAAATATCAAGGGATTATCGTATTATGATGTTTTCCCTAATTTATCCGATGAACGCAAGGCTGTGCATCAAGAGGTGCTCAATGGTAGGGTTGTTAAAAAAGAGGAAGATGTATATGTTGACGTCAAAACCAATACACCAAATCATATTTCCTGGGAAATGAGACCCTGGTTTAAAGCAGACAACTCTATTGGTGGCATGATGATCTTTACACACAACATTTCAGCAAGTGTTCACCACCGGCAAGAGTTAACTGTAGCGCGATTACGCGCCGACCTGGCTAACATGGCAAAGTCTGAATTTCTCGCCAATATGAGTCACGAAATCAGAACGCCATTAAATGGCGTGATTGGTTTCACAGATCTGGTATTAAAAACCCAGTTGAATCATACCCAAAAGCAATACTTAAAGATTGTCAATCAATCTGCCAATGCACTGTTGAGCATTATCAATGATATTTTAGATTTCTCAAAAATTGAGGCCGGAAAATTTGAGCTTGATATTGAAAGGTGTGATCTTTATGAAATTGCAGGACAAGCGAGCGATATCACCAACTACCAGATTCAAACTAAGAAATTAGAAATGCTGTTGAATGTTCAGCCAAATCTTCCAAGATTCATCTGGACTGACGCACTTCGATTAAAACAGGTACTGATTAATTTATTGGGGAATGCAGCAAAATTTACGGCCAAAGGAGAAATTGAACTTAAGATAGAATCCCTGAGCGAAAGTCAAAACCATCACTTACTTCGGTTTAGCGTTCGTGATACCGGTATCGGAATCGCAAAGGGAACGCAGGCAAAAATTTTTAATGCATTTTCACAGGAAGATTCTTCCACCACAAAAAAATATGGTGGCACCGGCTTAGGACTAACAATTTCAAATAAATTATTAAAGATGATGGATAGCCGCCTCTATCTGGAAAGTTCTCCCGGACAAGGCAGTATTTTTTACTTCGACTTAAATCTGAAGTCGGAAGAGGGCGATCCGGTGGAATGGCTTGGTCTGGAAAACGTCACTAATGTGCTCATCGTAGATGATAACGACAACAACAGGAACATCTTAACAGATATGCTGCTGTTGAAAAACATCAAGTCTGATCATGCAAGAAATGGCTTCGAAGCACTACAATTTCTGGCCGAAGGCAGAAACTACGATGCAATTTTGATGGATTATCACATGCAATATATGGATGGGATAGAAACCACAAAGAAAATCAGGGATAATTTTACACATGGAGATGAAAAGCTTCCTGTAATTCTGCTCCACAGCTCTTCAGATGACGGTACAATTATCAAAGCCTGCAACGAACTTGAAATTGAAAACAGGTTACTAAAGCCAATAAAAATAGATAAGCTTTATCATGCTTTGGTGAGACTCAAAACAAAGGAACCAGTACCGAGAAATCTGGAAATTTCAGCACCAATAGTATCGCATAAAAACCATGAATACAGTTTTTTGATTGTTGAAGACAATGAAGTAAACAGATTCCTCACACGCTCTTATATTGAAAAACTTTATCCGCAAAGTATAATTGTGGAAGCGGAAAATGGCCTGGTAGGTATCAAAGAATTCGAAAAAATGCCATTTAGCCTTGTTTTTATGGACATACAAATGCCGGAAATGAACGGTTATGCATGTACAAAAAAAATCAGATCACTAGAAAAAGGTAAAAGAACGCCAATAATTGCTTTAACCGCTGCCAATGTAAAAGGAGAAAGAGAAAAAAGCGTTGCTGCCGATATGGATGATTTTATGACTAAACCCGTCCTGGAGGAAAATATTGAGGCCATATTAAGCAAGTGGCTGGTTCAGCCCGAAACGCCTGAACGTGATGCAACCGAAAATGAAACCGATCAGGATCTGGTTCATTTTAATATTAAAAAACTGGCATCCTACTTTAGTGAAGATGCCGTTAAATTGCAAAAAATCATTGGGATCACACTTAATCAGCTTCATCAGGCGCAACAACAGCTGGATAAAAATATATTACCTGAAGATGCCGAGATGGTACTTTCAATATCACATAAGTTGTACGGCATGTCTACCTCTGCCGGACTTGAGAATTTAGCCGGGATAAGCAGGGAATTACAAAAGGTTGATGTGGCAGATCATATCTCACTTCAAAAGGGAGCAGCAGCACTCCTTGCAGAGATAAAATTGCTGATCCCGGTATTAATGAAACACAAAAAGGAAGAATAATGCTTAGGGCGGCTCCGCGTGTTGGAGTCGCTTAATGCTTTTTATAACTACAACCATGTGGTTAAATGAACGGTCTTTCGCTATTACCCAGTTCCAAAAATTAGAGGCTAAAAAAAATGGAGTCAGTTATACCTAGATAACTGACTCCAACCAAGTGTTCCCAGAGGGATTCGAACCCCCATCGGTGGTACCGGAAACCACAATTCTATCCATTGAACTATGGGAACTTTGAGCGGCAAATATATAACTTGCCATCCAAATTTGACGTATTTTGAAAAAAATAGTAGAATATATTTCTGCTACCGGCGTCTAACAATCTTTTCGCCATATGATTTAATCTGCCATCCCTGGTTATTTCAGTCGTTAAATCATTTCTATATAAAGCAACACTGCACAGTTAAAAAAGGATAGATCGGGTATGAAGGAATACTGATCAAGCCCTTCAATTCGTTATTTAAGTTAAATTCAGTAAATGTTCACCACTTATATATACTCCCGTTCGTCATAACCGAGATATTTCAATATTTTTACTGGCTTCAATGTTAATATTGAAACGTGATTGGAATAAAATAACTGATACATACAAAACAACATGATATCAGTTCAATAGGAAAAAGATACATAACCCCTGATAGCAAATGCCTGAAAATAAAAATTACGACGCACAATTTTGTGGAAACCTGGCCATACACCAAACCAATTCCATACAGGATTATGGCTATTTACTGGTATTAGCGCAGGAAAACCTCGAAATCATACAAGGCAGTGAAAACATCGATCAAATTTTCGAAAATACAATCCAGGCGCTCATCGGCACCAACATCGCTACATTCCTTCATGCGGAAGACCTTATCTACCTCAAAACGGAGATCAGCAAAGGTGAACGTAGCCGCCTGCCCTTTAACTTTACTTTAAATTTCCCTTCTGGTACTGTGCCGGTGAATATACTGGCACATGTAAAAAAGGATTTTATTATCCTGGAGATAGAAAAAGAGGCAGATACTACAGAAAGAAGTTTTACGGATGTTTTTCAGGAGGTTCGCTCTTTTATCTCTACCATTGAGAAAACCAGCAGCGTTATAGAAATCTGTGAGGCCAGCATCCGCGAAATCAGGCGCATCTCCGGCTTCGATGGCATCCGGATGTACAGTTTTGATGAGCAATGGAATGGTACCGTTATTGCCGAAGAAATTACCGGAAAGCTCGAAAGTTACCTCGGACAAACCTTTCCTGCATCTGATGTACCAAAACAGGCCCGTGCACTTTATATCCAAAATCCTTACCGGTTAATTCCAAACAGACTTTATCAGTCATACCGCTTATATCCGGTAATCAACCCCATATTTAACGGATTTTTAGATTTATCAGACTGTAACCTCCGCAGTATTGCAGGCGTGCACCTGGAATACATGAAAAATATGGGTGTAACGGCTTCCATGTCTATCCGTGTGATGGCGGAGGGGAAACTCTGGGGACTTATTTCCTGCCACCACGAAACGCCTAAATACCTGACCGTGGAAAACAGGTCTATATTTGAATGGTTAAGCATGGAAATTTCTCATCGCATTTCCGCTGTTATTATACAGGAATCGTTAAGCCGTTCTGCCGCACTGCTTCAGAAAAAAGCCTTAATTATAGAAAATATCTATTCAAAAGGAAATATCCTTAACGGAATAACGGAAGATCAAAACCAAAACCTGCGCTCTTTGTTTAACGCTACAGGATTTTTAGTTCATGCTGACGGAATAGTATCCAGTGGCGGAACGGTACCTGAAAATGAGGTGCTGGATAACATCATATTATGGATCAAGAGCAAATCTCTCGTAAATGTATTCCATACCAATAACCTGAGTGATGTGTTTGAAGATGCAGATGATTATGCAGATGTGGCCAGCGGAATGCTTGTTATCCCGATCAATCCGGGTCTGGGTGATTTTATAGTTTGTTTCAGGCCTGAAGTAGTGAAGCAAATTAAGTGGGGCGGTGATCCCAATCAGGCCATCAATTTTGAAAAAGACGGCAAAAGTTACCATCCCAGAAACTCATTTAAGCTTTGGCTGGAAACCGTTCACGGACAATCTGAAGCATGGTCGGAACAGGAAATGGAGACGGCAGAATCATTAAGGAACTTCCTTTTTGAATTTAGTACCACATCACTATACAATTAGTGTACAATGACTGACAAGAAAACAAAAGAAGGTATAAAAAGATACGATAAATACATTGTTGCCATAGGTGCATCGGCCGGTGGACTGGAAGCCATTCATGAGTTTTTTGATCATATGCCTGCCAATGCAAGCTTTTCTTTCGTGGTGATCCAGCATTTATCATCCGATTACAAGAGCCTGCTGGTAGAACTGGTGGGCAAACATACACACATGAAAGTGTTTGAGGCGGCCAATGATATGACTATCCAGCAGGATTGTGTTTACATTATCCCGAACAATAAGCTGATGACGATGAGTCATGGCCGTTTAAGACTGGCAGAAAAATCACTTGTAAAAGCACCAAATACCGCGATTGACCACTTTCTTTATACCCTGGCAAAAGATAAAAAAGAAAAAGCCATTGCCATTATTCTTTCCGGTACAGGTACTGATGGCACCAAAGGTATTCAGGCCATCAAAGAAAATGGCGGCATGGTCATCGTTCAGGATCCGGCTACAGCCAAATTTGATGGCATGCCCAATAGTGCCATTGCTTCAGGAAATGCTGATTTTATCCTCCCTCCTCCTGAAATGAGCCATGAGTTGTTTATTTATGTGAATGAAGAACCGGTAAAAGTGCTGGAGAACGGCAAAATAAATGAGCCGCTACTGGAAGAGGTTTTTAAAATTGTTCATCTTCAAAGCGGCAATGATTTCAATTTGTACAAAACCCCAACCATCATCCGTAGAATTGGGCGAAGAATGAATGAAAACGGCATTAAATCCCTGGATGATTATGTTGAATTTTTAAAAACAAATAAACGTGAACCCGGCATCCTGGCACAGGATTTCCTGATTGGTGTCACCAAATTTTTCAGGGATGATAAAGCTTTTGAAGCCTTTGGCGAACAGTTGGAGCAGGTGGTTAGCAGCAAGCAAAATGGCGATAACATTAAAATCTGGGTTTGTGCCTGCAGTACCGGTCAGGAAGCCTATTCCGTAGCCATCCTGGCCAATGAATATGTAGAAAAATCAGGAAAAAAAATAGACATTAAAATTTTCGCGACTGATATTGACGAAAAGAGCATAGAAATTGCCGCTAAAAACCAATATCCTGAAAGTATAAAAAAGGAAATTCCCAAACCGTATTTTAAAAAGTATTTTGTTCAGGATGGCGTTTTTTATAATGTACTCCCCGCCATACGGAAAATGGTGGTTTTTGCCAAACATGATGTCATAAAATCGCCGCCATTTATCAAAAATGATATGGTAACCTGCCGGAACATGCTGATTTATATGAATAATGTGCTTCAGGAAAAAATACTCTCCGTATTCCACTTTTCGCTGGTAAAAGGGGGCTATTTGTTTTTAGGTTCAAGTGAAACCGCTTCATCCTTAAAAGATGGTTTTACTGAAATACCAGGCAAATGGAAAATTTACGAAAAAACAGGAAGCATCAATTATGCCAGTTATAATACTTATAATACGGGTGCCAGGTCTCAGCTGGTAAAAGATAAAAAGAAAACAGTTGCTGCAGATTTTGTAATAAGTCCAATTGAGAAGAGTTTTAGTAACTTCTTAACAAAAGACCTGGGTTATGCCGGTATATATGTCGATAAATCCTATATCATGCAGGATGCCATTGGAGATTACCGGAAATATCTTTCCCTGCCCGAAGAAAAAATAGAATTAAACGTGCTGAAAATGGTACCCAAAGCGGTATCTATTATGCTGAATTCGGCACTTCGCAAAGCCTGGAAAAACCAGGAGGCTACACATTTAAAAAGAGTTTATTTTAATACAAAAGATCAGGCAACTTATTTAAACATTTCGGTGCAGCCTCCCGAGCAGGACAGCGGAATAGGTTTCACGCTGATTATTTTTGGGGAAAGCACCGTAGAAACCATCCAGGAAAAGGATGATATGGGCATGTTTGAGATCCATGATGGCAATCAGAATGAATATATTTTTGAGCTTGAGGCCGAACTGAATGAAACCAGGAGCAATCTTCAGCTGGCGGTAGAAGAAATGGAAACCACCAATGAGGAACTCCAGTCTACCAATGAAGAGTTGCTTTCTGCCAATGAAGAACTGCAATCCAGTAATGAGGAGCTACAATCACTGAATGAAGAGCTGCACACGCTAAATACCGAACACCAGCTTAAAATAAAAGATCTGGTAGATTTGAATGACGACCTTGACAACTATTTCAGAAGTACGGATATCGGGCAGATTTTTGTAGACGCCGGCATGTTTATCAGAAAGTTCAATGGTGCAGCCATTAGTATGGTCAACCTCATTGAAGCAGATATTGGCCGGTCTATAGAACACATTTCCAATAATATTAAGGCACAAAACCTCAACGCCGATATACAGCAGGTATTAAATAACGGGCACATTATTGAAAAGGAAGTGCAAATCCGCAACGGGCAGAGCTGTTTGATGCGCATTATGCCTTACATCAGGAAAGACAGGAAAACCGATGGTGTGGTGATTACCTTTGTAGATATTTCTAAATTAACGGAATTAAACAACATCATCAGCGGGGTATTTAATGCCAGCTTAAACGGCGTTCTGGCTTTCAAAGCGGTCAGGAATAAACAACATTTTATCACCGATTTTGAATGCATTTCTTTTAATGAAGCCGCACTCCGCATCCTGAAAAAGCCCCATGAATCGCTGGATAAATCCAAACTCACAGACGGCTTGCCTGAACTCTCGGGCAGCAACCTCATGGAGAAATATATTGAAGTGGTTGAAAAAGGAAATACCTTCCAGATCCAATTCAGGTTAAATGATCACCTTTGGATTGAATTGGTGGCGGTTAAAATGTCTGATGGCTTTGCAGCAACCGTAACCGATATTACCAAACAAAAAGTTGCAGAAGAAAAACTGAAAAAAAACTATAATGAATTGCTTGGTACCCGCGAAAACCTGAAGCATTTAAATGCAGCACTGGAGCAAAAGGTACAGGAGCGAACCATGCGCTTATCAGAAAGCGAAACCCGGTTTAACCTGGTTGCACAGGCCACCAACGATACCATCTGGGATTGGAATCTGGCCGATAATACCATGTGGCGGAGCCAGAATTTCACTACCATGTTTGGTTATGAGAATATACCTGATAACCAGAACATTTCTTTCTATTTTGAAATCGTCCATCCTGACGACAGGCAGAGGGTTAAAAAAAGCGTTTACGATGCCATTAACCAGGGCAGTGAGCAATGGACTTCCCAATACCGTTTAAAAAAGGCCGATGGCAGCTTTGCGACCATTTTAGACAGGGGAAGTATTCTGCTCGACGAAAACCAGGTACCTTACCGCATGGTAGGCTCCATACTCGACATTTCGGTGCTGGCAGATACTGAAACAAAACTCAGTTCAACGGAGCGTAAATTCAGAAAAATATTTGATTCCAATGTAATCGGAATGATGTTCTCCAATGTTGATTCCGGTAAAATTGAAACAGCCAACCGAAGCTTTTTAGAAATGCTGGGGTATACACCTGAAGATTTTGAACAAGGCAATATCAACTGGAGAAAACTTACTCCGGATGAGTTTATGCCCATCAGTAATATTTCTGCCGAATTGTTAAAATCAAAGGGTTTTTGTCCCCCATTTGAAAAACAATATTACACTAAAAGCGGTAAAAAGCTAGATGTACTGATAGGTTCTGCCATCCTGGATGATGAAAACAGGAGTGATGCGGTAACCTATATCATCGACATCAGCAAGCAGAAACACAATGAAAAGAGGCGGAATGAACTTCAGCACCTCATCAGAAAACAGCAGGATGAATTTTACAGCATTTTCAAGAAGGCGCCGGCATTGATCAGTATCCGCAGGGGCAGCAACCTCTTGTTCGAATTTGTAAATGAGTCTTTTGCGAAATTTGATGGTGGCGATCATTATGTTGGTGAAACCATGAGAGCCGATTCTTTATTCGCCAATCCGGAACTTAAAGCCATGGAACAGCAGGTAATGAAAACGGGTAAAACTTTTCTGGCCAATTCCTATTTACTCCAGCTAAAGGATAAGGAAACAGGACAAATAACAGACAGCTGGTTCGACCTGATCCTGAATCCTGTATTTTCTGCAGATGGCCTGATTGATGGAATTTCTTTCTTTGGTTTTGAAGTAACTGATTTAATGATCGCTCAGCGTGCCACCAGGGCACTGATGAATAAGAAAGATGAATTTATGAGCATTGCCAGCCATGAATTAAAAACACCAATTACCAGCATTAAAGGCTATCTTCAATTTGCCATGAAAATGGCCAGGGAAGAAAAATTTGGTCATACGTTGGAGTTTGTAAGCAAGGCTAACCGCCAAATCGGGAAACTGACCCGGTTAGTTGATGATTTACTGGATGTAACTAAAATCCAGGCAGGAAAACTCACTTTTACCATTTCTAACTTTAATGTGGAAGAGATTATTGCGGAGGCAGTTGATGGCGTGCAGGGAAATCTGGGCAAACAGAAAATCATAAAAGATGTAGATGACGTACCCATTTCTGCTGATAAAAACAGGATAGAACAGGTGATTTCCAATTTCCTTTCCAATGCATTAAAATATTCGCCTGAAGGAAAAGAGATCAGAATTTCGGCAAAATCAAATGGCAAAACCCTCAGACTGGCTGTTAAAGACCAGGGTATTGGCATTCCGAAAGATAAGGCCGAATTAATTTTCGACCGCTTTTTCAGGGTGGATGAATCGTCTAACCATTTCTCCGGACTTGGCCTCGGGCTTTACATTTCAGCACAGATTATAGAACGGCACCATGGCAAAATAGGTGTAAACAGTGATATCAATACCGGGTCTGAATTTTGGTTTGAAATCCCATTGGTTCAGCCAACCTAAAATACATGGTTAGTGATTGTTATCACAAGCAATCACTAATCATTTACTGCATAAACAGGCCATATGGCTGAAATGAACATAAAATATTTAATTTACAAATCAATCCGGGGCAATTGCTGTTATTCAGATGAAGGGTTTTATTAACCTTTCATTACAAAGCCGGACCATCCAAATTTTCAGCATGCTTCAATACAAAAATATACCTACCCTTTTGTTATACACAACCACCTCAGTTATAATTGTTGAGTGCTGATAATGGATATTTTAAGCAAGAACCCTGGTTTGACAGCAAAGTTTGAAAAAACAGATCTGGCAGAAAAAACAGCAACAATTAAAACGTGGAATTCTGAATTAAGATTAGACCGTAGCGGCTGGTTACTTATCGCCTTTTTTGGTTTGCTGAAATTCTGTATTCACTTAACTGGTATTTCCAACTATGGCCTTCATGCGGATGAGCTTTATTACATCTCGCTCAGTGAGCACTTTGCCTGGGGATTTTTAGACATTTCGCCTTTTGTAACCTGGATGGCAAAAGTATCTTCTACCCTATTTGGTACTGCTGTGATGGCATGGAGAATCATCCCCTGCCTGTTCAGTGCATTAACCGTGATGCTTACCGGTTTAATGGCGCACCATCTGGGTGGCAGAAAACTGGGCATTACCATTGCCTGCTCTGCCATCATTTGTTCACCTGCATTTTTAGCCACTTCATATCTTTTACAACCAGTTGTGTTTGATGAATTTTTCTGGGCACTTCTGGCCTTTTCGGCATTAAGGTTTCAGCAAACACAAAAACCAATCTTCCTGTATCTGACAGCCCTCGCCTTAGGATTGGGGATGTTAAACAAATATACCATTGCCATGTACCTGGCAGCCATGATATTGGGCTGGTTTATAACTGGCAAACGCCATATAAAAATCAATTGGCATAGCGTAGCAGGTTCCTTTCTTCTTTTTTTCCTCCTCATCATCCCCAACCTGATCTGGCAATGGGCATATGGTTTTCCCATTTTCGGATATTTGAATATTGTAGGAAGCAAAGCATTTTCAATTGATATTTCCGACTATCTTTTCCAGCTTTTTTTCTTTCATGGTGCCGGTGTTGCCGTATGGACAGCTGGTTTTTGCTTCCTGCTCATGAAACAAACCAGAGATAAACTTAATCTCACCTGGCCAGTCACTTTCATCATTCTTGTAATTTCACTGGCTTTGCTAAAAGGAAAATTATATTATGGTTTGGGTATGTTCCCCATTCTTTTTGCTGCCGGAGGTTGCTGCTGGGAAATGCTTTTCCGAATGCGGATATTTCCAAAATACATATTTGTAGCTTCTCTTTATCTTTTTGGCTTACTGAGCCTGCCACTGGTTATTCCGGTTTTGCCGGTGGATGTATGCCGAAATTACATTAAAAAAATGGTAACCTATACCAACTTTTCCAGACCAATGGTTTGGGAAGATGGCACAAGCGGATCGATTCCGCAATTTTTTGCAGATATGTCTGGTTGGCAAACACTTTCCGGTGAAATTGACAGCGCATCGCTTAAAAGTCTGAGTCAAAAACCCAATGCCATACTTACAAACAATTATGCGATAGCAGGTGCATTAAAGTATTATTCAAAATTTTTAAGTCCACGCGTAATTTCTGCCAATAATAGTTTTATGCTGGAGTCGCCGGGCAGTCTGCCATCCGGCACCATCCTCTACTTAAGCCGTGACCGGCAGGAGCTTGTGGTGAAAATGGCCCGCCACGTTTCCCTTTACAAACAATTAAAAATGGAAAATTCGCATTTGAAAGGCATCAATATCTATATCCTTTATGATGTGAATGAGTTGTTTAGAAAAAAATACGCATCAGACCGGAAGCAGTTTTTCCACCCGGTGGAAGTTATGTATCCTGATAAAATTTCTACCCAACTCAGCAGGTTTTGAAGAGGCAGAACCCTTATTTCCTGTAGCAGATACTTCATTTGCGCCTTGCATACCTAATGATGCTATTTACGGATTTCCATAAAATTAAATCATCTTTCAGCTGTAAATTTATTCCAACCTACAATACACAGCTATCAGTATTGTAGGTTTAAAAAATTGCCGCTAACTTATCACCTTTAATTTACTTAACATACTAAAACGACGCTCTATTTTGAAATTAATTATCCTGATGGTGTTAAGCCTAACACTCTTTCACACCGCTCCCACTAAAAGTAAAGTAAAAGCTGTAGTTTCTACCTGCTATGGGTATGACCCTTGTACAGCATGTTCCAATTGCAGTACATGTAAAAGCTGTGGTGCCGGTGGTAGCTGTGGTGTATGTGCAGCTAAAACATCCGGGATAATGAATACCTTTTCAGCAGTTAATCGCGCTAAAAATAAAACCACCAATTATACCGGGCAATGTAAAGCCTTAACCAAAAAAAGAAGCCGCTGCAAAAGAAATGCAAATGGAACGGGTTATTGCTGGCAGCATGATCAGTAGATTAAAACCTTCTTAATAATGTATTATATTTTACTTTCCCGATTTCAACAACCTGGTCGGGTTTTCAAATTTTATAACAGAAAAAAACAGGCTTCTAAATATTTTTTACAATGGTTTTGATGGGCTTCCTACGTTTTTAGACAATAAGATAAATAAAAAAAACTAATGCCTCTTTTAACTAATTTTCAGAATTGTCTAATAAATCCCATCTGTTCTTATTTTCTTTGGATTTATCTTGCGTGAGGAATTCATCCGGATTAATTAAAACTCATCATTATCCTTAAATAGGATCTTATTTTCTATTTGTAGTTGTAATTGACTTACAGTAGTATCCTTGAAAAGTATATTAATTATTTTGATACATTTATCATAAGATCCATATAGTTGAAAGGATTTTTTTGTAGTTTCAAATGAATCGGATGGTATATCAATTAACCATTCGTCCTGAGCATTCCAAGCAAATTGCACAAAGCGGTTATCATTATCAAATAATCCAAAGAATGTCCCCTTTACATCTGGCAAATCATAAAAGGCTTCTATTGCTTCTTCTAAACTGGCGTCATAATCTTCCAATTCATAATCATACTCCGGATCAAATAAGAATATTTTCATTTAACCTAAATAATTTATTAACGCTTTTTTAAATTTTGGTTCTGCTTGATTTAAATCTCCAGTTATTTCTCCTGTTTGTAACTCTCTTAATCCAAATTTCACTTTAATCAAATCTTGAAAACAGACAATGATTGTTTTTCGGACTATTTCGTCAGCTTCACTTTGATATGCCCTAGAATAGGCACCTGCTATTTTCTTATTTAGCCTGGAATTACTGAAAGCGATCTGCCTTAGTGCTGTTGCAGCATAAGCCCTTAATTCTGAATTTTTATTATTAGTTAATTCATTTTCAAGTATAACGATATCTTCGCTCTTACCAAGCCATCCAATCACGATTATACCATAGTATTGTTCCTTATAATTTTCACTTTTTAAAAAGCTAATGGCAATGGGCTTCACCTCTACGCACTCCATTGTGCCCAATATAAAAAGAGCTTCTGCTTTCAGGTCCGGGTCTGTTTCAATGTTTATCTTATCTAATAGAAATGCTTTGCCCTCATCGCCATGTTTATAAAACTCTCCCCTTAGTTGATAGAATAGATCAATATACGGTTCTTGATATTTTAACAAGCCATGGTGATATTCTAGAATATCATTTTCATTTGAACTATTTAATTCTCTTACAAATTTAATAGCTGCTACCTCATCGTAATTTTTAATTAATTCAAGATAGATTTGTTTAAGTGTATCTAGGTTCATAAATTATTTATAATTTTTTGGTGGATATTTATGGTATTTAATTTTATTGCATGGGGTGTGTAATTTTTCATGTTCACTCTTCCTCATTGTTTTCATATTTTCCGAAATATCTAATTCTTTCTTAGATGCTATGGTTCTTTGTGTATATAGTGGCTGTGTATGATCAACTTCATAGCCTTTAGGTACTGTATTTCCGTTAGATTTCAGAATCTCCTTTCTTGCCTTATCTGATAGTCCGCTGTTTGGATCTTTTGCATCCCTTAACAAAGCCTTTTTTCCTTTCAGAAATATTTTTTTTAAATTCTACAGTATTTGGATCTTTTGCAAACTGTCCATTTTTTTCCACAGAACTCCATTTTTATCTCTAAAAGTTGTTTCAGCAAGTTCATCCGTATTATTTGATACCACCTCCCCAAGTGTCCTAGCCTTTTTAGCTTCTTCAGCTGCCTTGGTGGCTTCCAAAGCTTTTGTTGCGGCATTGGCTTCTTCCGCTATTTTTGCAGCTCTTGCAGTCTCAGCCGTTTTAGCCAATACATTGGCACCTTCTGCAGTTTTGGCAAGTACGTTAACCCTTCTGCACCACTTACCACAGCTTTGGCTTCGCCAACGCCCGTAAACATTAAACCCACTTCAAAGCCGGTACGCCCCGTGTACCTGCCCCAATCGCGGGGGCTTTGTTTCGCCGCCCAGTTTTTAGCCATGATTAGACCTTTTTGGTTTGCTATATACTGACCTTCGCAGGATTTTTATACTGGTGGTAGACTTTCCTTTACAAAAGAATTATACACAAAAGCCCTCGAAAAGAGGGCTTTTGTGTATAATTTAAATCTGTGATGTTCTCTTATTTAGTGGCTAAAATCCTTCAATAAATTCTCGTTATTAATAAAATCTTTTATAAACGACTCAAGCGAATTTGCTATTTTATCTTTAAAATAATAAATTTCATTCTTGCCATTTTCATCTTTTTTATCTATGGCTAAATAAATGCCCTCGTTTACCTCAAAAAATAGTAATTTATCACCATGATATAGTTGGTCATATAATTCCAAATCAGGATCGAACTCGTAAAAATCTTCCTTGAGGTTTATTTGTGCAACCTGATTGCGGCTGGAAACCTATCAAAACTGCTTTTATTTAGCTGCAAAAAAAACCGTATCCAATTTGGGTATAAAAATCTTTTAGTTCTTTTGGAAGCGAAAAACCTAATTTATCCTCGGAAATTGCAATATCTGACAAATTTTCTGAATATAATTTATGATCCAATGCACTATACTGATTGACATCAACTACTTTAAACTGTTCTAAAAATCTAAAATCACTCATCATGCTAATTTGTAAATTTTCATCTATTCATAGCCTCCGTGAAAAATGGTGTTTACTGAATATTTCAAAGCTAAGAAAGTTTAATTTTTTAATAGAATATCATTCAACCATTCGGGTACCAAATCCTTATCTCTTGGGAAAACTTTCAAATCATCAATAAACTTATCCGGGCTGGGATCATATTTAAATTCGGGCTTTTCATCATAATCAAAATCTATGTTAAATTTTCCGTCGCTAGTTACAGTTATTATACATGTATACCAAGCTCCCTTATTAGGAGATAACTTGTATAATTCTTCGCGCAATTTTTTAATTTTTAACGTTACATCCTCGCCATTTTCTTCTGGATCAAAAGAAATTATTTCCCCATTTTTCTCATAAAATGATTTAACTGAAATCATTTTATTTATCGCATAAATGTTCAAGGTAAAATTATCCCAATCATCTGATGGGATATTAGAATTTGAAATTTGAATTATTTCGTTTATTAGATTATTTGTGATATCCATGAATTTTATTCCTTACTTAAACGCTCAATTTCATCGTTTAGTTCTTGATCCCAAATAAATTCCATATCGAATTTGCCTGTTGAAAATAATGTGAATATCGCTCGGTTCCATTTGTTGTTACCGCCTTCGGTTGTAATCTCATGAAGTTGGCTTAACCAATCAGTAACATCGTCATCGATGTTTTCAACTTCAATATCTTTTTTATTATTATCATTAACGTAATCACCAGTATACCCTACAACTCCCTCTCCAACAAATTCAAATTCCAAGCAAGCTTTATCCCAGTCATCATTAATTACGTTTAGGATTTCTTTGGCAATAGCCTCATAAATTTCATCAACTGTCATATTCTATCTTTTTTAGTTATTAGGAAATATTTTTATGTTTGTTTTTCCGTCAATTTTGTAAATAACCTTAAATTTCGACGGTCTCTTACTAACTCCATCGTATATATTTTTTATATCAACTTCAACTTTTTTAGGAGGAACCTCCTTCAAAGCTTTTGCCCAATCGCTTTCCATCTTTTTCCATGCACCCTGATTAAGCGTACCTTTAATAGGCACATAATTAATTTGTTCACCTGCCCCTTTAAATTGGTGCCCAATTAAATGCCCACCCTCATCAATACCTTTAGTTCCATCTTTTAAAATAACAGATTTTCCTTGTTGGTATCCATTTCTGCCAAGTTTGCCAAGCTCTATTTCTCCTTTGACTCTTTTTATCCTTCCAAACTCATCAGTCTCATAAAGTTTATTGCCGACCTTATATGTTGAATTTGGTTTTAACTTATTATTTAAAATTTTATTCCAGTTACCTTTAGTACCAGGTGCTAATTCTATAACATCATCTGCTTTTGCTGATACCACCTCCCCCAATGTCCTTGCCTTTTTAGCTTCTTCTGCTGCTTTGGCTACCTCCAATGCTTTTGCCGTTGCGTTAGCTTCTTCTGCTATTTTTGCTGCCCTTGCCGCTTCGGCAGTTTTAGCTAAAATGTTGGCACCCTCACCAGTTTTAGCCGCAACATTCGCAAGTTCTACACCACTTACCACAGCTTTGGCTTCTCCAACGCCCGTAAACATTAGACCCACTTCGAACCCGGTACGTCCTGTATACCTTCCCCAATCGCGTGGGCTTTGCTTTGATGCCCAGTCTTTGGCTTGCGTCAGCCCTTCACCCGTTTTAGTGATGGCAGCCTTACCAGCATTTTCCAGGTTGCCAGGCGTGGTTGCCCAATTATAAGCATTTATGTGCGCCTGCCCAATATCACTTGCAACTTTCTTTACATTGCCAGGTGTGCTTACCCAATCGGCAGCACCGCTTACTGCATTTTTGGTTGCTACAGCAGCATCTTTTACTTTGCCCGCGGTTTCAGCCGGGTGGGTTACAGCGTGTAAGGCGGCACCTCTTGCTTTATCGCCCATCTCTTTTAAAAACACCAACCCTTCACCAATGCCTTTTACCCCACCATATATCCCTTCATTTATGCCCAGTTTAAAATTGGAATATTTACCGTAAAGACCACCAACCTTGTTGTTGGCTTTTTCCTGCTCGTCAAAACCCTTTTGAAACCAGTCATCCACCTTAGCACCAAGGCTTTTCATCTCCCGCTGCCGCATGGCGGTTACATTGGCCTCGATGGCGGCCAGGGCAGCAGGCACACTAAAATGGATGCCAATTTTACCACCCAGGCTGCAGGGCAGTTTAGAATCTTCCAGCAGTTTGTGGTAAGGGCCAATGGTGATGCCCTGTTGCACGCCCTGCCACAGCAAGGGGATGGGCTGGCATTTGGTTTTGGTGATGGAACAGATCCCCAGGCAGGGAATATTAACCATGGGTACTTTATCGCCCTCGGTAGCCATCTGTTTGCCATACAGCCTAACATTTTTATGGTTGGTTACCTTGAGTTTTCCATACCCAAGCCCTTTATCGCAAACCAGATAGGCACCATTGGGAACATATTTCTTGGCCATGGCTAATTGTTTAAAGGTATTAGGATACAACTATTACGGTACATCAATACGCTTTCAATTGCGTATTGGGTCAATTGGGATGACTGCAAAGGCATGCCATCGCTGCCGTATTCATAGCTTTCTAAATGAAAACCTTCTACATGAGCATTGAGATTATAGACCTCCAGTAGCTCGCTAAACATTTCAGTTACACTATCCTGATCAAAATTGTCCCGATCAATCTCACCCTCTATTTTGATCGTGCAGCTATGTTGTACCTCATCGCAATCTGCCAACGAAACTTTTGTTTTAAAGGGTAATGCAGTTTGTCCGATGGCATTGGGTATTTCGCGGTGACCGTTAAAAGCATACTGTCTTTCTTTGCTGAAATTTTGTTCCAGTAGCCCAGGCAATATAGCTTGGTATAGATAGGATGATTGTATAGCCCTGTTTAACCCACCATCTGTATATAGCAGTAATACCGCATCATTGATCAATTCTTTAAGCTGCCCGTGATTTGCATATTTTCTAGCTATCGCAGGCCTAATTTCAAGCCAGTGATCTTTGATTTCAGATAGATTGACCACTTGTTGAATCTTGCCTTGCAAATCCGTTTCAATCAGGAGTTTCTTACGCAACTCGGCCATGCTCATATCTACCGCATCCACACCATCATTTTTAAGCTGCCACTGATTTAATAGCTGGATGGAAAACACATAATTTAAGGGAGTTTTTTGCTCTACCGTAACCCTTACTTCCGTTTTGATTTCATTGTGGTACTGATAATCGTCAACCGTATAGCTAATTTGCTGCTCAATCTGGTAAGCCTTGCTTGTACCTTCTGTTAATCCAAAATTGATCGGATAGTTATCTTCGTACAACATAACTTAGCTTTTATTAATTTCTACCTTGCCACCATTTAAAGAAGCTGTTGCGGTAACGCCTATGGTTAAGTTTTTTTGGCCATCAATGGTAAAATCATTTTCAGTGGCGGCAAGGTTCATGGCCCTGGCTTTTGCATCTACCAGGTCTTTCCCTTCCACCGTAATCAGTTCGCCTTTAATATCTAAAGTTTTGGTAGCGGCCGCCGTTTGTTCTGGTGTAGCACCTTCTGCCGGGGCCAGGTTACCCATGGTAATTTTCGGCGATTGAATATCGATGCTTGCTCGTCCGTTAATACTGATATGCTCGCCACTGATATCAATATTCCCTTCCTTATCCATGGTAATGGTACTTTTACCGCTATGAATCACAATTTTATTTCCGGCCTGTGCGGTAAGCAAAGCCTGCCCGTTTTTAATGTTGATGAAGTTGGCCGCACTGGTACCCATATTCAGCGCATGGTTCAAATCATCAAAAGTCAAGGCACTGCCTTTTCTGGAGGTTAAACCCTTGGTGTTACTGTTCTTAAAGCCAGAGCTGTCACCACTTTTGCCATGGTACACACTGCCCATTACCACGGGCCGTGCCACGTTGCCTTCTTCAAAGGCGATCACCACCTGGTCGCCTTTTTCGGGGATGACGTGAAAGCCTCGGTTTTTCCCGGTATCGCCCGTGCCCGCATTCGGGCTGACCACGCGCAGCCATTCGGTTACATCATTGCTGTGGCATTTCCACTTAAATTTTACTTTAATGCGGCCCTGCCCCTGCGGGTCGTCATTGTCAATCACGTCAGCCAGCTGCATATCCGGGCTGGGTTTAGTATAATTTTTCACCAGTATCCGTTCAGAACTGGCCACCACGCCTTCAAAAGTATTGTGGTATTTCCCCGTGCCATCCAGGTTATGGGTAATGCTGGTAATTAAAAACCGCCCCAGGCTTTCGGTAGCAAAGGCGATTTCCTGCCTGATGCTCATGGTAATTTCGGCCAGGGTACCAATGCCCAGTGCTGCATTATCGCCACTGGCGTTTATCTTTAACAACTCGCTGATGTGCGCTTTTTCTTCATTCTCTACATGACTTTTAATATCGCCATCATTATCCACCCTGATCATGGAGGGTTGGTTAAAGGTTTTGCTGTACATCAGGTTCGATGCTTTGATGGCATAATCCAGGTCAGGATGGCCGCCGGCCTGGCCGCTGCTTTCACTTTCCAGTATGGTATCCTGTTTGGGGTTATAGGCAAAACGTTTGTTTTTAAGGGGTGCCAGTTCCATGGCGTATTGCAGGTTGTGGACATCCCGGCCATAAAACAGGCCAATGTCCTTTTGGGTGTCAGGCTTCCCGAAATTCAGCTGCTTACCATCATAATACAGCCATTCATGGTATTCGCCAGAAAGGCGGTTTAAAAATTCCCAGTCGCTTTCCTTGTACTGGATCAGGTAATCAATACTGGCCTGGCGGCTGGCATTGGCTACAATTTTTAAATCGTTTGCCGGGGTATCAATGGTGGCCAGTTTTACAATTTCATTTAAATCTTTATCCAGGTAAGAACCGAGGTCTTCCCCGCGATCAATCAAAATAGTGGGGCTGTAACCACTCACAATCAACACCCCATGGTAGCCGTGGCTTTGGGCCAGCTCTACCCGGGTAACCAGGCCAGCAAATTGCTGCATCTGTTCGGTTGCGTAGCCAAAGGAGGCGGTTAGGGTTTTTCCTACAAAATCGCGGCTGTCATCCAGGTTAATCAGGCCGGGGGCACCCATCTGGTCGTGGTTAAACCGGAGTTCAAAATAATGGTGGCTGTTAAATTCCTGTTGTAAACTAAATGAGGCAAAATGAGGTATCGCCCGGTCTTCTATATTGATTTCGGTGATGAGTTTGTTTTCCATAGGGCTAAGCTGTTCACCATTTTAATTTAAACCTGCACCCAATATTGCTGATGAATCTGTTTATTGAAAATGAGTGCGTTGGCGTAAAATTTAATGATGGTTGATTTGGTTAAACGATATATGCATTTACCAAATATTGAGCCAATGAATGATCTATGTTGCTCATTTACAGCTGTTCAATCTGCCCAAGTTTTGAAAAGGTTTAATGTAAAGCATTTAAACATAGATTTTATCAGGAAAAGATGCTTGTATTTATTTTAAAATAATTTTCGTATCACTTATCATACTTCATATAAATCAAAATGTTGTAGGTTTTCAGGGCAATGTGTAGTGCTTTTATACACAGCACATTGAGATCATAAACTCAAATCATCGATGGCATGGCTGCGAATTTAGACTTGATGAGTTTTAAAAATTAATCCTGCACTAACCGGAAATTTATAAACCGGAAACAAGCGATAGCAGATAATGCCAATAATAAAATGATGAATTCCCGAAACAAAAAAAGCCGAAACATTTTTTTGTTTCGGGAAAATTTGTTTCCAAAATCCGAAACGTTTTTTCTGGAAACAAAAATTTGTTTCGCTAAAAAACGTTTCAACATTCGCATTACATACAATAAATGGACTTTTTTGAAAAAAACACGCCTGAATAATAGTCAATAATCATGATTAAATTAAAAATTTCGGGATATTTGAATAGTAGTACTAATCATACAATCAGACTAAATTAATAATTAGTACCTCGCCAACCACATAAGTTTTGGATCACATGCTTATATCTTTCAGGAGGAGGATTTGGAGGGGAATTTTTAACCTCTGCCAATGAGATTATTTCGGCTTATAAAAAGCTTTATAATTGGTTTTCTAATGCTAATGAATGGATAAATTCTTATAAAACAAAAGGAAACCGGTGCATGGTATTAAATCAGATAAATTAATTTCTTAAATAATACAGCAACAAACCTTACCGGTTTTAAAACTAGTAAGGTTTGTTGGTTATCATAAAAAATTTATTTCGTTTTTTCATTAACCGGGGCGGGAACGGGTTCATCCTGCTGGCCTTGCTTAAATTCTTTAATTCCTTTACCCAGGCCTTTCATCAGTTCCGGAATTTTCTTTCCTCCAAACAATAATAATATGGCTATGCCAAGGATAATCATTTCCGGGCCGCCCAATAATGCGGCAATTGTAAAATCTTTCATAGGTTCTCTGTTTCTGGTATTTTCATATACGACAGAAACCAGCCTTTGGTTTTTACCTGATGATCAGCTTTTCCGATAGAATTGCACCATCCGTTTTCATCTCCGGCCTTCCTCAACATAAGTTCTTTTAAAAAGAATCGTTATAGCTATAATCGGAATTTTGTATGTTTGATTTGAACAAAACCTTAACACCAAAAAAAATGAACATCAGTAAAAACATTTTATTCACCTCACTTATCGCATTATCAACACTAAGCATGTATTCATGCAAAACCAAAAAACTGGCAGCCAAACCAGCACCTGCACCGGTAGCTCAACCAGCTCCACCTGCAGAAGCCAAAAAACCGGCACCTGAGCCTGAAAAAGAACCTGAAGCAGCGCCATCAGATCAGCCAAACTTCAATCTGGATAATATTCAGTTTGAGTTTAATTCCTTTGTGCTCAAAACCTCTTCTTTTTCTATTTTAGACAAAGCGGTAGCAGAAATGAAAAAATCGCCAAATACCCAGTTTGTATTGAATGGTCACTCTTCTGCAGAAGGTAGTCCGGAGCATAACATGTCGCTTTCAGTAGATCGTGCAAATGCTGTTAAATCATATTTTGTAAATGCAGGTTTAAGTGCCGATCGTTTTACCATTGTAGGCCATGGGGAAAAAGAACCCATCAGCACCAATAATACCGAAGAAGGAAGAACCTTAAACAGAAGAACGGAGATTAAGATTAAAAATTAATCGCATCCTTCCACAGTAAATATTAACCTGAACATGCAATAACTGAATAGCATACCCGGTATGCCCAACCGCAGTTCATTGCATGTTTTTTCTTTTCATTCATTATTTTATTTTATTTCTGTTTCCGATCAACAATATTTAATTTCATTGAATATCCCCACATTGAGCTGAATTAAACCCGAATATTGTGCATCCCGTTTTAGTTAGAAATAATATTAAAATTCTTGGTGAAGGTAGCCAGATCATTGTTTTTGCACATGGTTTTGGCTGTACACAAAGCACCTGGAAATACATTACCCACTCTTTTCTGAAAGATTATAAGGTGATTTTGTTTGACTATGTAGGATCTGGAAACACCGACATCAGTCAGTATGATTACCACAAATATGCTACTTTAGAAGGTTATGCCTGCGACGTTCTTGATATCATAGCTGCACTTCAGCTTCAGGAAATTATTTTTGTCGGCCACTCGGTTAGCGCCATGATCGGGATGATTGCCGCAATACAAAAACCAGATGTTTTTAAGAAATTGATTTTTATCGGGCCTTCCCCTAAATACCTGAATGATCAACATTATATTGGCGGATTTAAAACTGAAGATATAGCAGCCCTTTTTAACCATATTGTAAACGATTATTCCGGATGGGCCAAAGCGATTTCACCAGCTGTGCTGGATTGTCCTCATAAACCTGAATTAACAGAATTTTTAATTGAATGCTTCGAAGAAACCAATCCCAGTATTGCATTGGCCTTTGCCATGGCTACCTTTAAAACAGATTGCCGGGAAAAATTAAAAGAACTATCCGTTCCAAGCCTGACTTTAGCCATGGCCAATGATCCGCTGGTTCCACTGCATATAGGCGAATACATCAGGGAGTATACACCCAATAATTTTTTAGTTGTGATGAAGGCCACCGGTCACTTCCCACAGATTTGTGAACCGGAAGAAACCGTGAAAGAAATCAAAAAATTTATTATGGATGAACACATGTGCTAAATCATAATAATATCTTCTTTACTTATGCTCTGAAGAAATTGTTGAATATATTGTTCAGACATCAGGATTTAGTGCCCTAATTCCCGCCTCTTCCATGGCAACAGCTGCACGAATAATCTTGATTAGCCACAAAGCTTGATCACTTCAAAATAATCAAGCTTTGTACTCATGAGATTTTTAATTTTCCTGTTTTCCAAAAATAGCTGTTAAAATGCCATGTAAAATAGGTTGAATGATAACAACGACGCCTCCTTCTCAAATGTGATATATAATTTTTAAAGGAGAGATAAAAATTATAAGGTTCAATCATTATTATAGCATTTTCGAATAATCATATTCTTCCAATATAATACCGCACTTGTTGGCATATTATTTGTAACAAAGGCAACGACATTCAAAATGAATGATATGATCATCAATATAATGAACAAAATGAATAAATCTGTTCATTTTAAAAACCAGACAAAATATAAACCCGTATATAAGCCAAAATCATTTATTATTTATGCTCCTCTGGCGCTTTTGGGCATGAATAAACTGAATGGATAACTATAATTTATCATCATAAAAAAATAACACACATGAACACTATCAAAAAAATCGTCGTTTTCTCGTTAATTATCTTTTCTGCATCGGCCAGTAATGCACAAAATGGTATGCGTGAACCTATCAATTATTCGTTAAAAAATGGTATGAAAATTATCGTTTCAGAAAATCAAAAGTCCCAGGGTGCATTTTCGAGTTTTACCTTAGATACCAGAGCATTTCAAAATAAGAAGGATGGCATTGTAGAATTGCTTAACGCGACATTAAATGAGCGTGCCTCAAAAAATGATCAGATCCTGTTTAAAGATAACAGTGGCAGGTTGGCTACCAATAATGCCCAGCTGGAAAAAGGATTAACAGAAATGGCCTCCATCATTCAACATACTGACATCAACCAAAAAGCATTCGATAGCGGCAAAGCGACATTACTTGCCAGCTTAAAAAAACAGGATTACGATTACGACCAAACGGTAAATGAAAATACGATAAATGCCATATCGCTTGCAGATCTTCGGGCTTTTTATAATGAAATCTCACCTGAAAAAACATTTTTAACTGTTGCGGGTAATGTTGAAATGAATACGGCAAAAGCAGCCGTAAAAAAAGCATTTGGAAACTGGAAAAAAGCGAATAAAGAAGAAATTTCTTCAATAGCAAAATAATATTATCCTACTTCAAATAAAAAGCTTTCTGATTAAAATCAGGAAGCTTTTTATGCTTAAAATGTTACATGATTTTGTCCGGCTCCGGATCAGATTAATTAAACATTCAATATCTTAGCACATCAATTATCCCGCTATGAAAAAGACCGCTGCTATCATACTCTTTTCTTTTTTGATCACCTCACTTCATGCACAAACTGTAGTAAACCGAAATCAGGATATTGATCAAATGGTTAAAGCTGTGAGCCAGGATTCATTGAAGTCATATATTGCTCAAATGGTTTCCTTTGGCACCAGAAATACGTTAAGTGATATGAAAAGCAAAACCAAAGGAATTGGGGCAGCCAGAAATTGGGTGGTTGGAAAGTTTAATCAATTTGCAAAACAAGGTGATGGCCGGCTCTCGGCATATTTAGATACCACTACTTTTAAACCAGACGGTAAACGGGTAGACCAACCTACCCTATTGGGAAATGCAGTGGCCATATTAAAAGGAACTGATCCAAATGATAAAAGGGTTTATGTGGTCAGCGGGCATTTGGACAGTCGCGTTACAGATGTAATGAACCGAAGCAGTAATGCGCCCGGAGCAAACGATGATGGCAGCGGGGTAGCCGGCGTAATAGAAGCCGCAAGGATTATGAGCCGGTATAAATTTCCTGCCACCATTATTTTCGTAGCCGTTAGCGGTGAGGAACAATCGTTATTAGGTTCGGGGTTTATGGCGGATAAAGCTAAAAAAGAAGGTTGGAATGTTGATGCGATGCTTAACAACGATATGATTGGCAGCAATAACAGCAGTGAAACACAAATTATAGACAATACCCGGTTACGTGTGTTTAGTGAAGGCCTGCCGACGTACGAGCTGGATAAAAACGCTAAAAGCATCCGCCAGTTTGGATTGGAAAACGATGGTAAAAGCCGTCAGCTAGCAAGATACGTAAAGGAAGTTGGCGAACGTTATGTCGATCAGCTGGAGATTAAACTCATTTACAGAAATGACCGCTTTTTAAGGGGTGGCGACCACACGCCTTTTGTTGAAAATGGCTTTACCGCAGTAAGAATCACTGAAATGAATGAAAATTTTGATCATCAGCATCAGGATTTAAGAACGGAAAATGGCATTAAATATGGCGATTTACAAGAATTTATGGATTTTGAATACCTCAGAAAAAATACGGGTGTTAATATCGCCGTCTTGGCCAATTTAGCCAAAGCACCTTCAGCACCCATAGAAGTTAAAATAGATGTTAAAAACCTGAGCAATGCTTCACAATTATATTGGAAAGCACCGTTAAGCGGCAATGTGAAGGGTTATTATGTGCTCATGCGCGAAACCAGCAGCCCCGTTTGGGAAAAGAAATTTTTTACTTCAGCCACTAAGATAACGCTACCCTATAGTAAAGACAATTATTTATTTGCTGTACAAAGTGTTGGCCATGAAGAGAATGAAAGCCTTGCGGTTGTTCCCGGCATTGGCAGATAGAAAATATTAAGCTTTACCAAAGTTTAAGCTTATTTTTAGGCCATGAAATTTAAGCCTTTAGCATTCATTTTAAGCATACTGATCACCCTGAGTATTGGGGCATTGGGCGGTTATGCTACAGCGCAATCGGTCAGAACCTGGTATCCTTTATTAAATAAGCCCGCTTTTAATCCACCTAACTGGCTTTTTGCGCCGGTTTGGACAAGCCTGTATGTATTAATCGGAATAGCTGCTTATCTGGTTTGGGTTAAACGCGATCGCATTGTTCACTTCCCCAGAACGGTAGCCATTTATTTCATCCAGCTTATTTTAAACCTGGCCTGGTCTTTTATTTTCTTTTACCTGCATGAAATTGGTTTTGCCCTGGCAGAGATTATTGTACTCCTGGCGGTTATCATTCTTAACGCAATGATGTTTTATAAAATAGATAAATGGGCAGGGCTACTATTCATCCCCTACATACTTTGGGTTAGTTTTGCATCATTTTTAACTTATAACCTATTCATATTGAATTAATTTTAAAAGAAAATCTTATTTTAGGAGAGTGGTAGCTTTTAAAAGAATTTTGCTGATACTCTTCGTTTTATGCTATACCCAGTTGCATGCGCAAAAGGTGGGTCTTGTTTTTAGCGGTGGCGGTGCAAAGGGCCTGGCGCATATTGGCACTTTAAAGGCGCTTGAAGAAAATCACATCCCCATAGATTATATTACCGGAACATCAATGGGCGGCATTGTTGGTGCCATGTATGCCGCAGGCTATTCACCGGCAGAGATTGAGAAAATAGCATTAAGTGATGATTTTCAAAACTGGGTAAACGGGCGCTATACAAGCGATTATACTTACTATTTCCAAAAGAATGCACCCAATGCTTCTATGCTTACAGCTAAAGTGGCCATAGATACAGGGTTCCATTTTAGTTTCCGTTCCAACCTGATTAATGATATTCCTTTAAATTTTGCCTTTCTGGAACTTTTCTCACAGGCATCAGCTGTATCTAAGGATGATTTTAATAAGCTTTTTATCCCCTACCGCTGTATGGTGGCCGATGTGCTTTCTCAGAAAAGTATTACGGTGAGCAAAGGAAGTTTAGCAGAAGCAGTGCGGGCAACAATGACGGTTCCGATCATTTACCGTCCGATTAAGCTGGATGGAAAATATGTTTTTGATGGTGGTTTGTATAATAACTTCCCTGCAGATGTGATGGAAAGGGAATTTAAGCCTGATTATATGATCGGGGCCAATGTTTCTTCCAAAACCTATAATGAATATCCTAAAAATACCGATGACCGTTTAATGAACCGTTTCCTGGTGTACATGTTTTTGTCCAAATCAGACTCCACCATGATTGGAAAAAACGGCGTTTACATCCAGCCTGATCTGGCCGAATATACCGCAACTAACTTTGCCCCCGTAAAAGAACTGATTAAAAGAGGATATGATGCAACGATGGCAGATATGCCCAGAATTAAGCTATTGATCAGCAGAAGGGTCAGTGATGAGGAACTGGCAAAAAAAAGAGCCATCTTTAATTCCAAAAAACCTGATTTCAAGTTCCGTACAGTCTCTGTATCCGGCGTAAACGACCAGCAGAAAAAATATATCGAGCGCTTATTCAAAAGTGACCAGCCTACATTTAACCTGCAGGATATTAAGCGCGGCTACTATAAACTGGTTGCCGATCAGACTTTTGAAACCGTTTATCCCAAAATATCTTATCAGTCTGTTACCGATAGCTATACTTTTGAAGTGGTGGCTCAGCCCAAAAAAAGCTTTAAACTGGATTTGGGTGGCAATATATCCACCCGTCCCATCAGTAATGTTTTTCTGGGTGCCGAATACAATTATTTAAACCGCAAGGCATACACCTTTGGAACGAGCTTTTATTCCGGTCGCTTTTACGAATCGGTTCAGTTGAACGGCCGGATAGATTATCCTACGAAATTACCGCTTTTTCTGGCTGCAGAAATGACTTATAACCACTGGAATTTTTACAATACCAGCCAGATTTTTATTGAAAATCCACGTCCTATTTATATCGAGCAATCTGACCGCAAGATTGACCTGATGATGGGTGTTCCATTAAATTACAACACTAAAATAGTCCTGCACTCCAGCTTCATCAATAATACGGATCGATATAGCCCGAATAATACCTTTGCGGTGGGCGACTTACTGGATCAAACCATTTTTAATGGCTTCAGGGGTTCACTTAATCTCGAAAAAAACTCTTTAAACAGGAAACAATATGCCACCAATGGTCAAAATTTCTCTCTCAGCTTCAACTATACCACCGGCAGGGAAAATTATACGCCAGGCAACATCTTTCGCAATACACTTGGTTATGTTAAATCACCGGAAGTGAGCAGATTGCACCATTGGGGCAGTATTAAAATCACTCAGGAGAACTATTTTCTGCACCTGAAGAAGTATACGCTGGGCTATATTGTGGAAGGCGTGATTTCCAATCAGCCTTTATTCAACAATTATTACTCTACGTTGCTGGTTGCTCCTGCCTTCTACCCTATTCAGGATAGCCGTTCGCTCTTTCTCGATAAATTCAGGGCCACTACTTATGCTGCCGGAGGGATTAAAAATATTTATAGCCTTAAAAAAAATATTGATTTAAGGGCTGAAGCTTATTTATTTTTACCGCATAAGGAATTTGAACGCGTTGGCCTGCAGGATGTTGATTATGCAAAGGCCATTACAAAAATTCGCTATGCGGCAACAGCCGGAGTGGTTTATCATACACCGCTTGGCCCCGTAAGCCTGAGTTATAATTTATATAATGATGCAGTTAAAAGAAATGGTGTATTATTGCATATCGGTTATTTAATTTACAATAAACGTTCTATCGAATGAAACAATTAATCTTATTTTGCTCACTTTGTTTGGTGGCTTTCATCAGCTCGGCACAAACCGCAACCATTAACAATTTCCTGGTGAAGGAAAATTTAATTAAAAATAATAAGCTCGCCATTATTGCCGCCGATTCGCTGAATGTTCCGAATGAAAATATTAATGGGACATATACCTTTAGCGTAAGTGGTTTTACCCAGGTTCTTAAATTCAATGATGGCATCGCAGTATTGCCCTTGCCCATAGATAAATCTACTTTTGTTTATATCAAACATCAAAACGATTTCGGTACACATAGTAAACTTGTTTATGTATACAAAAAAGACAATGACCTGAATCCATACACCATTAATAGTTTATGGCTGTTCATCATTCCAATTGCACTCGTGATTATTGCCTTTGCCTTTAGGAAACTCATCATTTTTGTGGTGATTGCCTTCCTCGTTTTTGTGTATTTCAACCACAGTTCCGGCTTAAATATCTCTACATTTTTTGAGAGCATATTTGATGGTTTGAAAAATCTGGTCTGAAATTAAATGCTAAACACTTTAACTTATTATCAGCTATGCGTATAGCGGTTATTGATCTGGGCACCAATACCTTTCACCTCTTGATTGCGGAGGTCAGCGGGCAAAATTTTGAAGTACTTTATAAAACGAATGTCCCTGTTAAACTGGGTGAAGGACGCATCAATGACAACATCATCATTCCGGAGGCATTTGAAAGGGGAATTAACTGTCTTAAAAACTTTAAGGAAACTATCTTAAAGTTCAGGGTAGAGAAGATCAGGGCCACTGCTACATCAGCGGTGCGCAGCGCCGGCAACGGGAAAGATTTCGTATATATCGTTAAGGAACAGACAGGAATAGAGATCGAGATTTTATCCGGTGATGAGGAAGCTGCATTAATTTATGAAGGCGTAAAATTAAGCGGCGCAGTAGAAGATTTAGCCTTAATTATGGATATTGGTGGCGGTAGCGTGGAATTTATCCTATGTAATACAGAAAAATTAATCTGGAAGAAGAGCTATAATATTGGTGCAGCCCGTTTAATGCAAAGATTTTTTAAGTCAGATCCCATTTCGGATGGGGATAAAAATAATATTTTAGCACACATTCAAGAGGAACTGACAGACTTATTTACCGTATGTGCACCGTATCAGCCAAAAACATTAATCGGATCAGCGGGTGCTTTTGAAACCTTCGCCGAATTGGTGAGCAGTGCGAAAAAATCGGTCATTAATTTAGATACACTCCAATCCTATCATTTCGATTTTGATGAATATATTACCCTCTCTGTTAAGTTGATTAACTCTACGCATCAACAGCGATCAGAAATGCCGGGTATCATTCCTCTTCGGGTAGATTTAATTGTAATTGCAGCCCTCATCACCAACTACGTTCTGGGCAGACTTCAGATTAACCAGCTAATACTATCAACCTATGATTTAAAAATGGGCATGCTGTCGCAAAATTTATTCGAGGGTTAATTTTTTAGCTGGCATAATCACTCTTCCCATAATGATTGGGCTGCTTTGCAAAGCTAAATCTTTTTGCTTGACCTTGCTGTAATCGAGTATCATTGTTGCGGCAAAGCGTGCGCTCTCCACAGAAAGTACATTGCTTTTAAGATCTAAACCATATTTAAAAACAAATTCATACCGACCAGCTTCATCTGTTATTGTATGATATTTGGTGTTCAAAATGACCACACGAATTCCGGACCTGGGCTTTTTATCTAAACCTAAAATCACTCCTGATATCCTCGTCACAGTATCTGGCTTTTTATCGTCCTCTTTAACTGTAGACTGCGCTGTAATTTCTGTAGCCACGCGAGGAATAGCAGCGCTGGCATCCTGAGTAAAAATGGCTGCGCCAATGGCCAGTATACCTAGGTATTTCATCCAGTTTCTATTCGCTGGTTTAACTAATAAGTAATAGTTCAACTGATTGAGCTGCGTAACTGTTAAACGGCCACATATCGAAGTGCTGGCTTGAGTTAATACAGAAATGATTTCTGCGTTGGTATAATTCGTAAAGTCGATCACGTTTTTTGAACAGGCTGTACAGAAACCAAAACCTGATTCTTTTTCCATCTCATCCCAATGCTGAGTACAGGGTTCTGCAATGGTCACTTGTGCTGGCGAATTTTTCATCTTTTAGATTTGTTAACATGATGAAAAAGAAATCAGGATTCCATAAGTTATTTAAAATGATTTAATTGTTTTGCAATAGAAAAAACATAGCAGATGTTGTACAACTACAATTCAGTTACAATGTTGAGTAGAATCGAAAAACTTATTAATAGATTCTTATCAAAGCCCAAAGATTTAACCTGGGGGAAATTAATTACGGTACTTAGGTTTTATGGTTTCGAAGAATTGTCAGCAGGAAAAACAGGTGGCTCGAGAAGAAAATTTGCTGATAAAAATAAAGATATCATAAGTTTGCATAAGCCTCTTCCAAAAAATATTGTGAGGTATTCTTCGGAAAAATTGTAGGCATAAATGATCTTATTACGTTTGAAGACTCTTCAGTAAACCATAAAAGCAATGTTGTGGGCTGAATTAACAACATAAAGAACTTAGTAGGTTTAACTTGATTGAATCTGTATTCAAATTCAGGATTAGCTACTTATCAACCTAAGAAGTTTTTGAGCTCTTGATATAACTTTTCAGTAGGTAGCCCCATTACATTGGTGTAAGAGCCTTCAATTCGCTGTACCACTACCAATCCCCACCAATCTTGCACACCATAACTCCCGGCCTTATCATATGGCTGATAGTGATCAATATAGAAATCAATCTCCTCACTGGTAACTGACTTACAATAAACTTCAGTCCGGTCATAAAAAGAATAGATTTTATTGCCTTTAGCTAATGTCACACCCGTATAAACTTCATGTTTACGACCAGATAATTTTGCCAGCATTTCCTGAGCATGTGCACGATCTGCTGGCTTGCCTAATATTTCGCCATTTAAGGCCACGATGGTATCAGCCGTGATGACGATTTCATCATCAGCCTTAAATGCTTTTGCTTTTTGTTCTGAAATGTAAACAGCAATTTCGGCGGGAGATAATCCATCAGGATAACTTTCATCGACATCTTTCAGTACCACTTTAAAATTTAAGCCCATCAGGGTTAAAAGTTCCTGTCTGCGCGGTGATTTTGATGCCAGTATAATGGGTGGGAATGTAATTGCCATAACGTAAATTTTTGCTAAAATAATAAAAGCGACCAAAAGCCGCTTTTATTATCGAATGTTTTAAGAGATTAATTACTTCCACCCTGCATACGCTTCTGCATTTCAGCGCGTTGCTCTTTCTGCCAGGCCTCATAAGTTTTTTTCTGATCGTCATTTAGCACTGCAGAAACCTTTGTATCATTTTCCGTACGGAATTTTTGCATCTTCTCCCTCATGGCATCCCGATCAGCTCCCTGCATTTCTTCACGCATTTTTTTCATGGCTTCAGCTTGTTCTGTAAAAACAGTGGTTAGCTTTGTTTTCTGGTCATCACTCAGCTTTAGCTTTTCATCCAATAGTTTTACACGTTCTTCAGGTTTCATCATCATACCTCTTCCGCCCCCCTGTTGTGCCTGAGCGAAACCAGCTATGCCCAGCATTAATCCGCAGATCATTAATAATTTTTTCATCTTGTTGTTTTTTGAAGTTTAGATAAGTTGGAGTATTAGCAGGAAACAAAGTTTAATGGCATACTGTAACTTCAATGTTGCAAATTAAAACAGATCAATCTTTTAAGTGTAATTCTGCCACAGACAATGGATAAGATTACATTTTCGTCATTGCGAGGAGGAACGACGAAGCAATCTATTTTGCGAAGAAAGATTGCCTCACGCCATTACGGAGCCTGCCCTTCAGTTCGCAAGGACGAATTTCCCTAATGATCCAACTTACTTACCCGAATCAGCAGCATTTGGATTTTCATCGTGCCATCTGCCCTGTACTTTCATTACCTTCTCAATAATGTCTCGTGCAGCCATTTTACCTCCGTTGTAAGGAGATATAAATGTAGATATGGCCTTAATCTCCTCAGCCGCATCAGCCGGACAAGTGGGAAGCCCAACCAGTTTCATCACTTTTAAATCCGGAATGTCATCACCCATATAAAGCACTTCACTCGCGGTAATGCCTTTTTCTTTTAAATATTGGTTAAAGATCGAAACCTTATCACCAGCGGCTAAAAAAATATCACTTATGCCCAGATTGAGAAAACGTTTCCGTAAGGCAATACCATCTCCACCCGATATGATGCAAAAATGATATCCCTTCTTTACGGCCAGTTGCATGGCATAGCCATCTTTAATATTAAAAGTACGCAGTGATTCCCCGCTCTCTGTTACCTGAACAGATCCATCTGTTAATACACCATCAACATCAAAGATGAAGGTGGTAATTTCCTTTAGTTTTTGAAGAAACATTTGTGCGTATGATATTTAGCGTTAGGCGTTCGGAACCGATTCAAGACTAAGGACTCCGAACTCATGACTTACTTTACTGATTATCTCTCCATTCGTAAACCCAGGCAGATTGTATTTGCTCTAAATGCCCTTCGCTGCTTTCTTCACGGGTTCCTTTAAAGTTCGGTAATTCCAAAACCCACTCTAAAAGCTCCGTGAAACGGATGCGATAGATTTTGGCTTCGGTAAAGTCATCACCAAATTTCTCGTATAAAGACATGGCGATATCTTCATAATCATTCCAGTAAAAAGGCAAGGCAAATTTATCGTTGTTCATGTTGTTGTAAAGTTGAAGGTTAAAAGTTAAAGGTTGAAAGTTATGAGTTAAAAGTTACCGGTCTGGCGTACGACATCTATAGCTTCATCATTTTCGAAAGAATGCTGCAGACTCGAGACTAAAGACTATTGACTCCAGACTAATCTAATGTCCCATAAAGCCAGACTGATCCGGAATGGTTACTTCAATATCTCCATTGATGACTACACACTGGCAACCCAAACGGGATGTAATTTTTGGGCGAACGGCTCTATCGATAAAGTCTTCCTCTTTATCAGAAATTTCCTCCAAATTATCCATACCCTTTGTTACGTAAACATGGCATGTACTGCATCCGCAAACGCCTCCGCAATTGTGCTGAAGGTCTATTCCATTATCCAGGCAAACATCTAAAACCGATTCTCCGGCAGCTATAGGTAATTCTATAGATTCGTGATCAGCTTCTTCAAAATTTATTTTTAATTTAAAAATGCTCATAATTATATTGCAAAAATAGTAAGCTAAAGCGGTAAATATGCTATTTGTGCATTAATTTTATACTATCGCTTAAAGTTTGATAAATATGCTGTAGTTCGGGCATGTGGTTTAACATGCTCAAATGCTTGTTTAATGTGGTTTCATCTACCCTCACTGCCGGCCCGGTTTGTACATTTTCCGGTAAATTCATCATCACCTTATCTGCAGTTTCTTTAATTAAGGGTCTGATGATTTCGAAATCCAGATGGTTTACCTGAAGCAACTGATGGGCTAATGCGTACAGATGATTGGTAAAATTACAGGCAAAAACGGCTGAGAGATGCAGCACCTTCCTTTGATCTCCACCCAGGTGATATACCTTTTGACTTAATTTAGAAGCCAGGCTTTGTAAAATGCTTAAATCAGCTTCATTTGCAGCTTCAATACATAAGGGAATGTCTTCAAATGAAATTGCTTTCGATTTAGAAAAAGTTTGCAGCGGATATAAAACACCCGGATGTTTAACTTTCGATGATAACACCTGAATATCTGTAGTGCCTGAAGTATGAACAACAAGACCATTAACCATTTTCAACTGATCAGCTATGCTTTCAATCGCATCATCTTTAACCGCTATAATGTATAAATCAGCATTGGTTTTAAGTAACTTCCAATCATTAACAGGTTCACAGGGAATGCCATCGGCCAAAAATTTAGCATGATTCAGATCCTGACTATAAATCTGAAGGATCTCTTCACCCCTACTTTTTAAAGCTTGTGCAAGATGAGTCGCTACATTTCCAGCACCTATTAAAACAATCTTCATCAGCTATGCGATTTTAGCCTCTTTTCTTCTCCTGAAAATAGATAATAAGAAACCAATCACCATTACAATGGTACCTGCCCAGTACAAGTTGATAAATGGAAATTCAATGGCTTTAAAAACCACCCAGTCCTTCGCCTGCTGAGGTTTTTCGAAAATCTGTAATTCTACCTTTTTCTCATCAGGTAAAACCTTAGAGAAGCGGAACTTAAGGTCTAATCCTTCTACTTTACGGGCAAAATCGAAAGTATTGTTCCCCTTGATTAAAAACATCGGTTCAGCGGTATAAATTTTTCCGGCTGAGTTAATTTCCAAAGGCAAACCTACGGCATAATCTCCTTGTGCCAATACCAGGTCTTTAGCCACTGGTTTATTATTTAAAGCTTTTACAGTTACCACACCGCTAGAGGTATGAATCGTATCACCCACGGCAACCTTTACAATTCGTGGTTCTTTATAATTTTCATCATCAGAATGACCTTCATGATCGCCATGATCGGCCTGTTTAATCGCCGCACTGGTGATGTGTGTATACACATCGTAAGTTAAATAATGCTTGGTATCAGGCGAAGCAATCAGCCCCATCTTTTCATTTTCTTGCACATGCGGATGCAAATTAAAATCTTCTTTAACTTTACCTGTTTCTTTATCAAGAACCTTAAAATTAAGGGTATAAATCGTATTCGGTGCTTCAGTGGTATCGCTAACATATGTTACCGTATACTTGCCCATTTCTTTAGGCTCATTTTTATACAACATGATGTTTTCACCCGGCTTTTCTGTTTTTTCAAAATCCTTTACCGGGATAAAGTTATTGGCATTGATGGATAGTGGCTTATTGGTTGCCGCTGAAATCAATGCGCCCAGAATTAAAAATGCGAAACCGATGTGGGCTACGGCAGAACCGGCCAGTTTCACCTTACCTCCAAATGCCTGGTATAAGATCGCTGAATTAGACAACACCGCAAATAAACAACTGAAGGTAATCAGAATATACATGGTGTTGGTGTAGATATCTGCTACCCAAACCAAACCAGCAGTCAGTACCAATGAAAACAAAATAGCCGAAATCAGGCTACTGTAGAATTTACGCGGATCAGTCCGTTTGTATTTTAAATATTGTGAAAAACCAGAAATTAAAGTGATCAGTACGGCGAATGGTGCCTGCCACTGGTTATAGTATTTTACTGCATCAATGGGTGGTGAAAAGTTGGTTCCGAAAGCTTTATTGAATACCGGAACTGAAGTAGAAAAAATGATCTGGATACAGGCAACCGTAACCACTAAGGCACCAATAAACATCCAGAATTCTCTGGAATAGGTCTCTTCATCTTTAGTCGTGATCGGTAATTCTTTCCACCTTACGATAATAAGGGCTATCGCAATCACGGCAAATACCACATTATACAGAATCAGGTGGCCAAACATGCCCATATCTGTAAATGAGTGTACGGAGGTATCACCTAAAATACCACTTCTGGTTAAAAAAGATGCATAAAGCACCAGCAGGAAACTTAAGAACACCAATGCAATGGCAGTGAAATAAGCATGACCGGTATTTTTATACGCGATCATTACGTGTACTGCACCAATTAGGGTTAACCATGGAATTATAGAAGCATTTTCTACCGGATCCCAGGCCCAGAAACCACCAAAGTTTAAAGCTTCATAAGCCCAGAATGAACCCATGATGATACCCGTTCCCAAAATCATGACAGCAAAAAGCGTCCATGGCATTGCAGGTTTAATCCATTCTTTATATCTTTTTTGCCAAAGGGCAGCAATACCATACGCAAAAGGAACCACCATACTTGCAAAACCTAAAAACAGCGTTGGCGGGTGAATCACCATCCAATAGTTTTGCAGCAATGGATTTAATCCTCTTCCATCGGTAATAAATTTTAAATAATTGGCAAAATTCTCCGGATTAGCGAAAACCACAGGAGCCATTGATTTCAAATCAAGGGAATCTCTTAACAGGATAAATGGCGAACTTCCGATCCGCTCGCCTAAAATTTCGACACCCAACAGCATGGAGGTTAGAAAAACTTGAGAAAATGCAACTACCGTCATAACCGGGCGCTCCCAGGTTTTTGCTTTCCAAATTAGCAAAGCGCCTAAAAACGATTGCCAGAAAGCCCAAAGCCAGAAACTTCCTTCCTGACCTTCCCAAAAGGCAGATACAATATAATAAACGGGTAATTCTTTAGATGAATGCCAATAAACGTAGCTGTATTCGTTATAGTGACCTAAAATCAAGTAAAACAATGTTGCACCAATACCGATGATACTGGCCCAATTGATGAGGAAACCAATTCTACCTAAATTAAGCCATGAACGATCTGTTAGATTTTTATCACGGGTAGCAAAAAAATATGATATGGTTGAAAGTAATGATGCACTAAAAGCCAGCACAATAAAAAACTGTCCGATTTTACCCGGCAGCAGGTTCTCACCTACAAATTGAATATCCATTAAAATTAATTATATTTTTTTTCGCCGTACTTACCCACTTCTTTAACCTTGCCATCCTGATTTATTTCGACCAGGTTATCATTATATTTAGATGGACACTTCATCAGAATTTTTGAAGCATAAAACTTATCGCCATCCATTTTACCAATCAACACTAACTTTTCTGATTTTTCGAAATCCTGAGGCTTCGTACCATTGTAAACAACTTCTCTGATTTCACCTTTTTCATCCTTCATGTGAAAAGCAAAATGATTGGCATCTTTAACGGCATCATAATACATCCCTTTGGATTTTTCCCAATAGCCCATTACATGTTCTTCTTTTTGAGAAGTAGCGGCCTCTTTAAAATTCGAGTAAGTATCCGTATTGGCATTTAAGCTAAAAAGAATCCCTACAGAAATTGCAATAGTAATTAATCCAATGATTGCACTTTTTTTCATGTTGTGTTATTGTAGTAAAAGCTGGCAACAAAGATAGAAAAATAGCCATAGCGAACCTTCTTTTACCGTTTTCGTGTCGTTATATTGACAATTAACTGATGATAGGATTAGATCATTTAAAATTTTAGAATTTATCAAATCAATGATGATTTTAATATGATATTTCTAAAATACATGTGGTATGGGACAATTATCTATAACATCAGATTAGATATGCATTAAATTCAGTTAAATGAGTATGTTTGACAATCAGATCATTGTTATTTTAATCGTGGAAATCCTAATTATTACCTCCTATGAAACTCCGGCAACTTTATAAGCTTATTTTATTTATCCTATTCATTCCTGCATTAAGCTCCTGTTTTGAAATTGTAGAAGAAATAAACATGCGAAATGATGGAACCGGCGATGTAACACTGACCATTAACCTTAGCCAAAGTAAAACTAAAGTGGCTTCTGTGATGCTATTGGATAGCGTTCAGGGATATAAAGTTCCCAGCAAGCAAAAAATCCAGTCAGAACTGGCAGAAGCAGTTGCTTATCTCAAAAAATGTGATGGCATTTCAAATGTAAAGAGCAGCAGCGATTTTAATCATTATATTGCCACCATCGGCTTTACCTTTAAAGATGTATCTAACATCAATAATATCACTAAAAACATCCTGGCCAAACAAAAAATAAAAGCCACCAACACCTCTTCCTACAGTTTCAATAAAGCCACCAAAGTATTTTCGAGGAAATACCAGCCCGTGGCCAATGCAAAGTCTGAATTCAACAAACTTAAAAATCAGGATAAAGCCGTTTTCAACGGTGCCACCTACACCAGTATCTATCGTTTTGAATCTCCTGTAACAAATGTGACCAATCCGGCATCAAACCTGTCAAAATCAAAAAAAGCGGTAATGCTAAAAAGTAATATCATGAATTTAATCAACGGAAAAGTTAACGTTTCCAATCAAATACAACTCCTAAAATAACCTAAGATTGCAATGATCACGAAATCGTATTCAGAAGAAAGTACACGATCATAACCAGCTACCCACCTTTGAAAACAAATTTATAAAAATGAAAAAACTTCTCGTTGCACTCTCCTTTCTATTTTTTTCCAGTTTGACCTATGCTCAGGATTTGGTAAAGAAAATCCCTAAAAATGCCTTTACTGTGGCTACCATAAAAGGTGATAATGTATTTAAACTCATGTTTGTGAAAGATTTTAATGAATCTTTTGTCGGTAAAAAATTATTAACAGAGACCTCAAAATCCCTGGATAAAAATTTCAGCAGCATAGAAGACTTTGGGATTAACCTGGAAAAAAATATGTATTATTTTAATCAGCTGAGCGACAGTATCACTTATAACTGCTTCCTGATTCCGCTTAAAGATGCTTCAAAATTTGAAAACCTCATCACCGACAAAGACAAAAAATTAAAGGTTGAGGGCGAAATCAGAACAATGTTTCTGCCTGACAGCACCAGCTTGATTAAATGGAACAATACCATGATGTACTATGTTACGGGTAGCATTAAAAGTTCTTTCTTTGCTGATTCTCTGACGTCTGCAAAATACGGCATCAAAGATATCCGCTATCAAAGCGATGATGTGCTTACAGATAGTGCCACAGTTGCGGTAGATTCTACCTATGCGGCAGAGCCAATGGTTGAAACAGAAATTGCGCCACCTGTTCTACCGAAGAAAAATCACAAAACAACGGGTAAGAAAAAACCGGTGACCAAGAAAAAAACAGGGAAAAGGAAAAAGTCCGGCAAAATTAAAAAAGCCCCAGAGGCTGAAGAAGTGAAAATGCTGGAAACTACTGACGATGCTGCTACGGATGCTGCAGGATCAGTAAGTGATTCAGACCAGTATGATAACTACCAAAAAGAAAAAGTTGAACAGGATGCAAAAATAAAAGCACTGACCTATATGTGGATCAGCGAACAGGCAGATAAAATCTTCAGTACCAATTACGAATCAATTGAAAGCAATAAATCTTACAGTGCCAGTCTGGATAAAAATGCCATTGCAGAAGTTTGGATTTCAAGCTTGCAGGATGTTTATAATTCCATCTCCCCTGAATTTGGCCGCTACGGAAAAGCAGGAATAATGAAGGGTTACGGAAGTTTAACCTCGAAATTATTTATGGATAAAAAAAGTTTCCGCATTTCTACGGGTCTGGAATTGGCAAAAGAACAGGCCGATTCATATAAAAAAATCATGAACCGGAAATTGAATAAAAAATTCCTGAAATATGTTGACAGTGAAAAGGCAATTGGCTTTATGGGATATGCCATTGATACGAAGGCTTATTTGGAGGAATTACCTAAATTGATGCAGCAAACCTATGGTTCATTTTTAGGCAGCAATAAAATGGATGAAGAAATTGCTTTGGGTTCAGAGTTATTTTCACTCCTGCTGGATGAAGAGGCCGTAAGTAAAGTAGTAAAAGGCGATGCCTTATTTATCATCAATGGTTTAAACAGCCGTGATGTGAGTTATACCACATATGATTATGACGAAGACTATAACCAAACAGAGGTAACTAAAACCAAAAAAGAAACCCTTCCCGACTTTCTTTTTATGTTCTCATCAGAAGACCAGCGTTTAATGAATAAACTGATTAAATACGGAATAAATAAAAACAAGGTTAGTGTAAGCAATAACATCTATAAGATTGAAGAAAAGAAAAGTCCGATAGATATTTACTTCATGATTAAGGATGGCATTGTATTTTTTGGAAATTCATTACCAGAAATGCAAAGCATTAGCAACAATACATTTAATGCGAGAATTAATAAAGCACATCAAAAACTATTGAGCCAGAACAATTTTAGTTTCTTATTTAATGCAAAAAACCTGGTAGGTAAAGTGCCGAACGAAGAAATAGGTGGCGAAGAAACAGCAAAAAAGTTTAACGAAACACTGGGCAAAATGGGTAATGTGTACATGAAATCAAATCCAATTAAGGGTAACCTGGTTTCTGCAGACATCAGTGCAGAAATTCCTAACGGGCATGAAAATGCATTGAAATATTTGTTTACTTTAATTGAAAATGCATCGAAATAACATTTGTTAAGAAAACACAGAAGCCACGGAAAGTGCTTCTGCGCTTTCATGATTCCGTAGCAAGATCATTTTGAAATAAATTATGAAGAAATTTTTTAAAACAATAGCAGTGATCATCCTATCACTGCTTATTTTTTTTGTGGGGATCTTTAAATACAGGCAATATCATGCCAATCAGATTGCTGTTCCGAAAGCGGCTACTTCAGTAATTAAGGTTAGTATCGATGAAATATATAAAAGTCTGGCGCTGAATATGCTTTTCAATCCGGACTATTATTTAAAATCTGATCCTGATAAAAAAACTGACAGCATTAGCGGAGACTTTCGCCATGGCTTAAAAATCCCGGCGAGTGTATATTTTTATACCATGAAAAATCAGCCGGAAATGGCGCTGTTTTCCCGATTTGAAATTAAGCAACTCCGCAATTTTCAAACATTTATTCATAACAAGTTTGGGTTTAAAATCCTGAAGAAACAAAATGAAATTACCTTTGCTGGATCAGGAAATGTGTTTTTTTGCTATGATGCGAACCATGTTGCTGTTGTTGTATCTGGGGAAGCCAGAAATTTTGATGCAGTACTCCTGGATATTTTGAAAGCAAAAAACTTTCAACAAATTGGTGTGGGTAAATTTAAATCCATAAAAGAATCAACCCATCACATTGCCTATTCTGATGCCAAAAATGGTGTTACAATCGACTTCAATAGTGGGGAAATAAATATCTCTGCTGATTTTGCTAATCATTCTATTATTCCGGCAGTCAAACCCTTTCATCGGAAGTTTAATCAGGAAAGTACAGCAAGTGCCTGGCTCAATGCTGATTTTGCTAAATTACCAAATAAAAAAATTCAACTAAAAAACAGCACTTTAGATCGCGATAGCTTGTTGAAATATTATAAAGGTTATCTGGATTTCGAATGGAACAATACCACCACACAAACTGATTCTATTGTTACTTATGAATACAATGATGATTTTGAAAAAACGGCTAAAGTAACCTTACAGAAACGTAGCGTACCAAACCTAATGCTTAATATTAAAGCTGATCGAAATCTATTGATTAAATATCTTAATGAAAAACAGGCGATTAATCTCGATAGTGGAACAATACGCAATACAGTATTTCCACTTTATAAAGTTTTTCTGGGTGGCCATCAAAATCAGCTTCAGCTAACGACTCAAAAAAAGAATAAAGCAGATAATATGCTAATCCCCTCGAATGCGTTCTTTTCACTAAATGTTAATTTAGTGAAAATCAATCAATCAATGCGTATTCCAGGTTTAACACAACACTTGAAACTCCTGAAATACATGGATATAAAAGGAAAGTCAATGCATGACAGGCAGATCAGGCTGGATGGAAAAATCACTTTCGTGAATGATCAAGTGAATGCTTTGTATCAGATTGTCAAAGATTTTTAATCTGCCTGCTGCTTTTAGTTTCAAATTCTGATATATTTAGGGATATAGATTTACATCTCATTAAATGCTACACGATAATTTAATTCTCATTCTGGTTTTATTGCTTGGCGTAACCCTTCTGGTAATGATGGGGCAAAAGCTTAAAATTTCTTATCCCATTTTTTTAGTGGTGGCCGGTTTATTTATTGGCTTTATTCCAGGTATGCCACATATCAAAATAGATCCTGATCTTGTTTTTCTGTTGTTTTTACCACCACTATTATACGAAGCTGCCTGGTTTACCTCTTGGAAGGCTTTCTGGGAATATAAAGGCGCCATTTTTCTGATGGCGGTAGGGCTGGTATTTATCACTTCAGTAGCGGTAGCTTATGCATCTGTTGCTTTCATACCAGGCTTTACACTGGCACTTGGCTTTTTACTGGGAGGAATTGTATCTCCACCTGATGCTGTTGCCGCAGCAGCTGTACTTAAAGAAATGAAACTTCCTAAAACTGTTACGGCACTTTTAGAGGGCGAAAGTCTGGTAAATGATGCATCCAGTTTAATCGTATTCAAATTTGCACTGGCTACAGTAACTACGGGAACTTTTATTTTGCAGGATGCAGCCGTAAATTTTATTTCTGTTGCAGGGTTGGGTATTATAATTGGTTTAGCCATAGGCGGTATATTTTACGCCATTCACCGCTGGCTGCCCACTACAGAAAACATCGATACCGTGCTGACCTTGCTTACGCCTTACTTTATGTACATCGTTGCGGAACATTTTGAAGCTTCAGGCGTCATGGCTGTGGTTTCAGGAGGCCTGCTACTTTCCAGTCAGTCACACTTAATCCTCACCTCAAACTCCAGAATTAAAACGGTTTCGGTTTGGTCTGCCCTGATTTTTTTACTGAATGGCGTGGTATTTATCCTCATTGGCTTGGCATTACCTGATATTGTAGCAGGCTTAGGTCTGGATTATCCCATTGCAAGGGCAATTGGTTATGGCATTGGCATTAGTATACTGGCACTTGTGGTTCGTTTCATCTGGCTTTTTTCAACCGCAAGAATTACCAGTTTTTTTAATAAAAGAACACGGGTACGTTATCAGGATTTAACCTGGCACTCCTCATTGGTCATTGTTTATGCGGGCATGAGAGGAGTGGTATCGTTGGCTGCTGCGCTTTCCATTCCGGTCATGATTGCTGATCAGACGGCCTTTCCGTTGAGGAATTTGATTTTATTTATCACTTTCGTAGTGATCTTTTTTACACTGGTGGTTCAGGGCTTAACACTTCCGCTTTTTATTAAACTGTTAAACATACCAGAACCAAAGCATAAGCTTTCTGAGCAGGAACAAATCAGCCAGATTAAGCTGAGGTTGATTGATCTTTCACTGGAAAAGTTAGTGGCTGATTACCAGTATCAATGTACCCACAATGAACTGATGGTGAATCTGAAGGCTGAATTGCAGCATTCTTTAAATGAGAAAAAAGATACACTTCAGGCTTATAAAAAAGGTGAAATTAACAAGCATGATTTAAAAGCCTATAATGAAATTGTAATTGCATTAATTCAGGTTCAGCGTGACGAACTGCACCATTTAAAGCGCAATAAAAATTACGATGATGACATTATCAGAAAAGAAGAATGGCGGTTGGATTTGGAAGAATTAAGTATTACTTCTTAGTTGGTTTGATCAGGCAACATCTGTTATACCATTGGCTAAACAAAATTGATGTATCTCAACCAGATTGTGGCAGATGCCGGTTTTTTCTGTCCGGAAAAGCAAAAAATGGAGGACTAACTCTTGTCCAAAATTACTCAGAACCGTACCCTTCCAACACAAAAAATCCTTGCAAGTATCATTTGCAAGGATTTTCGTTTAAGCTTTAACTTTCAACTCCCTATGGCCAAACGCCCAAGTTCATATAAGAAACTGCAATTTTATCAATAGAATTTACAAAAGCAGCAGTTCTTAATGTTTGTGTACCCGGTTTTACTTTCAGGGTTTCACGGATCTCATGGTAAGAATGGATCATGGTATCTTCCAGCCCGGAATTGACCAATTCCATTTCTGAAGCACCTTTCACAATCATTAAACGGTGTTCCGGAAGAATGGTTTTTCCTGTTAAGTTTTCTAAAGTTGCAATCAGGTTAGCGTTTGAATTTGCCGCATAACGGTTTTCCATACGACCAAAAGCTACGTGAGAAAGGTTTTTCAACCATTCGAAGTAAGAAACGGTTACACCACCGGCATTGCAATACATATCCGGAATGATGATCCCACCCATTTCAGTGAAAATCAATTCAGCCTCAGGTGTAGTTGGTCCGTTCGCACCTTCAGCAATAATTTTTGCTTTGATGTTGCGGATATTCAGTTCAGTAAATTGATTTTCCAGCGCAGCAGGTACAATGATATCACAATCCTGCTCTAAACCTTCCATTGAATTTCTGAAATCTGTTGCACCAGGGAATCCTAAAATCGAACCTGTATTTTTACGGTGCGCAAAAACCTCATCTACATTCAAACCATTTGGATTGTAGATGGCACCTTCATACTCACATAAACCAACGATGGTTGCCCCAAATTCGGCCAGGAATTTTGCAGAGTGATAACCTACATTACCTAAGCCCTGAACAATTACCCTTTTATCACCTAAACCAGCCTTGAAACCGATTTTAGCCATATCCTCAGCCACATCAACACATTCACGAACGGCATAAGCCACACCACGACCGGTAGCTTCTTTACGTCCGCGGATACCATGTAAGGCAATTGGTTTACCGGTTACACAACCCAATGCATCCAGCTGACCAGGATTCATGGTCATGTAGGTATCTGCAATCCAGCTCATTTCGCGTTCACCAGATCCATAATCCGGAGCCGGAACATCAATACCAGGGCCAATAAAATTCTTTTTGATTAATTCAGTTGTATATCGGCGGGTGATGGTTTCCAGTTCAGCTACACTATATTGTTTGGTGTTGATTTTAATACCACCTTTTGCACCTCCGAAAGGTACATTTACGATGGCACATTTATATGTCATCAAGGCTGCAAGTGCCATTACTTCATCCTCATTAACCATTTCACTGTAACGGATACCACCTTTAGTTGGACTCATGTGATGCGAGTGCTCTACTCGCCAGGCATCAATTACTTCAAAACCGTTTCCTCTGCGAATAGGGAATTGGAAACGATACACACTATTACATGCTTTAATCTGGTTCAATAAACCTTCAGGGTGATTGGTGAATTGAGCCGCACTGTCAAAGTTCTTACAAACATCTGCAAAAAACTTGTTCTCGTCTGCTAGATTAGCCATTTATTTATCTTTTATGAATTAAGTATGCCGCAAAATTGGCTAAAAAAACAGCATATATCCAAATGAAAAAATACTTAGTGTAAAGGAAACACCAATTGAAAATGACTGAAAAAATGGCTTTAAAACGTTTAAGCTTACTTTTTGTCCGAATTTTCTTTTTCTATTTTTTTTAATCTTTTATCAATTGAGAAAAGATAAGCCAGTAAACCGACTAAAATGATCACAATACAGGTAACCACTACATAGATTTTACCATCGCTGCGCAGTCGATCTGCCATTTCCACGCCATTATCCTGCGCAAATAATTGTACCGCAGTTAGCATTAATATCAGTGATAAAAATATCTTCTTCATGTTGGTGTTATTGAAATATTGTGCTGTTAAAAATTTTAATTTTGAGAGGTAAAAGATAAAAAAGGCAGTTCTGCATCTTACTTTCTGCACTTCAATCTTTGCTCTTTGTTCCTTGCTCTTTGCTCTTTGCTATTAATTCTGTTGCTGTTTAGTTTCGATGGAACGTATTCTGAAACGAATGGTATAGACCCAGTAGCCGATCAAAATCCAACCCAAACAGGCTGGGTAGAATACCATGCGCATGCGGCTATCCAAATCATAGCTGTTAAAACCAGGATTACCACCGTTACCAGGATGTAATGAATCTTTTAAACGAGGCAATACAAAAAGTAAAACCACCATCATCGGAAAAGCAAAAATGTTATAAATGGCTGAAATTTTAGCTCGCTTTTGCTCTTCATCTATGGCATTACGAAGAATGAGGTAAGCAAAATAAAGTAATACCGAAATGGCAGCAAAATTTTGCTTAGGATCAAAACTCCAGAATTGTCCCCAGGTATATTTCGCCCAGATGGCCCCCGTAACTAAGCCTAAAAGGCCGAAAACAATTCCTGCATTTACACTTTCTACGGCTTTAATATCATCAATTTCACTTTTGGTGCTCAGTGATTTGATGCTGTAAAAAACAGAAATAGAGAACAAAACAATCATGGCAAACCACATCGGTACATGGAAATATAAATTCCGGATTGATTCATTAATGATAGGCAAACGCGGCACACCCATTAACAAACCTGCAATTGCCGTGTAAATAACCAGCACTGAACCTAAGATTTTCCACCAAGTTTTATTCATACATATATAATTTTGAATGATCAAGTTTTGAATGGGAGAATATTCTTTTATTATGCCTTAAAAATCATCAAGGATTTATACTGGCGAATTTCTCATTCTATAATTCAATCATTCTTTCATTCAATCATTCAATCATTCAATCATTTTTTTAATCCCGCCAAAGGTAAGGAAATAACAATAAAGAGGTGGCAACGGTTAGTACATTTACCAACAATAACATCCCAATTTCATCGTAACTATTTTCCCATGGCAGACCATCTACTGCATTTTTAGCCAGTTTTATTAACAGAATTAATACAGGAATGATGATTGGAAAACTGAGAATCGCCATCAGCATTCCGCCGTTACCCGCCTTACTCGCGATGGCCGAAACCATCGTAAAAACAGTAGAAAAACTGATACTGCCCATCATTACAGCTACATAATATAAAAGTAAATCGGGAGGTGTAAAAGAATCAAATACCAGTGTATAAAACCCCAGTGCTATGGTGGTTAAAACCAGCATTAATATTGTGTTATATACCGTTTTTGAAATTAATATTGCTGCCGGACATGCCAGAATGTAGTTGTACAATTGCTGACCTTTCGTTTCCTGCAGAAAGCTTTTGGAAACACCGTTTATGGAGGCAAAAAGTATAATAATCCAGAACAATGCATTCCAGGCAAGCTTATCACCAAGACTTACAAAAGATAAATAACAGGTAAAAATAGTGGAAACGACATACAATAGGATTCCATTGATGGTATATTTGGAGCGCCACTCTAACAGTACTTCCTTATGGATTAAATATTTAACCTCTTTGGCCAGTTGCATAACCGCAAAGATACTTTTATTGAGAAATTATCGGTGCGTAATTTTGTTGGATTGTTGTAATATTGTTTAAAGATTAGGTTGCTGCCGACACATTTAAATAAATAATTATTATCTCATTAAGATTAAAGAATTTAGCTATAAAATGCACTGAAAATTATACCGTAAACTTTTCTGTTGGATGTAAAGGAATTGATTCTTTTTATTCCCCGGGCGATGCGTTTCAGTGGCAAAAAATAAATCTATGAATTATGCATCAGTAATAGCATCGCCGATTGGCAAATTAACCATCTTAGCTGATGATGATTTTGTGTGCGCCATAACTTTTTCAGCAATGAAAAATGATGGATTAACTGAAAACGAATTGACCAGAAATGTTGCCCATCAGTTAAAAAACTATTTTAACGGTAACTTAAAAAAGTTCGATTTCCCCATTAAACAAAAAGGCACTGATTTTCAACAACAGGTTTGGCAAAACTTACTGAATATTCCTTATGGAGAAACGGTTTCTTATGCGAAGTTTTCTGCACATCATCCACTGGCCATCCGGGCTATTGCAGCAGCTAATGGCAAAAACAACATCGCCATTGCTGTTCCATGTCACAGAGTGATTGGCAGCAATGGCAAACTGGTTGGTTATGCCGGTGGTTTATGGAGAAAGCAATGGCTCCTGGAACATGAAAGGGAAATGGCGCAAAGGGGACAAACCACAATTAAATTTTAATTATATCAATTGAAGATGACATCATTACAAAAAGCCGGAAAGAATAAATATTTAAAAGCCATTAGATTGATCAACCTTGATAACGATGATTGCAGCTTTGAAAGCGGAAAAATTCCGGTACAACAACACATCAATGCCAGCTATTTTTTCGCCAAAACGGATGTTTCCACCCTGGAAGGCATTCCGCATCCGGCACCTCGGCGGCAATATGTAATTACCTTAAAAGGAAAATTAAAATTTGGCGTAACCAACGGCGAAACTTTTATCATTGAGCCCGGAATTATTTTAATTGCGAACGACACAAAAGGCATCGGGCATACCTGGGAAATTATCGAAGGCGAGGAATGGGAAAGAATTTATATTCCACTAGAAGAGGATACAGCCGATTTATTTATTGCGGACTAATTTATCCGAATCTATTTCGAAGCGCAATCTAATCCTGAATCTCGATCATGCGTTGCAATCAAACTTTATAGATTGCAACGCATGATCAGGCAATACAAATGAAGTGCCGCATCATCCAATGCATTAACCTTACTTCAATACGTCAGGATTACTTGTGGCAGTTATCTTATCGCCACGTTTGGTGCTAAAAAGCATAAATAGAACACCTACCAAAAGAACAATCCATCCCCATTGGAAATGAACAACCTTACCGATTAATTTATTGGCGAAGCCATATTTGGTATAATTGTTAGCTGTAAAATAAACGGCTATCACTGCCAATACATACCAGATAGCCATTACAAAACTCATGAACCTGAATGCACCAGCCTTTCTGATAAAGAGAAAAAGTACTGAAACAACAATGATGGCATAAGTGATCATAAACAAGCGGGCATCAGATTGATATAGATTCCAGTTTCCTTTAATCGGCACTTTCAACATCGGACAAAAACCTGCAATGATACAAAGTAAAACACCTATAAAAGCCCTGAATTTATTTAATATTAACATAGTTAAAAATGATTACATTGATTTTAACGATTCCACTGATTGGTAATTGTTTGTAACGGAAGTTAATGGTTAAATCGCTAACTTACCTGGTATTTTTAATGACTAATGACTAATGACTAATGACTAATGACTAATGACTAATGACTAATGACTAAACTACTGCCCTTCTACAATCCCCATTTTCTCTGCGAAGTGCGCACAATAATCACGCAGGTCTTCCACAATCAGCGTTTCATTAGTGGCTTTTAAAAAGCTGTCGCCCATGGTTTGTAAAGTTTCGTAAAAGAAACGTTTCATTTCATCAACAGGCATATCCTTGGTCCAGAGGTCAATTTTGAGCGTGTTTTTATAGTTATGGTCCCAAACAGACAAGAACATTGCTTTTGCCGGTACTTTATCTGCATTTCCAGAATCTGTACTTTCCCAAAGAATGTTATCTGGATTATTACCTTCGTCTAACTCAACTGTTAATTTTATTTCTGCTGTCTTCATAAAATGATTTCACTGATTGTGGAGATTCCACAGTTTTAATTTATGGCGCAAAGATGCTGAATTTTTATTTTGATTATACGCTTGAACAGCCTGCGAGAATATTTTTTACGGTTTAATTACGAGATCCTTTGGATGATCAGCATCAACACTGCGGTAATGACAATAAAAATGGATTCCACCATCCAGATTTTTTTTAAATCCTTAAGTGTAAAACGGAAGATCAAATCAGTAATAAAGGTGACTAAAATTAAACATCCCAGTATTAAAAGATAAAAACCACTAAAATCTACCTGTCTTGGCGCATGCTTTTCCGGACTTAAAATAGTAAAGGCTACCAATCCTAATCCAATAGCACCAATGATATTCAGGGGCGTAATCCTCAGCTTCATGTTCCCTACTTTTTCTTATCGAAACGTTTACCCTTTTTAAAAGATTTTACTTCTTTTCCCGCTTTTGCCTTGGCCTTTTCGCGAACTTTCTTCTCTATGGCGGCAGCGTGTTTTTTCTCATGGAAAGCACCTTTAAAATCAGGATCTTCCTTGCGTTTCTGCATATCAATTTCCTTGGCAATCTGCTGGCGTTCCTCATAAGGCGTTTCATCAACATAAACCCCTTCAGGGATTTCAGCAACAGGAATATACTGGCGAATTAATTTCTCAATTTTACGGATATAATATTTTTCCGCATCGGTAGCAAAAGTAATGGCATCTCCTTTCGCAAAGGCCCTACCCGTCCGTCCGATTCTGTGCACGTAATCTTCAATAATAATCGGAACATCGAAATTAATCACATGGCTCACATCACTCACGTCAATTCCTCTACTGGCAACATCGGTAGCAACAAGCACCCTGATATTGCCTTCTTTAAAGCTGTTGATAGAATTAATACGGGTATTTTGTCCCTTATTGGCATGAATTACACGAACATTATCGGCACCATATCTACGCTCAATAAAACTGAAAATATTGTCTGCAACCGTTTTGGTTTTGCAGAAAATAATCAGGCGTGAAAAAGCTTCATCATTTTTTAGCAAATGCTGCAACAAATTTATTTTCGTTTTAAAATTCGGAACATAGTATAATGCCTGCGTGACATTAGCTGCTGGTGTAGCCTGTGCTGAAGCTTCAATAACAAGCGGATTATTTAAAAAATCACCTGCAATTTTTTGGACTAACTCGCTCATCGTTGCCGAGAAAAGCAAGTTCTGGCGCTTACGTGGTACAATTTCCAATATCCTGTGGATTGAACCAATGAAGCCCATATCCATCATTTTATCGGCTTCATCCAGTACCAGAAATTTCAAACTTTGTGTATTAATGTCTCCTGCAAGATATAAATCCAAAAACCTTCCGGGCGTAGCAATCAAAATATCTATCCCTTTTGCAATCTCTTCTTTTTGTGTTTTCGGACCAATTCCGCCAAAAATCACCAACGAACGCAAATCTGTATAAGTGGAAAATAATTTTACCTGCTCAGCAATTTGCATGGCTAGCTCACGTGTAGGAGATAAAATCAAAGCCCGTGGATTATCCCCCTGAGCGTATTTCAACTGCATTAAAATTGGCAAAACAAAGGCGGCTGTTTTACCCGTTCCAGTTTCTGCAATTCCAAAAATATCCTGCCCGGATAACACCGGGGCAATTGCTTTTTCCTGTATTGGTGTGGCAACAGTATAACCTGCATCGGCAACTGCATTTAATATTTGCCTGTTTAACTTAAATTCTTCGAACGATTTTGCCATAGCGCACAAAGATAGGTTTTTTAAGCCGAAAGGCTTGAGCTAGTCTGAAGTTCGGAGTCTGAAGTCTTGAGTCTTAAATTCAAACATAAAGTCAAAGCTTCATTAAAGAGATTAGGCGTAAAGCAATTCCGGTAATTTTTTGGCTATGGTAGTCCTGCCATTCGCTTTACTTCGTTACACTCGTGCACACTGCTGTCGGGTTTGTTTAACTTAAAACAGCAATGCTAAACCCAGTTTCTTCCTTTCATCCGTCCAAATTTTACCTCCTATTTCTCAAATCCCATATCTGACTTCTCAAATCTATTTTTACCTTTGAAGCATGAATGCTTACCTGATAAAAGCCGCCACAATTGTAAACGAGGGACAAAAAATTGTTGCTGATGTATTAATTAAAGATGGATTAATTGAAAAAATTGGTCAAAATCTTTCTGCACCCGAAGCACAGGAAATTAACGCTGAAGGACAATACCTTTTACCGGGAATGATTGATGATCAGGTTCATTTCCGTGAGCCAGGTTTAACACATAAAGCAGATATATTTACGGAGAGTATGGCCGCTGTTGCAGGAGGAATTACCTCTTTTATGGAGATGCCGAATACAGTTCCGAATACTTTAACTCAGGAATTACTGGCTGATAAATATGCCATTGCAGCAGAAACTTCTTTAGCCAATTACTCTTTTTACATGGGTGCCAGCAATGACAACATTGATGAAGTGTTAAAAACTGACCCTAAAAATGTATGTGGCATAAAAGTTTTTATGGGTTCATCAACCGGCAATATGCTGGTGGATAATGAAAAAACGCTGGAAAATATTTTTAGCAAAGCCCCCATTTTAGTGGCCACACACTGTGAGGATGAAGCAACGATCCGCCATAATCTGGCCGCATTTAAAGCAAAATATGGTGATGATTTAACCATTGATATGCATCCGCTGATTCGCAGCGCAGAAGCATGTTATACCTCATCGTCATTAGCCGTTGAACTAGCGAAACGATACCAAACGCGTTTGCATATTCTTCATATTTCGACGGCTAAAGAAATAGCCTTATTTGATCATACAACTCCATTAAAAGATAAAAAAATCACGGCTGAAGCTTGCATACATCACCTCTGGTTTAACGATAAAGATTATGCTTCAAAAGGTAATTTCATTAAATGGAATCCTGCAGTAAAAACCGAAGATGATCAAAAAGGTGTATTACAGGGCATTCTCAATGACTATATTGATGTAATTGCAACGGACCATGCGCCTCACACCCTGGAAGAAAAAAATCAACCTTATGCGCAGGCTCCATCGGGCGGACCATTGGTTCAGCATGCTTTGCCTGCCTTATTGGAAATGCATCTGCAGGGCAAAATTTCTTTAGAAAAAATTGCAGAAAAAACGGCACATAACCTGGCAATCTGTTTCGATATTGAAAAACGTGGGTTCATCCGCGAGGGATATTGGGCTGACCTGGTTTTGGTTGACCTGAAAGATTCCTGGAAAGTAACCAAATTGAATAATTTCTACAAATGTGGCTGGAGTCCGTTTGACGGAGACACCTTCCAGGCCAGTATTACTCACACTTTCGTATCAGGAAATCTGGCTTATCAAAATGGCAAATTCACGACTGATCAGATTGGGAAACGCCTAACTTTTGCACGATAGATTTGTTATATTTGTCTATCACAATGATTATAATATGGAAACACTAATCATACATCCAAAAAACAAAGACCAACTCTCAGCTTTAAAGGCATTTGTAAAAGCTTTAAAAATTGAGTTTACTACAGAAAAAAGCCCATACAAGCCTGATTTTGTTGCTAAAATAAAAAGAAGTCAGGAGCAAATGAAAGAAGGAAAAGGGGTCAAAATTGCTGTAGAAGATTTATGGAAATAAGTTATTTGTTACCTTATGTATAAGCCGTGATTTAAAAATCCATTATGCTTTCAATACTATGGAAATCATATATTTATGATGAAGCATTAGCTGACATCAAATTTTGGAAGAAATCAGAAAATAAAACCGTTCAGAAGAAAATTGAACAGTTGATTGTAAATATTTTGGAACATCCATACACAGGAATCGGCAAACCAGAACCTTTAAAATATGATTTATCCAGTCTATGATCTAGAAGAATAAATGGAGAGCACAGAATCATCTATCAAATATTAAACAATGCTTTACACATCCATTCATTAAAAGGTCATTATAAATAAATAATGATAGCGCGCCCAATACTAATCAAATTAATTGTTTTACTTGGCCTTGCTTTCTTAATTTTTTTCTTTGGCTTCTTCCCTACCCTGGTCCAAAAATATTATTCAACAGGTTTTTATCCTTACATTTCTTCAGCACTAAGGTTTATATCATCTCTTTTTCCTTTTGCCATTGGCGATATCATTTATGCCTTATTGATTGGCTTTGTACTTTATAAAATTGTTAGATTTTACAAAAGACGTAAATCACTAAAAAAGCAGGATAGAATTCTTGTCCCCTTACAGATTTTAAACTTCTTCTTAATTCTCTATATCATTTTCAAAATCGTATGGGGTTTAAATTATAGCCGACCAAGCATTAGCGAGGAGTTAGGGATAGGAAATGAAAAGTATAATGTTAAGGAGCTTGTTTCGCTTGGAGAATATTTCATAAAAAAAACGACTGCTTTAAAAGTAGAGCAAAACAAGAACGTTGCCTACGCTATAACTGATTTAGAAACTAATTCCGCAAAAGCTTACGATCTGATGGAGAAAAAAAATCCATTATTTGCATACCAAAGCCCCTGCTTAAAATCAGTTTTAATTCCATGGATGTTGAGTAAAGCTGGTATTGAAGGCTATTACGCACCGCTTTCTGGCGAAGCCAATATGAACATGAACCTACCTGACTTTGTTAAACCTTATGTTTCCTGTCACGAGATTGCACATCAGCTAGGCATTGCTTATGAAGATGAAGCAAACCTTTTAGGTTATTTAACAGCCAGCAATAGTCCTGATGTGAATTATCAATATTCAGCGAACTATGAAATGCTTAGGTATATCTTATTCGAAATCAGAATGAAATCACCTGAAGATTACAAGCGGCTCCATGATACATTATCACCCTTAGTTTTAGCTGATTTTAAAACTGAAAAAGAATTCTGGCGTAAATATAATGGCGAAATGTTCGCCTATATGGATGCTGCTTTTGACCGCTTTCTGAAACTCAACAACCAGAAAAAAGGAATCGACAGTTACCAGGATATTGTGATTTGGCTATGGAATATACATAAAAATGAGTTGAAAGTTAAGAATTGAAAGCCTAGGCGCATATAACCTGCATGGATGGAAAGGTATCCAAACTTACCACCTATAACTTCATAACCTACAACTTTTACCCATGTATCGCCTCTTTCGTTCCAAAACTTTGAATCAATTCCCCTTCAAAATCCAGCCATTCCTTCCAGCGTTTATCTACATCGACATCCGTACTGTATTTACGGGCAAAATTTAAGAATGTAGTATAATGCCCCGCCTCTGAAACCATTAGCTCATGGTAGAATTTAGCCAGTTCTGCGTCCTTAATATTTAATGAAAGTACGCGAAAACGTTCACAACTTCTGGCCTCAATCATCGCTGCAAACAAAAGCCTGTCGATAAAAGCCTGATTACGGCTGCCATCCTTTTTACTGAATTTTACCAAACGGCCAACATAATCATCCTTACGTTCACGGCTTAAGGTATAACCACGCTGTTTAATAATCTCAATTACCATTTGGAAATGCTGCATCTCTTCAATGGCAATGGCCGTTAATTCATCAACCAGATCCTGGTGTTCTGAATTTTGAGTAATTAATGTAATCGCATTGGATGCTGCTTTTTGTTCGCACCAGGCATGGTCAGATAAAATTTCTTCTAAATTAGATTCTGCGATATTTGCCCAGCGTGGGTCTGTCAACAATTTTAATCCTAACATGTGGTGTTGTAATTGAGCCGCAAAATTAAGAATATTTAAGATACGTTTATATATCCCGCAGGTTTAATCGATAATCGCAGATCCAGATTTTAATCTGAGAAAATCACATTTATCTGCAGGAGCAAAAAAAAAGAGCTTATTTTGTAGAAAATGAGTAGAAGCGTAAAAAAATTATTGATTATTGGATTAGTCTGGCCCGAACCAACCTCTTCGGCAGCGGGAACACGGATGATTCAACTGGTCGATTTATTTTTGAACAAAAATTACGAAATCACTTTTGCCTCTGCAGCATCAAAAAGTGATTTCAGTTATGATTTCGCACAAACTCCTGTTACTGAGCAGCAAATAAGACTGAATGATGAAAGCTTTAATTCATTTTTAAAAACACTAAACCCTGAAATTGTCATGTTCGACCGTTTTATGGTAGAAGAACAATATGGCTGGAGGGTTCAACAGGAATGCCCTGATGCATTGAGGATTTTAGATACGGAAGATTTACATTTCCTGCGAAGTGCCCGCCAGCAAGGCGATAAAAAGCAAACCAAAATCGATTTGTTTTCTGATACTGCAAAGCGCGAAATGGCTTCAATTTTACGTTGCGATTTATCTTTAATCATTTCAGAAGTGGAGATGGATATCCTGAAAAATCAATTCAAAATGGATCCTTCACTGATTTATTATCTACCATTTCTGGAAGAAGAAATCAATCAGCAAGTGATCGAAAAATGGATTCTCTTTGAAGACCGGGCAGATTTTGTTTTCATTGGCAATTTCCTTCATGAGCCCAACTGGAATACTGTTCAGGTTTTAAAAACCAGGATCTGGCCTCTGCTCAGAAAAAGGCTCCCAAACACAAATTTGAATATATTCGGATCTTATGCCTCGCAAAAAGTGCTGCAACTGGATAATAAAAACGAAAAATTCTTAATTAAAGGAAGAGCTGCAAATGCGAAGGAAACCATTGCTAAACATCGAATATTACTTGCCCCAATTCAATTTGGCGCAGGTGCAAAAGGTAAATTTATTGATGCCATGCAGGTTGGCACGCCGTCTGTAACTACATCTGTAGGCGCAGAAGCCATGAAAGGTGATTTAGATTGGAATGGTAGCATTGAAAATGATCTGGAACTTTTTATAGAGGAAGCCGTAAAACTTTATCAGGATAAAAATTCCTGGCAAGTCGCGCAGCAGAACGGTGTCCAGATCATTAACCAAAGATATTCGGCAAAACATTTCGCTGATCCATTCATACAAGAAGTTGAGAGACTATCTTCAGGTTTAACTACACACCGGCAAAATAACTTCTTCGGTCAGATTTTAAACCACCATACCACACAAAGTACAAAATACATGTCACTTTGGATTGAAGAAAAAAACAAGAAATAGTCTATTTCTCCATCTTACCTCATATCCTTCTTCCCAACTCACCTAAAACTCCGATTATTTATTTTCCTTTTGTAACATTTCAGAAATATATTAGATTTGCGCATTATTTAAAATAAGTCTAAATAAAATCCAAACAAATTTCGATGTCTAATCTTTATAAGAAACTGTTATTTTTAATTGTTTTTACGGGTATTTATGCCCTTGCCGCGGCCCAGGAATTGGTAACCATCAATGGTAAAGTAACCAATGAATCCGGTGAAGTGATTCCTGGCGTTAATGTATATGCTGATCATGGAAACGAAAAAACAACTACCGATCAACAGGGAAATTTCAATTTATCTGTGAGCAAAACCACATTAACTATTAAATTTAGTTATGTCGGCTATATCACCACCAGCAGAAATATTAACATGAATCGTGATAAAATCACTTTGAATGTGAGCTTATCTCCAACAAAATCAGATTTACAGCAAGTTGAGATTACCGGGAGAAAAGAGAAAACCTACAAAAATACAGCTACTTTCATTGGTAGCAAATCAGAAATCCTGTTAAAAGATTTACCACAATCGGTTTCTTATGCCAGTAAGGAATTAATTGCAGATCAGGGTGCTGTACGGGTTGGTGAAGTGGTCAAAAATTTCAGCGGCGTAAATCAGTTCACTTTTTATGATGACATCACGATCCGTGGTTTCAGAATTAATGGTGGTAGCAATACCCAGTTAATTAATGGCATGCGTACCAGCACCGGTTTCTGGAAACAGCCCCTGGCCAATTACCTGGAGCGTGTTGAGGTATTAAAAGGACCCTCATCAGCACTTTATGGCAATGCGAGTCCGGGTGGTGTGATTAACCGCGTAACCAAAAAACCTTTGGCAGAAACGCGTAAATCACTGAGCCTTTCTATGGGAAGTTACAATACTTTCCGTGCCCTTGCCGATGTAACCGGACCTGCAAATAAAGATAGTACTTTGCTATACCGCGTGAACTTTGGTTACGAGGATGCAAATTCATTCCGCGATTTACAATTTGATAAAAATGTGGTTATTGCACCATCACTTACGTTTTTACCTTCGAAAAACACCAGTTTAAATTTCGACCTGGTGTACAATGATTCCAAAAGCCGTTTAGATCGTGGACAATCTGTTTTTGGGAATGGGAACCTGTATTCCACGCCGCAATCAACTTCACTAAATACAGGGAACGACCGGCTGAATGAGAAAACTTATAATGTTGCGCTTTCCTTAAATCATCGTTTTAATGATAACCTGAATTTTACAGCTTCTTACATGAAGACAGGATACAGCGAAGATTTGTATGAACACAGAAGTGCCAACGCCTATGCCTTAGATGCTACCGGAAAACCTGTGGATAATCTAATCGCCATGCAAATTTTTAACCGTATCCGTAAAAGGTATATTGATAACTTCTCCGGCTTTATTAATTATAAAATAAAAACGGGAAAAATTGAGCAAACCATTGTAGCCGGATATGATTTTGCCAGCGAAAAACTTCCGGTTGGCGCTTCCCAACTGACGGCTAATAACTATCGCAATGCAGCCAATACCGGCGCAATCAGCTTTGTAAAATCAGACTATGATAAGGATCCTACCAATTATATCAAGCGGTTCCTTGTGGTAAATAATTTGCTGGTACCGAATGTACCATCGTTCAACCTGAATGATGTAATGGGGTCTCAGCGTATGCAAGACGATAGCAAAAACTTTTTTACCCAGGCTGCCTATGATCCAACCTATTATTTTCTACATGCTGGTTACGTACAGGACAATATCAAATTTGGAAAACTGCAGGCCTTGCTTGGACTTCGCTACGAATATTATACCGATTTCGCCAATTACCTTAAACCGAATGAAGCAAAAGCACATTCTAAAGCATTACTACCAAGATTTGGTTTAGTGTACTCAGCTACACCAAACATTAACCTTTACGGAACTTATGTAATGGGTTATACGCCACAAACAGCTTCGGCCATTTCCAACCCAAATGCCGGCGGACCATTTGATCCTTTAAAAAGCAATATGATTGAATTTGGTGCAAAAACGAGTTGGCTGGATGATCGCTTAACAGCTTCCGCTGCCATTTACCAGATTAAACAAACCAATGTGCTTTATCCTGCAAATGTTTCCGGCCAACCAGATCTTTTGCGTGCGGTAGGCGAAGAACGTTCAAGAGGCATTGAATTCGACATTATTGGGCGCATTATTCCTCAATTGAGCATATTAGCATCATATTCTTATAATCAGGCCATGATTACAGATAGTCCTGTTGCATCAGAAGTTGGTATACAGAAACCAAATGCACCTCATCATACCGCCAACATCTGGGCAAAATATAACTTTAGTGATGGTATCTTGAAAGGACTTGGCATTGGTGCTGGTTCAAATTATGTAGATTCCAGAATCTTATCTTTGAATTTTAATCAAACCATTCCAAGCTATACTTTATTCAATGCTGCACTTTATTATAACGTTGGTAAGGTACAAGTACAGTTTAACATGAATAATATTACGAATAAAGTGCATTGGGTTGGCGGGTACGATTACCTAAGACTTTTCCCGGGTACACCTTCAAATTATTTATTTACTTTGGGTTACACATTCAACTAAAATCTTGAAAAAATTTAAAAAAACAGCTGCTTTAATACACCTCTGGCTTGGACTGATTAGTGGTGTTGTCATTACTATTGTAGCCTTTACGGGCTGCATATACGTTTTTGAAGAGGAGTTGTTTAATTTTTTCCATCAGGATATTGTTTATACAAAGGCAGCGGGCAAACCATTGCCTTTGTACATCTTAGAAGACAAGGCACAGAAGGCACTTCCTGCTGACGAAAAATTTAATCGTGTGGAAGTAAAATCAGATCGGTACGCTTATATATTTTCAGCTTCTAAAGTCAATAAAAAGGCTGAATCAATTTTTTATCTTGGTCAGGTAGCATATAGTAAAGAGGTGTATATCGATCAGTTTAGCGGTAAGGTTCTCGGAGTTATTGATCTTAAACATGAATTTTTCAGTATTGTCAGACTGATTCATCAATATTTGCTATTTAAGAAGCCTATTGGAAGTTTTATCGTAGGATCCTCAGTACTCCTGTTTCTGGTGATCATTATTACAGGCTTTATCATCTGGCTTCCCAAAAAGTTAAAAAACATCAGGCAACGCTTAACAGTTAAGTGGAATGCAAGGTTTAAACGACTTAACTGGGATTTGCACAGTACGCTTGGTTTTTATGTGATTCCATTTGCACTGGTAATGGTTATCACAGGCCTGGTGTGGTCGTTTAAATGGTGGGAACTGGGCATTTATAAGTCATTGGGCACACCTAAAAAGCCAAATTTATTAAGAGAATACGTACAATCTCCGGCTGAACATAAAACCAGATTAGCCAGTAACCTGGCCTTAAATACCCTGATCAGGTTGAATAAAGGGAATTACGAAGCGATCCTGCTAAATTATCCTGAAGAAAAAAAGGCAAGCATGATGGCTACCGTTCAGATCATTCATTCAGGAGATGCCTGGCGGGGATTAAGTTATTTTTACTTCAATCCAAATACGGGTTTACTTACGGATCAAATGTTACATCAGCATAAGCCGTTGGGTTTAAAATGGCGCAATTCCAATCTCGATATCCATGATGGTGGCTTATTGGGCTGGCCTACTAAGATACTGGCATTTCTGGCTGCCTTAATTATTGCAACCTTGCCCACTACCGGATTTTTAATCTGGTGGGGGAAAAAGAAAAAAAGAGGCTTCTGATCTGATCAAAAGCCTCTTTAACATCGATATTCAGCTGATTTTAAAAGTTAAAAGCCAATTTGGTAAAGAGCCTGCGACCATTAAAGCCCATTTGAACAGCATCCCATGCACCGCCTGTCTCGCCATCATAAGCCGAGAGTTTAGCACCTTGAACATAGCCATAATCCGGGTGAATATTGAATACATTATCTACACCAAAAAACACGGTCATCCTTTTTGATACTTTGTAAGAACCATAAAGATCAGTAACCATTTTACCAGAATAATTGAATTGCTCCAATACGGTTGTTGCCGGATCGTTATCCAGCGCAACCAAGGGTGGGTAAGTATTTTCATAGCCATAGCCCAAAATCGAAATTTTACCATAGTACAAAAAGCGTGTTCCCACCATCCAATTGCCAAAACCATAATCTAAGTTTAAGCCTAGTTTTACAGGAGGTGCAGACGCTTTAATGTAAGCCTGTTCACGATCGCTAAAAAATGCCTGTTGATTTTCATAAGAACCACTTAGTGCATTTGGAATATTGATTTTATCAATATTTAAGTGATTTAAGTTTCCGGTAAATAAAACCCTGATGCTCTTATTATCGAATCGTTTGTTATAATCTATCACTAAATCCAAACCATAATTTGTGGTGTTAACCGCATTTGCAAAGAACTGTGCCTGTGATACATTCAATTGATTTAATATCGGCTTCAACGCCGGAATACTTTCATCAAACTGACCTGACAAAACTACCCTATCTTTAATATTGATGCGATAACCATCCAAGGTAACGTTAATCTCCGGTACAGGCTTCCATGAAAATCCTAAACTGGCATTCACAGATTTTTCCTGTTTTAAATCAGGAATTCCTGCAGCTTTGGTAATTGGACTATAGTTTGGTGCAATTTTAACCTCGAAAACATTACCTCCCTGTACATTGGTAAAGGTATTGCTAAAATTAATTTGCTGTAGCGATGGTGCCCGGAAACCCGTACTTAATGATCCCCGAATATTAAAATTATTCGTTAGCTTGTAACGGGTAGCGAATTTGTAATTGCTGGTGAAACCAAAATCGTTATAGTTTTCGGCTCTCACCGCAACACCAATCAGCCATTTATCAGTTGCATCTAATTCAGCATCAACATAAGCCGCCACGTTTGATCGGCTGGCATTCACTTCATCACCTGGCTGATAACCAGGGAAACCTTGTGCCCCGGTAGCTTTATCTGGGTTATAGTTGGCATAGGAGTCTTTTTCACCAGCATAAATCTGATAATTTTCATATCGATGTTCCAGGCCAAATGCTAAATTTAATCCTGATGCAACATCAGGTATTGCTTTACTTAAATTGAAGTTAACCGTGTTCTGAAAAAATGAGAAACCGCCATCATCAAAATGCGTTTTTCCGGCACCCAAAGAAGCATTGAAAGTCTGATCACCATAAAAATGGAAATTATTCCGTCCCAATGTGTTGCTTAAATCCCAGTTCCAATCGTTACCCCAAATGCCTTTTACTCCCGCCGCAAAAGAAAGATCCTGAATTTTAGTCTGAATGATCGGATCAAAATAAGTTTCTCCGTCTATTGTAGTTTGTAAAATAGGGTTTCCGGCAACTCCATCAGGAAAACGCTCCGGCCTGTCTGATAAATTTCGGGTGTAAGCATAGGCATCAGAGGCCTTTATATTACCACCTCCAAAAGAGTAAATAGTTGTTTTAGTATGTGCAATCGGTAATTCCATATTGTACATTAAACCACCGGATGTTACTGACCCATCTCCTGTAGATCTCCTCACCGTATTAATAGGCAAACCATCTTTGGTACTTAAATCTGTATTCAGGTTTTGCCTGAATGTTTTTCCATTGGCAAAAAAGTTACCGGAGAAATTGATAAAACCATTATTTTTCCCCAGTGCCAGACCATAATTAGTGCCCAATGAAAAAGCATTGCCATCTATTGCGCCACCATGGCGATACTGACCCAGCTCTTTAGCATAATAAGTATTATTTCTCGGATCATAATAGCCCGAGTAGCCGGTATTGACACTTAAAACACCAACATCCTTTTTTAAGATCAGGTTGATTACGCCCGCAATGGCATCAGATCCGTATTGGGCTGAGGCCCCATCTCTTAAAATCTCCACCCGATCTATTGAAGATTCGGGAATGGCATTTAAATCCGTTCCTGAATTTCCCCTTCCACGGGTTCCGAATACGGCAACAAAGGCCGTTTGGTGACGGCGTTTACCATTCACTAAAACCAATGTCTGATCTGGCCCCAAACCTCTAAGCGTAGCCAAATCTATCTGATCGGCACCATCTGACCCACTTTGTTTATTAAAATTAAAAGATGGAGAAGCAGCATTTAAAATAGAGGTTAAATCCATTTTTGCGGTAGGCATATTTACCTGGTTAATTTTAATCACATCAACAGGAACTGGTGTTAACATGGATGAGCGACCTTTTCCACGTGTTCCAACCACCACAAAATCACCAAGATTTTGTGAACCTTCAGACAGCGTAATTGATGAAGCCATAGCGGCAGTCACTTCTTTGGTTTCATAACCAATTGCACTAATCACTAAAATAGCCTGATTGGAAACTGAAATCTGAAAGTCTCCATTTTGATCCGTAACCGCACCCTTACCAGTCCCCTTTTCTTTAACAGAAGCGGCAATAATTCCTTCTCCTTTCGTAGTTAAAACCTTTCCCTTAACCAAATTCTGGGCTAAGGCAGTAATCGGAAGCATAAAAGCCACCATTAACACATAAAGTAATCGTTTTTTCATATTTATTTTGCTAGATACAAGCAATATAAATTAAAAAACCATTCATTTTGTTAAAAAATAAATTAATAAAACAAAATAAAAACCACAAACAAACGAATTAACTTCAATTAAATCCAAAAACGTATATTTAATACAACAGATTTATAGATTTTCTGTAGAAATTGAATAAAAATCATTCAAATAAAAAGACTAAAACTTATGCATTCTTGCTAACAAATGAATGACATAACCTTTATTTAAAAAGCATATTTTTGTTGCTATGGCAAAAATATCAATCAACCTTGCTACAGGTTCATTTCAAAAGGAAGAAATCATAGTCGGAATCGATTTAGGCACAACCAATAGTTTAGTCGCTTTTATTAATCCAGATAAAAATCCGCAGGTGATTAACGATGCCGGAAAGGGATTATTGGTGCCATCTGTGGTTTATTTTAACAGCCAGAATGAAGCTATTGTGGGGAATGAAGCTAAGGAATATTTAACTACTGATCCGGCCAACACTATATTTTCCGTTAAAAGATTATTAGGCCGCTCCTATAAGGATGTTGCTGAACATGCTGCTATTTTCTCTTATAAGATCATTGATGATGATAGCGATGCCCTGGTAAAAATTCAGGCAGGTAATCGTTTTTATACCCCTATTGAACTATCTGCAGAAATTTTAAAAGAACTGAAAGCCAGGGCAGAACATGCTTTAAAGACACCTGTTAACCGGGCTGTAATTACTGTTCCAGCCTATTTTAATGATAGTCAGCGCCAGGCCACACGCGATGCAGGTAAACTCGCCGGTTTAGACGTAATGCGAATTGTAAATGAACCTACCGCTGCTAGTTTAGCTTATGGAATTGGTTTAGATCCTACGCAACAAAAAACCATTGCCGTTTATGATTTAGGTGGTGGAACATTTGATGTTTCTATTCTTCAAATTCAGAATGGAATTTTTGAAGTACTTGCTACAAATGGAAATACTTATTTAGGTGGTGATGATTTTGATAATGCCATTTTAAACCATTGGATAGAAAAAAATAATTTAGACATTAAGGTATTGGCTGAAGATAATATCCTGATGCAAACCTTACGTTTACAAGCTGAAGCAGCAAAAAAAGCATTGTCTTCGCAAAATTTATACAATGAAAAAGTTGGCAAAATCTGGTGTACATTAGATCAGCAAACTTTTGAACAGCTCATTGCGCCGAAGGTTGAAGAAACCATTAGCGCTTGTAAAAATGCTTTAAAGGATGCTGAACTTAAGGCTACTGATATTGATGAGGTGATTTTAGTTGGTGGCTCCACCCGTACCCCATTTGTTAAACAACAGGTAGAAAATTTCTTTGGCAAAACACCTCAAGACAATATTAATCCGGATGAAGTGGTGGCATTGGGTGCAGCCATTCAGGCAGATGTATTGGCCGGCAACCGTTCTGATATCTTATTGTTAGATGTAACCCCTCTTTCTTTGGGCATCGAAACCATGGGTGGATTAATGGATGTGATTATTGCCCGCAACAGTAAGGTGCCCACAAAAGCAGGTCGCCAGTATACGACATCCATTGATGGGCAGGTAAACATGAAAATCTCCGTTTTTCAGGGCGAACGCGATCTGGTAAAAGAAAATCGTAAACTGGCTGAATTTGAATTAAGGGGCATTCCGGCTATGCCTGCCGGATTACCTAAAGTTGATATTAACTTTTTATTGAACGCCGATGGCATTTTAACTGTTCAGGCAATTGAACTGCGTTCTGGCGTGAAACAGGAAATCGAAATTACCCCAAGTTATGGTTTAAGTGATGACACTGTAGAAAAAATGCTGATCGATAGCATCACCCACGCCAAAAGTGACGTTGAGCAACGAATGCTGATCGAAGCAAGAAGTGAAGGTGAGCAATTGGTTTACACGGCCGAAGGTTTTATCAAAAAACATGCAGAACATTTAAGCGAGACCGAAATTGCAGAAACTGTGGCACATATCGAAGCGTTAAAAACAGCTTTAGCCTCACAAGAAAAAGATACCATTTTAAAGAAAGCAGATGAACTGAATGAATTTACCCGTCCATTTGCAGAACGTGTAATGGATGCGGCGGTTTCTACGGCGATGAAGGGGAAGAAGATTGAGTAGTAAGTCCGAAGTCCAGAGCCGATAGTCCAGAGTCAATGTGTAAATTTAAGGCATAAGGTATCGTTCTGAATGAGATTCTAAATCTCTTATTAAGCATTTGCCATATAAGAAAATGAAGGGCGATTGTCCCATGAATATTTTCTTATATGGTAATTCCAGCTTTCTTACCATACATCAAAAACCGCTAAACCTTAATCCCCTATCTTTGTTAAATAAATTTTAGCATTATGGAATTAGGTATTGGCATGTTCGGCGATTTGCAAATTAATGCAAAAGGAGAAATTCAACCCGCACAACAAAGGCTTCAGGAAATTATAGAAGAAATTAAATTGATGGACCAGGTTGGTCTTGATTTTTATGGTATTGGTGAGCACCATCGCTCTGATTATGCAGTTTCCAGTCCGGAGATTATTTTAGCCGCGGCAGCAACAGTTACTAAAAACATTAAACTAAGCAGTGCAGTTTCTGTTTTAAGCTCTTCAGACCCTGTTAAATTATACCAGAATTTCGCAACTATAGACTTAATCTCAAACGGCCGCGCCGAGCTTATGGCCGGTCGCGGAAGTTTCATCGAATCATTTCCTTTGTTTGGCTATGACCTTCAGGATTACGATGAGCTTTACGAAGAAAAGCTCGAATTGCTTTTAAAAATAAACCGTGAACCCAAAGTTAACTGGAAGGGCAAATTCAGGGCCGGTTTGGTGAATCAGGAAGTTTTGCCACGTGCAGTAAATAATAACCTCAAGATTTGGGTTGCCGTAGGTGGTACGCCACAATCTGTTGAACGGGCAGGCAGATTAGGCTTACCTGTCATGTTTGCCATTATCGGTGGTCAGCCAAATCAATTTAAACCCCTTTTTGATTACTATAAAAAAGTTTATCAGGCCCATGGTCATGATATGGCTAAATTTGAAGTGGGCGTACACATGCATTCCTTGTTTGGAGCGAACAGCCGGGACATTTCAGATTATTACTTCCCCTTGTATTCAGCTCAAATGAATAGAATTGGAAAATCACGCGGCTGGGCACCTTTTCAGAGAAACCAGTTTGAAGCCGCCCGGAGCCCCGAGGGTGCTTTAATTATTGGTGATGTAAATGAATCCGTTGATAAAATTTTAGCCATGGAAGCCACATTTGGCTTAACCCGTTTTTCAGCGCATATGGATGTTGGCGGGCCATCTCATGCGGCCATGATGAAATCAATAGAGCTCTTCGGAAATCAGATTGCGCCTGCCGTTAGAAAAGCCCTGCAGCCATAAATGAGGTCAGATAATCTTGGGAATTGGCATAAAACTTGAAACAGAACAGTTATGCATATTGCTTAAGGTTTGGCTTTAATCCTAAACTGAATGGATTATTATATCTATAAATCGTTTTTAAACTTTTAAAATTAAGATGATCAGATGAGTTTTTTAAAAAAAATATTTGGTTCAGATGCTCCTGAAAGGGAAGAACCAGAAATACTCATGGAATTGAGAAGTCCGGCTTGTCCGATTACCGCTATTGTAGAGCAGGATAATCAAGTTGCTTATTTTTATTTGTGGGGTGATGAAGATTCCGATTTTGGAGTTAAAGCCTGCTGGATCAGAAACCTGGATGAAGCCCCCTTAAATGCAGATTTAAAACAAATGGAAGAAGGAATTCCGCCAATGTTAACCAAAGCATACTGCAGGTTTCCAGAAGGACAAACACCTTTGCAAGCAGATGATTTGGAAATTGTTTGGCTTGAGGAAGGTGATGGTGCTGCTTTAATGGAAAAGGGAGAAGTTATTGCCCTTATCCCATCCTGGGCTGGTATGAATGGTTTTTCTGGCTATGCCAGAGATTGTGTTGGTGAAGGAGAATATTGCTGGGAACTCAAATCTTCTAATATCTTATTAGAAAGGGTTAAAGAAGCGAAAGATTACTGGCAATTGTGGGATCAGGAAATTAATCCATTTCAAATGATTCAGCCTCAGTTACTTCAGCAATATGAAGATCATTTAGGTAAAAGTGATCAATATTTTGCGATAGATGGAAACGAATGGCCACCAAGGGGCTTATTCTTAAAGAAAGGAGAAGTTAAGGATGTATTTGTAACCGTTGGACTATCGTTGCTACCTATGCCAGTGGCTGAAATGTATAGCGAAGACCCTAATGCGGTAAACAGAATAGAATTGGGCTTACTCTTAAATGCTGGCTTGACGCAGGCAGAGCTTAACCTTATTGGCGGTTGGATCAGCGGTCAGGCGGGCATTCCGTGGAAGAGAATTTCCTGGCTTGGTAACGGGCACACCATTACTTTTAATATTTTTGAGCACACAAAAATGACGTCAGTAGTACTGGTGAAACATTTAAATAACTTACCTGATATCCCGCTTGAAAATTACCGTGATAGTCAGGTGAATATATTATGGATGGTACCCATTACCGAAAAGGAGAGAAATTATATTACAGATCATGGATTTGAGCCCTTCAGTGAAAAGTTAAATAACATCGGATCAGAAATTTTCAATATTCACCGTGATGAAATTAATTTAAGTTAAAATCAGCACAAATAATATATATTTTTTATCTTAGGATATGAAAAGATTAACGATAATAATGGCGTTAATCATCCCTTTTCTAATTTGTACATCCTGGGGTTTCTTTGCACATCAAAGAATTAACCAACTTGCTGTTTTTACCCTGCCTTCCGGCATGATTGGTTTTTACAAAAAAAACGTCAAGTACATTACCGAACATGCCGTAGACCCAGACAAACGAAGGTATGCGGATACGCTCGAGCCACCGCGACACTATTTGGATGTTGAAAATTACACATCAAATATAGATAGCATTCCTGAAAAGTGGAATGATGCATTGGCCAGATACGGATCAAAGTCATTAAATGCAAATGGTATTCTTCCCTGGCAAATTCAGCGGACATACTTCAGCCTGGTTAATGCTTTTAAAACCAGGGATTCTGTAAAAATACTGAAGTATTCGGCAGACCTTGGACATTACATCGGAGATGCACATGTACCGCTCCATACTACCGCTAACCATAACGGACAACTCACTAAACAGGTAGGAATTCATGCGTTTTGGGAAAGCCGTTTGCCTGAATTATTTTCAACCCAATATAATTTTGTTGTAGGCAAAGCCAGTTACATTGAAAACCCATTAAAGGAGGCATGGAAAATAGTGAAGCATACCCATCGCTTAGTGGATACCGTGTTAATTTTTGAAGCACAGCTGGCCGCATCTTTTCCATCTGACCAGAAATATAGCTTTTCTGAACGGAACAATGTGGTTTTAAAACAGTATTCTATTGCCTATGCAAAGGCTTATCATGACCGGATGAATAATATGGTGGAAAAACAAATGCGGTTGGCTATATTGGAAACCGGTAATTTTTGGTTTTCAGCCTGGGTTGATGCCGGACAGCCGGAACTTAAAAATCTAGTGAAGATTCAGCCCGAACCAGACTTAAAAAAGGAAGAATCTGAAACAGAGCAGAAATATCAAAAAGGCATCATCATCGGACGAGAAATATGAATAAAACAAAGCGGCGAACATCAAATGCCCGCCGCTTTAAATTCTTTATCAGTATTTATATTATTTTTTGGCGTCCTCACCTTCTATAATTTCTTCTAGTTTTTTCGGTTGAAGACGGCTTTTTACCGCAGCCCATATTGCCGGAACAAAAGTTACCACCCCAATGAATACAATTACAAGTTCGAAATTATTTTTGATCACTGGAATCTGGCCCAATACAAAGCCACCCAATAGTAGCGCGACGATCCATGCCACACCGCCTATAACATTGAAATAGGTAAACCGGCCGAATGGCATCTTCGCAATTCCGGCCACAAATGGCGCAATGGTTCTGAAAATAGGCAAAAAGCGACTAAAAATAATGGCCTTTCCGCCGTGTTTTTCAAAAAACTCGTGTGATTGTTCGTAATATTTTAATTTTAAAATTTTATTATTCTCCTTGAACACACCAGCTCCGAGCACACTACCTAGCTTAAAGTTTACCGTATTACCTAGAATGGCTGCAATGATCAGGATAAATAGCATTATCCAAATGCTGAGTCCGGTTTCATGCTCACCGGCAATTAGGGCCCCCATGGCAAAAAGCAGGGAATCACCAGGTAAAAAAGGTAAAACCACCAAACCGGTTTCTGCAAAAATAATCAGAAACAGGATCAGGTATGTCCAGGTTTGATAATCATTAACAATTTGTGCGAGATGTACGTCGATATGAAGGATAAAATCCAGAAGTTGATGTAGTAATTCCAATTGATCTAATTTTGGACAAAAGTATGAATATGAAAAGGATTTAGGAGCGATTAATTAAATAAATCTGATTAATCAGTTACTGGTTACCAAACGTTTCTGAAGATCTCCTGTTTTAGAACCGTCAATCAGCACCGTATAAACTCTACCTTTAATTATTGTTGTAGAATCCAATACCGTAACAACTGGCTGTGGATTAGTGGTGGTTGGTGTAGTGAGCACAAATGAAATCTTGGTTAACCTGCTTACCTTTATTTTCTTTTCAACCCGATCGCCGTAACTCATGGAGAATTTATTAAAACTGGCACCTGTATCTGTTACAATAACCGGAGACTGAAGGGTATAACCCAGATTTAAAAATACAACTTTAGCAGTTGCCGTATCTATTTTCACATCATCCTCATACATCATTAAATTTGGTGGTGAGGTTATCGTCTTTCTGGTGAAAAATACAGAATAATTTTTTCCTATTCCAAATCGCTGATTATCCAAACTGGTTAAATCGTCAGATGACGTAATGTTCCTGGAGCTTACTTTGTAGGAAGAGTCTCCTGCAATTACAATATAACTGCTATTGGTTCCGTAAGTTGTAGCAGAACCAAGCTGCCGGCCACTAAGAAAAAAATTTTGCGTGGTATCCAAAGCCGAAGTTTGAAATATCCTGATTTTTGCATCTCCCTTAATGAAATTATCATTTTTAATGCAGGCACTGATACAGATAGTCCCCAGGGTTAAAAACAGTAATTTAGGAATTAGAAATAATTTATTCTTCATAAACAGGTATAACACAATTAAAACGTAAAGATAGCAGAAAGCATATTAAAACTGATAATTAATTATCTGTAATCACATGTGCCGTTAAGCTGGCAGCGGTATTGCCACTGAACCAAATGGTATAAATCTTACCTGCCTGAAAATTAGAATTATCAATGGTTTTAACTGTTCCGGAGCCTACTACATTATACCTGAGGTTTAAATCGGCATCTACAGAAAAATAGGTTGACGACTCTTTGTATTGTAATCCGTTTACGAATAATGTTCCCGCTTGTACACTCACATTAATTCCTGTTGAAAAATAAGGCGTAAGGCTGATCAGTTTAATTTTAGCTTTTCCTGATTCGGTATTGCTTAAATTATCTTCATAGGATACAATTTCTTTTGCTCCTGAACGGTTACTGATCAAAAAAGTAGTATAGGTAATGGAAGGTGTATATTTAATAGAAGCTTTTGTTTCAACGTGATTATCCCCTATAAATTTAATATCCCTGCTTCCGGAAACCAGCTTCATATAATCTGTTGACTCGGAGAAAGCCAGTGCGGAATTAGAAAGCTTTTCGTCATCAATAAAGATATCCTGAACTGCATTGGCCTGAATCGCATTCACTAACTTCACTTTTGATTCTCCTTTCACCTCTACATTTGGATCCGCTTTTTTACAAGAAAATAAAGAAGTAAGGATTAAACATGCGAAAAGAATAAAGAAAAGAGCGGAATGGCGTTTCATAGCGGGGTTTGGTTATAACAAAAATGGCTTGGTCAAAAACCAAGCCATTTTTTATATTTAATGAAACAGATTAATAGCTGTTATTCAGCATCACCGGCATCACCAACATCAAAACATCTTCGTTTTCATCATTGGTTTGAGGAATGAGTAAGCCGGCCCTGTTTGGTGTTGAAAGTTCTAAAGTAACTTCATCACCGCTAAGATTAGTGAGCATTTCAATCAGAAAACGGGCATTAAAGCCAATTTCAAGATCTTCTCCATCGTATTGACAGCTTAAACGTTCATGTGCTTCATTGGCAAAATCCAAATCTTCAGAAGAGATATTAAGTTCACTTCCATTAATTTTTAACCTCACCTGGTGAGTGGTTTTATTTGCAAAAATCACTACCCTACGAAGGGTATTTAAAAATAATCCCCTGTCAATTACCAGTTTATTTGGATTGTTCTGAGGAATCACCGCCTCATAATCTGGATAACGTTCGTCTATTAAACGACACACCAGGTTGATGTTATCAAATTTAAAGAATGCGCTTGTGGCATTATAATCAACTGACACATTAATATCTGTTGATGGTAAAGCTGCTTTTAAAAGTGTCAGTGCTTTTTTAGGAAGAATAAATGAAGTGGCTTTATCGGCCTTACTATCCATACGGCGATAACGCACCAGCTTGTGGGCATCAGTTGCTACGAATGTGATGTGCTGAGGCGATAGCTGGCAAAATACACCAGTCATTGCAGGGCGCAACTCATCATTACTTACCGCAAATATGGTTTTGGTAATAGCTTCTGTTAAAACAGACGCCGGTAAATTTACCGAAGAAGCATTTTCTACCACCGGAATTTTAGGGAAATCATCCCCGTTTTCACCACTTAATTTATATTTACCATCACCAGCACTGATTTCTATTGCAAAGGTGCTGTCGTCAATATTGAACGCAATGGGTTGATCTGGTAATGTTTTAAGGGTATCTAATAAAATTTTAGATGGAACAGCTACTTTACCTTCTTCCTTTGACTCTACAGCTAATGAGGTGGTCATGCTGGTTTGTAAATCGGTAGCTGAGATCGTGAGGTTTCCCTCTTTAATTTCAAAAAGAAAATTTTCTAGTATAGGTAGAACTGTACTGCTGCTTGATGCACCATTTACAGTTTGCAGGTGTTTTAATAAGGTTGATGTGGATACAATAAATCTCATGATATTATTTAGTCTTCTTCAAAAATATAAAAATTATTTAGCGTACTTGTATTTGCGGTAATAATGTTGAAAAATCGCAAAGAATATTAACAATAACAAAGGAACTGCAATATTTATAAACTGCCATCGGGCTTTTTCGAGTTTTATTTTGGTTTTATCCAGTAACCTGATTTTCACTTCTTTGTTTCTGAGTATAATCAGGTTATCATCGTCGGTAAAATAATCAACAATATTTAACAGTAGTGCTTTATTGCCATAAGTGCGCTGACTAAACCGGTCAAAACCCAAAGGAAAAGGTGAATGGTCTCTTTCAGAAACCTGATTCCTGAAGACATCCCCATCGCCGATGACGATCATTTTTGTAGTTTTACTGTTTAAATCCTGGGTATAAGGTACTGAAATTCCAACCGGCAATGGTCTGCCCGCAAATACAGAAGGAAAATGGCCTTCCATCATTAAACCTACGCGCTGTGGTACGCCTTGAAATGCACGGGGGTCCAGCTGTTCACTAATCATCTGTAAACTGAAAGGCTTAGGGGTATTGTAAACCTTATTAAATGCTGAAGTATTGAGAATGAATGATTTCGTAACACCCTTAACCCCTATGCTATCTACCGTTCCTGGAAACTCCGACTTTATACCATCTAGTTTTTTCACCACACTTTGGCTCGTATCCGGAAGTAAGATAGGGTAATAGATCCATGGCAAGAGTTGCATCTGGCTTTGTCCGCCAACTGACCCTGTTGAAACCGGAATTTCGGCACAATTTGCCGGATCAGCAATCAGATTATAATTAAGTCTCGCCCCATACATAAAAAGCATATCATCCAGGTTCAGGTTGCGGCTGGTCGCCATCTGCCCGCTCCTCTGTCTCAAACTATCCAGTTCTGCATTTACCTGATCAATGCTCCAGAGTATACGCCCGCCATTCATCACAAAATAATTGATTTTGTATTTTTCCGTTTCCGAAAACGGCTTAACCGGCTTGGCAATAATCATCATGTTCAACTTATCCAGCCCGGCCTTATCAATGGTGTTCAAATCCACGCGTCCTACTTCATAACTACTGGAAAGCGTTCGGATGGCATCTCCAATCTGTAAATCGTTAAGTTCTCCATTTGATTCGGTAAATCCAATCCTGGGATTTTTTCCGGTAATTACTTTTTTTAAGCTTGCTGTAAAAACATATTCCAGGTTTTCAATGGCCCGGTTTATATTATCTTCATAACTGCCGCGGGTATCTAAATTCTGAAAAAGCTTTACCGGAAATTCCTTATTGTCCGTTTCAATCATGGCCATTGGATACACTAATTTCTGTGTCAGTCCGGCTTCTGTTTTAACACTTAAATTGGTTGCCTCAATCCCTCTTTCATATAAGTTATTGATCACGGTATCCTGATCGGATTGATTTAATCCGGCCAGCGGATCAACAAAAACAATTTTCAGATCGGCATTAGAATAAGCTTTATAATCTGACAAAATATCATTTACCGCGGCCTGAAGACGTTTAAATGCAGGAGGCAATTCACCATCTAAAAAAACAGTGACGGTAATGGGCTTCGTATTTTTAGCCAGAATATCTTTTGTTTTATTACTTAAAGTAAACCGCTTATCTGTAGTAAAATCAAAGCGGTAAAAAATATAATTTCCAATGATATTGATGGCAATGAGTGCGATAAAAAGCAAGATCATATACAGCCATTTTTTCCCTTTTTCCATTATCGCTTCCCTCCTATTATTAATCTGGTAAACAATAAAAAAAGCAACGTAAAACTGATGAAGTACAGTAAATCCCTGGTATCCAGCACACCTCTGCTCATTGAGCTATAATGTGCACCGATACCGAAACTTAAAATGGTACTTTGGAATTGCTGTAAAAAAGCTACCTGACTGGTATATTCAAATCCTAAAAAGGCAAATGCACATAATGCGGCGCAAATCACAAAAGCAATGACCTGATTTTTCGTTAATGCAGAAGCAAAAATACCTATTGATGTAAAAATGGCGCCGAGAAAAAATAAACCGATGTATGATCCGGTTATCGCTCCTGAATCAATATTTCCTTCCGGAAATCCCAGTTTTGAAATGGAGTAAGAATAAACGAGTGTTGGAATTAACGCAAAAAATACCAGCACCAGGCAGGCCAGAAACTTCGCAATGATTATCTGCCACAGGGAAACGGGCCGGGTGATTAAGAGTTCGTAAGTTCCCTCTCTGCGTTCTTCGGCAAAAGACCTCATGGTGATGGCCGGAATCAGAAACATAAATAAGTAAGGCACCAGACTAAAAAAGCCATCCATTTCGGCATAGCCATAATCCAGAATTGATGTGTCAGGAAAAAACCAGAGCAACAAGCCAGAAATAAGCAGGAAAATGCCAATGGTGATATAAGCCACCATTGAACTTAAGAAACTGAATAACTCGCGTTTAAAAACTGCGTACATACCACGTTAAAATGCCGAAGTTAATTAAATATTCGGGCATATTAAAGGTACAAAACGGCTAATTCGTTCAGAAAGCGTTGTTGCTATTCCGCTTTAATGAAATATATTACCTTATCATTGATTAAAATAAAAGCCAACGTTAACAGCACACACTTTATCTTTTCATTAGTTAAATCTAACACTTAGCCGAGTGTATCATTTTAACCCAAATCAGATCTTTCATGAAGTTACTCCATTATTTAACTATATAGCTGGCCGTAAGATTTAGCATGAAAATATTTCTATACTAATATAGATACCAGCACTTTCATCCTCCCGAAACAGGAATTAAAAAAGCAATCAGGCCGTAAGTTTTCTGAAAATATCCTCCAATGAGATCTGATGATGCACTTTTTTCAAGCCTTCAAGCGTATCGTTCGCTACAATTTTACCTTTATTGATGATGATGATGTCATCACAAATGGCTTCTACCTCTTGCATAATATGTGTAGAAATGATAACCGTTTTATTTTTACCCAGCTCCTTAATTAAAGCACGAATATCTATTAATTGGTTAGGATCTAAACCTGAAGTAGGTTCATCCAGAATCAAAACATCGGGATTATGAATAATAGCCTGTGCCAGTCCTACCCGCTGGCGGTAACCTTTTGATAACATCGCAATTTTCTTGTGTTGCTCTGGTGTTAAACCCACCAGCTTAATCACTTCATCCACACGGCCCGGTATATCTTTTAACTTATAAGTATGACCCACATAGCCCAGATACTCCCTTACATACATTTCCGGATAAAGCGGTGTATTTTCGGGCAAATAACCGATGTGTTTTTTAGCTTCAAGAGACTGCGTAACGATATTTTTATTTGAAATTTCCGCACTGCCGGATGTTGGTTCCAGGTAACCGGTTAACATGCGCATAGTTGTTGACTTCCCCGCACCATTTGGTCCCAAAAACCCTAAAATACGCCCGGCCCTGGCCTCAAAACTAATTGAATCAACAGCCTTTTGTGCATCGTAATGTTTGGAAATATTTCTTACTGAAATGCTCATTTTGTTTTATAATAACCGCAAAGAACACTAAGTTTTTCGCAAAGGCTGTAAAGTTAGCCAAGTAAGACGTTTCTAATTAATGCGTGCTGATTTCAACTTTTTATTGTACCTGAATTTATCAAGCTGCTCAGCTGCTTGGGGGATATTATCGCCAGATAAGATGTCCGCTCCATTGTTTACCAGGTGGTAATAAATATTTCTGGCCGGACTGGCAATCGCACTTTTATCAATATTACCCATGGTTCCTAAAATGGTGGTAATTCCCTTGGCATGGAGAAATTGATATAATTCCTTATCAGGTGCCGAAACGCCAACAAAAGCCACAATTCTATTGTCGGGAATACCCAGAGCATTGAGCCGTTTCAACTCTGATTGTTTCTGTACAGATGCAGAAATCATTAAATCCGGCGCCAGGCGATGAACCTCTTCTGCCTGATTTGCATTATAGGTAATGAGGATAGCATTACTTTCTACCTGATATTGTCGCACTTTTTCAATCACTTTCGCATAAGAAACGCCCTTTTTCAAATCGATTGTTAACAATACCTTTCCTTTACTCCAGCTTAAAACACTATCAAGCGTGGGGATCTTAAAACTGGTTTCTTTCCCTTCATTATCTTTCAGGTTAAATGATTGAAGTTCTTCGTACGTGTAATTTCCAATCGGGCCTTTTCCCGTTGAGGTCCGGTCTAAATTATCATCATGCATAATTACCATCACCGAATCTTTGCTGTAAGCAATATCAAATTCGATGACCATGGGATTATAAGTGGTTGCATTATTAAAGGTTTCAATACAATTTTCAGGAAAACCGGGCATCGGGCCACCTCTGTGTGCACTGATTAATGGAAAACGGTTTTCCGGGCTCCATTTTAAGAATTGATAGAGTTCCTGAATATTATTAAACTTAATATATTGATGAGCTTCCTCCTGGCCGCATGCGGCGAAAATGGTCAGAAAACTCAATAAAATGAGATGATAAAATTTCATAAGGCAAAAATAGTAAAAAATGGATGATGTATAGGGTTATAAGAAAAATGGAAGCAGGGGAGACAAACTTTCATTATTACACCACTTTTGCAAACTAAACCCGATGGCAGCGAGCACAAAGTAAAGCGTACAGCGGGACTGGAGCAACCGATCAGCATTACCATTGCTTTACCACTAAATCGCCTAAAGGGAGACCCTGTAAACCGCATAATGGTTTCGTTCAAAAACCTTCAGCCTTATACCTTTAAACCCTCCGCCTTTTTATTATCTTTGCTGCATTATGGCTCAAAAGAATAACGACGAACAATTTAAAAATGTAATCTCACATGCAAAGGAATACGGTTTTGTATTTCAAAGCAGCGAAATATATGATGGCTTAAGTGCCGTTTACGACTACGGGCAATTGGGTGCCGAGTTAAAAAACAACATCAAATCATACTGGTGGAAAGCCATGGTACAAATGCATGAAAATATTGTAGGAATTGATTCTGCGATTTTTATGCATCCTAAAGTTTGGAAAGCCAGTGGTCACGTGGATGGTTTTAACGACCCGATGATCGACAATAAAGATTCGAAAAAACGTTACCGTGCCGACCAGCTACTGGAAAATAAAATTGATGAATTATATTCTGAACTGGCCAATTTCAGTGTTGAAAACAAAGCTAAGTTTCAGGAGTTTCAACATGAAATTTTAGGTCTGAGTGATGAAGGTCAGGCCGCGTGGATTCCTGGTTTTAAAGATGAAAATGACATTTTAGAGCATGAGAAATATCCTTTTATTAATGAAGCCAGCTGGAGATTTGTAAAAAAAGGCTTAGCACTTGAGGTTGAAATGAACCTGGCACTTAAATCTGAAAATTTAGCACAGCTAAAGGATTTAATTGTTGATTATAAAGTGATTTGCCCGATCTCTAAAACCTCCAACTGGACAGATGTACGCCAGTTTAACCTGATGTTCAGCACTCAGTTTGGTGCTATGGCAGAGGGCAGTGATGAAGTCTATCTTCGTCCGGAAACGGCTCAAGGTATTTTTGTAAACTTTTTGAACGTTCAAAAATCAGGAAGGATGAAAATTCCTTTCGGGATTGCCCAAATTGGTAAAGCCTTCAGAAATGAAGTAATTGCCCGTCAGTTCATTATGCGCATGCGCGAATTTGAGCAGATGGAAATGCAGTTTTTCGTTCGCCCTGGTGATGACAAAAAATGGTTTGAATACTGGAAAGAAGCCCGCTTGAAATGGCATAAAGCTTTAGGAACATCGCCTGAGAAATACCGTTACCATGACCACGTAAAACTGGCGCATTATGCCAATGCAGCCACAGATATTGAATTTGAATTCCCATTCGGATTTAAGGAAGTGGAAGGAATTCATAGCCGTACAGATTTCGATTTAACGCAACACCAGGAATTTTCCGGCAAGAAAATGCAATATTTCGACAATGATTTAAATGAAGATGGCAAGCCTTACGGAAACTATGTGCCATATGTGATTGAAACTTCAATCGGTTTAGACCGTATGTTTCTGTTAACCATGATTAATGCTTTTGAAGAGCAGGACTTAAGTACGACAGAAAAACAGGACAGTCGTACATTGTTACGCCTGCACCCTGCTTTGGCACCTTATAAAGTTGCAGTTTTCCCATTGACCAAAAAAGATGGTTTACCGGAAAAAGCCCGCGAAATTATGGATACCCTAAAGTTCGATTTCAATTGCATATATGAAGAGAAAGATGCCATTGGCAAACGTTACCGCCGCCAGGATGCTGTTGGTACACCTTTTTGTTTAACTATCGATCACCAGAGTTTAGAAGACAATACCGTAACCATCCGCCATCGCGACAGCATGGAACAAGAGCGTGTTGCTATTGCTGATTTAGCCGATATTATTGGCAAAGCAGTGAGTTGGAAAACACTACTTGCCTAATTGATCACCTAAGAACATTTTAGTTTGGTTATCATATTTAGTCGCGGGTTTTAACCTGCGACTTTTTTTTGGAAAAATGAATTTATCAGCACATTACGACAAACTATATCAGGAATCGAAAACCAAAATAGCCAATGGCCATTATGAGATTGATGAACTGATTGATTCGAAAGATGATTATCGTTTCGGAATTACCTTGCTGATCAGGCCGGACGAAAGCACCAAGACTAACATCCAACAATTTTTGAATGAAGTTAAAGCCATTGATCCACACCAGTATTATTATCAAAACAGCGATCTTCACATTACGGTGATGTCCATCATATCCTGCTATGTTGGTTTCGATCTCCGGCACATCAATGTAGCGGATTATGTTAAAGTAATTGAACCGATAATAGCCAAACACCCAAATTTCAAAATTCAATTTAAAGGAATTACGGCCTCTCCTTCCTGCATTTTGCTTCAGGGATTTTTAACTGATACGCTAAACGAAATCAGGGATGATTTGCGCATTGGCTTTAAAAACACTGATCTTCAACAAAGTATAGATAAACGTTATGCCATTCAAACAGCACATTCAACCGTTATCAGGTTTAGGCAAATGCTAAAAAACAAAGATCAATTATTGAAACTGGTAGAAAAATACAGAGACTTTGATTTCGGCACCTTTGAAGTACACAACATGGAGTTAGTTTACAATGACTGGTATCAACGTAAAAAATTCGTGAAAAAACTACACGAGTTTGATTTATAACAAAGCAGGTTTCGAGATAATGCGAAAGTCAAAAAAGAATGGTTTTTATCTATAAGGATCCTGGTTTTATCGTTTGTAGATTATATTTGTCACGGTCCTAATCATATCACCTGATGAAACTTCCTCAAAAATTTTTTGCCCGTCGCCATGAAATTGCGGCCGATTATATAAAAGAGTTAGATAAACATCTTGATGATATTGTATCCGGCCGGGCAACAGAAATGTTTGAAGTCAGGGACTTTGCCGATTTAATCCATGTCCACCCGGTTCATTTAAGCAATACCATTAAAGCCGCTACCGGCTATGCGCCATGTTATTTCTTTGAAAAGCGTTTGATGGATATCTCAAAATCCATGTTGGAAAACACTAATATGCCCATTTCAGAAATTGCCAGAATTTTAACTTACGATCCTTCCAACTTCACCAAGTTTTTTAAACATTTTGCTGGCAAAACGCCAAAGCAATATCGTGAAGCATATTTAATTTCTTTAGCAAATAAAGCCCTTACTACCGCATAATACTTAATCTCTCACCATTTTAACTTAAGTAGTCACCATTTTTCCCATCACTTTCCATTTAACTTTGTTTATCAAATTAAAAGAACATGGAAAAACAACATAAAATTGCATTAGTTACCGGTGGTAGCCGTGGCTTAGGAAAAAATGCAGCGATTAAAATCGCCGAAAAAGGTATTGATGTTATTGTTACTTATCAATCAAAAAAAGAAGAAGCTGAAAATACGGTTAATGAAATTAAAAAATTAGGTGTAAATGCCGCAGCACTTCAGCTTGATGTTGCCAATAGTGGAAATTTCGATGCTTTTATTACTGAAGTGCAATCCACTTTAAACACGGTTTTCAGTGCTGATAAAATGGATTTTATCGTAAATAATGCAGGTATTGGTATCCATGCATCATTTGCAGAAACCACAGAAGATCAATTTGATACTTTGGTAAACATCCAGTTTAAAGGTCCGTTTTTTCTGACACAAAAAGTTTTACCTATCCTGAATGATGGTGGTGCGATTATTAATATTTCATCAGGCCTGGCCCGTTTCTCTTTACCAGGATATGCGGCTTATGGTGCGATGAAAGGAGCTATGGAAACTTTAACCAGGTACCAGGCAAAAGAATTGGGTGCAAGAGGTATAAGGTCAAACATCATTGCCCCTGGAGCGATAGAAACTGACTTTGGTGGTGGTGTGGTACGTGATAATGAACAAATGAACGCAGGAATAGCCTCGCAAACTGCTTTAGGCCGTGTAGGCTTACCTGATGATATTGGTGGTGTAGTGGCATTTCTTTGTACAGAAGAAGCCAGATGGATTAATGCGCAACGCATTGAGGCTTCAGGCGGCATGTTCTTGTAGAATGGCTGAAAGTTCAGTTTGTCGAAGGCCATTGGGTACTTCGACAAATTTTGATTAATGTCCTATTGACCAATAATCACATAATTAAAATAAAGCATTCTTCCGGGCGTTTTCATTACAAATGCCGTCTTGAATGATCAGATATTTTTTATTCACACTCTTAATTCTTTCTTTAGCCGTTATTGCTCAGGCACAAAAATGGACAGATGCTGAGTATCAACGTGCCAATACAGCAGCCAACGCATCATATCTCAGCAATGAAGAAAAAAACATGGTGCTGTACATGAATTTGGCGCGTATGGATGGCGAGAAATTTTATCACACCCTACTGGAAGAATACATCAATGATTACAATGCAAAAGTTCGTAAATACCGCAATTACAATGATCTGAAAATTGCTAAAAACAACCCTTATTATTTATCACTACTCATACATTTGCGCAAGATGAAAGACCTGCCAATGTTTTATCCGGACGATAAATTATCAATAGTGAGTCGTAATCATGCATTGGATTTAAGCAAAAATAATCTGGACACACATGAGAGCAGTAATGGCGATAAGTTTTCAAAAAGAATTGCTACATATTACCCAAATAGAACGATGAGTGAAAACATCGATTTCGGGAATGATAAGGGATTGGATATTGTATGCCACCTGCTTCTGGATTGTGGTGTGCCATCACTTGGTCACCGCCTGACCATACTGGACCAAAGAAACAGGTTTAATATCGTTGGTTTAAGCATACAGCCACATCCCTCCTATGTATGGTGTGCGGTGATAGATTTTGTTGCGCTCCCTAAATCAGACCGTTAAACGCCATAATGACCTATTCAATTCATTTAACCGTTTAACCTTAGCAAAAATTTGAAAGTAATTTTTGTTAAAAAAACTACCTTTGCGACTGAACCATATCAAAATTCATGCGGAAATTTATTTTAGCCATTATCGATTTTTTCTATCCACCATTTAAAAAATACATCTCACTGCATAATTTTCGATATCTGGCTACAGGTGGCAGTACTTTCGTTCTTGGGCTGGTGGTTTTCTATGTTGCGTATAATGATGTCTTCATGAAGGAAGAATATCATATTTTATTCATGACTTTGAAAAGAAATACCGTTGCGCTTGCCGTGGAGTTTGCCATTGTCATTCCCTACAGTTTCATTTTAAATAAATATGTAATTTTTACGCACAGCGAAGTAAAATCACATGTTCAGTTATTTAGATTTTTAAATCTGCAACTGATTAATATGCCGCTTAATTATATTTTGCTCAAGTTCTTTTCAGAAATTTTAGGTATTTATCCCACCATATCCCGCCTGGTTGTACAATTCCTAATCGCCGGCTTCAGTTACCTTTATCAACATTACTTTACCTTTAGTGTAAAAAAACTAGGCAGCAATAGCAAAATCAATAAAACCGGCACTAAATACTGATTCTTCGATTCTGCTTTAACCATTTATTACCTATGGCTGTTAATTTATAGGATGGCTTTCTTGTTTAGGTAAGGCTAACATCATAACTTAGCCCTCGACCAACTTATTTTCATTTCAACCATGAGCCATTTTAATGATTTTAATAACGCGCAGGTAGCAAAATTACCTAATCATTTAAAACAATTTATAGTTAATCAGAATTACGAAAAATACACCCCTATTGATCAGGCGGTTTGGCGTTATGTTATGCGTCAGAATTATAGCTACTTAAAGGATGTTGCTTATTATCCTTACATTAAAGGTTTACAAAGGGCCGGCTTAAGTATTGAACATATTCCAGATTTACAGACCATGAATGATAACCTCGGCAAAATTGGCTGGGGTGCCGTTACGGTTGATGGTTTTATTCCACCAGCTGCTTTTATGGAATACCAGGCCTATCGGGTCTTGGTCATTGCTGCAGATATTCGCCAGATCAACCATATTGAATATACACCAGCACCAGATATTATTCATGAAAGTGCCGGCCATGCCCCTATTATAGCAGATACAGATTATAATAATTATTTGAGTTATTTTGGTGCTATTGGTGCCAAAGCGATGTTTTCAGCCAAGGATTTTGAGCTCTATGAAGCCATCAGAAAATTATCCATATTAAAAGAAGCAGTTAATACTAATGAAGAACAAATTGCGAAAGCAGAAAAAGCATTGCGCACCATTAGTGAAAATATGGGAGAGCCTTCCGAAATGGCACTGCTTGGCCGCCTGCACTGGTGGACAGTTGAATATGGCTTAATCGGAACGTTGGAAGATCCGAAAATTTATGGTGCAGGTTTGCTTTCATCCATTGGAGAAAGTGCTTCCTGTATGAATAAAGAAGTTAAAAAATTGTGGTACAACATCGATACCATCAATTACCAATATGATATCACCAAGCCTCAGCCCCAGCTTTTTGTAACAGAAACTTTTCAAAATCTAATTGATGTACTGGAACAATTTGCAGATACCATGGCCTTTCGCCGTGGCGGAACAGAAAGCATTATGAAAGCGATTGCCTGTAAAAACGTGGCAACAGCAGTTTATTCTTCAGGATTACAGGTGAGTGGTGTATTTACCGATATCGGGATTGGCCTGGCAGATGAGCTTACTTTTATTAAAACTACCGGGGTTTCTGCCCTTGCTTTTAATGACAAGCAACTTCCGGGTCATGGAAAACAATATCACGCTGATGGGTTTTCATCTCCTGTTGGAAAGCTGAAGGATGTTACAAAACCGTTGGAAGATTACAGTGATGAAGAAATCAGAACATCAGGAAATCATCAGGGTAACAGAACCCAGATGATTTTCAGCAGTGGCATCTGTGTTGATGGCAGGGTGACAGATATTTTGAGAGAAAATGGAAAGGTTATCTTAATCACATTTGTAGACTGTACCGTAAACGAGCGCAATGGTAATATCCTTTTTAAACCCGAATGGGGCAATTATGATATGGCTGTGGGTGAAAAAATTATTTCTGTTTTTAATGGTGCGGCAGATAAGGATGCCTTTGAAGAGATTGCCCTGATCAGCAAGGAAAGTACACATCAGATTATTTATGAAGAAAAAACAGTAGCATTGCATCATCTGTATCAACAGGTTAGAGAGATCAGGGAAAGTGGTCAAAACCTGGATGCACTCGCTGGAATTTTTGATCAGCTGAAACGGAACCATCGGCAGGACTGGCTTTGTTCATTGGAGATTTTAGAAATCATCTTTCATCAAAAAATTTATCACCAGCTGGAAAAGGAAATTCAGGTTTATCTGGAAATTAAGGCGGGCAAAGAGTTAGATCATAAAAAACTTATTAATGATGGTTTACATGTGATTAAAAATCCGGTGAGTCAATTACGAATAGATTAACACAAAAACCTAACCTGTGAAATTTGATATTATTTAAGTAAATTTGAGCATAATCATTGAAATTCAACAACCTATCACGAAAGAAAAGTTCAAGATGCCATAAAAAATTATCAGAAACGGGTGTAAAAAACCTTGCATAAGCATTTTAGAAAATTGCAACGTGGTTTGGATGAAGTAGATTACCAGACAAAAATAAGAAATGAGTTCATTTAGTTTTGTAGCGGATACAACCTTCCTTATTAATGTTCAGGGCAACGCTTTAAAGTAAAAACTCCCGATGCAATTAAAGCAGCTGTTCAAGTTTTTTACAAATACCTTTAGTCACTTCTGATACAGGATTCTAATTTATCGATGATATTGAATTAATTTTAATTTAACTTACGCCAGAATTTTGAAGATTACTAAGCTTAAAGCTATTTAAAACTTAAATCAATAGATGAAGGATATTCATCGCAAATATACCTTACCCATGAACATTATCATTACCGGAGCAAGCAGCGGAATCGGATTTGAAACTGCCTTAGAGTTTAGCTTGCAGAAAGAAAATAAAATTGTTGCCATAGCCCGTTCTGCGGATAAATTACGTAAACTGCTGGAAATTGCCAAAGGGATCAACCCGGATTGCACACTCCTGCCTGTTGAATTTGATATCGTAAATGACGATTATGCCGCACTGATTCCATTTTTAAAAGAGCGCCTCGGCCATATCGATATCCTGATTAACAATGCAGGCGCATTAATTAATAAACCTTTTTTAGAAACAACTGAACAAGACTTAGGCGAAATGCTGCAAAGCAACGTGATCAGTCATTTCAGAATGATCCAGGCTACATTACCTTTAATGCAAAAGGGCAGCCATATTGTCAATGTCGGAAGCATGGGTGGTTTTCAGGGGAGTGTTAAATTCCCCGGACTTTCTGCTTACTCTGCAAGTAAAGCTGCGCTTCATGCCTTAACCGAATGCCTCGCTTTTGAATTAGCGCAAACAGAAATCAAAATTAATTGTTTAGCCTTAGGTTCGGCACAAACGGAAATGCTGGAAGCTGCTTTTCCCGGCTATCAAAGCCCTGTAATGGCTTTTGAAATGGGGAAATACGTAGCAGATTTCGCAAAAACAGGGCATAAGTTTTTTAATGGAAAAATTTTGCCTGTTGCAGTGTCAACACCTTAATAATTAAGACTTTAAAAACTGATGAACTTTATTGGTTTAATTAAAGTCTATGATTTAATATGAATTGCATACCTTTAAATTAATCATATGGAAAACTCAAAATTCACTACTACTCCAGACAGCGGCAAAAATGCTGCAATTGTTAGCTACATCTTCCTGATTGGCTGGCTTATTTCTTACTTCGCCATGTATAAAGACAATAAAACGGCTTTATCCAGTTATCATTTAAGGCAGTCGCTGCTGCTGCACTTGGCTATTATTGTGGTTAATATCTTACTCACCATTCTGGTGGCGATTTTCCCGGTAGCATTTTTAGGCTATTTGAGTTATCTGATTTACATTGTGTACATTATCTTCATCATTTTAGGTGCAGTTAGTGCAAACAATAGTCAGTTAAAGCCACTTCCGGTAATCGGAGATAAAGCTCAGGGCTTTTTCCCAAGTATCTAATCAGCACTAATATTTAATCAGGCCCGGACATTCAATCCGGGCCTTTTGTTTTAACGAGTTTTCCACATTTTTAACCTGCTTTATATTTTTTTTATATCTTGCCAGTCAACATATGAAGAAAATAACATTTGCCTTTCTGTTTTTCATTTTGTATGCAAGTGCAGTGAAAGCTCAAAACATCATACCTGCCCAATATCAGGAACTGGTTAAAAAATTAGTTGCTACCTTACCAAAGAGTACTACTGCAACATTTAAAGATGGTTCATCTACAGATTCTGAATCTTTAATCGATTTTGCCAAAAGCATGCTGGGCATACGTTATCGCTATGCCACTAGCAATCCTAAAATTGGTTTTGACTGTTCAGGCTTTGTGAGCTATGTATTCAGTAATTTCGGTTTTAAAGTGCCGCGTTCATCAAGAGAATTTAGCGGGGCAGGAACTGAAACCACTTTAGAAAACGCGAAAGTAGGTGACGTGTTAATTTTTACCGGAAGCAATTCAAAAATCAGGAAAATCGGCCACGTTGGCATTGTGTATTCCATTGATGAAAACGGAATTAAATTTATTCATGCCTCATCAGGAAAAGCACACAGCGTTACCATTACTGAACTTAATGGCCATTATAGAAATCGCTTTATGAAAATCGTAAGCATCATCTAGCTTATTTTTTGTATTTCCACATTCTGGTTTTACCTTCACCAATCCATTCAATAGCTGTGGCCAGCCGCCTTGCTCTTGTACCTTCAGTTTTGGCTTCTTCCAGCCACAGCACATAGTCTTTTTTACTGGAAGGGCTGAAGTCTTGAAATATATGCATGGCTACAGGATCTTCTTGTAGTGCCTCCATAAAATATGCCGGAATAATCAGGTTTTGTGTGCCTGCCTTAGGCTTTGCAGGAAGCTTAATCCCATCTTCATTTAAGCGAATGCCTTCCTGAATATAAGCGATCAGTATTTCATCGTCAGGCACATCACTTAGGCTTTTGATTTTACCCAACATCCCCATTGCACTGCTGCGATCTTCAAAAATATTAAACTCGTCTGTGATTAAAGCGCCTTTCCAGAAACCAAAAGTACAATGGTTTTTAAAAGCCGCCATATGGCATACCGCACCTTTATATTCAAAAAAAGGCATTCCCCATTTTATCTTCTCCTCTATCCTGGCATCTGCATGATGCACAAGTATTCTTAAGCGTTCCAATATCGGAATGGCAAATGGAGCAGATTTGATAATGTATTGATCAACTTGTACAGAAGTATGCATAAGCCTAGATTTTTAAAATTAAATTTAAAGCAAAACAACCTTCAATGCTAATGCTACATTTCCTTGCCTGAGGTATTGCCGGGCGAGCTCATGTAATTCACGTTCCCTGTTCATGGCATCACCAATGGTGGCATCTAAAACTTCTTTTACATCTGGATTTAAAGTAACCAAATCAACTTCATGATCAGTTGGCAAATGTTCCACATTCCCTAACATACCCAAATCGTTTCCGGTTAATACTTTAGATAAGCGTACAGATTTTGGCAAGCCATCTACACCGATCCCTAATTTAGCCAGTGGTTTGGCTACTTTAAATAAATTTTCTGCAGTTACCCTGCAGTACCAGTCGCCACCTAAACGGGCCACCAAATCTATTTTCTCCTGATCTATTTTTCCTTCGCTATTTAGAATATCTTCATTAATATGGATGAGCTTAACCTCTGCTAAAATTAAGTTTCCGGCACCATGCTGATCACCTAATGGAATTACTTGATTCACCACACATTCAAACTGCACCGGGGCTTCTGCTACTCTTGGTGGTTTAACCAAATCAGATTTAAGCATGGTAAAACCCGCTTTTTCAAACTCATTTACTTCTTTTGCATATTCGGTACTGGCCAGACTCATTTGCTGTACCATCTCATAATTTACAATATTGATGACGCACTCTTTTACCTGGAGTACATTCTCCAGCGTATGCTTCGTCGTATTATCCCGCACCCGCCGGGCTGGTGAAAAAACACAAATCGGCGGCTTGGTACTAAACATATTGAAAAAGCTGAACGGACTCAGATTGATGTTTCCATCAACATCAATGGTTGATGCAAAACAGATTGGCCTTGGTGCAATGGCATATTGCAGATAATCCTGCAGCTGCATCGCAGATAAATCTTCAGTTTTTAAGGTTAGCATGAGCTGATGAATTGGTAAAATTGTTTTTTTTACAGTTGGTAAGTTGGGGCTTAGTGAGTTGTGCAGTTGAATAATCAATCTGGCAAGTAAGCTTAAATTTTGGAAATTGACACATCCCCCCCTCCTTTCTTACATATCGGCACCTGTGGATTTCACTTACTAAACGCCTAACCAACCTACCGCCTGCACCACTATTTCTTCAAAGCTAAAATAGAAAAATCAGTATCAGCTTTGGTTATGGTATTGGTTAAAGCACCTAAACCTGTAATTTCCATTTCTACCACATCGCCGGGCTGTAACCATTGTGTCTGATAATTTGGATCGTTTAGTAAACCTGTACCATTAAGTTCCAGGAAACATCCGGTTCCAACCGTACCTGATCCGATGACATCGCCAGGCAGGATATCCACACCATAGGCACAACGCTCAATAATTTCGGCAAAGGTCCAGTCCATATCTGCCGCATTACCCTTTGATACTTCAATACCATTTACGCGACAAGTCATTTTTAAATTGTAGGCATTTCCGGTGTGGCCATCTTTCGCCGCAACTTTGTAGGGTTCCAGTTCATCTGGTGTAACCAGCCAGGGGCCAATCACCGTAGAAAAATCTTTTCCTTTTGCCGGACCTAAATTTAACAACATTTCTTCCATCTGCAGGGTCCTGGCACTCATATCGTTCATTACCATATAACCGGCAATATACTCATCCGCTTCTGCAGCTTTAATATTTCTTCCTTTCTTACCGATGACAATGGCCAGTTCCAGTTCAAAATCAAGCTTTTCGAAATGATCAGGCATACATTCAATTTCTCCTGTACCCTGAATGGCATTGTGGTTGGTGAAGTAAAAAATCGGATATTCATCAAACTGCGGAATCATATCTACTTTACGGTTCCGCCGAGCCGCAGCCACATGTTGTCTGAATGCGTATCCATCCCTACAACTGGTTGGATTTGGTACCGGTGCGAGAATTTCATAGAAAATTTCTTCTTTGGCTTCCAGGCTTCCATCTTTTATCTGTGCATCAACCTTTTTTGCACGTTCCATCAGTACCTCTCCGCCCTCCAAAAATTCATTCATATTGTCTGGTAGCAATTTATCGCAGCTATTTAAATTATAGATATGTCCGTCGATAAACAGGCCTAAGTGTATAACATCTTCTGTTTTATAGGATACGAATTTCATATATGATTTGGTTAAATTACGGGGTAAATATAGTAAAAAGGAATAGCGTTCAAAATCAACCCAACCTGGATAAAGCAACCGCAATTAATTTTAAGTAATTGATTATCATCGTAAAATCCGGTTAAATTAAAATGGTTAAAAATTTCTTCCTCTTAAAGAATATACTTATTTTAGCCGTATCAAAACATGATTTTAAAAGCATTACATATCAATTTAGTAAACGATGCCATCGCTGCACGTCGCTATAAAATGCTATCTAAACTAATCATGGCCCAGTATTCTTTGTAAAATCCAGCATCCTTCTTCTTAATTAGACGCTTCACGTTTTTAATTAATTTTTCCAGTAGATTTTATTTCTAACCTAACATTAATTATATGCCTGTTTATCATAAATTGGGGCAGATACCAGCAAAACGCCATACGGTTTTCCGCAAACCTGATGGAAACCTTTATGCCGAAGAATTGGTTTCTACAGAAGGTTTTTCGAGTTTATATTCGCTTGTTTATCATGCCCATCCACCAACCATGGTGAAGCATTTGGGCGAACCTTACAGCGTTGAGCCTAAAATTGCCAGAGAAAAACACCTGAAACACACCAGCTTAATTGGTTTTAACATTCAACCGGAAGACGACTACCTGAAAAGCAGGAAGCCGGTTTTAGTGAATAGTGATTTACATATTGTTTTGGCGGCACCCAGGAAATCCATGACCGATTATTTTTATAAAAACAGTCAGGCGGATGAAATGATCTTCATCCACGAGGGTTCCGGAAAACTTAAAACAGGCTTCGGGGAGATTAAGTTTGGCTATGGCGATTACCTGATTATCCCGAGAGGAACCATTTATCAAATGGAGTTTGACCAGGAGCAGAACAGGTTGTTTATCGTAGAAAGCTTCAGCCCATTACGCCCGCCTAAACGTTATTTAAATCAATACGGGCAGTTGATGGAACATTCGCCTTATTGCGAACGCGATTTACGTTTACCTGAAAACCTGCAAACACATGATGAATATGGTGATTTCAAAGTGCTTATTAAAAAACAAGGATTAATTTATCCCTATACCTATGGCACGCATCCTTTCGATTATATCGGATGGGATGGCTATCATTATCCATATGCCTTCTCCATTCATGATTTTGAACCCATAACCGGGCGTTTACATCAGCCACCACCTGTACACCAAACCTTTGAGGGGCATAATTTCGTAGTTTGTTCTTTCGTACCGCGTAAATATGATTACCACCCTGATTCGATTCCTGCGCCCTATAACCATAGCAACGTAGATAGTGATGAAGTGTTGTATTATGTGGATGGCGATTTTATGAGCCGTAAAAGCGTGGTTAAAGGTCAAATTACCTTACATCCGGGAGGAATTCCTCATGGCCCTCATCCAGGCACAGTAGAAAAATCAATCGGTAAAGAAAAAACTGATGAACTGGCTGTGATGATTGATCCTTTTAAACCGCTGATGCTGACAGAAGAAGCCATTGCAATAGAAGATGAAAATTACCACAAAAGCTGGCAGGAAGGGTAGGTTGAGTTTGGAGTCGAAAGTCTTGAGTCCGGAGTCGGGATAATGAGATATCCAACATATTCGAAATATTATAATATTAAAAAACATTACAACAACATCAAAATGGAAACACAGACATTTGCAGAAAAGATCGCTAAGGCACCAGATTTTCTGCCTATTAACGGAACAGATTATATTGAATTTTATGTAGGCAACGCCAAACAGGCCGCGCATTATTACAAAACCGCATTTGGCTTTCAGAGTTTGGCTTATGCCGGTCCGGAAACAGGCATACGTGACCGCGCCTCTTATGTTTTACAACAGGGAAAAATCAGGTTAATTTTAACCACTGCATTAAAATCAGATCATCCGATTTCTGAACATGTAAAAAAACACGGAGATGGTGTTAAAGTACTGGCCCTTTGGGTAGATGATGCCTACAGTGCATTTGAAGAAACGACAAAACGCGGTGCTAAGCCTTATATGGAGCCTAAAACATTAACAGATGATCAAGGTGAAGTAAAAATGAGCGGGATTTATACCTATGGCGAAACCATCCACATGTTCATTGAAAGAAAAAATTACAAAGGTACTTTTATGCCGGGTTACCGCGTTTGGGAAAGCGATTATCAACCTGCTGATGCCGGCCTTTTATATATTGACCATTGTGTAGGTAACGTGGGCTGGAACAGGATGAACGAGGCCGTACAATGGTACGAAGATGTGATGGGATTTGTAAATATCCTTTCCTTTGATGATAAACAAATCAACACGGAATATTCTGCATTGATGAGTAAGGTAATGAGCAATGGAAATGGCTTTTCAAAATTCCCGATTAATGAGCCCGCGGAAGGTAAAAAGAAATCGCAGATAGAAGAATATTTAGAGTATTATGAAGGCGAAGGCGTTCAGCATATTGCCGTGGCCACCAAAGATATTGTAAAAACTGTTAAAGAATTAAAATCACGTGGCGTGGAGTTTTTAAGTGCCCCACCGGAAGCTTATTATGATATGATGCCACAACGGGTGGGCAAAATAGATGAAGAAATTGCTTTATTGGAAAGCCTGGGGATTTTGGTTGACTGTGATGAAGAAGGTTACTTACTACAGATCTTCACCAAACCTGTTGAAGACAGGCCTACCTTATTTTTTGAAATTATTCAACGTAAGGGCGCACAAAGCTTTGGTGCAGGAAATTTTAAGGCTTTATTTGAGTCATTAGAGCGTGAACAGGAGTTAAGAGGGAATTTATAAATAGTAAAATCACTTCTTCACTAAAACTTCATAAATGAAGTGCACCTTTGATATAACAAAACACCAGAAGCGATTTCCGTTTTGTTAAATTCTAAAAACTTCATAATTAGTTTTTTAGTTTTCCGGTTACCCTTATCTGATACCTCATGTATTGCAAAATACATGAGGTTTTTTATTTTTATTCAGCATTCTCTTTCAACATTTCAAATAAATCTTCAGGACCGCCATCAAATTTAGTTTCATTTACATAAAATGATGGCGTTCCATTTACCCCGCTTCTCACACCGCTCTCAAAATCATCTTCCACTTTTTGCTTTACCGCTTCAGTATTTATATCCTCATCAAATTGCTCAATGTCTAAGCCAATGGTCTCTGCAAGTTCCTGAAAGAGTTCATCATTTAAACGGTACTGGTTATCATAGATGGCATCGTGCATTTCCCAGAATTTACCCTGAAGTGCTGCTGCTTCTGCAGCCAAAGCTGCCTGAAATGCAAACGCATGAGATTCCTGTAGCGGAAAGTGCCTGAACACAAACCGGATCTGATCACCAAAAGCCTGCTGAATTTCTTTTATAATCGGATAAGCGTGGGCACAATGCGGACATTGATAATCGCCAAATTCCACGATGGTAATTGCTGCTGAATCAGATCCTTCGGAATGATCGCTGCTTCCTATTGCTGGTTTTAATGTGCTCATGATATATTATTTTTGTTCTAAACTTTCCAAAGCATCCAGTATGCCATCAGCACCAGGGTTCACTGCTGTTGGTGATAAATAACTCCAGGCAATTTTTCCTTCCTTATCAATCACGAAAAGTGCCCGCTTACTCTCTCCTACCTCATCATCATATACGCCATAAGCTTTTGAAACTTCCCCTTTAGGCTCAAAATCTGCCAGAAGCGGAAAATGTAATTTTCTATCTTTCTGAAAAGCATTATGGCACCAGGTGCTATCTACTGATATCCCGATCATCTGCGCATCATGTTTACTGAAATATTTCAGCATTTCATTATATAAGGCCATCTGGTCGCCACATACCGGACTCCAGTCGGCAGGGTAAAAAGCCAGGATCACATTTTTACCTTTGAAATCGTTCAGCTTAATTTTCTGATCCGGTGTGGCATTCAATTCAAAATCTGGTGCTACTTTTCCTTTTTCGAGTATCATTTTATATTTTTTTATTCCGGACTATAATACTTCGCCCAAATGTTTGTAATTAGATTTTATGGTATCAAATACCTCACTCATTTTACCGCCAAGCATTAATTTGGTCATGGAAATGGTCATTCCCTTTACTTGCTCCCATTCTATTTTTGGTGGCATTGCTAAAGCATTCGGGTTGGTCATGATATTCAATAAAACGGGACCATCTTCAGCAAAGGCATTGGCGATGGCAACTTCTACCTCTTCAGGCTGGTTAATCGTAATGCCTTTAAAACCCATGGCCTGTGCCACCAAAGCAAAATCAGGATTAATCATGTCCGTTTCATTATCAGGCAAACCATCAACTTCCATTTCGAGCTTCACCATGCCTAAGGCACGATTATTAAAAACGATAATTTTAATAGGTAGATTATATTGTTTAATGGTGGCCAGATCACCCAGCAGCATTGATAAACCACCATCTCCGCAAAGTGCAATTACTTGTCTTTCAGGATGCGCAAGTGCAGCCCCTATCGCCATGGGCATGGCATTGGCCATTGAACCATGGTTAAAAGATCCCAGCATTTTCCTTTGACCTGTGCCATCTATAAACCTGGCGCCCCAAACGCAGCACATCCCGGTATCTACCGTATAAATTGCATCCTGATCGCTTAACCGGTTGATGGTATCTGCTACAAATTCGGGTTGAATTTTATTTTCCTCTCCGCGGTCTTTCACATAGCTTAGTTGATTTTCTTTTACTTTTCCGTAAAACTCCAGTTGTGCTTTTAAGAAACTATCATCGGTTTTAGTGGAAATTAATGGCAGCAGAGCAGCTATTGAATCTTTGATATCACCGCACAAACCCATGTGCAGTTTTGCCCTTCTGCCTATTCTCTCCGGACTTTCATCTATCTGAATGATTTTATTTTTTTCAGGCATAAAATTCTGGTAAGGGAAATCCGTTCCAAGCAGTAACACTACATCCGACTCATGCATGCTATGGTATGCAGATGGCTGACCAAGTAAGCCGGTCATGCCAATTTCGTAAGGGTTATTGTATTGGATGCCCATTTTTCCACGGAAGGAAAAACCTACCGGGGCCTTCAGTTTTTCGGCCAGTGCAACAACTTCATCATGCGCTTCAGCCGCGCCGATACCACAGTAAATGGTGATTTTTTTACCTTCATTTAAACAATTAGCCAGTAAGTGAAGATCGCTGTCTTGGGGCCTGATGACAGGTCTGCTTTTAAAAAGCTGCATAGATGTTTCACCTTCTACCGCGTCCATTTGGGCAACATCACCTGGTAAACCAAATACGGCTACACCTTTTTGATGAACAGCATGTTGAATAGCAGCCTGAAACATTCTGGGTACCTGCGCAGCAGTTGTAGCAATCTGGTTGTAAGAACTGCAATCGTCAAATAATTTAGTGGTATTGGTTTCCTGGAAATAATCCATACCAAACTGCCCGGTATCAATGGTAGAAGCGATGGCGATCACCGGAACATGAGATTTATGTGCATCGTACAAACCGTTAATCAGGTGAACGTGCCCGGGTCCGCAGCTTCCCGCACAGCAGGCCAATCCATCCAGTTCCGCTTCAGCAGCGGCAGCGAAGGCACCCACTTCTTCATTGCGAACATGAATCCATTTGATTTTTCCGTTTCGGCGTACAGCATCATTAAAATAATTCAAGCTATCGCCTGTAACCGCATAAACTCTTTTTACGCCAGCCTCCACAAGCATTTCTACCAGTTGTTCTGCAACATTTTTAGCCATATAGTTATTCTTAAAGTGGAGGTTATTATCCTCTGTTAAATATGATTACTATTTATACTTTAAAAATGAGGCTATTGTTTGCATGGATTTACAATGTTTTGTAATTTTTGATCTGGTTGAGTTAAAAAAAACTAACCTATTTTTTGCCTTTTGATGAGATAAGCCTGAAGTACAGGATAAAAACCTGCTTTAATATCGGCATCTATCAGGTCAATTTTGTATTGCGCGCACTTTAAGGCAATTTGCTGTCTGTATGTTGTTATGGCGTCTTTATAATTATCCTTTACCTGATTGGTATGCACTTTAATGGTATCACCTGTTTCCATATCAATAAACTGATGCGGGCGGTTCTCAAATTCAAAGTTGACTTCTTTAGACTGATCCACTACATTGAAAACCACAATTTCATGCTTATTGAATTTGAGGTGCTGCAATGCATCAAAAAACTGATCGGTTTGTTCAGGGCTGCTTTGGGTGTTGAATAAATCACTAAAAACAACCACCAGCGACCGTTTGTGGATGAGGTCTGCCACCTGGTGAAGCGATTCACTTAAATTCGTTTGTGCATTCACCTTTGGCGTGTTTAATAATTCTTCAAGCTTGGTAAACAAGAATTTCTGATGAACCGTTGTTGATTTAGCAGGGGTATTTAATAAGATTTCATCTGAAAAAAGGCTTAGTCCAAAGGCATCTCTTTGCTTTTTGAGCAGGTACATGAGTGCTGCAGCTGCCTGAATGGAAAAAGTAAGCTTATTGTTTTGGGCTTCAGGGAAATACATGGATGAAGAAACATCCACTACGAACTGACAGCGAAGATTGGTTTCTTCTTCGAAACGCTTGCTATACAGCTTATCTGTTTTGGCGTATAATTTCCAATCAATGTTTTTAACATTATCGCCATTATTGTACTGACGGTGTTCGGCAAATTCTACAGAAAAACCATGAAACGGACTTTTATGTAATCCAGTGATAAAACCTTCTACTACCTGGCTCGCCAGCAATTCCAGGTTTCCAAAACTGGTTTCTTGTTCATCATTTACGGCCTGCATATCGTAAAGCTAATAAAAAGATTTTATGAAATGATGGCCCGTTTGTTACACCCCGAAACAGATATTAACATATTGGCTGGTGTTTCACCAGCCAATATGTTAATATACTCGCTATTTTACAGCTATTTTATAAAGTTTTCCATTATCGGTTACGGCATATAAAGCACCGTCTTTTTCTACTAAATCTCTGAAACGCTCGCCTTTTCCTTCCAGCAGCCTTTCTTCTCCAACAATTTTATTGTCTTTAATTACCAGACGGATAATATGCGAGCCACTCAATGCACCAACAAATAAATTACCTTTCCATGCCGGAATTTTATCACTGTTATAAAAAGCAATCGAGCCCGGCGAAATTACCGGATTCCAGTAATAAACTGGTTGTTCCATACCTTCTTTTTGCTGAATACCATCACCTACAGCTTTGCCACTGTATTCAATTCCATATGTAATTACCGGCCAGCCATAATTTTTACCCGGCCTGATTAAATTAATTTCATCACCACCGCGAGGGCCAAACTCAGCCTCCCATAAATCGCCGGTTTGCGGATTAATTGCCAGTCCGTCAGGGTTCCGAAGTCCGTAAGCGTAAATCTCTGGTTTGGCACCCGCTTTACCGGCAAAGGGCCCGTTCGGCACAGGTTTACCTTCAGGTGTTAAATGCAGAATTTTTCCGAGTGAGGAATTTAACTGTTGCGCCTGAACCCTGATTTCTTTATCTGATCGTTCTCCGGTACTTACAAAAAGATTTCCATCTTTATCAAAAACGATTCTTGAACCGTACTGAAGTTTCCCGGTATGTGCAGGTGTAGCCCGATAAATAATTTTCTGATTTTCTATTTTTGTTTCGCTTGCAGACAATTTCCCCTTCGCAATGGCCAATAAAGAGCCTTTAGCCTGAGGTTCGGCGAAAGCCCAGTAAACCATCCTGTTTTTTGCAAAGTCAGGATCTAAAGTGACATCCAGTAAACCACCCTGACCCGAGGCATCAACCTTCGGCAAGCCTTCAATTTTCTTTAACAGCTTTCCATCAGCCCCTAAGATAACCATCGATCCCTGTTTCTGGGTGATTAAAAATCCACCATTTGGAAGAACGGCTATTCCCCACGGATTTTCTAATTTTTCATTGATGATTGAAACAGATAAAGGCGTTTCTGTTTTTATTCCGGCAATCCTGGTTTGTCCGGTAAAAGCTGGCTTATAATCTGCTGTAGGCTTCTCCGTTTCCACCGGATTTTGAGCGAAAGCACAGGCCGTATTTAGGCAGTTTAAGGCGAAGCCTGCTATAATAATCCCTACTGTTTTGCTGTTGAATAGATTGACAGACATGATTCTATATTTTTATTAAATAAACAAAAAAATATCGCAATAAAAAACCCGAATACCTTAAAATGGTTTCGGGTTTTAAAATATGTTACACGCAGCGCGGATAAAATAGTTAGTATCCAGGATCAAGACCTAAATTATTAGACCTGTATACCTTCAACCTTCCTATGCCAGTTGCTTGTTCAGTTTATCTGCTAATACAGATTTTGGAACTGCACCAACTTGTTTATCTACGATCTGACCGTTTTTGAAATATAATAAGGCCGGAATGTTACGGATACCAAACTGCATTGAAATTTGAGGGTTGTTATCAACATTTACTTTTCCAACTATTGCCTTGCCATCGTATTCTTTAGCGATTTCTTCTACAACAGGACCAACCATGCGACAAGGGCCACACCATTCTGCCCAAAAATCTACTAATACGGGTTTATCTGATTTTAATACAAGCTCCTCAAAGTTTGCATCTGTGATTTCTAATGCCATAATTATTTTTTTTATGTTCAAATATATGTATTCAATTGCAATGCCAACTACTCTGTAATGTCAATTTGACATTATTTTGGTAAAGCGTGGGGCGGTTGGCGTGCGGTATTCGTAATCGAAAATGCTTTGCGCTAAACACTAACCGCTAGTTAAGCTTGTAATTAACAACATTAAGCCCCAGTAATTGTTCTAGAAACTTATTGTTAGGGTTTATTTTTAAATTTTTGGATGATAGATCCAGCATAATCTGTTTTTCACTATCGAAAACAGCGAAATTAAGCTGGCAGTTCTGCTGATCAGAATTTGCCTTATTGTCTGCTAAGATCAGTTCAATTTCCTTCATCAGTTCATCATTAACCCGCTCAATCGGCACTTGTATGGTTAAACTTTTGGTAAGCTTATCCCTTAATTCTGACATCAGGTTAATGGCTGTGATTTTAAACTCCCAGTCGCCTGCCTTTCCAAATCTTTCACCCACCCTGCCTCTGATTTGAAGGAAATATCCTTCTGTTAAAAAGGATTTAAATTTGAGAAAATCTTCGCCGAACAAAGCCATTTCACAGGCATCTTCATAATCTTCAAATACAAATGTGCCAAAGGGTTTGCCGGTTTTGGTTATCCGCTGAGAAGCCGCCACCACTAATCCACCCACGCAAAGTTCGCGGTTTTGCAGCTTTGAAAATTCAGCCAAAATCTCTTCATTGGTATCGCCCATTCTCACCTTATTGATGATGCTCAACTGCCTGACACCATGCGTACAGAATCTATCCAGTTCCAGTTTGTAATTATCCAGAGGATGCCCTGAAAGGAAAATTCCGATGGCATCTTTTTCATATTTCAACCGGTCCATGAGTGCCCATTCCGGTGAAACAGGTAATGAAGGCTCCAGAATCAGATCTGCTTTTGATCCGCCAAATAACGATCCCTGCGAGGTATTTTCATTATTCTGGAAATCATTGGCAAACTTGATAATTTTTTCAATGCCATTCATTTTATCATTAGGTCCGATGTAAAAGTATTGCGCACGGTGCCCGCCAAAGGCATCAAAAGCACCGCTATACACAAAACTTTCGTAAGCCTTTTTATTCACGATGCGGGTATTAGACCGTTTAGCAAAATCATAAACGGATGCATAGGCCCCGTTCGAAACCCTTTCTTCGATAATACTCTCCACAGCCTTCTCTCCTACACCTTTCACTGCCGACATTCCAAAACGCACTTCACCTCTGCCATTTACGGAAAATTTAAGGTCAGACTCATTCACATCAGGCCCTAATACCACTACCCCCATCTGGCGACATTCTTCCATAAAAAATGCCACTTGTTTAATATCGCTCATGTTGTTGGAAAGCACCGCAGCCATATATTCTGCCGGGTAATGGGCTTTTAAATAAGCCGTTTGATAGGCAATCCAGGCATAACAAGTGGAGTGCGATTTATTAAAGGCATAAGAGGCGAATGCTTCCCAATCTTTCCAGATTTTTTCTAAAGTTGCCGCATTGTGGCCCTTTTCTGCCGCCTGCTTTACAAATTTAGGTTTCATCTTATCCAGAACATCCTTTTGCTTTTTACCCATTGCCTTCCGCAAAACGTCGGCCTCACCTTTGGTAAAACCAGCCAGTTTTTGCGATAAAAGCATCACCTGCTCCTGGTATACGGTAATCCCGTAGGTTTCTTTTAAATATTCTTCACAGGCATCTAAATCGTATTGAATTTCTTCTTCTCCATTTTTACGCCGAACAAAACTTGGAATATATTCCATTGGACCAGGACGGTATAATGCGTTCATGGCAATTAAATCGTCGAAAACGGTCGGCTTCAGTTCCTTCATGTACTTTTGCATACCCGGACTCTCGTACTGGAAAATACCAATGGTTTCACCGCGCTGGAAAAGTTCATAAGTCATCACATCATCAATCGGAAAATTATCCGGATTAAGATCGATGCCATGCCTTTTCTTCACCAGTTTAACGGTATCTTTAATCAGGGTTAATGTTTTTAACCCCAAGAAGTCCATTTTTAATAAACCGGCACTTTCTACTACGGAGTTATCAAACTGGGTAACATATAAATCAGAATCCTTTGCTGTAGCTACCGGAACGAAATTGGTGATATCGCTTGGCGTGATGATTACTCCGCAGGCGTGAATCCCGGTATTTCGCAATGAGCCTTCTAAAACCTGTGCCTGTTGAATGGTTTCGGCACTTAGGTCTTTTAAAAGTCCCATTGCCTTCAACTCCTGAACACGTTCATATTCATCAGGTCGTAAAGCATCCTTTAAACTCTTTTCGTCGAGATTAAAGATTTTAGCGAGCTTCATATTCGGAATCAGCTTCGCAATTTTATCGGCCTCAAACAGTGGCAAATCTAACACCCTGGCCGTATCACGAATAGATGACTTAGCCGCCATGGTACCATAAGTGATGATTTGCGCAACCTGGCTGGAACCGTATTTATTAATTACATATTCCATTACACGACCACGCCCCTCGTCATCAAAATCGATATCAATATCAGGCATGGAAACCCGGTCTGGATTCAGGAAACGCTCAAAAAGCAGATCATATTTAATCGGATCGATATTCGTAATCCATAAGCAATAAGCCACTACAGAGCCTGCTGCCGAACCACGCCCGGGTCCAACTGACACATCTCTTCGGCGTGCTTCAGCAATAAAATCCTGTACAATCAGGAAGTAACCCGGATAACCTGTTTTCTCAATGGTAGCCAGCTCAAAATCTAAACGCTCAATAATTGGCGGTGTAAGTTCTCCATACCTGATTTTCGCGCCTTCATAGGTAAGGTGCCTTAAAAACTTATTCTCACCACGTTTTCCACCGTCTTCCTCATCTTCCGCGACTAAAAATTGTTCGGGGATATCAAATTTTGGCAGTAATACCTCCCGGGCAAGCTTGTAAGTTTCAATCTTATCAACAATTTCCTGTATGTTCAAAATGGCTTCAGGTAAATCGGCAAAAAGCGCTTTCATCTCCTCGCCCGATTTAAAATAGTATTCCTGGTTAGGTAAGCCATAACGGTAACCACGTCCACGACCAATTGGTGTAGCCTGCTTTTCACCATCCTTTACACACAATAAAATATCATGCGCATTCGCATCCTTTTTATTGATATAATAGGTATTATTGGTGGCTACAAGCTTAACATCATGTTTTTTAGCCAGTGAAATTAAAGATGCATTTACCCGATCTTCATCTTCCTGACTGTGGCGCATCACCTCAATATAAAAATCATTTCCAAACCGTGCTTTCCACCACAGCAAAGCTTCCTCTGCCTGGTTTTCACCCATGTTTAAGATTTTATTTGAAATCTCGCCAGACAGATTTCCGGAAAGTACAATGATATTATCTTTATATTGCTCAATTACCTCCCTGTCAATTCTGGGCACATAATAAAATCCCTTGGTATAAGCAATGGATGACATTTTAGCCAGGTTGTGGTATCCTGCTTTATTTTTAGCCAACAGCACCATTTGGTAGCCATTGTCTTTTGTGGTTCGGTCTAAGTGGTTGTTACATACGAAAAACTCTACGCCAACAATTGGTGTCATCACCACTTCTGTTGGTCTTTCTCCGGCTTCTATAGCAGCAGCATTTTTGGCCTCGGCAGCTTTATTATGATTTAAAACATGGTTTACAAAATGAAAGGCTCCCATCATATTGGCATGATCGGTCATGGCTACTGCAGGCATTTTCAACGATGCTGCCGCCTTAATCAATGCCGGAATACTGATGGTACTTTGTAAAACAGAAAACTGGGTGTGATTGTGCAGGTGTACAAAATTCGCCAAAGCCAGTTCCTGCTTATTCTGTTCAAGTTCCTGCCTGGATACCCCACCACCCTCTGCTTTCTGCAGGCGCTTGCGAATTTCATCAGAAGCCGATTTTAAATTCACATGCGGAATCCCAAAGCTTGGAATAGACGCCGGATTTATTTCCCTGAAACGTGGAAAATATTCTGCATCAACCAGTAATTCTTCCTTTTTAAAAACTTCTTTCTTGATCAGTTCCAGGAAACAACGTGTTGTTGCTTCCACGTCGGCTGTGGCATTGTGTGCCTCATTAAAAGGTACGCCAAATAAATAGGAATGCAGCTCGGTTAAGGTTGGCAGTTTAAATTTACCCCCCCTTCCCCCTGGTAACTTCAATAATTCGGCAGTTACTTCTGTACAGGTATCCAATACGGGCATTTCGGCCATGCGGTTTTCCATACCAAAACGGTAAAATTCGCAGCCCATAATGTTGATATCGAAACCAACATTCTGCCCGACTATGAATTTTGATTTAGCAAGGACGGCATTAAATTTTTCCAGTACTTCTGCTAAAGTAATTCCTTGTTCATCGGCCAGTTCAGTAGAAATTCCGTGAATACGCTCGGCATCATAAGGGATGTTAAAACCCTCTGGCTTAACCAGGTAATCCTGATGTTCCACCATCCTCCCCATTTCATCGTGCAATTGCCAGGCAATCTGAATACAACGCGGCCAGTTATCGGTATCGGTAATGGGCGCATTGTAATTGCGTGGCAAACCTGTGGTTTCTGTATCAAAAATTAAGTACATATGGTATGGTCAAGAATTAGCCGTTCGGGAATCATAACGGTTTTTCAAAAATAGGAAATTTGAATGCGGATGTTGTCAGCAAATTATCAACAAACCACTCCATTTTGAAACGACTAAGATGATCAACTACATCATTTAACATGATATAAAACGAAATTTCAGTTAAAAAACATTACTTTTTGTAAAAATTTATTTCAAGAAAAAAAACTTCATTGCCATGATGAAAACTATTTTAGCTATATTATTTCTTTCTGCGCCCTTCTCCGGTCTGTTTGCGCAGAAGCAATTTAATCTGGAATTGAAGAAGCAACTGGATACCATTCTGCAACTTGATCAGGGGATCAGGGAATTTGGTGATACAGAAACCACGGAAATAAGAAAAGATACACTTGCAGCAATATTTAAATACCCTAAGAAAATCCTGACTGAAAACCTATGGAAGGTCATGAATGAAATAGATTCTGTTAATTTAATCAAAATGGAAGCCATAATATCAAAATACGGTTACCCCGGAAAAAGCATGGTGGGTGAACCGACTAATACAGCCGCTTTTTTTGTCATCCAACATAGCCCTAACCTTATTCCAACATATTATCCACTTATTGAAAAAGCTGGAAAAGCAGGTGAGTTACCATTTAAATACACGGCAATGATGTTAGATAGAAAGTTAAGTAACGAAGGGAAAGAACAACTTTATGGCACACAGATATATGGTGTAAAAATTCTGAATAAAATAACCGGCAAGAAGGATTTCTTTCGGTATGTAGTCCCGATTAAAAATGCCAAAAACGTAAACAAAAGACGCAAAAAAGCAGGTTTTGACACCACTGTTGAAGAGAATACCAAAAGATTTGGCTTTAATTATAAAGCCTATACGCTGGAAGAAATAAAAAAAATAACAAAACAAACACCATAGGTTTATTAAAACAGGAACGGTTTATCCATGTAAAGTTTCCAATAAGGATTTTTTAACCTTATATTTATTTCTACCTTCGACTTATATTAGTGAAGCAAACCATTAAAATTATAGATATATGAAAGTAACGGTTGTAGGTGCAGGCGCTGTTGGTGCTACCTGTGCAGATAATATTGCCCGGAGGGAGTTGGCTAACGAACTTGTTTTACTGGATATTAAGGAGGGTTTCGCCGAAGGTAAAGCAATCGACATGATGCAAACGGCTACGCTATTGGGTTTTGATACAAAAATCAGCGGAGTAACCAATGATTACAGTAAAACCGCGGGCTCGGATGTTGTGGTCATTACATCAGGTTTGCCACGTAAACCTGGGATGACCCGCGAAGACCTCATCGGAATTAATGCCGGCATTGTGAAAGGCGTAGCCGAAAACATCCTTGAATTTTCGCCGGAAGCCATTATAATCGTGATCAGTAATCCGATGGATACCATGACCTATTTGGCTTTAAAATCTTTAGGATTACCCAAAAACCGCATCATTGGCATGGGTGGAACTTTAGACAGCTCCCGTTTCAAATTTTACTTATCTCAGGCTTTAAATTGCAATCCGAATGATTTGCAGGGTTTTGTAATTGGTGGCCATGGCGATACAACGATGATTCCTTTAACCCGTCTGGCTACTTACCAAAGTTTACCGGTAAGCCATTTACTGGATCAGGCTACGCTTGATAAAGTAGCGGCAGATACCATGGTAGGCGGCGCAACACTAACCGGACTAATTGGTACTTCCGCCTGGTATGCGCCAGGTGCAGCCGGTGCAGCTTTAGTAGAAGCCATTGTTCGCGATGAGAAAAAATTATTTACCTGCTGCGTTTCTTTAGAAGGCGAATATGGTCAACAGGATATTTGCCTGGGTGTTCCGGTAATTATTGGCCGTGATGGATGGGAAAAGATTATTGATTTCAAATTAACCGATGAGGAACAGACTGCATTTAATAAAAGTGCTGATGCAGTGAGAAATATGAATAACGTACTGGCCGAAATGAAATTGGTATAGCTATGAAGTTAACCACCTGAGCAACCCAAATACAGCTAAGTTCAACTTGCCTAAATAATATTAAATGTCTCAGGTGGCAAAATTAAAGCCAATGAACTAAGGATTGGCTAAAGTGACTTATAAAAGCTGAAATTTTAGGCGTTAAAAACCATGCATGAAATCAATACCTATCCCACTTAAACTCATCAATCTGCAAGATGACGGCTTCCACCTCCTGGTAGAAATTGTTGTTTTTAAGGAAACGCATTTCGCAGTATTGGATACCGGTGCATCCAGAAGTGTATTTGATAAAGCCATTATAGAAAAACACCTTTCCGAAACCCTCCATGTATCGGAAGAAATAAATGCCGCAACATTATTTACCACCACCACTACCATACAAGCCACTATTCCGGAAGTTAAAATTGGCACACTAAAAATAAAAAATTACGAAACGGTTGCCTTTGACCTGCAATCGGTTAGTGCAACATACCAGCAATTTGGCCATCCTCCTGTCGCAGCCATTATCGGAGGCGATATTTTAATGCAATACAATGCCGTTATTCATTACAGTAAACTTTTGATGAGGCTTTACCGATAGTGCTGGCATAATGATCCCGGTCATTTTTTACAAATCATTTTATATGATCTTTGTTACCATAAAAATTGCATGATGAATGACATTGAAAACAGAACGGATATCATCCTTTTGGTTGATCGCTTTTACAACCATGTACAAGAAAATCAAGAGATCGGTCCGATTTTTACTGAGATCGCACAGGTAAACTGGGTGCACCACTTACCTAAAATGTATGATTTCTGGGAAAGTATTCTTTTCGGAAAAGCCATTTATAAAGGAAACCCGATGCTTACACATTTTTCATTAAACCAAAAGACACCACTACAGGAAGCAGAATTTAGCATCTGGAAAGCGATTTTTATTCAAACGGTTGATGAATTATTTGCCGGTGAAAATGCTGAAACCATTAAACAAAAAGCACAATCAATTGCAGATCTAATGCATTTTAAAATCAATTCGCCCAAAACAGACCTTAACATTATTTAAAAATCAATCACTATTTCAGGGCATGAAGCACAGCTAATGCTTTTACTGGTCTGGTAAGATTGCTTTATCGGACATCTATACCATACGCCCACTTTGTGCCTGTTGCACGACTGAAAACCATACTCATCTTTCAGGAAAAACGATTATCTTGGGGAGATTACAAAAAATTAAATTTTGTTAATTCCCCGTTTTTTAATTACTTGTACTTAGATGAATTTATTACTTGTAGAAGATGAACCCAATGTGGTTTCGGTCATTTCAAGAGGTTTAACCGATGAAGGTTTTACGGTGAGTATTGCTCCCGACGGACTGATTGGCAAACAAATGGCCATCGAAAATCATTTCGATTTAATTATTCTGGACATCATGCTCCCCGGCATTAATGGTCTTGAGCTCTGTAAAATGATTAAAGAACAGAAACCCGGTATCCCGGTCATTATGCTTACGGCTTTAGGTACTACCGAAAATGTGGTGAATGGATTGGATAACGGTGCAGATGATTACCTGATTAAACCTTTTAAATTTGCGGAACTTTTTGCCAGAATCAGAATGCTTTTAAGGCGTTATCAAGGCACTGTTAATCTCGATCAGATCATCAGCATTGCTGATTTGAAAATTAACCTCAGTGCAAAAACCGTTAACCGGAATCAGACTGATATTGTACTCACGGCAACAGAATACCGCTTGCTGGAATACATGGCAAAAAATAAAGGCAAAATCCTGTCAAGGATCGATATCCTGGAAAATGTTTGGGATATTGATTTCAACCTCGGCACCAATGTGGTGGATGTCTATGTGAATTACCTGCGTAAAAAAATAGATAAAAACGCCAGTCAGAAACTCATTCATACCGCTGTTGGATTAGGCTATGTTTTAAAAGAAAAATCATGAAAATTGCCCAGAAAATCACTTTACTTTTCGCCATTTTATCGGCCGTAATTATTTCATTGTTAAGTGGTTTTGTCTGGTATTTTTCAAATGAATTTGCGTTTGAAGATTTTTACAAACGTTTAGAAGCCAGGGTGAACATTGCGGCACAAATTAAATTGTATGAAGACGATAATAACGCTGTTTATGCCAAAATGCGCAATCAATACCTGGAGCGCCTGCCATCAGAGCAGGAGTTTATCATCGATCCCAAAAAAGCCACTTCACCAATAGACCGGGAGTTGCCCAAAACTTTTTATAAAAAGATTAATACAGGTATGATGGCCCGCTATCGCATCGAAAATCATTTTTATGCCGGCAAATATTTTAAAACGTCTAAGGGGGGCTACATTGTAATCATTTCTGCAAACGACCCGTTTGGTTTCAGGGAACTGGAAGATTTACAAAAAATCCTTATTATAGGTTTTTTCCTTTCCATTATTCTCTCTTTTGTGGTGGGCTGGAAATTTTCTGATTATATGCTTACCCCACTGAGAAACATCATCAAAAGTGTAAAAAAAATAAAAGCAGAGAATTTGCACATGCGCCTGGATGTTAAAAAAGGAAGCGATGAAATGTCGCAACTGGCACAAACTTTCAATAACATGCTAAACCGCCTGGAAACGGCCTTTGAAACCCAAAATAACTTTATCAGTAATGCATCGCATGAGCTGCGTACGCCGCTAACCGTAATCAGTGCCGAAGTGGAATTGGCCATGAAACATGATCAGCATCAGGAATACCAGCAGAAGGCATTATCCAGAATAAAAGATGAGGCGGAACGGCTGGAGCATATTTTAACCAGTTTACTTGGCCTGGCACAATCTGGTTTTAACGGTAAAAATCAACCCTGGGAAGAAGTAAGGATGGACGAATTGCTGTGGGAAATTAAAGGTTCAGTTAACCAGGTATACCCCAATAGCAGCATCCAAATTGATTTCAGTAAACTGCCGGAAGAGGAATCATTGCTGACCTTGAAGGTAAATAAGAATTTAATTAAACTGGCCATATCCAATGTGGTAAGTAATGCCTGTAAATATTCAAATGAAAATGTAGTGCTTATCGGCATTGAAAGTACTGGCAAAATACTATCTATTGCCGTAACTGATCATGGAATAGGCATACCACAAACGGATATTCAACATATTTTTGAGCCTTTTTACAGGGCTTCCAACACCAATGATTATAAGGGTTACGGTGTTGGTTTACCACTTTCACTGAATATTATCCGGCTGCACAGGGGAAGTATTGCCATTAAATCACAGGAAGGCATTGGAACCGAAATTAAAATCATGCTGCCGTTAATTGGTGTATAATCCTATATTGATTATATTTGCTTATTATCCTTCCTTTATACACAACTCTAATCGTATTCTAATCTCATTCTTAACTGGCTGTAATGTCATTGGCCTAAACTTGTATCAATTGATTAATTCACTTAAACAAGTTAGCAATGAAAACAGTATTGGTACCCACCGACTTCAACCTAGAAAGCACAAAAATTATTGATGCCCTTGTAGAAGCCCAGCCCAATGAAAGCCTGAATATTATCTTTCTGCATGCTTTTAAGTTATCAGATTCAATTACAGATATGTTGATGCTAAGTCGCCGCAGCCGCGATTATGAAAATGTAAGCGATGAATTCTATCAGAAACTGGAGACTTATAAAAGGCAATATGCCAATCAGATCCATAATATCGGCATTGAATATTTTTATGGCAGCACAGTATTTGCCTTTAAGAATTTTATAGAAGCTTTTGAGGTAGACTACATCGCCTATCCAAAAAATTATAATTTCCAGGCCATCAATAAATATAGCATCAATCCGAAATATTTAACGGAAAGATCGGGCTGTGAAGTGATGTATCTAAATATGATGAAACTTCATGTTCAGGAAAACCTGATCGAAACCCGCATTCCTGAAACCCGTTTACAAGGATCTAATGCCTAACCACTTACTCTTAAAGACATTTATTTATGCTGCTACGAAATAACATCCCGCTCACCTACATTTTTGGAAAGATTAAATCGGAATTACTTTTTGTGATCAGTTATTCGGTAGGTATTGTTGTGCTTTATCAGAATTTCCATGTCACCAGAATTTCAATACCGGTTGCCGTGCCCGCGCTTTTAGGAACGATCATATCGCTACTACTGGCTTTCAGGTCAAACCAGGCTTATGACCGTTGGTGGGAAGCCCGAACACTCTGGGGGGCAATTGTAAACGATTCAAGATCAATCTCCCGGCAAATTTTGTCTTTTGTTGAAAATCCATATGGAATGAACGAGGTGGAAGAATTCAAAGAACGCTTTATTAAAAGGCAAATTGCCTGGTGCTATGCCCTAAGTCAGGCACTAAGAGGCTTTAATGCCCGTAAAGGACTGGAAGAATACCTGTGCGCCGAAGAACTTGCTTTTATTAAAAAAAGAAGAAACGTAACCACATCATTGCTGGAGTTACACGGAATGGATTTAAAAAAAGCCCTCAGCGAAGGCTGGATTAACAAATACCAGCAAATCGAAATTGATAAATCCATTACGGCTTTATGCAATCACATGGGTGGCTCAGAGCGGATCAAAAACACCGTTTTTCCGGTTACTTACAGCAAGTACATCAACATGTCTATTCATTTATTTATTGTGCTCCTGCCATTCGGGCTGATTGAGTATTTCGGATATATGGAAGTACCCCTGGTAGTGGCCATTGCCGCATTCTTTTTATTGGTTGAAAAAATGGCTGTTCATTTGCAGGATCCCTTTGAAAATAAACCTACAGATACCCCCACCACCACCATCTGTAGAAATATTGAGCGCGATCTTTCACAAATGCTTGATGATGATAAAATATATGAAGATAAACCGCAGACCGAACTGGCATCAGTCGGGTCTTATTATATCTTATAGAAAAGCTTAATTCTTAGTGCTGTTCCAGTTTGGAATGGGTTAGTTAATGCCGAAAGTCTTGTCTCTGGATGGAAATAAGCTTAAACGGCACATGATTAATGATCACTTAATGCGGCGATCTGATTGCCGCATTAGTTTTTTAAGCACCTTATTTAATTTCGCTATTTAAACCTGATGGCTTTTAAAGGGGAAACTTTACTGATTAAGAATGATGGAATGATCAATACCGCCAAACACACCACTACAGTTACAACATTTAATGCTACCACATCAATAAAATGAAATTCTATCGGGGCATAGGCCAGAAAATAAGATGCCTGGTTAAGCTTGAACAGATGGGTGGATTGCTGAAAAAAGCCCAGGCCAAGCCCTAAAATATTCCCCAGTAACAAGCCGATTCCGATTAAGTAAGCCGAATTAAACAAAAATATTTTCATTATAGACCAGTTGCTGGCACCAAACGATTTGAGCATGCCAATCATATTGGTCCGTTCCAGAATCATAATTAATAAGGCTGTTACCATATTAATTACCCCGACAATCAACATTAAAATCAGCAGCACCCTGGTATTTACATCCAGCAAACCCAGCCAGGTAAATATATTCGGGAAATTTTCTTTAATGGAAAATGACCTGAGGTTTTGGGGTAAATCTTCAAAAATTTGATCAGCAACCGGCTTTAGTTTGTTAAAATCCTTAATTCTGATTTCGACACCGCCAATTTCTTCTGGTTTCCAATTGTTTAACCGCTTAATAATATTCAGATTTCCCAGTACAAAACCCTTATCTATATCTTCAACGCCTATATCATAAATACCTACAATTTTAAACTTTCTTGGCCTCAACTGGTTCTGCACAAAGTACATGATAAAGTCATCACCGGTTTTAAGTTTTAACCGGTTAGCCGTATAATTGGAGATCAGCAATTCCTGCATTGCAGCCGTACTGTCAGAAAAATCGATGATGGTACCGCTAATGATATGCTGTTTAATATAGTTCCAGTGATACGTTTTATCTACCCCCTTAAAATTGATCCCTTCAATTTCGTCATTGGCAGAAAGAATGGCCGGTTTGGTTGCGAAGGGATAATAAAAATCAATATCCGGATTATTTTTCAGCTGTTTTTTTGTTTCAGCATCCAGTATAAAAGGCGAATGTTCAAAAGAATTATTTAAATCATAACGCGTAATCTGAATATCACCCAGATAGCCCCTGACTTTATCCTGAATTTCAGTTTTAAATCCTTTAATGATCGCGATAGACAGAATCATTACAGCAAGGCTTAGCATCACCCCTGCAATGGCAATGCGCACAATTAACTTTGAAAAAGTTCGCTCCGATTTAATGGCTATACGGCTGGCTATGAAATATTCGAAATTCAATTCTGATAATTTTTAACAGCAAAAATGCTTAAATCCTTTTTAAAAATGGCATATATTTGGAATATTATGCCCTTATAATGATAAGTAAATCAATATGGATGAGGGATTGTTTTAATGAATTACCTTTATCTCTATTAAGCATCATTTAACCTTGTATTAAATACATTAGTATAAATGCCTATAAAGTATTCCGAAAGGTCAAAAAATATAACAACATGAAAAGATATCTATTTCTTGCTTTTACCAGTTTACTTGCACTATCCGCCTGTGGTCAACCCAAATCAACAGAAGAAGATTCAGGCACAGGGAAAGGAGATCAAAAATCCACCATCAGGCGCATGAATTTACCTGATACTGTGGGGATTAAAACAGGAGCCGAGCAAACAGAAAAATATTTGCCTTTGCTGAAAGGAAAACGTGTGGGCATGGTGGTTAACCCAACATCTATTATCGGCAAACAAACTGTTGTGGATAGTTTGCTGAAACTGGGTGTGAAGATTCAGAAAATTTTTGGTCCTGAGCATGGTTTTAGGGGTGATGCGAGTGCAGGTGTTAAAGTAGATGATGCAGTTGATGCCAAAACAGGAATAAAAGCTGTATCGCTTTATGGTAAACATAGTACACCAACTACTGAAGATCTGGCTGATGTAGACATCATGATATTTGACATTCAGGATGTGGGTGTACGTTTCTATACCTATATTAACACCTTACAAAATGTAATGGAAGCCTGCGCAGCCAATGGGAAAACACTGCTGATATTGGATCGCCCAAATCCAAACGGATATCTGATAGACGGACCGATTTTAGACCCTCAATTCAAGTCAGGCATCGGCGTACAACCTATTCCCATTGCACATGGCTTAACGGTTGGCGAATATGCACAAATGCTGAACGGCGAGGGCTGGTTAAAAAACAAGGTTAAATGTCATATCGTGGTAATTAAAAACCTTCATTACAATCATGATATGGAATATACTTTACCAGTGAAGCCTTCTCCAAATTTAAATACACAACAAGCTATATTGCTTTATCCATCTACCTGTTTATTTGAGGGCACCTATTTAAATCATGGTCGCGGGACAATGTTTCCTTTCACCATCATCGGTGCGCCTTACTTAAAAGGTAAATTCAAATTCAGCTTTACCCCTAAAAGTATCAAAGGAATGTCTGAAACGCCGCTCTTTCAAAATCAGCTTTGTTACGGACTTGACCTGAGGAATTATGATCCTGCTGAATTAAGAAAATCTAAACAGATTAATATTTCATGGCTCATTGCACTGTACAATGCCTCACCTAAAAAAGAAGATTTTTTCAATACAAAATTAAGTAAAGAGATGGGAGTTATCGAGCGGCTGGTTGGCGTTGCTGATTTCAGAAAACAGGTGATGGAAGGTCAGGGCGAAAAAGAAATCAGAGCCAGCTGGGAACCAGGATTAAGTAATTATAAAAAAATGCGCCTGAAATATCTGCTTTATAAGTAATGAGTGAAATTTGAATAGCTGAATGAGTGAATGGTCAATGAGCCTGTAATGGAATGATGAAATTTGAGAAACAATTCGCATTCTGACATACCGAACTAAACAATACGGATTGGGCTTTGTTACTTTAATAAGCGATTTTAAACATTATCATTCAAAATTCAATCATTAAAATTATGAGCGGACCAAAAGAAACGAGCGACAAACCAGGAAGTAACTATAAAGAGGAAGTACCTAAAGGACGAAAGCCGGTAGATCATCAAACCGTTCGTAAACCTAATGACAGTACACCGAATAAGCCTGTTAAAACAGATGATCCGGCAGCACAAAGAGAAACTGAAGAGCAACCTGTTCATCCGATAAAGAAAGCACCTAAAGCGGATTAATGATCAGGGGATTTTGATGGTATTAAAATCCCCTTTTTGCACTATGCCTTAATTTTTAAAGCGAAATAAAAGGTTGAACCTGTACCAGCTTCGCTTTCCAGCCAGATTCTTCCACCTGTATTTTTTATAATTTCCGCAGAGATGTACAGCCCTAAACCTAGGCCCGGATACGTATGTTGCTGATGGCCGCTGACACGGTAAAACTGGTCGAAAACATACTGTTGCAAATCTTCTGAAATACCGATTCCATAGTCTTTCACACTTAAAATCACTTCATTTCCGATCACCTCACTTTTAATTTCGACATTGTCCGCATCATCAGCATATTTGATGGCATTGGATAAAAAGTTAGTGATCACCTGCCCAATCCTTTCGCGGTCTGTTTCTACCTTCACGAAACTGTTTAGTGTAGCATTTAGCTGGTGTTTTAAAGTGGTATGCTGCATTTCTTCCACAATATCCTTCACCAGGTTATCGAAATCAAATATTGAAAGGTTTAAGACCATTTTACCCGCCTGGATTTTAGTTACATCTAATAAATCACCAATCAATCCGGTTAAACGGTTTAATTGCTGATCCATTTTATGCACCATATTGGCTTTCTTTTCATCCCCTTCCAAACGGATCATGCGTTCCAGTACCTGAGTATAAGCCTTAACACTGGTTACCGGCGTTTTCAGCTCATGACTTGCAATTCCCAGAAACTCATCCTTTTGCTGCTGCAGCTGAACCTGTCTGGTTACATCTATTGCGGCATGCAGAATGCCATAAACTTTCCCTGTAGCATTCCGAAGCGGTTTATATGTAAAATTAAACCAACTTTTTGTGGGAACACCATCCATAACCAACACTGCCTCCTGCTGATCTGCGTGATAAGGAATACCTGAGCGGAACACTTCTTTTAAAATGGGGATAAAAGGCTGACCAGCCAACTCCGGAATACCTTCAATCATAGGTTTTCCAATAATGCTTTTATCTTTATCCCATAACTTAAGCATTTCGTTATTGGCTATTTTAATGACAATATCTTCGGTTTCATAGAAGGCAGTAGGCATAGGATTATCCTGCACCAGCGTTCTGAAACGTGCTTCGCTTTCCTTTAAATTAAGCTGTGAATTTACCTGTGCGGTAACATCACTGGCTACAATCATAATACCTGATACTTTTTTATCCTGATCAAAAATGGGATCATAAACAAAGTTGAAATAATAATTACCCAACACTCCGTCACGTTCCACACGCGCCAGGGTTTCATAGCCGTAATATGGCTTCCCGCTTTGGTATACCTGTGCCAATATTTGGGGGAATTGCTGATCGGCAATTTCAGGTAAACCATCCAGCAGCTTCTTACCAATAACCTTTTCCGTTTTACCCCAGATTTTTAATAAATCAACATTGGCATCTTCAATAATGAAATCTTGTCCGCGTAAAACGCCAATGGCAATGGGTGCGTCATAAATCATCTGCCGAAACAAGGCTTCCTTTTCCTGATATTTTAACCTGGCTTTCACCAGTTCAGTCACATCGGTGGCATTGTTCAGTATGGCCCATACCTTTCCGTTTTGATCAAAGAGTGGCTTATAAATAAAATCGAAGTAAAATGTTCTGAGATCGCCATCCACCATCAATTGCACCATGTCTTCCTTCGCCTCATAGGCTATTCCGGTCCGGATCACCTCTCTGAGAAGCTGCAGGAAAGGCTGGTTGGCAAGTTCAGGAAGTGCCTTGGCGAGTTCCATTCCTTTAACCGAATCATCCTTGCCCCAGGCCTTTAAAATCGCCTTATTGGCAACACTAATAATCAGATGATCCCCTTCATAAAGGGCAATCGGCGTTTTTGATTCTTCTATTAAAATGTTAAAGAGATCTGAATGATCTGTAGGTTTTTCTTGCATATGGAAAAACAAATATAAAAATTTACTTGCTTCCTGTCGATTTCAGAAAGGAAAGCAATACCTTTTCATCGTGTTCCAATCCCAATTTACCAACAGTTTTATGGTTATTCATTTTTTTCATATACTTCACCAGTTCATTATTTTCATAAGCCGTGATCAGCAACGGATATACATATGAACTTTTACAAACGGCCCGGGTATTGCCCAGTTTTTTGGCTACACAATCCAAAACATTTATCACTGTTTTCTTGGTATTCAATGCTACATCAACATCCACTGAACATTTCGCAAACTGGCGTAAGGCTTCTAATGTACCCCCCCAGGTTCTGAAATCTTTCGCGGTGAAATCGTTCTGCGTGATTTCTTTAATGTAATTATTGATTTTACCCGAATCAATACCGCGGTGTTCCTTACCATCGGTATAATATTGAAAAAGATCCTGACCGGGAATATCGCGGCATTTTTTAACCAGTTTGGCCAGGCTGCTGTCGTTCAATACAACCGTTTGCCTTACCCCTTTCTTGCCAATAAAATCAATATTAATTTTGCTGCCTTCTATTTTAACATGCTTATCCCTCAGGGTACTTAAACCAAAGGAGCCGTATAGCTGCTTATAATTTTCATTACCTACCCTGATCAAAGATTTCTGAAGAACATCTACTGATATGGCAAGTACTTTACGCTCGTCCAGTTCCTTACGTTTAAGGTCTTTGGCAATCTGTTTTCGGGCTTCGGGCAATACTTTTCCAAATTCAAAAAGCCTGAAATACTTATCTTCCGATCGACGGCTCGTCCACTTGGCATGATACCGGTATTGCTTTCGACCTGCGGCATCAATTCCGGTCACCTGCAGGTAGGCATTGGGTTTATTGGCAATCCATACATTTTGCCATGCCGGCGGAATAACCAGCGCTTTAATGCGGTCGAGGTGCCTTTCTTCCGTAATTTTATTTCCTTTTTTATCTTCGTAGTAAAATTTACCGGGTTTGCCTTTTCGGTAAATACCAGGCATGGCATCGGTTACATAAACCAATCCGCTTGCTTTAACCACATCTTCACCTTGTACCATTTTTACTTATCAGGATGAATTAATTTTTAGTTATTTTGTAAAACTTAAGGTGACTGATCACGTTATTTTAGAACACAACACACACGTATGAAAATAGTTTTTATGGGTACGCCCGATTTTGCAGTTGCTTCCCTTGATGCCCTGGTTCAGGCCAAATTCGACATTGTTGCAGTGGTAACGGCACCTGATAAACCTGCCGGGCGTGGGCAGAAAATTAACGAAAGTGCCGTAAAAAAATATGCTGTAGCAAAATCAATTCCGGTACTCCAACCCGACAAACTTAAAAATCCTGATTTTTTGGCTGAGTTAAAAGCTTTTAAAGCCGACTTACAAGTGGTGGTTGCCTTCAGAATGCTTCCGGAAGTGGTGTGGAACATGCCGCCAAAAGGAACCATTAACCTCCACGGATCTTTGCTGCCACAATACAGAGGCGCAGCCCCGATTAATCACGCCATCATCAATGGCGAAAAGGAAAGTGGTGTAACGACCTTCTTTTTAACACATGAAATTGACACTGGTGATATCATTTTAAGTGACCGTACCCCTATTGGTGACGATGAAACCGCTGGTGAACTACATGATAAATTAATGGTAATTGGTGCCAATTTGCTGGTCAAAACAGTTACCGCCATTTCAAACGGAGATTTTACCGAGCAACCACAGCCACAAAGCGATGAATTAAAACATGCGCCAAAAATATTCAAAGAGGATTGTAAAATAGACTGGAATAAGTCTTCAGCCATGATTCATAATCTCATCAGAGGATTGAGTCCTTATCCAACTGCTTTCACCCTGTTAAATGATAAAACATTAAAAATTTTTAAAGCGGAGCCTGAAGAGAAAGAACCAGGTATTGCTGCTGGTGGCTTTTTAACAGACGGCAAAACTTATCTAAAATTTGCCACGAAGGATGGATTTATCAAATTACTGGATATTCAGTTTGAAGGTAAAAAAAGGATGCTGATTGAGGATTTTTTAAGGGGGATGCGGTTGTAGAAATTTTACAATGATATAAAACGATGATAGCATGACTATCAAATTTTGAAACCTCCCGTAGCAGCAGTTTTAATAAAAATTAACTTGCATTTATAATGCATTCAACTTCTCATTCAAAAATTTAGAAAACTCATTAAAATACCTTTTTCGGCCATAACCCATAATCCATTGAATACCCTGCGTAGCATTGGTAATAAAAACTTCTTCGGCTTCTTTTAAAATTTCAGGACTAATCTGCGCTTCAACCAGGGGAATATCGTTCATTTTACAAATCTGCATCACCGTGCTGCGCATTACACCACTAATACAACCTTCAGTTAATGCAGGCGTATAAATTTGCTTATCATATACAATGAAAATGTTTGAGCTGATGCTTTCACACAAAAAGCCATTCTGATTTAATATCATGGCTTCATCTAACCGGTTCTGTGTCTTAAAAAGACCAGCCATTACATATAGCAGGGCATTTGAGGTTTTGAAATTAGCTAGCTTATTGATGGATTTGGTCATTTCATCATAAACATCAATAATTAAACCTTTTGCATTTAATTCATAATCAGTAGCCTTTAGCGGAATACCTTCTAAAACATAGCCAGACTTGCTACTTTCAGGCGTGTACACCCCTGCACCCTGCCGGTAAACAGAAAGCCGGAATCGAACATTGCCATTCCACTTATTCTTCTTCACCAGGTCTGCAGTTTTCTGCCGAAGAAAATAATCATCCATTAAAACATGACCATCAATCTTCAGTGCTTTCATACCTGCAGTAAGCCTATCGGCATGCAAATCCGCAAACTGAAGCTTATGATTAATCATCCGCATGCTTTCAAAAAGCCCGTCGCCAAATTTAAACCCACGATTAGAAGTCGTTAAAACAGGAAAATCATCCGCATGAAATTCATCATTAAATAGAAGGTACGCTTGAGACATATTTTATGATGTGGTGATGTAATTTTCCCATTTCGTTAAAGCTGCTTTAAAATCTGCAGGTAATGCCGATTCGAAGTGCATGTATTCTTTTGTTGTTGGATGAATAAAACCCAGACTTTGTGCATGTAACGCCTGCCTGGGCAACAATTCAAAACAATTATCTACAAATTGTTTGTACTTATTAAACGTGGTTCCTTTTAAAATCTTATCGCCACCATACATGGCATCGTTAAAGAGCGGATGCCCAATGTGTTGCATGTGCGCACGAATCTGGTGCGTACGGCCGGTTTCCAGTTCACAACTGATTAAAGTCACATATCCCAGGCGTTTTAAAACTTTGTAGTGCGTAACCGACCATTTTCCTTTTTCTTCCTCCTCATAAATATCCATCACCCTTCTGTCTTTCACACTTCTGCCAATATAGCCGGTTACGGTGCCATCGTTTTCAATATCGCCCCAGGCCAAAGCAATATATTTACGGGTGATGCTGTGGTCAAAAAACTGTCTGGCCAGGTGTGTAATTGATTTTTCATTCTTACTGATCAACAGTAAACCTGAGGTATCTTTATCAATCCTGTGCACCAAACCTGGTCTGCCATCATTTCCAGGCAATTGTGGCAATTGCTCAAAATGGAAAGCCAATGCATTGACCAGTGTTCCGGTATAATTATTGAAACCGGGGTGTACCACCATTCCGGCTGGCTTATTAACCACCAATAAATCGCTGTCTTCATAAATGATATCCAATGGAATATCTTCCGGATAAACTTCGGTATCACGTGGCGGATGTGGCAGAACAATCGAAATTTCATCATAAGGCTTAACCTTATAACTTGGTTTGATCTGCTTCTGGTTCACCAAAACATTCCCGGCATCAATGGCATTCTGAATGCGGTTTCTGGAAGCATTTTCCACACGAACCATTAAAAACTTATCGATGCGCAACAGAGATTGACCCTTATCAACAATAATTTTTAAGTGTTCATATAATTCCTGCTCTTCTGATTCCTGCAATTCTACCACATTTTCCATCTTACAAAAATAAACTTTTAGCCCTAAGATTATCGAAATGATTTTATAATTAAAAAAACTGGGCTATCTTAGTGATACAAACCGTTCTAAACCATTCTACCATGAAAAATCCCTACGTAAAAGCCCTTCTGGCTTTCTTGCTATTTGCTTTCGCACCTCGGGCAAATGCGCAAAAAGATGTTGGAAACCTATTCGTTTCCGGTCCTGCAGATGCAACAAAACTCATTAATGCCTACTTTGATCCATTGTACAAAGGCTTAGGTCAGGGCCTGAATGATGGCTGGAGCAACACCGCCAGGTCAAAAGGTTTTCTAAAATTTGAAGTCAGGGTTTCTGCCTCCGCAGCATTCGTACCACAATCAGCCCGCACTTATGATGTAAATACCTTAGGTTTAAATAACATTAAACCCGCCCCGGGAGCCTCATCAATCGGTCCGACTGCTTTCGGGCAAAATCAGGATGGCGGCCGGATGGAAGTTTACACCAGTGATGGCATTCCCACCGGAAAATTCTTTAGCCTGCCAAGGGGTGTTGGTTTCCATGTTGTGCCTTCACCACAAATTCAGGCCACTTTAGGTCTGCCCAAAAACATCGATATCTCTTTAAGGGCAATGCCAAAAATTAAATTGGGTAGCGATTTAGGCAGTATTTCGATGATTGGTGTTGGTGCAAAGATTGAATTGTTACCTTTAATTCTGGGAAAAACAGAAAAGTTAATCCCTGTAGATATTGCCCTGGCTGGAGGTTTTACCCAATATAAGTATAACCTCGACTTAAACATCAATAACGAAGCAAATTCAGATCAGCGCATTGATGCCAGATTCAATGGTGTTAATGTTGATGCCATTATTTCGAAGAAGATTATGTTTTTTACACCTTTCGCCAGTATTGGTTACCAAACCGCTAAAACCAGTTTAAAAGCCCTGGGTACTTATCGCTTTGAAACCAGCCCTGTAACCACGGCAACTTATGTAGATCCTGTTTCAGTTGGCCGGACAGATATCGATGGCATCCGCGGCAGCTTAGGTTTTCAACTGCAATTTGGGTTTTTTAAGTTATACGGCTCTTATACCCAGGCAAAATATAGCATGGTTAATGCGGGCGTAGGCTTTGGTATCGGACAATAACAAGTCCGTCGAAACATTAAAGACTAAAAAACGCCTGAAATCATCAGGCGTTTTTTAATTTTACACGTGTTCAAAAATATATATAGTCCGGTTCAAAAGATTGATTTTCATCCGCTCAACAATTTATATGTAAAAAGGGATGACCTGATTGATCCCTATATTTCTGGAAATAAGTGGCGCAAACTAAAGTACATTCTGGAAAAAGCAAAAGCTGAACGGAAAAATCACCTGGTTACTTTTGGAGGTGCCTATTCCAATCACCTGGTGGCTACAGCTGCTGCAGCTGCCCGGTCTGGCTTACAGGCTACAGCGTTTGTACGAGGAGAAGAAGTAAAAAATGAAATGCTTTTAATCTGTTCCCTCTACGGAATGAACCTCATTTTTGTAGACAGGGAATCTTATAAAAATAAAGCTGGGTTATATCAGCGGCATTTTGGTTCCAATGACAGCACTTATTTTATTGATGAAGGGGGCGCATCAGCAGCAGCAGTGATTGGCTGTAGTGAAATTATCTCAGAACTCACAGAAACTTATGATCATATTTTTGTAGCTGCCGGTACGGGCACCACTGCAGCGGGTTTATTAAAGGGGATTCAAGATGCGGGTTTAAATACAAAACTGCATGTTATTCCGGTTTTAAAAGGAGGAAGTTTCATTGCTGATGAAATCGTCAGGTACACTGCGCTTTCCAACCACCTTATTTTGCATACCGATTATCATTTTGGTGGCTATGCCAAAACTACCCCGGCGCTTCTGGATTTTATTAAAAAATTCACTCAAGAAACTGGCGTGCTGATCGATCCGGTTTATACCGCAAAAATGTTTTATGCCATTCTGGATTTATATCAGCAAAATCAAATCCTGCCAATAGATAACATCCTGGCTATTCATACCGGTGGGTTATTGGGTTTACTTGGAATGAAGGATAAATTTCACTTTCCATAGTAGGCTAATTAAATAAGCCATATCTGCTGTAAGCTAGGTTAATGTTTGTTTCAAAATACACAAGCCACTTGCTAACCTTACTGGCGCATGTGCGTTTTATATCCTACATCGCGGTGCACCGGCGAGGGGAAACATTTTTTTGCTTCCTGACTCATCGTTTCCAAATCCCGAAACAAATTTACGAGAAACATTTTTTTGTTTCCTGTAAAATTGTTTCTCCAACCAGAAACATTTTTTATAGAAACTTTTTTTTGTTTCGCGTAAATTTGTTTCCAAAATAGCTTTGATTAATCTGGAGGCACTTTTTTAGAACATGATCCAGTCGATCTGTTAAAAATCAGTGTGTAATTTCAATTTTGAGCTTTAATGATGCTTAAACTTATTTAGCATCATCCTCAAACAACGTATAAATAAGTTAAAAGAATCTGTTGGGTGGTAAGTATACCTGTAGTGATGCTTCTTTCCTGATTGGTGAATTTTCAAACAGATATGACCTCCTATCTGATCGTATTCTCATTGAGTTGATGTTTTTCAACCAAAAAAGTTTTCCACATTTCTGAAGTCTAAAATCCGAATTTGTCTATAATCATACTTTAAACAGTTTAAACCTATTTTTTGACTAACTCCTGCAAAAAGTGCTTAAATTTTGATTCCAGGCACATTTTACTAAATTTGAATTATACCAAAACCAAGTTTATGTACGAGTTAACCATACCTGCCGACCAAGTTAAAGAATCATTAAGCAAGCATATTTTAGCGGATGGTTTCGACCTGACCTATGATATGGAAAAGAGTCATGGAGCCTATATCTATGATGCTAAATATAACCGGACACTTCTTGATTTTTTCACCTGCTTTGCATCCGTTCCTTTGGGATACAATCACCCAAAAATGGTAGATGATGAAAACTTTAAGAAAAACTTATTACTGGCAGCGATGGCGAATCCATCTAATTCTGATGTTTATACCCAGCAATATGCCCAGTTTTTAGCAACCTTCTCCAAAATTGGTATTCCGGATTATTTACCACATGCTTTCTTTATTGCAGGCGGAGGATTGGCAGTAGAAAATGCCATTAAGGTAGCTATGGATTGGAAAGTTCAAAAAAACTTTGCCAAAGGCTATACCGAAGAAAAGGGATTTAAAGTATTACATTTCGAAAAGGCCTTTCATGGCAGAACAGGCTATACCTTGAGCCTGACCAACACCCTTCCTGATAAAACAAAATGGTTTGCCAAATTTGATTGGCCAAGGGTTTCAGTGCCAGAAGTGAAATTTCCGCTTGCCGGAGAAAGTCTTGATCATGCGATCCAAACGGAAGAAATATCTATAGCGCAGATTAAAAAGGCTTTCGTAGAAAATAAAGATGATATCTGTGCCATTATTATTGAACCCATTCAATCAGAAGGTGGCGATAATCACCTGAGAGAAGAATTTTTGATTCAGCTAAAGACACTGGCTGATGAAAACGAAGCTTTCCTGATTTACGATGAGGTACAAACTGGTGTAGGTTTAACCGGTAAATTCTGGTGCCACCAACATTTTAGTGAAAAAGCGAGACCTGATATTATTGCCTTTGGTAAAAAGATGCAGGTTTGTGGAATACTGGTCGGTAATAAAGTTGATGAAGTAGAGAAAAATGTATTCAAAATTCCGAGCCGAATCAATTCTACCTGGGGTGGTAACCTGGTAGATATGGTGCGTTCATCACAGATTCTACAAATTATAGCAGATGATCAGCTTTGTGAGAATGCGGAGAAAGTGGGTACATATTTAAAAGACAACCTGGCTAATCTTGCTCAGCAATTTGATAAGATGACCAATGTCCGCGGGCGAGGTTTGCTCTGCTCTTTTGATTTCCCGAATAAAGATATGCGCAATACTTTTATCAGCAAAGGATTGGAGCACAATGTGATGTTTTTAGGTTGTGGAGAAAAGACCATTCGTTTCAGACCCGCACTTTGTATCGAACAAAAACATATTGACGAAGGCCTGACGGTTATGGAAAAAATATTGCCTTTATTGTAAGCATGCGCAGAAAATCCCTTATTTACGTCATTACGGCAATCGTTATTATTTTAGTTTTCTTTATGGTTAAAGATACCTTTAATCAGCCCGGAGCTGAAGATATGAAGGCTGGCTTTAAAGAAATTGCTAAATATAGAAATGCGAACAATACTGGTCCGGTACAACGTATTTATGTGGTAACGGTTAAAGATTCTGTTTGGAAGGAAATGGAAGATTATGGTAATTTAATGCCACATACCAAATATGGCAGCACAAAAGTTTATTTCTTTATGGCGAATGCAAACGTACCTAACACGTTAGAACCCGGAACGGTAAACTTCGATCCTTCATTTAATAAGGATTGTATAGCCTTGTATGAAAAAAGTGCCATGAGTCAGGTGGCATTTAATAAATATCCTCTATAAAATTTCCAGCAGATCAAGATAACCGCAGAAAAATTAGCGAAAATCACCTTGATCTGCTGGAAATTTAGAAATTACACAAATGCCGAAAACCCGGTAATCGCCCTACCTACAATCAGGGTATTAATTTCTTTAGTGCCTTCGTAAGAGTAAATCGCTTCGGCATCGGCAACGAATCTGGCCACATTATATTCGAGTAAAATACCGTTTCCGCCCATCACTTCACGGGCTTTGCTCACTACATCACGGGTACGTAAAGAACAAAACACCTTGGCTAAAGATGCATGCTCATCTTTCAGTAAACCCTGATCCTGCAATTGAGAAAGCCTGAAACATAAAGTTTGCATAGCCGTCAGATTGGATAGCATTTCTACCAGGTGATTCTGAATCAACTGAAAAGAAGCAATGGGTTTACCAAACTGTTTCCGGGTTCGGGTATATTCCAAAGCATTTTCATAAGCACCACGAGCACAGCCAACAGCCTGCCAGGCCACCCCTGCCCTGGTCATTTGTAAAACCTTCGCCGTATCTTTAAATGAATTGGCATGTTGAAGTCGGTCTGCTTCCTCTACCTCACAATTGGTTAGTGTAATTAATCCGTTTTGAACAATCCGCAAGGCCATTTTATCCTGCATCTTTTCTACTGCAAAACCCGGATTATCCTTTTTTACAATGAAACCTTTCACTTCTCCATCACCTTCATCACGTGCCCAGATAATTAAAATATCAGCAAAAGTGGCATTACCAATCCATTTTTTCTGACCATTTAACACCCATTTATCGCCAACCTTTTTACAGGTGGTGGTTAAACCGCCCGCAGCTGCAGAGCCTACTTCAGGTTCTGTTAATCCAAACGAGCCTATAATTTTAAACTGCTGCATTAAAGGCAGCCATTGCTGTTTTTGTGCTTCCGATCCGCAGAGGTAGATGGAGCCCATGGCAAGCCCACTTTGAACACCAAAAAAAGTAGAGATTGACGTGTCTATTCTGGCCATTTCCATCGCCAGAATCCCTTCCATCAAATTTGATTTTCCCGGGCAGCCATAACCTTTATAGGTTAATCCACAGATGTTCAGCTCCGCCAGTTTCGGAATGATCTCAAACGGGAATTCAGCCTTATTCCAATAGTGGTTCACAATCGGCTTCACTTCCTTCTCTAAAAATGCACGAACCTTCAGCTGGAGTTGCCTGTCTTCATCTTTCAAAGCTTCGTCGCCCAGGTGGTAAAAATCACCTTCAATTGGTGGTAATTCTCTTTTTTTGCCAGATCCACCCATCATTTTCATCATGCCCTGGATTTGTTTATCATCCAGGCTAGAAATCGTTTCGACCATTTTGGGCAGATCTACTTTTTTAGAAAGCGCTTCTAACTTATCGAAATCTACATGTTTGAAAAGGTTGTATGCGTTTTTGAGTGAAGAGAATATATTTGCCATGATTATTCGTTTGGAGAGTAACAAATGAAGGGCAATTTTGTTGGGGATTCCCATTTAAGCAATCACATAACACGAAGAGAAGGCACGAAGGAACACTGAGCTTAAATATAATTCAGCTCAATATTCTCTGTAAAAACCTGGAGCATCCGGTGATCTAAAAGCTCGGCGTCCTTTGCGGTTAATAAACGAGATTACCTCAAATCAAACAGGTTATCTACGCCCAGCAATTTTCTGGAAGTAAATCCCTCACCAAAGGTTGCACCAATACTTTTACCAAACTCTCTGGAACGGCCAATTACGGTTTCAAAAAACTCCGGAGAGGAAATATAGGTTTGCAAACCATCTACATCTGGATTGTAGAATTGCGTTTTAAAAGCTTTGATTGATTCAATCTTTTGATCCATATGCTCCGAAATATCAACGATGATATCAGGTTTCAGATAACGGTCCTGAATATATTGCAGCAGTAATCTTGGTCGGTGGGCACCTTGATTGATATCCTCTATTTTTGTTTCGATTTTAGGTAATCCGGAAAGAAAAACAGCATCGTAAACCAGATCTCCCGCCCGACCATGGTCTGGGTGACGGTCTTCCAATGCGTTACTTAAAATAATTTCCGGTTGATATTTCCTGATCACCTTAATCACTTCCAGGCGATGAAACTCATCATTCTGAAAAAAACCATCTCTCAGGCGAAGATTTTCCCGGGCGTGCAAACCTAATATCCTGGCTGAATCTGCAGCTTCCTCATCACGGGTTTCAGCCGTTCCCCGGGTACCCAGCTCTCCACGGGTTAAATCTACAATTCCTACTTTCTTACCAAGTGCAATATGTTTTAAAATTGTTCCTGAACAGCAAAGTTCTGCATCATCAGGATGTACAGCGATAACTAAAATATCTAATTTCATGATGATTGATTGGCATTTTCGTTCAGCAACTGCTGAACTTTCTTTTTAATTTTTGAACTCAGGGGTTTGGTAAAGGGCAGATAAAAATCAACCAGTTCGCCTTTTTTGTTCAGCAAATACTTATGAAAGTTCCACCTGGGTTTAGAGCTTAACTTTGCATTCTTTTTTTTATCACTTAAGAATTGATAAAGTGGATGTGCGTGTTCGCCACGAACCATGATCTTATCAAAAACAGGGAATTTTACACCATGGTTAATTTCGCAAAATGAGGCGATATCATTACCAGTTAAGGGTTCCTGTTTTCCAAAGTCATTTGTCGGAAAACCTAAAATCTCGAAATCCGGGTGGTTAATTTCATCTTTCAGTTGCTGCAGTTCCTTTAGCTGTGGCGTAAACCCACATTCAGATGCGGTATTCACTACTAAAACAACTTTATTCCGGTATGCGGAAAGGGGTTGCTCTTCCCCATTGATTTTCTTAACCTTGAAAGAATAAATATTCGGAATGCTTTCCTGCATTTGATTTATTGATAAAACCCTGAAGTTCTGATGATCGATTCAATATCACGATCTTCATTAGGGTTGTAAGTACTTTTTAAATTATGACCAACCACGCGGGCAACAATCTGATAAGAAAAAGCCGCAAAACCACCTTTGGTTTGCTTCACAATATCATAAGTGGTTCTTCCAACTTCCCGGTCAATGAGTTTGGTTAAAATCTGGCCTTGTGTAATGGTGAGTTCTTTAATTTCGCGGTTAAACATGTCTTTAATTTCTTTATCACATTGCTTAACCAGTTTCTTTTGATCTTTTTTTTCAGGTGTGCGTGCAATATCTTCCTCCAGCTGCTGGTAGCGACGTTTGGCATATAAAGCATACGGCATCACTTTCAATACGTTATACCTCAACCTGTTATAAGCCATTTGTTCTGCAGGAGATTTCCAGATTCTATTGGCAAAAATACTCACATCCTGTAGTTGCATCCAGGGAATCATCACGCCGTTATCATTGGTAGAGGCCACCCTGATCGTATCTGCTTTGCTCATTTTAGGAAAAACCGGAGCTGTAACGTCCTGGGCTTTTAGTGTAACACCAAAAATCATGACAATAAACAGAAAGATTGACCCTTTAAAATTCATAAATTTATACTTTAACAAAGTTAGGTGTTATTTCATATATTAGTCGTGTGACAGAACTAATATAAGTTTTATTCATAAATAAGACGCAAATTTTTACGCAAAAAAAACAAATGAAAACAGAGTTAGTGATTGATTTAGAGGCGGAAAAGCAGGAGATTTTAAAAAGATACAGGGCGTTGCTACGGGCCAGCAAATCTACATTGCAGAAAGGGGATAAAAAAGAAATCAGAAAAGCTTTTGATATGGCACTGGAAAGCCATAAAGATATGCGCCGTAAATCTGGCGAACCTTACATCTATCATCCTATTGCGGTGGCACAGATTGCCGCTGAAGAAATTGGCCTGGGCACCACTTCTATTGTTTGCGCATTATTACATGATGTGGTGGAAGATACTGAAATCACACTGGAAGATATTGAACGTGAATTTGGCAAGAAAACAGCCAAAATCATTGATGGATTAACCAAAATATCAGGGGTTTTCGACACGAACAGTTCCCTGCAGGCGGAGAATTTCCGTAAAATGCTGCTTACCCTTGCTGATGATGTAAGGGTGATCCTGATCAAACTGGCCGATCGCCTGCACAATATGCGTACGATGGATTTCATGCCCCGCCACAAGCAGCTGAAAATTGCATCCGAAACCATTTATCTTTATGCACCACTTGCTCACCGATTAGGTTTATATGCCATTAAATCAGAATTAGAAGATCTTTCCATGAAATATCTTGATCCTGATACCTATAAATTTATCGCCAAAAAATTGAATGAGAAAAAAGCTGAACGTGCACTTTTCATCAAAAAATTCGTAGAACCGATTGATGAAATTGTTCACGAGCAGGGCTTGGTTGCTGATGTATATGGCCGGCCAAAATCCATTCATTCCATATGGAACAAGATGAAAAAGAAAAATATTCCTTTTGAAGAGGTTTATGATCTTTTTGCCATCCGGATTATCCTGGATAGTGCTTATGAAAATGAAAAAGCCGATTGCTGGAAAGCCTATTCTATTGTAACCGATCTTTACCGTCCAAATCCCGACCGCCTGCGCGACTGGGTGTCATCACCGAAAGGAAATGGTTATGAAAGTTTACACACTACGGTAATGGGCCCCAGGGGGCAATGGGTAGAAGTTCAGATCCGTACGCAACGGATGAATGAAATTGCCGAAAAAGGTTTCGCTGCGCACTGGAAATACAAAGAATCGAGCAATGATAATGGCCTTGACCAATGGATCCAAAAAGTGAGGGAGATGCTGAGCAATCCGGAAGCAAATGCTTTGGATTTCCTGGATGATTTTAAAATGAACCTTTTCTCTGATGAGATCTTCATTTTTACGCCAAAAGGTGCCCTGCTGCAGTTGCCTTTAGGAGCAACAGCCTTAGATTTTGCCTTTGAAATCCATACTGGTGTTGGGGCTACCTGTATTGGGGCAAAGGTTAACCATAAGCTGGTGCCCATATCCTATAAGCTCCAAAATGGCGATCAGGTGGAGATTATCACCTCGAACAAACAAACGCCTAAGGAGGATTGGTTAAATATTGTGGTAACGGCGAAAGCCAAATCCAAAATTAAATCATCCCTTAAAGAAGAAAAAAGAAAAATTGCCGATAATGGTAAAGAGATTCTGGAACGGAAACTTAAATCGCTCAAAATCACCTACAATACCGATAACTTACAAAAACTAAGCTATTTCTTTAAACTGCCATCTACCCAGGAGCTTTTTGTAAATGTGGCACTCGGAAAAATTGAGCTTAAAGATATCAGGGAATATTTAAATAGCGAGAAGGAGGTAGAAACCCGTGGACCAGAGCGCCCTGAAAATTTATCTGTAGACGGTGTTAAAAGCAAAATAAAAGGCGGTGAATCGGATATTTTACTCATTGGTGAAGATATGCAACGTATTGATTATACGCTTGCGGCCTGTTGTAACCCTATTCCGGGTGATGATGTTTTCGGCTTTATCACCGTTAGTGACGGGATAAAGATTCACCGGACAAATTGCCCCAATGCGGCGCAGCTGATGGCCAACTATGGCTATCGCGTGGTGAAGGCAAAATGGAATAAACAACAGGAATTAACTTTCCTAACGGGATTACGCATTATGGGTATTGATGATGTGGGTTTAATCAATAACATTACCAGAGTTATTTCAACAGACTTTAAGGTGAATATGCGCTCCATTACTGTTGATACCAATGAAGGTATATTTGATGGCTCAATCATGATCTTCGTCAATGACACCGAACATCTTGAAAATTTAATCAAGAACCTGTTAAAGGTAAGAGGGGTGACAGGGGTGACGAGATTTGATGCTTAAAAGAGCCTGAAAGTCTGGAGTCCGAAGCCTGAAGTAGTATAGTCCGACTTAGGATTCCAGACTTTTGACTTCAGACTAATCTTAAAACATTTCAACAATAGAATAATATCATAATCAAACAATTACCAAATCTTTGTAATCATTTCACCGGGGTAATCATTTTTAAAACAATTTACCTACCTTTGATTGGAGTTTAAACACTATGCCTGAACAAAAAACAAATGAGCTCGTTCGTAAGATTTTTGAAGCTTATTTAGAAAACAAGAATCTGCGCAAAACGCCTGAGCGTTTCGCCATACTGGAGGAAATATATTCTAGAAACGATCACTTCGACGTTGAAACCCTCTATATTCACATGAAAAATCAAAAGTATCGTGTAAGTCGGGCTACGGTTTACAACACTTTAGAATTATTGGTTTCATGTGATTTGGTTACCAAACACCAGTTTGGTAAGAACATGGCACAATTCGAGAAATCTTACGGCTACCGTCAACATGACCATGTGATCTGCATTGAATGTGGTAAGGTAGTAGAATTCTGCGATCCCCGTATTCACCAAATTCAAACCATGGTTGGCGATCTTTTAAAATTCGATGTAAAACACCATTCATTAAACCTGTATGGATTCTGCTCAGACTGCAGCATGGCCAGAAAAGTAAATGAGTCGGCCAAGACAGCCAAACCTGAAGAAAATTAAATCAATCCACAAAATAAAACCAGCTTAAATTTTTAATAATGACGCAAGTAGATGTACTTCTCGGCCTGCAATGGGGTGATGAAGGAAAGGGAAAAATCGTTGATGTACTCAGTCCAAAATATGATCTTATTGCCCGCTTTCAGGGTGGCCCGAATGCCGGACACACACTTGAATTTGATGGTAAAAAATTCGTTTTAAATACCATTCCATCAGGAATTTTTAATGAAAAAACCATGAACCTTATCGGTAATGGTGTAGTGATCGACCCAATCATTTTAAAAAGAGAGTTAGATAACTTAAAAAAAGCTGGTCATGACCCTGTTGCCGATGGCAAACTGGTAATTGCCCGTAAGGCACACTTAATTTTACCTACCCACCAGTTATTGGATGCCGCTAATGAAGCACGCATGGGTAAAAATAAGATCGGCTCAACACTTAAAGGAATTGGTCCGACTTATATGGATAAAACCGGCAGAAATGGTCTTCGTGTTGGCGATACTACACTTCCTGATTTTAAAGAGCGTTACAACAAATTAGTAGAAAAGCACACCGAAATTCTTTCCCATTACGAAGGTTTTGAATATGAACTGGCAGAAAAAGAAGCCTCATTCTTTGAAGCCATTGAGTTTTTAAAATCAATCCCTCATGTAGATAGCGAACATTATGTTAACGGTTTCTTAAAAGAAGGAAAAGCTGTTTTAGCCGAAGGTGCGCAAGGAACTTTATTGGATGTTGACTTTGGATCTTATCCTTTCGTAACGTCTAGTAACACTACTACAGCCGGTGCTTGTACAGGTTTAGGTATTGCACCGAACAAAGTTGGTGCTGTTTATGGTATTTTTAAAGCTTATTGTACCCGCGTTGGAGGTGGTCCATTCCCTACTGAATTGGACAATGAAGTTGGTGAAAATTTACGCGCTTTAGGTCATGAATTTGGTGCAACTACAGGTCGTGCCCGCCGTTGTGGCTGGATTGATTTGCCTGCATTAAAATATGCCATCATGTTAAACGGTGTTACCGAATTGATTATGATGAAAGCCGATGTATTGGATACTTTCGAAACCATTTACGCCTGTACACATTACGAATACAATGGTGAAACCATCGACTATATGCCTTACGATATCATTTCCATCGAACCGAAACCAGTATTAAAAGCTATTGACGGATGGGCTACTGATGTCACTAAAATCACTTCAGTTGATGAAATTCCAGCGAAGCTAAACGATTATATTGCATTCTTAGAAAAAGAACTGGAGGTGCCAATCAAATTCCTTTCTGTAGGACCAGATAGGGCACAGACTCTGGAATTACGCTAGATATCTTTCATAGTCATACAGCAAAAGCAACCAGAAAAAGGTTGCTTTTGCTGTATATAACATTTTTTAATTTTTGAGTAGCATTATCTATCTTAGAACTCCGTGTCAATAACATACATCTCATCTATATAATTATTGTACTAAGTTTAATTTAGATAAAATGAGTGAACCAAAATTAGTTGAAGATAAGGCAGTACCTTACAAAGCCAAAGGATACAGCGATGAATGGATTGAAAAACAAATCCGCGGTATTCTTGTTCGCGATGAACTCACTAACATATGGAAACAAGGAGGCGTTAAAAAAAGATAAAGAATATGCCATTTTAACCGTCGCAAAAGCAGGTTGGCAGCTTTGCCGGCAAAGCCCGAAAAGATTTAGCGCAATAATCAGGTAAAAAGATAGTGAGCAATCAAAACTTTAAGGAGCTAAAATAAAAAAGGGATGAGAAACCTGGAATAGCTAAACAATAACCTTATACCGAATAAAAAAAGCATTATTGAAAACCATACAAAATATCTTTGATTTCAAACAAAAAGCATTACACTGGGCCAACCAGTTTGAAGTGTGTTGCTTATTAGATTCAAATCAATACGCAGACCCCTACGGTAAATACGATTTTCTGATCGCTGCTGATGTTCAGGCTCAATTAAAATGTGCAAGCGGAACAGCATTTGAGCAACTCAAAATTTTCTATGAAAATCATAAAAAATGGAGCTTTGGCTTTTTGAGCTATGATCTTAAAAATGAAATAGAAGATCTTCAATCAAACCATGCTGATCATTTGAATTTTCCGGAATTATTTTTCTTTGTACCAAAATACCTGATTGCCCACAAAGATGGTAAAACAGAGATCTTAGTTGGAGATGACGCTATTTTAGAAGAGATAAATAATTTCAAGTTTGAAAATGAAATGCCTCCGAAGGCCTTAGATATCCATTCAAAACTTTCAAAAAAGACATACATCGAAAAGGTGGAGGCTTTAAAAAACCATATTATCCGGGGCGATATTTATGAAGTTAATTTTTGCCAGGAGTTTTTTGCTGAAAATGCCGCAATTAATCCATTGCAAACCTTTAGTTTACTAAATGAAGTTTCTCCTACCCCATTTGCCGGTTATTTTAAGATTGATCAACATTATATACTATCTGCTACGCCTGAACGTTTTGTGTGCAAGCGTGGCGCAAAACTCATTTCCCAACCCATAAAAGGGACGGCAAAAAGAAGTGCAAACCTGCTGGAAGACAAGCTGATTAAATCACAATTGAGAAATGATATCAAGGAGCAGTCTGAAAATGTAATGATTGTTGATTTGGTGCGTCACGACCTTACAAAATCAGCGGTAAGGGGATCAGTTAAAGTTGATGAATTATTTGGAATCTATAGCTTTCCACAGGTTCACCAGATGATTTCTACCATCAGCTGCGATTTAAATTCAGATGTTTATTTTATTGATGCCATCAAAAATGCATTCCCAATGGGCTCTATGACAGGTGCACCAAAGGTAAAAGCCATGAGATTGATAGAGGAATACGAAGAAACCAAACGGGGAATTTATTCAGGATCTTTTGGCTACATAGATCCGGCTGGAGATTTCGACTTCAATGTAATCATCAGAAGTATTCTTTACAATTCAGCGAATCAATATCTATCCTTTCAGGTAGGCGGAGCAATAACCTATGAATGTGATCCGGAAAAAGAATATGAAGAATGTATGCTGAAGGCCAGTGCAATGCTGAAGGTGTTTGGCGGTTAGGCCTGATTGGAGTATTATTAGAAAACAAAAAATGAGTCTTTGCCAGTCGTAATGTTTAGCTATAATCAGGATAACGACTATATAAAAAAGGTGGAAACTTCTACACAATGTAAGAACCTTCCACCTTTTATCTTTTAACTTTTAACTTCAACCCTACTTCTTATAGTACTGTTGTGCTTCAGGTAAATATTTTTGAATCTGAGCAATACGGGTTGCATCACTTGGGTGCGTACTTAAAAATTCTGCTGGTTTTTGTGCGCCTTCAGATGCAGCAGACATTCTATTCCAGAAACTGGTGGCATTCTGTGGATTGTATCCGGCCATCGCCATAAAAATCAAACCTAAACGATCCGCCTCCAGCTCCTGGTTACGACTGAATTTCAACATGGCTACCGGTGTACCCACACCATAAAGGGTATTGAAAATCGACTGTGTTTTAGGATTTTTAGATAAAGCTACCCCTGCTGCAGCACCAACGCCCTGAGCCACCATTTCCTGCGACATGCGTTCGGCCGAATGACCTGCAATAGCATGCGCAATTTCGTGCCCCATTACAGTTGCCAGCCCAGCGTCATCCTGTGTCACGGGTAAAATTCCGGTATACACCACAATTTTTCCTCCTGGCATACACCAGGCATTCTTCTCTTTGTTTTGAACTACGTTAACTTCCCACTGATAATCTGCAATTAAATTTCCATAATTATTGCTGTTCATATAGGATTTTACCGCATTGATCAATTTGTTTCCAACAGTTTTAACTTTTAAAGCCTGCGCATTTGATGCAGGTAAAACAGTATTTTTATTTTCTGTTAAAAATGTATTATAGGCCTGAAATGCCATGGGCAACACCTGATCATTACTTACCAAATCAAATCGACTACGTCCGGTTAGCGGAACGGTTGAACATGAATTAAATAATAAAATACCAGCAACACCTGCCGTTAAAAATAACTTTTTCATAATGCGATTTTAGTTGATTGATAAACCCTTCGGGCACAACGGAGATTAAACATCATGCCAGCAAATAAGTTTTAATGAATGTGTTTTTGTTAATTAGTTTGCCTTTTTCCTAAACAAATACACCTTGGATTCTTTGCCCTTCAGCAACCTTTCGAGATTTTTTTGATGCGTAACCAGAATCAGCACACAAACCACCATGCCATAGAGCACTTCTGATTTTATGGAAACCTGAAACAGGAAGACAACACTGAGCGGAAATGTAAAACCCGCACAAATTGAACTTAATGAAACATATTTTGTTAACAATAACACAATCACAAAAACCAGAACGCAAAGCATAGATGCTTCAAAGTTAACTGCCAAAATCATTCCAAAAAGTGTAGCCACTCCTTTTCCTCCCCTGAAACCTGCAAAAACGGGAAATAAATGCCCCATTACCGCCGTTACACCCAGGGCAAGCTGATAATTTACAAACACTACTGAATTTTGTGGTCCGGTAACAGACATGCCTATAAGATAGGCTAAATTGGTAGCGGTATACCCTTTCGCAATATCAATGATCATCACGGCTATGCCCGCCTTTTTACCTAAAACCCTGAAGGTATTGGTTGCGCCTGCATTACCACTTCCATACTCTCTTACATCAATACCATAAAAGGCCTGACCGAGCCATACAGCTGTAGGTATAGACCCAAATAGATACGCGAACAATAAGGCGCTGAGCGAATAAACCGTAACCATAGCCTACAATGATACAAAAAATAAACTTTCAATTTTATAGCACATCAATTTAGTACGCTTTTAAGCTGATGTCCAGGCTTTTTACAGAATGTGTAAGTGCACCCATTGAGATAAAATCTACACCGCAAGCAGCATATGCTAACACATTTTCTTCTGTAATGCCGCCAGATGCCTCTGTTGTAAACCGGCCGTCGATTAATGCCACAGCTGCTTTCAATTCCTCAAAATTAAAATTATCAAGCATAATCCGATCTATACCTCCAATAGCCAATACCTGCGATAACTCATCCAGATTTCTTACCTCAATCTCTATTTGCAAAGCTTTTTGATGATCAGCTAAATATTTTTTAGTGGAATGAATGGCATTTGAAATTCCTCCTGCATAATCTACATGATTGTCTTTTATCAGGATCATATCGTACAAACCTATCCGGTGATTGACACCTCCGCCAATTCTTACTGCCCATTTCTCAAGGTAACGCAAACCCGGGGTTGTTTTACGCGTATCCAGAATTTTAGTCTTCGTATCTTTTAAAAGCGAAACGATATGATTTGTCTTGGTTGCAATGCCACTCATCCGTTGCATGCAGTTTAAAACCAAACGTTCTGCAACAAGAATAGAATGGGTACTTCCGGATACCGTTAAACCAATATCACCTACATTTACCTTGGCACCATCCTGTAACAACACCTTCACGTTTAAATCTGCATCAACAATTTTGAAGATCTCTACAGCCAACTCCATTCCTGCCAGAATCCCTTCCTCTTTGATAATGAGTTTTGCCTTTCCCTGAGTTCCTGCCGGAATGGTTGATAATGAGGTATGATCACCATCACCAATATCTTCAGCAAGTGCGTTTTTTATAAACTGATGTACAAGTAGAATATCCAAAGTATAGATTTTATGCAGCAAAAATAAGAATTATTTGTGAGCGGGCAATTTACAGATGGATTTAAAGCAACCGGATTGAGGAAAATATATAGATTGGAAATCTGAATTTCTGCTATTTCCAGATCTTAAGTCAGCTGATATGGAGGACTCTGACACCTAGTCTTTAGCAGGTTCAATTCTTAATTCGGTAATTAAAAAACTGTTGTTAAATTTCTTCATGGTGATGGATACCCTGAATGTTTCTTTTGAAGTATTTAAGATAACTACTCCGAAGCGATAGTTTGGACTATTGTTGATTTTATGAAAAACACTTGTTTTGACCGCAGGATGCTTAATGAAAAAATCTCTGAGAATTTGTTCACCCTGTGCTTTAGAATAGACATCTTCTTCATCAATAATAATTAATTCAATCGTTGAAGCGAAACTTTTCGCGATCTCTTTCGCATTGCCGGCTTTAAAATATGACGATAAATCATCAATAATATCGGCCTGGATGGCATTAGAACTATATAATGATGATAAACCAATAATAAATAAAAATAAGCTCCGGATCATTTCTGTATTTTATACAGAATGGTTAGCTAAAATTATGCCATTAGCTGATCAAAAAACAGATTTCTTAATTTGTATAACCTTCAATAAAGCTATATTTGCCATATAAATAGAATACTAAAACAGGTTTTACAATAAAATGTTTTGGTAATAATTATAATTTTGAATAAATATGGTAAATAATAAAAAACTCGCACTTATTATTTTAGATGGTTGGGGCTACGGACGTCAGGATAATGCTGATGCAGCATATGCTGCAAAAACACCCTTTTTCGATTCTTTATTACAGCACTATCCAAATTCGAAGCTGGAAGCATCCGGCGAAGCAGTAGGATTACCAGCCGGACAGATGGGGAACTCTGAAGTTGGACATATGAATTTAGGTGCAGGACGTGTGGTTTATCAGGAACTTGGCCGAATAAACAAAGCCATTACCGATAGAGAACTTCATGTTAATCCTGTTTTGCTTGACGCTTTTAATTATGCAAAGCAAAACAATAAGGCGGTTCATTTTATTGGTTTAGTTTCAAATGGCGGTGTACATGCCCACATTGAGCACCTGAAAGCACTTTGTGATGCGGCAAATGAAGCCCACGTGGAAAAAACTTTTGTACATGCCTTTTTGGATGGAAGAGATACGGATCCGAACGCTGGCTTAGGCTTCATTACCGACTTACAAAATCACCTTCAGCACGGTAACGCAAAACTGGCTTCAATGGTTGGACGTTACTACGCCATGGATCGTGATAATCGCTGGGAACGTGTAAAACGTGCCTACGATGTAATGGTGAATGGCATTGGCGAAACCACACAGGATGCCTTGAACGCCATTCAAAATTCATATCAGAATGGCATAACAGATGAGTTTTTAAACCCGGTGGTACTTACCCAGGCCAATGGTGCACCCGTGGCTACCATTCAGCCTGATGATGTGGTGATCTGCTTTAATTTCCGTACAGACAGAGGACGTGAAATTACTACTGCATTAACACAAAAAGATTTTCCGGAGCAGCAGATGCACAAATTACCATTGTATTATGTCACCATGACCACATACGATGAAAGCTTTGAAAAAGTAAATGTCATGTTTACTAAAGATGACCTGACCAAAACCATTGGTGAGGTTTTAGCCCAAAATCATAAAAATCAGATCCGCATTGCGGAAACAGAAAAATATCCTCATGTTACCTTTTTCTTCTCAGGTGGAAGAGAAAACGAATTTGAAAATGAAAAACGTATTTTAATTCCTTCGCCTAAAGTCGCCACCTACGATCTGCAACCGGAAATGAGTGCAGCCGGCATTACTGAGGCCATTACGGCAGAAATGGAAACCGGATGGGCAGATTTTATTTGCTTAAACTTTGCAAATCCGGATATGGTGGGCCATACCGGTGTTTTTGATGCAGTGGTAAAGGCTGTAGAAACTGCAGATCAATGTGCGGAAATAGTGGTAAAGAAAGGTTTAGAAAATGGTTATTCCTTTATTTTACTGGCAGATCATGGCAACTCTGAATTTATGGTTAATGGCGATGGATCTGCAAATACAGCCCATACGACTAACCTGGTTCCCTGCATCCTGATTGACCATGATTATAAAACCATTGCTGATGGAAAGCTCGGTGATATCGCGCCTACTGTGCTTAGGATTTTAGGTGTAGATATTCCTGCAGAAATGACTGGAAACGTTTTAGTATAATGATAAAAAACCTTTGTATACTGGTATTTGCTTTGGCATTTCTTTCGTGTAACCCACATGAAGAACCTAAAGCAAATACCGGATTACCCTATTTCGATTTAAAAGGTTACTTCGGAAAGGAGATCATGCGTTTAAAGAAGGCTAAACCTAAAGTAAATAAAACAGTTAGTATAAATGGCGTAGAAGAAAATAAATCCCTTCATATTAATGACTGGGATAAGGAACTGGCCATTTTTATAGATGCCGATATCAATAAAAATTCATGGAAAGGTAGCTTTAAGACTAACCGGAAAGATGACATAATCACCTACACATCTGACAATAAAAAAATCCCGGTAAAAAAGATTTCGGTAACGGAAAAGTCATCGAAAATTAGCAGGATTGAAATCATTATTAACCAAAAGAATATTTTATTTCAATCACAGGATACGCTTACCTACCTCCCGGATCAGTTATATCAAATTAAAAAACAACAGAAAATAAGATTTCTTTCGACTAAAAATTACGCCGTAATAGCCAGTTTTAATCCATAAAAAAAGCAGATTCGAATCTGCTTTTTTTATGGATTTCCAATTCTATTTTAAACTGACGATCTGCGCTTTATCGTAAGCTACCCAATCGATAATGTCTTTCCTTAAAGGCTGCATGGTAAGCACTTTTTGAAAATCTGCGATAGAATTGTTAAATAATGCAACACAGGCTAGCTTCTCGGTGTTTTTCTTTACTTTATAGGATTTAAAAATTGCATAGTCTTTATAGGCCAGTCCACGGTTTTGAAACATTTGTGTATCCTCATCCCCGTTAATTTCAATGGCTTTGGTAAAATCCTTAATGGCAGCTGTATAAAAATTTTCACGCATGGTATTTAATGATTCTTTCGGATCATTTGCGATGTTTAACCTGGCTTTTCCTCGATAATAATAAGCAGACACTTCATTAGGCTTCATGGCCAACAAACGACTATAAGTAGCAATACACTTTTCATATTCTCCGTTTTGAAAATAAGAATAGCCCAGCATTTTTAAAACATTGGCATTATCGGGTGTTTTGGTATCGGCTTTTTCTAATTGTGTAACTGCAGTTTTATAATCGCCTTTCATCATGGCCTGCATGCTTTTCTCATAATTGTTCTGAGCAAAACTGGTGGTTGAAGAAAAAATGATTAAACCTAAAATCGCTTTTTTAAAATAGTTCATGTATGAATAATAATTTAGATGAATCCAGCACCTTCAGGGTGTTTTTTTTGCAATATAATCCTATTATGATAATTTAATAGTTTTTAATTTTCTTTATCTAAAAAACGGAAAGCCCAGATATTAGCTTAAACGATCAATTAGAAGAAATATGATATTGACTTAAAATTATATTTCTCTGCCTTTTTAACATAAGATTAATATAGTTTTTACTTTGGCACAAGAGTTGAATTTATTATATTACTAACATAATTAAACAATGTGAATACGATTAAACTGCCAGTTTGTCGTGAGAGGAAAACGTGAAAATGAGTAAACAAGATATATTTGATTTCCATTCTGCTATGCCAATTATAAATGAGGATACCGAATTCTTCCCTTTAATGTCTCAACAAGATGAGGAGGAAATGAACAATGAGGATACGCCTGAAACATTGGCTATTTTACCCTTAAGGAATACTGTTTTGTTTCCGGGAGTGGTTATTCCCATTACAGTTGGGCGGGATAAATCCATTAAATTAATTAAAGAAGCTTATAAGGGAAATAAAATCATTGGTGTGGTTTCTCAAAAGGATGTTTCCATCGAAGATCCTACCTTTGAGCAACTTAACTCAGTGGGTACTGTGGCCAACATCATCAAATTGCTGCAGATGCCTGATGGCAACACCACTGTAATTATTCAGGGTAAACAGCGGTTTAGCTTAATTGAAGAAGTACAGAATGAGCCTTATATCAAAGCTGTTATTAAAAAATTTGAAGAGCAAAAACACAAGAGCGACAAAGAGTTCAAAACCTTAATTGCGTCTATACGCGAAATGTCGGCCCAGATTATTCAGCTTTCTCCAAATATACCAAGTGAGGCCAGTATCGCGCTGAAAAACATTGAAAGCAATTCATTTCTGATCAATTTTATTTCGTCAAACATGAATGCCGAAATGGCCGACAAGCAAAAGATTCTGGAAATGAATAAATTGCTTGATCGCGCACAAAAAGTGATGGAATTGTTGATGGTAGAATTACAGATGCTGGAGTTGAGAAACCAGATTCAATCTAAAGTTCGTACCGATCTGGATAAACAACAACGTGATTATTTCCTGAACCAGCAATTAAAAACCATACAGGAAGAATTAGGCGGCAACTCTGCCGACCTGGAATTTGATGCCTTACAGGAGAAAGCAAAACTGAAAAAATGGTCGAAAGAAGTTAATGCGCATTTTGATAAGGAACTGGATAAATTAGGCCGAATGAACCCGGCTGCACCAGATTATTCTGTACAGTTGAATTATCTTGAATTACTTTTGGATTTACCATGGCGTGAGTTTACCAAAGATAATTTCGATTTAAAAAGAGCGCAACGTATTTTAGATAAAGACCACTTTGGCCTTGAAAAAGTAAAACAACGTATCATAGAATATCTTGCCGTGCTTAAACTTAAGCGCGACATGAAAGCACCTATTCTTTGTTTAGTGGGGCCTCCGGGAGTAGGTAAAACTTCCCTGGGGAAATCAATTGCAAAAGCTTTAGGCCGCAAGTATGTCAGAATGGCCCTTGGTGGAATCAGGGATGAAGCAGAAATCCGCGGTCACCGTAAAACATACATTGGTGCCATGCCCGGACGGATCATTTCATCAATTAAAAAAGCCGGTGCTGATAATCCCGTATTTGTTTTAGATGAGATAGATAAGGTAGGTACCGATCACCGTGGCGACCCATCTTCGGCCCTCTTAGAGGTACTTGATCCGGAGCAAAACAATGCTTTTTATGACCACTATGTAGAGATGGATTACGATCTATCTAATATATTGTTCATTGCTACCGCTAACTCGCTTAGTACCATTCAGCCTGCTTTACTGGATCGTATGGAAATTATTGAAGTTAACGGTTATACCATTGAAGAAAAAATAGAGATTGCCAAGAAATACCTGCTTCCTAAGCAGAAAGAAAATCACGGTTTAGAGAATAAGCATATTACCCTTAAACCAGCACTGATTGAAAAGGTAATTGAAGATTATACCCGTGAATCTGGTGTGAGGGGACTGGAAAAAAGAATAGGTTCTCTGGTTCGTGGTGTGGCTACAAAGGTGGCTATGGAAGAAGAATACAGTGCAACTTTAACAAATGAAGATGTTGAACGCATACTAGGTGCACCAATTTACGATAAAGATTTATACGAAGGCAATGAAGTAGCCGGTGTGGTTACCGGTCTGGCCTGGACAAGTGTTGGTGGCGATATTTTATTTATCGAATCCAGCTTAAGCCCCGGAAAAGGAAAATTAACCTTAACCGGTAATCTGGGTGATGTGATGAAAGAATCTGCCGTAATTGCATTGGCTTACTTACGTGCTCATGCTGCAGAATTTGGAATCGATTATACCTTATTTGATAACTGGGATGTTCACGTACACGTACCTGCCGGCGCGACACCAAAGGATGGTCCATCTGCTGGTGTAACCATGTTAACGGCCCTAACATCTGTCTTTACGCAGCGGAAAGTAAAACAACATTTAGCCATGACCGGTGAAATTACCCTCCGTGGTAAAGTGCTGCCTGTGGGTGGAATCAAAGAAAAAATCCTGGCAGCCAAAAGGGCCAATATTAAGGAGATTATCCTTTGTAAAAGTAACCGCAAGGATATTTTAGAGATTAAGGAAAGCTATATCAAAGACCTTACCTTTCATTACGTAAATGAAATGAGTGAAGTCATAGATTTGGCTTTAACTAAAAATAAAGTTAAAAAACCTTTGGATCTGAGTATTAAAGCCGCACCCATTGTAAATTAAATGGGAAATCTTTGGGGTGATCTTTCGAAAATTCAATAACAATAAATACATTTATAGCCCGGGTAATCATCCGGGCTTTTTTATGAAATCAATTTTCACCACAGCTATTTTTTGCTTCATCTGCATGACAGGATTTGCGCAGTCATTTAAAAACGAATTTGGTTTTAAAACCGAAAATGATGCTTACCTGGCCACCTTAAATGACCGGTACTATACCAATGGCTTATTTATTTATTTCCGCAGAGCCATAGATTCAACAAATTTTTCAGATAAAATAGAAAAGAAAACCTATGAAATTTCTGCTGGTCAGAAAATGTATACCCCATACTGGGGTCAGGTGGCGAAAAAAGAAGATCAAGACAGACCCTTTGCCGGCTATTTATATGCTGGTGCAGCTTATTCCATATTCTACAAAAATGAAAGTGTATTGAAAACCAGCATAGAAATCGGAACTGTTGGACCAAATTCACTGGCACAGGATGCCCAGAAGTTTTTGCATAAAACTGTTGGCTTTTATACACCTGCAGGATGGGAATACCAGATTAAAAATGAATTTGCTGTAAATTTAGGTGCAAATTATAGCAAATTACTTTTCAGGCCTGAAGATCCGATTATTGATATTAGCGGACAGGGTTATGCAAACCTTGGTACTACATTTTCCGGTTTGGGTGCTTCCGTATTATTCAGGGCTGGAAAATTAAATCAACTATTTAACAGTGCCTACCATCATGCAGTAATTGGAAATTCGAAAACAAAGCGCTTAAACAAATCTGAGCTTTTCCTTTATGTAAAACCACAGCTTAACTTTGTGGCTTATGATGCGACTATCCAGGGAAGTTTATTTAATAACAATAGCCCGGTTACATTTGACGTAAAACCCATTGTTTTCGAACAGCAGTTTGGTGTGAACTACAGTTCAAAAAGATTTACCGCAGATTTTAATGTTATTTTTAAAACAAAGGAAGTTAAAAGTGTTGCCAAAGCACAGAATTATGGCGGATTAAGTTTGTATTATAGGTTTGGGAAGTAAATTGCTTACCTGTTAAATTGCATCACTGCTTTACAATACCGAAGTATTTTTAATTAGGTTCTATTCCCCCTTTAGGAGCCTGGGAGGTTTTCTGTTTTTCTTTCTATCCGAATGAACGGCTTTATTTTTCAATCTATTCTCTACCACACCTTTCGGAATTTTAGTTGGCTTTCTTTTTTTTTGCACATGAAGCGATTTTTTAAGGAGCTCAATCAGTTTGGCAATAGTTTTCTCCTTGTTCAAAAGCTGACTTCTATCTTCCTGAGCTATAATATGAAGCAAGCCTTCACTATCTATTCTATTTTCCAGGCGAGATTTTAGCAGCGTTTTCTCTTCATCACTTAAATATTCATTTGCTGATAAATCGAAGATCAACTCAACTTTACTGGAAACTTTATTTACATTTTGCCCACCTTTACCCCCACTTCTGGAGGTTTTGAAGGTTACTGATTTTAAAATTTCTGCTCTGGTGGGCAACATTTTACAAAAGTAAAAAGAATCGCCGGCTAAAAAAAGTTAGTAAGTCGATCGGCTTTTTTTACCTTTGTAGCAGAATGAAAAAGAACCTGGTTATAGCTATTGATGGCTATTCATCTTGCGGAAAAAGCACACTGGCAAAGGCCTTAGCTAAAAAATTAGGCTTTATTTATGTAGACAGTGGTGCAATGTACCGCGCAGTTACCTTATATTTTTTACGGAATCATATTGATGTGCGTGATGATCATGCTGTTGCAGATGCCCTACAACACATAGAATTAAATTTTCATTCAAGGGATTATGAATCACATATCACTTTAAATGGGGAAGAAGTTTCTGATGAGATACGTTTAATGCCTGTTTCCCAAAATGTGAGTGAAGTATCTGCCCACAAAACGGTACGCCATGAAATGGTGAAACAGCAACAGCGCATGGGGAAATCAAAAAGTATTGTAATGGATGGCCGCGATATCGGCACCACTGTTTTCCCAAATTCCCCATTAAAGTTTTTCATGACAGCTGATCCGAAAATCCGGGCAGAACGCAGGTTTAAAGAGCTGGAGAGCAAGGGTAATAACCTCACCACACTGGAGGAAGTTTTTGAAAACCTGGCCCATCGCGATTATGCAGATACCACCCGTAAAGAAAGCCCTTTGGTTCGTGCTGATGATGCTATTATTTTAGACAATACCAATTTAACACAAGACGAGCAGCTGGCTTTCGCCATAGGAAAAGTAGAACCTTTGCTGGATCGGTAAGGCGGAGAAGTGGATTCGTTGTCCAGATGCTGGAGCTGATTAGGATTTAGCGGTGTAGCACTTAATGCTTTTCAAATAATCGTTTACCGGTACCAGCAACGCTGAACTGAAATTGCCAGCTGAACACTATTTCCCGGAGAATAAAAAAATTCATATTTTTAGCAGCTAACCACTAAGCCGCTATGAAATTAAAATATTCCCCGCTCCTGTTTCTTTTTTTTATTTGTTTAAATTTTAATGTCCTGGCGCAAAAAGGCTGGATTAATCTTTTCAACGGAAAAGATTTGAAAGACTGGAACATTAAAATTGCCAAACACAATTATCAGGATAATTACGCCAATACCTTTCGGGTCGAAAATGGCTTAATGAAAGTGAGTTATGATGGTTACCAGGAATTTGACCAGCAATATGGCCATATCTTTTACAAAAAGCCTTTTTCAGCCTATTTATTAAAGGTAACCTATCGGTTTGTAGGCAAACAGGCCAAGGGTGGTGAAGGTTGGGCACTGCGCAATAGTGGTGCCATGCTACACTGTCAGGATCCGGCAACGATGCTGAAAGATCAGGACTTCCCTATTTCTATTGAAGCACAAATTTTAGGTGGCGACGGAGAACATTTACGGCATACCAGTAATGTCTGCACCCCCGGTACGCTAATCAATTATCAGGGTAAACTTTTTACCGATCATTGTCTGGATTCAAAGTCGAAAACTTATTCCGGAGAACAGTGGGTAACTGCAGAATTTCTGGTTCTTGGAGATTCTGTCATTAAACACATCATCAATAAAGAAGTGGTATTGGAATATACCAAGCCCCAAATTGGCGGTGATAATGTTTCCAATTACGATCCCAAAGTAAAAGTTGATGGTACCCCTTTAAAATCCGGTTATATCTCACTTCAAAGTGAAAGTCATCCCATTGAATTTAAAACCGTTAAACTTTTTGACCTGAAACCTTACCTGAAAAACAAAACAAAACTTGATCAGGTAATTAATCAACTGTTAGAAAAGTAAGGTTAATTATCTATTGCTAGAATAAGCATCATAAAACTTAAATTCCGATAGATAAATGATACGCCTACCCCATTCTTTCATCAAAAATTTTATACCTGTTATATTTTTATTTATAACGACAATTGCTTTCGGACAAAAAGCTTATACCGTAGCAGAACTTCCAGATCCTAAAAAACATGGCGGAGGCTGGGTCAGTGATCCCGATCAGATTTTAACACCTGACGATATTTTACAGATTAACAGCACGATCTCTACATTCGAAAGCAAAACGAATGTTCAGGTAGCTATTGTCATCGTGAAAGATTTTGACCACAATCAGGAAGATTTCGATTTTGCTTACCACCTTTTTAACACATGGGGAATTGGATCAAAAACCAGCAATAATGGTTTACTTTTATTTATAGCTAAAGACCGCCGCAAGTACCGGTTTATCACCGGAACGGGGATTGAAGGTGTTCTACCCGACGTAAAGCTTAAACACCTGGCAGAACAAAATTTAATTCCGGCTTTCATGGAGAATAATTTCGGCACCGGCATTATCAATACCATTGATGCTATTGGCATAATTATTTTAAATCCAGATAACCACGCAGAACTAAATCAATTTTTCACACAAAAGGACAGCAATAGTTCATTAGAGAACTTTTGGATTCCCATGTCGCTCATCATTTTAGGCTTTTGGATCACTTTTAAAATCATAAACAGGGAAGATAAAAATGAAAAGAAATCAAAATCTTCAAAACAGGAAAGTTATGATCCTGCGCTTATTAAAGGCTGTGCCGGCTTTATTTTTTTTGGTTTCCTTTTAGTATTCGCCATAGTATTTTTCGGGGGGTTCGATCTTATTGAAAAAATAAAACTAGCCCAAATACCTATTATTGCTTTTATTATTTTATCCATCATGCTTTTCTTCAGGTATTTGTTTTTCATTGCCTCCATCAGAAATCAACACCAGGACGATAAAAATTTCTTTAATGCAGTTAAGGCTTTTCATCAGAAAAACTGGTGGCTAATCTTTTTTTCTCCGTTCATCATCTTTGCGATCATCAGGCACCTGATCAAGAGAGCTAAAACTAATGATCGTTTTAAGCCTGTGTTAGATAGCAAAAACGACGAGATGATACGTGTTGATAGGGATATTAACATAGAGGGAAGTCCTTATTTAACACCAGGGCAACGTAAAGAAGAAGTGGAGAAAGTATACGATTACGACATTTGGGAAAATACCGAGAAAACAGAGCATGTTATTAAAAAATGGCCTGCTGAAAAATTCGACGGTTATTTGGAGTGCCCGGCCTGTGGATTTAAAACCTACAAATTAAATAAAAAAATCACAACCAAATCTGCAACCTATAGCCATGAAGGACAAGCCAAAATCATTAATGAGTGCAGCTTCTGCAAAAAAACTGAGTTTATCAGATGGATCACACTGCCCATGTTGGTTAAGTCAAGCAGCTCATCATCGGGTTCATCTTCATCAGGCAGCAGTTCTTCAGCATCCTCTTCAAGTAGCTGGGGCGGTGGCAGCAGTAGCGGTGGCGGCACCGGGGGAAGCTGGTAAAGGCTTACTTTTAGATTCTTTTCTGTGCTAATCAAAACTATTTTATAATTTTGGCATGCTTGGCACAATGTCTGCGCTGAGCGTAATTGCCAAATCATTCTTTACAGATTTGCAGAATCCCAATATTATGACCAGAATTTTCTTCTTAGTTATTGCGCTTTTTATTTTTTCCAGCCAGGTAATGGCTCAGGATTTATACCGTGTAACTGCGGATAAACTGAGGGTTAGACAATCCAAAGACGCAAACAGTAAAGTAATTGCCAATATTATCCAAAATGAAAAAGTGACCATTTTAGATGCCAGTGATGCCAAATTTTATAAGATCAAACTTCGCAATAAAGAAGGCTGGGTAAGTAAAGATTTTCTTGAAAAAATTGCTGCACCGGCCCAGGCTGAACCAGCAAAAACCGGAACAACAGCACCTGCTGCAGTTGATACGACAACGTCTGCGAATAAGGATATTTACAAGGCCACTACAGATAACCTAAGGGTAAGATCAAGTGCAGACCCGAAAAGCAAAGTAATCGGATACCTACCTGAAAATGAAAATGTTGCCGTTCTGGATTCCTCCAACACGAGTTATTTCAAAATTAAAGTGTCAAATGGTGAGGGTTGGGTAAGCAAAGCGTTTTTAGCCAGGGTATCACCCGTAAATAAACCGGTTGCGAAAAAACCTGCGGTATCGGTTGAAGTACCGCAGATTGCCAAAGATTATTCAAACATCATTCTGTTTGCCATTGTTGCACTGGTTTTTGGCACCATTCTTTATTTTATTTTTAAATATTCCAATCAGAATAAAATACTGATCGGCATTTCTGCAATAGTGGTTCTGGTAGTGGTTTATTTTTGCTTTGTTACATTTATACAGCCCAAAACAGTTTCAGGAACTTATATCAGCGATAGCGACACCCAATATAAAACTTTCGACTTTGGTATACAGGATTCTGTTGTGGTAAAAGATACCTATACTGATTCTACTTTTAAAGCAAAGTATGTGATTGAAGGCGATATGATCAAACTTTATGATCAGCAAAATATGATTTTACTGTTGATCAGGGATGAAAAAACGCTGGTTGGAGAAGGTTTCACAAGGGGGACTTTTAAGAAGAGATAAATCTGGATCATAATATTAATTATCTTTAAAAGCTATTGTTGATAACAATGAGTATTTTTTTTGCAAAGCCTTCGTTTATAAACCCGGTAGAGCAGATAGCCCACAGCGCAGCGAGGACTATAAGCGATGACGGGACTACTGTATCCGAAGAATTACTTCACCTTCATTTACAAAAAATCAAGAAAAATCACATTCATATTATTTGAATTTTACAATTTAGATGCTGAAATAAATGCAGCATGACGAGTGGTAGAATCTTAATAACCTAAAAATCAGCAACATTTATTAAAAAAATCTTTTCTATTAATTAAAATATTTTTACCTTTGCAATCCCTAAATAGGGAAAAAAGGAGATAATTAATTAATGGCTAAAAAACAAGTAGCAGAAAAAGAATTAGCAGCTAAAACAGCTGAACTTCAGGGAGAAGGCGGACGCCTGACTGAAAAAGAAACGATTGAATCAGAAGCTGATTCAGTTTCAATCGAATCGATTAAATCATCATTAGCAACACCAACCGAAGATTTCGACTGGGATGCAGATGAAAAAGTTTTTGGTAATTACAATGATGCAGACCGTAAAAAGTTTGAAGATATGTATGCCGGAACATTCAATCAGATCACTAAAGGTGAAATCATTAGCGGTATCGTTGTTTCTATTAACAACAAAGACGTCGTATTAAACGTAGGTTTTAAATCAGACGGTTTAGTTTCTACTTCTGAATTCCGTGATACACCAGATCTTAAAATCGGCGATTCAGTTGACGTTTTCGTTGAAGCACCAGAAGATGCTAACGGTCAATTGATCCTTTCTCGCAAAAGAGCAAAAACCCAAAGATCATGGGAAGCGATTAACGAGGCACTTGAAAATGATAGAATCATCAACGGTTTCGTTAAGAGCCGTACTAAAGGTGGTTTAATTGTTGATATCATGGGCGTTGAGGCTTTCTTACCAGGATCTCAGATTGATATTAAACCTATCCGCGATTACGATGTATACGTGGGTAAAACAATGGAATTTAAAGTTGTTAAAATTAACCATGAGTTTAAAAACGTAGTTGTTTCTCATAAAGTGTTAATTGAAGACGATTTAGAAAGCCAAAAAGTTGAAATCGTTTCTAAATTAGAAAAAGGACAAGTATTAGAAGGTACTGTTAAAAACATTACTGACTTCGGTGTGTTCATCGATTTAGGTGGTGTTGATGGTTTACTTCACATTACTGATATTTCTTGGGGCCGCATAGAGCATCCGAAAGAAGTATTATCATTAGATGAAAAAATCAACGTGGTTGTTTTAGATTTCGATGATGAGAAAAAACGTATCGCTTTAGGCTTAAAACAATTAACGCCACACCCTTGGGAGAATTTAGATGCTAACTTAGCTGTTGGTTCTAAAGTAAAAGGAAAAATCGTAACTGTTGCAGATTACGGTGCTTTCTTAGAAATCATCCCTGGTGTTGAAGGTTTAATTCACGTGTCTGAAATGAGCTGGTCGCAAAACTTAAGAAATCCACAGGAGTTCTTAAAAGTTGGTGATGAGATCGAAGCTGAAGTGTTAACTTTAGACAGAGACGAGCGCAAAATGAGCTTAGGTATTAAACAATTATCTAACGATCCATGGCAAGAAGTAGCTGCTAAATTCCCGGTTGGAAGCAAGCACCAGGCTACTGTTAAAAACATGACTAACTTCGGTGTCTTTGTTGAAATCGAAGAAGGTATTGATGGTTTAATCCACATCTCTGACTTATCTTGGTCTAAAAAAGTAAACCACCCTAACGAATTCACTAAAGTTGGTGATGTATTAGACGTAGTTGTTTTAGAATTAGACGTTGATAACCGCAAACTAAGCTTAGGTCACAAACAATTAGAAGAAAACCCTTGGGATACTTTCGAAACGATCTTTACTTTAGATTCGGTTCACCAGGGTACTGTTGTTAAAGTAACTGATAAAGGTGCTGTGATTGCTTTACCATATGGTGTAGAAGGTTTCGTACCAACTAAACACATGGTTAAAGAAGATGGTACTTCAGTTAAAGCTGAGGAAACCAATGACTTCAAAATCATTGAATTCAACAAAGAAGCAAAACGTATCGTAGTATCTCACGCCCGTATCTGGGAAGAGGTTAAAGCTGAAGCGGTAGCAGAAGAAAGAAATGCTAAGAAAAAAGAAGCTAAAGCTGCTGTAACTGCGGTTAAAAAAGTTAAAGATTCTGTAGAGAAATCTACTTTAGGAGACTTAGACGTATTGGCTCAATTGAAATCGCAATTAGAAGGCGAAGAAAGCAAAGCTAAAAAAGGCTAGTTCTTTTTAACTGAATATATTCATCCCGATAGCGAAAGTTATCGGGATTTTTTTGTGTTCAAAGTTTTCGTCATTGTGAGGAGGCTTTTCAGCCGACCAAGCAGTCTTATTTTCATTCACTATATAAGAAATGTAAGAACATTAAAGAAATTTACAAGATAAGCTTATATTTTTCTTAGATTCCTTATATCGTCAATCATAATTAGAAAACCAAAGTAATAGCTCATCGGCAACTCCTGCCCCGCTATACTTGCTGCCGTGAAAAACGGCATTCATCCTATCGGGTTTATGTAACATCAGTAGTTCGTTCTGCCCAACCATTTCCTTTCATCCGCCTATAATTATTACTTTTGAAAAGGAAAATCCCTTTTATAATGAAGAAATTTATCTTTTTGTTTCTAGTCTTAAATGCTTTCAAACTTTCTGCACAGGAAGTTAATATCATCCCGGTACCTGTTCAACTCGATATAAAAAAAACTTCACCGTTTACCATCGATCAAAACACACTGATTATTGCGCCTGACTCTCTAATTAACAGCATCTCGTTTTTCACAGATTATCTTTCAAAATATTATGGCATTGTGATCGGCAGAGATAGTACTTCCAATAAAAAAGACAACGTCATCAAGCTGCAAGTAAATACGATCAAAACCTTAAATCCAGATCGGTATGAGCTTTTTTCAGATGATAAGCAAATCCAAATCAGTGCTTCTTCTCCAAAAGGAATTTTCTACGGCATCCAAACGTTAATTCAACTGCTCCCCTATTCCCGTAAAGCTTTTCCTGTTCAAATTCCTTCGGTTTCTATTGTCGATTATCCACGCTTCGATTACAGGGGAATGCACCTGGATGTGAGTCGCCATTTTTTTGATGTAGCTTTTGTAAAGCAATACATTGATTATTTAGCACTTCACAAAATGAATTATTTCCACTGGCATTTAACTGATGACCATGGATGGAGAATCGAAATAAAAAAATACCCAAAATTGACAGAGATAGGTGCCTGGAGAGAGGGCAGCATTATAGGTTTGTGGCCTGGAAAAGGGAATGAAAACATTAAATATCAGGTATTGCCAACGGAAGTGAAAATTACGCCAAAAGACGCTGTGATCAAAACAGACGGCATTAAACACGGCGGATACTATACCCAGGAACAGATTAAAGATGTAATTGATTATGCGGCTAAGCGCTACATTACCATTATCCCGGAAATTGAAATGCCTGCACACAGCATGGCTTTACTTGCCGCCTACCCCGAATTAGGAACAGAGCCAAATAAAAAATACGAAGTTGCCCAAACCTGGGGCATGATGAACAAATACAACAATGTACTACAGGCTTCTGACACGACATTCAAATTCCTGGAAAATGTATTAACTGAAGTGATGGATTTATTTCCATCGCCATATATTCACATTGGTGGTGATGAAGCTGCTAAAGTTTGGTGGAAACAATCGGCCGTTTCGCAACAGATTATGAAAACAAATGGCTTAAAAACAGAAAGCGAGCTACAAAGTTATTTCATCAGAATGATTGAAAAATTTGTAAAAAGCAAAGGCAAAACCATTATTGGCTGGAATGAAATTTTACAGGGTGGCCTGGCCCCAAACGCGGTTGTAATGAGCTGGCAGGGCGAAAAAGGTGGCATTGAAGCCGCAAAGCAAACCCATAAAGTAATCATGACTCCTGAAGACAAGTTTTATTTTAACCATGCCCAATTTGTCCAGGAAGATAGTTTAACGGCAGGCAAAGCTTCCCTCCTTGCTGATGTTTACCAGTATGACCCTCTTCCTGCCGAATTAAATACCGAACAAGCAAAATACATTTGGGGCGGGCAGGGTTGTTTGTGGAGTGAGTACATCACCAATCCCGTAAAAGTACAATATCAGCTTTTCCCAAGGTTAGATGCGCTGAGTGAAATTTTGTGGAGTCCGAAAAACAAACGAAATTATCCGGATTTTAAAAAACGTTTGAAAACTCAATTTAAACGCTATGATTTGATGGGCATTACCTGTTCCGAAAAATATCTGGAAAATTAATGAATGAGCTGTTTTGACATTTGTAACTGATAGTTACCAGGTGTAATACCAACAACCTTTTTAAAAATTCTGATGAAGTAATTGGCATCATTAAATCCAAGTTCATAACTAATTGAAGTTACCTTTGCCCCAGATTGCGCCAGTAAAACCTTTGCCCTATTTATTTTCTCAGTCAGGATAAAATCATTCGGACTAATGCCTAACTCCCTCTTAAATAACCTGTAAAAACTTGCTTTGCTCATACAGGCTTTATCACTTAAACTCTTGATACTAATTTTCTCGCTTAAATTTGATTTAATATAATTCAATACAAAGGCCAGTGGATTTTGGTTAAGGTTATAGGCCTCATCAGTGATGGTTTTGAAGTTTTGCATTTGCATAATCCTGACTAAAAGTTCTTTGAGGGTTAAATCTGCCAGAACATCTTTTTCTTTTGCGCCTTCTGAACAAATCCTGATTACTTTGTTAATGAGGTATGCAATTTCTTCATTGTTGTAAAAATGATATTCATCGTAATTTAACAACCATTTTTCATCGCTTCCCTCTTTAGGAAAGAATTCGTTCAGGTAAGCTATTGTTTTTTTAATCTGATCCTGATCTATAGCGAGTGCTATACACTGTGTCGGACTACGGTGGCTTGCTTCCGGAAAATCAATTTTCATGGTTACAGAAGGCGGAACAATAACCGTTTGCCCTGGAAAATAATCAAATCCATTTTTATCGAAGAGATGCATGACCTTTTTGCCTCTTAACATACTTGTAATGACGAAATCTTTAAAAGTTAGCGGCACCAGGTAAGATTCTGCATAAGTTTCAAAAACGTTTAATTCGCAATGTGATAAAGTATATGAAGTTCTGTTTTCAACTAATGTTTGTAATTTTTCGATTTTACTTAAACTGACCTGGTCTAATATATGTGGCATAACAATAAAGATTTTGGTTAGAGCGCATTGCTGATTACTCAAATATATAGATAAGTATTTTCACAAAGGCCATACAGACTGCAACAATAATGCTATTACTTGATGCAATTATACTACCTCTACAGGCAGATTTACCATTAGGTTTGTATTAACCAGGTCTTCATTCGCTAAAAATCATGATGAGCAATTCGATCTAAACCTGATTTAGTGAAATGCTTTTGGTGTTTTTATCATTAAAAAATCAATAATAATTATGGAAAATTTAATCGAGAAACCGACATTTAAATCCCATTACGATAACTATATCGGCGGAAAATTCGTAGCGCCAGTAAAAGGTGCCTACTTTGATAACATCTCTCCGATTGACGGAAAGGTTTTTACAAAAGCCGCTCATTCTACCAAAGAAGATTTAGAACTTGCTGTAGATGCCGCACATGAGGCTTTCCAAACTTGGAGCAAAACTTCATCAACCGAACGGAGCATCATTTTGAATAAAATTGCTCAACGTATGGAAGATAATTTAGAATATCTTGCCACTGTAGAAACGATTGATAATGGTAAGGCCGTTCGTGAAACATTAGCTGCAGATTTGCCTTTAGGTATTGATCACTTCAGGTACTTTGCTGGTGTAATCCGTGCGGAGGAAGGCTCACTTTCAGAATTGGACGCCAATACGGTTTCGCTAATTGTACACGAACCAATTGGTGTAGTCGCGCAGATTATCCCCTGGAATTTCCCGCTGCTAATGGGTATCTGGAAACTGGCTCCTGCCTTAGCCGCAGGTAATTGTGTGGTCTTAAAACCAGCAGAAAGCACACCAATTTCCATCATGGTTTTGATGGAACTCATTGGTGATTTATTGCCTCCGGGCGTAATCAATGTCGTAAACGGTTTTGGCGCAGAACTCGGACGTGCATTAGTTACCAATCCTAAAGTTTCAAAGGCAGCTTTCACCGGATCAACACCAACAGGTAGATTGGTGATGCAATATGCAACTGAAAATATTATCCCGGTTACTTTAGAGTTGGGTGGAAAATCGCCAAACGTTTTCTTCAGTTCTGTGATGGATGAAGATGATGCGTTTTTAGATAAAGCAGTAGAAGGTGCGGTGATGTTTGCCTTAAATCAGGGCGAAATTTGTACTTGTCCATCGCGTTTGTTAATTCAGGAAGACATTTACGAGAAATTTATTGCAAAGGTAATTGAAAGAACGGAGTCGATTAAGATCGGTAGTCCCTTGGATAAAACCGTAATGATGGGTGCACAAGCTTCAAAAATTCAGTTCGAAAAGATTGCTCAATATATCAAATTAGGGAAAGAAGAAGGTGCCGAAGTATTAACTGGAGGGGAAGTAAACGAACTTCCTGGTGAGCTTGGCGGTGGATATTATATTAAGCCAACCATTTTCAAAGGGCATAACAAAATGCGGATTTTCCAGGAGGAGATTTTTGGTCCGGTGCTGGCTGTAACCACTTTTAAAACAGTTGAGGAAGCGATAGAGATCGCGAATGACACACTTTACGGTTTGGGTGCAGGTGTTTGGACCAGAGATGCACATGAGCTTTACCAGGTGCCGAGGGCCATTCAGGCTGGTCGCGTTTGGGTAAATCAATATCACTCCTATCCTGCAGGTGCGCCATTTGGGGGGTATAAACAATCGGGTGTGGGAAGAGAAAATCATAAAATGATGCTCGGTCATTATCGCCAGACTAAAAATATGTTAATCTCTTACGATAAAAATAAATTAGGTTTCTTTTAGTTAGATCATGGTTTATGGTGAATTAGCTTATAGCCTGGTGTTTCTTAAGAACGTAATCATGAGATAAATGAGACGAATATCACGGCTATAAACCATGAACCATATAACTATCAAAATATGAACCGACATAAAACCATCTATACACTATTATGATAGCGCGAATAGACAGTACAGGGAAAGCTAAAGAGCTGATTGCAATTCTTAAAGAAAAACATGGGGAGCTCATGTTCTATCAAGCCGGAGGATGCTGCGAAGGCACACAACCCCAATGCTTCGAAAAAGGTAGCTATTATCTACGCATGAGAGATGTTTGCCTTGGAGAAGTAGAAAGTTGTGAATTCTGGGTGGACAGAGATCTTTTTGAATATTGGAAATTTTCGCACTTTACACTGGATGTTTTGGATGGTTTCGGCGTTGGCGGATTTTCATTGGAAACACCTTTGCAAAAAACTTTCAAAATCCATTATCGCCTTTTTACTGAAGAAGAACTTAAAAATCTGGTACCCGTTAAAACTGCAGATTAAATACTATTTTTTCTTTTAAGGTCAGTTCGGCATAATCCGGCTGACTTTTTTATTTTATGGCAATTGGTATTGAAAATAAATACAATCTTTGCATCAAATTATAACCATGAGAAAAGTTTTTGCAGTTGCTTGCACCATCCTCACCTTATTTCTTTTAAAAGAAACCGTGAATGTTTTTATTACCGATGAAGCAGATATTGTGAAACAACGTGGAATTTTCATCGTGATTTGGCTAAGCATCTTTATTCCGTTTTTAATCTTAAGTCTTTGGTTATGGTCACCTAAAAACAAGGACCGAGATACAGAACAGTAAGCATTAATCTATCGGTCCTTGTCCAGACGAACGAAACAAAGAATCAAATTTATTTATAGTTTCAAGCTTGGCCATTATAGTCCGTTAAAATTTCTATTGGTGTAACGCAAATCAATAAAAAGGTAGGACGAAAGGCAGAAGTTTATTGATTAAGATAATCGCTATTGCCCAAATAATTATCCCGTAGATTTAGAGGACTTCCGCAGAAGCGAATAGTAAAAATCTGCGAAATCACTTTGATCTGCGGGCCAAAGCCAGACATAACCTTATGTCCATTTTACAGCGCACGAGTTAGCTTATTTAATTCAATATTTATTATAACGAACTAAGAAATAATCGCTATTGCTTAAATAATTATCCCGTAGATTTAGAGGACTTCCGCAGAAGCGAGCAGCAAAACCTGAGAAATCACTTTGATCTGCGGGCAAAGCCAGGCATAACCTTTTACAGCGCAAGATTTAACTTATTTAATTCAGTATTTATTAACGAACTAAGAAATAATCGCTATTGCTTAAACAATTATTCCGCAGATTTAGAGGACTTCCACAGAAGCGAATAGTAAAAATCTGCGAAATCACTTTGATCTGCGGGCCAAAGTCAGGCATAACCTTATGTCATTTTACAGCACATGATTTAACTTATTTATCGGTCCGGTGTCACACCGACCGAAAACAAAAAATTAAATTTTAAATGTTGCTACAGAAGAATTTAGCATACAAACTACAAAACAATAAGCATCTAACTTTTCTACCTTAAAACATTTTTCTATATTTGCCCAATCCTTCTCCAATGCAAAAGAAAACAATCTTTGACGGACAAAAAATTCAGATTACAATTAAGCGGCTTTGCCATCAGTTAATTGAAAATCACGACGATTTCGCAAATACCGTTCTAATTGGCATTCAGCCAAGAGGAATCTTTTTGGCTGACCGGATTCACCAGGAACTGCAACTCATTTTAAAAAATAAAAAAATCCTTAAGGGCAATCTCGACATTACCTTTTTCAGAGATGATTTCCGCAGAAAGGATGGTTTGGTAACAGCAAGCAGCAATTCCATCGACTTTATTATCGAAGGAAAAAAAGTTGTACTGATTGATGATGTATTATGGACTGGCCGAACCATCAGGGCAGCACTTGATGCCTTGCTGGCATATGGCCGTCCGGAAAAAGTAGAACTGCTGGTGTTAATAGACCGCAGATTTAGCAGGCATTTACCCATCGAACCAGATTATACGGGCCATGTGGTAGATAGCTTAAATTCACAACAGGTGAAGGTTACCTGGGCAAGCGAAGGAGCAGAAGACAAAGTGATTTTATTATCTGAACCACCCTTGCCAAAATAAGCACAAACGCTTTACGGAGGGTATTTTGGCATAGAGCGCTATCTGACAGTTAATAACATTATAATAAACAGATAAAAAACAATACTATAGAAAATGGCAGCAGACAAACTATCAACCCGACATCTTTTAGGCATTAAAGATATTAACCGGAATGATATCGAATTGATTTTCGAAACTGCAGATAATTTTAAGGAAGTAATTAACAGACCAATCAAAAAGGTTCCTTCACTTCGTGACATTACCATTGCCAATATCTTTTTCGAAAACTCTACCCGAACAAAACTTTCATTTGAACTTGCTGAAAAGAGACTTTCGGCTGATGTGGTTAATTTTGCAGCCTCTTCCTCCTCTGTAAGTAAAGGCGAAACACTGATTGACACCGTAAATAACATCTTATCGATGAAAGTGGATATGGTAGTGATGCGTCACCCTTATGCCGGTGCAGGTCAGTTTTTGAGTAAACACGTTAAAGCGCAGATCGTAAATGCCGGAGATGGGGCACACGAACATCCAACACAGGCTTTGCTTGATGCTTTCTCTATCCGTCAGAAATTAGGTGATGTTTCCGGAAAAAAGGTCGTCATTGTTGGTGATATTCTCCACTCCAGGGTAGCCATCTCTAATATCCTTTGCCTGCAGCGTTTAGGTGCAGAAGTGATGGTATGCGGACCGACAACATTGATACCAAAACACATTCATCAACTGGGCGTAAAGGTAGAACATAACCTGATCAAAGCGCTAAACTGGTGTGATGTAGCCAATATGCTCCGCATTCAACTCGAGCGTCAGGACATTAAATATTTCCCGTCATTACGGGAATATGCGATGATGTACGGTCTAAACAAACAGATTCTGGATAACCTTGATAAAGAAATTATCGTCATGCACCCTGGCCCGATTAACCGAGGCGTAGAAATTACCAGTGATGTAGCCGATAGCAAACAATCCATCATCCTGGAACAGGTAGAAAATGGTGTGGCGGTAAGGATGGCAGTGCTTTATTTACTGGCAAGCCAGGGTTAAGTTTGGAGTTTTGAGTCCAAAGTCTAGTGGCCGGCATTAGTATTAGTAGTGGGTTGTAAAAAATATTCAGGAATTGAAAGCATGTTTCCGGACCTGACAGAGATAATTAATCTTCAGCTTCTTTACTCTAATGGCGGATGCGGCGACACAAATAAACAACTGTACCAATGACGAATGACCATTGAACTCCTGGCCGAAATAAATCTCCTTTTTCAACAATCAGATCTACCCTGATACCAAACTAAAAAACCTTTCGTTAAAGTGTGTTATTAACAGATGTTAATTACTTATGTTGATAAACAGCAATACTATTTTTAATTTAGTACCAACCCTATTTGAAACCGATGGAACCTTTAAGCCTTAATCTCCTGCAATTATGGATTATAACGGCATCATCTCATGAAAAAGATATAGCATAATGAAAAAAAAATACTTATTAATTCCGCTACTTTTGGCAGGAAGTTTTAGCTCGTATGCACAGGTTAGTGCCGTCCAAAACCTCAATAAAAACTATCAAACCGGCTTAGAATTATTAGATAAAGAAAAATACACTGCTGCGGCACAACAGTTTAAGCTGGTAGAACAGCATCTTTATAAACCCTCTACCCAGACAGAGAGTAATGCCGAATTATCCCTGTTAAAAGAGAATGCAAAATTTTATGCTGCAGTTTGTGCACTTGAATTAACGAATAGCGATGCAGAAAGCTTGTTTCAGGCATTTATACGCGATTATCCACTCAATCCAAATACCAAACTGGCCTACTTTTACGTGGGTAAAACTTATTTCGGACAAAAAAACTATCAAAAAGCTTTAGAATGGTTTGAAAAAACTGATCCCTCAACGCTTTCTGCCAAGCAGAGAAACGAATACCAGTTTAAGCAGGGTTATTCTTATTTCGAATTAAAACAATATGATAAGGCCGAACCTTTGTTTGAGCAGGTGAAAAAAGAAGAAGGCGATTTCCAGGAAAGTGCCACCTATTATTTCGCCTACATCAATTACCTGAACAAGGAATACAAAACGGCATTGGCCAACTTCGAAAAGTTAAAGGGCTCTCCAACTTATGAAGCGAGTTATCCTTATTACATCACTTCGATGTATTATTTGGATGAACGCTATGATGATGTGATCAGCTATGCGCTAGAATCGATTCAAAAAACGAAGCAACAGTTCGAACCGGAAATGCTGAGCCTGGTTGCCGCTTCTTATTTCGCAAAATCAGACTTTAAAAATGCTGAAAAATATTTCGCTGAATTTTATGCGAAAGACAAAAACGACACCAAAAACAATCTTTTTATTTATCAGTATGGTTATTCCCTGTTGCAAAATAAAAAATATAAAGAATCTGTAGCGGTACTCGAGAAATTAAATTCGGACGATGTTTACCTTCAAAACGGAATGCATACCTTGGGTAAAGCATTTATCCAGCTCGGTAATAAACAAAAAGCACAAAGCGCTTTTTTCAGGGCTTCACGTTTAGATTTTGATAAAGGCATTCAGGAAGAAGCCTGGTTAAGCTATGCCAAGCTGAGTTACGAACTGGATTTCCATCAACAGGCTTTGGAGGCCACACAAGGTTTTTTAAAGGCTTTTCCTAAATCACGTAAAATAAATGAAGCCAAAACCTTATTAGGCGAAGTTTTATTAACCACTAAAAACTATCAGGCCGCAGTAGATATCTTGGAGCCTATTCCGGATAAAACTTTAGAAGCCAGAGAAGCCTATCAGAAGGTGACTTATTTCCGGGGTTTGGAATTTTATAACGAGCGGGCATTTCCTAATGCATTATCCATGTTTTTACGTTCAGATAAATATCCTGAAGATAACGAGATCTATGCATTAAACACCTATTGGAAAGCTGAATCGATGTATGAGTTACGTAAATTCGGTGAAGCAGTATCTACTTTTGAGAAATTCCTTAAACTGCCTGGTGCAGACAAAACAGGTGTTTATAATTTCGCAAATTATGCCTTAGCCTATGCTGCTTTTGAAGATGAAAAGTACAGCAAAGCCGCTAATTATTTCGAGAAGTTTTTAGCCGGAAATGATAAGGACCAGAAAACAATTGACGATGCCACCATCCGTTTAGCCGATTCATACTTTGTGAATAAGAGCTACGGTCAGGCGATGAGCAATTACAATAAAATCATCAGCAGACATACTTCTTCAGAAGATTATGCAACCTTCCAGAAAGGAATGATCCAGGGATTGGAAACGCAATACGATGCAAAAATTGCCACCATGCAAAGTTTGTTATCACAGTTTCCAAATTCGAACTATGCTGATGATGCGGGTTTTGAAACGGCTTATACCTATTTTAACAAAGGTGATTTTGATAAATCTAAATCTGATTTAGTGGCTTTAGTAGCCAAATACCCACGAAGCAGCTACGTACCAAAAGCTTTGGTAACGATTGGTTTGGTTCAATATAACCAGGATCAGGATGATGCGGCTTTAGAATCCTTTAAAAAGGTAGTGACAGAATATCCTGCCGTAGATGAATCCAAACAGGCAATGGAATCCATCAAAAATATTTATGTAGACCGTGGCGATGCAAATGGATTCATCAACTATGCAAACACCACTCCACTTGGAAATTATTCTAACACGGAGCAAGACAACATCATTTTTGCCGCAGCAAACAACCTTTACTTAAAGGGCGATGCCAATGGTGCTTTTCAAGCCGTAAACGCCTACTTTGATAAATTCCCAAAAGCCATTCATACTAAGGAAGCCAAATTCATCAGGGCAGAATCTTTAGTAAAATTGAATCGTCCGGATGAGGCCATTGCAGATTATGAATTTATTTTGAACGACTGGACGAGCGATTATACCGAACGTTCGCTCGTGAGCATTTCCCAGTTGTTCCTGAATCAGAAAAAATATAACGAAGCCATTGTTTATTTAAAACGTTTAGAAACCACTACTGATTACAAATCTCACTATGGTTTCGCCATCAACAACCTGTTAAAGGCTTACACCGCCCTGAACATGCCAGATGACATGATTAAATATGCACAGCTGACGAAAGAATCGGAAAAAGCTTCAGAAGAAGAAAAAAATAGTTCTGGTTTATTCTCTGGTAAAGCTTATTTACTGAAAGGTGATACCACCGCTGCAGTAAAAGAATTTAAAAATGTAGTGGCTAAAACCAAAACCATTGCTGCAGCAGAGGCAAAATACAATCTTGCGCTGGTAGAATATAACAAAGGCGATTACAAAACATCTTCGAAAACCTGTTTCGACCTGGTTAACAACATGGCATCTTATGATTATTGGGTAGCGAAAGCATTTATCCTGTTATCAGATAATTATGTTGCATTGAAAGATAACTTGCAGGCAAAAAGTACGCTTTTAAGTATCATTGATAATTACGAAGGCAAGGATGATATCATCCCAACAGCCAAAGAGAAACTAGAAAAACTAAACCAGAAGAAGTAAGATGATGAAGTCAATTAAATATATATATAGTTCACTGTTTTTTATAGCTGCCGGATTAATGACTGTGCAGGCGCAGGAAAAAAAGACAGAGGAAAAAGCAGTGGTTAATGAAGAGATTGAAGTGGTTCGTCCGTACAAGCCTATCTTGGCAGAAGCAGTAAAACTAAGAAGGAGTCCGAACCTGGATGACGTAAAAATCTACAAAGCAAAACTGAATTACAGCATTACTGACAGAAAGCTGGAAATTAACAGCGATATCCAAAAATTACAGGCACAAGCTGTAGCGGATGAAAAAGAAAGTATCTTAATTAATAATTATGTTAAAGGTGGCATAGGTAACCTGGGTACCATTTTTGGCGAAGCTTATTTTAATAATGGAAAAGATGAAGGTTTGCAGTTTGGTGGTTATTTCAAACACTTTAGTCAGGAAGGGAAACTAAACAAACAAAACAGCAGTGACCAGCAATTGAGTGTTTTCGGTCGCAGCATTTTAGATCAGCACACCGTAAGTGGTCGCATTAATGTTCAGCGTCATGGAACAAATTTTTACGGAATTGATACCGACAGACCAACCTTTAATACAGACCCTCAGAAACAGGCATTAACATTTGTAGAACTGGAGGGTGAGTTGGTAAAAAACTTTACTGAAGATCCGGATGCTTTAAGTTATGCGCTGAAAGCCAATGGTTATATCTGGTCGGATAAATTTGAAGCAAAAGAAAACTATTTAACCTTAAACGGTTATCTAAACAAAAGAATCAGTTCTTTTAACTTAGGTTTGGCTGCGTCTACAGAATTTGGAAATACTAAAGATGCTTTGACCAGTGTTGGTAACAACTTACTTCGTTTAAATCCATACATCCGCTTGCAGGTTAAGGGGGCAAAAGTAACCGCTGGGGTAAACTTCGTTCAGGAGTTTGGTGCTTTCAGCAGCACAAGGATCTTCCCTGCTGTTACAGCTGATTTCACTTTAATTCCGGATTATTTACAAGTTTTTGGGGAAGTAAAAGGTGATGTGAACAGAAACTCTTTAAGAGGTTTTACAGAAGAAAACCCATGGTTAAATAGTAATATCCTGATTAAAAACACGGTTGAAAAATTGAGTTTCAGTGCAGGGATTAAAGGAACTGGTGGCCCCGGCTTTGGTTATAAAGCAAGAGTATATGTTAAACAATTTGATGACATGCCGTTGTTCATTAACAACTTTGATAACCTGAACAAATTTGACGTGATCTACGATTTCGGCAAAACCAAGTTAACGGGTATTGAAGGGGAGCTTTCGGTACAGGTAAGTGATGCTTTAAAATGGACTGGAAAGTTAAATGTTGACGATTGGAAACCTGCTCAGGAAACTTACTCATGGTTTAAGCCAGGACTAAAGGTTAGTTCGAACTTCCTTTATACTTACAATAAAAAATTAAGTTTCAACGCTGCTGTAGTAATTCAGGATGATGTGAAAGCAAAAGTAAACGTACAAACGCCGGTAAATCCTTTGCAATATTTGGTACCGAATACCGGGATCGAACGTATCGAAACAGTTAAAGGTTTCGTTGATTTAGGTATTGGTGCAGATTATAGAATCAATAATAAATTCTCTGTTTTTGCAAAGGCCAATAACCTTTTAAATAGTAAGTATAACAGATTTTTGTATTACCAGGTAAACGGTTTAAACATTTTCGGCGGATTGACTTATTCGTTTTAATAAGCGTTAAAATTTATCAAAAAGCGGCAGTATCATGGTACTGCCGCTTTTTGATTTTAGCTATATCCTGACAAAAGACGAGAATGATTTTTAATGATCCCACCAAACCCTCGAAGTCAGTACATCTCCACCTGGCATCCTACTTACGGCATCTCTGTAATTTTGTGGATTATTCAGAATCTCTGTTGAGAGGTAGATCATTCGCCTCGGAATAGTAGCATTCGTTACGTTTCCTCTATAGTTCACCGGAACCAGCTTAGGATAATCACTCCGCTTCCAGTTTAACCAGGCTTCAATAAAATTAAAGTTAGTGCCCGTAGCAATCCAGTATTGTGTATTTATATTATTTAGTGACGCTTCTGCACTGCTTTCATCAAGCAGATTTTGGCTAACGAAATGGTTAATACTGGTTGCATTTACTGTAGCTAATGGATCTAATTGAGCAAGAGACTGGATAGCACCCGCTAGTCCATTGGCATAGTGAATTGGTGCAGTTCCTTCAATATTCCATCCCCTTACTTTAGCTTCTGCCAATAGAAACTCAGTTTCTGCGTAGCTTAATATAAAAATTGGTCCGCCGAGTTTGAGGTATACATTGGTGCGTGGCCTGGAATATTTTCCAAGCGGAGCAAAATCACTTCCACTCCCTGTACCGCCGGGATAATCTGGAGCCTGACTGATATCCGTAGCTCCGCCTTGTAAATCATATCCATTCGGAAGCCCCAGCTGAACACTTGCCTCTGTATTTCCGGTGAGGTTTTGATCTGCGCTTTTTGCCAGTCCATCATTAGGCACTTCTCCTATTACGCCGAGCCTGGGGTCATTCGTCTTGCGGAGCTGATCAATCAATGTTTTGCTCCATCGCACTTCGAGATAATCTGAATAAGTTCTGAGTGCAAGTGAACTTCCATTCTGGCTCTCAAAAGAAGAAGCATCAGTAATTAAAATTGCATTATCACTAATGTTAGCAAAGGTTTTACCCGCTGCCTTTTCAGCCCAGACTTTCGCCTTTTCCGGATTTACTTTTGTTAATCTCATGGCAATACGGAGCATTAAAGAATAACCAAACTTTCTCCATTTATTGATATCGCCTTTGTAAAAAAGATCGGCAGTGGGTCCGGGTTTATTCGAATCAAGCTGGGCTGTTGCAGTTTCGAGATCATTCAGCATCTGGTTATAAATAGCTTCCTGCCGATCATAAACCGGAAATTTGATTCCTTCGATCGCTTTTGCCGCTTGCGTGTAGGGTACATCTCCGTAGGTATCAGTAATTCGTTGTAAAATCAATACAAACATGATATCGCCAATTGCTATTAAATTTTGATTGGCGCCCGGGTTTTTCAATTTCGCCAGTCGCTGCATCTCCCGGATATAGGAGGCATCTTTATAACCTTCGTCAAAAATCCTACCCTGATAATCGGTAAAACTGCCGACATTTATGTATTTATCGCCATTGTTATAATAATTGTAAGTAGAAGCAAACAGTTGCATCATCGTACTTTGATACAACAGCTGGTAATAACCGAGATTGGCATATTTCAACTGCGCCTGCGAGAGTAAATTGTTAGGATCGAAATTCTCTTCGGTAAGTTTGGTTGGGTCAGTATTAATCTTATCCAGTTTCGACTTTGAACAACCATTCATTAAAACGAGAAATGAAATTCCTATTGCACCTATCCTTTTCCAATTCATGGTTTATCTGAATTTAAAGTTAAAATTGATTCCAAAAGTCCGGGTGGCGGGTAGTGACGCCCCCTCTATTCCTGCATAACCAAGTGTTGGCGAAAACTGTGATTCAGGATCAACATTATCACTGTATTTAAGCAAGGTGAATATATTTCGTGCAACCAAATCTATGTTGACACTGCTAAAAGGAGTATTTTTGAGAAATTGATTCGTAAAAGCATAACCCAACGTGGCCTGACGGAGTTTTATGAAACTGCCATTGAGTACTGATAATGCCGAAACATTCGTAGCCAGTTCGGGATAGTAAGCGTAGGCCGGAACATTTACCGTATTCCTTTGGCCACTTTCGGTTACCCCATCTGCAATAATACCGGTTTCCCGGCCCACGAGTGTTGCTTTATTAAGTCCTTGTACATAACTGTAATATGCTGTTGCAGATAAAATTTTATTGCCGAAACGATAGTCGATTAAAAATGACAGATTAAACTGTTTGTAAGTGATGCTATTGGTGATTCCTCCGTATAAAGTGGGCATGGTACTACCCATCGGGATAAAATTACCCCGCTTCGGAATCCCGTCTGATCCGATGATAATATTTCCACTGGAATCGCGAAGGTAATCGTAAGCCATAATCTGCGTAATTGGTTTACCAACAACCAGTGCCGTATTGGCATTTAATGGCCTGTATGTTCCGGTGAGCGTATAATTGCTATTCCCATCTATAGAAAGCAACGTATTTTTCACCTTCGTCATGTTCAGGTTAATCTGCCATTTACTATTAGTTGTTAAGAGGGGTGTATAACCGAGCGCCAGTTCAATTCCCCTGTTCCGGGTAGCACCAAGATTAACATAAGCAGAGGTAAAACCTGTGGTTACAGATTGCTTGGCATTGATGATTTCGTTATGGGTAAGGCGGTTAAAATAGGTAAAATCAATATTAAAACGGCTATTAAAAAATTTGAGATCCAGACCAGCTTCTATTTCATTCAGGGTAAAGGGCTTCAGGTTGTAATTAGGCAGGTCGCCGGAAAAGCCGCCTATTGGCGTTCCATTTACATGATGATCAATGTTGTAATAAATCTGCGTGGTATAAGGCATGATGGGTTCTCCACTGGTTTTGGCAAAATCTAATCTTAGTTTACCGAAATCCAGGCCTTTCCATTTCAGCAGATCTGAAAAGATGAAACTGCCTGATACACCGGGAACGAAAATTCCACGGTTATTGACTGGCAAGGTAGAATAGATATCATAACGGCCGGTTACGGAGAAATTGAGAAAACGTAAGTAACTCAAATCTGCGGTGTAATAGGCCGATTCCGTGACAATCCTGGAAACATTGAACATCCTGGTACTGCTGATTAGATTTTCCGGAACGTATAAATAAGGTGTGATAAATTGCGAGCCTTTCAACTGTTCGCCATTGCCCTTTCTTTCTCGGTAATTTGCACCCAGCGAGAGTTCAAGGCTCAATTGATCGCTCAGCTTTTTATTTGCGCTGAGTAAAACATCACTGTTAAATTCAGCAGTTTTGTTTTGATCGTAAGCATTGATACCACCTTGCCTGTTAATCGAAAATGCCGTTCCGGTAGGTAAAACACTCACCACCTTATCTTTACTTAAATCATAGCCAACCCGTCCCTGAAGCGACATCCAACTTGCCAGTTGATACCTCATCACAGCAGAAGTAATGTAGCGGTTTCGGTTGGCGTAATCGGCTTGCTTATTCATTAAAAAATAAGGGTTCGTTTTATATTCATCGGCATTCCATCGCCGCTCGAAACCAGTTTCTAAATCAAAACCAGGGGCGAGAATCGACTGATCCAGGCTGGTAGCTAAAGCTGAAATCCCATAGTTGGCATTTAAAGGTCCGTCGCTTAAATAACTTTTATTTTTATTCCGTTCATCAATATAATTTCCGGTCAGGCTTAATGAAAGCTTCTTGGTTAGTGCCAGACTTCCGTAAAAATTGATTGATTTTCTGTTGAGCGCACCATTGGTTAAAATGGAATTATAGTCTAAGTTAGAAACTGAAACCCGGTAATTATTGCTGGTATTTCCGCCCGTAATTGAAAGGGTATTGGTAACTGCAGGTGCTGTTCGATAAAAAGTCTGGATGTTATTTTTCGCCGGATTATATGGCCGCATGGAACCATCAACCTGCATGGTTAATTGTCCGTCCATGATTTCACCCCAACTAAGCAAACCCGTGTTAATGGCATTATACAAATCCGAAGGACGTTTATTCTGCGCACCCTGACCATACAAATATTGATAATCGGTGGAGTTCACCGGAACATCAAAAGCCAGATTTGCGTTATATTCCAATTTCGGATCGGCAGTTTCCCCACCACTTTTAAGATTAATCAGGATTACACCATTTGCGGCCCTTGCACCATATAAGGCCGAAGCGGCCGAACCCTTCAGAATCGTGATGGTTTCAATATCATCAGGATTGATGTTGCTGATGCCGTCGCCATAATCGGCACCACCATATTCGTTGGCACTTCCCCTGATACTATTATCGATGGGTACACCGTTGATCACAAATAAAGGTGAGGCGGCAGTCATGCTCGAAACACCACGAATCAATACCCGCGCCGCAGATCCTGGTCCGCCATTTACACCAGTGATATTCAAGCCGGCAACCCTGCCCTGCAAAGCCATGATTAAATTGCTTTCTCTTGCTTTTGAAATAGATGATCCTTTGATAGTTGTTAAAGCATAGCCTACTTTTTCATTATCTTTTTCAATCCCCAGAGCGGTAATTACAACCTCTTTCAATACACGACCGCTATCTGCTGGTAATTTCCCCTCAGCTGTTTTTCTGATTACGATTAAATTATTTGGCAACAGCGAATAGGTATAACCGCTATTGCGCAGCAGTTGATCCACTACTTTGAGTGCTTCCTCTTTTTCTACTTTAACGGAAACCTGATGTTTCGGAATTTGCGCTTCACTGTAAGCGAAGTGATAAATGGTTTGTTGCGATATGGAGGTGATCACCTCCTCAAAATCTGCATTGTTAAAGTTGAGCGTAACCTTTGTTTGCGCAGCTGCATAAAACGGAAAAAGCATTCCGATAAATAATACGACTTTTTGCAGCAAACCCATGGCCACAAATATACGTGGCTAATGCTTTGTACTAGCGGAAGATATAGACATTTTTACCCTTTATTGAATAATTAAAGTTTTCAATGAATTTTAATGCATCTAACGCTTCATTAATATTTTCTTTCGTAAAGTGGGCGGTAAACTCCATCTTTTTCAAATCGGGATCTTTAAAATATATCTTGATATCATAATGCCTTTCAAAAAGCCTGGAAACCTGATCGAAATTTTTATTTTTAAAAACGAGTTCATGGCTCGTCCATGCAGTTTCTTCTACACCGCCACTTTCAGTTTGACTTACTAGGCCTTTGCCATCTACCAAGGTGAATTTATCATTTGGCCGTAAAGTAAAGGGTTGTTTATCGCCATTTTTAAGTGCAATCTCAACTTTACCGCGGATTAAAGTAGTTTCGGCGAAATCATCATCAGGATAGTTTTTAACATTAAAAGCAGTCCCCAACACTTGCACGTCCATTTTTTCAGTATGCACAATGAAAGGATGTTGCGGGTCTTTTTTTACATCGAAAAATGCTTCTCCGGATAGATAAACATTTCTATTATCGCCACTAAACTTTTTCGGATACCTGAACAGGCTTGCAGCATTAATTTTGACAACAGATCCATCTCCAAGTGTAATCGTTCTAATATCAGCGGCTTTAGTCTGCGCTTTCACTAAGACTAAATGGCTGGAATCGTCTGAAAAAAGTGCTTCTCTATAGTATAATAAAACGGCTCCTGATACGATGGCAACCAAGGCAGCAACTCTTAACCAAAGGAACCTTTTACTTTTTAAAACTTTTAATCGGGTTTCAGCAGGAGCCTGAATCTGGCTTTTAATGCGATCGAAAACCACCTCGATATTTGCTTCTTCTTCCGTTTCAGATTCCAGGTAATTTTGCAACAGTTGATATTCTTTATTTAATGCTGCATGATTTTCTAAAAGTGATTTCAGTTCCATAGATTCATCCGCAGAAATATCTCCGGCCAATTGTTTTCCAAGTAATTCTGTAAATCTCTGATCTGTCATTTTATTTGTGGTTCTATTTAAAGGTTCCTGTTTTTTTGAAAATTGCCTACAAGTAAGATAAAAAAGATAAGGAGCCCAAGAGCATCAACAACGAAATTATTGTTCCGCTTGGGGTTTCGCCAGATTCCATTTCAGCTAAGGGTTTCAAAATTAACCGAAGTTTGGCAATTGCTCTGAATAATTGCGTTTGCACGGTTCGGGGTGAAATATTAAGCAATTCGGCCACCTCTTTATATTTCAGTCCGCCTTCTTTAATCAACCTGAACACCTCCCTGGCCTGGGGTGCCAAACTTTCAATGGCGAGATGAAGTTGTTGATGAAGTTCTTTTGTTTCAAGAATATACTGCGGCGTTTGTGCTGTTGCCGAAACATCTTCATCAACATCTGCTAAATCCATAAACGTAACTGATGATTTTTTTTTAAGGTGTTTTAGCGATTGGTTTTTAACTGCGATAAAAAAATAGCTTTCAGGGTTTAAAACGTGTGTACTTGCGCTACGATTTTCCCAGCACTTCACAAAAACCTCTGTAACCAGATCTTCAGCAGCTTGTTTATCACCAACATAATAAATGGAAAACTTAATCAGCCGGCTATACAAAAACCGGTACAGCTGCTCAAAAGCGTTCATATCACTTTCCAGGCAAATCTTACTCCATAAAACGACCAGATCTGGCTTTGCTGTTTTCAAATTGATTAGTTTAGTTAATCAAACGTAAAGTAATCAAAAAAAATCTAGTCGGCAGCCAGTTTAATAGAAAAATCTGATTCCTCAAATAGCTGCTAAACCTTATTTAATGCCAATAGCCGCATTTTAAGTAAATGATTATCAGGCCCGAAGAAATAAATATTAAAATCATCAGTTTTTCTGTAGGCAATTTATCCTCCATAAATGCTCTTAACTGATAGACCATCCAGATGGATTCTGTATGGCGACTAACAATTAACCAAATAATTATTCAAAATTATTCTTCATGAATATGAAAAAATCTTTACAGCTCACTTGTTTATTGCTTTATGCATCAACAGGTTTGTATGCGGCTGCACCAATTAATCATTTTAATCACGCGGTTTCCTTCCATTCGGTTTACCAGGATGTGATTAAAGGAACGGTAAAAGATGAAAAGGGCATTACCCTACCCGGCGTAACTGTTGTGATAAAAGGTACAAAAACCGGAACACAAACGAATGCCTCTGGCCAGTATAGCATTTCTGCTAAAGCCGGTGATGTTTTGGTCTTCTCCTTTATTGGTTATCAAAACAAAGAGGTAACGGTGGGTACAGAAAGTACTGTTGATGTTTCGATGGGTGCTGATTCTAAAAACCTGGAAACCGTTGTGGTAACGGCATTGGGTGTTAAAAGGTCAGAAAAATCGTTAACATACAATACACAGCAAGTATCAGGAGATGAATTATCAAAGGTTAAAAGCCCTAACTTAATGAACTCGCTTAACGGAAAAGTAGCAGGCTTAACTATCAGTCCGAGTGCTTCCGGAGTAGGTGGTTCTGCAAAGGTAATTTTACGTGGTAGCCGTTCAGTGAGCGGAAATAACCAGCCTTTGTACGTGATTGACGGGGTTCCGATTAGCAATAACGGTAATGCAAACGGCCAGCAAAACAGTGTATTTGGAGGTGGTCAGGATGGCGGAGACGGAATTTCCAACTTAAATCCTGATGATATTGCAAGCATCACAGTTTTAGAAGGTGCATCTGCGGCAGCATTATATGGTAGCCAGGCGCAGAATGGTGTAATTTTAATCACCACCAAACAAGGTAAATCAGGTAAAACTGAAATTGGTTTCTCTTCCGGTGTAAATATTGATAACATCGCTTACAAACCGAAGTTCCAAAACAGCTACGGACCAGCATCTGCTACTACGAGAGATAGCTGGGGAAGTGCAATTAATAACACTACAGATAATCTAAGTGATTTTTTCCGGACTGGAATCAATACTTCAAACGCGATCAATCTTTCTGGCGGATCGGAAATTGCACAAACTTATTTTTCTTATTCGAACACTTATGCAAGTGGTATTCAGCCAGGAAATAAGTTAAACAGAAACAACATCAACCTGCGCGAAACCGCTAAATTTTTAAACAACAAGTTAACGGTTGATGCGAGTGTAAACTACATCAATCAGCGAATTAATAACAGTCCTACTTTAGGTTTATATTTAAATCCGTTGGTGGGTTTATATCTTTTTCCTCGTGGTGTAGATATTAATCCTTATAAAGAGCAGTATTTGCTTTCTAATAATACAGGTACTGCCCGCCAGAACTGGTTAGGTGGTTCGGCAGATATTAATCAAAACCCTTGGTGGTTAACCAATTTAAATCCGAATACGGCTATCCGTAACCGTTTCTTATTAAGCGGAAGCGTAAAATATGATGTAGCCAGCTGGTTAAATGTTCAGGTAAGGGGAAATATGGACAGAACGACTGATGATTATGAAAACCACAGGTTCTCTGGAATCAACGGAAACTTTAATTCTACCGGAACAGGTTATTTTTCACAAAGCAACCAGACTTTTGTACAAAAGTATGTAGATGCGATTGCAAACATTACGGTGCCATTAACCGGATCAGATTTTAAACTGAATGGGTTAATTGGTGGAAGTATTAACGATCAGAAAACTTCTGGTTTGTCTCTTGCAGGAAATTTATCGGCAGTTGATTTCTTTACGCCATCCAACACCATCGTGGCGCAACCTGGTACCTTTACCGGGAATACGTTGACCAATACCACAGCGATTATTCCTAACCATAATCAGTTACAGGCAGTTTTTGGTAATGCCAACTTATCTTACAAAGACTGGGCTTTCTTTACTGTTACCGGTAGAAATGATTGGTCTTCGAACTTATCGTACACCCCAAACAATTCTTATTTCTATCCATCTTTTGGTTTGTCTTTCATTGTCTCGCAAATGTTTAAATTGCCTGAGGCCATCAGCTATGCAAAAGTGAGAGGTACCTATGCAGAGGTTGGAAATACGGTTCCGCCGTACCTTACCTTTATTCAAAATACCTTAAAGGCAGATGGTGCATTGTTATTTAATACCAATGCAGCTTTTAGAGAATTGCAGCCAGAACGTACCAAATCTTTCGAAATTGGAACAGATTTACGCTTCCTGGCAAACCGAATCAACTTTAGCTTCACTTATTACAAAACCAACACCAGAAACCAATACATTCCGGTAATTGCACCACCATCATCACTGGTATCTACCGGTTACTTAAATGCTGGAAATGTAGAAAACAAAGGTATCCAATTCATTTTAGGCGCTGATGTGGTGAAAGGTGACGGATTCAACTGGAACACCTCGATTAATGGTTCTGCAAACCGCAATAAAATTATTGATATCGCATCTGAAGACAGAATTTTTAGTATAGACTTAACGGGCGGCGGTAATAATTCTTATATATCCAGGTTAAAAGTTGGTGGTTCTTATGGTGATATTTATGGCTATACCTTACAGAGAGATGCACAAAACAGAATCATTTTAGGTGGAGACGGAACAAGCGCTTCGCCATACACACCATTAAAAAGCGCAGACTTCAATTACATTGGCAATGCCAATCCGAAATTCCAATTGGGTTGGAACAACAGTTTCAGTTATAAAGATTTCAGTTTGAGTTTCCTGGTTGATGGTAAATTCGGCGGAAAGGTGTTATCGTTAACAGAAGCATTAATGGACGAAGCCGGCGCATCTGAAGCGACTGGCAATGCCAGAAATCAAGGCGGTGTTAAAATTGATGGTGTTGATACGAGAGGAAATGCAGTTTCTGCAAGCATCAATCCACAAAGTTATTATTCTATTGTTGGTGGAAGATCAGGCGTATCTGGCGAATACATTTACAGCGCAACTGTGGTACGTTTAAGAGAAGCCGCTTTAGGTTATACTTTCCCGTTAACCGGTAAAACTTTCAAAAGCATGAAGTTTTCAGTTACCGGCAGAAACCTAGTGTACTTCTATAAAAAAGCACCATTTGATCCGGAGCTCACGATGTCGACAGGAAATGGTTTATCGGGTATTGATGTATTCAATCAGCCTGCCACCCGTACTTTAGGTTTCAATCTAAATTTAACATTTTAATTCTATTGAAAAACAACATGAAAACGATATATCAAAAATCTGCTGATAAAGGGATTAAAGGATGGTCTGCTGTTTTGCTGGCATCTTTAATGGCCCTGAATTTTGGATGTACCAAAAACTTCGAGGAGTTTAATACCAACCCAACTGCACTTTCACCAGAGCAAACTACTGCCCTTTTAAAATCTGCAATTGGTCCGATAGAGCAGGAAATTTTTCACAACTATCAAATCGCACAGAACTTAAGTGCTGATGCATTTAGCGGCTACATGATGGCACCAACGCCATTTAACGGCGGTATTAACAACATGAACTATTCGCTTAATAACGGATGGAACAGTACCGGCTTTAATGATCAGTATAATTTCGTAATGGCACCGATTTCTAAAATTGGCCAGAGCGAGGTGAAAACGAAATCGCCTGAGGCCTGGGGTATCGCCCTTTTGGTTCAGGTGATGGCGATGAGTAGGGTGACGGATAAATTCGGTCCGATTCCTTATACGACGGCAGGATCATCTTTAATATCTACGCCATATGAAGATCAGAAAACGGTTTACAATGCCTTTTTTAAGCAAATTGATACCGCAGCGAATAACCTACAGGCTTTTATTTCTGCCAATCCAAACAAAACTGCTTTTTATGATAAAGGAGATTTAATTTATTCCGGCGATCCGGTAAAATGGCTGAAACTGGCGAATTCACTGCGTTTACGTTTGGCCACGCGAATTGTGAAAGCTGATGCCGCTACGGCAAAAATTCAGGGAGAAAAAGCGTTAAGTGCGGCGGGTGGCTTATTATCTACGGTTACAGACAATGCTGCGGTTGCCCAATCTGGAACCAGAGATAACGATTTATGGGTAGTTACCGTATCTTATGATGGCGATAATGCTTTGGGTGCTGCTTTACAATCGTATTTAGTGGGTTATAATGATCCACGCTTACCCATTTATGCTACACCTGCAACAGATCCCCTGTTTGCTGGTCAGTATGTAGGCATCAGAGCGGGAGCCAATACTTCGTTTAATGGCTTAGGCAAACCTGGATACAGAAATTATTCCAGCTTAAATTCAAGTGATAATTTAAAATCGCCTGCCGGACAAAAAGCACCTCAAATTTTAATGACGGCGGCTGAAGTTTGGTTTTTGAAAGCAGAAGCTGCTCTTCGTGGATGGGCAGGTGCTGGAGATGCACAAACGAATTATGAAACCGGAATTTCTACTTCACTTCAACAGTGGAATGTAAGTGCTGGAAATTATTTAGCGGATGCAACAAGCAAACCAATGGCCTATGTTGATCCGAAAAACCCGGCAAACAATTCCGCAGCCGTAAGTACCATTACGGTGAAGTGGGATGCAGCAGCTACGAATGAGCAAAAGCTGGAAAGAATTATTACGCAAAAATGGTTGGCGATCTTCCCTGACGGACAGGAAGCCTGGTCTGAATTCAGACGTACAGGTTACCCGAAATTGTTCACCGTAGCGAATAATTTCAGCAACGGAACAATTAATACCCAAACGCAAATCAGAAGATTGCCTTATCCATCTACCGAGTTCGGAAATGGTAACAGTGCAGAAGTGGTTAAAGCGGTTGGCTTATTGGGCGGACCTGATAACGGCGGTACCAGATTATGGTGGGACGTTGATAAGGGGAATTTTTAATTCAATTGATAATAGTTTAAAGGTAGGATGACTGAGGTTATCCTACCTTTTTTTGTGGAGTTGAGCCTGAGGAAGGCGTAAGGATAAGAGAGCAAAAATCCAGAGCAGACAACCAAATAAAAACGACAAAAAAACAAGCCAATAGATTTAAAAAGATGAATCCTTATTTAACCACCATACCCTCCGGGCATCCCTCCTTGAGCATAAGAAAAGAAGGAATAAGCTAGTTAAAATCCGGGATCGGAAATAAATACCCTCCAAACAAAATATACGACCAAAGTAAAGTCCAGAAAATATTGAAAATTTGTGCGACCACAAACGTCAACGCCGGCTTGCCTCCCTGCAATTTAACCAATGAAGAAAATTTAGCTTCCATCCCGATGGAAATAAAGGCAATCGCAAACCAGATGGTACGTAAACCGTTCAGTGTTGGCCCTACACCTTTAGCCGTTGCTGGTGAAAGCAGAAATGAAAATACTAAGGATGCGCCGACAAATCCCAGCACAAATTTTGGAAAGCGTTCCCAAACAATTTTAAGTCCCGGGCTTTTGGTTTTAACAGCCGAAATTTCACCAGTTAAGTTAGCAGGCTTTCTGTAAGCCCACCAGATGGCAATAAAAAAGGCCGCTACACCGATGAACACATTTTGCGAAAACTTAGCAATCACACCAGCTTTTACAGCAATCGGGCCGACTAAATCGCCAGCTGCGGTTACCGTTGCGGTGGTATCTAAAGTTCCGCCAAGCCAGGCACCCCCAATCACTTCCGGGATTTGAAAGTACCGAACCGCCCAGGGTAAAATCACCATCATCGGGATCGCCATAATTAAGACCAGGGTGGTGACATACGATAATTTCTTCTTATCTCCGTTTATTGCACCAGCTGCTACAATCGCTGCTGAAACCCCGCAAATAGACACTGCAGATGCGAGGATAATTCCAAATTCATCGTCTACCTTTAATTTTCGGCTTAACCATAAAGAGAAAAACCAAACGGCACTCACTACAATCACTGCCTGGATAATACCGGGTAAACCTGCTTTAATTAAATCAGCAGATAAAATGGTCGTACCTAAAATGACCAGACCGGTTTTGATATAAAACTCTGAGCGAACGGCTTCCTTTAACCACGTTGGGAGTTTAATCAGATTGCCTAGCAAAATTCCAATGAGCAATGCAAAAACCACATATTCCAATCCGTAATAAGATACGGTCTTGTTTCCACCAATAATGAAAGCGATATTGGCGAGGAGATAAATGAAACTGAAGCCGGCGGCAAACCGGGCAACGTTTCCGCCGGATAATGCAATGGCGATACTGGTCAGTGCCAGAAAGATCACCCCGGTTTCCAACATGAGCAGCAGATTCGCCGGAGATAAAATTGTATTAAACAACGCTTCACTTCCACTCCATTTATAAGCAGGTAAGGCGATGGTTGTGCCGCTATTGGTTAAAAATAAAACCGTGGCAATGATAATGGAACCCAAAATTACGGCCCACCAGTCTTCCGTTAAAGATTGTAGAAAGGTCTTCTTATCTGGTGTAATCCCCGCATCGTTTAATGCAGCGCTGTTTTCTGTTGCTGTATTCTCTACTGACATCATTTTTTTGTTATGAATTTTATTTGATTTCAATTTTAAAAATATCTTTTAATGCGGCCTTCGCAGCATTGTATCCGCACATGCCATGCACACCTCCGCCAGGTGGCGTAGAGGAAGAACAGATATATAGTCCCTTTGCAGAAGTTTTATAGGGCGACCATTTCAGCACCGGCCGGGTAAACAACTGTCTGATGTCCAAAATCCCACCATTAATATCGCCACCAATATAATTCGGATTATGGGCTTCCATTTGTTCGGTATTCATGGTATTTCTGGCCAGAATAACATCCCTGAAACCCGGTGCAAAACGTTCTACCTGGTTTTCGATAATGCTAGTCATATCTTGCTTGGAACCATTTGGAACATGACAATATGCCCAGCCCGTATGTTTTCCGGCTGGTGCACGGGATGAATCAAAAAGACTTTGCTGGGAGAGCAGTACAAAAGGTTTTTCAGCCTGCCTGCCTTTACTGGTCATTAACTCCCCTTCTGCTATTTCTTCAAAAGTATTGCCGAGATGAATTGTACCTGCCGTTCTACAGGCCTCGGCTTTAAATGGGATAGGCTCAGCTAATGCCCAGTCGATTTTAAACACCCCCATTCCATAGCGGTAACGTTCCAGCTGCCACTTGTAAATATTTGAGAATTTATGCCCGGCAATTTTCAGCAATTGTTTTGGCGTTACATCGAAAAGAATGGCATGGGCAGAAGGCAGTTTGGAGAGATCGGTAACAAAGTCTCCGGTTTCAATCTTGCCTCCAATGCTGCGAAAGTAACTGGCCAAAGCATTTGCAATGGATACAGAACCTCCTTTCGGAATTGGCCAGCCTTTCAAATGCCCCGTAGCCATCAGCACCAAACCGATTGCCGTTGTACTTAAATTGTTTAACGGCTGAATGGCGTGGGCGGCCATCCCACCGAATAATCCGCGCGCCGCCTGCCCTTTAAAATGATTGGCAAAATAGGTACCACTGGTGAGGGCTTTTAAACCAAAACTGGCCAAGGCCAGCGGGTGTGAAGGAAAACGCAGTGGCCCGAGTGTATCTTTGTCAATAAGCGGCCAATCTGAAGTTACAGACGTCATCAGTTTTTCATAAGTGCGGGCATCATCACCCAAAAAACTGGCGGTATGTGAAATCGAGTGATCCAGAATTGCTGCCGTGCCATCATCAAAAGGATGGGCGGCGGCAAGTGTTGGGTAAATAAACTCCAGGCCATGTGCATTTAGAGGCAAGGTTTTAAAAAACGGCGAGGCCACGGCCATTGGATGAATCGCTGAGCAAACATCATGTACAAAGCCAGGCAGCGTCAATTCTTCAGAAGCGAGGCCGCCACCAATTTTATCTTTCCCTTCAATCATCAAAACAGATAATCCCTGCTGTTGCATTAAAATAGCCGCCGCTAACCCGTTCGGACCAGAACCCACCACTATTGCATCATAATCACGTTTTTCCAAACTCATTTTTATTTCGTCTAATTTTCCGGCTTAAAAAATACAAAGCCATCTTCCCTAATCTGCCAGGCCGTAACCGGGTTCATATGGTAACCACTTATATTCGGCCCCCTTGCCTCAATCAATTGTTTTAGTGTAGGCTGTAAATAACCTGTTTCATCGGTTACCCGGCTTAAAATCGCTGTCGGAGAACCATCCCAGTTCCATAAATATCTGAAATAAGTATGGGCTTTGCTCAAAACCGGTTCCTGTAATTTTGCCATTTCCCAGGTTTTCCCGTCATCGGTGCTCACTTCTACCTGTGTCACTTTTCCCCTCCCGCTCCAGGCCAGACCACGAATTTCCACATATCCTTTTGTAATCTGCTGCGGATAAGAAGGATAAGTAATGATCGAGCGGGCATCCATCTCAAAGCTAAACATTCTGATTTTATCCTGTACCGGATACGTATATTTTGAAGTTTCTTCCCTAGTCATGTAAGGTTCTTCGGATAATTCAATCCTTCTGAGCCATTTTATATTCATATTTCCTTCAAATCCGGGAAGTAACAACCGAATCGGATAACCCTGCTCCGGCCTGATGGCCTCTCCGTTCTGGGCGTAAACAATCATCGCATCATCCCAGGCTTTGGCTAGCGGAATGGTTCGCGTCATCACGGCCGCGTCTGACCCTTCTGCCAGAAACCATTTGGCTCCGGCTTTGATTCCCACTTCGTTAAAGATTGTTGATAATAGTACGCCCGTCCATTCACTCTGGCTGGTCAAACCCAAAATATCCTGAGGGGTCATCTCTGCTTTCCCGGTTCTGAAATTTCCGGCACACTCAATAAAACAGATGCGCGTAACCGATGGAAAACGCTTTAATTCTGCCAGCGTGAACTTCATTGGTTGATCCACCAGGCCGTGAATCAATAATTCATGCTTAAGCGGATCAATTGCTGGAATACCGGCGTGGTGCCGCTCAAAATGAAGATCGGAAGGTGTAAGGGTACTGTGAAAATCCTGCAGGGGTGTACGGGAAGAAATATCTGATGGTTTCCGAACAGGGTTTTCGAAACCCGATCGCTTACCTAAAGGACTTGGCCCCGGGCCGGGTGTTTTGGTTGGGTCGTCATTGATTACTTCGGGTATATTAAAGGAATCCTTTTCCAGGGCGAACAACTCATCAACCGGTAATACCGCAGCAGCCAGAATGCCACCTAGCAGGGTTCGCCTGCTCATGTGTCCCGGTTTTTTTTCTGGAGCAAATTTTATTTTCTTTCCCATTATTTAATTTCTGCCCCTCCCCGGCGATCATCCATGATAAAAAGTTTTTTAGCCGGCATCACCACTTTTGGAAGATTGTTAGCATCCAGCACCACATCAGCACCTACAATTTTATTGGCATTTAGCAGGTAAGCACTTAAGCTGTAAACTTCGTTATTGGTTAAGGAACCCGGAAGATTATACGGCATGGCCCGCCTGATGTAATCAAATAAAGTGGTGGCATAGGGCCAGTAATTGCCGATGGTTTTTGGTTTGGCAGTTGCCAAAGTATCACCCACCAAAGCACCACCTGCTAATTTTACCGTTCCGGTTTGGCGGCCGTTTAAACCATGGCAAACCGCACATTTCGTATCATAAATTACTTTCCCCTTTTTAACATCACCTTGTCCGGCAGGCAATCCCTTTCCATCCGGGCGAACATCAATATCCCAGGCGGTAATCTCAGCACCTGTTGCCGGCCTGCCGAAACCAAATTTTACAGGCTTCTTTAAACTATCTGTAAACGGTTGCCGCTTTTGAGCAACGACAAAGGTATCATTTACGGAAAGCAGGATCAGTCCAAACAAAAAGCCAAATATGAATAGTAACCTCTTTTTCATCTCCTAATACTTTCCTGCATTTAAGGTACTTTTGGGTAACACATATGGTCTGTCGTAGCGATTTAAAACAATAGAAACAGAATCATTATATTCATTTAAACCGCTTAATACCACTTTAGATCCATCTTTGGTCTCATAATGAAGCACCATTCTTTTTCTTTTAATTTCCTTGGGTTGCGCTGCAAACTCCCGGTCTCTCCGGGTAGACCATGCACGCGGATCGATCATTTCTTTTTCGTTCCCGATATGTGCCCAGACAGCTTTGCTAATCCACTCATCCGGTTTTTTAGTTTCAGCTGCCGCTTCGTTTTTAGCCTGACCACGAAGCGCCATCACATTTTTATCCTGCAGGTACAGCACCTTATCGATAGTATCGGCATAGTAATGAAAGGCACGTTGCCCGCCCGCCACACCACTAATTTCGAAGGTCCGCTGAATGTCGCGCATCGGACTACCGCCTCCGTTTGAAGGATCAATCAGCACTGGCCGGTTTACCCTGAAAGTAAGTGTAGTCCAGTTTTCGAAGGTGGCTTCCTGCCAGCGGGTAGAATCCAGTGGATTAAAGGGAATCACCTGTCCGTTTATTTTAAATTCCGTTACCCGATAGTTTCCGCGGAGGTTTTTGACGCCTGCCGTAGCGGGTTGCTTATAGGGATCATATTTAAAATTGATGATCTCGGTGTAAGTCATCACCCCGAAAAAGATCAGGAAGGTTAACACCTTTAAACCAATCCGCGTGTATTTCCATGCTGGTTTTCTCAGGTTTGGATATACCCGAAAAGGTACGGTATAACGTTCCAGTATGAGTAAGTTATATAGCTTTGGAATATCATCTGCCAGCAGAAACAATCCGAGAACCACGAAATAAAAAGCATATACATGCACACCCCCATCATAAGCATAATTTACAAAAGTGATGTCGCCCAATGCGGCAATGAGCAAAATGGCTCCGAAAGTGGTCGTTTTCCTGAAGAACAACAGCGCGCCCGCCAGAATTTCAACTACCCCGCCAAAAACCTGGTACCAGGGCACAATCCCAACTGATAGCCAGTAAATTTTTTGGGCGGTAAAATCACCAAAATTACTGTTCAGCAAACCCAAAGATGGATAAGGCATTTGCGTGGGAAACAATTTGGTGAAGCCGAAGCCAATAATTCCAATACCGGCCCGGTAGCGTACCACCACCCGAATCCAGTAATAAAGCTCGTGATAAGATTTTCGCTTCCGGTCCAATACAGACCAGATGGCACCACCCAGCAGCCCGATGAACAATGCAACACCCCAATCGGCATAATCGGCCAGGAAACTTTTCTTTGCGGGCAGTGCAACCGTGTTTGCGGTGGCTTTTTTTCCTGAATTTTCTATTTTGACTGTGTTCTTTTTATCTTTTCCGGAAGCTGCATTCCCATTCGGAGAGTCTGTAATATCCCGGTTCCGCTGACCGCCAAAAAGGGAAAGGAAACCCGGCTGAAAACGTGCGATATCATAAAGGTCGCGGTAATGCGGACGAGACCAATCCAGCGTCAAAACATTTTTATACCAGTTGGGTGAAAATGGAATACACATGGCCAGCAGGAAGATGAACAACACACGGAATCCGAATTTCTTCAGTGCCGACCAGGGTTTCAGCGTTGAAGGTGAAATACCCGCGGTATCTTGAATTTCGTTTTTACTAAGGTCAGACATGATTTTTTGATTTTACAGTATACTCCATTTAAAGTTTCAGTGCTTTCCGGCGGCTCATTTTTAAGGGATATTTTTTATTTATCCGGTTCAACGCTACATACAGAGAATCCCTTTTTTCGTTAACCCCTTTTAAAATAATTGTTGCCGTATCTGGCCGGCTGTATTTAAATGTTAACTGCTCCCCCTTGTAATGAAAGTTTTTATTCTCCAGCAGAAGCAAATGATTTATCGTATCAAGCTGATAGGCATAATAATGTCTGCCACCACTACCGGCCAGCTCATAATTTCGTTCCTTATCGTGTGTAAAAATCCGCTCGTCATTCAAAGAATCGATCAATACCGGCCGGTTGGAACGTATACTGATTGTGGCCCATTTTTCAAATACCACATCTTTCCACCGCACCGGATCGGCAGGGTTGTAAGGCAAAACTCTGTTATTGATTTTAAACTCAGTTACATTATAAATACCTGCAGCCCGGGCTAAACCCTTCGTTTTAGGGAACTGATAAGGGTCGCGGTGTGAGCCGGAATAGGTTTTAAATCCATAGAAAAAAATAAAGAAGAAAATGATAAAGCCTTTTACTGCCTGGCGGATAGGTTTAATGTTGCTGTTGAAATATGGTTTAAAAACATTCGGTTGGGTGGGGCGCTCCAGTGCAATGAGGTTGTAAATCCTGATGGCATCGAACCACAACACAAATACCGCAAAGCTGATGAGGTATAATGCATAAACATATTCCCCGCCATTGTAGGCCAGATTTGAGATGAACACATTCCCGGTAAAAACCAGAATAATAATCGCACCAACGGTAGCGGTTTTGCGGAAGAAAAGCAGCAGACCAGCCAGTATTTCAACGCTCCCTAAAAAAGTTTCATAACCGGGCACAATGCCTAAACTCATTGAAAAAAGTTTCCAGTTGGTAAAATCACCGTAACTGGTATTCAGGTTACTGATGGATGGAAAAGGTGCCTGCATCGGGAAGAACTTTATGAAGCCATAACCGATAATGCCGATGGCCAGGCGATACCTCACCACTACCCTGAGCCAGTAATAAAGTTCGTTATAATTAGCGTCTTTATATTTAGATCGCGACCAGAAAGCAGTACCTGTTAAGGAGATTACGGCAACAATGAGCCAGTTAAGCAGACTATCCGAACCCGGTATAAACTTCGCCGATAAACGGGTGAGGTCGAAGATGTTTCCATAAGAGATATACAGCCAGTTAAAACCAAATACGATTTTGAAAAAATCAATGCTTAACGGCAACGCCTGAATTATAAAGAAAAGAAAAAAGAAACGGAAGATCAGTTTTTCTCTTTCCGTCCACCTTCCTGCTGAGATGCTATTTGTTTGAGTCGTCATTTTGATCCTACTTTTTTGCTTTCGCAGATTCAACAATCACCTTTCTTGCAGCCAGATCATATTTCTGCCCGTTTCTTAAAAAGAAAAACGGACCACTTGAAGCCTGGAAATTTTCCCGGCCGTTTGCTACATGCTGGTTGCTATTATTTATAATATGCGCATCATCATAAATGGCAACGAAAGATTTGCCCAATACCTGCAGGGTATCTTGCCGTACCCATACGGCAGTGGCTTCATCTAAACCTATACCAATCAGTTCAGGAGATTGACGAATAAAATCTACCAGGTCAAACTGTCGGTTTCTCACCAGCAAATGCTGATCGATCGCAGAATTTTTAAGAAAACCCAAACCTTGCGTATGATCGCCCACTAAAATATGTGCACCCCTGGTATCACCCCGCCATAAAAAGGAGCCCAGAATGGTCGCACCCGCTGAACTGCCCGCAATTACGCCGCCACGGCTCAGCACATCTGTAAAGGCCTGGTGCGTAAGGGTATTGAGGTAAGAATCGGCGATTCGCCATTGCCTGCCACCTTCAAAATAAACGGCAGTGGCTTTTTTTAGTGGCGCTATAAACTTTTCACTATTGGCCTCTTTAATATCGCTGGTATGCAGAAGCGTTACATTTCTAATCCCGGTTTGTCGCTTTATCTCTTCAACTCCTTTCTGGTCAAACGCCGCAGAATCGCCGGTAGCTGTGGTAACCACTACCAATACCGCTTTATCCTTGCCGCCAGCCAGTTCCGTAAACTTCTCCCAAATGTCGCGCTGTGAGCCTACATTTCCTCCGATAATGACCAGGCTTCCTTTTTCAGGCCCATGCCTGGTAACCGATTTTCTGATGGTTATCGGCGACGGCTGTGCCAGGATCGAAAAACCAGTGGCAACGAGAGCAAAAACGGTTAATGTTAATTTTTTCATAAACATAGCTTAATAACCTGGGTTACGGTTTGCTCCTCCAAGCTGGGGATCTACCAATGTTTCATTATAAGGAATCGGGAAAAGATAAAGGTGCTTATCCGGCAAAGCCAGAACTGTTTGTGCACGATCGGTGCGGACAAGATTAAACCAACGGTCGCCTTCAAAAGCAAATTCCAACTGACGCTCGTTTTCCAAAGCCAGTAAGATCTCTGCCAGTGTTGAAGCCGTGCTGGCGCTCAGGCCTGCCCTGCTTCTCACCGCATTCAAATCTGCTGTTGCGCCGGTAAAATTCCCCTGATAGGCCCTTGCTTCTGAGCGGATTAAATAAAGTTCCGAAACCCTGATCAGGTAAGCAGGATCAGTTCCCAACGGGTTGCGGTAATATAATCTGCCATACCATAAATTTCCAGGAGGAGCAGTTCTGGCAATTAAAGCATTACGGTTGCCACCTATAGCCGGATTATTCAATTGTGCTACCAGAGCATCATTTGGCGACCATTCTCTTCTTCCGCCCAAAGCCGGTGGCAGCCACCAGTTGCTGTGGTTATTGGTATTTGAAGTGGTATAAGCCAGTTCGAGAATTGATTCGTTTGTGCTGGCTACATTGTTTGCAAAAAAGGCACTGTAAGTCGTAACCAACGAATAGTTCGCATTATCGCCAATAACCAAGGTGGCGAATTGTTCAGCCAAAGCCCAATTTTTCTGGTACAGATAAAATCTGGCTTTCAATGCCTGAACGGTGCGTAAAGAAACGCGGTTCCGGTTTACCACAGCAGGCACTAAAGTTTCTGCAGCATTTAAATCTTTCAGCACCTGCGCATAGGTATCTGCTAGGCTGCTTCTTGGAATGTCCGAATTATCTGAAGAAGTATTGGTGGGTCTCAGAATTAACTGAACACCACCCCAGCCCCTTGCCAGGTCAAAATAGGCCAGCGCCCGAACAAAATAGGCTTCACCCAGGTACTGGTTTCTTAAAGCCGTTGAAAACTGTGGATCGGCCACGCCCGGTACTTTGTCTATAATGTAATTGGCCTGAGAAATGGTTCTGTAAATAGCCGTCCATGCAGACTGTACGTAGCCATTGGTTGCGGAGGTTAAATGTTTGGTAATTTCATTCGGATCAGCCTGCGATCCGGACCATTGAATATCGCCAGCAGAAAGATAGGAAAGTGCCAGAAAGTTAGAGCCATAATAACCGTTGCTGGCCAATAGGTTAAAAAGACCATTAGCTGCAGTAGTGGCGGAACCTGCGTTAATAATCGCCTGATCCTGATCCACCTGAAGTTGTGGTTCTACCTCCAGAAACTTTTTGCAGGAAGTAAACAATACCACGAGAAATAAGATATAAATTACTTTTTTCATAATTGTTACCATGGATTAAAATGTAATGTTTGCGCCGATTTGAAAAGTTCTGGGCACGGGAGGTGTTCCCAGATCGTAACCCAAAACAGTTGCTGATGATGACACATTGATTTCTGGATCGGGCCCCTTGTACTTAGTCCACAAGGCCAGATTCGATCCGCTGGCATAAATGCGAACGGCAGACATTTTTATCTTTTTAGTGATGCTTTTCGGAATGTTGTAGCCCAACGTAACATTACTTAAGCGGATAAATGAACCATCTTCAATGTTCCGGCTGGTCGGGCTGATGGTGTAATTCTGTCCAAAAGCAGTAAGTCGAGGCATATCTGTGATATCGCCTGGCTGTTGCCAGCGATCTAACTGATAAACATCCATTGCCCTGTTGGCATCGCGGGTTCCTCCACCCTCCAGGAAGTAGTGGTTATTATTGTAAACTTTATTTCCGTAAACGAAGTTGAAGAACACCGATAAATCAAAGCCTTTATAACTGAAATTATTGGTTAAACCTCCATTGAATTTTGGCAGCGCATTTCCTACCGGAACAATATCATTCGCATTGATCACCCCGTTTTTGTCGGCATCTTCATAAACCGCATTTCCCGTTTGCGGATCTACGTATAATTGGTTGTACACAAAAAAGGTATACATCGATAAACCCTGTACCATGCGTTGTGCGGCATAGGCAGCAACTACCGGTGTTGGTAGTTGCTCAATTTTATTGATGTTTCTGGAGATGTTGAAGTTGGTGCTCCACTTAAAAGCCTGATCAAGGTTTACACTGCTTACATTAAATTCAAAACCTTTGTTGCTCATTTCGCCGGCATTGGTTAATATGGATGAGAATCCCTTGCTTGATGCCAGCGGGAGGTTAAGCAATAAATTACTGGTGTACTTTTCATAAACATCACCGCTGATGGTTAAACGATCTTTAAACAGGCTCAAATCCAAACCAATATTCGTTTGGCGGGTACTTTCCCATTTTAAATCAGGGTTAGCCAGTTGTGAGGCGATGGTTCCAGGATTGTCCTGGTAGTTCGCACCAGCGCCCCATAACCCGCGTGAGGCGAAATCGTTGATGCCATTCTGATTACCGGTAATCCCGATACTTCCTCTTAATTTTAAATCAGAAATCACCGCGACATCTTTTAAGAAATTTTCTTTATTAATACGCCAGGAAATACCTGCAGAAGGAAAATATCCCCATTGATGATTGGTACCGAAACGGGAAGAACCATCACCGCGAACACTAAAAACCGCGTAATATTTACCAGCATAATTATAATTTAACCTGGCGAAAAATGAGGATAAGGTATATTTAGATTCAGAGGCTGATGAAGTGGTAGTTGCGGCAGAAGCAATCTGCTGAAACGAATCGTTTGGAAAATTAGTTCCCTGAGCTAAAACCTGTTTGCTTACCGCACCTTGAAGTGAATTTCCGATTAATGCACCAAAACTATGATCACCAAAAGTATGGGTATAGTTTAAGGTCTGCTCATTCGTCCAGATGGTATTGTTACTTACACTGTTTGTGCCGAGGTTTCTGTTGGCAATTCCTAAATTGGTTAAGCTATTCCAGTATTGGTATTCATCATACTGATTATAATCAACGCTCCAGCTGGTTTTGAAGGTGAGGTCTTTTAGAATTTTTACCTCTCCATAAACATTGCTGATTAAACGGTTACTCGTACTATTCATATTGGTATTTGCGAGCAAAACATCCAGGTTATCAAATCCGGCCCATTTTCCGGGAGTTCCATCCGCGTTAACCTCAGGTAAATAAGTTGGGGTATGCAATGCAGACTGGAGAATTCCACCCTGTGGGCCATCGCCTACACGGGCATTGGTACGGTAAGTTTGCGTTAAAATATTGCTGGTACCGATGGTGGTGAAATCGCCGATTTTCTGGTCGAGGTTAATTTTAAAACTTCCCCTTCTAAAATCGTTTGTTTTTAAAGTCGCCTCCTGCTTATTTAATCCACCCCCAATATAATAGGTGGTCTTATCATTTCCGCCAGACACCGATACATCATAATTTTGCAAAAATCCGGTTCTGAAAGCTTTGCCTAACCGATCGTAAGTACTTTGATCCTGAGGCAAACCGCGTGGTGCAGGAGATGCCGTTGGGTTATCCGTTAAGGCTCTGAAAGGCTGAAAGCGATAAGTGGTAGCTGGGTTTGTTCCATTTGCGGCGGCAATTGCAATGGCATCTGCATTCGAATTTCGGTAAAATTCGTTTACCAGTTCTGCATGCTGCGGCCCCGTAGCCAGATCCCATAATTTTGGTGTTTTTGCGGTACCTACATAGGCGCTCAGGCTTACCTTTGGCCCGGTATTGTATTTGCCACGTTTAGTGGTGATGACAATTACCCCGTTGGCTGCCCTGGCACCATAAATGGCCGTCGCATCAGCATCTTTTAACACCGTTACACTCTCAATATCATCCGGATTGATATCCGACAACGGATTATTTGCCTGGCCCTGAGTGGTAATGCGTTGCAGTGATCCGCTGTTTACATAAACCCCGTCAATTACATACAAAGGATCATTACTGGCATTAATAGAGGTTGTTCCCCTGATTCGGATAAACATCCCGTCACCCGGAACCCCGGTTGATGTACTTACCTGTAAACCGGGTGCTTTCCCCTGTAATTGTTCGGCAAATGTGGCTGTAGGTTTTGTTCTTACTTCATCTACAGCAATAGTAGATACCGCGCCTGTTAGTGATTTCCGGGTTTGTTTGCCATAGCCAACCACTACAACATCATTTAACTGACTATTGGTTTCCTTTAACCGGATCGTTACCGGACTCGTGGAAACCACCAGCTCTTTGGTTTCGTAACCCACCGAACTTAAGATTAAGGTATAAGGCAGTTTTTGGCCGGTAACGAAAACAAATTTACCCTCACCATCGGTTGATACCGAATGTGTAACCCCTTTTATACGAACCACTACCCCCGGTAAAGGTTGTTTGGTGGCCGAATCAATGACCAGTCCCTGTAAATTTGAATTAATCAGGGGTGGTGGTTCTACCTGGGCAAAAAGCTTGTTGGAAACAGACAGCAGCAGAAAAGAAAAAATCAGGCTGGCTTTTAGAATATAAGCTATATACTTTTTCTTATGGAGAAATATTTCCATATTTAAACTGGTTTTATGTTAATGATTATCATTGAATAAAGCTGAGCGGATATCAGTAAGTGATTGGCGTTACAGAACTGATATTCCAACTAACCGGTGAGGCTTCCTTGCCGGTTTTTTTATAAACGGTTAACTCATGGATGAAGGGATTGGATTTGTTAGGGATTGACAGATATTAATAATGCTTTAACTTTTACAGGGTTCCTGATTCATCCGTGGTATCTTCAGAGGATAGGAAGGCGGAACTAACAACTTAAGTACCTGAGTAAGAATTGTTCGTGTGGTATTCATCGTAATGACAAACGTAAAAAAAAATAGTTAATCTACAAAATCGGTAGATTAACTATTTTTATATATTTACAACTGTCTAAATCCTTTTAGATTACTTTTGATTAGCACAATCGTATTATATTTTATATGCCATTTGCGTAGTAACATACCATTTTTATCTTTGTAACCGTTATCTTTGAAAGAACTCAGCTACCAATTCTCTTAAACCGTAAAATTTGCATGATAAAAATTATTCATTCCTCCCCTATTTCCGGGCTTTTTCAACTCACATTTTGTAAAAACAGCCTTCAAAGCAGTTTAAATGAATATCTTTTTTAATTCTAAAATAATAATTTTACAAAATGGATATCTTATCATACCTTTTTGAACTCTTGCAACAACGCAAAGAAGTTGGTATTGCCGGTTTAGGAACTTTCTTTAAAAAGAAATATCCTGGCAGATACGATAAGGAAAAACAATCTTTCTTACCCCCGGGATTTACTTTGCACTTTACTCCTGAAGTTAAAGAAGAAAATATACTGGAAGACTATGTTGCCGCTAAAAGAAACATATCTGTTGAAAGTGCCGGGTATTACATTTCTAAATTTGTAGAAGAGACTAATCTTCGCCTGGAAGAGGAACATGAAGCCATTTTGGACCGTATTGGCAGACTTTATTTTACAGAGCATGCGGGTTTAAGTTTTGACCCTGCTGAAAACATTACCTATGGTTCTGAATTTTTTGGTCTTCCTGCACTTTCTGAAAACAACATTGAAGAAGTAAAACCAGCTGTAGACAAAACAGAGGAGGAAGTAAATAGCGAAATACCTGATAAAACGGTTACATCTTCCCCATTTGCAAATCCATCATATCAACATCCCGCAATTGAAAATATTGAACCTGATGAAGTGAAGGATGATTTTAAGCATACTTTAAAACATACCATTCCTGCTGAAGAGGTGAAGGATACACCTGAATTTATAAAGGAGCAGCATGCTGCACATCCGAATCGTTTTGGCCATACCCCTGAATCAGAAGAGGCGTATAAAGAAGCCGTTCAACAGGCAAATGAAAATACTTCGCAGCTGGAAACTCCTGTTGCCACAAATGCTGTGGTTCCTGATGAAACAGCAATTTCAGAAACAGATATCCTTCAACCGGTACCTCACTCAGGTCGCTTCTCATTGAGGGCTGATGCGGATACACCTAAAACATACCTTCATCTGGACGAAAATACAGCAGAGCCGGAACCTGTAATAGATGCGCCTTCTTTCATTAAAGCACAGCATGCCGAACATCCCAATCGCTTTGGTCACGATCCTATTCTATCTGAGGAAGAAACACCGCAAGGCATGTCAACCTGGCTAAAAATAACGATTGCTGTATTGATTGTAATTATCGCAGTAGCCATCACCTATCTGATTAAACCAGAACTATTTACAGGCCAGATATCACCTGCTCAACCTATTAAAACCGTTACAGACACAGCTCAGGTTACTGTTGATCCGGCAAAAGCCAGACAAGACTCTGCTGCCAAAACAGATAGCATTCTGAAAGTAAACCAGGTACAGAAAAAAACAGATTCACTTGGTAAACTGACAGAAAAGCCAGTGGTTAAGCCTCCTGTAGAAACGCCTAAAGAAAGTCAAATCCCGGTTAATACCGGTCCGTCTACCTTTAACGTAATTGCGGCATCTTTCCAATCAGAAAAGAAAGCTTTGGTTTTTATCAAACAAATGGAAAAAATAGGTTTGAAAGCAGAAATTGCAAAACTTCCGGGCCGTTTAAAAAAGGTAAGCATTGCAAGTTTTAAAACGCAAAAAGAAGCTGAAGTGCAAAAAGAGATTTTGCAGAAAAAACTAAAAGGAAAAGGATTTTTCGTACAACAAATATTTACCAACACACAACCATAATGATTACTTTATTAATTCAAGACACCACGCAAGCGATTCAAGACACAGCCAATGCGGTTAACCAGGCGTTAACACAGCCCGCTCCGCAAGAACTTCACTTTATCGACCTTCTTTTTAAAGGCGGCTGGGTAATGATTCCGCTGGCATTTCTGGCATTTTTAGCCCTTGTTATATTTGTAGAACGTTACTTAACTATTAAAAAAGCGACAAAAGATGAAGCTAACCTTATGGGACAGATCAGATCATATATCCATTCCGGAAATTTAGACGGGGCCATGTCGTTGCTAAAAAATAATAACTCTCCACTTTCACGCATGTTGCAGAAAGGTTTAAAACGCATCGGTCGACCGATTAAGGATATTGAAGGCGCCATTGAAAACGTGGGTAAATTAGAGGTTTCCAAACTGGAAAAGAATATCAGTATCCTCGGTATTGTTGCTGGTATTGCACCCATGCTTGGTTTCGTCGGAACCATCGTTGGGGTAATTACCATCTTTCACCAGGTATCCATTAAAGGCGCTATTGAAATTGGTACCATTTCAGGAGGTTTATATACTAAAATGATCACCTCTGCATCCGGTTTAATTATCGGTATTATTGCTTATGTGTTGTACCACATCTTAAACATTATGGTAGAAAAAATCATCCTTAAAATGGAGACAGATGCTATTGATTTTATTGATTTATTAGAAGAACCAAGCAAATAATGAATTTACGCAAAAGAACAAAAGGAAGTGTAGAAGTACATACATCAGCACTGAACGACATTATGTTCTTTCTAATGTTGTTTTTCTTATTGGCCTCGGCTGTCGTAAATCCACAGGTGGTTAAATTATTATTGCCACAATCTTCCAGCGGACAACAATCAACAGCAAAGAAAGCCGTAACGGTGAGTATAGACGATAAGTTCAATTATTTCGTTGATAAGAAACCAGTAGCTGCTGAAGGCTTACAATCTGCCATTGAGGTTTATCAGAAAGCTGCGCCTGATATGACGATCGTTTTATATGTGGCAAAAAATGTTCCGGCAGAAAACATCATGGTGGCTTATGATGTAGCAAACAAATTGAAATTAAAACTCGTTTTAGCTGTAGAGCCTAAAAAATAATGAATAATACTACAGAAGAAAATAATTATCCAAAAGCCATTGCCATTTCCAGCGGAATCATGGCTGTTTTGCTTGCGATTAGCTTTTTGATCGTGATAAATTCTTTTGAGCCCCCCGAAGAGATCGGAATGGGTGGTATGGTGGTGAACTATGGTACGGCTGAAACCGGGATGGGCGATGATTATACCAGTATTGAAGAACCTTCTGCAGATCCAAATGCCAATAATAAAGCACCTGATAAAGTTGTACCAGAAGAAAAAGTAACGGAAAATACAACGGTAGAAACTGGTGAGAAGGAAATTCAGACACAAAATACCGAAGAGGCAATTGCCGTAAATACAAAACCAACCAAAACGAAGGCGGCTACCCCAACTACAGCCACTGAAGATAAACCTTCGAAACCGGTCGTAAACCAAAATGCGCTTTACAAGGGCAAGAAAAGTACCGGCCAGGGCGGTGGAGATGGAACCGGAAATACGCCGGGTAACCAGGGTTCTGTAAATGGTGATCCTTTAGCCAACAATTATGGTGCAGGCGGTTCAGGATTTGGCAATACACCACTCCCATTGAGGCGCTTTGCAAATTTAGAAAAGCCAACAGATGATGGTCAGAAGACAGGCCGGATTGTGATCAGGGTATATTTTAACCGGAACGGAAAAATTGTTAAGGCCACTCAAAACCTTAAGGGATCTACCACAACCGACACTGAATTGGTGAATAAATGTATTCAGGCGGTGTTAAACTCTTCGATCATTAAAGCCGAAGAAGGTGGAGATAATCAAACTGGCTTAGTTACTTTTAATTTTGGCGTAAACTAGCTTTACATCACTTTAAATTTCACATATTGTAATACTAATACAAAAGGGCACGGATAAAATACCGTGCCCTTTTGTGTTTAGATGCTTTTTTTAAAAAGATTTCAATTTCACTTTGAATCCCCTTGATGTATATTTGCGCCATGAATTACCAGCAGACACTTGATTTTTTATACAGTAAACTTCCCATGTTTACCCGTGTTGGCGCGTCAGCATTTAAAAAGGATTTAACCAATACCATTTTATTATGCGAAGCAATTGATCATCCGCAAAGAAAATTTAAAAGTATTCATGTGGCTGGCACCAATGGTAAAGGTTCTACGTCGCACATGCTGGCAGCAGTGTTACAGGCACAAGGCTATAAAACAGGTTTATATACCTCACCACACCTTAAAGATTTTCGAGAGCGCATCCGGATCAATGGAAAAATGATGCCGAAGCAGGATGTGATCGACTTTGTTTCCGCTCAGCGAACACTCATGGAAGACATCCAACCCTCTTTTTTTGAAGTAACGGTAGCCATGGCTTTTGATCATTTCGCAAAAAACAAAGTAGACATTGCCGTTATTGAAGTTGGCCTGGGCGGACGTTTAGATTCTACCAACATCATCAGTCCTGAAATTTCTGTGATTACCAATATCAGCATGGATCACATGAATATGCTTGGAAATACTATTGAAGAAATTGCCGGTGAAAAAGCAGGTATCATTAAAGCCAATACACCAGTCATTATTGGTGAAACACAAGACAAATCATCGGCTGTTTTCATTGCAAAAGCTACAGAAGCAAATGCACCGATCGTATTTGCAGATGAGATTTTAAAGGCTGCCGATTTTGAATTAAAGGATAACCTGCTTTCCTTATCTATCCTTCGGGAAGATAAAATACAATACAAAAATCTGCAGAGCGACCTTACTGGCTTCTATCAGCAAAAGAACATCGTGACCGTTTTGGAAGCATTGCATGTTCTTGAAAAAGAAACGGAATTCAAAATTGCAGAAAAAAGTATTTACAAAGGACTCAAAAACGTAAAAAAATACACTGGTTTGCAGGGTCGGTGGCAAACTTTGCAAACCAGTCCGCTGGTAATTTGTGATACCGGTCACAATGAAGCCGGTATTGCAGAAGTGATGAAAAACATTCACCAAACGCCCTACGAAAAATTGCACATCGTTTTTGGAATGGTGAAGGACAAAGATATTTCGAAGGTTTTATCACTACTGCCGCTGCAAGCTACCTATTATTTTTGTATGCCTGATTTGGAAAGAGGGTTACCTGAAGCTGAGCTGGCAGAACAGGCATCTGCATATCACCTTATGGGTAAAACATACACTTCAGTTTCAGCAGCAAAGGAAGCCGCGTTAAAAAATGCAATGGTAAATGATCTGATTTATATCGGCGGAAGCACGTTCGTAGTAGCGGAAGCGATATAAAAACTTTACAAAAACTTCAAAAGTTCTTCATCTTAAAATGATTAATTTTGGCCTTTACTAAAAAACAGAATGAAGAAAATTTCTTATTTACTCTTTTCACTCGCACTCCTCTCCGGTTCAATCGCATCAGCACAAACCAAAAAAACACCACAAAATCAATCCCAGACATTTCCTGCTGAAGTGGCACGACCTAAACTGGTGGTAGGCCTGGTGGTTGATCAGATGCGTTGGGATTACTTATACCGTTATTACAACCGCTATACCAATGGAGGTTTTAAGAGATTAATTAACGAGGGTTTTTCTGTTGAAAATACGTTTATTCCTTATACCCCAACTTATACGGCCTGTGGCCACACCTGTATTTATACAGGCTCCGTGCCGGCCATTCATGGCATTATCGGCAACGACTGGTATGATCCTGAAACAAAAAGAAGCGTGTATTGCACTGAAGATACCAGTGTCGTAACTGTGGGCAGTACACCATCACCCGAAGGCAATATGTCGCCAAAAAATATGTTAACCTCAACCATTACAGATGAGTTAAGGTTAGCCACTAATTTCCGCGGTAAAGTCATCGGAATTTCATTGAAAGACAGGGGATCTATTCTTCCTGCAGGTCATGCCGCAAATGCAGCATACTGGTATCAGGGAACTACAGGTAACTGGATCACCAGTAGCTATTATATGAAAGAAGTACCAACCTGGATTGCAGATTATAATAAACTTAAACTCGCAAATAAGTTTTATGCAAAAAACTGGGAAACATTATATCCGATTAACACTTATGTGAACAGTACTGCGGATGAACAGTTTTATGAAGGAAAACAAAGTACTTTTCCGCATAGCCTTGCGCAGTTTGCCGGTAAAAATTACGATGCCATCAGAAGCACACCTTACGGCAACACCATTACCCTTGACCTTGCCAAATTAGCCATCCTTTCTGAAGATTTAGGTCAGGATAACATCACTGATTTCTTAGCAGTAAGTTGTTCTTCTACCGATTATGTTGGTCATGCTTATGGCCCGAATTCAGTAGAAGCTGAGGATACTTATTTACGTTTGGATAAAGACATTGAAGAATTTTTCAATTATCTGGATAAGAAAGTTGGCAAAGGAAATTACACTGTATTTTTAACGGCAGACCATGGTGCGGCCCATGTACCTGGCTTTATGCAGGCCAATAAATTACCTTCAGGTGTGGTAAGTGACAGAGATATTGCCAGTAAACTAAATACTTATCTTAATGAAAAATTCAAGCTCAATAATATTGTGTTAAGATCAATGAACAACCAGATTATTTTTGATCACGATAAAACAGATCAGCTGAATGTAAGCTTTGATGTAGTAAAATCGGCATCAATAGAATTTTTGAGAAAGATGGATGGCTGTGCCAATGTGGTAGACATTTCAAAAATCTCTCAGGTAACTTTACCGGAGGTTCAAAAGAAAATGATCACCAATGGTTACAATGCCAGAAGAAGCGGAGACCTTTATTACATTTTAAATCCGAACTGGTTTAACGGTAGCAGCACAGGTACTACCCATGGCAACTGGAATCCATATGATGCTCACATTCCATTGGTTTTTATGGGCTGGGGAATCAAGCCAGGTGCATCAAATAAAACACATTACATGACTGATATTGCCCCTACCCTCGCTGCCTTGCTGCATATTCAAATGCCAAATGGCAATGTTGGAGAACCCATCACAGAAATTACCAATAAATAATTCAAAAAAACTATGCCTACCAGCATAGTTTTTTTTTATTTTATTACATATAATCCTCACCCTGAATTCATTTCAGGGTCTTTTGAGGTACCCTTAAATTTATTAGACCAAAAATCTCAAGTAATCTCCACCTATACCTGATATGCACTTAAATGTCTATATGGTTAAAAATCAAGTATACTATTTTCTAATCACCAAGGATGATCTTCGATGATAATGGCAAAGAATAATATTGACCACCTTAGTCAGTTTAGCATGCCCCCAGATATAAATGCACAATATGAAACTATACCTGATATGCACTTAAATGCCTATATGGTTAAAAATCAAGTATACTATTTCTAATCACGAGGATGATCTTCTATTTTGAACCACTTTTATTATTTTTGGATCATGTCAACATATACAGCAACCAAACTCACGCCCATGCTCGAAACGCATGATATACAGGCCACCTTAACATTTTATACTGAAATATTAAACTTCACCTGTAGTAAAAAGTCCGATGACGTTTGCTGGTTAACCCTCAGCAAAGATGAAATAGAAATCATGTTCTGCACACCTAATCAACACCGTAACTTACATAAACCGATCATGAGTGGCTCACTTTATATCAAAACAAATGAAGTAGCAACATTATGGGAAAATTTAAAAAGTAAATGTAAAATCTGTTACCCACTGGAAGATTTCGATTACGGCATGAGGGAGTTTGCCATTTATGACAATAATGGCTATTTGTTGCAATTCGGACAGGATTTATAGCTGAACCAAAAGCCATAACGGTATAGGGTATACCTGGCCGGAGCTACTTATTTTAGTACATTTGCATACCAAATATTTGGGAACAAGGATGAGTCGTTTAAGTACAGCCGCCTTTAAATCCTATTGTATGCAACCAGTAGAAATATACAAACCAAAAAATAAAATCCGTTTTGTAACCGCTGCCTCCCTTTTCGATGGCCACGATGCCACCATTAATATCATGCGTCGGATTTTACAGTCATCCGGAGCAGAAGTCATCCATCTTGGTCATAACCGATCAGTCGAAGAAGTGGTAAATTGTGCCATACAGGAAGATGTTCAGGGCATTGCCATGACGTCCTATCAAGGCGGACATATAGAATATTTTAAATACATGCATGATCTTTTACAGGAAAAAGGTTCAGGGCATATCAAAATATTTGCCGGCGGCGGTGGGGTGATTTTACCTGCAGAAATTGAAGAACTTGAGGCCTACGGGATTTCTAAAATCTACTCTCCGGATGATGGTCGCAAAATGGGTTTACAGGGAATGATCAATGATATGTTGATTCAAACTGATTTCATGACGAATGACGGGATTACAAACGAATTGCAAACCATCCCAACAAAAGACGTAAAGGCCATTGCCGGAGCAATTACGGTTGCAGAAAATGATCCGGAAGGTGCCCAGAAATTCGTGGATGAATTAAAGAAACTTTCAAAAAATAACACGGCTCCAATTTTAGGAATTACAGGAACAGGCGGAGCAGGTAAATCATCATTGGTAGACGAACTGGTTCGTCGTTTCCTGGTGGAAGTGCCAGACAAAACATTGGCTATCATTTCCATTGATCCATCCAAAAGAAAAACCGGTGGGGCATTATTAGGCGATCGCATTCGCATGAATGCCATCAATAATCCTAGAGTTTATATGCGATCACTTGCTACGCGGCAGGCGAATCTCGCTTTATCCAAAAATGTACAGGAAAGTATCGATATCTGTAAAGCGGCAGGTTACGATTTAATTATCGTGGAAACTTCCGGAATTGGCCAGTCTGATACCGAAATTACCGAACATTGTGATGTTTCATTGTATGTGATGACACCTGAATTTGGTGCCGCTACACAACTGGAAAAAATTGACATGCTTGATTTTGCCGATCTGGTTGCTTTAAACAAATTTGATAAACGTGGTGCTTTGGATGCACTTCGCGATGTACGCAAGCAGTACAAACGTAATCACAATCTTTTTGAGGTGAGCGATGATAAAATTCCTGTTTATGGTACCATGGCATCACAGTTTAATGATCCGGGCATGAATAACCTCTTTGTTGCCTTGATGGAACAAATTAACATTAAAACCGGAACAGATTTTCAGGCGAAAATGGAACTCACTTCAGATCAGTCAGAAAAAATTTATATCATTCCACCTGATCGCATCCGTTACCTGGCAGAAATAGCTGAAGGAAGCCAGGCCTATCATGAATGGGTAGATAAACAAGCCAGCATTGCCCGAAAAATGTATCAGCTGAAAGGCGTTCTCGATCTTGCACAAGATCATCCATCGCTCTCTTTAAGTGAAGGTTTACAGGAGGCATATATATTATTTGAGGAACAATTGGATGGTGAATGTAAGCGCCTGCTTCGTCAATGGCCGGAAACCAAAAAGACTTATAAGGAAAAGTTTTTTATCTATAAAGTACGTGATAAGGAAATTAAGCAACCACTATATTACGAGTCATTATCCAAACTTAACATTCCTAAAGTTTCCCTACCCCGATATGAAGATTGGGGCGATATTTTAAGATGGTTACTTACAGAGAACCTACCAGGAGAGTTCCCGTATGCCGCTGGCGTTTTCCCGTTAAAACGGGAGGGTGAAGATCCAACCAGAATGTTTGCAGGTGAGGGTGGTCCCGAACGTACAAATAAACGTTTTCATTATGTTTCACTCGGACAGCCGGCACATCGGCTTTCTACCGCGTTTGATTCCGTGACCCTATATGGAGAAGATCCGCACATCCGCCCCGATATTTATGGTAAAATCGGGAACTCAGGGGTAAGTATTGCCACTATTGATGATGCCAAAAAACTGTATTCAGGTTTCGACCTTTGTGCACCTTCCACATCCGTTTCCATGACCATTAATGGGCCTGCGCCGATGTTGCTGGGCTTTTTCATGAATGCCGCTATTGATCAGCAATGTGAAAAGTATATCCTCGAAAACAATCTACAGGAAGAAACAGCGCAAAAGATAGATAAAATTTACCAGGCAAAAAATATCCGGCGCCCCTCATACAATGGCGAACTTCCTGAAGGAAATAATGGACTGGGATTAATGCTTCTGGGTGTAACCGGAGAGGAGGTTTTACCTTTGGAAGTTTACCAGACCATCAAGGCAAAAGCAATCAGTGCGGTTCGTGGAACGGTACAAGCAGATATTTTAAAAGAAGATCAGGCACAAAACACCTGTATCTTCTCCACAGAATTTGCACTCAGAATGATGGGCGACATTCAAAAATATTTTATTGATGAAAAAGTCCGTAATTTTTATTCTGTATCAATTTCCGGATACCATATTGCCGAGGCAGGGGCAAACCCCATTTCCCAACTTGCTTTTACCTTAAGCAATGGTTTTACGTTTGTAGAATATTACTTGAGCAGAGGCATGCACATTGATGATTTTGCCCCCAATCTTTCTTTCTTTTTCTCCAATGGGATAGATCCCGAATATGCTGTGATTGGTAGGGTGGCACGGAGAATCTGGGCAAAAGCAATCAAAAATAAATATAAAGGAAATGACCGGTCGCAAAAATTAAAATACCATATTCAAACTTCCGGACGCTCCCTGCATGCGCAGGAAATAGATTTTAATGATATCAGGACAACCTTACAGGCACTTTATGCCATCTATGACAACTGTAATTCATTACATACCAATGCATATGATGAAGCCATTACCACACCTACAGAAGAATCTGTTCGTCGCGCCATGGCCATTCAACTCATTATCAATAGGGAATTAGGATTGGCTAAGAATGAAAACCCACTGCAGGGCGCATTTATAATTGAAGAATTAACCGATCTGGTTGAAGATGCCGTATTACAGGAATTTAAAAGAATTAACGACCGGGGTGGCGTTTTAGGTGCGATGGAAACCATGTACCAGCGTGGAAAAATTCAGGAAGAAAGTTTATATTATGAGACCCTTAAACATAATGGTGATTATCCGATAGTAGGAGTTAATACTTTTTTAAATAAGAATGGTTCGCCTACTATAGTTCCAGGTGAGGTGATACGGGCTACTGAAGAAGAAAAGCAATACCAGATCAATGCACTCCAAAATTTTCAGCAAAGAAATGCAGCTCAATCAGATCACCTGCTCAAAAAACTTCAGAAATCTGCCATTGATGGAGAAAATATATTCGAACAGCTAATGGAAGTTTGTAAAGTTTGCTCCCTTGGTCAGATCAGCCATGCACTTTATCAGGTTGGCGGGCAATACCGCCGAAACATGTAGCACAAAAAAGTCCCGTTATGATTTTTTCAAAACGGGACTTTCAATAATATTTCAGGGCTTTTAACCAGCAATCCAGCTAAATTTATAATCAATGGTGGGTGTCTTCATCCGTTCTGCCACACGCAATAAACGGGAAGGCAGTGCCATAATATAATCACGGGCTTTTTCACCGGCATCATTTAAATCCTGCATACCGTCAATTTTCCAGTCTTCAATTAACTGTTGCATAATTTCTACGTAATCAACCGCTGTATAAACACCTAAGCGTTGTGCTGCATCGGTAAAGTGACCAAATGTCTGACCAATTTTCAAACCCACTTCACGTAAAAAGTGTGCAGGCATTACAATTTTTTTACGCATCATATCCTCAAAAGCAAGCATGGCCTCATTAGGATCCACTTCGAAAATACGATTCATGAAATCCTTGTAAGCTTTAGCATGTCTCGCTTCATCAGAAGCAATAACCCCACACATTTTAGACAATAGGGTATCGCCATCTCTTTTGGCTAGGGAAGCCACCCTTCTGTGCGAAATATTGGTAGCCAACTCCTGAAAGGAAGTGTAAATAAAGTTACGGTACGGATCATGTCCGGTTCCGATGTCAAAACCATCAGCAATTAAATATTGTGTAGAGATTTCCATCTGGCGCATATCCACACGACCTGATAAATATAAATACTTATTTAACAAATCACCATGACGGTTTTCTTCAGCAGTCCAGTGTCTGTTCCATTTCATCCAGCCACCATCTTCTTTCATGCTTGGTCCCTGCACCATGGCCAGCCATGATTCGTAGGTAGGTAAGGCTTCTTCAGTAATGGTATCGCCTATTAAAACAGCTACCAGGTCATATGATAAATCTTTTGCATTTTCCCTCAAGATTCTAATATCCTGATAAAAAGTATCACTTGTAGAATCAGGTAGAAAATCAGATGGTTGCCAATTGGTATCAATAGGCTTAAGGTATGTATCCATCATGTCGAGCATATACTTCTCAATATGCACCATTACTTCCCTTCTTTTTTCTGCAAAAAAACTCATTACTCGTTTATATAAATTTTGTTAAAAACAAAGGTAACCAAATATTACGGCAAACCTTATTTTATTAACACATTTGCATAGAATCAGTTTTAAATATGATCTTTATTACTAATCTCATAATGAGGGAAATTGATACCTGATCATCTACCATCGATTAAACCATATGTTGAAAAATCAGGCCGTTTGATAATAAAGTAAATCCACTGAATACTTTGAACAATTTGTAAATGAAAGTCAGCAACTATTGGCTATTTTAGTCCTGCTGTACACTGCAATCTTTTTGTTGAGATATTTCTGGAAATAGAATGATATATGGTTAACAAAAAGGATTTTCGTTCCCATCAGGTTTATTAAGATAGGCCTGGTGCCTTTTTTTGTAAGCCTGCTCCTGCTGAGGCATTTTAAATCCACTCTTCTCAGATCCTGAATCCCATTCAGAAGAACCAGACAAGGGCTTCGAAAAACATTGATTGAGAATAACTTTAGACTGGCTTTTTTCAGACTTCAAATGCGACTACACAACGTTTCATCACCCTAAATCTGCGAAATCCCTGAAATCTGCGGGAACCATTATAGATGGATTCTAATCTCGTTGTTTTTCTATCGTTATGGATTAGTAGCCTTAAAAAGATCCAGAATCATGTCTCAGCCATATTCAAACAACAATTCAGCCT
>NZ_JAPIVF010000020.1:0-331 GCF_026240075.1 Pedobacter sp. MR22-3 | reverse complement strand
AGCGCTATAGTTTTGTAATTGAGAATTTTCTTTGTTACCCAAAGCAAACTCCAAACCTACGTGAGAGTAAGAATACCTGTTTTCTAAGTAAGCACTTTTAACTGTTGGTGATGATTTGATAAAATTAATATCATAACCTAAATCAATGTTGATGCCTTTTGATACACCAAATTTAAATCCAACTCCTGTTGGAATGTACCAGCCTTCTCTGTCTGTAAAAACCTGGGTAGTTCCTACCTGAGAATCAGAAGCCATATAACCGGCACCTGCCTTAATGTAAGGAATCAATACCGCGTTTTCAGTATTTAAGCTGAAGTTAGCGATGTTTAAC
>NZ_JAPIVF010000002.1:0-774961 GCF_026240075.1 Pedobacter sp. MR22-3 | reverse complement strand
CCGGAGCAAAAGTATAAGTCAGTGCAGGATCAGCATCACCGTAGGTTTTGCTTTTCGCGGCTGCCGTTACCGTTACTGTTTTCGCACCTATCGTTAAATCAGCACCAATATAAGTTAAAGTATAGTTGCCATTCAGTGCAAGCGTACCCTGGTTGATCGCATATGTTCCCACGTTTTCGCCTGGCAAACGGCTTAAACTTCCCGTGAAAGTATCAGTACCCACCAGTGCGCCCGAGGTAATGCTGTACGTCAGTGCAGGGTCGGCATCGCCGTAGTTCTTTGTCTTCGCATCTGCCGTTACCGTGATCGCTTTTGCATTAACAGTAAGTGTTTGTTGTTTATTAGCAGCTGCACTGTGTGTCGCATCTCCTGTCTGGCTGGCTGTAATGGTTGATGTACCTACAGCAATAATTTGAATTTTACCATTTACAATTGTTGCTACGCTTGTATTACTACTTGTATAACTAATTGGAATGCCAGGATTGTCACTGGTTGCTCCCGGATCAAAGTCTGCATCACCATAAGTTTTTGCAGGCAAAGTATTGAATGTAATAGTTTGAGGAAGGCTTGGGGTTCCATCTACCAGTACGCCAGCGGTACTGCCCACATTATTTAATGTAGTATTTACATCGTTACCAGCTGCATCCCTAATGGTAGCCCCATTGATATTTAACGCACCTAAAACAATGCCATCCAAATCTCTGTCTGTACTGGCAACTGTGTATCGATATACGAGTGCAGTGGTGCCGCTACCCGAAATATAATTTGCACGTACAGTACCCCCTGTATTTAAATTTACATCAATATAAGGTGTACCACCTGTGGCGTCGACTGTAACAGCTTCTGAAAAATTAACCGTGAAATCAAGATTTTGTGAAGCGGTATAAGTACCATTAGCCGGAACAGCTACCGAGGTAACGGAAGGTGCAATTTTATCAATATTGTATGTTTCTCCAATAAACGGCAGGTTAGTAATTGTGCTAGGCGAGATACCGGTAGAATTAGCAAGATTTAGCCTGAGCGTTCCAGAACCTGTACCCGTATTAATGGTAACGGTATAAGTAGTACCTGAACCAGATACGGAAGGCGAAATACCGTTTATGGTACCACTTGTGGTGATGGAAAAATTAGTTGTACTCAGACCTGTTACCGATTTATTAAAAGTAACGGTATAGGTTACAGCCGCAGCATTAGTTGGATTCGATGCCGCACGAACAATTGAAGTTACTGTCGCCTGGTTAATAACCGTTACATTTTTGGTAGCCGTATTACTATTTGCAGTACCATCGTTTACTGTAAAACTTATCGTTCTTGTTGCGGTATTTGGTGATCCCGCCGTATTATTATAGGCAACTGATCTTAAAGCAGCCTGCCATTGCGCAACCGTTGCAATAGCCCCACTTGATGTTAAAGTTAATACACCTGTACCGGCATTATAGCTACCGGTAATATTGCCATATAACGCTGAAGAATTATTCGTGTAAGTCAATATATCTTCTCCGGCAATGAAGTTTCCAGTGATACCAACCGTAGCAAAACTTAGTGTGGTGTTATCAGCATCGGCAACCGTTAGCCCGTTATCTATTACAACCTGCGAACCCGAAAAAGTATTTGAACCACCGGTGGTGGTAACTATAGGAGCTTGATTGGCTTGTGCATAAGTAATCGAAAACTGACTGGCTGCCGTATTGCCATTGCCTGCAGCATCCTGTGCCACATTAGCCGCAATGTTCATCGTTACCGCACCATTCGCTATTGGTGTGGCATTAAAAGTATAAGTCGTTCCGCTTCCTGAAAACCCGCTGATCGTAGCGTTCCCCGGCGTAATATCTCCTGCTACAAAACCCGTTACGGCCTCTGAAAAGGTGACCGTAAACGGAATTGGAGAATTGCTTGTTGAACTGCCTGATGCACCGGCAGTGCTCGTAATCACCACTGATGGACGCGTCGTATCAATCGTATAATCCTGTCCAGCATATGGTAAAGCGTTACTTATGGCTGGAGAGATGCCTGTAGTATTGGCCAGATTTAACGTAAGAATTCCTGTACCGATACCTGCATTCACCGTAATGGTGTATGTATTGCCCGATCCGGTTATTGAAGTTACACTGACCCCGGATAAACTACCACTGGTGGTTATTGAAAAATTACTGGTGGTTAAGCCTGTAACCGAACCATTAAATGTTGCCGTATATTGTACAGAGGCTGCATTAGTAGGATTTGAACTTGCCCTTACAAGAGCAGTAATTGTGGTTTGCGGGTTTATCGTTACCACTCTGCTGGCCGTGTTGCTGTCATTAGCACCATCATTTACAATAAATGAGATCGTTCTTGAAGCGGTATTTGGAGTAGAAGCGGTATTATTGTATGTGATAGATCTGAAGGCCGCCTGCCACTGCGGTACTGTGGCAGTAGCGCCAGCAGATGTAAGTGTTAGTGTACCGTTACTGCTGTTATAGCTCCCCGTGATGTTACCATATGTTGAACTGTTGGCAAGAAAATTCAAAACATCCTGATTGCTTTGAAAATTTCCGGAAATGGATACCCTACCACTGCTCAAAGTCGAATTATCAGGGTCTGAAACAGTAATTCCGTTATCCACAGCAACTGCCGAACCTGAAAAAGAAATTGTACTACCTGTAGTGGTTACTACCGGAGAACCACCTATTGTAAATGTGTTTACTGCACTTTCAGGGCTTACATTACCAGCTGCATCAGTGGCAGTAGCTTTAACGGTATGTGAACCGAAGGTAAGCGCAGAAGATTGCGATCTAGTCCAGATCCCGCTAGCGTCGGATGTAGTCGTACCAATAGCGTTATTATCTACATAAACGGTAATTAAAATGTTTCCATCAGAAGAGCCTGTATAATCTGGCGTTAGAGAGGCAATCGTTGCGCCATTAGCAGGTGAAACAATAACAGGTGTAGCCGGTACCTGATTATCGACCGTAGCATTGGTAGCATCTGCGGTGGTGCTACTGTTTCCTGCATTATCAGTAGCAGTTACCGCCACATTTCTGTTGGTTACACGATTGATATTACCAGCCGTAATGGTGTAGACGGCAGTCCAGGTACCACTACTGTTCACGGCAGCAACGGCATTCCCTCCGCCAAACTGGCTGAAATTAACAGTAACGGTCGAGATGACATCCGAGTTATTATCGCCTCCTGCTGTATTGTTCCAGGTAGCGGTTACCACATCACCAATTTTAAAAACGCCGCCTGTTCCGCTTGCTCCACTGATGCTGATCCTTGCATCGGTAACTGTTGGTGCCTGGTTGTCAACGGTAACATTAGCATCGTCAGCTGTAGTGGTAGATCCGTTTGCGTTCGTGGCGGATATAGAAACATTTCTACTTGTGGCATCAATAGTGCCGGCAGTAATTGTATAAATAGCTGTCCAAATGTCGCTACTGTTGGTAGCCGTAACCGTAGTGCCACCGCCGAACTGACTAAAGTCAACTGTTACAGCTGTGATACCAGAATTGTTATCACCACTGGCAGTATTATCCCATGTTACGGTTACAACATCTCCTATTTTGAATGCACCGCCTGTGCCGCTTGCACCGCTGATGTTAATCTTAGCAGCTGTAACGGTAGGTGCTGCCGAGTTGCCCAGATTAAATTGTTTCACATTATTAGCGCCGAAACCCAAACTAAAGTCATATGCTGAACCGGAAGTGGTTTTATTAATCCAGTTAGCCGTATTCGTAATATCTGTTAAAAATGCTGTTTTGGTTCCGCTTGATGAAGTAGGATTATACTTTTCATTGGGGTACCGTGAATTAGCCGTACTGGTCAGGAAGCCGGTAGAATAAGTTGTACCTAAATCAGATGGTAATTCGCTATAAGCTGGAAGCTGCGTAGTGGGCTCAGTACTGTTGGGATTTATATTCCATCCGTTTGAGGTAGTCCCAACAGCAGTATTTAATCTGATATTATTAAACGCAAAAATAAATGAAGGGCTGACTTCATTTCCCTGGTAAATGATTAGCTGATCACCCGTTGCCGGAGGCCATGGGTTGGTAGAGAGCGTGGCATTGCTCCATGTGCCCGACAATATTGAAAAATCTGTATTAAGAAACGCAGTACCATCGCCTTTTGTAGCGGACACGGTTCTGGTAGCTAAGTCAATCTTGAAAATAATCACCGTACCTGCTGGTATAGTTGAAGAAGGCTGCCATTGCAAAGTGCCCTCATTAGTTGTTGCTACGGCTACGAAATGCCCTGCAGTTGAGCCATAGGCATTCACCCATCCACGGTCGGTGATGTAAATTACTTCATTCGCAGGAATGGTATTAAGTGCCACCACGGCAAAACTACGTAGGGTTGTTCCGCCATCTGCGTCGCTATTCATTCCAATTACCGCAAGATCACCTTTAGATAAAGCAGCGCTGGCATTTAAAGTCGTAATTATTAGTGCCAGGGCAATAGATAAAAAATGAAATGCTTTTTTGTAAAATTTCTTCATATAAATAACTTTTCTAAATCTTCAATACATTGCGGTAGATAATAAAAAGTATAACCGGGATTGAAGCTACCGGTTATACTTATAAATGGTATTAGAATCTTTATATTAGTTCCTCATGGGAAAATTTCCAAGCAAACAAATCATATAATTAAGTGCAAGCGAAGGCTGCCTGTTTTCATGTACAGCAGGTACAGCTGCACCGGTAGCAGCTATAGTCACGCTGGTTAGCTGCGGGCCGGTAACCTTTGTTACAGTAAGCGTACCGGTGGCCATAGGCACTTCTTGTGCCATCCCTTGCGGAACACCATATATGGACTCTCCTAATGCATCTGGAGCACCTAATAAGTTACCTGCAGGCCCGGGTTGATCATATTGATCAGCTAAAACCTTAATGGTGACAGTTGCAGTACCTGCTGCAGCTGTATAGATTAAATTATGGTTGTGCGCAGACATCTCTGATGAATTAATGCTTAATGCCTCCACGCCTAAGGCATCACCTGGATCATACAGGCTAAGCCCCTGGCCTTGCCCTGCGCCTACAATAGTACGTCCCTGAAGATCAGGCAACATAAATGTAGTTTTCCCGTCGCCACCATATATATTACCTATTATGGCGAAAAGTGCAGTATTGCCCCTTACTTGTAACATTTGCCCATTACAAATAGACCAATACCGTGGTGCAAATGTTCCGGCGAACATTCTTATTTCTCCTATAGTTCCTTCCATTGTTAATAAAATTTAGTATGAATCAATCTTTAGTTTCTTGAAGGATAAATTCCCTCAATACAAATAATGTAGTTTACTGCAAGTACCGGCTGTATATTATTGTGCGGAACGCTGCTACCTGCTATGCCTATATTTACCGTTGCTAAAGGTGGCGAAAGTTTGCTCACCTGTGCAGCTTTACTATTTAAGCTAACCAGGTTGGTAGAACTTCCCTCACTAGCGTAAATATTGTCGGTACCTGATGAATCCTGTGCTAAATAGTTTCCTACCGGGCTAGCCTCAAGACCTGGCGCGGCAACCGCATTTAATGAAATTTCAGCAGAACCTGCAGTTGTACTAAAGGTAGCCGAGGCCTGATGGTTATGCGTTGGCAGTTCTGATACAGTGAGTGAATGAGATTCCTCACCGCTAATCTGACCTAAATTATAAGCGCTAAGACCAGTTCCCTGACCTGCACCTACAACAGTGCGACTGGCAATGTTTGGTAAATTATAAGTTGTTACACCATCACCACCGTAAATAGTTCCAATCACCGTAAAAAGCGTCGTATATTCGTTTATTTGCATTGACTGACCCTGACAAAAAAGCCAGTTCACTGGTGCGAAATTGCCTCCAAAGGCCCGAATTTCTCCTATATATCCTTCCATAATAATTTAATTTAGGTTTAGTACTTAATTTCTTGAAGGAAATAATCCTTGTAAACAGATAATATAATTTAATGCGATGCTTGGCATAATGTTATTATGTCCGGCGCCTGCCCCGGCTGCCTGTATCGCCACACCAGGATTAGGTATATTTACGTTCGTTACTTCTACAGATTTGCTATTCAAAGCACTTAATGTACCACTGGGGGTATAAGTTTTAACCGTGCCTGATCCATCCTCGCTTATAAAAGCATTTTGTCCGCTCGACTGGCTTCCGGCACTCGGACTAGCATAAAATGTAGCATCACCTGTTCCATTACCTGTTCCAGAAGTAATGGTAGCGGTATGCGTATGTGCAGGTATTTGATTTAAGGTAAGTGACACCGTTTCTACACCAACCTTCTCACCTTCAATATAGGTGGACAAGCCAGCACCGGCACCTGCACCTATTACCGTTCTGCTACGTAGATCAGGCAATCCAAATGTAGTTTGTCCATCTCCACCATACAAGGTACCTACCAATGCAAAAAGGGCCTGATTAGTGCTTAAATTTAATAACTGACCCTGACATAAAGTCCAACCTTTGGGTGCAAAGTTGCCGGCAAAAATCCGGACTTCTGCAATTGTTCCTTCCATATTATTTTAATTTAGATTTATAAATTTTTCTCCTGCTTTTATGCCCATCTGAAAAAGCTTACTTCCTGAAAAATAGCCTTCACGCATGTGCAAAATGTTAATCTTTAAAAAACGATTTTCACGGCATGATACAATTAATCCATAAAGCGCATCAGCATAAACTATAGTGCCGGGTTCTGGCTCCGCCCCTTCCGGTAACTGAATTTCTGCCGGCGATGCTTCTAGTATGCGTACTTCTGCATTTTTTACCCAAGCCGTAGCGCCGCCATATTTTGGATTCGCTGCATTAATCAGGCACTCTATTTCATCTGAAGACTGCTGCTTCCAATTAATAGCCAGCTCCTGATGACCTGGTCTTTTTTCAAAGCGCTCCTCATTATCAGCATTTTTATTTACACCAAACAAGAGGCTACTATTATTAACCAGAAGAGGAATTGCATCTAGTGCCATAAACCCTAACCGCTGGCAAAGCAGCCCATAATTTTCACCTTTCATAATGGGTAATTGCTTTACCCATACAATGGGTCCCGCATCTATGTTCGCCGTCATTTGATGTACCGTAAGGCTTGCATAAGGTTCATTATTTTTGATTTGCCAGAATATCGGATCGGCACCACGGTATTTAGGTAATTCTCCGAAGTGAAAATTCAGATAGCCCTTGTGTACACTTTCGAGTAAGTGATCTGGAATCATCCAGGGGAAACCAAATACCCAAACAGCATCTGCATCTAATTCCGTCAACCAATGCTTTAATTCATGTTCCCAAGAGCCATGATGCAATTGTAATATTTGATTGCCTGATAAGCCAATAGCATGCAAGGGCTTCAGCAACACTTTGCTACTTCGCTCCAGAATAGCTACACCAACTAAAAGTCCTTGCGAGAATAATGCCTGGACCGTTGGAAATGCAAGTGAATCTGAATTGCATATAACCGCTATTTTCATATTTAGATACCGAGATAAGGGTTCATCCAAAAGGAAGACGTTTGGCTGTTGATCTGCTTGACATCTTCATGATTGATATTAATCGTCTCCAGTTCACCAATCAGTTGCCGCGATATTTCATCTTTAATGCCATTAAAAGTATTTTTAACCAGGTAAACCCTGCTTTGCATAGCATTTGATCGGGATTTAACTTCAACACGGCCTCGGTCTGTTTCAATTTCGGCTTCAGCAATGGCTTTTTGTAAAGATTTTCCGCCCTGATCTTTAACCGCCCGGGCAATGAGTAAACCCGTTTCAAAACCAAATTGTGTAAAAGGATTTGCCATAGCATGACTCACCTCCTCAAGCTGCTCTGGCTTGAGTTCACGGTTTATTGACAGTGTAGTGTACACCTCAACGGGTTCAGCTGTTGTAAATGGTTCCAGTAAAAATGGCAGACCAAGTAGCGGAATCGTTTTATGCAAGCCCTGCTCTACATATTGGGTTAAAAACATTTCGGCTTCTTTGCCGCAAAAAGTAGCCAGAATAAAATCAGGCTTATAGTGATGGATGTGCTCAAATACAGCCGAAATATCGCCTGCTTCTTTAGGGTTAGGTGTTGGCGCAAGGGCAAATGGCATGGTTACCCCACTCGATACTGATTCCATACCGGCACTCAGCATGCTTTGAAATGAATAGCCGCAATCATACAGACCAGATACGTACATTCCTTTTTTACCAAAGGTTTTACCCCCCCAACTACCCATTGACCACAATTGCTGCCAGGTATGATTAGAGTTCAGGAACATGTAATCGTTAAATTTTTCAGGATCTGGCAAATGCTCGCCGATGTTATTAATGATGAACGGCCGTTTAACGTTTGCTATCTTTTCAGAAAGATCAATACCGACTTTATTCGAAACTATACCGGTGATTACGTCAGCATCATCAAAACTAACCAGCTTGGTAATGGCAGCTTCAGCAAGATCACGTGATCCCTGTCCGATAAATTCGGGCACAATTTCTACTTCAACATCACTGTTCAGCTTCTTTAATCCATTTTTTAATCCGGTGCTAAATTGCTTCGCCATTGGCGTGATGGATGAATTGGATAGCAAAACGCCCACTGTTAATTTTCTAAATGCCATTAATTGTATAAAATTAGTTTGCCCACATCCGCAAAAGGTTACTATAGTGTTGCTGTAGAAAAAGATATTCTTCTCCAATCAGCGCTTTTTTATGTAGATTTTCCGTGATTTGAAAAATTTCGAATAATAACTTTCTGTATTCCGTTTCTTTCACCAAGGACTGCACCCAGCTGACGGCGACATTCCTTTCACCGCGCGTAACTGCCCGTACCTGGTGAATGTGCGTGCATGGATAGCAGATTGCATCCCCTTTATTGAGTTTGTACAATACATTTCCATTTGGCGTCTGCAGTTCCAGCTCCCCTCCGTCATAATCTTCAGGATCATTCAGGAAAATGGTAATGGCCACATCCGTACGGATCATATTGCCCATAACCGGACTATCAACATGCCAACCATAATGCATGCCCGGCTTGTAGTTACTAATTATAAAGGGATGTATGCTTTGCGGAAGAACCGCATTTCTGAATAAAGCATTGCGGTTAAGCGCTTCTAGAATACTTTGTTGGATAGCGGCATGCTCTTGTGTTTGGCTATTGAGCTGCAAATTGCTTTTCACGTCTTTCGCAGCGCTGTATGCTGTTAACCTGCCGTCATCGAATTTTCCGGATTTCAAAAGAAAATTTACCTGATTGATTTCTACTTCGTTGAGTAGTTTAGGGATATACAGATACGTACCATTTAAAATACAATGATTTTTTTGATCTGCGGTTATGACTTGAGAGTTCATTAGAGAGAGCCGATTTAGATAGGTGTAAATTTATTAATAACTTTTTATATTTGGAAGTCAGTAAGAATAAAATATTTTTAAATAGAAGTTTCCTCTACTGATACGGCTATCTACTTAACCAGACATGAACGATAACACCAGCATCTCCCTAAAATTCTTCATATGTTTATGTCCTGATTTAGCACATTTTAATCATATTAAACGCTAATGGATACTTATATTCTTGGAACAGGCCTGTCTCATAACGGATCAACTGTGCTATTAAAAAATGGGAACATTTTGGTTGCGATTGAAAAGGAAAGGCTTAGCAGGATTAAGCATGACGGAGGTAACGATTTTGATACGGTTCGATATTGCCTGGATTTTGCCGGGATCACACCTGCCGATTTAACGCTAATTGTACAGGCCTCAAATTTTGAAAACAACATCTCCCTAAGCCAATATGCCGGACGCCGGTACTTCGATACGCATATTCAAACCCCTGTTATTACCTTATCCCACCATCTGGCACATGCCTGGAGTGCTGTGGGCATGTCTCCATATCATGAATGTAATGTAATGGTTATCGATGGCGCAGGTAGTCCTTACAGTCAATGTTTAGATCTTGAAGGCACCATGGTACCATCCTATCCTTTTGATGGTGGAATGTACTGTGAAAAAGATAGTTTTTATCATTTTAACGGAAAAACCCTGATTCCTTTATTTAAAGATTTTTCTGAGGTTAAATTATTTCAGCATACCGCATCATTAAAATTACCAACCAATTATCATTCCATAGGTGGGCTTTATCATGCCGCGAGTCAATACTGCTTCGGCAACCTTGATGATGTGGGCAAACTGATGGGATTGGCGCCTTATGGTGGCCTAAATGGAAAACCGACATTGTTTAAACTGGAAAACGGATTAATCGAAGTTCTTTACGAAAATGTAAATCTATATTTTAACAGGCCTTCATCAGGCTATGATGACTTTAAAAATGATTTTGCGCATTATGCTGACATGGCACGCTGGGTACAGGATGAAACAGAAAAAGCAATCATTTATCTTTTTCAGGAGCGCGCTAAACTTCAGCCACATGCCAATTTTGCTTATGCCGGTGGTGTCGCCTTAAATGCAGTAGCCAATCATAAATTACTCCTGTCGGGCATTGTCAAAAATTTATACGCTCAGCCTGCAGCAGGCGACAACGGACTGGCTATTGGCTGTGCCTATTATGGCTGGCACGAGGTGATGGGGCATCCTAAAACATCAGCACCTGCGCATGTTTTTTTCGGACAGCGCTATTCTGATGATGTTGTGGAACAAGCCATAGCTAAGGCCGGACTCCGTGGTAACACCGCATTTTCAGTCACACAAACGGCAGATTTTGTTGCCCTTACGGCTACCGAACTTGCCCGGGGCAAAGTAGTGGGTTGGTTTCAAGGTGGAGCTGAATTCGGACCAAGAGCTTTAGGACATCGTAGCATATTGGCTGATCCGCGTATTAAAGGCATAAAAAACCACATTAACAGTGCCATTAAATTCAGGGAAGATTTCAGGCCATTTGCACCGTCGGTAAGAATTGATGATGTACAAAAATACTTCACTCATGCGTGGGAAAGTCCTTATATGATATTGATTGATGAGATAAAGCCGGAATGGAAAAATCAGCTCGATGGCATTGTGCATCAAGATGGGACCTGCAGGGTACAAACCGTTACCCAGGCCTTTAATGCAGACTTCTATCAGCTGATAGGTGATTTTGAGGCGAAAACTGGTATAGGTGTTTTATTGAACACGTCGCTCAACCGTAAAGGAATGCCAATAGTTGAAACACCTGCTGAGGCCGTATCGCTTTTTTTATCCGGCGCAATTGATGTATTAGTATTAAATAATTTTATAATTTGCAAGCATCATGATTTGCTTCTCTAAATTAAACCTCCGCATTAACGTTCATCTGCTGCAGCAAGAATTGAACGATTTATTAACTGGTAATCAATGGATGCCGCATTACAATACTGCCAATTATATAGGAAACTGGCATGTTTTGCCTTTGCGTACACCCGGAGGGAATAGTGAGAATCCCTACGCCGAACTGTTCCACCACACGCATTTTGAAAACACAGCTTTACTGAACAATCTTCCTGAAACAAGCAGATTTCTGGAAAATTTTGAATGCGAAAAATTTTCCATCCGCTTACTCAACCTCAACGCAGGATCAGTTATTAAAGTGCACAGAGATATCGAACTTGCCTTTGAACAGGGAGAGGCACGCTTACATATTCCCATATTCACCAACCCCGGAGTCGAATTTTATGTGGATGAAGACCGTGTGGTGATGAACGAAGGCGAATGTTGGTACATCAATGCCAATATCAAGCACCGTGTGGCCAACAATGGTCTGGCAGATAGAATACATCTCGTCATCGATTGTAAAGTGAACACATGGCTTACCAAAATGATCACTGAAGGAGAGAAAAAAACAATCTTTTTAAAAGAAAATCCGGAAGCCACTCAACAGGTCATCACAAGTCTGAAGATGGCAAACACGGATTGTTCCAATGAACTGGCTGATCAGATGGAAAAAGAATTAAATCACAACCTGTTAATCGCCAAACTTCTCGATTTTATTACAGAGATCGGTTTGCAATACCAGTTGGAGACAATAGAGGGCGAAACCTTCTTACCTGGCCTTAAGCTAAGGGATGGTAAATTGATTGTGGATACGGACAAGTTACTTTATCCTGGAGATATTTTGCATGAAGCCGGACACCTGGCCTGCATGCCTGCCGAAATTCGCCGCCAGATGAATGATTCTTTACCCAGTAATAATATCAATGACGGCGGCGAATTGATGGCTATTGCCTGGTCATATGCTGCATCAGTACATTTGGGTATTGATCCTCACATTGTGTTCCACGATAACGGATATAAAGGTGGAGGCCAAAGCATTGTTGAAAACTTTACCCAGAGCCGTTTTTTCGGCGTTCCATTGCTGCAATGGAACGGGATGACTTATCCTTCAGGCCATGAAGCTGATTTGTTTTTTCCAAAAATGTTACACTGGACCTGTCAACAAAATGTATATACCACCAATACAGCGGAAGAATAAATGATTACGGAATTTACTTTATCGCCATCGACACAAACAGGTGCTTTAGGCCTGATGCACATCAAGCGTTTTTGGAGCAAGGTAATGCTCAGAAGAGCAAACCAGCTTAATGATGACATGTGGAGACAGGAATGGCAAATGGACAAAACCTTACTGAGCGTTCTGGGACTTGGCCAGGAGCAAACTTTGACTTATGTTTTCCAGTATGCTCCGGCATTTGAAGAATTTGAACAATGGATTATACGAACTGCAGGTACTCCGCCCGCTGAACAAGTTGACAAATTTAACAGCTTGTTCTTTAAAACACCTGCGGTTAGCGAGTCCATACCATCCATACTCAATGATGAAGAACTTGCTTTTTGGGCACAAAACGGGTATATCATTATTAAAAATGTGGTCCCGAAAGCAGACTGCCAGGCCACGGTTGATGTGATTTGTGATTTTCTAAAAATAAAACTTAATGAGCCTGAAACCTGGTATGGACCACATACTTCAAGGCAGGGTATTATGATACAATTGTTTCAGCATCCCTTGTTACAAAAAAACAGGCAGTCAGCAAGGATCAGAATGGCTTACGAACAATTATGGCAGCGTACAGATATCTGGGTAACAACAGACCGCGTAGGTTTTAACCCTCCGGAAACCGATACCTGGAAATTCCCAGGTCCCGATTTACATTGGGATTGCGGTCTTGACCTTCCCATTCCGTTTAACCTGCAGGGCTTGCTTTACCTTACAGATACAGCTCCCGAACAGGGTGCCTTCACACTGGTTCCAGGATTTCATAACCGTATTTCGGAGTGGCTTCCCTCCCTCCCTGAAGGCACTAACCCCAGAGCAGAAAACCTGCATGCCCTGGGTAGTTTCCCTATTGCAGCAGCGGCAGGGGATTTTGTCATCTGGCACCAGGCATTACCACACGGCAGCCGCCCAAATACTTCGCTAAAGCCCCGGTTTGTACAATATATTAATTATCAACCCGCCGATATACCCCTGCAACAACACTGGCTTTAAGGACTGTCGACGTTTCAAATCTTCAAAACCAGCCTTACAGCTTCTATATGCTAAAACTTTTTTCACTTAAATTTATCGGTTCGCTTTGCTTATTAATAAAAATGAAAAGCTATATTTGAAATAACCTTGTATCTATCACAAAAGAGGTTTTACAAACCGTATTTGTTTTAAAAAAGGCCGTTAATGCCCTCAGCAATCTAAATTTTTCGATCATTTACCGTAATGGATTTTATGGTATCAGGAGCATTGACGTATGGATACTAAAAGTTAAAAACTTAATTATATCTAAATATGGCAATTTTCAATCCGGCATTTAAAATTACAATGGGCAACGAAGGTGGTTATGCCAATAATCCCAATGATAGCGGAGGTGAAACCTACGCAGGTATCGCCAAAAATTTCTGGCCAAACTGGGCCGGTTGGCCTGCAGTAAATCAGGCAGTTTCAACGCATCCGCAAAATATCAATGCAGTACTTGCTGCCGATAGTGCGGTACAGGCTGAAGTACAATCATTTTATAAGCAGAATTTCTGGGATGTGATCAGTCTCGACAATTTAAATAGCCAACAGCTTGCCAACCAGCTATTTGACACGGCTGTAAATATGGGTACAGGTATCGCCTCCCGTTTTTTACAGCAGGCAATAAATAATATTATACCTGGTAAACTCATAGTAGATGGCATAGTTGGGCAACAAACCATTGCCGCAGCTAACAGTATTCCGCTGGAAGCACTATACAACCAGGTTATTGCACTTCGAAAACAACGTTATCTAAATATTATTCAACAGCATCCTTCCCAGGCACAGTTTCAGAACTCTTGGTTCAGTCGTTTAACGCCATTTAATCCGGCTTTGCCATAATATAGCCTGAATAATTATGAAAAATATTTGGAGACTTTTATTGATCCTGATTGCAACAGGGCTTATTACCGGATGTAAAGGGACTGGCCAATCTTATGATCTTCATAAAACATTGGCACTTATCATTATACTGGGAATCGTTCTGGCTTTTTTTACCTTGGCTTTATACACGAATATGCTTCGGGATGAAGTAAATGACCAGGATTTATTTAATACCAATGCTGTAAAGATAAAAATGCGGAAACGTTTGCCGGCCTTTAAAAGCACTAATCCGTTTAGCTTGTCGCGGGTGCAATTGGGTATATGGACAGTGGTCATATCATGCAGCTATATCTATCTACAACTTTGCATGGGTAATTGCAATGACACCGAATTGAATGAAACGGCATTGATTTTAATGGGAATCAGTGCTGGTGTCGCTGCAGGTGGAACCATGATAGACAAGCGTGAAATACAGGATGGTCGCTTCAGACATCAGAACAGCCCCTCAGAAGGCTTTTTTGTTGACATTCTTTCTGATGATAATGGCATTAGTGTACATCGTTTCCAGAAGGTAACCTGGACTGTCATTGCTGTAATTATTTTTCTGAATAAAGTATATAATATTAAAACAGGCTGTGCCTTACCCGAACTGAGCCAGACACTTTTGTGGCTAACCGGGATAAGCAGTGCCGCTTACTTGACCTTGAAAACGCAGGAAAATGACCCTTCCATTGATTCTGCCGCCGCAAATAACGGATTATCTGGTGTCCCACCATCGCCGCAGGTATTCCCTCCGGCAACTAATTCCCTGCAACCACCAACAGTTACTTCTACGGAGAACAATCCGGCTTCCTATCAGGATCAGACAATGGCTACAGGTGATTCAACATCTTCGCCAAATAGTGATTATACAACGACTTCATAAATAAGCTAAACCCGGGCAAAAGAACAGCGACAGATTATTCTGTCGCTGTTCTTTTGTAAATACTATTTTTTAAAATGTGCAGGTGAAACCGGGGTTATCAGACATCACATATTCAAATGTTACCGCTATGTCTTCATTTTGATTTTCTAATTTACAAACGGCTAATGGCATGGTCAAACTGCAATTATAAGTTTTTAGCATCTCCCCGCCAAACACATTTATCTCTGTAAATAAGTCGAGGCGGTTATGGGTTTCAGAAGCGGGAGCATGAATAACAACTGGCTTTGGAAGCTGGAATTTCCTGTCAGCGCGGTACACCAATCCTGCTTTGATCCTTTTTGGCTGATAATCCGGTGTAATAAAATACTTGTATTCCTCCTCCCATCGGGTTAACACAGCTTCAACAGTTATATGCTCCGGAATGAAAATGGCATCCGGGTTTAATTGTGGAACAAGATTATTCATGATGGCCAGTTGAGGCTCTTTTCTGAGAGCATTAAGCATGGTTTCTGAAATGATCATATCAATACTCCCATTTGCAGAGAGTTGATAATGCGTTGCATCCGTACAAACAAAATCCGTCACATAATCCAATATACCCAATTCTTTATATAGTAAACGCGCCGCATCAAGTGATGCAGCATTCACATCAAGCATAGTGAACCTTACCTGTTGTGCCGTAAAAATTGTAGTTAATGGTGTAAGTAGAGTTGCATATGGACCACATCCCGCATAGAGTATGTTAATGGTTTGGTTTGGCCGCTTATCCAAAATATGATTAATTGCCTGATGTATACCCCTTAAAAATTTGCGCGTGCGGTCTATTTCCATCAGGCAATGAGCTGCTTTTATAGTTGAAACCGCTTTACCGCTTGGCAGATGAATATCTTGATCTGTAATATTACCTGCATTTACCCCGGTTACGCCGGCAAAAAGCAAATGGAGCTGGTCAATAGCATTTTTGATGTGCAGATAGTCGTCTTCAAAGAGTAAGGCATTAGTCGCATTAGAAATGCTTTCGTTGCGTTGTTGAGTCGTTAATTCCATATATTTATATCTAATACTAAAAGTAAATGCTGAACTAAAAAAATTTTAGGTCAGACCGGTCGTTAATTATTAATTTATTTAACCATATCAACAGGACATTAATTGATTATATAATCTTCAAATTTGGTATAGTGTTTATTTCCATAAAAATCCACTATACAAAATCCTACCTGATAATTTCCTTTTGGCATGGTTAAAAGCTTGATGTCTAAAGCTGAAGGATCAGTGATGGTAATTTTACCCAATTCAATACTCATTGATTCATCCAGGGTATTCTGACCCAGAAAAGTAATTTCATCATGTGCTTGAAGGTCCTTAATCTTATCCGTAATTCCATCAGCATAAATCTCCCGAAATCCGATCACTTTGGCCAGATTTTCCCCGTCAACATTAAAATACTTGATCATGAGTTCAGCTTGTTTTCCATTCCAAAGCACAGGTACATTGTAAGATACACCCGATTGATTGGAAAGGCCCATGAATACACAAACATTGATATCGTTAATACTGATCCACCTGGCATCCCATTTTTTATTACTCCCATACAAGGTAATATTTCCACGGTAATCCACATTGGTATCGTAGGCATCCAATCCATACGACACTAGCGAACTATCCCCTATTAGCTTTCTGATGTTTAAGTAAATCTTATTGGTGTTAACCAGCATGGCTGCGTTTAGCTTTCTTCCCGAATCACTAACAAAAACACTATCAGCACCTCCACCTATTAATTCAGCTACATAATTTTCAATAAATTTTTCAAATTCTGTATTGAAAGGCGTTAGCAAATAATCATTTAACTGGCTGGCTGTTTTTCTATTGTAATAAGGGAAATATACCGAAAGCCCTGAAATGGCATCTTTATCTAAATTTTTTGAATAAACATTGAATAGAACTGCATCTCGCATTTTTTTCTCGAAATCGCTAAACAATGTATCGGTACTTTTAGCGGCGATCTTAAAAAAGCTAAAAATATCAATCATATCTTCAGCCGCAAATGAAAAAGAAGGTAATCCGAATGATTTGGACTTGGCCCGGTAATTTGATTTCTGTCTAAAAGCTTCTTTAGGCGGATACGTTGAATTTAGATTTGCAGAAATATTACTGATCAATTTTCCTATACTTTTATTTAAAGCGTCAACTTTATTAAGCGCTATTACAGATAATGTTGCCTGAAGATAAGGTTGAGACGAATAAATATCGATATACGATTTTGCAATTCCCTCCAGAAGTTGAGTTGTGCTTAGATTTGGATTGGTAGATAAGGAGTTGATGATATATTTATAATTCCAGCCGTTGCCAGGTTCAAGTTCTTGTGAGGCAACCATATATTCAGCATAGGGTGCCAGTACGGTAGCCGTTTCAATGGTTGCCATTAAACAGGCGTCAAAACCTATAAAATCCAGGTTTAAATCATTTTGGCTATGTTTTAAATCAGCAAAAGCCTCTCCCATTTCACGTAACGACAGGGAAATATCTTCAGGAAATAACTCATCATATCCAAAACCATATACACTGCCTCTTCCGTGATTCCAAAAAATCAACCCATATCTTTCTGCAGGGAAGTTCTTTTTGCTATAAGCAATAAAATCAACCAGGGTTGATGGGTCTCCTATACTTTTGTTGGCTGTAACTTTTACTTTTTCAAACCCATTTTTAGTAACCTTACTATAGGTCAGGCTATCGCTGGAAATCGGCTCAGAGAATTGCCATTTTTTAGTCCCTCCCTGCAAAATCACCGTTGCAAAGTTATCTTCAACGTTATTATAGGAATGGATAATTTCGTTAATGTCTTCACTCGCCAACTGATGTTTGCTTTCCAGGTCTGATCCATTCATATAAATCAGCAGCACAAAACTGCGCTTAGGCTCCACGTTTTGAGCATAGCTGATATTAGCATAAAATATTAATCCAGATAGTATTAACAGTAAATGGCGACTTTTTCTAATGAAGCCCATTATCTTCTTGGATTAATTTGTGGAGGATTTCTAAATTGATAAATGGCTGCGGCCACAGCATCTTTAAATTCCTCGCCATATTCATTCGTATTATCTGGGAATGTTTTCTTTAACAATTCTGATAACCCATCTGCATAATTCTCATTGGCTTGATCTATATCAAAATCGCTGTTGGCCTTAAATGATCTTTTAACTTCGTTATTATCTTCAATAACGTTCTCTACTCTTGAAAACAAAGAACGTCTTTCGCTCCTTAAACTTCTTGCAACTGTTTTCTGATCGTTTATATCCCTGACAAGACCTAAGAGATCGGTCATCTGCTGGTCCATTTCATTCGAAATATTGGCCCTAACCTGGTTATCGCGTACCAATGTAATTACTTCATCCAATGAACTTACAAACTCATCATCAAAGGCTTCTACACATTGGCGCTGTATCACTTCATTTTTGAGTTTTACCTCTTCTATTTCGCAAATATTTTGTTGCCAATCTTCGGGTTGTTTTTCATATTCATTCACGTATCTCTTATTCGATTCGATCAGGAAATCTTCTATCATGTCATGAAATTCCAGTAAGTCATAATAGTCCTTTTTATTTTGCGCAATGCTTTGCAATTTAGGCGTTAATAAATTATAATCTGTTTCTGAACTTAAAGTTCTAAAAATACCGTTACCGATATTTGAGGTCACTTCCTGCGTTTTAGCAGATAGTTTATCCTTCACAAAACCAGTGATCAAAGCACCAATATCGTTCATCGCTTTATCTACATCCAACGAACCTTTTAACATGATATCATTTCCAAAAACGGTCAACTCAAGTTCGGCTTCTATTTTCTTGGCATTAGCGCTAAATTCCATACTCAATACGAAAGATTTAATCCACAGTAACTTCGTAATGGCACTTAAAATATTAGCTACCGCCTCTAAGGCTCCTGATGCGACCTTTCCTCCAAGGGTTAGTGCTGCCTTTGCTATTTCCAAAGCACCATAGGCTACGCCAATAGCCACATTGACACCCACCTTTAAGGTTTCATAATATAAAATCTGAGCGGAATAATAAATTTTTTCATCAACGCGCCACCAGGAAGCATCTTCTCTTCTATCAAGATAACCCCGGATGTAATCATTATATTCATTGATCGTGTTACTCAGATTTAAAATCTGCTGCTGCGCCTCGGTTAATTTCCGGTTTGCATTTTCTATAGAGTTTTGCACGCTCCTGGCCGCATCACGCACGGCATTCTGGGCTTCTTCCAAAAGTTTGATAAATCCACTGGTATCGAATACCAAACGTGAACTAAATCCACTGCTCGAAAAATCTGCGTAGTTTCCATCTAAATGGAATAAGATTTTAAAGCCAAAGTATTGCAGTTCGAGATCAATGTATACCTTTCTGTCTTTAAGAAGAATCAAGGCATCTAACTGAAAGATATTTAAGATATTCACATAAGCACTTAAATAAAATTCGAGTTTTTTTGATGCCCGGTTGATATTTAAATACAGTACGGGGCCTTGGGCATCTGCTTTTATCAAGGCCCCAGCCAATCCACCTTCTATAGGTTCCATAGGCATTGTTTTTCGTGACCTTGTCAATTCAAATATTCCCTTGATCTCAATTTTTGAAATTTCAATCAATGCCAGAATAGCATTACCAGGCTCTATAAGAAAGAGTCCTCTAGCCTTTACATTAAAGATTTCGATAGTGCCACACAGAAAAAAACCAACATTCATCTGATATTTCCCAATTCTGGTAGGCTGAGTGCATATAAACAGCTGGCAGTTTAAAGAAATAACTCCCGATGAGTCCACCCGGTAATGCCGCATGGTTGAAGTATCGGTAAAAATGGACTGACGGCTGGTTCCCAAAGCAGAAACCTGAAGATTTTCTACACCGGGGATAGCGAGTTCAGTAGGCAGGCTCGAATTAAAATTATTCAATATTTCTGCTTTATTGGCCTCTTCTGGGTCCCAGAGAGGCATTTTAGCATTATTGATTTCAAAATCGGCTAAAGCCACCACATCAAGAAATTCTATTCCAGGAAAATCAACTTCTGCAATATCTACGATTATGTCCTTTAAGGAAGTCCTTCCCTTGGTAGAGGTAATGGCTGCTGTAATTAGTCCGATATTAGCCTGGCTAACAATAAACCCTGCAAAAATGGAAATATTATTGGTTGTTACCCTACCAGTCATCCCAAAAGTAATTCCTGTTGCCCCTACGCCAATCATCAAGCCTAAATCGCTCAGGCTAATCGTGGTGTTTAATGGTATCTTATAGTTTGAAGAAGCAGACAAGGTAAAGGAAGAAACGGATAGGTTTCCGGCAAGAACAAAGGTTAATATATCATCTTTCAAAGGAAAATTAAGCTTCCCTCCAGCCTCCAGGTAGAACCCATTATCATTTTTAATCCCGAAATATAAATTTTCAATTTCATAACCATCCTTTTTGATATTTGCACTGATGAGCATCGCCTCAAATTTTGAAGTATTCAGCGCTGCTGCTATGATCAAGTCAATATGGTCCAGACCAGTTAATTGATAAAGCCCCGATCCAAATGCACTATCACTATTTTTCAAATCAAATAATGAGTTGGCAAGCAATTGGTAATTACCATAGCGATCTGATAAGACCATTTCGGGAAAATGATCGGACGCGATTCCTTTCAAATATTGGTTTATGGCAAGGGAAGCTTTGTTTCTAACAATTAATGCTACTTTTTTTATCGCAAAAAAAGTCATGGTGTCGTAAATGAACCGCTCTAATACATTTCCACCCTGAAAAAAATCGATGTCTATGCTTAAAGCCAACTGTTTAGTATCCGCCAGCACAACCGCGTTAACATATAGCGAAGCCTTAACACCCGCCACATTTTTATCGTACTGAATAACTACAGACCAGATACCAGCAGATTTAAGCACCTGTGCCTTAAAGCTTCCGGGTAAGCTATTAAACAGCGTAAATTGCGCAGAAAGCCCATTAACGCCCAATTCATTGTTGTTCAATAAATCTTTGATCTTAGCCCGACTGGTGTCAAGCTCTCCTAAAAGCAATTTTTCATTGTTCCTTAAAATAATGGTTACTGATGCATCTAACTCAAAAATCTTCCCGGTAGCCGAAAAAGCGAAGTTGGTATGGTTACTCATTTGAAATCAAAAAATTATGCGCTTGCGGCTGTGCTTAAAAGATATAGATCATCTTAGCTGATACTAATCATCTAATATTATTATGCTTCGGCTATTTTTTTTTCAGGAGCATCAAGTTTCTTAACTAAATTTTCAATGGTATCTAAATTCAGCTGCTGTAAGATCACATTCTTTTCGGTATTCCAGATTTTAAAAGCCAATTTTTCTATTTTCACAAATCCTAAATCAGGAATGGCATCTCCACAATCCACCTCAATGGCAAAGGCATATTCCTTAGTATCTCCTTTTTTATATATGTAAGCTGTTTTTAATGTGAATTTTAAATTATCTAAATTAAATTTATTTTCATCTTTAGATTCGCTATTTATAGCGGTAAGGCTATCTTCTATTTGCTTTGCGCTAATTTCACTACTAAAAGCAGCTTTAAAATCATCTTTCATCTCTTTAAAGCTAACGCTATTAACTTCTTTGATATTCATAGGAGCTAAAAGAAAAGAAGATTCCTCTCCAGTTTTCTCGTAAACTGCCACTAATTTGGTTTTAAGTAATTGGAACTGCACGCCCAATTGAAGACTCATGTCACTCATTTTTTTAAAATTTTTAATTTTCCTACTCTTTTGGCTTTTCGGATGATGCCCCGTTTGCGTGGTGGTGTCTGGTCTCCACTTTTGGTTATTTAAGATTATTCAGCAGATCGGTGCAAATTGCTTATGGCATTAATCACCAACCACTAATGTTTACAATCATTAATTTAAGTACAGTTAAAAGCAAGGATATGAGCCTAAGAAAGTTGGTTTACTATTCGATTGTGCTTTGGCTAAGCATCCCAAAGCACACATTGGGATCATTGTTTTTTGCATATCAACTATATTTATGGTCGTTAAATACATTTTTCAGGCACAAACTTAACATTAGCCGTTTTATGGCTAACAAAAAGATTGGTCTTTAGGCAATACAGCTGCAACGAGAAAGAGTTGTGACTTGAGAGCGTTGCATATCTAGATTGTTCCTTCAAAATTACCCTGGGATAATTCTAAACAGTTATTGCATCATGAACAATTACTGATGCACGAATATAATATTTTTATCATTTCGAATAAACATCCTGAGCAAAAAATAATATTAAAATAACACCCGGCGGAAGAGATGATGAAAGTTTAGCGAGTAAGCCTATTGCTTCATAAATTAGCTATTATTGTTTTAACCAGTTTTTTTTGATCTGTTGCTAAAACCGGTTCAGCGATAGCAGTAGCTAGAGGTCTTTCAGATGATTACCTTTAAATTTAGTGAAATTTATAATTAAAAGAAACTACACATATACCAGTTCTTCACTTCGATATTACAAAATGTGATCCATCCATCATCAAATTTAGGATATACTTAACAAACCATTTTGTAATGGGCTTGTTGTTTCTATCTTTGTACACGGTCTTGGCATTGCCATTTTCGGAGCCTGCGGCGAATTTTAAAAAGCAGATTTTAGTATAAAATTCCCCTTTTCGAAACAAAAATGCCTTTAAACATTCTAAAATAAGAAGCTAACATGTCTGACGAAAAAATAATCTTTTCAATGGCGGGTGTAAATAAAATTTACCCCCCACAAAAACAGGTTTTAAAAAATATTTATCTCTCTTTCTTCTACGGTGCAAAAATCGGAGTTATCGGTTTAAATGGTTCTGGTAAATCGTCTCTTTTAAAAATTATTGCCGGCCTTGATAAATCATACCAGGGTGAAGTGGTTTTCTCTCCAGGTTATTCTGTGGGCTATCTGGCTCAGGAGCCGATTCTGGATCCGGAAAAAACCGTTCGCGAGGTGGTTGAAGAAGGCGTTGCCGAAGTTACTGCCATTTTAAAAGAATACGAAGAAGTGAATGAGGCCTTTGGTTTGGAAGAAAACTATTCTGACCCAGATAAAATGGATAAGTTAATGGCCAAACAAGGCGAACTTCAGGATAAAATCGATTCTTTGGGTGCCTGGGAAATTGATTCGAAATTAGAAAGGGCCATGGATGCCTTACGTTGTCCTGATCCGGATACTAAAATTGGTGTATTATCAGGTGGTGAGCGCCGCCGGGTGGCCATGTGCCGTTTATTGCTTCAACATCCTGATGTACTCTTATTGGATGAGCCAACCAACCACTTGGATGCCGAAAGTATCGATTGGTTAGAACAATTCTTGCAAAACTACGAAGGAACTGTAATCGCAGTAACCCACGACAGGTATTTCCTGGATAATGTTGCCGGCTGGATTTTAGAATTGGATCGCGGCGAAGGGATTCCATGGAAAGGAAATTACAGCAGCTGGTTAGATCAAAAGGCCAAACGTTTATCACAGGAAGAAAAAACCGAAAGCAAACGTCAGAAAACACTGGAACGTGAGTTGGAGTGGGTACGGATGGCACCAAAAGCACGTCATGCCAAATCTAAGGCCCGTTTAGCAAACTACGACAAATTAGCTTCTGAGGATGGCAAAGAAAGAGAAGACAAACTCGAACTCTTTATTCCTGCCGGACCACGTTTAGGCAATGTGGTAATTGAAGCAACTAATGTAACCAAAGCTTACGGTGATAAAATATTATTTGATAACCTGAACTTCTCTCTGCCTCCTGCTGGAATTGTTGGGATTATTGGCCCCAATGGTGCAGGTAAAACCACATTGTTCCGCCTGATTACAGGTCAGGAAGAAGCCGATGCAGGAACCTTCCGCGTGGGTGAAACGGTAGAACTGGGTTATGTAGATCAGATGCATAATGACCTGGATGCTGATAAAACTGTTTATGAAAATATCACGGATGGATTGGATAACATTCAATTGGGCACAAAGGCTGTAAATGGTCGTGCCTATGTGTCCAAATTCAACTTTAATGGTGGCGATCAGCAGAAAAAAGTGGGTGTGTTATCAGGCGGTGAACGGAATCGTGTTCACCTGGCCATTACTTTGAAAAAAGGCGCGAACGTGCTTTTGCTGGATGAGCCGACCAATGATATCGATGTGAATACGCTACGTGCTTTAGAGGAAGCTTTAGAAAACTTTGGCGGTTGCGCCGTGGTGATTAGTCACGACAGATGGTTCCTGGATAGGATTTGTACGCATATTCTGGCCTTTGAAGGTAACTCTGAAGTGTATTTCTTTGAAGGAAATTATTCGGACTATGAAGAAAACCGCAAAAAACGTTTGGGTGATGTTACGCCAAAACGAATCAGATATAAAAAATTAGATTAATGAAAAGTCCCGATGAAAGTCGGGACTTTTTTGTATTACAGCGGCTGATTGATGATTTACTGAAGGTTCATTTACTCGTCCAGAAGACAAACCGCAACCATTTCTTCAAATAAATTTAGCTAATTAGAAACTGGTGTTACCATTGTGCCTGGGTTATAATTTTCCTTTGATTTCCTTTTACCTCTAAAAAACAAGTAGAGATTGATGAATAACATCAGCCCAAGATAAATAGAAAACCCGCCTATTTTAGTTCCTAAAGCCTCTACCAAATGCTGATAACTGTTTAAACTGGCGGTAATTTTCATAATTAACAAAGCAAACCCAATGTTCAGTAAATAAAAGCCTGTTTCAAACAGCTTATTGGTAGCATTGGCAATTTCCTGCCGTCCTTTAAAAATATCGAGCATATAAATTTGACTGTTTTTAAATAATGTTCTTGAAACATAGAGGGTTAAAAAAAGTACCACAGGAAGATAAATAGCATAGCCGATTAAAATTTTTGAAGTTTCCATGATTAAATTTTTAGATTGTTATTTAATTAATTTATGAATGGCATTGGTAAGCAAGAAAATATTAGTGTAATGGAGCACCGATAATGCGGAAATGATAATGGCCACCTTGATCACCAATACTTCAATCAGCTGCAAAGGCGAATTTATGATCTCCCAGGTGGCAAGCATCATCACACAATAGCCTATATTTACCAGGTAATAGCAAATCAGAAGTGTCTTATTAATCTGCAAACATAAATCCAAATGGTCAGGGATAAGTGCTCCAACAAAAACATTCCCGTTTCGATAGCAGATCTTCCCTACGATAACGATGATTAAAATAATAACTGTTATAAAAATGCCATATCCTATTAAATTGTAACTCATTCCGAATGGATTTAATAAAGTGAATATTTAAAAGGGGATCAAATTAGATGATCTGCCAAATAGTATATCATCCTGATGCACTAACTTAACCTCTTTCACGAAGTAAAGATAAATACAACTTATTGTATTTTCAAATATTATTGAAAGTTTCGTTTAAAAAATAACCCACAATTGAATTTGTGGGTATTCATCTTATAATTTTCTTTTTAAGGCTTCATCAATGGCTTTTTCAGTTACGGCTTCCATAATTTTATATCCTGCTAAATTCGGATGTACGCCATCAACTGTTAATTCTGCCCGCTGCCCTTTTTTATCATCTACTAATGGTGTCCAATAATCTAAAATGGTCAATTTATTTTCTTTGGCATACCTTTCAATGAGTTGATTCAGTGCTACAATTTTATCTGTAGGCTGAATATCTTTGTTCCAGGGATATGCATAAACAGGCAGGTATTTGCAAAGGATTACCTTAATATCATGAAGCCTTGCCAACTCTGCCATTGATTTAATATGATCCATGATGCTATCATTGGTTACATGCCCTGTATTGCCTGCAATATCATTACTTCCCGCTAAAATAATTACGGCTTCAGGTTTTAAATTAATAACATCCTGCCTGAAACGCACCAACAACTGTGGAGAAATTTGTCCGCTTATACCCCTGCAGATGTAAGGATTATTGCTAAAATATTCAGGCCTTTTTTGCTTCCAGAACTCAAATATGGAACTACCCAAAAAGACAACACTTTTTTCTTTCTTACCTTGGGCCATCAAAAGTTCATTTTCCTTTTGATACTTACTTAGCGCGGCCCAATCGTCTGCAAAATTTTCCTTTTTAGATTTTTCTTTTACATCCTTAATTTTTGAATCTTCTGTAAGAAAACGACAGGTGGAAATAAATAAAATAAAGAATAGTAGGCTACTTTTCATAATTGTATATTGAATGCTAAAATAGCAATTATGTCATTAATAGGATTCATTGTCATCAACATTAAATGCTGCTGATCTCCATTTTTTATTTCCAAACTGGCTCAGGTTATAAATCAACGTAGCCTGCACAAAACGGCTGATAAAACGCGTTCTGTTTTCGGAAATGGAATTGTTAGTTATACTGGTGCTAAAGAGTGCGCCCTGATTAAACAAATCATTAGCCTGTACTGAAAAAACCAGTTTATTGTTTTTCAGGAACGATGTGTTCAATCCCATATTAACCAGCAAGGGGTTGCCTGCATATAAACTATAGCCAAAATTAAGGCTTTTAGCGGCAGATGCATTCAACCTGAAATGCTTATTAGGAATCCAGCTGGCACTCCCACCTAATGCAAGTACCTGAATATTTTTAATATTCTGATTCATTACCGCATAAGTATTGGAGCTGAAACTGTAGGATACATTGGTATTTATTGCATATTTCTTCTCATTCAGGCTAAACCTGAATCCATTTGAAATGTTAATCCCACTGCTGCGGTTTAATACATTATCAGTATAAAAAACATTATGGCTATAGGCTATGTTTCCGTTAAACAATAAAGAGAGTTTGTTATTCAGTAACCTTTTATTCAGTGAATAATTTCCACCCAGGTTATAAATGCCGTTTACATTCTCGTAAGTGGTTTGTTGCTTTAGGCTGTTTAATGTATCCCTCAGAAAGATGGTATTGCTCACTACACTGTTAAAGGCAAAAGTTCCTGTTAAACCTGCCATAATACTTAATCCGGATTTAATTCCATATTTATTATAGCTCAGATCAGCAGTATGATTTGATGTGGCTTTCAGATCCGGATTGCCGATAATAAGATTTTGGACATCATTACTGTTTCTGATAGGCTGGAGTTTATTAAAATCTGGTGAATTCGTTGTACCATTATATCCAAAACTCAGGTTACCTTCATTTTTAAGCTGATAACTTAAATTTGCAGATGGTGCATAATTGAACTGATATTTTTTCAACTGCTGTCCGGTATTGCGGTCTCTGCCCATAATCATACTTGGGGTAAAATTGAGTCCGATATTATAACTAAGCAGCTTACTATTGAGGTTATAGCTTACTCCAATATTTTGATTGATAAAGCTGGATACATAATCCTGCCCAAGTGAATCTACCACAAAACTGTTTCCAGGCAGATTGGTAACGGTTGTAGTTTGCTCATGCTGACTTCTGGTTACAGAAAAACGATAAGTAAAATTCAAATAACCTGTACCGGTACTATCTGTTGCCCTTTTCAATGCATCTGAGAACTGGATATTACCGCCAAAAGTAGCATTTGAAGTATTATTATCCACCAATCTGTTCAGAAGAGAATCTTTCACCAGGATATTGGTTGTTTCATTATAATAACGGATCATATCTCGAATGGTACTGTTCGAATTTCCCTTGCCGCTTCCAAAATTAAATCCCATAGACAGGGATTGTTTAGGATTTGCTAAGCGCCTTGACCAGTTAACATTACCATTTAGGTTGGCGTTACTGCTTTTTGATCCGGCATCAGATATCAGATCTTGCTTAATATAGCCCGTTTTATTGGAATTAATTATGGCTTCATTTCTGGCATCCGTTAAAGTTCCGTTAAGGGAAGCATTAAAATAATTCTTTTTTGTAGTGCCGGTTAAACCAAGGTTAATGCTATTGTTCAAAGAATTAGCACTATTGTTACTCTGCCTTAAATCGTAAATGGTTCCCTGTGGGTTAAATGTTTCCAGGTAATTGCTTTGAATAGATTCATTTGCCCCCCGGCTAATGTTATAGCCCCCATTATAGTTCAGTTCTTTTGAGACCTTTTCCCTGATGTTCCCGTTCAGGGCAACATTATCCATCTTTGTAAATTCGTTATTGGTAATGCCATAGCGGCCACCAAAGCCAATTTGTTTTGTTTTTTCCCACACATTGCCATTAACTCCTAAGTTATTGGCATTATTGGTGGCCGAGCTCACATTTGCATTACCAAACAGTCCGTTATCCTTTCCAGGCTTAGTTACGAGGTTTAACATTTTAATAGGGGTGCCCGTTTTGATGCCCGTAAAATTAGCCTGATCGCCGTAATCATCAATCACCTGTAGCTTGGCAATAATATCAGCAGGTAACTGCCTGATATAATCTTCTACATTATTGGTAAAAAAATCCTCCCCGTTTACCCGAAGCTTGGTCATCTTTTTGCCCATAGCCGTAACTCCACCTTTTTCATCAACTTCAATGCCCTGCAGTTGCTTCAGCAGATCTTCCACTTTATCATTTTCCCTTATGGTATAAGCACCAGCATTATATTCGATGGTATCTTTTTTGATTTTAACGGGATCTACTTTTACTTTAACCTCTACATCTTCCAGGTGGATGGTTTCTGCTTTGAGTAAAATAGGTTCCAGAATTAAACTCTTTTTTGATTGTTGAGTTTCGTAAACAGATGCAAAGGATTTATATCCCAATGCTGTAATGGAGAGATAAAACTTGGATGGTTTAACTTTTGAAAAGGCAAAATTTCCTTTGGCATCAGAGGTTGTACGGAGCGTATCCTCAGCCATAATTAAGCGGATACCAGCACCTTCAATAGGATTTTTTAGAGAATCGATTACTTGTCCGCTGATTTTTACCGGCGATTGAGCGAAAGCGTTAAGAGAAAATATAAAAATTAAAAAAAATATTAAAAAGCATAAATTATTGCTTTTTTTCATCCCTCGGACCCCTTTTGTAAATTACCAGACCATTTAAAAAATTACGCAGAATCTGGTCGCCGCAAGGTTTAAAATTCTCGTGATCTTCATTTCTAAAAATATCGCCCAACTCTGCTTTGGTTACTTTAAACCCTACCAGGTCACAGATCGTAATGATATCATCTGTTTTTAATGATAATGCTACTCTTAGTTTTTTTAATATATCGTTGTTACTCATGTTTTTAATTGTTGAAGGATTGAATTAATGAAGGATTGAATTAATGAATGTTTGAATGATAGAAGGATTGAATTAATGAATGATTGAATGATAGAATGTTTAAATGTTTGAATGTTTGAAGGCAGTAAAATTACAATGAACTTATGAAAAAAAGTATCAACTTTAGCTTTCAAAAAAACGTCAACTCGCTATTTCCAGCTTAAGTTTTTTCCCTTTAATTTTCTCATTACTCAAAACCTTCAGCAAGTTTTCAACTTTATTGCGCTTTACAGCAATATAACTGGCAGAATCTTTCACCTCTATTAATCCTAAATCTTCTTTCTCTAATTCACCTTTTTTAAGAAAAACACCCACAATGTCAATCTTGTTGATCTTATCCTTTTTACCGTTTGGTATATATAGCGTAACCCAATCACTGGCCTCAGGTAATTGATAATGCTGTGATAAGTCTTCTTCCTCAACATTTTCTGGCAGGTATTTATAATTTTCTTCAGGAGTAAGTACAACATACGCCGTGCCCTTTGCATTCATTCGTGCTGTTCTTCCATTTCTATGGATGTAAGCATCCTCCGTGTAAGGCAACTGGTAATGCACAATATATTCCACCTCCGGAATATCTAATCCCCTGGCGGCAAGATCAGTGGTAATTAAGATTTTATGACTTCCGTTTCTGAATTTAAGCAACGCTTTTTCCCGGTCAAATTGCTCCATTCCGCCATGAAAAACATCATGCCCCAAGCCATTTTCAAACAGCAGATCACTAATCCGGTCAACCGTTTCACGGTGATTGCAAAAAACCAGTGTATTTTTACTGCCAATTTTACTTAAAAGCTTAAATAAAGCATCCAGTTTATCAGCTGCCGGGGCTGTTATTTTTTTGAGTTTTAAATCGGGTTTAACCTGAATATTTTTAGAAAAATCAATTTCAGCAGGTTTGTTCAGCTTTACAAAAGCCGGAATTTCTTCCATTTTAGTTGCGGAAGTCAATATCCGCTGTTTCAAAGAATATAGAGACCCGATGATGTATGACATATCCCTTTCGAAACCAAATTCTAAAGACTTATCAAATTCATCTAAGATGAGCGTTTCAATAAATGATTCGTCAAAATGATGGTGCTCCAGGTGGTAAGCGATGCGCCCAGGTGTTCCGATTAAAACAGCCGGAGGATGTGCGAGGTTATTTTTTTCTACCCGCACGGCATGGCCACCATAACAGCAATTCACTTTGAAGGGTGTACCCATCTGCTTAAAAACCTGCTCAATTTGCAATGCAAGCTCTCTGGAAGGTACCAGAATCAGTGATTGTACACCCTTCACTTCAGCATTCAAGCTGGAAATTAATGGAAGTAAAAATGCTAAAGTTTTGCCGGAGCCGGTTGGGGCGATCAATAAGATATCCTTCCTCAATTTTCCCTGCTTAACCGCCATTTCCTGCATCTCATTGAGCGCAGTAATATTTAATCTTTTTAAGGCATTTTCTATCATTGAGTCAAAGATAAACATTTCTCAGCCTCCGGGAAGCTGCCATGACCTAGAACTTGAAAAACTTGTTCTTAAATCGCTTTAAAAGAGAGAAATTTAACCTTTTTTCCAAAAGCAACAGCATGTTTCCTCTTTTAGAGATGGAAGAGTTCACTTTTTCGGTAACCAGGTCTACTGATGACATAAACCTGTCGGTTAATTCATCTGCAAATTTGTTAGCTCTACTATTTTGCAACATTTGAAATTCTTGAATGAGTTCGGCTTTCATAACATTAAAGTATTTAGTGAGATAATACCATTATTAACGACGGGCTGGAATATTTGTTTCAAAAAGCAGCCGCCAATATCATTTAAATTAATTAACTTGTTGATAACTAAACATTTGTTAGCAAATAAACAACTTAACATTAACACGCATTTAACTTATAGCACTTATTTTTATAAAAACCTGATTACCATTTATTAACCTCAATAAAATTGTGTATGACCTGGAAAAAATTTAGTGGTGAAATTATTCAATCTTCCATCCACGAGGAAATCGAAAAATCTATTATCAGAGAAACTGAAAAGGGCTTTAAGCTTAAAGTTTGTATTGGAACCGACTCACAGGTTAAAGGTGCCATCACTGATTTTGCAACAGTAATTGTATTGCTGAGAGAGCATCATGGTGGTTTCATGTATATCCACCAGGAAAAGAGCACACAACAGGTCAGCATAAAAGAAAGAATGCTGGTGGAAGTGCAAAAATCTATAGAAACGGCTTACTCCATTTGCGATTTACTGGATGTTTATGATGTGGCACTTGAAGTCCATGCAGACATTAATACGAATCCACTTTTCAAATCCAACAAGGCACTTAATGATGCCATGGGATACATCATGAGTATGGGCTTTATTTTTAAGGCCAAGCCTGAAGCCTTCGCTAGTTCTACCTGTGCAGATAAGATGGTGCATTAGATTTACATATAAATGTCTTTGACAACTCCCGGCAGGCGTATTCTGCCAAAGTTGTCAAAGCTAAATCAACAGGTGACGTTGCATTCGCTTTACATGCTTTGTGCTCAGATCTTAAATCAGTTAACTAACCATCGGATTCATCCAGTTCACGCCCTAACGAGATATCAAAAAAACAGACTTCAGCGTGTGTTGTGTACTTTCTTTGTACGCTCAGTGCTTAATTTCACGGGCAATTTGAGAAGGCTAATTTTATTTAGTGGCTTGCCCTATATTTTCATGCGTTTTTGTTGCTCACCAGTAAATAATAATCCCAACAAAATGTCTTCTCTGCTGTTATGTTCTAAAATAGAAAATTGAAAACATACCGATTAGCATTCGAACAAAAACTGCCAGTTGATTTAGATACCGCCTGGGATTTCTTTTCCTCTCCTTTAAATCTTGCCGAGATTACGCCGAAAGATATGACCTTTGATGTGACTTCCCCAAATATGGAACAAACGAAGATGTATCCTGGTATGATTATCACTTATAAAGTTTCGCCCTTATTGGGCATTAAGCTTGATTGGATGACTGAGATTACTCATGTAAAAGAAAAGGAATATTTTGTTGATGAGCAGCGCTTTGGTCCTTTTGCATTCTGGCATCACCAACACCATTTTAGTAAAATTGAAAATGGAATTTTAATGCGCGATATTTTACATTATGCTATAGGTTATGGTCCAATTGGTAAGATTGCTAATGCCGTTACCGTACATAAAAAGATCAATGCTATTTTCGATTTCAGGTTTAAAAAAGTAGTAGAAGTTTTTGGTCAGCTTTAGTAGTTGTTTGGCTTACCATCTTTTAGTGGAAATCGTTTCTGCGGGTTTAGCTATTTTTTTAACTGTTGCATCAGATGCTAAAAACTTCTTTAAACTTTCCCCGAACTTTTCAACCTTCTGGTAAGCTGCGGTCTGAATATCTTTCCACTGCCCTGATGTAAGTTTATCTACCTTTTTTTCTAAAGGCGAACCAATGTGTGTTGTGGCCACAAAATTCCCATACCGATCTCTTTGATATGGAATAAATTTAAAGTCAGTGAGCCAAAACCTGTATTTATGATCTCTGGCCTCAAAATTAAGGTTATAGATGACTTCTCCACTTGGATGCCCCACCACCAATACTGTTTTATCAATAATTAATTTCCCTTTTGCTGTTAAAGATGAATCTGTTTGATTTTCAGTTTGAATTATTTTTTGCTGTGCGTTAATGAAATTTTTGGCACGTTGTACCAATACATCCTTACCGACCTTTTGAGAATCTACGATCTTATAATAAATAAATTTACCATCCTCAGCTGTAGTAAACAGTTTCTGTTGTGCAGATAAAGTAATGGAAAATAAAGTAAAAACCAGAAGTAAGCCGTATTTCATTGCATTTAATTAATGGATGCTGTAATATTTAAAGGTAACAAAAAGCCGCCAGTTTTGAATGCTGGCGGCTTCTATTAAAAAATCCATTTAAAAAGCGTAAACCGCAGCTAAAGAGAATTGTCCGGCGTTTGGTGCCGCCATGCCGTTTTCTTTCACAAAAGGTTTGTTACCGCTATGGTCCAATCGCACCTCAGGAATGAACGTTAACCCACCGGATTTAATATTGGCAGTGAAAGTTACTGCCGTATATTTATCACCAGCGACTCCAGCCACTTCTTTATATTTAAAATACTCTCCTCTTAAACCCAGTGTTACCGCATCTGCAACAGCAAATTGCGGATAAAGTGCTGCACCAGCATAACCACCGCCATCATTGTCGATATCATAATTGGCTGCATTTAAACCCAATTTAAATTTACTGGTAATCTGATAAGAGGTGGTTAAGTCTTCAATGGTTCCATAGCCACCGGCACCTGCGCCAGATAATACATTCAGATAAGCTGTCCATCCTTCAACCGGGGCAATCATTAACTGACCACCAAGGCTCGATACACCGCGGGTAGCGGTATACACATTCCAGTCGTTAAATAAACCAGCCATTAAACTCACTTTATCAGAGAATTTATAGGTTGCCTTAATCCCGGCGTTCTGGAATGGACCATTGGTGAATAAATACGAAGTGGAATAGTTAAAGTTCCCTACAGGAGAAATTACTTCGTATCCGATAAAGGTCCCCATATAACCAGCCGTCATGGAAAATTGATCAGTAAAATCATAATTAACGTATAGATTCTGGATATGGAATGAGGAAACATCTTCAGCTGCGTTTATCAATGACTGCGCCTGCCCACGCGGGCCAAAAGATAGCTCTCCAACAAATGAAGCTTTACCTGTTCTTTTTTTAAGCACCAGATCAATCATACCTAAGGAAACAGAATTGTGATCTGATGCAAATGAGGTTTTGATATTAGGTTTCTTGGCAAAATCATACTTAAAGTAAGTATCTACTGATCCTGAAATTTCAAGAGGTGAGTTTGGTGTCTCTTGAGCAAAGGCACACGTAGTGCTGGCCATAGTAAATACAGCAGTTAAAAATTTCTTCATGTTTGAGCTATTGGGGTTTAGATATAGTTTTTAGGGCTTAAGAAATGGATTCAGTTACCGGACTGTTTCTTTCAATATAGATCGCTCTTTCCTCAACCAGTAAAGTTCCCTGAGAGTATTTCTCATTGTGCTGCGATTCATCAAGTCCCATTTCTTCTTCTTCTTCAGATACACGGATGGGCTGAATCAGGTTGATGAATTTGAAAATTACGAATGATACCACAAAACTAAACACAATAACAATGGCTGCACCTTTCAACTGTGTGAAAAAGAATTCCGGATTACCATAGAATAAACCATCATTACCCAAACTGTTTACTGTTTTTGTCGCAAAAACTCCTGTTAAAATCATCCCAACAATACCTCCGACTCCATGACAAGGAAATACATCTAAAGTATCATCTAAACTTGTTTTTTGTTTCCATGAAACAACCAGGTTGGAAATTACCGCAGCAATAACCCCGATAAATATGCTTGATGGAATACTGACGAAACCCGCACCAGGGGTAATAGCTACTAAACCAACTACTGCGCCAATACAGAAACCCAAAACTGAAGGTTTTTTACCTCTGGCTACATCAAAAAACATCCAGGATAAACCAGCGGCACCAGCGGCGGTATTGGTGGTTAAGAAAGCAGATACGGCTAAACTACTTGCGCCCAATGCAGAACCTGCATTAAAACCAAACCAGCCAAACCATAATAATCCTGTACCGATTAACACGTAAGGGATATTTGCAGGCGGAACTTCTTTATGCTCCATATGCGATTTTCTGCGTTTCAAAACCAAGGCTCCTGCCAAAGCCGCCATACCTGCAGAGATATGTACTACCGTTCCACCAGCAAAATCTAACACACCCATTTTTAATAAGAAACCTTCAGGGTGCCATGTCCAGTGTGCCAATGGCGAATAAACAAATACGGCAAATAATACAATAAATAAGATATAAGATGTAAAACGGATCCGTTCTGCCACTGCTCCAACAACCAAACCAGGTGTAATGATGGCGAACATTAATTGAAATACTGCAAATAAGGAAAGTGGAATAGTTAAGTCTGAACCTCCCTGTAAATGCGGCGCACCTGAATTTACATTTTTAAAGAATAAAAAGGTAGATGGATTGCCGATAAAGCCGCCGATAGTATCGCCGAAGGCTAAGCTAAAACCTACAACAATCCAAAGTACAGTAATTACACCTGCAGCCACTACACTTTTAATCATGGTGGAAAGCACATTTTTCCGGTGAACCATGCCGCCGTAAAAAAATGCCAGACCAGGTGTCATTAAAAAAACCAATGCTGCGGCAATTAAAATAAATGCCATATCCGGACCACTGTATTTTCCTTCATCAAAATTTGGAAGAAGTGGAATAAATAGGGCTAGAATCGCGACAATCATCAAGATCAAGAATGGCGCATACTGTTTTAGTGAAAGTTTAGTCATCTTTTTTTAGTTTGTTTTGCTAGTTGATATAAATAGTTTAATTATTTCCGAATTACATCTATAAAAATACAACATATTGAATTTTTAACACTATAAAATGATAATTTTCTAACAAAAACATTAAATTTTTATAAAACAATAAGATTTAATCGATTTTAAATACCAATTAATAAAAAAACAATCCTTTTTGATCGCATTTTTTAATAAAATTAAAATCGAAATTTTAACACAAACCGATAAGATGGCAATACAAATCAGACGTTTTCTAAATAAAAAAGATCTATAAAACAAAAAACCCATGAAAAAATCATAGGTTTTCTGAAAATTTTATAAAAAATTCAGTTATTAAGGTAAATACGATGATCCTTGCACGATGCCTCTTTTTTCTAATTCTTTATCCATATAAGTCTGAATTGCTGACTTATTTAATCCCCAATTGGGTGCGATTAATAAATCCCAGTCAGAAATACCAAATAATCGCTGAATAACAATATCCGGACGGAGCAATGGAATTAACTCGCAGAGTAAATCGGTATATTCTTCTAAAGTAAACAGCTTGAAAGGTTCTTTTTTATATTTAGCCCCCATAATAGAACCTTCCACTACATGCAAATGATGGAATTTAACAAATTTGATTTGCGGGAAACGATTAATTTCGTGAATATAGCCATACATCTGCGCTTTGGTTTCCCACGGAAAACCGAAGATAGTGTGCACGCAAAGGTCTAGCTTACTGTTCTCCAGAAGTTTCACCGCAGCGACAAACTCAGCATGACTGCAACCCCTGTTAATCTGATCAAGCGTTTCGTCGTAAATAGATTCCATGCCCATTTCTAAATCAACATCAAAGCGATCGGCATAACTTTCCAGTAATGCTACCTTTTCGGCATCAATGCAATCTGGCCGGGTGCCCACAGAGAAACCTACAATATCTTCTGTATTGATGGATAAAGCTTCGTCATACATCATCTTCAAATAATGTACCGGCGCATAGGTGTTGGTATTGGGCTGAAAATATACAATATACTTATCTGCACGATAGGAGGCTTTTGCTCTTGTCATCCCCTCAATCAACTGATCTTTAATATTCGGATTCTGCCTGGAGGGTTCGGGAGTGAAAGAATCTACATTACAATAGGTACAACCGCCAAAGCCCTTGCTTCCATCACGGTTAGGACAGGTAAATCCTCCATCTACGATCACTTTAAATACGCGCTGTCCTTTATACTTTTCGCGCAAATATGTACCGTAATTTCTATATCCTTTTATTCCTAAATCTACGAGTGTTCCCATTACCTGCAAAAATACGCTTTTTGAACGAAACGCAGGGTTAGATTTGAGATGTGAGAAATGAGATGTGAGATTGAGCGTACATTGAGCAGGCAGGAATGCATAACTTTTTAAATTCTTCTATTGATTTTGAACCATGTTTTTCATTGCTCAGGCAACTAACCATATCATGTTTGATCGAAGCATTTTTTTGTTTCTTGGTAAATTGTTTCCCATTCTAAATTTAGGCATGTAGCGGCCATTTTAAATTATTATTCTGTACTTGCAGTTCGCAGTTCTATACTTGCAGTTAACAGTTCTAAGTTCGCAGTTCAGCCGTTGCGGTCGATAGTTCAGACGTTGCAGTTGGTAATTCAGACGTTACAGTCGTTAGTTCAGGCGTTGCAATCGATGGTTCAGACGTTGCGGTCAGCAGTTCAGACGTTGCGGTTGATAGTTCTATACTTGCAGTTCGTACTTCTATAATTGCAGTTCGAAGTTCTATATTTGCAAATTAGCTATCTAAATTTCATTCTATCGGGCGGTGTCTCACCGCACGAAATTAAAGTATTGTAGTTCACACGCGGCAAGCGTACGCTAGCGAGGAAACAAAAAAAAGTTTCCCGTTATTTTGTTTCGGAATTGTTTCGGTCAGGCCCATTTGCTGGCGCATATGTGAAGTTTTTCAAATTTTTATAATTCACCTAAATCTATTAGCCCTTTGCTCATAATGCACACGCGGCACGCATGCGCCAGCGATGGAGATATAAATTTATTGGACTTTGGAATACCAATAAGCGCCTAATTTTTGAAATGAGCGCATGCGGTTTTTATTAAGTTTTACAAATCCAATTTCCCTTTCAAAGGCAGTCATCAATTTTCTTAAATTCCCACAAACATCTAAATCATATTTTTCAGTAAAAATAGAATCAACAATTTCTATTTTTTTGCCGCTCTTGAAGTTTATTTGAATAGAAATAAGAGAAGTACTGGTATGATGGTAATCATGTGCAAAAATGCCTGTTATGTCTTTTTTGTTATAAATAGTGCTCCTCCCATTGATGTTAATATCTATCTTTTCGGGCAAGAACCTAATTGTAATATTCTTGCTTAAGTATTTAATCAATAATGATAAAATGGCAAAAAAGATCATAGCAGTGAAAACAAGCCCCCATACACCTAAATATCGAAAACCATAGGTACCATAAATGATGAATAATGGCATGCCAATTACTAATCCTCCTAAAGGAAACCAAAAAAAAGGTAAAATAAGTACGTTTTTCAATACAAATTCTTTATTATTTACATCCATATTTTAAATTTACTACTTTGTATACCAACTAGCTGTTATATTGCTAAAAATCGGAATCTGCCTTTCTTAGCTAAACTAAAATCCAATTCTGTCAATAATGTATCTAAAAAAGCTTTAAATTTTTCATTCTTAACTTGGTCATACTTTTCTGGCAAAAACAAAGCTGAATATTCATTGGCCTCGAATACCTTTCCATTTCTATAATATATCGTTATAGACGAAGCAGGGCCTTTTTTAGTTGAGTCTGAATGGTTAATGGCTGCCTCATCATGAAAGTAAAATCCATTAACTTGACTAAGGTTAATCAAAATTGTTTTTTTCCATCGCTGATAATTAAATTATCTCCTACAATACTCAATTCCAGATTCTTACTAATTAGAAAACTTCCCGTTATATAAACTAATAGTACAATAATTGATAGTTATACTTTACTTCTTCTTTTCGTTCTATCGGGCGGTGTCTCACCGCACGAAATTAAAGTATTGTAGTTCATACGCGGCAAGCATACGCTAGCGAGGAAACAAAAGAAAGTTTCCCGTTATTTTATTTCGGAATTGTTTCGGTCAGGCCCATTTGCTGGCCCATATGTGAAGTTTTTCAAATTTTTATAATTCACCTAAATCTATTAGCCCTTTGCTCATAATGCACACGCGGCACGCATGCGCCAGCGATGGCACTATTTTGGGCTTTTCTCAATTCAAGCATTTCCTCTGTTGTGCCGGTTGCAATACCTACAGGCTGGAAACTATTATTTCTTTTCAAACCTCTCCTGAAATTCTTCTTTTGGCATAATGTAAGTTAAGTACTGTTCAACATTATATTTAAATTGATTTTTAGTAATATCAACATTCCATCCGTCCTCTGAGCCCCTTGTTTTACTGATTGAATCAGGAAGGTCTTCTCTTACTCTAAAAACAGGTATTGGATTGTCGGGGGTACCATATTTAGGATCATCTAAATCATTTTTATTTATAGTTATTATTATCTTCTTTCCCCGTAAAGAAGTTGAAAAAGCAAGTCCTTTATCATCAGGATAATTAAAAAAAGTAATCTCTAGATACTTTTTTATCGATTTTTCCCTGAAAAAAATTTTGTAAATACTTTCCTGTGGAGATAGTAAAGATGTTTTATATTGAGTATCTCTAAAATCTAGCTGATCAGGAAATAAAATCCTTAGTTCTACACAATTATCAATATATATAGGAATCGCACTTTTTGAATTATTATCTTTTTTTTTGAAAAGATAGTTAATGCCATAAATTATTAAAGGGAATATAATTAATACACCTACTGCCCAGCCAATTGCTTGTGATATTTGCTTATTCATTTACAGACCGGAACTATTATTTCTTTTCAAACCTCTTCTGAAATTCGTCTTTCGGCATAATGTAGGTTAAATAGGTTAGTACATTGTGTTTGAATTGTTGATCAGTGGGCTCTAAATTTTTATATCCGTTTACAGAACCTTCATTTTCTGAATCATATCTGATCGGCTCATCAACTCCTTTAAAATTAAAAACAGGAATAGGCTTTTCTTTAGTACCGTAATTGGGATTTTTCAAATCCTCCTTATTTACCCATGCCATTATTTCTTTACCTTCTAAAACATCAGACAATGGATAGTATTTCTGCTTATCGACATCATACATCGCTATTTTAAATATTTTTTTCATCTTTAAATCTAAAAATGAAACAGAAAGAATATTTCCACTTAAACCCTTAAAACCAATTGCGCTTGCCCCTACTCTGTAATGGTCAAAACCAACACTTAAGGTATCAGAATAATCACCTTGAATAGTTGGGACATTTAAGCGCAATACTTCAATACTCTTATAATAATTTGAAAAACCCTTTTCTCCATCATTCTTTCTTATAGTGATTTTATTATACAAAAACACGAATATGGGGAACAATACAAATACACCGACTATCCATCCTATAAATTGCTTATTCATTAGTTTTTTCAAAACGTTTTTTAAATTCGTCTTTTGGCATAATGTAGGTTAAATAGGTTAGTACATTATGCTTATATTGTTGATCAGTAGGCTCCAAGCTCTCATAAACTACTTTTGAACCCGTTGCATCTCCGCCCCAAGTCCTTATCGGCTCGCCTATCCCTTTAAAATTAAAAACAGGAATAGGTTTTTCTTTAGTACCGTAGCTAGGATCTTTTAGGTCATCTTGATTTACCCATGCAGTTATTTTCTGTCCTTCTAACGAATCCGAAAAAGGAGCAAATTTCTGATTATCAACATCATACATTCTTATTCTATAAAACTTATGTTGATTCAAATCCAAAAATCGAACACCAATGATATTTCCACTTAAACTTTTATATCCTATTGGGCTTGCACCAACCCTATAATGGTCAAATTCAACATTTAAAGTATCAGAATACCCTCCTCCCAATTTTGGTACATCTAATTGAATAGAGAATATTTTTTCGTAATATGCTGAAAAGAATTTTGCTCCATCATTCTTTTTTACAGTAATTTTATTATACAAAAACACAAATATTGGGAACAATACAAATACACCGACTATCCATCCTAAAAATTGCTTATTCATAATTATTATTTATTAGATATAATTGAAATGTTATTTTTTCCATCCAATTTATTTAGTTCTCTTGAAGCTAAGGTTGTCGTATCTTCATAAGATTTTTCCAACATATCTGTAGTTTCGCCAATGACAAGGTTAGCAGCAGCACCTATTAAACCATTTTTCATACTCGATGGTTTGAAATCGCTCATTATCCTGCTTTTACCGATAGCCGTTGCTACTCCACCTAACAACTGCGTACCAGGACTTTTAACTAATACGCCGGCTCCATAGGCTACATAACCTGTTCCCATTATTAATGCCCCTGGGGCAGCAGTGCCGGCAACTGTACTGGCTGTTGCCTCAACCGTTCCTCCAACAAAAGGTGTATCCGCCACATCGTCACTCATGATTGATTTAGCAATTAATTTATCCTCTCCAGACCAATATCCCAATGGGGTTAGCACTGCCGTTGTAACGGCACCAAGCACACCGATACCCGACATAGTTAATCCACTGATTACCCCCATTACCAATTGAGAGCCTGCTTGAATGGCTACTTCTTTTCTATTGTTGCTGCTAATCTGTTTCGCGGCCTCTTTAGCAATAACCGGATCTATTATCAGATTTAAAACTCCACCTTTCGGACAGTTTAAATATGATCGATTCAATATTGCTAATTTACTCTGAATTCGAACAGTGGTATGCGGTTTTTGCCAAAATACATCCAAAGTAGAATCACAGTCGTGGGCAATTTTTATTCCCATCATCACACCTGAACTCACAGCCACAACGCTCGCTGCGATTATAACCGCAACCAAAAGACCACCTGATAACACGCAAGCGGCACCTATTGCAATACCCACTGCTAATGCAGCTAAACCACCCCAAAATTTAGCAGGGCTTTTACATGAAAGACTGCCGGATATTTTATTATCGACAATTGTTAACAATGGAACATTTTTACTTTTATACAAGGTTTTATATGGCCGGGTAGATTGCGCTGTTTGCGGACTACTGGACATCATATATGTGCATATAACATTTGTTCCCTGCGGGATGTACGATTCTGCCATTACTCTATTTTCCTAAGTTTATAATCAACACTTAACTCAACATTATTCTTCACTTCTTCGGCAATACTTAAATCAGCCTGTAAAATCCATTTATCTTTTTTATCCAATAAAACTGTTTCTACAATGCTAGCATCATAACCAGAGAATTTATATTTGACGAGCGGTTTATATTTTAAATCATAAAGCTGCTCAAACTTCTTTGCATCTTCTTTTTGCAATCGCCCTGTATTATTGTATTGAACCTGACTTTCGTTTTCGGCAATGATGTTTTTGGTAAAATTTAAAGTGGAACTTTGACCTTCGAAAAGTTGCGAATAAAAAGGTCTTTTATGCTCTTCAAGATTTAACCTGTCATTGACCAGGTATTCATCAAAAAACAAATCATAAAACATCTTAGTTTTTAAATCATCTATCAGATTTTTTTCAATCACGATGGTATTTTCGGCTACAGTCAAAAATTTTAACACATTTAACTTTGCTTCTGGGCTTTGCACTCCGGCAAATCTCTTTTCAAGTTCAGCCCTGTATTTTTTCCATTTTTCAATAATCTCACTGTGGTTAATTATTCTATCAATATCTCCATTGGTTTGATTTACCGCTACCATGGCTGTACTTTTAACAACATCGAGTTCAATAAGCAGGTTAATCGTTTCCTGCAAGCTATCTGGATAAATATTGACGATGTTTTCTTCCATTTTTACATCAACTACCAAATTTGTTTTGCCAGCTGATTTAGTTACAAAAAATTCTCTTTTTGTCTCTGCATGGCTTTGTATCACTCCATCCATTTTAGTTATGGTAAGTTGTTCAACCCTGTATCTTGCATTACCTTTCAAGCTTAGTTCTTCTACTGCCTCTGGTTTATTATCAACCAAGTTTTCTTTTGTAATATCAGAATTGACGGTTTCATTGCCGTCATCAAAAAATTTAAATCTACTACTCATAATTAATTAATATCTACTTGACTACCTGTTATTGTTTGTACACCTGCTGAAGTTTGAGAAATAGTCGCATCCGAACAAACGACAATCGTTCCCTGCGATTCTAAATTATAAGTTTTACTACCAACGTTTACCGCAGTTGTCCCAACTGTACCCATATTCACCGCTGTACCCGGCATTTTACCCGCATTGGCATTAATCGCATCGGTACCCTGAATATTAATAATTTTTCCGACAATATCAATCGTTCCATCTTTTTTTAAGGTAATACTGCTATCGCCTGTTCTGATCACAATTGTTTCAGCAGATTCTGCCGTAATCTGTCCCGGTCCATTTTCTACCTTTACATAGTTGGCTGCGTTTGTACCCAGGTTCAGGGCATGGTTTAAATCATCAAAAGTTAACGCACTTCCCTTCCTGGAGGTTAATCCTTTAGTGTTACTATTTTTAAATCCCTTACTATCGCCACTCTTCCCATGGTATACACTGCCAATCACCACCGGCCGGGCCACATTCCCTTCCTCAAAGGCAATCACCACCTGGTCTCCTTTTTCCGGAATTACGTGGAAGCCCCGATTTTTACCGGTATCGCCGCTTCCGGCATTTGGGCTCACCACCCTTAACCATTCAGTAGGGTCGTTGGTTTGGCATTCCCATTTAAACCGCACTTTAATCCGGCCCTGCCCCTGCGGATCGTCATTATCCAGCACATCCGCCAGTTGCATATCCGGACTGGGCTTATCATAATTTTTAACCAATAGGCGCTCTGTGGTTGATACTAAACCTTCAAAGGTATTGCTGTATTTTCCGGTTCCATCCAGCGTATGGTTAACACTGGTAATTAAAAACTTACCCAGGCTTTCTGTAGCAAAAGCAATTTCCTGCCTGATGCTCATCGTAATTTCGGCAATGGTACCAATACCCAGTTCGGCATTATCGCCACTGCCATTTACTTTTAACAACTCGCTGATGTGCGCTTTTTCTTCATTTTCTACGTGGCTTTTAATGTCGTTTCCATTATCTACCCTGATCAGCGAGGGCTGGTTAAAGGTTTTGCTGAACATGTTGTTCGAAGCTTTGATGGCATGAGCCAGATCCGGATGGCCATCCGCCTTGCCGCTACTTTCGCTGTGCAGCATTTCATCCTGCTTCGGGTTATAGGCAAAACGTTTGTTTTTAATGGGGGCTACTTCCATGGCATATTGCAGGCTATGCACATCACGACCATAAAATAAGGATACATCTTTTTGCTCATCCGGCTTTCCGAAATTCAGCTGCAAGCCATCATAATACAACCATTCATGGTATTCGCCAGATAAGCGGTTCATAAATTCCCAGTCGCTTTCTTTATATTGAATCAGGTAATCTATACTCGACTGGCGGCTGGCATTTGCTACAATTTTTAAATCGTTAACCGGGGTATCTTTTGTGGCCAGTTTTACAATGTCGTTTAAATCCTTATCCAGATAAGATCCCAAATCCTGGCCCCTGTCTATTAATATAGTGGGACTATAGCCACTTACAATTAGCACCCCATGGTAACCATGGCTTTGCGAAAGTTCTACTTTGGTCACCAGGCCTGAAAAATGCTGCTGGCGTTCTGGTGAGTGACCAAAGGATGCTGTTAAGGTTTTCCCTACGAAATCCCGGCTGTCGTCTAAATTGATTAATCCCGGCGTGCCCAGTTGGTCGTGGTTAAAATGCAGCTCAAAATAATGGTGCTGATTAAAAGCCTGTACCAGGTTAAAGGAGGCAAAGTGGGCTATTGGCGTATCTTCTATATTAATTTCTACGATAAGTTTGTTTTCCATAATATTTATAGGTGGTTGAGCAGATTAATTTATATTGATTTATAGATGGCAATTTTAAACAAGCCCGGATAAAAATGCACTTCAAAGGGTAAGCCTGCGGTATTTCTATTAAGCGAAGAATCTATTGCTTTTTTTGTATAAGGATGAACCTCTACCGTATTCCCTTTCTTCAGGTAACCATTACCGATCATGGTATCTATATCATTTGGTTTAACATGAATACAGCCATGTGATTCTCCCAACTGAAATATTTTTCTCCTTGCTGTTGAGGCTTCATCTATAGGTGTGGTATGAATGAAATCGCCCATAACATATTCCTTACCATTCATTTTACGATCAAGGTTAACATCCTTGAAGTATTTAACAGATACGTGTCCGAAATCATTAAAAAGCCATTTAGTAGGGATGGGAGAATTTGGATAGAGCTCACGTTGATATTTGAGTACGGCATTTGCAACGCCTTTCTGATCATTTTTATATTGCCCCCATTGTGCGTTCACATCAGTTAATTTTTTCCATACTCCGTTGTACTTAACCATTACAATATCTCCAGTGATTTTAACTTCAGTACCCCAGGCTATACCAGACCATGCAGCATATTTACCATAGCTAACATGTTTCTCGATACTTTTAATCACAAACCTACCAACAGTTGTAGATGTTTGCGCATGTCCATCGCCACCCATCTTTACGTTTTCAGGGCCTCCATGTGCATCAAATTCCTTTATCTTTAAAAGCGTATTCATCTATAGTTAGTTATATTTTAAAATCTCTACCATAATTACATGGGCCTGATCTAGTTTCTCATGGTTATTAAAAGTTAGTTTAATGGTTGTACTATCTGATACTTTAATCTTTACTGGGAGAGGTTGTGCCGTTATCCCAATTTCAGTTTTTTCTTCTTTAATACTTCCGAAGTAGCTAGCAAAATCGGCAATGCGTAAAGAATCTGAAATCGGCTTAGGTATAAGACATATTACACCTGCCTTTATCATATTTCTTTTCTCCCCGTTTTTATAGTATTGCACCACGATGCTTTTTTCCGAATCGTGCTTTTCATCATGATAAATCTCAAGTTTGAGTTTTCCTGAAAATTTTTTATTTAATGCTTGAATATTTGGTTCATCAAATTGGGCTAATGGAAGTTTAACCAATGAATCAATATAATTAAGAAATAGATCAGCAATTCCCGTTTTATGATTATCTACAAGTTGAAGTTTACTTTCTTCTTTTTGATGATGATCTTGATTTCCACTACAACCGAGAAAACAACTTATGATGAAAGTGAAAATAATGGTGTGCCCTATTTTAGAATTAAAAGATAAGCTTTTCATTGAGGATTAGTTATGGTTAGATGGTTTAATAAGTTAAATGGATAGTTGGTTAATTAGAAAATCATGGCTGATAAAATATAGAAACCATAATCATTTTGATAGCATAGTTGCCCCCCAAACCAAATTATAAATACCTAATTGCCGGAAGAGACTTCCTATGAGGTTTTAAAGGAAAACTTAATGTAAACGTATTGTTCCAACGGATCAGAATATACAACGTATCAGAGAAACTCAAAATAGCTTGGAAAGCCATAATATTTAAATTTAGCGTTAATAAATTTGGTTAAAGCAGCTGAGAGCTACCAGCTTAATGTAAATCCAAATATCAGGCCAATTTAAATTTGATAAACTGTTAATGAGTATGATAATTATATACAAACACTAAAATGAAGTATAAAAAGCCTTAAAGGCTATTAAGGAGAAATGATTAGCCAGATTGATATATTAAAAAATTACACTATTTGAATGTAAATACCTACAGTAATGCAGATAAAATGTTCAAAAAACATACATCAAAATAAGTTTGATTGTGCAGCGAGATTAATATCATCATAGGTAGCACTAGTCATGCTACCTATGATGGGGTGCTTATAAGTTTTCAGGTAAAGACATAAATGCTCCGATCACCTGGAATACTTTTATAAATTTTAGCAGTTGTTATAATTTAGCTTCATTCCTGTTGATGAAAAAGTAAACAGGCACTCCCAACAACACAATGATGAGGCCAGGCCAGGTGTATTGTTGTTTATAAATGAGCAACAATATGCAAAATGCTGCACCTATTAGCAGATAGATAACTGGTGTAACAGGGTAAAACCAGGTTTTGTAGGGCCTTTCCAAATCAGGCTTTTTAAACCTTAAATAGATCACACCAAATACCGTAATCATATAAAACAATACAATTACAAAAGAAATCATATCTAAAAGATTGCCATACTGACCACTTAAACATAATAAAGATGCCCAAATGCCCTGCATCCAAAGTGATCTTTCAGGAACGCCATTTTTATTATTTTTAATAGCCGCTTTAAAGAACATCCCATCCTGTGCCATGGTTTGAAAAACCCTTGCACCCGCCATTACGAGTCCGTTTACGCAGCCAAAAGTAGAAATCATCACCAAAACAGCCATTATTATGGTACCTGCTCCGTTGCCAAATATTTGCGCAGAAGCTACTACGGCAACTCTGTCGTTCGGTGCAAAAGCAATACTATCTCTATCTAGAGTATTGAGGTAAACAAAATTGACCAACAAATACAATATCATCACCGCTGATGTGCCTAAAACCATCGATCGAACCACATTTTTTTTAGGGTTTTCAATCTCTCCCGAAACAAAAGTTACATTTTCCCAGGCTACACTAGAAAATACCGAACCCACCATTGCAGCAGCAATTCCACCCATTATGGTCATGCCGGAGATGGATTCCCATCCGGTTTTTAAGAAATTTCCACTCAAATCAGTCTTAAAGTTATTAAAAGCACTCCAGCCATATTTCATATGTTCTGCCCAAAAACTATTTTTTACCAGGAAGAAGCCCAATATAATTAAGCCAATTAAAGCGATAATTTTAGATCCCGTGAAAATATTTTGCAGCACCTTACCGCTTTCTACACCCTTTGTATTGATATAGGTTAGCAGCAGAATAACTGCAATAGCCAGCAACTGTATCCAGGTAATTTTATAACTTCCGCTCTGAAAAATCGGGGCAGCATCATTTAATGCCGGTATTAAATAGGCCGTAAATTTACCAAAAGCTACCGCAACGGCAGCAATGGTACCAGTTTGAATCACCGTAAAGAGCCCCCAGCCGTAAAGAAAGCCCATCATTTTGCCAAAAATCTCTTTTAAATAAGTGTATTGACCACCTGCTTTAGGAAACAGGGCAGATAGTTCTCCATAAGAAATTGCTGCAGCTATTGTCATTACTGCAGTGATTACCCAAACAACAATGAGCCAGTAACCTGAACCTAAATCCCTCATGATGTCAGCGCTGACAATAAAAATACCGCTTCCGATCATTGAGCCCATTACCAGCATTGCCGCATCAAAAAGGCCTAATTTTCTTTTAGAAGATTCTGCTTCATGTCCTTTTTCCATTTTCTTAGTTGTTTGGTTTTAGTTAGTTTGTGGCTAATTTATTTATAATAATAGAGAAACGAACCTGTTGGCCTGTATTATTTTAGTCGTATAAAATTCCGGCTTGGTTAACGGGTCCTCAATTATGAAATTTTATTTATGAATGCACCTTAAGATTCAGTCCATTAATAATTTCATCTGAAGAAAATAAAATATTATATTGCTGATTAATAACCAAATCTCTAAAATCAGCGTGCTGTTATGTATGAGCGTAATGGCAAAGAACTGATCGCTATGAACCAATAACCAAATATTTAACTATGATTTTTTTACAAGACAATTTAATTTACTGTATTCCTGCATTGGGCCTGATCGGAATAATTGTAATGATGATGAAAAGTGCCTGGGTAAACAAACAGGATGCAGGCGACAAAAACATGCAGGAACTGGCCGGCTATATTGCGGATGGCGCAATGGCATTTCTTAAAGCAGAATGGCGGGTGCTGAGCATCTTTGCTGTTTTTACAGCGGCATTACTGGCCTATTCCGGAACCATTACTGAAATTAATGGTGTTCCGATGCATTCCAGCTGGATCATCTCACTTTCTTTTATCATAGGTGCGGTATTTTCGGCAACTGCCGGATACATAGGAATGAAATCGGCAACGAAGGCTAATGTGAGGACTACCCAGGCCGCAAGAACAAGTTTAAAGCAGGCACTAAAAGTTTCCTTTACCGGTGGAACGGTGATGGGATTGGGTGTAGCCGGATTGGCTGTTCTGGGTTTAGGCGGTTTATTTATCGTCTTCATGCAGTTGTTTCACGTCACCAATGCCAATAGCGTAGAAATGAGAACCGCCATTGAAGTACTAACCGGCTTTTCTCTGGGCGCTGAATCTATTGCCCTTTTTGCCCGTGTTGGCGGTGGAATTTATACTAAAGCAGCAGATGTTGGTGCAGATTTGGTAGGAAAAGTCGAAGCCGGAATCCCGGAAGATGATGTAAGAAACCCTGCTACCATCGCTGATAATGTAGGTGATAATGTGGGTGATGTGGCAGGTATGGGTGCCGATTTATTCGGATCATATGTGGCTACCATTCTGGCTACAATGGTTCTGGGACAGGAAATAACCGTTACAGATCAGTTTGGCGGCATGTCTCCTATTTTGCTTCCCATGGTTATTTGTGGCCTGGGCATTATATTTTCCATCATCGGAACCTGGTTTGTGACCATTAAAGATGAAAAATCGAACGTTCAAACTGCGTTAAACCTTGGCAACTGGTCGTCCATTATCATTACCGCTGTAGCCTCCTTCTTTATTGTAAAATGGATGCTTCCTGAAACCTTAAGCCTTCGTGGATATTCATTTACCAGCATGAATGTTTTTTATGCCATTATTGTTGGCCTTGTAGTGGGAACCATTATGAGTGTGGTGACAGAATATTTTACGGCCATGGGGAAAGGTCCGGTTAATTCAATTATTCAACAATCATCAACCGGGCATGCCACGAATATTATCGCCGGTTTATCGGTCGGGATGAAATCCACTGTCATTCCGATTTTGGTTTTGGCGGGTGGAATTATGGCTTCCTATCATTTTGCCGGATTATATGGCGTTGCCATTGCGGCGGCGGGTATGATGGCCACCACAGCCATGCAACTGGCCATTGATGCATTTGGCCCGATTGCAGATAATGCCGGCGGAATAGCAGAAATGAGCCAGCTTCCGCCAGAAGTACGTGAACGTACAGATAATCTTGATGCAGTAGGCAATACCACTGCCGCAACAGGTAAAGGTTTTGCCATTGCATCGGCCGCATTAACATCTTTGGCCTTATTTGCCGCTTTTGTTGGCATTGCTGGAATTACGGCGATCGATATTTATAAAGCACCCGTTCTGGCCGGGTTATTTGTAGGTGGCATGATTCCGTTTATTTTTTCGGCACTTTGTATTCAGGCAGTGGGTAAGGCGGCTATGGACATGGTTCAGGAAGTACGGCGACAGTTCCGCGAGATTCCTGGAATTATGGAATACAAAGCAAAGCCAGAATATGATAAATGCGTGGCCATCTCTACCAAAGCTTCCATCCGGGAAATGATGATGCCTGGTGCCATTGCTTTGATTACCCCTATCATTGTCGGTTTTACATTTGGACCAGAGGTTTTAGGTGGATTACTGGCCGGCGTAACCGTTACCGGTGTGTTGATGGGTATTTTCCAAAGCAATGCCGGCGGTGCCTGGGATAATGCTAAAAAATCTTTCGAACAGGGGGTGATGATTAACGGGGAAATGTTTTATAAAAAATCAGAGCCGCATAAAGCTTCCGTAACTGGTGATACCGTAGGTGATCCGTTTAAAGATACTTCCGGTCCTTCAATGAACATTTTAATTAAATTAATGTCTATTGTTTCACTGGTTATTGCGCCATATATTGCCGTAAAAGCTGTTGCGGCAGAACATCGGACAGAAATTCACAGCGAAATGAAAATTCAGCAGAAAGCAGACCGTCTGGGCAACACAATTACAGACACCTTAACAAATGTTTCCGATACTTTACGCAATTAGTTGTAAAAACATAGATATAAAATATTAAGGAAGGGGATTTTAACACAATCCCTTTTAATTTTTGGTAATTTTTATTTAGGTTTACCGCTTATTATCATAAAAATCAACAAAACATAAAAGACTAAACAACTTATGAATCTAAAAAAGCCTATTGATGTACTTATAGCAGAATCTGCTGAAAGTGGCGAAGGCACACTCAAACGTACACTAAGCAGTACGAGTCTTGTCGCTTTAGGTATCGGCGCTATTATTGGGGCAGGTTTATTTTCTTTAACAGGTATCGCAGCAGCAGATCACGCTGGCCCTGCAGTAACCTTATCATTTGTATTGGCCGCAGTAGGCTGCGCATTTGCCGGATTATGCTATGCAGAATTTGCATCAATGATTCCGGTAGCAGGTAGTGCATATACTTATTCTTATGCCACTATGGGCGAGTTTATGGCCTGGGTAATTGGATGGGATTTAGTACTGGAATATGCATTGGGCGCTGCTACGGTGGGTGTTTCTTGGTCAGGATATTTCAATAAGTTACTTCATGAATTTGGCCTTGAAATGCCGCTTTATTTAACCAAGTCATTTGCTGAAGTGGATGGCGGAGGAATTAATTTCCCTGCAGTCGTAATTGTTTCTTTACTTTCCCTGATGTTGATTCGCGGTACCAAAGAATCTGCAAGCCTGAACAATATCCTGGTCATCGTTAAGGTTACTGTGGTAATCGTATTTATTGCATTGGGATGGAAATTCATTAATCCGGCAAACCATACGCCATATATTCCTGAAAACACGGGTGTTAAAGGTGAATTTGGTATTTCTGGTATCGCAGCAGGTGCTGCATTGGTATTCTTTGCTTTTATCGGTTTCGATGCGGTTTCTACAGCTGCACAGGAAGCCAAAAACCCGCAGAAAGGTATGCCAATCGGTATCCTGGGTTCATTAGTCGTATGTACCATATTATACGTTCTGTTTGCACACGTTATGACTGGTTTAGTACCTTATAGTGTATTTAAGGGTGATGCCTCTCCGGCTGCAACAGCATTTAAAGTAACCGGATATAGCTGGTTACAAATGGGTTTAATCATTGCCATCCTGGCAGGTTATACTTCTGTTATACTGGTGATGTTAATGGGACAATCAAGGGTGTTTTATACCATGTCTAAAGATGGATTACTACCTAAGTTCTTCAGCAACATCCACTCAAAATTCAGAACGCCTTTTAAAACAAACTTATTTTTCATGGTGTTCGTGAGCATTTTCGCCGGATTTGTTCCGGTAACAGATTTAGGTCACATGGTATCAATAGGTACATTATTTGCATTTTCACTGGTTTGTATCGGTGTTTTATTATTGCGTAAAACTGATCCTGACAGACCCAGACCTTTCAGAACACCATTGGTTCCTTTCGTGCCAATTATGGGTGTAATTGTTTGCGTTTATTTAATGTCGTCATTACCGATTGAGGCCTGGATCAGGTTAGCCATCTGGATGGCTTTAGGTACGGCCATTTATTTCTTCTATGGAAAGAATAATTCTGTCCTACGGAATAAAGGAAAAGTAGTTCAACCTGTTGATCCGCCAAAACCTGGCTTATAATCAATAAAAAAATATGTTTTAAATCCCCGGTTAAAAGTCGGGGATTTTTTTGTGTTAAATAATTGTTAATAAACTACCTTTGCACAAAAATCAGAGATATTATAAATGGTACCACATCAAAACAAGTATTTTGCCATTCTTGTGCTTTTGTTATTGCTTTCCTTACAAACTTATGCGCAACGTACCATTAACGATATAATGGATTCCACAACGGTTAACCATTTATTAATCATTTCAAAAAAATACGGTTCACTTTCCTTTAGTGGTTATTTACAGCCTCAGTTTCAGGTGGCGCAATCAAATGGCACACAGGCGGAATATCAGGGCGGCAATTTCGGCGAATACACCAACAATCGCTTTCGGTTAAGACGGGGCCGGTTACGTGCTGATTACATGTTATTGGATGATAACAACAATCCTTCTACTTATTTTGTATTGCAGTTCGACGGAACAGAACAGGGTGTGAATGTCAGAGATTTCTGGGGCCGTTATTATGAAAACAAATGGAAATTAATTCATGTCACATTAGGTTTATCCGGCAGGCCATTCGGAAATGAATTACAACTTTCTTCTGCAGGCAGAGAAGCGCCTGAACGCGGACGCATGTCGCAAATTTTAATGAAAACCGAACGGGATTTGGGCGCAACATTTACATTCAATCCCCGATGGAAAAATGCCAGACTTAAAAATGTGGTATTGGATCTTGGGGTATACAACGGGCAGGGATTGGCTGGTCCGGCTGAATTTGACAACAGCAAGGATGTGATTGCCAGGTTAAGCCATAAGCCATACACGTTTAAGAAAATGCGTTTCTCTATAGCGGGCGGAATAAGTACCTTACAGGGAGGATTAAACCATCGCCTACCCGTGAGTTATAAAATGGAACACAATGGTCATTTATGGCAAATGACAAAAGATTCTTCTGCCAGTACTTTAAATGCTGTTGCACCACGCCGCTACTACGGTGCAGATATTCAGCTGGCTACTGCAACCAAAAGCTGGAAATCAGAATTGCGTGCTGAGGTCATATCCGGACTCCAAACCGGAACGTCTACTACCTCAACCACACCAGGTTCGTATCCGGTAGATGATAAGGCTGAACCTCTGCCCTATTACACCCGGACTTTTAATGGGGCATATTTTACGTTTGTTCAAACATTAAACAGTACAGACAACCAGATTATATTAAAATACGATTGGTACGACCCCAACTCAAAAGTGAAAGGCATGGATATTTCAGCAGTAAGGGGATTATCAGCTGCAGATGTTCGTTTTGATACTTTTGGATTTGGTTTTTTACATCATTTTAATCCACATTTTAAAGCAGTGCTTTATTATGACGTCATTAAAAATGAATCTACAGCCTTATCAGGCTATACCGATGATAGAAAGGATAATGTATTCACTTTAAGAACACAATTCTATTTTTAAGAATTTTTTGTAAATGAAGTTTAGCACAAATTGCGCTACCTTTGATCAAAATTGCGCGATATGAAACTTGATTTTATGAAATTCGATTTAAATCAGATCCTCACGACCACGATGGTTATTTTTGCCATTATCGATATTTTAGGTTCTATTCCGGTTGTCATTCAGTTGCGAAAAAAGGCTGGTCATATTGAATCAGAAAAGGCATCCATTGTAGCTACCGGATTAATGATTTTATTTCTTTTTCTGGGTGAGTCATTGCTCAAAGTCATTGGCCTGGATGTAGAATCCTTCGCCATTGCAGGCTCCATCGTTATTTTTTGTATTGCCATGGAAATGGTTCTCGGGCTTACGATCTTTAAAGAAGAAGCACCTGAAACCGTCTCTATTGTACCACTGGCCTTTCCATTAATTGCAGGTGCCGGCACCATGACAACACTGCTTTCATTAAAAACGGAATACCAGACCCAGAATATCTTGGTAGGGATAATCCTGAACATGCTTTTTGTTTATTTTGTATTGAAAAATACGGAGCGACTGGAAAGGTTATTTGGTAAAACCGGTCTGAATATTCTGCGTAAGGCATTTGGCGTGATTTTACTGGCCATCGCCATTAAGTTATTTCGCAACAATACAGGCCTTTAGCACTTCTTGTAATCTCAGTGATAGTTACCTTCTTATGTCGGACGGACGAAGTTTCGTCTGCACTTAGCCATTTAAAACCTTGTAAATCTGCTAGTGTTGTAACAAAAACTGGTTATATTGATCTTAATATCAAGCTAACCAAAAATGAAAAGCTTTGAAGAATATACTGTTATTATCGGTGCCATTGCAATTTTGATGGAGGCAGTGAAATACCTAAAAAGAAATATGAAGAAATGGCTCGAAAATATCTAGCTACTATAAAAATATTTTGAGCTAAGCTGATTTGTTCCTTTCACTACACTTCAGGAGTTAATAATACAACACACGCTCCGTCATGGCGAGGAGGCACGACGAAGCAATCTATTCTTGCTGAGATCATTTCTTCATTAACCTGGCAACAAACATCGTATCTGCATAATTCTCATAACCGTCAATCAGTTCCATCTTTTCCAGTTCGAGTGGCAGGTTTTCCAGCATATATTTGACCACATCCTCATTTTCTTCTGCAAATGCCGAACAGGTGATGTAAATGAGTGGTTTTCCGGGTTTTAAATATTTGATCACATTCTGTACAATCCCCTTCTGGATGGCTGCAAACTGGTTAATTTTTCTTTCTTCGAAAAACGTAAGCATTTCAGGGGTTCTGCCCCAGGTTCCTGAACCGGTACAGGGCGCATCCAGGATGATTCCATCAAACTGATAATGATGCAGTACCTGATCATTATTTTTCAAAAGATCTAACTCTTTTTTATGGTACTTTTTTATTCCTGCGAGACGAAACCGCTCATCAAGATTTTGTAAAATGCTGTCGCGCAAGTCGGTTACTAATAACTCTACAACTGGCTCAATGCTATGCAAAAGCAACGTTTTCCCACCAGATGCGGCACAGCAATCCCACCATTTATCCCACTTATCTGGCTTAAAATAAGTGCCCGTATGTTGTGAAGAAAGATCCTGAACCTGGTAACTTCCCTCCTGCAAAATGCTTTCCAGCTTTGTTCCGTTTGGCATTGCCAGGGCTGTTTCACCAATGGCCTTTACCGGTATTTCCTGCGCACTAAGCCTGCTCATCACTTCTGCCTGATCATTGGCATGAACACGAATAAAAAGATCCGGCTGCTTGAAAAACGAAGTCAGAAACTCCTGTTTATTTACGGCTTCCGATAAATGCGAATGAAGTGGATAAACATCCTCCAGGTTAAAATCAGGATATGTCGTTTTGATAAAATCTATCTTTTCGGATAGTGGATGCAAAATGTGGTTAATCCATTCCGGGAATTTTTGAGCAACAACGGGACTTAAAGTTCCCTGACAAAGAAAATCTGCAATACATAAACGCTCTTCGTTATTCAGTGTTTTTAAAGCATTACCCAGCCTGAAAAAACTATAAACATGCCGCGTTGCCCATCTCCGGTCAGAGGAGCCCATTTGCTTATGCTGCTTAAAATATCCAGGTAAAAAACGGTGTAAGGGCAAACTTCCATCGTAACTGTTTAAAATCTGCTCAAAGGCCCTTAACTGATGATTGGCTTTCATAAAAGAGGGAAAATTTAGTCTACAATTTCTAAAGCGAAATTTTTGTATTTCAGCAGCATTAAACTGGTATTGATGTAACCCAGTTTTTCGTCATGGATAAATGAAAATGTATTGTGAAGCCCTTTATACTTATCTTTTGTCAGGTATTCGCGGTAATCTTCTCCATGATTACTCAATAATTTACCAAAGTAATACCCTACATCAAAACCTTTAAAAGCATACTCTCCGGGTTCAAAGCCATAGCGGTAACGGTATTTTTTGATAAAACCAATAACTGCTGTATTTTTATAATCAATTTTATAAGAAGAACTGATAATGGTATTTAATGCCTGAATTTTATCCGTTGTATAGTTTTGTTTTACCCAATTCGGATGTCCGAATAAGTTAATTACATAACCACCTGAAGCCAGATTTTTAAGCTTATAAAGTTTATCAATTGTTGGCTGAACGAAAGCACGATCAGATGAGGTAACCACTACAGCATAATGCTTGCCTTTTTGCATCTTGGTTTCAAATGTAAAAACCGATGCATATTCCTGAACCACAAACTTACCATTGGTTTTTAAATAATCCCTTACCGGCGCAGCAAATGCCTGATCATCTGTTTTTTTAGGATTGATGATAACCACAATTGTATTGGACGGATTAAAATTTTTGACAATATAGGTGGCAATTCGCTGTCCATGTAACTCAATATTGTTCACAATAGACACGAGATTAGGGTTATTAAACTCTGCCGGATTGGTTGCAGCCAGTGGAGATACAATGGTAGCATCATTTTCTTTTGAGTAAGCAGAAATATGTTTTAAACCATCAGGAAAAACCGGACCGATAATTAAATTACTTTGATTAAACCGTTCGTTTTTATACAGCATGGAGATATGAGCATTATCATCCTGTGTATCAAAAACATTCAGTTTAAAGTTTAGTCCGGATGCTGCTGCAGAATCCAACCCAAGCTTAAAGCCCTGATAAAAATCGATGGGCATGGCGAACTTTTCAATATCTGCTTTGGTGGCTGTTTTTAAATTGAGTTCATCTAATTTAAATGGAACTAAAAGAGAAACATTTGCCTGCGTAAACTTTTTAGCAGGCTTTTTCTCTTCTTGCTTCTCCTTTTCTTTTGGTTTAGCAGTATCTTTTTTTGTCGTTCTGACTTTTGGTGAACAGGCCACAAAAATCATCGCCAGCAGCATCAAAAACCAATAATTCCTCTTTAAATTCATATGTGTATTTTAAACAAAATATGCTGGCAAATGTTTAAACCGCCAGCATAATCCTATATTCTTTAAATTGACTCCTGACATAGGACTCAAGACTATGAATCAATATTATTCCCACTCAATTGTTGCCGGTGGTTTGGAGCTGATATCGTAAACCACGCGGTTAATCCCTTTCACCTTATTGATAATTTCATTTGATATTTTGGCGAGTACAGGATATGGCAAATGGCACCAGTCTGCAGTCATTCCATCAAGAGATTCAACAGCTCTTAGCGCAATTACATTTTCATAAGTGCGTTCATCACCCATTACACCAACAGATCTCACCGGCAGAAAAATTGCACCTGCCTGCCAAACCTGATCATAAAGGCCAGCTTCTTTCAGGTTATCGATATAAATTTTATCTGCTTCCTGTAAAATAGCTACTCTTTCTGCGGTTACTTCACCAATAATCCGGATGCCTAAACCCGGACCCGGGAAAGGATGGCGACCCAAAATAAAGGATTCAAGACCTAAAGTTGACCCCACTCTTCTTACTTCATCTTTAAATAAAGTTTTAAGCGGCTCCACAATTTTAAGCTTCATAAAATCAGGCAAACCGCCCACATTATGGTGCGATTTAATGGTAGCAGATGGTCCTTTCACTGAAACAGACTCAATAATATCCGGATAAATGGTTCCCTGTGCCAACCATTTTACATCCTGAATCTGGTGCGATTCTTCATCAAAAACTTCAATAAATACACGGCCGATAATTTTACGCTTTTGCTCCGGATCTTCCACACCGGCCAGCTGGCTCAGAAACTTATCCTTGGCATCAACACCTTTAATGTTTAAACCAAAATCTTTATATTGTTCTAAAACACTTTCATATTCATTTTTACGCAATAAACCATTATCCACAAAGATGCAATGCAGGTTTGTTCCGATAGCCTGGTGTAATAAAACTGCAGCAACACTACTGTCTACCCCACCCGATAACGCTAAAACAACTTTATCATTGCCTACAGTCGCTTTGATGTCCGCAATAGTGGTATCTACAAAGGCTGCTGAAGTCCAATCCTGACTACATCCGCAGATATCGACAAGGAAGTTTTCCAAAAGCACCTTTCCATCAATACTATGTGTTACTTCCGGGTGAAACTGAATGGCGTAAGTATCTGAATCTTTAATATGGTAAGCAGCAACTTTAACACTATCCGTACTGGCAATTAATTCAAAGTTATCAGGAATGCTGGTGATGGTATCGCCGTGGCTCATCCAAACCTGAGAGCCAATATTAATGCCTTTGAAAAGTTTGTTTTCCTGATTGACAAAATTCAGGTTCGCGCGGCCGTATTCACGGCTGGATGAAGGCTGAACATCTCCGCCGGAATACTGGGCGATGTACTGGGCTCCATAGCAAACAGCCAATACAGGATATTTATTATGGTATTTAGCAAAGTCAATCTGCGGTGCATCATCCTGGCGAACGGAAAACGGGCTACCCGAAAAGATAACACCTTTTACATCTTCAGTAATTTCAGGAAGATTATTGAATGGATATATTTCACAGTAAATATTTAGTTCGCGAACTCTCCGGGCGATGAGCTGTGTAAACTGCGAACCAAAATCGACGATAATGATTTTTTCTAGCATCTGCAAAGCTACCAATTAGATATGAGATTTCAGACGGGTGAGGTGAGATTTTTAGCATGAAAGTTTAGGCTTTAAGCAGAGTACACAGCGTTTGGGCTTTTGACAACAATCGTATGTCGTTTGGGCATCGACGGGACAAATTCAAGCTATAAACTAAAGCGCATCAAATCAATGAAACTTAGGATTCCATTAATTTCACTTCTACCCCGAACTTCCGGAGAAAATCTACCCCTTCATCACTGGGTAAACCTTTATAAGCGGCATAAGATTTGGAATAATAAACCAATTTAATTCCCGATGATAAGATTAACCTGGCGCAGGCGATACAGGGAGATAAGGTGGTATACAAAGTACACCCCTCTATTTTAGATCCGTTTTTTGAGGCATAAAGAATGGCATTTTCTTCGGCATGCAAAGCCAGCGAGCAACTGCCTTTGCTGTCTCTTGCACAACCATGTTCCGGCCATTCCTCATCACAATTGTGCGTTCCGGCAGGTGGCCCGTTGTAGCCTATGGAAATGATCCGGGTATCTTTGGTTAAAACCGCACCTACATGTGCACGAACGCAATGCGAACGGGCAGCCAGATCGGTAGCCAGGTTCATGAATATGGTGTCGAAGCTTGGTTTATCAGTCATGTAAAAATTAAAAAGCCACAGGAAATTTATCCCTGTGGCTGCAAAAATACTTTATTAAAATTAATGTCCGCCTTCGGCTGTAATATTTTCAACGTCAATACCTTGTTTTTTAAGTTCACCGCTTACTTTCCATGCAAAGAAAATCAGGTAGGCGAAACCAATTACCGGAATGATGTATGAATGATGGATTCCGGCACTATCTGCCAGTTCTCCCTGAATCGGAGGAATAATTGATCCACCCAGAATCATCATAATTAAAAATGATGAACCCTGAGAGGTATATTTACCCAAACCTGTAATGGCCAGTGAGAATATGGATGGCCACATGATGGAGCAACATAAACCGCCACTTACAAAAGCAAAAATAGCCACATGACCAGTGGTTAATAATCCGATAATCATTGCTACGGCACCAAGTGTACCGAAAATGGCCAGTGTTTTAGCAGGTTTTTCCTGGCCAATAAATACCGCAGCAACCATAATGGCAACACATACGGCATAAACATACAAGTTACCTACATCTGTACCTGTTGCATGGTTAACCCCTAAAATAATGGCAAATGCCACAAATGGAACAATGACAGTTAAAATCTTTTTGGTTGTTTTACTTAAATTAAATGCACCTACAGCACCAGCCCATCTTCCAATCATCATACTGCCCCAATACAAGGAAATGTAGGGTTTAATATCGGCATCATCCAATCCTCCAAAATCCGGTAGTTTAAGCAAGGCACCCAGATTACTTTGGATAGTTACCTCAGTACCTACATACATAAAGATGGCCAGCATACCCAATACCAGTTGCGGATATTGCATCGCACCCCAGCTTGCAGCATTATCTTTTTTAGTGAAATAACCGAATAATAAAGCACCCAGAATAATAACCAGTGAAGAGTATACAAAGATAGAAGCATTGATGCCTGTCAGTTTAGCCAGTGGACTTGCTGCAGCCACCATCAGGAAACCAACAATCATCACTACCAACGGACCAGTAGGTTTACTGCTGGCTTCAATCTTTTCTGTACTGGTTACATCAGGAAGTTTAGAAATAGCAAAAAATATGGCTACTGCCAGAAACAATCCACCCAGGATATAATATAAGTTGTTAATTGATGAAATTTCAACGGCTTTTGCTACGGCATCGTTCGCTGTACCAAAAAGTACCACACTAACAATAACAGGTCCCATTAAACCACCGAAGTTATTGATCCCTCCTGCCAGGTTTAAACGGTGTGCACCACTTTCAGGCTCACCTAAAGCCACCACAAATGGGTTTGCTGCTGTTTGCTGTAAGGAAAAACCCAGTGCAATCACAAAGAAGGAAAATAAGATGAATAAAAAAGAACCGGAATGTACGGCAGGTATCATTAAGAATGCCCCTCCTGCAGAAATAATTAGGCCGGCAATAATTCCTTTTTTGTAACCAATTTTGTTGAGGATATCAACTTTTGTGGCTTGAGATGCAAAATACAAGATTAATGAGCCAATAAAATAGCCACCATAGAAGGTGAAATCAATAAGTTGAGATTCAAATTGCGTTAATTTAAAATGAGTTTTACAAAAGGGAATGAAGATACCGTTTGACGCGGCAACAAAGCCCCAAAAAAAGAATACAGTGATAATTGTGTATAATGCTGTACCATAATTTTTTGTTGTTTCTTTTGACATTTCGATTTAAATTGTTTTAGTTTTAGTGGGGCTAAACTTAGCTAAAAAAAAATAAAATCCATTAATTTTTGTGCGGCAGACCTAACAAAAATAAATGTTACATGTTTAGGTATAAAATTGCATATTCGCATATTATAAACAATACAATACATGTTTGAAGCCATATTATTAGGTATTGGGGCAGGGATTATATCATCGTTTCTAACAGGTCCGGTATTTTTTGCAATGATTAAAACCAGTATAGAAAGAGGCTTTATGGCAGGTTTTTCTCTAGCTGTTGGGGTAATAATTAGTGACGTTATATTAATTGCGATCGTTCTTTTTGGCAGCCAGTTTTTTGACTATAAAGCAGACTTTGATAAATATGTAGGTGCCATAGGCGGCGTATTTTTACTCGCCGTAGGGATTTATTACCTGGTTTCTAAAATCAAGGTTCATTACGACAGTTCAGCACTTCAGAAAGTCAGTAAAAGAAGTTATGTATTAAAGGGATTTTTGATGTGCATCCTTACGCCTTCTACACTCATGTTCTGGATCATCGTAAGTGGCATCATCTCGGTTAAACTCAATAATATGCTGAACGAGAAACTGTTTTGTTTTTTTATTGCCATGGCTACCCAGCTCAGCATCGATGCAACCAAAAGTTTTTATTCCAGTAAACTTCGTTATAAAATTAAGGAAGACGCCTTAAAAACGCTGAATAAAATTGCAGGTGTAATTATCATATTCTTTGCCTTCTGGCTGATATATAAAACTTATATCCAGTTTTACGCTTAGTATTAATCTTACTATAAGGGCTCGAAGAATTGTCCTTGCGAAGCGAATTTTTATTAGCTAAAGCCATATACTCAGCAAGGCTTACCTGGTGTAAAAGATTGCTTCTCCATATCTGCTCAGCAAGAACACTCCTCTATTAGGCAAGTTCAACCATACAACCCCAATGTATTCACAAAAAAGGCCCATATTTTCATATGAGCCATCCAATATTATATTTTAATCTTCGCTTAGTAAGCCCTTTGATTATTTCCTTCTTTCCAGTTGATGAAGGCTTTATTTACAACTTTATTTCCACCAGGTGTTGGGTAATTACCGGAGAAATACCAATCACCTTTATTTTTTGGACAAGCTTCATGAAGGTTCTCCAGGCTCTGATAAATTACCTCCACTTCTGCAACAGTACCTTTAGGCGTAATGATCTGTGCGATTTTAGCTGAAATTTCCTCTGGTGTAAATGGTTTGTAAATCTCTTTTACGTGATTTACAATTTCCTCTTTTGGCAACAATAACGATGCTTTGCATTTGGCATAAACATCCTCAATCACCTGCCACATACCACGTTCAGTAAGCAACTGGATCGCCGCATCAAAAGCTACGAATTGTCCCATCCTGCTCATATCAATACCGTAACAATCCGGGTAACGAATTTGCGGTGCCGAAGAAACAATGATGATTTTTTTCGGATGTAAGCGGTCTACAATTTTGATGATACTCTGTTTCAGTGTAGTACCACGCACGATAGAATCATCTAATGCCACCAAAGTATCCTGATGATTATTGATAATACCATAGGTGGTATCATAAACGTGTGCAACCATCTCGCTTCGATCAGCATCTTGCGTAATGAATGTTCTGAGCTTAACATCTTTTACGGCAAGCTTCTCTACCCTTGGGGCCAGCGACAATAAAGCCTCCAGCTCTTCGTCTGATAATTCTTGTTTCTGATGTAAAAGGATATCCTTTTGATGCCTGCGAACATATTGCTGCACACCATCAACCATTCCAAAGAAAGCCACTTCCGCAGTATTCGGAATAAATGAAAACACCGTATTTTTTAAATCGTAATTAACAGCCTGAAGGATTTTATCACTTAGTAAACGACCTAATTGCTTACGTTCGCGGTAAATCTCTACATCACTTCCTTTAGAAAAATAAATCCGTTCAAAAGAACATGAAAGTCTTTCAGTAGGTTCCCTGAATTGCTGCATGCTTACCTCGCCATTTTTCTTGATGATTAACGCATGCCCCGGATCGATCTCCTTCACATCTTTAAACTGAATATTAAATGCGGTTTGTAAAGCTGGTCTTTCTGACGCTGCAACCACGATTTCATCATCATAATAATAGTAGGCGGGACGAATTCCGGCCGGATCACGCATAATAAACGAATCGCCGTTACCCACCATTCCACAGATGGAATAACCACCATCCCAGGTTTTAGCCGAGCGGCGAAGAATATTCGCAATGTCTAGGTGGTCGGAAATTTTGTGTGTAATGGCTACGTTATCGTGCCCTTCTTTTTTGTACTGATCAAAAAGTTCCTGGTTTTCATCATCTAAAAAGTGTCCGATTTTTTCTAACACGGTAACCGTATCTGCTTTTTCTTTAGGATGTTGTCCTAACTCGTATAATTGCTCTAACAATTCATCAACATTGGTCATGTTGAAGTTACCGGCAATGACCAGGTTACGGGTCATCCAGTTGTTTTGCCTTAAGAAAGGGTGGCAATTTTCGATGCTATTTTTACCATGCGTACCATAACGCAAATGGCCCATTAACACTTCACCGATAAAGCTTACGTTGTCTTTGAGCCATTCTGTATCCTGCATTAATTCAGGCGTATTTTCCTGAATATCGACAAATTTGTTCTGGACATATTCGAAGATATCCGCTACTGCATTCGAAGCCATGCTCCGGTATCGGCTGATGTACCTGCTACCCGGTTTCATATCCAGCTTAATGGTAGCGATACCCGCGCCATCCTGGCCCCGGTTATGCTGTTTTTCCATTAAAAGGTATAATTTGTTAAGGCCGTAAAGTGCTGTACCGTACTTTTGCTGGTAGTAAGAAAGTGGTTTTAACAGGCGAATAAAAGCGATTCCGCATTCGTGTTTTATCTGATCACTCATTGTGTGGGTTTGAAGGCGCAAAGTTATCCTTTTAAACAATCACAACCTAAATAAAAAGTATTTCTTTTGTCAGTAAGAAGTTAATTCGGATTACAGACCGCACCATTTAAGTATTTTTATATCAATTCTAAGATATGGATGATATAATGAACATGTACAATATGGCGAAGCCTGTGTAATGCGTTAAGCCAGAACAGGTAAATGATAAATTGTTAAAAGGCTTATGTTAAGCAATGCTGAAAAAGATGCGGTAGTTTCATTTTTAGCTGCATGAACCTCCTGATCCAACACACCTACCCCTTTAACCAAGTTAACGCTTACGCCATTTTCTCTGATTTCAACGCTTCTCCAAAGAAAACCGAAGCATGTTCATCAAAGGCTGAAGGATCTCCGCTGGTGTAAAAAGATTTCTTTCCGGCTCTTGCTAGTTTTGCCTCAATCTCCGGATGTCTTTCCAAATAATCAACTAAACTATTAGCAACAATTTCTCCTTGCGTTAAAATGTTTATGGTTTCCGGCAATGTATTTTTCAGTTTTGGCAACAACAAAGGATAGTGTGTGCAAGCCAGTAAAACACAATCAATACCGGCAGATTGTGCCATTAGCAGCCGGCAATATTCCTGGACAAAAAAATCAGCACCTGTTTGCAAATGCTCATTGTTTTCAATTAATGGCACCCACATCGGGCAGCTTTGCTGAAACACTTTAATATCGGGAAAGAACTTATTAATTTCCAACAGATAGGATTGCGAGTTAACCGTTCCGCGGGTTCCCATTACGCCTACCTGTTTGTGCTGCGTGAATTGGTCAATTACTTCTGCTGTCGGCCTGATTACCCCTAAAACCCTTCTATCCGGATACTTTGCCGGCAAGTCTTTCTGTTGTATCGTCCTGAGTGCTTTCGCAGAAGCGGTATTACAAGCCAGAATCACCAGTTGGCAGCCCCGGGCAAAAAGCCATTCCACACATTCTAAGGTATATTTGTAAATGGTATCAAAAGAATGGTCTCCATAAGGAGAGCGGGCATTATCACCCAGATAGATGTAATTATATTCCGGCAACTGATCTGCTATAGATCTGAATACGGTTAATCCGCCATAACCAGAATCGAAAATACCTATGGGTGATGTTTGCATTGCTTCGGAAAGTTAAATATTAAAATGTTGTAAAGTTAACTGAAAATTGGTTAAAACGCTGAGAAGGTTTAGCACCGCCTGAATAGCATCTCCTTAGTCTTTTAACTTTGCAACATTAAAATGCTTCAGTACAAAAAAGCGGAACTAAGTTAAACTTAATTCCGCTTGTATTTTTTAAATCATGAAGGAAACACTCAGTTCCTAATGCTTTACTCAGTACTATTTTTTAGGCGCAGGTGCTTTAGTAGCAGTAGCTGAAATACCTAACTTAGTTTTAACTGAAGCAGTGATATCATCACCACCTTCCCAGAAAACAAGGTTATTACCACCCTGACCATTTGCAATGTCAAAAACATAAGCTAAACCTTTTTCTTTAGCTACAGCAGAAATGGCTGTTGCAACTTTAGCCTGGATAGGCTGGAACAATTCACCTTGTTTAGCACCGATATCCTGTGACGCTTTTGTACGTGCATCAGTAATGCGTTTTTCTAAATCCTGTAATTCCTGTCCCATCGTTTGTAATTGCTTACCTACGGCTTCTTTATTTGCCTCACTTAAGGTTTTTTCTAAGCTCTGGGCACTGGTCATTTTTGTCTGATATTCTTTGATCATCGCATCAATATCAGTTTGTTTTTGTTTGCCTAATGTTTCTAAAGTAGTTTGAGCCGCTTTAGCTTCGGGAAGGTTTGCAAAAACCTCTTCTGAATTAATGTGACCTAATTTTTGTTGCGCACTTGCCATATTCACTGTAAACACTAATCCTGCTGCTACAAAGAATACGTTAATTAACTTTCTCATCTTTCTATTTTACTTTTTTTATTTTTTCTAATTGTTTCTCAGAATTCAAGGGGCGAATATACTAATTATTTGCACTTCCTGGTTTGTAACCTAATTTTACAACAACATCATTACTAAGATCGTAGCTGCTGCTGGCATAAATCATCATGGTAGCTTCACTGCTCTTGTCAAAAATGAAATCGAGATATTTTGCTTTTGCAATTTGTTTAATGGCATCGGCTACCTTATCCTGTATAGGTTTCAGTAATTTTGCCCGGCTTTGGAAAAGTTCGCCATCCGGTCCAAATTTCTGACGCTGAAATTCCTTTGCCTGTTTTTCCTTTTCGATAATTTCATTTTCGCGGCGCTTGCGCATATCGTCAGTAAGTAAAACCTGGTCTGCCTGATAAGCCTTGTACATCCGGTCAATTTCAGAAAAATTTTGATCAACCTGTTGCTGCCACTGTTTTGATGCCACTTCCAGTTGGCTTAATGCAGATTTATACTCAGGCATTTGCTTTAAAATGTATTCTGTATCTACATATGCAAACTTCTGTGCAAAGGCACCAAAAGATGTGCAAAGTAAAAATGCGACTAAAAGATATTTTTTCATTGTGTGTAAATTTGTTTTCAAAGGTAAGTGAAGCAACTATGATTTCAAAAGCCAATAAATTTATATGAACTCATCACCCTTTTCTTATTAGCTAAAGATTTTATTTAATCAGTTTAAGTTCTATTTAAACCCTGACTTATTTATTACCTGAAACATAATCAGTACAAAGATACTATCAAATAACTAAAGCCCAAGTAAACTTGAGCTTTTAACTTTTTTTAACAAATACATACTAAAATAACAATCAATGTCTATATGAATTCACAAAAAAGGGATGCTTATGGTGAGCATCCCTTTAAATATTATGTTATAATCTTTTAAAATCCGCCCAATTGTTGAGCAATACTGAATGTAAAATTCTGACGTCCAAAATTACCATCTCTACTATTGATAATTTTATCAAATCCATGACCATAGTCAATTCCTAATAACCCAAATATTGGTAAGAAAATTCTGGCACCAATACCTGCAGATCTTCTTACGTTAAACGGATTGAAATCACCAAACCTGTTCCAGGTATTACCACCCTCTGCGAAAGCCAGTACGAAAGCGGTTGCCTGCTGACTTGAAATAACAGGATAACGAAGTTCTAAAACATATTTAGTGTAAATCGGACTTCCGGAAGTTTGAGCTGTATTTATAGCATTAGGATTTATATCTACCGGTACTACAGCATTGTTTGCGTAACCACGCATGGCAATAATTTCAGAACCTTGTAAGAAATCGAATCCCTGCATACCATCACCACCCAATTTAAAACGCTCAAATGCTGATTGACCAACTGCTTTATTATATTGACCTAAGAAACCAAACTGTGCCTGTGCTTTAACAACCAAGTTTCCGGCAATACGCTGATACCATTGTGAATCAAATTTCCACTTGTGGTATTCCGTAAAACGATATTTATCTTTATCAGATGCGGTAGCATAATTCGTTTTGTTGAATAATGAATACGGAGGCGTTGCCTGAATGGTAAATCGAATAAAAGATCCTGATTTCGGGAAAATTGGTGAATCTCTCGAATCACGGCTAATTTCCTGAGACAAATTAATATTATAAGATGTTCCTGATGAAAACAAAAACCCTGTATAATTATTCAAAATGTATTGCTGCAAGCTCACTGCATGACTCAATTGGAAATAGTTATCCGGCCAGTTTAATCTTCTTCCTAAACTTACGGTTACACCATTTAAACGAATCTTCTGCAATCTATTGTCATCAGAATTATACCCATTAGATTGCAATGAGGTAAATGCACTTACACCAAAACTTACCGGTTTCTCGCCACCGAACCAGGGTTGAGAGAATGAGAAACTATAAGACTGGTAATACTTACCATTGGTTTGTCCACGTAAGCTTAATTTCTGTCCGTCACCTTTTGGCAAAGGTTTATAGGCTTTTAAATTAAATAAGTTTCTTAAAGAGAAGTTGTTAAAGGTTAAGCCCAATGTACCGATGATCCGGCCACCACCAAAACCACCTGACAATTCAATCTGATCTGAAGGTTTTTCTTCCACTGCATATTCAATATCGACTGTACCATCTGCCGGGTTAGGGCGAGGTGTAGGTACCGTTTTAGATTCGTCAAAGTTACCCAACTGTCCAATCTCACGAATAGTACGAATTAAATCACTCTTATTAAATTTCTGCCCGGGTTTGGTACGGATTTCACGCAAAACCACTTTATCATTGGTGATGGTATTCCCCTTTAAGGTAATTCTGTTGTTTACATATTGAGGACCTTCATACATGCGCATTTCCACATCTACGGTATCTCCATAAATTTTGGTTTGTACCGGATCGATGTTGAATGTCAGGTATCCATTATCAGTATACATACTGTTGATATCTCCGCCATTTTCGCCACCACCGTTCAGTTTTTTATTTAGTCGTTCCTCACTGAAAACGTCACCTTTCTCAATTGTTAATACTTTACTTAAAATACTGTCAGGATAAATGGCATTACCTGCCCAGGTAATATTTCCGAAGTAATATTTCTTGCCTTCATAAATATCCATCTTAATGTTAACCTTCTTTTTATTGTGCTGATAAATGCTATCTTTCAAAAGGGTTGCATCACGGTAACCTTTCTCCTGCAATTTCGCGATCATCTTCACTTTATTCTCTTCATATTTCTCTTTAGAAAATTTTCCTGAACCCCAGAAACGCCACCAGGCAAATTGCTTAGGGTTCTTTAAAAACTTCCTCAGCTTGGCTTCCTTAAAATCTTTATTCCCGGTAAAGTAAATGCGCTGTACTTTAACCCGGCTTCCTTTATTGATATTAGCCTCTAAAACAACACTGTTTTCGGCATTAGGATCTTTACGGGTTTTATAATCAATGGCGGTAAAAAAGTAGCCCTTATCCAGCATATACTTTTTAATGATCGTTGAGGTGGTGTTATATAAGTTATCATTAACGATTTTACCTGTTTTATCATTTAACTTTTCCTGAATGGCTGTTCTTTGAGATTTGCTGATGCCCTTTAAATCAATGGAACTTAAGCGGGGACGTTCCACTACTTCGATTTCAAAATAAACAGAGTCCTGAACAAACTTCTCAATATTAATCTTCACATCATCAAACAATCCCTGTGCCCAAAGCGTTTTAATTGCATCGGAGGTTGCCTCACCCGGAAGCACCACCTTATCGCCTTTTGTTAATTTGGATAGCGTAATCAAAACATCTTTATCCAAATACTGCGTACCTGTTACGGTTGTACCGCCGATAATGTATTCTTTGGGACTGAAATAATCGAGATCCAAGCCTCCAACCTTCAAAGATGGGGTTACCGGTGCCTGACCTTGCGGACGTATTTGAGCAAATGCCGGAGCGGCTAAAACTAGTAGGATTAAAACTTGAAATATTCTTTTCATTAAAATAATTTGTTCAGTAATGGCCACGAAGGTACACGTTTTATAAAGTAAATCACTTTATTTAGTTTCGCTTTTGATGGTTACATTTATCGTATAAAAGTGGCGCTAAGTTAGTTTAAACGCTTGTTAAAAAGTGTTAAAAGAAAAATTAGTTTAATTGTTCACTAATTTTGCCGAAGCGGCGCTCGCGTTTTTGATAGTCTACTATCGCTTCAAAAAGATCTTCACGTCTGAAATCAGGCCAGAGCACATCGGTAAAGTAAAACTCCGTGTAAGCCATTTGCCAAAGTAAATAATTACTGATGCGGTGTTCTCCGCTGGTCCTGATCATTAATTCGGGATCAGGCATATTAACCGTAGTTAACTTTGAGGAGAATAAATTTTCATCAATATCCTCAATAGAAATGGTATTGTTTTTTACAGCCTCAGCAATTTGTTTGGCCGCATCTAAAATCTCCCATTTTGCGCTGTAACTTAACGCAAGTGTTAAAGTACATTTCTGATTATGCGCAGTTTTAGCCATGGCTTCATGCAAATCATTAATGCATTGTTGTGGCAATGATGAAATGTTACCAATGGCGTTTAACCTAATATTGTTCTTATTCAGTGTTTCAGTTTCGTTGTTGATGGTAGAAATCAGGATTTGCATCAATGCATCAACCTCTTCCTTTGGCCTGTTCCAGTTTTCCGTAGAAAAAGCATAGAGCGTTAAGTATTCAATACCTACATCTACGCAACCTTCTACAATATCTTTTACAGAAAGTACCCCCTGCTCGTGACCAAACACGCGTACTTTACCCTGGCCTTTTGCCCATCTTCCATTACCATCCATGATCACGGCAATGTGCTTTGGCAGGCGGCTATAGTCTATTTGTTCTTTAAATCCCATTAATTATGTCAAAATCAGCTTAAAACGAATAGCATTTTGAGGATACAAAGGTAAAAGATATGCCAACACTAACAAATAGATAAGTATCCCTTTTTCTAAAATCTCCTCTTTGGGTACCTGGAATTCCAATCTGACCGATAGATGGATCAGATAAATTTAAACCAGGACTTCCTACTCTGGTATTGTTTTGAAGTTCTAAACTTGGATATTTTCCGCTCACATCATCAATATAATCCGTCATAGGTGTTCTGTATCCGATTTCTGAAAAAATACTCCAGGTATCTTTATAATTGTATCTTAAGCCTACACCATATGGGATAGTGAGGGCAATATTACTGTAGGCATTTTCCTGTCCTTCAGTAGCCATCCGATCCAAGCGGTATTTTTCTCCGCCATACTTGATTGTAGGTTTGAACATCACTACACCGGCACCTGCAAAAATATAAGGTGAAAACAACCTGTTGCCACCGCCCAGTTTAAAATTAAATAAGTTAAAATCTAAGATGGCGCTTAATTCATTTAAACTTGTTTTGAAACTTAGATTCCTTTCCCTGAACTGTGCATTGTCAGATTCTGAATCTTTGGCCTGAATCTGCCCGTAGCTATAATTCAAACGCACCCCTAAATATGAATTGAAATTTTTCTTTCCGAATATTCCTGCAGAAAGACCACTGATTTTAAGGGGATTATTCTGATTTAAATCACCCATGTAGCCTGCACCTCCTGCCATAACGCCAAGTTCCCAGTTTCCTCCCTCCTGCCCACGTGACACCTGCGTGCTGAAAGCAAAAAAAAGAAAAATCAAAAGGAGTTTGTTTGGCGTCATATTTAATAGTTACGGGTATCAATTCCCCATAATAATTTATTTCTTAACGTATTCAGGTAAGTCTCATTATGAAGCCGGATCAGATTCAGGCAAAAATCTGCCTTTTTAATGGAAATTTTAACAGATCGTTCTACCGTAACGGTTCTGCTGTCGCAGGAAACCAGAAATTTAGATTCACGTGCTTCTACTTCAAAAGATAATTTATGGGCATCAGGCAGCACCACCGGCCTTACATTCAGGTTATGTGGCGCAATTGGCGTTACCACAAAATTTCTGGAATCCGGATAAATGATCGGTCCGCCACAGCTTAGTGAATAGGCGGTAGAACCCGTAGGTGTAGCAATGATTAATCCGTCAGCCCAATAAGAATTGATAAACTCATCATTCATGGAAGCATGAATAATCATCATGGCAGAATTATCACGGCGGTGAATGGTAATATCATTCAGCGCAAAATTTTCTTCGCCAAACAATTTATTATCTGATTCTAAAACCAGCAGTGAGCGGCAATCTAAGCTGTATTCTCCATGAATGACAGCTTTTAGTGCAGATTCGATTTCATTTTTATTGATGCTGGCGAGAAAACCCAACCTTCCGAAATTAATTCCAATCACCGGGATGTTGGAATTTCTGATCAAGGAAAGTGTATCCAGCAATGTGCCGTCGCCACCTAAACTGATTAAGATATCAGCCCGTTCTTTAAGCTCTGCATGGTTATGAAAAATAACTGTGTTTTTCGGTAAATTAATCTTACCATGAAGCGATGTTTTAAATTTGGAATATAACACCGGCTGAACATCATAGTTAGCCAAATGATTAAAAACCTCCTGAACATAGGGCAAAACTGTATCATTAAAGTCTCTCCCGTAAATGGCTATCCTCATCATTGGTTTTTAAACATTTAAATAGTTCATGAAAGAATCAAACCGTTCCTGAGATCCATCATCAACCTGGGTGTTGTTATACACTTCTTTTACCTGATAATCGTAGCGTTCAAAAGCGGCTACTAAAGAAGTAAGTTCTGTTTTATTGATTTTTAAAGTTATTTCAAGGCGTGTAGAATCCGCAAAGGAATTAACATAAGAAGATAAAATCTGGGCATTGTCTGCTTCTACAATCTGAGCGATATGCGCCAGAGAATTGTCTCGGTTACCAATTTCCAGGACAATTATTCCGCCGGGTTCATTTACAGCGTATTGACCGGCCACAGCATCTACCATCTCATGAATGGAAATTAAACCCAGGTAATTTTTTTGCTGATCAACCACCGGAACCGCGCTGATGTGCAACTGGCTGAGTAACCTGATCACATCGTAAGTATGCGTATCATTAAGGACAAAAATACTGAGCAAATGAACCGATGCATCATTTAAAGAAGTATCATGATCATGAATATTAAGTAAATCATCCTCCGAAACTAACCCCACAAGCACACCATCATGTACTACCGGCAAGTGCTTTAATTTAAAATCGTTTAAGCGATCTAAAGCCTTTTGCACCGAGTCGTTGATGTTCAGTGTCGGGATGTCATTCGATATGATTTCTTCAGCAAACATTATTTAAGTAATATCCTGTCTAAGAATTTTTCTAAGTAATTGTTAAATATTTCGGGTTGCTCCATCATGGGTGCATGACCACATTGATCTACCCAGTTAAGTTCCGAGTTTGGCAATAATTCATGAAATTCCTTTGCCACTTCCGGGGGGGTAACCTTATCATTTTTACCCCAGATTAAGGAAACCGGAATGGTAATTTTTGATAATTCCTTCGCCATATTATGGCGGATAGCTGATTTTGCCATCGTTAAAATCCGGATCACCCTTGATCTGTCGTTAACGGTTTTAAACACATCATCAACAAGTTCTTTGGTGGCCGTAGCCGGATCATAGAAGGTAAACTCTACTTTTTCCTTAATGTAATCATAGCTTTCACGGCGTGGAAAAGAACCGCCAAAAGCATTTTCGTACAAACCTGAACTTCCCGTCAGCACTAATGCCTTTACAAATTCCTGATGTGCAACGGTAAACACCAGGCCTACATGTCCACCCAGCGAATTGCCGACCAGCACTACCTGATTTAATGATTTAAATTTTAAAAAACGGTGAACGTACCTCGACAGGGCTTTAACGCCCAAGGTTAAAATGGGTAGGTCATATATCGGAAGAATGGGAATAATGACATGATATCGGTCTTTAAATCGTTCTATCACCAATTCCCAGTTGCTCAGTTCACCCATCAGGCCGTGTAGCAATACCAGTGTCTGGCCCTTTCCAGCTTCAATATATTTAAATCCTTCTTCTTCTATTACCTGGTATGTCATATGTATTTTAGATGGTATTGTGCACTAAGTTAGTAGAGTAAAATTAAATTTCCGCATTTCTATGCCATTTTTCTGAAATAAAACAGAAAACGGTACAAAAACACGGTTATTGAAGCGGAAAGCGACTTCGATTAGCGTTTACGAACTTTCTACCTTTAAATCTTTTGTCCTTAAGCCAGTTTTTCTTTAACAATTTCAGCAATTAGTTTCCCATCTGCTTTACCGGCAAGTGCCTGGTTAGCCGGCCCCATTACCTTACCCATATCTTTAACTGATGTTGCGCCAGATTGTTTGATTACTTCATCAATAATCACTGCAACCTCTTCCCTGCTTAACTGCTTTGGCAAAAACTGGCTAATCACTGCAATTTCTTCTTCTTCCACCTGATATAAATCGGCTCTGTTCTGTGATTTATAAATATCAGCAGATTCACGGCGCTGTTTAATCAGTTTCTGAAGAATTTTTAATTCAGCTTCTTCTGTCATATCCTCTGAAGATCCTTTCTCTGTTCTGGCCAAAAGTAAAGCCGCTTTTATTGCCCTTAAGCCTCTTAACTGTGCCTGATCTTTAGCCAGCATAGCTTTCTTCATTTCCTGATTTATAGTGTCTGATATCATATTTTATTTTTTTAAAGGTGAGGTGATTATCTGGTAAGTTGTGCTATCTCAAATCCCCGACTATCCATTCTTTCTATCTATAATCGTAGCCGTGGCCTGAACTGTTGGCATAATTAACATATCATTAATATTTACATGTTTTGGCCGGCTCACTACATACCAAATGGCATCAGCGATATCATCGGCAACAAGCGGCTCCAGGTTTTCATAAACCTTCTTTGCCCGGTCTTCATCTCCTTTAAAACGCACTACAGAAAATTCAGTTTCGACCATGCCCGGATTAATTTCAGTTACTTTAATACCATGAGGTAAAAGATCTATCCGCATGCCTTTACTTAACGCATCAACAGCATGTTTGGTAGCACAATAAACATTTCCATTTGGATATACCTCTTTGCCGGCAATTGAACCAATATTGACAATATGACCAGCATGTTGAGGTATCATCCAGTTAGATACTATTTTTGTAACGTACAATAATCCTTTTACATTGGTATCAATCATGGTATCCCAATCACCGGTACTGCCCTGGTCAATCGGGTCTAAACCCTGACTCAAACCAGCGTTGTTAATCAGGATGTCTACTTTTTTCCAGTCGGCAGGTAATGCTTCCAGCGCAGCGGATAAATGCGCTTTATCTCTGACATCTGCCAAAACCTGCTTAATTTCTATTCCGTATTGATTGTTAAGTTGTTTTGCAACTTTCGCCAGACGATCTTCACGGCGGGCCAGTAGAATTAACTGATAACCTTGCTGAGCGAATGTACGTGCGCAAGCCTCGCCAATGCCAGATGTTGCGCCTGTAATTAAAACAATTTTAGACATGTTTGTGATTTTTTAAGTCATGATAAACCCCCGACCCAAAACTAAGGCTGATGATTTACCTCCGCTGGCAAAGGTAAGTTTTTTTGAATTGTACGGCTATTGAAAAATTAAACTGAACGTTAATTGACGCAATTTCAACTTATCTATCGGATTGGCAAATGCCGTATTATCATGTTGAAGGATATCATTCGTAGAATACGATAATTTAATTTCCGGAGACATTTTAAAATATTCGAAATACAAATCGAAGCCAATTCCAGTTTCGTAAGAGAGGTAATTGCGCTGATTTTTCAACAATTTATTGATGGCCGCTTCACCTTCATCTAAAGTTTTTTTCTTTGATGCAATATCAATAGAATACTTTGCGCCACCTAACCAGTAAGCACGAAAGTTATTTAGGCGGTTTGATTTCACTTTTATTCCGAGTGGAAATTCAAACATGGTCGCCTGCACTTTCTTATCTACCAGGGTTTCAAAATTTTTCATTTGTCCATTTCCCAAAGGAATTGATTCCTTTGGTTCATATTCATAGCTCACGATACGGTCGCTAAAAATTAAGGAAGGTGTTGCTCTAAGATCAAAGTTTTCAGAAATGTTTCTATTGATCACAAAACCTAATCCAAAGCCCTGAGCAGGTTTACTGGAAATGGCATTGAGTTGGCTTGTTACAGGTAAACCTGTGGTGGAGTCATACGAGACGCCAAAAGAATCCGGCAACTCATAAAATGGTGATTTCCAGTTTTCCTTTTTAAGAATTTTATATTCAGCAGAAATATACTGAAAGTTAAACCCAAAGCTCCAGTCTTCATTGTCAATGCCTCCACCCCAATTTTGGGCGAATGCCGTACTTGATCCAATAAATAAGGAAAGAATGAGGCTTAATTTTTTTATCATTTAGTTCCGACGTAAATTGAACTTATTCCGAACGTTAAAATCCTTTGTTTGGTATTTTTAAAACCAACTCTTTCCATTAGGCCAGTAAAATCATTACCATCCGGAAAGGCTGCTACAGATTCTGGTAAATAGGTGTAGGCCCTAGCATCTTTTGAAAATAATTTTCCAAAAAATGGTGTAACATGTAAAAAATAAAAATTGTATAGCTGTTTTACCGGAAACACCCTCGGTTTGGAAAACTCCAGAATGACCATTTTGCCACCTGGTTTTAATACACGGTACATATCAGCCAAACCTTTCTCCAGATTTTCGAAGTTCCGCACGCCATAAGCACAGGTAATGGCATCAAAGGTATCTGCTTCAAAATGCAGGCCTTCCGAATCACCAACCTGAACCGAAAATATTTCACTTAAGCTACGTTGGTTGATTTTTTTGCGGGCCACTTCCAGCATGCCTTCAGATATATCGACACCAACCACTTTTTCAGGATGCAGTTTCTTGATGGCTTCGAATGCAAAATCACCTGTGCCGGTAGCCACATCCAGTAAATTTCTTGGCTGAATAGACACCAGTTCCTTAATGGCCTTCTTGCGCCAGAGTACATCTATACCTAAAGAAAGAAAATGGTTTAAAAAATCGTATGTACCTGAAATGTTATTAAACATGGTTGCAACCTGCTCTTTTTTAGTTGCATCTGTAACCTGGTATGGAGTGATGTTCTGATTCATGATAAGTAGCAAATATAAGGAAAAAGTCGGGAGTCTTTAGTCAAGAGTCTAATGTCTGGGTTGCAATAATCAATGCACCATTTAAAGTTTACATTTCTACCAGACTAATCATTTTCCACTTTAGACTTTGAACTTCGGACTTCGGACTCAAAACCCTACCTTTGCATTATGGTTATCAAAACGGCAACATTTGTTTGCAGCAACACCCAGATTTCGGCTTTACCGGCACCATTAATGCCTGAATATGCTTTTATTGGCCGGTCTAATGTCGGTAAATCCTCTTTAATTAATATGTTAGTGAATCAGCATGGCCTAGCGAAAACTTCGCAGCGCCCAGGCAAAACACAACTTATTAATCACTTTTTAATTAATGAGAAGTGGTACATCGTCGATCTTCCGGGCTACGGTTATGCAAAAGTTTCAAAAACCAGCAGAGAGAAATGGGAGAAATTTATCCGCGCCTACATTACCAAAAGAGAAAGTCTGCAATGTGTTTTTGTTTTGATTGACAGCCGTTTAGAACCACAACAGATTGACATTGAATTTTGCTACTGGTTAGGTGAAAAGCAAATTCCATTTTCGCTGATATTTACCAAAGCCGATAAACAAGGTATGACAACCACACAGAAAAATGTAGCTGCATTTAAGAAAAAATTAGGCGAATTTTTTGAGGAAATTCCGGCTACCTTTATTTCTTCTGCAGAAAAAGGAACCGGAAAAGATGAGGTGCTTCAATTTATTGGAGAAGTAAATCATGATTTTGTTGTTCCAACAGAATATAAAAAGTTTTAGTTGGTTCATTAGTCATTAGTTTATTTCGACAGCCAAATGTTTATAGTTTGATAGCTCATGGTTTCGTTATCGATAGCATGTTTGAGAATTGAGTTTCACGACTGATTTTCCTTTAAAACATTTAAGCGATCAACCCTGAACAATTAACCATTTTAAATTATTAATATCTGTGTAATCAGTTCAAAAAAAATGAAAAAATACTTTTCTCTCGTATTATTCGCTCACTCCGTTTTTGCATTACCTTTTGCCATGATTGGCTTTTTTCTCGGTATAACCACCACTGAAAATCCTTTCGAATGGCATAAACTGATTTTAGTTTTACTGTGTATGGTATTTGCCAGGAATGCAGCCATGGCATTTAATCGCTACCTGGACCGGGATATTGATGCCAAAAACCCACGTACACAAATGCGTGATATTCCTGCCGGAAAGGTATCAGCTAATGAAGCACTCATTTTTGTAATCATCAACTGTATATTATTTGCAGCTGCCACCTATTTCATCAACCCGCTCTGCCTCTATTTATCGCCCGTTGCCCTCTTCGTGGTATTGTTTTACAGCTATACCAAAAGGTTTACCGCACTGTGCCACCTGGTACTCGGACTTGGCCTTGCGCTTGCCCCTATTGGTGCCTACATTGCCGTAACAGGGCATTTTGCTTTGGTACCTGTTTTATATTCTTTAACCGTACTTTTCTGGGTAAGTGGATTTGATATTATTTATGCCTTACAGGACGAGGATTTTGATCGGGCAGAAAAATTACACTCCATCCCATCCGCACTTGGCATAAAAAATGCACTGAATGTATCGGTTTTACTGCATGTATTTTCAGCAGCCTGCGTTATCCTGCCAGTTTTTTTTACCGAATTTAGCTGGGTATATTACATCGGGATTCTGTTTTTCTGCTCCATGCTGGTATATCAGCATTTGCTGGTTAAACCAAATGATATTAGTAAAGTAAACAGGGCATTTCAAACCTTAAATGGATACGCTTCAGTGGTATTTGCGCTCTGTTTTTTAATCGACGCCTATTTAAGACATAAATAAAAATGAGTGAGTTTGAAGAATAATTTAGAATGAGTAAATGACCGAATGAGTGAGTTTTAAGAACAATTTTGGATGAGAGAGTTTTGAATGAGAGAACATTTGGCAATTTCAATATCATTCAGTCATTCTCTAACTCTCTCATTCAATCCCTCGCTAATTCTCTAATTAAATATGATGATAATAGAAAAAAAAACCAGAACATATATTCCGCAGGATTTAACCATCAACTGGGAAAGCCTGGAACCACTTTTTAAGGAACTGCAAAGCCGCGAAATCAATAACGTGGAGGAACTGGAACAATGGTTAAAAGACCGTTCAGAACTCGAAGCCGCATTGGAAGAAGATTTTGCCTGGCGATACATCAAAATGAGCTGCGATACAGCCAATGCGGAATTGGTTAAAAGCTTTCAATATTTTGCTGAAGAGATTGAGCCAAAAATTTCACCACTGGCTAACGAATTGAACAAAAAATTTGTAGAAAGTCCTTTCATGGATGACCTGGACAAGGAAAAATTCTTTGTTTACAGCAGAGCGATTAAAAAGGCTTTAGAAATTTACAGGGAAGAAAACATTGAACTGTTTACGCAGTTACAGGTAAAACAACAAAAATATCAGGGCATTACCGGTGCCATGAGTGTGGAAATTAATGGCCAGGAATATACGCTGGAGCAGGCTTCCATTTTCATCAAAGATTTAAACCGTGAGGTTCGTGAGCATGCCTGGAAAACCATTCAGCAACGTCGTTTAATTGATAAGGACGACCTGAACATTTTATTTGATGAATTAATCAAGATGCGAAACCAGGTGGCGCTAAATGCAGGTTTTGAAAACTACCGTGATTATATGTTTCAAGCTTTAGGTCGTTTTGATTATAGCCCGCAAGATTGCTATGATTTTGCTAATGCCATTGAAAAAGAAATCGTTCCGATTTTAAAAGAGCAGGCAGAGAAACGCAGGGAGGCTTTGGGATTAGAAACACTTAAACCCTGGGATGTAGAAGTCAGCATCAGTGGTAAACCAGCACTTAAACCCTTCCATAATGGCGAAGAACTGATTGATAAGAGTATTGCCTGTTTCAATGCCATTGATGAAAAGTTAGGCGTAAAACTGGCAACGATGAAAGCCAACCATCTTTTTGATGTGGAGAGCAGAAAAGGTAAGGCTCCTGGTGGTTATAATTATCCACTGGCAGAAACAGGTGCACCGTTTATCTTTATGAATTCTGCAAACTCGCTTCGCGATTTAACAACAATGGTTCATGAAGGTGGGCATGCGATTCATACTTTCTTAACGGCAAACCTGGAGTTAAATGATTTTAAACATTGCCCTTCGGAGGTTGCGGAACTGGCATCCATGAGCATGGAACTCATTTCAATGGACAACTGGAGTGTCTATTTCGATAATGAAGAAGATTTAATCCGTGCTAAAAAAGAGCAACTGGCCGATGTGCTGAAAACATTGCCCTGGGTAGCCGTAATTGATCAGTTTCAACACTGGATTTATACCAATCCTGAACATACCGCAGCAGATCGGGAAGAAACATTTAAACAAATTTACAATCGCTTCGGAGCGGGTTTTGCAGACTGGGACGGTTTAGAGCAGCAATTTGGAAACGTTTGGCAGAAACAGTTGCATTTGTTTGAAGTTCCTTTTTACTATATTGAATATGCCATTGCACAATTGGGTGCTATTGCCGTATGGAAGAACTATAAAGAAAACCCTGGCAAGGCACTTGATCAATACCTGGCTGCACTTTCTTTAGGCTACACCAAACCAATCAATGAGATTTACGAAACGGCAGGAATTAAATTTGATTTCAGCTCAGATTATGTAAAGGAACTGGCAAACTTTGTTAAAGATGAGTTAGAGAAATTAGGATAATCCATACATCCATATTTACTACGTCGCGGTTAATCCCCGCGACTTTTCTATTTTTAGAAAAAAACATTTATGCGCATCCTTAAAACAATAATGATCATTTTAACATTTGCAACAAGCATTTGTTCCGCACAGCAAAATAATACCATACAGAAATATAGCTTAACCGGTTTCATCAATAAAAAGATTCCGGTTGAATTAAATATTTCCGTTTATAATCAGCTCATTTTAGGAAATATCAGGTATTTAAATACCAGGTTGAAACAGCCAATTAAGGTTATTGGCCATGTGGAAGATCAAAATCAGTATTCGATGCATGAATTTGAAAGAGATGGAAATATTAGCGGAAGCATTTATGCCGCGCTCAAAAACAATAAACTGGAAGGCAACTGGTCGGCAACCAAATCAGATACCAGTTATAACGTCATGCTGGCGATTAAAACCAATAAAAATCTTAAGCCGGAAATATTTTCACCTCTTAAACCAGATCAGCTGGCAGGTGAATATACTTATCAATACGGTGAAAAAGGGTATCAGGGAAACATCACCATCAAAAAAATAAGTGGTAACACCTACAGTTATGATATTGGTTCGGTTACGCATGATCCCGGAAGAAACATTGCTGATGCATCTGGAAAGGCTATTTTAAAAAACAACCAGCTGATTATACAGGTGAACAAATCCTGTACATTCAAAGTTAAATTTTACAATGGTTTTTTAATCATTTCGCAGGAAAGTCCAGGTCAATTAAACGATTGTGAATTCGGATTTAACGCCACCTTAGAAGGCATTTATCTGAAAATAAAATAGTAACCCGAATCAGTTACCTGTATCGCAGACATAGCACATTCTCTTTTCCATTAAATATCCCGACGTGATATATCATTATAAGCTGTAAGCTAAGCTAATATGTATGTTGATTGCCACACAGATCCTCATCTACATCAGCTTACTGTATGTCTTATACCACCTCACTATTTTTATCACGTGTTTTCATAATGACAAACATCACCATTACCGAAATTAAGATCATCACCAAATAGCTGTAACTTAAATTTCGCTCATCCTTGGCAGGGAAAAGATTAACGACACCATAACTCAGGAAGGAAACAATTACATACGTAATACCCCCTGTTAAGCCACCCGCAATCCCCGCATTTTTCGGGAACTTGCTTAAGCAAAAGGTAAAATAATTATTGAATGTATAACCGGCCCCAATATGAATGATGAAAGCGAAAAAAATAAGTGAATACAGGTTGCTGATGAATTGTAGACTGATGATCATCAAGATCACAAACAGGAGCTGCAAGGCTGCGTTAATAGCAAGTCTGCTAAAAAATGGACGGTTAATGGTAGCCTTGCCGATAAACCCACCTACCATCCAGGCAAAACCCAAAACCAGCGAGCTGTACCCCGCAATAACCGGAGAAAACTTAAGGTCGTGTTCAATAATAAAGGGACCCGTCATATTATAAACCATTACCATACAGTACGCCAGGCCCAGCATCACAATGCCAAGGGTAAAGCTACTGGTTTTTACCATCGTGACATAAATGCCCGCTATTTTTTTCAACTGAAACTCAGTAAAATGTTTTAGTGTTTCCCCACTGAAAAGAAATTCAAGTAAAGCAAAAAGCAGCGCGAAACCAGCTAAAAAGTAAAAATTTGATTCCCAGCCAAAGGCAGTTTGTAAATATCCGCCAACAAAGGGTGCAATAATTGGCCCGGTAGACCAGATGATAGAAAACAGGCTTAAATAATGCTTGAGCTGATCACCTGCAAACAAATCAACAAAATAGGCACGTTTGGCTACAACAATGCATCCAACCGTTAAACCATGGATTACCCGCATCAGATAAATCAGATAGATATTATGGGTAACGGCAATTACTATACTCGCTGCAGCAAAAATCAATAAGGCATAAAGGCAAATTTTATAACGCCCGAAACTATCCAGCACACTGCCAATAAACAATTGCGAAACACCATAACTGATCAGGAAGATACTCAAGGTTAGCTGAACCTGGATACTGCTGACGTTCATCTTGCCGGCCATAGTGGGCAGCGAGGGGATATAAATATCTGTAGCGAAACCCGAAAGTGGAATCAAAGCAAAAGCAAGCATAGTGGCTATTTTTTGATTCTTTTCTTTAATATAAGAGACATTGTGATTTACGGCTTGCATGGGGTAATAAATATTATAATCAAATAAATTTTTCCTTCTATAAATTGGCTTGATTGGTTCAAGTTGACAAAAGTATCGTTTTAGCCCATGGATAAATTATGTCAATCAAATAAAGGATAATGTTTTTCAAATAATTGCACATTTTGACACTTTACCAATAATACCTGATTTTTGATACCAATTGGGTCAAAATAATGATGCTTTGAAATTTATATCCTGCTTTAAACGTTTTTAGCTGATATTTTTTTAAGTTTGAAGAATACTACAAGCAAATAAAAATGTTCGAAAAGCTATTCAGGAAGAAATCTATTTCAAAGATATTAAAGGATGCAGCAGGAGGCTATGGCGATCATGAAAATACACTTCACAAAACACTGGGGGTACGGGATTTAACCGCATTTGGTATAGCTGCGATTATAGGTGCCGGAATTTTCAGTACCATAGGCAAAGCCAGTGCAGATGGCGGACCAGCAGTAATTTTTCTATTTATTTTTACAGCCGTTGCCTGTAGTTTTGCCGCTTTCGCCTATGCAGAATTTGCATCTATGGTTCCCGTTTCAGGAAGTGCATACACTTATTCTTACGTTGCTTTCGGCGAACTGGTCGCCTGGATTATCGGCTGGTCACTGATTATGGAATACTCTATCGGAAACATCACGGTGGCAATTTCCTGGTCGGATTATTTTACGGGATTACTTTCTACCATCCGAATTCCTTTTTTGGGTATTGATGGGATCCATATACCCGACTGGGCAACAATGGATTACTTAAGTGCCTATAACGGACACGAACATGCCGAAGCATTACGGGCAGCTGGTAAAAATATTGCTGCCCTGGATCCCGCTACCGCCTTAGCAAATAACGCATGGCTTACCGCACCCCAAATTGGAGGTTTTCACCTAGTGGCTGATCTCCCGGCATTAGGTATCATTATATTAATCACCTGGTTAATTTACAGGGGTATGAAGGAAAGCAGAAATGCCAGCAATGCCATGGTAGTGGTAAAATTAGCGGTGATTATGCTGGTACTGGCGGTTGGTATTTTCTATGTTGATACCAGAAACTGGAATCCCTTCGCACCAAACGGGGTGTCGGGAATTTTAAAAGGAGTATCGGCCGTTTTCTTTGCTTACATTGGTTTTGATGCCATTTCTACCACTGCAGAAGAATGTAAAAACCCGCAGCGTGATCTACCCCGCGGAATGATGTGGGCCATCATCATCTGCACTATTTTATATGTTGCAATTGCACTTGTACTCACCGGAATTGTAAAATCAGATACCCTTGCCGTTGGCGATCCACTGGCTTTCGTATTTGATCAGATTGATTTAAAGCTAATGAGCGGAATCATTGCCGTAAGTGCCGTTTTTGCCATGGCCAGTGTACTTTTGGTATTTCAGATGGGACAACCCCGAATCTGGATGAGTATGAGCAGGGATGGATTATTACCTAAATCATTTTCTAAAATTCACCCAAAATATAAAACACCATCCTTTGCAACCATTGTAGTAGGCTTCGTAGTCGCAGTTCCTTCACTTTTCATGAATTTAACCATCGTAACCGATCTTTGTTCTATAGGTACGTTGTTCGCATTTGTGCTGGTATGTGCCGGCGTGCTGGTATTACAAAACCGCCCTGATGTGCAGCGTGGTAAATTCAAAATCCCCTATCTTAACAGTAAATTCATTGTTCCTGTTGCGTTCATTGCTGCATTGGCCTTCGCTTTTATTCAATTTCCAAAGGAAACCAGTGCCTTCTTTTTTAATACTCCAAAAACGGTTACTACTGTAAATTTTGTCACCTCTTTAAAGGGTGAGGAACTGCAGATGGTAAAAGAAGAAATTGTTAAGGATGCTGTGCCACAAATTATCCTTTCGGAAAAAGTAGATGCAGAATCATACCTCAGTGCTTTACCGGGTAATCGTTACGAGCAGTTTATTGCAGCATCAAAGGTTTCTTTTGATAAGAAATATGAAACAGGCTGGAGTTTGTTTAAACATAAGATCCCGATGTGGATTTTTCTGATCATCTGCGTGGTCATCTCGTATTATTGCATTACTAAAAACCTATCCCTGATTCCGGTTTTAGGATTAATCAGTTGCTTATACATGATGTGTGAACTGGGCATATCCAACTGGATTGGCTTTGGAATCTGGCTGGTTATCGGACTGATCGTTTACTTTGCATATGGATACAGGCATAGCAAACTGGCACATCCTGAAGTTTAATTTATTTCTAATAAGATACTGATGATGAGAAAGTGTCCGCTATCGGTTTACTCCTCATGAACAGGTATCATACGCCGATCTTTATCATAATGAAATCAGTTTCGGTCTGTGGAGACACATGACCGATAAGAAAATCCCCTATCGGTTGGTGACTCACCAACCGAAAACAGGTCCTTTAGTTTTCATTGGATAGCATACGTTATCACCGCTTTTTAAACACAAAAACAGTTAATGCTATCAATCCTATTCCAGAAAGAATAAGGTAATATTCACTATGTGCTAAACCATTTACCTTAGCGGCTGGCCCGGCAATAAATAATAAAACAGCCAATACAATCAATAAGTTCCTGATCATTATACCGCTAATCTGTTCAACTCAATATCATCAGGTGTTACAAATATTAACGGAACTTTCTCTACATCTACATAACTGCTGTCCAGTCCAAAACTACGTTCTTCTGATAAACTTAACTTTTTAAGGATAAAATAATAGTCCATAATCTGGCGTTCATAGAAACTCAGTTTGGTGAATTTAGACAGGTGTTTCTCCAGCAATACAAACCTGAAATCGCCGGCAATTTTATGTTTGTTTAAAGAAGTATACTGACTGGTAATATCAATTTCCCCATTTTTAACCAGCTCTTCCACTACTTTACGATAAAGCAGGTTTACCCGTTGCTCTACCCTGAAGCCCAGTCTGAAATCAATCCTGATTAATTTACCGGGGATTAAAAACTCCACTTTGTAATCCATGGTATAAGGCTCATCCATCACGTCTACGTGAACCAGCCAATACACATCTGCCCGCTTAGGTTCCTTCTGGATAATGGAATAAATAATCTTGGATTCAATCTCCGTTTTAAAGTTTGCGCTGGTTAAATAAACCAGTTGTGAGGAATATTTCGGAACAGATTCATCACTGCTCAGTTCGCTTAAAATCGGATAATAATCTTCAATCTCCACATATTTTACAAAACGGTTTTTAATTTTTCTGGCCACAAACCAGCTCCACATAATAGTAAATAATAAAGATCCGATAAATACCGTCACCCATCCGCCGTGCACAAATTTGGTTAAGTTACTCACTAAAAATGTTCCCTCAATTACAATGTAAGTAAGGAAGAAAATTAAAATGGAATATTTAGGAAACCGCCTGCTGCGCAGATAAAAACTCACCAGAATCGTGGTCATTAACATAGCGATGGTAATGGATAAACCATAGGCTGCATCCATGCGTTCTGACTCTTTAAATAACAAAACAATTCCACAGCAACCAATCCATAACATCCAGTTGATAGAAGGGACATATAACTGGCCTTTTGAAACCGTAGGGTAAACAATCCGGATTTTTGGCCATAGGTTTAAACGTACAGCTTCTGATATCAGGGTAAATGAGCCGCTAATTAAAGCCTGAGAAGCTATAATTGCTGCCATTGTAGCCAGGATCACCATGCCGATCTGAAACTGTTCAGGCACAATCATAAAGAACGGATTCATTTTTGCGCCAGGCATGAAATTAGCGGAGTTTTGCAGAATCCAAACACCCTGCCCCAGATAGTTAAGAATCAGGGTAAGCTTTACAAAGATCCAGCTGATACGGATATTATTTCTTCCGCAGTGACCAAGATCAGAATATAAGGCTTCAGCCCCGGTTGTACATAAGAATACACCACCTAAAATATAAAATGCATTGTGATTGTTAGCCAATAAATGCACTGCATAATATGGATTTAAAGCCCTCAGAATGCTAAAATCTTTGATGATAAAGGTAATTCCTATAACCCCTAAAATGGCAAACCACACAAACATAACCGGTCCGAATAGTTTCCCAACCAAATTGGTTCCAAATTGCTGAATGATGAACAGCATGGTTAAAATGGTTAATACGATCGGAATAACCGGAACATCAAATTTACTCGTTAAACCCTCTATAGCTGAAGTTACCGTAATACTCGGCGTAATAATTCCATCAGCCAGTAAAGCACAGCCACCAATAATAGCCGGTACCACAAGCCATTTGGCTTTTTTCCTTACCAAAGAGAAGAGTGAAAAAATACCACCTTCTCCTTTATTATCAGCCCTTAAGGTAATAATAACATATTTAATGGTGGTTTGGAGTGTCAGTGTCCATATAATGCAGGATAGTACGCCTAAAACAACATCAGTCGTAATGGCACCCGGATGGTTAATTACACCGTCTTTAACCCCCAGTATGATTTTAAAAATTGCGTTAAGTGTATAGAGCGGCGATGTACCAATATCTCCAAATACGATTCCTAAACTAATCAGAACCCCACCGGCGGTTAATGCATTAACATTTTTATGATTTGACACTTTATGTTTTTTTAGTGGGGCAAAAGTAAACTATGTATAACAAATTAACAACCAAATTATTGTGTATTTTTAACACGATCAAAAATGTATATTATTGTTAAATTGTGTTAAAATATCGCTTTCAAACAAAATGTTTAATTTCTTTGTTTAAAATTAATACATTTGCTTCAGCAATTTGATGAAACTCTACACTAGGATAACGTTACTCACAAAACTTGTATGCACAGGGTGTATGGTTTTGTTGTGTAGTTTAAATTCCTGGTCGCAACAAACTGACAGCATTCATTTTAGCTTAAAAAACAAAACCAGAAAAGCCATCAGAATTCCTGAAATCAAAGCCAATATCGAACCTTACAAACCCATATTCGGATCGTTTGGATACTCAGGGGTTTACCATACCTACTCCAGTGTTACTAAAAGTCCGGCCGTAGCAACTAACAAAGACAAATTACTTACGGTAGTCAAAATTTATCCCAATCCTGTTGAAGATCAGTTAAATATTATTTTATCTATTGGTAAAGATGGCACCCAGACAACAATCAAAATTATTGATTTGCTGGGCAATGAAGTAGTCACCCTTGCAAACGAACGCTTAAATGCAGGAGAGCAAACCAAAAGCTTTGCAATCCCTAGCCGTTTAAATGCTGGCATTTACTTTTTAAGGGTAACCGCAGGGTCAGAAAGCCAGGTAAAGCGCATCTCAGTTTTATAAAATCATTTTCTTTTCTATTTTTGAAAAGGTATGGGCAATCTCATACTGCACACACCTTACCTTTAAGAGATGAAAATTATAGCCATCGGACGGAATTATGCCGAACATGCCAAAGAACTGAATAATCCGGTTCCCACTACTCCCGTGATTTTTATGAAGCCTGATACGGCCCTATTAAAAGATAACAAACCTTTTTATCTGCCCGATTTTTCAGATGATATCCATTATGAGCTTGAAGTAGTGCTGAAAATCTGCAAAGAAGGAAAGCATATTGCCGAAAAATTTGCTTCAAATTATTATGACGAGATTGGCCTGGGAATTGATTTTACAGCCCGGGACATCCAAAGCAAACATAAAGAAAAAGGCCTGCCTTGGGAACTGGCGAAAGGATTTGACCATTCCGCGCCGGTAAGTATCTTTTTGCCCAAAAGCGATTTTGAAGATTTATACCTGATGAACTTCGAATTGCAAATTAATGGCGAAACACGTCAGCATGGTCACACTAAAGATTTATTGTTCTCTTTCGAGAAGATTATCAGTTTTGTATCGCAGTATATCACTTTAAAAAAAGGTGATTTGATTTTTACAGGTACACCTGAAGGTGTTGGCCGAGTTCATCAGGGTGATAAATTAGCCGCATGGCTGAATGGCAAACAACTTTTGAATTTTGAAGTTAAATAAGGAATGATTAAAAAACCGATCCTGCATCTATTTAACCTCTCACTTTTTATTTGTTGTTCTATCACCGTTAATGTACTTCATGCGCAGCAGATATTCAGCAATAATAAATATCCCATTACGGATTTCAGGCAACCACTGGACATTGCACCTCCTGCCCTGGCGGGTTCATTTGGCGAACTAAGAGGCAATCACTTTCACTCGGGCGTGGATTTCAGAACCAATCAACGCGAAGGTTATCCTGTTTATGCGGTTGCGGATGGCTATATTTCCAGGTTAAGGGTTCAGAACAGTGGCTTCGGACAAGCGCTTTATATTAATCACCCGAATGGTTTCACTACCGTATATGGGCACTTACAACGTTTTGCACCAAAAATAGCTGCGATTGTAAAAAACCTGGAATATGAGAAAAAATCATTTGAGATTGATGAATTTCCCGATGCCACATTGATTCCTGTACATAAAGGTGAAGTAATTGCCTGGTCTGGTAACCGGGGAAGCTCTGGCGGTCCGCATTTACATTTTGAAATCAGAGATACCAAAACTGAAGAAACCATTAATCCACAATTTTTCGGCATTATCATTCCAGATAACATCCCGCCTATTATTCATGGATTATACGTTTACCGTTTAAACGGCAAAACATTTAATGAATTTACACCCAAACAAGCTATTGGCATTACAGGCGCGAATGGCAATTATAAAACTGTTGCCCCCCTTAGTTTAACGGGCGAAGTTGGATTTGGATTAGTGACTACAGACCGACATAATGGTGCATCTGGCACCAATGGGGTGTATTCTATTCAGCTGGAAATGGATGGGAAGATGATCTATACTTCTGCGCTGGAACGTTTTGCTTTTGAAAACAGCAAGGCGATTAATTCGCATATTGACTACCCCACATACCTGAATACGAAAAGAAGTATTCAGAAAAGTTTTGTCGATCCCGGAAATCCTTTAAAAATTTACAGCGGATTGGTGAACAGCGGAAAAATTAATTTCAACGACGGCGCCGCACATCAGCTTCGGTATATCATTACAGATGCTAAAGGGAATGCGTCCATTCTACCTTTTACCGTAAATGCAGGAAGTGCACCAATTATGGCACCTATTATTCCATCAGGCATAATTTATCCCTATGGGAAAATGAATGAATTTAATACAGAAGACATTAAAGTAGTTTTCCCAAAAGGAACCTTATATAATGATTTAAACTTTGTTTATAAAAAGCTTCCGAAGCCGGCAGGAAATGCGTGGTCTGCTGTCCATCAAATTCATAACCGTTATACCCCGCTTCACATTGGGTTTGATTTATGGATTAAGGCTGATCAGCTTCCGGAGAACTTAAGGTCAAAAGCACTTATCCTCAATTCAAATGGCTCGACACAGGGAGGATCTTATGATAATGGATTCGTAAAAGCAACACCTAGAAACTTTGGAAGTTTTTACATTGCTGTTGATACCATTGCACCACGAATTTCTCCTATCAACATCATCGAAGGAAAAAGCATGTCAGGTCTATCAAGAATGAACTTCAGGATCAGTGATAATTTGTCTGGCATTAAAAGTTTTAATGGTTACCTGGATGGTAAATGGATTCTCATGGAGTTTGATGCGAAAACCGCGACGCTTTGGCACAGCTTTGATGAGCGAACCACTTCCGGTAAGCATACCTTCGAACTCGTGGTGGCCGATATGAAAGATAACACAAGAAGATACACGGTACATTTTTCCAAATAGATGGTACAAATGTTTTAAAATGTCATCTTTTAAAAGATCGCGAACAGGATACTAATTTAAACTGTTTACATTGCAGCATTAAATTTAAATATTAATCAAAATTCAATCATTTTATATATGGCAGAATTAAAAGAAGGTGATCCGGCACCAGCAATTACATCAAAGGATCAAAGCGGAAATGAAATTTCACTAAATGATTTTAAGGGTAAAACCGTAGTGCTTTACTTTTACCCCAAGGATGACACACCGGGCTGTACAGCTGAAGCATGCGATTTCAGAGACAATTATCAGGGGCTGCAAGCCAAAGGCATTGTGGTTTTAGGTGTTAGTGTAGATGATGAAAAATCACATCAAAAATTCATTACCAAGCACAACCTGCCCTTTACCTTACTGGCCGATACCGAGCAGAAAATTGTAACAGATTATGGTGTATGGGCTGAAAAAAACATGTACGGAAAGAAATATATGGGCACTGTTCGTACCACATTTATTATAGATGGTGAGGGTAAAATTGCCCATATAATTAAAAAGGTTGACACTAAAAACTCAACTCAACAGGTACTCGATTTAATCAATAACTAATTATAATATAGCAAGTAAAATATTAACTTTGCTATGAACAACAACCTCGTATTTAATGAAACATACAATTAAAGAGCTAGAAGATATTGCCTCACAAATCAGAAGAGATATCGTTAGAATGGTTCACGGATGTCAATCTGGACACCCAGGCGCTTCGCTTGGATGTGCTGATTTCTTTACAGCTTTATATTTTGAAGTACTGAACCATAAAACAGATTTTACCATGGAAGGTGTTGGTGAAGATTTATTCTTCTTATCTAACGGACACATTTCTCCTGTTTGGTACAGTACACTGGCACATGCCGGCTATTTTGATAAAAGTGAACTGGCCACTTTCCGTAAGCTGGATTCCAGGTTACAGGGTCACCCAACCACACATGAGCATTTACCTGGAATCCGTATTGCATCCGGATCATTAGGTCAGGGATTATCAGTAGCCATTGGTGCTGCTTTAGCCAAAAAGTTAAATGGCGATCAATCTCATATTTTTGCCTTACTTGGTGATGGAGAATTACAGGAAGGCCAAAACTGGGAAGCAGCAATGTTTGCGCCGTTTAACAAAGTAGATCATTTAATTGCTTCTGTGGATTATAACGGACAGCAAATTGATGGCCCAACCAGTAAAGTACTTGCGTTAGACGATTTACAGGCAAAATTCGAAGCGTTCGGATGGCATGTAATCAATACTGATGGTAATGATATGCAGGCTATTGTGGAAGGTTTGCATTATGCTAAAACTTTAACAGGAAAAGGTAAACCGATCTTAAATTTAATGAGTACACAAATGGGTGCAGGTGTTGATTATATGGTAGGTTCGCATAAATGGCACGGTACGGCCCCAAATGATGAGCAACTGGCCTCAGCATTGGCGCAGTTACCAGAAACTTTAGGGGACTATTAAATTAGATTTGAGACCATAGATAGGAGATTTAAGACTAATTGTTGCATGATCTCCTATCTAAAATCTCATATCTCATATCTAAAAACAAAATGAAAAAATACACATATACAGAGAAAAAAGATACACGTTCGGGATTTGGTGCTGGCTTACATGAGGCAGGAAAGAAAAACGAAAACGTGGTTGCCTTATGTGCCGATTTAGTTGGATCGCTAAAAATGGATGCTTTTATCAAAGATTTTCCGGAGCGTTTTACACAGGTGGGTATTGCAGAAGCCAATATGATTGGTATTGCGGCCGGAATGACAATTAATGGTAAGATTCCTTTCACCGGAACCTTTGCCAATTTTTCTACAGGTCGCGTTTACGATCAGATCCGTCAGTCGGTAGCTTATTCTAACAAAAATGTTAAAATCTGTGCTTCACATGCCGGATTAACTTTGGGTGAAGATGGTGCAACCCACCAGATCCTGGAAGATATCGGTTTGATGAAAATGTTGCCGGGAATGGTGGTGATTAATCCATGCGATTACAACCAGACCAAAGCCGCAACTATGGCTATCGCAGAATATGAAGGTCCTGTTTATTTACGGTTTGGCCGCCCGGTAATTCCGGTATTTACAGATCCTGATCAAAAGTTTGAGATTGGTAAAGCCTGGATGGTAAATGAAGGAACTGATGTAACCATTATTGCAACAGGCCATATGGTATGGAAAGCCATCGAAGCTGGTGAACAACTGGCTGAACTGGGCATTGATGCAGAAATCATCAACATCCACACCATTAAACCATTGGATGATGAAGCCATTTTAAAATCGGTTAAAAAAACAGGTTGCGTAGTAACCTGTGAGGAGCACAATAAATTTGGTGGTTTAGGTGAAAGTGTTGCGCGTTTATTAACGACCGAATTACCTACTCCGCAAGAATTTGTAGCTACAAATGATACTTTTGGCGAAAGTGGTACACCTGATCAGTTAATGTCTAAATACGGCTTAGATGCAGTTAACATTGTTGAAGCAGTTAAAAAGGTAATTGACAGAAAAAAAGCTTAAATTAAGTCACTTTAAAGGCACGAAGAACGCGAAGAAAAACTTGGTGGTCTTGGTGCCTTTTTAGTAAAAAATACTAATATTCCTCGATGAAACCAATTGAAGATTCGCAAATTCTTGAAATGTTTGCCGTCGAGAAAACCCGCGATGAAGCTTTCAATTTACTATTAAAAAAATATCAGCAGAAAATTTACTGGCACATCAGGCGATTGGTACTCAACCATGATGACTGTGACGATTTATTACAGGAGGTATTTGTAAAGGTGTGGAAGAATATTGATAAATTTAGAAACGATTCGCAACTGTATACCTGGATTTATCGCATTGCCACAAATGAATCCATCACTTTCCTCAATAAACAAAAACTAAAAAATAATACTCCTTTGGATGAGGTTTCTGCAGAACTGGCTGAAAATCTCGTAGCTTCTTCATATTTTAATGGAGATAAATTAGAATTAAAGTTGCAAAAAGCCATTCTTACCCTGCCCGAAAAGCAACGTCTGATTTTCAACATGAAATATTTTGGAGACATGAAATATGAGGAGATTTCGGAAGTACTGGGCACATCAGTTGGGGCGTTAAAAGCATCATTCCATATTGCTGCAAAAAAAATTGAAGCTTTTATTACAAATGATGAAATAGATTATTAAACCTTTTCACTCAAATTGTATCCTATATCTGTGATGAATGAAAATATAGAAAATAACGATTGGAAAAAGGATGCTCCTGTACTGGCAGCAATGCCGGAAAGCAATCCATTCAACATTCCAAACGGATATTTCGAAAGTGTAGATGACAGGGTGAAGTCTGCTATCTTCATCGATGGCTTAAATAAAGAATTAAACGGTGATGGTTTTGAGGTTCCACAAAATTATTTTGAAAACCTCACCGAACGGATTGAAACAAATATCAAGATATCAGCACTGCCAAAAGCCGAGGATTCATTTTCAGTTCCTGAACACTATTTTGAAGGTTTAAAGCATAGAATTACTAAAAGAATAGCTGCTGAACAACCTAAAAAAGCTGCAAAAATTGTTCCTCTTTGGAGACGAAACATTTTGAAGTATGCCAGTGCAGCCTGTTTCGTTTTGATGGCGTCATTTGGTGCATATTTTTATCAAAACAATGCATCATCAATACCTTCGCAAACCCAATCTGCAGAGCTTTCGAGCGAACAACTGCTATATGATATTGATGAAAGTACCATTATAGAACATTTAGAAACTCAGAATACCACATCAGCAAATAATACTTCTGCGTCAGATACAGAAATGGAAAACTATTTATTGAGCAATTTCTCCTCGAGTGATCTATCTCATGAATTAAATAACTAATAATGAAAAACTTAGTATTCAGTACCTTAATATTCCTTTTACCCCTTACGCTTTTGGCTCAAAGACCTAAAAGTGAAGAAATCGAATCGCTTAAAATAGCTTATTTTACCCAAAAACTTGATTTATCGCCAGATGAAGCAAAAATCTTCTGGCCGATTTACAATGATATGCAGAGCGAGCAAAATGCCTTACGCAAAGAACGCATGCAAAAGATGATTTCTTTCAGAAAAGTAAATGAAATAGATAATCTTACTGATGCTCAGGTTCAAAGTTTGATTACGAGCGAATTTGATTTTAAGCAAAGAGATCTTAATTTGGATAAAAAGTATTATAGTAAATTAAAAGCCAAGCTACCGATCAAAATCGTTGGAAAATTTTATCGGGCGCAGGAAGGATTTAAGCGTGAACTGCTTAATAAATTTAGAGGCGGACAGAAAAATTAGATTAAAGACTTGCAGCGATGCAGGTCTTTTTGTTTTAAAGGCTATTGTATTTCCGTACTTTTGTGCATGCTTACTCAACGTCAGTTGTTTTTACAACACAATGCACAAACCTCTCCCGAACCGCTTATGCTCGAATTTGTACGGGCAAAAGGCGTTTATATTTACGATTCATCAGACAAAAAGCATTTAGATTTAATTGCAGGTATTGGTGTGAGCAATGTTGGCCACTGTCATCCGGCTGTGGTTAAGGCCGTTCAGCAACAAGCCGAAACCTATATGCACCTGATGGTATATGGTGAATATGTGCAGACACCCCAGGTTAATTTCGCTAAAGCGCTGGCAGAGGTTCTTCCTGAAAGTTTAAGCTGCACTTATTTTCTGAACTCCGGTACCGAAGCTGTTGAAGGCGCCATGAAGTTAGCTAAACGTTATACGGGAAGAAAAGGCTTTATTGCCTGCAAAAATGCTTATCATGGCAGTACCCAAGGTGCAGAAAGTTTAATGGAAAGTGATTTCTATTCATCAGGCTATGGGCCTTTTTTACCGCATGTCGGCTTTATCAGACATAATCATATGGCCGATTTAATTAAGATAACAGAGGAAATTGCAGCTGTTTTTATTGAACCCATTCAAGGAGAAGCTGGCATCCGCGTAGCCGACCTCGCATACATGCAGGCATTAAAAGCAAAATGCTTGGAAACAGGAACCTTGCTTATTTTTGATGAGATCCAATCAGGTTTCGGTAGAAGTGGTAAAATGTTTGCCTTCGAGCATTATAACGTTATACCCGATGTGTTGCTGCTGGCAAAAGGAATTGGTGGCGGCATGCCAATCGGTGCTTTTATCAGTTCGCTGGAAATTATGTCTGTACTATCGCATAACCCGATTTTAGGGCATATGACTACCTTTGGTGGACATCCGGTGTGTTGCGCAGCCGGTTTGGCGACATTGAGCACTTTAGTCGACAATAACATTGTGGATGAAGTAGAAGAGAAAGGTCAACTATTCAAATCGCTTTTAAAACACCCGGCCATAAAAGAAATCAGAGGAAAAGGCCTGATGCTGGCAGTTGAATTTGAAAGTTTCGAAATGAATAAAAAAATCATCGATGCCTGTATTTTAGATGGTGTACTATCCGATTGGTTTCTGCATTGCAGCAATTCGATGCGTATTGCCCCTCCCCTTATCATCACTAAAACAGAAATTGAGGAAGCCTGTAACATTATCCTTAAAAATATTAACTTAGTTCTCGAACAAAAAGCTTAAAGCGGAAAGACTAAAGTTAACAGACAAGCGATGATATTCTTCGTAAAGTTTTAATACCTGATACTAAATACTGGATACTAAATGAATGTTTTAATAGTAGAAGATGAAAAAAGCCTTGCGCTTGAAATGGATGAATTTCTGAGCAAAGAAGGGTTTATAGTAGAACATGCCTGGAAAAAATCATCTGCAGAAGAGAAGATCTTCGTGAACAACTACGATTTTATTCTGCTGGATTTAGGTTTACCAGACGGCGATGGCTTTGAGGTTCTGAAACAGCTTAAAGCAATGAAAGACCGCGATGATGCCGTGATTATTTTAACAGCCAGGAGTGCGGTTGATGACCGTATCAAAGGTTTGGATGAAGGTGCTGATGATTATTTACCCAAACCTTTTTCATTAAATGAACTTTTAGCCCGCATGCATGCCATCACCAGGAGGAAACATAAACTGGAGAAAAATGAGGTTAACATTCATAACTTCCTGTTAAGCATTCAAAATCGTACTGTTTCTTTTGGAGAAGAACGCCTGAACTTAACCAAAAAAGAATTTGAAATTTTCAACTACCTCGTTTTAAATAAAAACCGTGTGGTTTCCAGAATGAGCTTAACTGAACATGTATGGGGCGATATATTAGAAGTCAATTCTGATTCTAATTTTGTTGATGTGCATGTTAAAAATTTACGTAAAAAACTGGCTGCAACCGCAAATATAGACTGGTTTGAAACGGTAAGAAGTATCGGATACAGGATTAATTGTTAAGCGAAAAGATGATAAGGTAATAAAATTGGTTAGCGGATTAGTATTTCAAGACCGCAGAAAAAGCTTTCAATTGGCTGTTCGCAGTTTATTATGATCAGGCGATAAACTGGAGTTGAAAAGATATAATGTGATTACTAAACTTTAAATTTATACGATTAATGCCTTTTTGACGCTCAACACCTAAACAATTCTATATCTTATCAATCTGATACAACATGAATAACTAACCGTTCTAAACACTAACTCTAACCTAACCTTCACATAAAATACCTAACCAACACCCCATGAAATTACAGGTTAAGTTTTCTTTATATAATGCAGTCACTAAAATTGCGATCATATTGCTTTTAGGCGCTGCCATTTTGTTTTCACTGGAAAAACTGGCCTACAATCAACTGGATAACCGACTGATCAAAAAAAAGAATAAGATTATCAAAAACCTGACCGACAGTGAGATTGATAGCTTGCTTAATAATCAGGATTCCTTTACCGATTATAACATATTAAAAGAAGAGTTTATTGTTTTACAGGATATTCCTGACAACCAAAAGGACTCGTCAGCAACTGTTTACACAGAGAGGCGTGAAATTGAAGGCAATATTGAAGTTTACCGGATTCTGAATTATAAATTCTCTTACCACACCAACTGGTATAATCTTGAAATTGGCGAAACCATGACTACATTACAGTCAATTAAAAATTCCATTCGCTTTTATACGCTAATAGTATTGGTTATTGCCCTTTTGATCACTTTAATAGCGGACTATGCCTTTTCAAATTATTTACTCAAACCTTTTTACCTGATCATCGATAAAAAAATCAATAAGGTTGATGATCCATTGCATTATAATTACCAGAATATCCCCACCACTACTGAGGATTTTAAAATGCTCGATAACAGTGTAAATACACTCATGCGAAAAATCAATACGCTTTTTGCACTCGAAAAGCAGTTTATCGCGAATGTTTCACATGAATTATTAACCCCAATCTCTATTCTAAGTACCCGTTTCGAGAACATGCTGAACACACCTGAAATTCCGGTAGAGCATGAAAATAAAATCTACGCTTCCATTAAAACCCTGAACCGGCTTAAGGTGATCATTAACAGCCTGCTTTTAATTTCGAAAGTAGAAAACAATCAATATCTGAAAACGGAAGAAATAAGCCTGACACAGGAACTCAGCGACATTTATGAAGACCTGGAAGACAGAATTATAGATAAAAAAATCAAATACAGTATTAATTTAAATCATGATTACCAACTTATCGGAAATAAGGCCCTGATGCATACATTATTGATGAACATTATTAATAATGCCATTAAATATAACCGGGAAGGTGGAGAATTATCAGTTACAGGTTTACTCACCGGTCAAAAATATGTATTAACTATTTCAGACAGTGGACTAGGCATGAGCGAGGAGTTAGTGGCCAATGCTTTCGATCGTTTTAAAAGAGGAAATACAGAAGAAAACGGATTTGGCCTGGGCCTCGCCATTGTACAGAGTATAGCCAGTTTTCATAAAATTGATGTCGAAATTAAATCTGTTGAACAACAGGGCACCAGCATCTCCTTAATTTTTCAGGTATAATCTAAACAGCACTATATCTGTATCGGCCAGCTACAAATTTGTACCTTTGCATCTTATGCCTGTATCCTTTAAAAAAGCATTACTCCTGATCTTCAGTTTTTTGCTCTGTTGTGCGTCGAATTTATTTGCACAAAAAGTTGTAGCCATACAGGAATCGGTACCACAGCATATTTTTACGTTCAAAGAAATTGAAGTACTGGAAGATCCTGCCGGTCAATTCGAATTTAATCAGATCAGCAGTAAGGCATTTGAGCAACTTTTTAAGGCCAGTATTACCAGCACACCTCAAACCAAAAATCTCCATAAAACTTATTGGTTCAGGATCAAAATCAGGCAGAATGAAAAAGTAGAGAAACCCTTTTTACTGGAATTTTTTGATCAGACCATCGATCATGTTACCGCATTTATTCCACAATCTGACGGCAAATATCAGAAAAAAAAGCTTGGTGATGCATATGATTTCAGCAAAAGGCTGATTAACCATAAAAATTTTGAAATTCCGATTAAAAATAATGGAAACAGTATTCAGACCTACTATTTCAAGATCAAATCATCTCAGATTTCAGATATTATAATTGTATTACGAAGTGCGGAATGGTTCATTTCCTATGCCCTTGATGAATACTTTTACTTCGGTATTTTTTATGGCATGATTCTGGTTTTCAGCTTCTACAACCTGATTATGTACGTAGCCATCAGGCAGAAACAATATCTATATTATGTACTGTACAATCTGAGTGTAGGCTTTTTTGAAATGAGTACCGATGGTATTGCTTATCAGTACCTTTGGCCAAACGCACCGGCCTGGAATCAGGTTGCCTATGCTTTTGCACTTTGTGCCACCAGTATATTTGCTTTGCTTTTTACTAGAGAACTGTTATTCATTAAATCGAAAGCACCAAAAATAAACAAATTAATTACTGGCATAATCACCTTAAGGATTATCTTTTTTTTCTACTGTTATCTTTTTGATCAGACTTTATTCAGTTTTAAATTTATAGAAGCTATACCGCTTTCAGTCGCTTTCTTCACCGGAATTTATATTTACAAAAATGGCTATAAACCTGCCCGCTTTTTTGTACTCGGCTATAGCTTTCTATTTATAGGCTTTGTGCTTAAGTTCTTAATTATGCTGGGTATCAACTGGCTGAACTTTGGGGTAATAAGTTATTATAGCCTTAGTTTTTGTTTTATTATGGAAATGGTTTTCCTATCCTTCGCTATCGGCGATAAGGTGCGGATTCTGAAGTTAAAAAAAGATAAGGCTCAACAAAAAATTATTCGGCAAATGGCTGTTAATGCCACCTTAAAGGATACTATTAACCGTGAACTGGAAAGTAAGGTAGAAGAACGTACACGTGATGTTTTCCATAAATCCTTAATTATTGAGAGTAAAAACCAGGCTTTGGAAGAAGCCAATATGTTATTACAGAAGCAAGCTGAAGAAATTTCCAGGATGAATGTATTGCTGGAGCAGGATAATGAGGAGTTACAAACCAGTGTAGAAAAAGTAACCCGTGACCGGGTAATGAATACCGAAGTAGATTTTGAAGAGTTTAGTAAAATCTATCCTGATAAAGAAACCTGCTATGAATTTTTGGCTGAGCTCAAATGGAAAAATGGCTACCACTGCAGAAAATGCAGTAATGATCATTATTTTACCGGCCATATCTTACATAGCCGACGCTGCAGTAAATGCGGTTATGAAGAATCGGTTACAACCTACACCATTTTTCACAATACAAGGATTCCCATTAATAAAGCGTTCTATATGATTTTCCTGATTTATGCATCAAAAGGAAAAATCTCTTCACATAAGCTTTCAGAGTTACTAACCATCAGACAAAGCACCTGCTGGACCTTCGGATCACGAATTAAAAAAGTGATGGAAGACCGGAAAAAAACACTTAAAAAAAGTGGAAAAAATGGTTGGAGCCAGCTGGTAATTGAATAATCAGTAGTGCTTATTGGTCACATTTTTGTTATTACTGTAAATCAGCAAAAATAATTTGACCGGTATTTAAGCGTATCAAAATCGTTCTGAAGCCATATCCATTCCTTGCATTTAATAACTGATTATCAGGCTGAAGTGACCTGCAATAATTGCGGTATTAAAGCGTATCATTATTCACATAAACAACTAAAAATCAATTACTTATATCAAAATTAACTTTCAGAATACTTGCTTTTAACATGAATTGCATAGTAACTTTACCTCATATAATATTAACAAAGCAAAAATTATGAGAAAAAAGTTTACATTGCTTATGGTATTTTTTATTGGCGCTATCTCATGGAGTATGGCACAAAACATTACCGTAACCGGCCAGGTGAAGGATCAGAAAGGTCTGCCTTTACCTGGTGTTTCCGTTAAAGTGAAAGGCTCAAACCAGGGTGCATCCACGTCAGACAACGGAACTTTTACCATTTCTACACCACAGAATGCAATACTTGAATTTTCTTTTATAGGATTCAAAGCGATAGAAGAATCCGTAAATAACAGAACCAGCATTAATGTTACCTTGTCGGATGACAATCAACAACTCAATGAAGTCGTTGTAATTGGCTATGGTACCACCACTAAAAAAGACCTGACTACCTCGGTGGTGTCAGTTTCATCAAAAGATCTAGAGAATCAGCCCATCACTAACCCGCTACAAGCTATTCAGGGTAGAGCAGCAGGTGTACAGGTAAGTTCACAATCAGGTAAACCAGGCGCAGGAATTTCCATCAGCATTAGAGGGAATACATCAATTACCGCCTCTAATAGTCCGCTTTATGTCATTGATGGAGTGACTTCCAGAGATGCGAGCTTTTTAAATGCCAACGATATCGAATCCATGACAATTTTGAAAGATGCATCTGCAGCGGCTATTTATGGTTCAAGTGGTGCGAATGGAGTGGTTTTGATTACCACTAAAAAGGGATCGGCCGGCAAATTAAAGGTGGCTTTCAATGCCTTTACGGGTTTTTCTAACTTCTGGCAAAAACAAGATGTACTCAACAATGAGCAATATATTGGTTTGATGAAAGAATTGGGTTACACTACTTTTGGTGGAAATCAAAATACCGACTGGCAGAAAGAAACCTTTGGAACAGGAACACAAAACCAGTATCAGGCTTCTATTTCTGGCGGCATAAAAGGGGGACAGTATTATTTTTCTACAGGTTATCAGCAGGATAAAGGCGTTGTTGCCCCCGCAAAACTGGATCGTTTAACGGCCAACTTTAACGGATCACAAAACATCACCTCATGGTTAAAATTGACGGGTAATGCGGTGTTAACTTCAAGCAATTCTATTGATGTTGGTGACAACAGCAGCGTTTCTCGTGGAGGGGTTATTTTAGGCGCACTAACTACGCCTCCTACCATTGGTATTTTTGAGCCAAATGGTCAATACACCACGATCCCGAATGCGGGTGGATGGGATAATCCTTTAGCTTTGGCTTTCGGATCTAAAAACAAAACCCGTAATTTCAGATTCATCGGGGCTTTTGGTGCGCAAGTTAACTTCACTAAAGATTTGTTTTTCAAATCAACGATCAGTACCAATGCTAATCGAAACTTTTACAAGTATTCTACTGACAATTTCTTAACCACCTATGGCCGTCAGGAAAGAGGCGTTTACAGAGATAACACCACTAATGACCATGTTTGGTTAAATGAAAACATTTTAAATTACACCAAAAATGTGGGTAAAAATGCTTTTACGGCAACAGGTGGCTACACCATTCAATCTTCAGATTATCAATATAAAAATAATGAGTTAACTCGTTTTTATGATGTATCCGGCAATCCAACGGCACCATCAGTAGCTTTAACAGTGCCACAAAGGGCACAATGGAGTAAACAATCTTATCTGGCCAGGGTTACTTATGCTTACGATAGCAAGTATTTATTCAGTTCAAACTTCAGGGCTGATGGCTCATCGAGATTTGCCAAAGAAAACCGTTTTGGTTACTTCCCGTCCTTTTCAGCAGGCTGGAGAATTTCTGGTGAGAACTTCATGAAAGAAAGTAAGACCATCAATGATCTAAAACTTCGCGGTAGCTGGGGTAAAGTGGGTAATGATGAAGGAATTGGCGATTATGCTTACTTAAAACTTTACAACGTAAATGCACAGGGCGAATACAACCTTCAAAACCCTGCAAATGATAACCTATCGTGGGAAAAAACCACGCAAACCAATATTGGTTTGGATTTAACCCTATTCAATAGCCGCATTACCTTCACTGCTGATGCTTATTTAAAAAAGACAAATGATCTTTTAATTAACGTGCAGTTGCCTCCATCATCAGGCTTTGGAAGTCAGGCCTATAATGTTGGTGCGATGGAAAACAAAGGTTTGGAGTTTGTTTTGTCAACGAAGAACTTTGATCGTGAGCAATTCAAATGGACTACGGATTTAAATTTTTCCATCAACCGGAATAAAGTGACCGATTTAGGTGCCACTACACAATCATTAAACTTTGCCGGCATCTACGAACGTGACGATGCTGTTCGCGTAGTAGCGGATAGGCCGTTGGGCAGCTTTTACGGTTATGTATTTACAGGTGTAAATCCGTCCAACGGAGCAGCACAATATGCAGATACCAATGGCAATGGCCTTACGGGCTCGGCAGATCCGGGCGACAGAACTTTTATTGGTTCTGCACAACCGAAATTTATTTATGGTATCACTAATAATTTAACTTATGGAAACTGGGGATTTAATTTCTTCTTCCAGGGAGTTCAGGGCAGTGAATTATTTAATGCCTCTAGAATTGATATCGAAGGTATGTTCGATTCCAAAAATCAATCAACAGCCGTATTAAACAGATGGACTACGCCAGGCCAAATCACCAATATTCCAAAAGCATTAAGAAGTAGCTCAGAAAACTCCCTTACTTCCAGCCGTTTTGTAGAAGATGCCTCTTACCTGCGCTTAAAAACCGCAACGCTTTCATACAGTTTTAGCTCATCGGTATTGGAAAAACTAAAAATGAGCAAGTTAACCGTATTTGCTACCGGGTATAACTTATTAACTTTTACAAAATACTCAGGGCTGGACCCTGAAGTGAACATGAATTCAGCAAATGGCCCATCGATGGGTGTTGATTATGGCACTTATCCACAATCAAGAAGTTTATTGTTCGGTATTAATGTTGGATTTTAAAGATTAAGAAAATGAAATTAAATATATATTCATTAGTGGCAACCGCAGCATTAGCGATTACTTTGCAAAGCGGATGCAAAAAAGGTTTCCTTGAAAAACAGCCTTTCAATCAAGTTACTGCAGATGTAGCCTTTACAACGGCAGCGGCAGCAGAGAAATTAATGGCCGGCGTTTATGGTGGTATGTATAACGACTATCACATCTGGGATTACATGGTTAATGGTGATGTTACGGCAGATAATGCCTATGCAGGAGGTGATAACCCTGCAAATATCCAGATTGATCTTTTCACCACCAATTCAACGAATGGCAATGTTGGCCGCGACTGGAGTGGACTTTATTCCAATATTAAAAATGCAAATGAAGTTTTGGAAAATGTTCCAAACATTCAGGATCCTACTTTGGATGCCAGTGGCAGGAGAAATCAGATTTTAGGTGAGGCTTCCACATTACGGGCTTACTTTTATTTCCACCTGGTAAGGTTATATGGAGGTGTTCCTTTGGTTTTAACCTCGCCAACCTCTTTAGAAGAGATGCAAAAACCCCGCTCTTCAGTAGAAGCGGTTTATGCGCAAATTATTAAAGATTTGGAGTTTGCCTTACCAAATGTTCGTTCCATTGCGCCAAATAAAGGCATGATCACCAAAGGGATTGTTAATGCACTTTTAGCGAAAGTTTATGCTTCAAAACCAAATCCGGATTGGAGCAAAGTACAGCAATACGCTGATGCCACGATAAATGGCGGCTATAACCTGATGGGATCTTTTGATCAGCTGTTTGATGGCGCACATAAAAACAACAGTGAATCCATCTGGGAAATGCAATACGATGGCTGGGGCGGCCCGAATGGCCGTGGAAACTGGATGACTGGCGTAATTGTAGGTACAGGCTGGAAACGCTTTTGTACGCCTACAAATGATTTGGTTGCTGCTTTTGATACAGAAGGTGATGCTATCCGCAAAAATTCCAGCATAAGCTTTAAAAACGTAAGCACAGAAGGATGGTCTGATGATTACTGGACCAAATCCAATTATCCGTTTATCAACAAATACCGCAATGATGATTTAGCGAATTCTTATATTCTTCGTCTGGCTGACATTAAATTGCTCAAAGCAGAATCCTTAAATGAACTAAGTACATCAGGCTGGTCGGCTGCTGCTGCTCTGGTAAATGAAATCCGTCGTCGCGTAAATCTGGCCGCCACTCCGGCAAATGATCAGCCATCCATGCGTCTGGCCATTGAAAAGGAACGCCGTTTAGAACTGGCTTTTGAAGGTCACCGTTGGTTTGATTTATTAAGAACAAATAGGGCAATCGCCGTTATGAATGCGCAGAAAAACGGTAATGGTGCAAACTTAAATTATAATGTTACCGCTGAGAAGTTATTGTTCCCGATTCCGCAGGCAGAAGTAGACCGAAATCCAAGCATCAAATAATTCAACACACCAAATAATCCCTAAGGTTCGGGGCCAAAGTATACCGTCCCGAACCTTTTAAAAACAAAGATTTCGATTTTAAACTTTTTATCTCCCTATGAAATTCATTTACAATATTTGTTTAGTGACCTGTCTGCTATTATCTGCCTGCGCCAGCAGAAATGTAAAATCAGGCAATGAAGCCAATCAACAAAACAATGCTAATTCCAAAAAAAGTGAAGTGGGTTTCTGGTTAACCAAAGGTGACCAATCTCAATTGCTTCAGAAACAAAATATCGCCCTGAACTTCTCTGATGAAACCAATTCAAATCCAACGATTGAAGTTGACCCGGAAACTAAATTTCAAACCATTGATGGTTTTGGTTATACCTTAACAGGTGGAAGTGCTACTTTAATTAATGCCTTGCCCGCAACGGAAAAAGATAAACTGTTGAATGAACTCTTTGCCAATACTGATCAGGCCATCCGTGTTAATTACATCAGGATCAGCATTGGTGCTTCTGATTTAAGTGCTACTCCCTTCACTTATAACGATATCGCAGAAGGCGAAACCGATGAAGCACTGGCTAAATTTTCGATTGCCAAAGAGCAGGCAGATTTAATTCCAATATTAAAGAAAATTGTAGCGATTAATCCTGCTATTAAAATTTTGGGTTCACCGTGGACCGCTCCAACCTGGATGAAAACGAATAAAAGCTTTATTGGAGGAAGTTTGAAACCGGAATATTATCAAACCTATGCCAAATACCTGGTCAAATACATCCAGGCCATGAAGGCAGAAGGTATCGTCATTGATGCCATTACTCCTCAAAACGAGCCTTTACACCCGGGGAATAATCCAAGCATGTACATGACAGCTGCTGATCAGGCAAATTTTATTAAAACAGCTTTAGGTCCGGTATTTAAAAACAGTGGTATTAAAACCAAAATCATCATCTACGATCATAATGCTGATAAACCTGAATATCCAATCACCATTTTGAACGATGCTAAGGCGAAAAAATATATAGATGGTTCTGCCTTTCACTTATATGCTGGTCCGATCACTGCTTTATCCAAAGTTCATGAGGCACACCCCGATAAAAATGTTTATTTCACTGAGCAGTGGGTGGGCGGACCAAGTAATTTTGCCGAAGATTTGAAATGGCACGTATCTACACTAATTATCGGGGCAACCCGAAACTGGAGCAGAAATGTATTGGAATGGAATCTGGCTGCAGATCAAAATTATAATCCACACACAGATAAAGGTGGTTGTACATCATGTTTAGGCGCAATTACCATTGCACCTGCAATAAGTAGAAACGTAGCCTATTATGTTATTGCTCACGCCTCTAAATTTGTTCCGGCAGGATCAGTGCGAATTGCATCCAATTTGACCAATAATTTGCAGAATGTAGCTTTTAAAACTCCAGATGGGAAAGATGTGCTGATTGTATGCAATAACAATAGCTTCACTACCCATTTCAACATTAAATACAAAGGAAAAATAATAACCAGCAGCCTTGATCAGGGTACTGTTGCCACTTATGTTTGGTAAAAAACTTAGTTTAATTGTCAGGATAGCCTCGCCAATGCGGGGCTTTTCCTTTTCAGATGGTACTGAAATTATTGTTTTTAAAACCCTACACTGATTTTTCTGGCAAGGGCTTTGATATTAAAACTTATCAAAACCTAAACCATGAGAAATATCATTCCACTACTCGCTATTTTTGCCTCTACTATGCTTGCCTGCCAAAGTAACAGCACAAAATCTGTATCTACTGATATTAAAGCTACCCACACAGATACAGCTTCGAAACAATGCTTTCAATACGTTGATAAAAAAGATACGGCCTCTTTAAGCTTGGAAATCAACAACGGCAAAGTAAATGGAGTGCTGAGTTATAAGCTATTTGAAAAGGATAAAAATGATGGAACCATTACAGGCATCGTTAAAGGTGATACCATTATTGCCGATTATACTTTCCAATCAGAAGGTACAACATCAACGCGTGAGGTAGTATGGTTAAAGAAAAACGATCAGTTAGTTGAAGGATTTGGAGAGGGAGAAGAATCAAATGGTAAAATGAAATTTAAGAACCTCGCTAATCTTCGTTTTGATCAGGCAATGGTTTTCAAGCCGGTGATTTGTAAATAAATAGGCTATACGATCGGATCGATAAAACCTGGTATTAAAGATTCTCAAACCTTTCCCAAAAGCCGTCTACAGGCAATTTGGCAAAAATGTTGACAGGTTCTTTCTTTACCGGATGCAGAAACTGGAGTCTGCGGGCATGCAGGCAAATACTTCCTTTTCTGCTTCCCCTCGGATAGCCATATTTATTATCTCCAACTATAGGACACCCCATCGAAGACAACTGTACCCTGATCTGGTGCGACCGGCCGGTAAGCGGATCAACCTCAATGAGATAATAATCGCCTACTTTTGAGAGTAAACGATAAGATAATTCTGCACGCTGAGAACCCTGAACTTCGGCTTTATAATAGGTAACCACATTTTTCTGCGGATTTTTGATCAGCCAATGAATCAATGTTCCTGATTCATTTTCAGGCTTATTTTTCGCCACTGCCCAATAAGTTTTTTTAACCTCACGATTTTTAAAGGCAGCATTCATCCGTTCCAAAGCTTTACTTGTTTTTGCAAATAAAATGACACCGCTTACCGGACGATCTAATCGATGTACCACGCCTAAAAAAGCGCCGTTGGGTTTATTATATTTCTGGGCAATGTATTTTTTTACCTGCTCATCTAACGGTTCATCACCTGTTTCATCAACCTGTACAATATCCCCCGCTCTTTTATTAATAGCGATTAAATGATTGTCTTCAAAAAGAATATCTTTATCGGTAATGGGCATAGGGAGGTTTTTTGGGTAGAGGATTAATTGCTTAATAGACTTTAGACTAAAGGCTCTGAACTATAGACTCCAAACTTAATACTGTTCTTTTTCGCTGGGAAAATCATTGCTTTTAACATCGCGGATGTAAGACTGGGCAGCACCTAGAATATCATCATATAAATTAATATACTGACGCAAAAACCTGGGTTTAAAACCTTTGGTTAAGCCAATCATATCATTTACCACTAAAACCTGTCCGTCGCAGCCATTTCCTGCGCCAATACCAATGGTAGGAATATGTAAGCTCTCGGTTACTTCTCTACCCAGTGCAGCAGGAATTTTCTCCAGTACAATGGCGAAACAGCCGGCAGCCTGCAAAGCTAAAACATCAGTTTTTAATTTATTTGCTTCTTCTTCTTCTTTTGCCCGAACGGTATAGGTACCAAATTTATAAATCGATTGTGGTGTTAACCCCAGGTGACCCATTACCGGAATTCCTGCTGTAATAATGCGCTGAACAGATTCAATAATTTCTTCACCACCTTCTAACTTTACACCATGTGCGCCAGATTCTTTCATAATTCTGATGGCAGAGTTTAAAGCCTCCTTTGAATTTCCTTGGTAAGAACCAAAGGGAAGATCGACCACTACAAATGCACGTTTTACCGCTCTGATCACAGATGCCGCATGATAAATCATCTGATCTAAAGTAATAGGCAAAGTTGTTTCGTGACCAGCCATTACATTCGATGCCGAATCACCAACCAGTAAAACATCCAGTCCTGCATCATCTAAAATGGTTGCCATGGAATAATCATAGGCTGTTAGCATGGATATTTTTTCACCACGCTGCTTCATTTCCTGTAAAATGTGTGTGGTTATTCTTTTGATTTCTTTATGTACCGACATGGGTTTTGTTTTGTAGCCCCAAAAGTATTGTTTTTTCCTTAAATAAGCGGAAAGACCAAAGGTAAAAGACTAAAGCTACCAAACCTGAAATCGTTTTATACTCAAATCAAGCATCAAACCTTTCGCTTTAGTCTTTCTACTTTTACCTCAAAGCTTATTTAACTTTTTTCTTTACATTTCCATTCTTAAATCATATCTTTGTACCCCGAAATGGAAGGGATATATTCATCTTTTTTTGCACCCTGCAAAAACAGCTTAAGTACTGAGATAAACCCTTTTTTCATGTCTTTTTTCAACTCAAAATCCATATTGTAATTACCATGACTAACTACACCAAGTTACCTGCGATTTTATTACTGGCCGATGGCACTATTTTTCACGGCAAAGCGGCTGGAAAAATCGGCACCACCACTGGCGAGATTTGTTTTAATACCGGGATGACGGGTTACCAGGAAATCTTTACTGATCCAAGTTACTTTGGACAAATAATGGTGACCACCAACTCGCACATTGGTAATTATGGAATTCAGAAAGAAGAAATTGAATCTGATTCAATTAAAATTGCAGGCTTAGTTTGTAAAAACTACAATATTGTTTATAGCCGTAAACAAGCAACTGAATCTATCCAGGATTACTTTCAGAATGATAACCTGGTCGCTATTTCTGATATTGACACCCGTGCCCTGGTACGCCACATCAGAGATAAAGGTGCCATGAATGCCATCATTTCTTCAGAAATTACAGATATTAATGAATTGAAACAAAAACTTGCTGAAGTTCCTTCTATGGAAGGCCTGGAGTTATCATCAAAAGTAAGTACAACTGAACCTTATTTTTATGGAAACCCTGATGCCAGCTTAAAAGTTGCAGCATTAGATTTGGGGATAAAGAAAAACATTCTCCGCAGTTTCGAAAACCGGGATATTTATGTAAAGGTTTTTCCTGCAAAAACAAAGTTTGCTGAAATGGAAGAATTTGGTCCGGATGGTTATTTTATTTCTAACGGTCCTGGCGATCCGTCTGTAATGCCTTATGCTGTAGAAACCATTAAGGAAATCATGGAAGAAGACAAACCATTGTTCGGCATTTGTTTAGGCCACCAGTTACTGGCAGAAGCAAACGGCATTGGTACGATGAAAATGTTTAACGGACACCGTGGCTTAAATCACCCGGTTAAAAATATTATTAAAAACCATTGTGAAGTAACTTCACAAAATCATGGTTTTGGCGTTATTCCGGATGAGGTTAGACATTCAGATAAAGTTGAAATTACACATGTTAACCTGAACGACAAATCTATCGAGGGTATTCGTGTAAAGGGTAAAAAAGCCTTTTCAGTACAATACCACCCAGAGTCTTCACCAGGCCCTCATGATTCTCGTTATTTATTTGATGATTTCGTGAACGTGATGAAGGGCGAATTGGTTTGGTAAACGGGTCATGGGTTAAAAGGTTTCCAGTTATAAGTTGTGGATTACAGGTTTAATGTCATAGATTACAACATATAATAACACTGTATCGTTTCTGATTCTGGCTTCGCCACACAGACTTTCAACTTTTAACTAAAAAAAATGCGGATCTAACCTGATTCGCATTTTTATTTTATCATATTTTCTTTTTTTCTGACTAATTTCACTTTTAATTCATTTTTAGCTCCTTACCTTCGTTATATGGAAACAAACAAAGCCATGATCAGCGTCAAAAATCTGGTTAAAAAGTATGATGATTTCATTGCCGTTCAGGATTTAAGTTTCGAAGTTTACGAAAATGAAATTTTTGGCTTGCTCGGTCCTAATGGTGCCGGAAAAACCACTACTCTCGAAATTATTGAAACACTCAGAGAGAAAACTTCAGGAGAAATTATCGTTGATGGCCTTTCAGTTGATAAACATCCCAACGCAATTAAACAGCTCATCGGTGTGCAATTGCAGGCGGCCGGCTATTATCCCAACTTAAATCTGATTGAACTGATTGAACTTTTTGCAGGTTTGTATGGTGCTAAAATCAAGCCGATGGATATGTTGGAAAAGGTTAATCTTCAGGATAAGGCAAAAGCCAAATACAAGGCCCTTTCCGGCGGACAAAAACAGCGCTTCTCTATTGCTACGACACTTATTAACCAGCCCAAAATTATTTTCCTGGATGAGCCTACAACCGGCTTGGATCCACAGGCGAGAAGAAATTTATGGGATTTAATTATTGAAATTCGAAATGCCGGCACCACTGTGGTGATTACAACGCATTATATGGATGAAGCCGAGCAACTTTGTGATCGCGTTGCATTTGTAGAACGTGGAAGAATTATCGCTGTAGATACGCCTGACAACCTGATTGATCAGCTGATTAACAGTGGTTTCGAACGTAAAAAAGAAGTAAAAAAAGCGAATCTGGAAGATGTATTTATCAGTATGACAGGTAAAGAATGGAGAGAATAACCTCATTAGGAGTTACCTGCAAATGGAATACAATCTGCAAAAAAGTAAAAAATAATTATACGTTAATAAATGAACGATAGAAATTCAGGTTCCGCTCTGGCGGGAGAAAGACCTAAGGCTTATAGCAATACTACAGCAACACTTGCCCTGGCTAAGGCAAGTTTCCGTTCAATTATGAGAAGCCCTTCTGCAGTTGTTTTTACGCTGGCTTTTCCCTTAATATTCATATTGGTTTTTGGCTTTTTAGGTGGTGGCGGCACGCGCATTGATGTTGGCATTACACCCGGATCAGATATTAATAACCCTGTGATCAGCATGCTTGGAAAAACAGGTATGATCCGACTGGTAAAAGACAAATCAAAAGCAGAATTTGATAAATTGCTTGAAAAAGGAAATGTAGATGCGATGGTAGATATCCACAGAAAAGTGAATACCTCGGCTTACTCCGTTAATGTGGTTTATACTTCTGCATCCCGTGATAAGGGAGGCATTTTAAAGTCGGTTTTGAACAACCTTTTTTACGATAAAACACTAAAACCAACCGTTGCAGAAATTAAAGAGCGTACCGTTACCGGAAGAGAATATAAAACGATTGATTTTATTTTACCGGGTCAATTGGGTTTTTCCTTATTAAGCACCGGCGTTTTTGGCACCGCTTTCGTTTTTCTGAGCTTACGCCAGACACTCGTAATCAAACGTTTTTTTGCAACCCCTGTAAAGCGCTCCAGCATTGTAATCGGTGAAGGCATTGCCAGAATTGGTTTCGCACTCATTGGCGCTTTGTTTATTATCCTGATCGGCCATTTTTTCTTTGGTTTTACCCTCGTCCACGGAGTCGTCACGGTGATAAATATGTTATTGCTGGCTACGATGGGAATTATTGTATTTATGGGTTTTGGCTTTATCATTTCAGGCATAGCGAAAAGTGAAAGTATGGTTCCTCCCATTTCCAATATTGTAACCTTACCACAATTTTTATTGTCTGGAACGTTTTTCTCCATTGAAGCTTTCCCTACATGGCTGCAACCCATCAGCAGGGCTTTACCTTTAACCTATCTTAATGATGCCATGCGAAAAGTCGCTTTTGAAGGTATGGGCTTATGGGACGTAAAGTTTCAGATTATGATTCTGTTGATCTGGGGGATTGTGATTTACGCAGTTGCCGTAAAAGTTTTTAAGTGGGAATAACCTTTAAAAAAAATATTTTAGGCCGGTGCGAAATAACTCCGGCTTTTTTTTGGTAAAATTAATATCGGTTATATATATTTTCTATTCTAAACGATATTAATATATTTGTATATGTGGAATTTTAACCTGGACGATCTGAAAGAATTACAACCCCTTATTGATCGGTTGTATGAGAAAAAAGCCAAAATTGATTCTTCGAGGCCTTTACCTAATAGCGCACTTCAGCGCATTAAAACAGATTTAAGCCTTGAATGGACTTACAATTCTAACAGTATAGAAGGCAACACTCTAAATTTACAGGAAACCCAAATGGTACTCCAGGAAGGAATGACCATCAAAGGAAAATCACTGAGAGAGCATTTCGAGGTATTTAATCATGAAAAAGCGATTAATTATCTATACACTCTGGTAGAAGAAAGCTACCAATTACGCAGTATAGATATATTATCACTTCATGGTTTGGTATTAAGAAGCATTGAGGATGATTTTGCCGGTCGCATCAGAAATGGAGGTGTTCGAATTGTAGGTGCCAATTTTATACCGCCCAACGCAAATAAGGTTTCTGATTTACTGGATGAGCTGATTAATTTTGTGAATAATAATCCGCTGTCTTTAAATGACATGGTGCTAACCACCATTTTCCACCATAAGCTGGTATGGATTCATCCTTTTTTTGATGGCAATGGCCGAACCGTAAGGCTGGCCATGAATCTGCTATTAATGAGAAAAGGGTTGCCACCTGCAATTATTCTTAAAACAGACCGAAAAAAATATTACGAATCACTTAACCAAGCCAATAAAGGAAATTACCATAAGCTCTGCTTACTTATGCTTCAGGCTGTTGAACGTTCATTAAATATGTATATCAATGCCCTTCCCGGCAATCACTATGGTGATTATGAATCAATAGCAAGCATTGTTGCAGAACCGGATATTCCTTACGGCCAGGAATATGTTAGCTTGTTGGCCAGGCAGGGCAAAATTGATGCACACAAAGAAGGAAAAGACTGGCTCACCACAAAAAAAGCTGTAAAAGAATATATCACCAACAGAAAAAGAATACGTTAACCTTTTTTAACTTTTTGCTTAAAACGAATCAGGTACTTTTGTATCATGAAAAAACTGATGATTATTTTTGCAGCCTTATTGGTTTCTTTTAACGCATCTGCGCAATTTAAATTTTTATCGAATAATACCTCAGATGAATATAATGCGAAGTTATTTGTTGCCGATTGCACTGATGGCCATTGTGAGGGAAAAGCTACGATTGCCATTTCTGACAAAATCACAGGAGATGATATTCAGACATTTCACTCTGATGACCTGGATTTTTCTTTAACTGAAAAACAAAATGCAAGAATAGGCTGGCTTGATCTCGGAAAGTATCAAAGTCCGTTAATTTTTGGCGATTTTAATTTTGATGGCAAAGAAGACCTCGCCATCAGAAATGGAAATAAAGGTGCCTATGGCAGTGCTTCATATGATATTTATATTTCTGATAAGAACAGGAAGTTTACACTGGATAAAAATCTGACGAAACTGGCCAGTGAAAATTTAGGTATGTTCGATGTTGACCGGAAGAAAAAGCAAATCAGTATTGAACAAAAAAGCGGATGTTGTTTTCACAGTACAACCAGTTATGAAGTGGATAGCAAAAAGGGACTTAAAGAAGTGTCGTCAGTGATTGAAGATTCCAGTATGGGCGATGAAGTAACCGTTATCACGCAAAAAATGGTGGGAGGCAAAATGCAAAAAACTGTTCAAAAGTTTAAAACCAAAGATTACTATGCAACACCCTAATTATTTATAGGGCTGCTTTCACCAGGAATGGTAAAATTTCTTTTTGAAAACTGACAAAATTCTTTCTCACATCGGCATCACTCACTGAAGTAAATGCAAATGAAAATACGATACTTTTACTGGCTTTAAGCAAAAAGGCTAAACCTTCTCTCCTGGCGGGATTATTCTTAAAATTATCCAGTTCCAGATAAGCCGCGAGCAGTAAAGCTTCCAGTTGATCGGATAAATGCTTTAAAAACTCCTGCGAATTGGCATTTTCACGAACAAAATCCCATCCGATAAATTCATTACATGCAGTGAAGGATAAGCGGCTTGTTTTCATCACCAAAGCTTTCAGGTGCTCTTCTTCAGAAGCATAGCTTACTTTGTTATTGATGATTTCGTAAAGATTCTGATCTAAATAATCCATCAGGATACTGTCCAGCACCTGCTCCTTGCTTTCAAAATATTTATAAATGGTAGCCTTGGCTATCCGGGCCTTTTTAGCAATTTCGTTTACACTTGTTTTGTGATAACCATATTTTCTAAAAAGTTCTTTGGCAGCTTTTTTTACGGTATCTTTTATTTTTTCGGCTTCCATTAATTGGTTACGTTTAATAAAACATTCCCCTGCAGGGAAACATTGTAAATTTTCAGATTTTTTTCTGCCGGAGCTTTCTGCGGTGTTCCGTCAAGCAGGGAGAATTTTGCCCCTGAACACGGATCAGTAGCAGTGATACTGTTGTCATCAGGAACAATGGCACATTTTTTCTCCGGATTAACGGTGCTGCAACGATCAAAAGCCACAAAGCTACCCAATGGTGTTTTAACAATAATTAAACCAGCTACTCCCTGATTAGGCACCAATAATACACCGTTTTTTGCCTGCAAACTAAATTGTGTGAGTGTAACATTATAATTAACCACCACTTCTGGAATATAGTTTTCCTCTTTCCCGCAGCCACACAATAGTATCGTAAAAAACAATATGCTATAAAAATGCCGCATTGCTAAATTAAGGCTGATTTAAACTGTTTTAAGAAGCGGGCGTCGTTTTCTGAAAATAAGCGTAAATCTTTGATCACATATTTTAAATTCGCAATGCGCTCAATACCCATACCAAAAGCAAATCCGCTGTATTTTTTAGCGTCGATCCCACAGTTTTCCAACACATTCGGATCAACCATTCCACAACCTAGAATTTCTACCCAACCACTGTATTTACATAACTGGCAGCCTGCGCCTTTACAAATGGTACAAGAAATATCCATCTCGGCAGATGGCTCAGTGAAAGGAAAGTAAGAAGGACGGAAGCGAACTTTTGTTCCCTCGCCATATAATTCCTGTACAAAGTAGAATAAGGTCTGTTTTAGATCCGCAAATGAAACATTTTCATCCACATACAAACCTTCTATCTGATGAAAAAAGCAGTGTGCCCTGGCCGAAATGGCTTCATTGCGGTAAACCCTGCCCGGCATAATTGCCCTGAAAGGTGGCTGTCCCTGCTCCATCATACGCACTTGTACCGATGAAGTATGTGTACGCAAAGCAATGTCGCCTTTTTCTCCGCCTTTTTTTATGAAAAATGTATCCTGCATATCTCTTGCCGGATGTTCTTCAGGAAAGTTTAGCGCCGAGAAGTTATGCCAGTCGTCTTCAATTTCTGGTCCTTCGGCAACATTAAAACCAAGCTTGGCAAAAATCTCTACAATTTCACGCCTAACCAGCGCCAAAGGATGCCGTGAACCAATTTCAAAACCTTCTCCAGGTAGTGTTAAATCCTGGTCATTCACAGAATCCTGAGCCGTACTGGATTCCGTAATTTCCTTCAGGGAATTGTATTTTGATTCGGCAATTTGCTTAAACTCATTTAAAACCTTCCCCAGTGATTTTTTTTCTTCAATGGAAACAGATTTAAATTCTTCGAAAATTTCTTTTATAATGCCTTTACTGCCTAAGTATTTAATTCGGAATTGCTCCAGTTCATCTGCTTTTTGTGTTACGAAAGCTTGAATATCCGTGGTGTATTGTGTGATCTTATCCTGCAACATGGGTTCAAATATACAGCAAAATATCGTAAAAATTTAAACATACCGGGTTCAAAAATCTGTTTACAATATCAGCATAAAAGAAAATGAACCCAAAACAGCAAAAGCCACATGATGTGGCTTTCTAAATATTTACACTGGTTGGTGAGACACCAACCAGTAGGTTAAATTTAAATGACACCTAAGTCTTTACCCACCTTGGTAAAAGCGGCAATCGCCTGATCAAGGTGATGTTGTTCATGTGCAGCAGAAAGCTGGACGCGAATCCGTGCTTTACCCTGCGGAACAACCGGATAGAAAAATCCGATCACATAAATTCCTTCTTCCAGCATTTTTGCAGCAAATGTTTGGGCTATCTTCGCATCATATAACATCACCGGCACAATGGGGTGAAAACCAGGCTTGATATCAAAACCTGCCCCGGTCATTTTTTCACGGAAATATTTGGTATTGCTTTCCAGTTTATCTCTCAATGAAGTGGTTTCACTTAACATATTCAAAACGGCGATAGAAGCACCGGCAATAGCAGGCGCAAGCGTATTGGAGAACAGATATGGGCGAGACCTTTGACGCAACATATCAATGATTTCTTTTTTGCCTGAAGTAAATCCGCCTGATGCTCCTCCCAAAGCCTTACCTAAGGTTCCGGTAATGATATCAATGCGATCCATTACATTAAAATGCTCATGTGTGCCACGTCCGGTTTTACCTATAAAACCAGAGCAATGCGACTCATCAATCATGATCAATGCTTCGTATTTATCAGCTAAATCTGCAATTTGGTCTAATGGTGCAACAGATCCATCCATTGAAAAAGCACCATCGGTAACAATAATCCTGTGGCGACAATCTTTAGCTGCAATCAGTTGTTTTTCCAAATCTTCCATATCTGCATTTTTATAACGGAAGCGCTGTGCTTTACATAAACGAACACCATCAATAATGGACGCATGATTTAGTTCATCTGAAATAATGGCATCTTCAGCATTAAATAAGGGTTCAAAAACACCTCCATTCGCGTCAAATGCTGCTGCATACAAAATAGTATCTTCAGTGCCTAAAAATTCAGATATTTTGGCTTCAAGTTCTTTATGTACATCCTGGGTACCACAAATAAAACGTACTGATGACATGCCATAACCATGGTCATCAATTGCTTTTTTAGCAGCTTCAATTACTTTCGGATGAGAGGAAAGGCCTAAATAATTATTCGCACAAAAGTTGATCACCTCTGCGCCGCCACTCACTTTAATATCTGCACCCTGAGGTGTAATAATTATACGTTCGCGTTTAAACAATCCAGCGTTTTCAATTTCTTCAAGTTCCTTCTGAAGAACAGGTTGTAAGGTTTTGTACATGGCTTTTTATGGTTATTACGGCATCAAAGTTATAAAAAAAACCGCGCTCCGTTTGAAATTCCAACTTGAAATACCATTTTACTTCCAATGAAATCTGATCTCAGCTTGCCGATGCAATATATTATCTTGCAAAAACGAAAAAAGAAACCAGGTAAGCTATTTTTTTTCCTACTTAACAAACTTTAACATTGAAATTCTGTATAGTCTTAAAACTTATTCGATATTTATAGCTTACTAATCATTACCATGATAAAATTTTGCGCGCTCCTTTTATTTTGTAGTTTGGCCAATTTTGTAATTGCACAGCAACATATTATTTCAGGAACTATTCGGGATACGGGCGGGCAACCAGTACCTTTTGCATCTGTTTATATAAAAAATACCACTACGGGCACATCAGCCAATGTGGATGGAAAGTATACCATTAAGCTGAATAGTGGCCAGTTTACACTTAGTTTCAGGGCTGTAGGCTATACACAACAAGATCATATCGTAAACGCTAATACAAATATCGTTTTGGATGTTAAACTCTCTTCTGAAAGTTATACGCTTGATAACGTTAACATCAAGGCAAATGCAGAAGACCCTGCCTATGAAATCATCAGACAAGCCATTAAAAAGAGAAAGGAACACCTGGAGGAAGTGAAAGCATTCTCCTGCGATGTTTATATTAAGGGAGTGCAACGGCTAAAAGGTGCCCCTAAAAAATTCATGGGCAGAGATATCAGAAAAGTAATGGATCTGGATACGAATAGAAAAGGCATTATTTATCTCTCAGAATCGCAAAGCAGATTCAATTTTCAAAGGCCAGATGATATCCGTGAGGAGATGATTTCTTCTAAAGTAGCAGGTACAAACAGTGCGTTCAGCTTTAATAAGGCTTCAGATTTAATTATTAATTTTTATGATAATTACCTGTTAGAGAATAAATTGAGTGCCAGAGGATTCATATCTCCAATTGCTGACAATGCGCTGTTCTACTACAAATACAAATCTTTGGGTGATTCGAAAGAAAATGGTGTACTCGTTCATAAGATAGAGGTGATCCCACGTCGCGAAAATGATCCTGTATTCAGAGGTATTATCTATATTATTGATGAAAGCTGGAGAATTTACAACACCGATCTTTACCTGACTAAAAATGCAGGGATCAATTTTATTGATACTTTAAACATCAACCAGCAGTTTACGAAGGTAAAAGAGGTGTACATGCCTACCAGTGTGAACTTTCAGTTTAATGGGAATATTTTGGGTTTCAAATTTGCAGGGTACTATGTTGGCGTATATAGCAATTACAACCTTGAGCCTAAATTTCCAAAAAGCTTTTTTAATGGTGAAATTCTGAAAGTTACCCAAATGGTGAATAAAAAAGATTCTATTTATTGGAGCAGTAACCGTCCGATTCCTTTAACACCTGATGAGAAATTAAATTATGTTAAAAAAGACAGCATTGCAAAGCTTAAAGAATCTAAAAAATATTTAGACTCTCTGGAGAAAGAAAATAATAAATTCGGATTAGGTAAGCTTTTTATGGAGGGCCACAGCATCAATGACCGCTATGATAAAAAATATTATTCATTTGATCCCATCAGAAAATCTATTTTTTATAATACCGTAGAAGGACTTGTGATCAAGTATGGTGTTACGTACAAAAAAGTTCTTGATGACAACGTTTCATACAGTATCAGACCGGAGGCAAGGTATGGTTTTGCTAATCAGAAATTAACGGCGAGTTTAAGCGGAAATTACCTTTACAATCCATTAAAACGAGCCAGTGTGAGTGCATCTTTTGGTAATGGAATTTTCGACATGAACAATTTGGGTTCGATGACGGCCATAGGTAATACCATTAACTCGCTATTGTACGAAAAGAATTTTGCGAAATACTACGAAAAAAGTTTTTTCAACATCAATACCACCAGAGAACTGGCTACAGGTTTACAAGCCAGCCTGGCCTTTGATTATAACAGGAATCATTATCTCACCAACAGCACTGATTTTAAATTCTTCGATAATAAAGAGCGGGAATTTACCTCCAATAATCCGTTTAGTCCGAATGTGGAGACACCACTATTTCCAACTTACACTTCCGTTAGTGCGACAGCAAGTTTAACTTATACCATCGGGCAAAAATACATCACCAGACCGGATGGTAAGTTTTACACTGAATCAAAATATCCGAAAATAACCTTCTTGTATAAAAAAGGGATGAACGGGGTATTGGGCAGCGATGTCGATTACGACTTTGTAAAAGCAGAGGTTTCTCAGGATAGGATTGGGTTAGGCTTATGGGGATATACTTCACTTTTAGCGGGCGTTGGAAAGTTTTTAAATAACAGCAAAATGTATTACCTGGATTATAAACATTTCCAGGGTAACATTTCTACCATCTTCCCTCCTAACCTTCGTAAATTTCAATTTCTTGATTTTTATCAGTTCAGTACCAATCAGCAATATTTTGAAGCACACCTGGAACATAATTTTGCAGGCTTTTTCTTCAATAAGGTTCCAATCTTACGCAAAGCAAGGTTAGAAGAATTTATAGGCGGCGGGTATTTATCTTCACCAGAAAAAAGAAATTATAAAGAATTTTACTTTGGTATTCAGCGATTGGTATTAAGAGCAAGTTATGGCTTCGCCTATGATGGCGCACAAAAGCTGACGCAGGGATTTAGAATCAGCTATGGATTTTAATTTAGGTTAAGATTAAAGGTTGGATTGGTTAGGGGTTAGATGAGTTAGGCTTATTTCTTACATCTTTTACTTATAACCGGGAGACATAAGAAAGCACCTCCTTTACCTAAACGCTTTCTTCCATCCATCTTTTTTATTATCTTTGCCTCGCTTTAAACGCCGTTTGCAACGGTATCAACAGCATTATGAAAAAATATCAGACACTTCTTTATTATTGCTATAGTTACATAGCAGATGCAGAACAATTTGCTGCAGATCACCTTAAATTTTGTAAATCTTTAAATTTAGTAGGCCGTATTATTGTGGCTGATGAAGGTTTAAACGGAACGGTTTCAGGTACGCAACAATCGTGCGATGCCTACATGAAAGCGATCAATGCTGATGAACGTTTCGCGAAGACAGAATTTAAAATTGATGAGGTGGAAGAACCATCATTTTTAAAGATGCACTGTCGCTATAAGTCAGAAATTGTGCATTCGGGCTTAAGAGACACTTCGATTATCAATCCAAATGAAAAGACAGGCAAACACCTGGAACCAGCAGATTTCATGGCCATGAAGGATGATGAAGACGTTGTTATTTTAGATGTTCGCTCCAATTATGAGCATAACCTGGGGAAATTTAAAAATGCAATTACGCTAGATATTGAAAATTTCCGCGATTTCCCGGAGCAGATAAATCAGTTGGCTCAATACAAAGACAAGAAAATTTTAACTTACTGCACCGGAGGCATCAAGTGCGAAAAGGCTTCGGCCCTTCTTTTACACCATGGCTTTAATGATGTTTACCAGTTACATGGTGGAATTATCAAATATGGAAAGGAAGCAGGCGGTAAAGACTTTGAAGGTAAATGTTACGTATTTGATAATCGAATAGCCGTAGATGTTAATCAGGTTAATCCTACCGTTGTATCAGTTTGCTATAATTGTGGCAAAACCACCCCAAAAATGATCAATTGCGCCAATCCGGAGTGTAATGAACACATTACCCAGTGTGATGAATGTGGAGAAAAACTGCAAGGTTGTTGCTCTACGGCTTGCACCACTAATCCACGGAAACGCCCATACGACGGAACAGGTTATTATGTGAAGGTTCCTCAGCCAGTAGCAAAGAAAGTAGAAATGATATGATGGAGTTGATGGCCAACAGTTAGTGGTCAATAGCTTAGTTGGAAATCCATAATTGATTGTTTAATGCGGATAGGCACCAGCCGATAAACCTAAAAAGCGTCCATTCTGGTAATTAAGAAAGCCGCAGATTCAGTAAACCTAAATATTGCATGACGCTGTATGGGCAATAAAAAGCTGAATTTTCTAGATCCGGATTAGAAGTTGTTTATTTATGGCTTCATCCCGGAGTGATATCATTAAAGCTGCATTTAAGAGGCTTTATGATGAATATGAACAACTTTGCAAAAATGATGTCTATGGACTATTGAGCAATTAGTTTAATAATAAAACCATCAACTAACAAGCATCCAATGTTTTTCATTTACTTTGCAATGCAATGGCTTAATCAGATCCCATTATATGTTTAGTATAGTACGCCTGTTTTTATTATTTCTTCTTCTATCCCATTATACTTTTGCTTCCGACATTAAGAGCATTGGTGTTCCGTATATTGAAAATTACTCCAAGTCTGTTTACGGTGCAGGCAATCAGAATTGGAGCATAGCCAAAGACCATCATGGCATTATGTACTACGGCAATGCCGAAGGTTTACTCACTTTTGATGGAAAGTATTGGCAAAAATATAAAATGCCAAACGGTCAGATCGTAAGATCGGTTGCGACAGATCAAAAAGGAAAAATTTATACCGGATGCTTCGGCGAATTTGGTTATTGGGCCATTAAGGAAAATAAATTAACTTATCATTCGCTCATTTCACTGCTTCCAAAAGGGGCAAAAATCACAGATGAAATCTGGAAAATTTATGTGGATGGCGACCGTGTTATTTTTCAGTCGTTTTCCAAAATTCTCATTTACCATAATAATAAAATTAGCATTGTAGCTTCCTCAAAATCATTACTTTTTCTGCACCAAGTAAATAAACGATTTTTTGTAGAGATACTTGAAAACGGATTACACGAACTGGTTGGCAATAAACTGGTTTACCTTGCAGAGAGCGATCAGTTGGGCAAACAAGGGGTATTATCTATCCTACCCTATAAGAATGGAGGACTTTTAATCGGCACCAGCAAAAACGGCCTTTTTGTCTATGACGGAAAAAATTTTACCCCCCTAAATACACCGGCAAATGCATTCCTGAAAACTTATCAGCTTAATAACGGTGTTCGGTTACTGGGAAAATATTATGCCTATGGAACCATTCTGAATGGCTTGATTATCATTGATGAAGACGGCAACATTGTACAGAAAATCAATAAATCAAGCGGACTTCAGAACAATACCATATTAAGTTTGTATGCTGATAACGAACAGAATCTTTGGGCAGGTTTGGATAATGGCATCGACAGGATTGAATTAAATTCGCCCCTGTACTTTTATTTTGATAAAACCGGGCAGTTCGGAACAGTTTACTCCAGTATTATTTTCGACAAAAAAATCTATCTTGGCACTAACCAGGGGCTATTTTATAGTGAATGGTCTCCAAATACGGCATCAAATCTTAATTTTAAACTTATTCCGGGTTCACAAGGACAAGTTTGGGAACTGAGCATCATTGACAGCGAATTAATTTGCGGCCATAACAGCGGTACATTTAAAGTTTTTGGTGACCGGATTGAATGGATCTCGCGTACAAGTGGCGGCTGGACGATAAAAAAGCTAAATTCCAATCCCAATTACCTGATCCAGGGCACTTATGTTGGTCTCTCACTATATCAGAAAATACCCGGGGCAGGTTTAAAATTTATCACACAAATTTCGGGTTTCGATGCACCATCCCGGTTTATTGAGCAAGATAATAAAGGCGATATATGGGTCGGTCATGCTTACAAAGGGCTTTATAAACTTACTTTAAATTCAGATTATACAAAAGTCATTAGCACCAAGTATTTTGATGAACGCAATGGTTTACCTGGTAATTATAATATCAACATTTTTAATCTGGAAAACAGAATTGTCTTCTCTTCTGATAAAGGTTTTTATACCTATGATGAATTGAGCAATAAATTTACCAGCTACGAAGTATTAAATAAAAAACTGGAGTCTTTTGCCGCTTCAAATAATATTATTCAGGCCGGAGAAAAGAAATACTGGTTTATCAACCACGGCAAAACATCTTTGGTTAATTTTTCTGCCCCGGGGAAAATAGAAATAGATTCCAACCAGTTTAGTTTGCTCGACGGACGAATGGTTCAATACTATGAAAACATTAGTAAAATTAGTAATTCCATCTATCTGATTAGTGTAGATGATGGCTTTGTAATTTATAATTCACAGCAAAATCAATCTATTGCGAGTAAACTCCCCGCTGTTCTCATTCGGAGAATAGATGACATTACCGATAAATACTATACGCTTAATGAAACCGGAAATGATACCGAGCTCCCGTACAGCAGAAATAATATCCGCATTTCTTTTGCACTTCCTTATTATAGGCAGGCTAAAGTAAAATACCAGTATTTCTTAGAAGGTTATTCAAAAGACTGGTCAGACTGGAGTGATGCTGCCGAAAAGGATTTTACTAATCTATCCAGTGGAAGCTATAAATTTAAGCTCAGGGCTAAACTTAATGACTCATCAGTAACAGATGTAACGGTCTTTAAATTTACCATTCTTCGTCCCTGGTATTTGAACAACTGGTCATTACTTGCCTATTCTATTCTTTTCGCTGTGGTTTTGATCTTAGGTAAGAAAATCTATGAAACAAAGCTTAAAAGAGACAGTCAAAAAATAAGTGAGCAACTAAAGTCAGAACAGGATGAAATCCTGAGAAGAGAAACAGAAGCCAATGAGAAGCAGATTACAAAGCTTCAGACAGAAAAATTACAGGCTGAGCTGGCTTCTAAAACCCGCGAGTTAGCCAATTCGGCCATGACACTGGTTTATAAAAATGAGTTGCTGCAAAAATTAGGTGGCGAAATTACCAAATTGAAAGATGAGAACGGCAAGAAGCTGTCTGATGATCAAACCCGTAAAATACAGAAGGTAATTAACGATGGGATGAATGATGAACGCGACTGGCATTTATTTGAAAACAGTTTCAATGAAGCACATGAAAGTTTCTTCAAAAAATTAAAAGCACAGCATCCTGATTTGGTCCCTAACGACCTTAAACTATGTGCTTACCTAAGGATGAATATGAGCAGTAAAGAAATGTCATCACTGCTTAACATTAGCCTGAGGGGCGTGGAAATCAGAAGGTATAGATTGCGTAAAAAACTAGAGGTTCCGCACGATAAAAACCTTACAGAATTCTTGATGGAATTGTAGTTTTAAAATGACAGGAAGTTTTAGGCAGATCATTTTAAATAAAATTGTACTCATAAATTCATTAGTTAGGGCAGCAAACCACTACATCATTACCTCTCATAGCCGAAAAATTTACCCCACAATTTACTTCGTGTATATTTTACACTATTTAAAAAAAATTATTAAGGTGCCGTATTAAAAAAGTGCCTATTTGGCCCTTTACGCTATTTGGTACGTTTAACTGAAGTATTCAAATCAACTTCATGATGTATAAATGTTGAGGTATATTTACTTGCACAAGCAGAAAAACAACCTCACTTTTATATTAACAATTAACTAAATTTTAATAATAGCATGAAAAGAATCTTTACAAGAATTTCTGTTCTCGCTGCATTTTGCTTGCTAACCATTAACGTAGCATTTGCGCAAAACATTACCATTAAAGGTAAAGTAACTGATGGAGGTGATAAGACATCTTTACCGGGCGTAACCATTACAATTAAGGGTGCACAAGGGGGAACGCAGACGGATGCAGACGGGAATTACTCAATCAGCGCACCTGCTGATGCCACTTTAGTATTCAATTTTGTAGGTTACACGGCACAAGAGCAGGCAGTGGCTAACCGCACCGCCATTAATGTGGCTTTAGCTTCATCAACACAACAATTAGAGCAGGTTGTAGTGGTAGGTTATGGTACACAAAGAAAAATTGATGTAACCGGATCGGTAGCCAGTGTTAAGGGTGAGGATATTTCAAAACAACCATCTACTAATCCAATTAGTGGCTTACAAGGTAAAGTTGCAGGGGTTTCTATCAGCAATAACGCTACACCTGGATCGTCGCCTCAAATTACCATTCGTGGAACGGGAACTATTTATGGTAACACCGGACCATTATATGTTGTGGATGGTGTTTGGTATGATGATATTACATTTTTGAATCCTGCTGATATTGCAAGTATCAATATTTTAAAAGATGCATCTTCACAATCAATTTATGGTATTCGTGCTGCAAATGGTGTAGTATTGGTAACTACTGTTAAGGGTAAAAGCGGTAACGCTACAATTAATTACAATGGTACTGTAGGTTTGCAAAGTGTTACAAATGCAGTTAAAATGACTAATGCAAGTGAATACGCAACCGCAGTAAATGAAGCCTATGCAATTAATGGTGCCACCCCTTTATTTACAAATACTAATCTTGGAGAAGGTACCGACTGGTATGATCAAGCATTAAGAAATGCTATTATTAGTAATCATCAACTTTCCATCAATGGCGCAACAGAAAAATCAAGTTATAATTTTTCATTGGGTTATGTAGATCAGGATGGTATCATAAAAACCAATAATTATAAGAGATATACTGCACGTTTATCAAACGATTTTCAGGTACATAAAAATCTTAAAATAGGTTATAATGTTACTGGTAGCTCTAGTATATCTAAGAATGTTCCTGAATCAATATACCGCGCTCTATATACAGCTGCTCCTGTTTTACCTATTTTTAATGCAGATGGTTCCTATGGAGATCCTACTAAAGTTTCAAATGGAAACTCTACCGTAAATTTAGGTAACGGAAGTAATGTAAACCCACAAGCAACGCTTGATTTCAACAATAGCAGAACTTCAAAATACAGAATAACTGGGAATGTTTATGCAGAATTAAAGTTTGCAAAACATTTTACATTTAAAACAAGTGCAGGTGGAGATTTCGGACAGGAAGAAAATACCATATATGTACCTAAGTATTTTGCTACCAGTGCACAAAACACCAATATCAGTAACCTCACTATCGGCAGGGTTGAAACAAGAAACTGGATTCTGGAAAATACATTAACTTATGAAAATAAGTGGAATGATCATAGCTTGACCGTCCTGGCAGGCCAAACCGCACAACGCTATAAATCTTATACCGTAACCGGAACTGCACAAAACGTTCCTTATCAATCTGAAGGAGACCTTTACTTGCGTTTAGGCAATGCTGATGGCAGAAAAATTGAAGATGAAGGATCATTAAACACAGCTACATCTTATTTTGGACGGATAAATTATGGTTTCAAAAATAAGTACTTATTGAATGCTTCATTGAGAGCTGATGCTGCCTCGCAATTTTTTGGCGGCAGTGATTTATGGGGATATTTCCCTTCAGTTGGTGCAGGTTGGGTGATCAGCAATGAAGATTTCATGAAAGACCAGAAAATCTTCAGCAATTTAAAATTAAGAGGTAGCTGGGGTAAAGTGGGTAATGCAGGTGTACCAATCAATCCTACAACACTTACAGTAAATCAAAGTGCTGCTTTAATTGCGTTTTATAATGGTGTAGCAAATACCGGTGCCAGTGTAACAACCATAGTTCCTCCAGCACTTTTCTGGGAGCGCAGTGCAGGAACTGATATTGGTTTAGAAATGGGGTTTTTCAATAATAAACTATCCATTGAGGCCGATTACTATAACAAAAAAACAGAGCAGGCAATCTTTAACATTCCTATCCTAGGTTCATTAGGTACTTCTAACAGTTTATTATTAGGTAACCAGGCTGACTTCAGAAACAGAGGGTTTGAGCTAGTAGCTACCTGGTCTGATAAAACTGACGGCGGTTTAACTTATTCCATCAGTGGAAATATAGGCATTAATAACAATAAAGTGCTGAATGTTACTTCTGGATCCAATCCAATTGATGCTGGTGGAGATGGATTAAATAATGCAGTGGTTCCAACCAGAACAGTAGTTGGGCAGCCAATTGGATCTTTTTTTGGTTATCAGGTAACTGGCATTATTCAAACTGCACAGGAAGCTGCTACATCTGGGTTATCCGGAGCCAAACCTGGAGATTTTAAATATGCAGACTTAAATGGAGATGGAATTATTGACCAAAAAGACAAAACCTTTCTTGGAAATCCAAACCCTAAGTACACTTATGGTGTTAACACAAACTTTGCATACAAAAATTTCGATTTAACAGTTGATATTCAAGGCGTTGCAGACGTAGATGTATTTAACGCAAACTTAGGCAACAGATTAGGTAATGAGAATTACACTAAAGAGTTCTATGACAACAGGTGGACAGGTGCTGGAACTAGTAATACCTATCCTTCAACAAATTTGGCTGGCGGGAACAATAACCAAACCAATTCATTTTATGTAGAAAGTGGTGCTTATATCAGATTAAGAAATATTCAATTGGGTTATAATTTGCCACAACAGTTAACTTCTAAATGGAAAATACAAAAATTACGCGTATTTGCCAATGCACAAAACGCAGTTAACTTATTTGGATACAGGGGTTTTACGCCTGAGGTTGGAGGTGTACCCACCAAGGCAGGTATAGATCTAAACGTATATCCAATGTTTGCTACCTACAATATTGGTGTAAACTTAACTTTTTAATTGATTTGAAATGAAAACATATATGAACATAAAATTACAAAGATGGTGTGCAGTTGGTGTGTTATCCACTTTAATGCTCGCATCTTCCTGTAAAAAAAGCTTTCTTGATGTAGATCCACAAGGGCAACAGGCTGCGCAGCAGTTCTGGAAAACCCAAGATGATGCAACTAAAGCGGTTAACGCGATTTATGGAAACTTACGTACATGGGAAAACCTGGCTTTTCCCGCTATAGCCATAGAAAGTACAGGCTCTGACGAGGCAGATAAGGGCAGTACACCAGTTGATGCTACCTTCTTTAATTTATATGATACCTTCACTGTTACTTCTACTGAAGGTTCTTTACAAAGTTTCTGGACAGGTCAGTATAGAAATATCAATCTCTGCAACCAGGTATTGGATAACATTCCTTCCATTTCTATGGATGAAAGTTTAAAATCGCGTTATCTGGCTGAAGCCAAATTTGTGAGGGCTTATTCTTATTTCAGGTTAGTCAGAGCTTATGGTGGTGTTCCCCTTAGGCTTAAGGTTCCCGCAGATGCTTCAGAATATAATATTCCAAGAGCAGATAAGGCAGCCGTATATGCGCAGATTGAAAAGGATTTAAACGAAGCAGCTGCAGTATTACCGGCCTCTTATGGTGCTGCAGACTTAGGCAGAGCTACAAAAGGAGCAGCTATTGGTATGCATGCTAAAGTAGCCATGTATCAACAAAAATGGAGTGATGTATTATCATTAACCAATCAGGTCATATCTTTGGGTTATGCTCTGTTTCCAGATTTTGAAAAAGGGTTTCGCACCCAAAATGAAAACAATGTTGAATCTTTGTTTGAAGTTCAATGTGAATACTATCCTACAAACCTAGATGCCTCGAACTCGCAATATAGCCAGGTTCAGGGTGTAGCCGGAGAACCGGCAGGAGGTTGGGGCTTTAACACACCATCTCAGGTATTAATTGACGGCTTTGAAACGGGTGATCCAAGAAGAGATGCGACTATAATTTTTCCTGGTGAAACTACTCCACAGGGAGATATCATCAAAACCAATTTAGTAAATATTGGGTATAATCAAAAATCATATGTTCCATTCAGCATGTACATTGCCGGAAATCAGGGATCTCAGCAAAATTTCAGAGCGCTAAGATTCGCTGATGTCTTGCTTATGAATGCTGAAGCAGCAAATGAACTAGGAAATTCTTCTTTAGCCTTAACATCGCTAAATAAAGTACGTGCTCGTGCAAGAGGCTCCTTAACTGGAATTCTTCCTGATGTTATCACAACAGATAAAGCTTTACTTCGTTCAGCCATCTACAGGGAAAGAAAAGTGGAGTTGGCTTTAGAGAATGACCGTTATTTTGATGTGATCCGTCAAGGTAGAGGTGCTGAAGTATTTGGTGTTAAAGGTTGGAAGGCTAATAAAAATGAAGTATGGCCAATCCCACAAACAGAAATTGAATTAAGCGGAGGCTTGCTCACGCAGAATCCTGGTTACTAATAAAAATTTTGATAAAGGTTGCCAGATGATCTGGCAACCTTTTTTTTTAAACCGCTATGTTAAAAACTTACCTTATCCGTAACATCCTAATTTTCTCGCTCCTTCTGGTTTCACTTTCATCATGTGCACAAAAAGAAAACACCAATGATAGTGCTCAGCAAACCATTAAAAAAAATCTTTCTGATGAAGAACTTTTAGACCTTGTTCAGAAACAAACCTTCCAATATTTTTGGGATGGTGCCGAACCTACATCCGGTGCGGGAAGAGAACGTTATCATGTTGATAATATTTATCCTGAAAATGACAAAAGTACGGTAGCGACAGGAGCAACAGGTTTCGGATTAATGGCCATTTTAAGTGGAATAGACAGGGGTTATGTAACGAAACATGATGGCTTAACACGCCTGAATAAAATACTTGATTTTCTGGCTAAGGCTGATCGTTTCCACGGCGCCTGGCCGCATTGGCTTTACGGGGAAACCGGTAAAGTGCGTCCATTCGGACAAAAAGATAATGGAGGCGATTTAGTCGAAACTTCATTTGTCGCTCAGGCACTGATTTGTATCGATGCTTATTACAAAAACGGATCTGCTGAAGATAAAGCCCTGGCAAAAAAAGCAGATGAACTTTGGAAGGGTATTGATTTCAACTGGTACCGCAACGGCAACCAGAATGTACTATACTGGCATTGGTCGCCGGAATACCAGTGGGAAATGAACTTTCCTGTTAAGGGCTATAATGAATGTTTAATTATGTATGTTTTAGCAGCTGCATCACCTACCCATACCGTTCCTGCCGAAGTTTATCATCAGGGCTGGGCCGACAATGGCGCAATCAAAGCTGATTTTAAGGTATATGGTCATCCATTCACATTGAAATATCAGGGACAAAAAAAATCTGTTGGTCCATTATTCTGGGCACATTATTCCTATCTCGGATTAAATCCTAAAGGTTTAAAAGACCGCTATGCCGATTACTGGCAAAATAATGTGAACCATACCCTTGTCATTCATGATTACTGTGTGGCTAATCCTGAGAAGTTTAAAGGATATGGCGAAAACAGCTGGGGATTAACCGCAAGCTACTCGGTTAAAGGCTATGCTGCGCATAATCCACAGGAAGATTTTGGGGTAATCTCCCCTACCGCAGCCATTTCATCCATCCCATATACATCAAAAGAATCAATGAAGGTTATCCGCCATCTTTATGAAGACTTAGGCGATAAGGTTTGGGGTAAATATGGCTTCTATGATGCTTTTTCTGAAAGTGAGAACTGGTATCCAAAAAGATATTTAGGCATCGATCAGGGGCCAATGGTGGTGATGATCGAAAATTACAGATCAGGTTTATTATGGAAATTATTTATGAGTAACTCCGACGTACAAAAAGGGTTAACAAAACTCGATTTCCAGTTTAAACCTTAGCATTCCATATAAATGTTTAGCCATCATATATTTAAACTTAAATTCAAAAACCATGAAAAAAGTAATTTTAATATTGACAGCAATGATGGGATTCGTAATCCTTAATTCAAGTTTTACAACCCTACCAAAGGTTAAACATAAGACAATAAAGGCAAAATTTGCTACCGTAAATGTAACCGCAACCAATTCAACCAGCGACGGCATTTATGTACAGTTAGAGAACAACACCAGTGGTGGCACTTATTCTTTTTTTATTGCTCCGAATACGCCAAATGCAACAATTATCGGACAAATACCTGAAAATAGTGACATCTATACCGTAAAATTAACTTCTGCGGGAGGTGCCCATGATATGTGGGTTTACTTGGAACATCGTACGCATGTTACCGGGCTTAGTGTAAGTGGCATGGCGATAGGCTGTTCCAGCTGCGCTAGAATCACCATTTTTAATTAATTACGAAGGAATAATGGCTAAACATTTATTCAAAATATTTGTAATTACAGCGCTGTTTTGCAATAGCTATCGCATTTATGCTCAGCAAAAAACCTATTGTAACCCCATCAATGTTGATTATGGTTACACTCCTATTGAAGATTTTACCAAATGGGGAAAACACCGTGCTACAGCCGACCCTGTAATTGTAAATTACAAAGGCGACTTTTACCTCTTCAGTACCAACCAATGGGGTTACTGGCACAGTCCCGATATGCTGAACTGGAAATTTGTAGAACGCAAATTTCTTCGCCCGTGGAATAAAACCAAAGATGAGCTTTGTGCTCCTGGCGTAGGCATTGTAGGTGATACCATGGTCGTCTTCGGCAGTACCTATACCAAAAACTTCACTTTATGGGGAAGCACTGACCCCAAAGGCAATAAATGGTTTCCGCTGGTTGATTCGCTGGAAATTGGCGGATGGGATCCTTCCTTTTTTACAGATGATGATGGCAAATTTTACATGTACAACGGCAGCAGTAATAATTACCCGATGTATGGTGTAGAGTTAGACCGCAAAACCTTTAAACCTAAAGGAACACGAACGCCCATGTATTTACTCGAAAGCTGGCGCTATGGCTGGCAACGCTTTGGAGAATATATGGATAATACTTTTTTAGATCCTTTTGCCGAAGGTGCCTGGATGACCAAGCACAATGGCAAATATTACTTCCAATATGGTGCGCCGGGAACAGAATTCAGCGGGTATTCTGATGGTGTGGTGGTAGGAAGCAAACCTTTATTTTACGATACGCAGTTTACACCACAATCTGACCCCTTAAGTTATAAAGGTGGTGGGTTTTCACGGGGTGCAGGCCATGGTGCCACCTTTCAGGATAATGCTAAAAATTATTGGCACATTTCCACCAGCATCATCTGCGTTAAAAATACCTGGGAACGCCGGATGGGCATCTGGCCAACAGGGTTTGACAAGGATGACGTGATGTGGACGAATACCGCATTTGGAGATTATCCGCTATATCTTCCAGCTGAAAGAAAAGAAAATGGCCCTGCCGGACCAGGCTGGATGCTGATCAATTATAAAAAGCCCGTAATGGTTTCTTCCACACTGGGTAGCTTCTACGCCAACAATGCAGTTGATGAAAATATTAAAACCTATTGGAGCGCCAGAACAGCGAATAAAGGTGAATGGATTCAAACTGATTTAGGCAGCCTGGCCGCTGTTAATGCCATTCAGATTAATTATGCTGATCAGGATGCCACGTTTATAGGTAAACAAATTGGAATTTATCACCAATACCAGATTCTTTCTTCAACTGACGGAAAGAAGTGGACCATGCTGGTTGATAAAAGCAAAAACAAAACGGATGTGCCTCATGATTACATCGAACTTCAGAAAGCGGTTAAAACCAGGTTTATCAAAATGGTCAATATCCATATGCCCACCGGAAAGTTTGCCATAAGCGGTTTACGTGTTTTCGGAAATGGAAACGGCAAAAAACCATCAGCAGTTGAAAATCCAGTGGTATTAAGAACTGAAAAAGATAAACGTAGTGCTTACATTAAATGGGAACCTGTTGACAATGCTTTTGCCTACAACCTGTATTATGGAACAGCGCCAGATAAACTGTATAACTGCATCATGATACATGATTTTAATGAATATTGGTTTAAGGCAATGGATAGCCAGAAAGCCTACTACTTTTCAATTGAAGCCATCAACGAAAATGGCGTTTCAGAGAAAACAACGGTAAAGAAAGTAGATTAATTTTAAAAGAATAAAACACACATATAATGAATAGAGCGAAAATCCTGATTATTTTATTAGCATCCTTTGCGCTGAACGCATCAGCACAAAACAAAAAAACAGTATCTCCCGAAGAGGCAAAGATGAATACCTTTATCACCAACCTCATGTCGAAAATGACAGTTGATGAAAAGATTGGGCAGCTGAATTTACCAAGTTCCGGAGACATCACTACCGGACAAGCCAATAGCAGCGACATTGGTAAAAAAATCGAAGCCGGACAGGTAGGCGGTTTGTTCAACATCAAAGGTGTAGAAAAAATCAAAGCGGTACAAAAGGTTGCGGTAGAACAGAGCAGAATGAAAATTCCATTACTTTTTGGTATGGACGTCATTCATGGCTATAACACTGTTTTCCCAATTCCATTAGGCGTTAGCTGTATCTGGGATATGGATCTGGTACAAAAAACAGCCAGAATTGCAGCCATTGAAGCCAGTGCAAGCGGTATTAACTGGACCTTCTCCCCTATGGTAGATATTTCACGCGATCCACGATGGGGCCGGATTTCTGAAGGTAGTGGTGAAGATCCTTACCTCGGTTCAAAAATTGCAGCAGCCATGGTAAAAGGCTATCAGGGCAGGTTACAAGCCAACAATGAAATTTTAGCTTGTGTAAAACACTATGCTTTATACGGAGCAGCTGAAGCAGGCAGAGATTACAATACGACTGATATGAGCAAGGTAAGGATGTATAATGAATATTTCCCTCCTTATAAAGCAGCTGTAGATGCCGGTGCAGCCAGTATCATGGCTTCATTTAACGAAGTTGATGGTATCCCGGCTACAGGAAGCAAATGGTTAATGACTGATGTTCTACGCAACCAATGGGGTTTTAAAGGCTTCGTGGTAACCGATTATACAGGTATTCCTGAAATGATCGCGCACGGAATGGGGGATTTACAAACGGTATCTGCATTGGCCATGAATGCCGGCATTGATATGGATATGGTTGGCGAAGGATTTTTAAGTACGTTAAAAAAATCACTGGCAGAGAAAAAAGTTAGCATCAATGAAATTAACAGGGCCTGCCGTTTAATCCTTCAGGCGAAATATAAACTGGGTTTATTTACTGATCCTTATAAATTCTTAAGTACAGAAAGAGCCGAAAAAGATGTTTTCAATGCCGAAAACCGTCAGGTAGCCCGTGATATTTCAGCTGAAAGTTTCGTATTACTTAAAAACAACAACAACATTCTGCCCTTAAAAAAATCAGGTACCATTGGTTTAATTGGCCCACTGGCAGATAACACCGCTAACATGTATGGAACCTGGAGTGTTGCTGCCTTGTTTGATAAGTCTGTTACCGTATTACAAGGATTAAAAAATGCTTTAGGCAACGATGCCAGGATTTTAACTGCTCGTGGTTCTAATTTCCTGGCCGATTCTGCCATGGAACACCGTTATGTAAATGTGCACAATCCTACATATAAACGGGATGGACGCACAGAAGCAGAAATGATTAAAGAAGCTTTAAAAGTGGCCGAAAAATCCGATGTCATCGTGGCTACACTTGGCGAAGGTTCTGAATTTACAGGGGAAAGCAGTAGTGTTACGGATATTCAGATTCCTGAAACCCAAAAAAACCTGTTAAAAGCATTGGCAAAAACAGGCAAACCCATAGTACTCGTATTATTTACAGGCCGTCCATTAGCCTTGAAGTGGGAAGAAGAAAATATCCCTGCCATTTTAAATGTTTGGTTCCCGGGAAGTGAAGCCGGAAATTCCATCGCAGACGTATTGTTCGGCAAAGTTAATCCTTCAGGAAAACTGAGTACCACTTTTCCTCAAAACGTTGGACAGGTGCCGTTATATTATGCACATAAAAACACCGGACGTCCTCTGGCTGAAGGAAAATGGTTTGAAAAATTCCGTTCCAATTATTTAGATGTAAGTAATGATCCGTTATACCCATTTGGATTCGGTTTGAGTTACACCACATTTGATTATAGTGATGTGAAATTAAGTGCTAACACTTTAACCAAAGGAAAATCAATTACTGCATCGGTTACCTTGAGTAATACCGGAAAGTATGACGGCAAAGAAGTGGTTCAATTATACATCCGCGATTTGGTGGGCAGCATTACCCGCCCGGTAAAGGAGTTGAAAGGTTTTCAGAAAGTAAGTTTAAAAGCCGGTGAAAGCAAAACCATCAGTTTTAATATTTCAGAAAATGATTTGAAATTCTACAATTCAGAACTAAAATTCGTTGCTGAACCAGGAGATTTTAAAGTATTTATCGGTACCAATTCCAGAGACGTAAAAGAAGCTGCTTTTACATTAAAATAAAGAAATCAAATGGTTCACTAAACCCTGACCCATTGCAAAATGATCAGGGTTTTTTATTTTTGTCAGATGAAAAAGATTATCCTATCCCTTTGTTTAATTTTCAGTTTCCCTCTTTTAAATGCCCAGGATTTAAAGAAATACGAGTATGGAAGTTTTATCAAAAGAGGCGACTCCATTCATTACAGAATCCTCTTCCCTGAGAACTTTAATCCCACACAAAAATACCCGGTTTTATTTGTATTGCATGGCCGTGGCGAAAGCGGAAGCGACAATGAAAAACAATTAACACATGGTGCCAGACTATTTCTGAGAGATGATATCAGGAAGAATTTTCCTGCAATTGTGGTGTTTCCACAATGCCCTGCAGATAGTTACTGGGCCAATGTAAACATCACAACGAATGATAAAGGGAAAAGAAAGTTTAGTTTTGTGGAAGCTGGCAAACCAACCCGGGCCATGCGGGCCTTACAAGGGATGGTAAAAGATTTTCTAAAAAAACCGTTTCTTGATAAAAAACAAGTCTATGTTGGTGGCCTCTCTATGGGTGGAATGGGCACTTATGAATTACTGAGAAGACAGCGAAGAACATTTGCCGCAGCTTTTGCCATTTGTGGTGGCGATAACACCAACAACATTAAAAAATACCAAAACGTGCCCCTTTGGATTTTTCACGGCGGAAAAGATGATATTGTAGATCCGGCCTTTTCAATGGCCATTGCCGAAAGGTTGAAAACCGTTGGCGATGATGTAAAATTTACGCTATACCCAAATGCCAACCACAACAGCTGGGATAATGCTTTTGCTGAACCAGACTTGCTGCCTTGGTTATTTGGACATAAGAGATAAAATTTCAGACCATATAGATTTTAAGAATCTATATGGTCTTGATCATTAATTACTATTCAGCCATATTATGGTAAACCGCCTGAACGTCATCATCTTCCTCTAATTTATCAATCAGTTTTAATACATCAGCTGCCTGCTCCTCTGTTACTTCATGATGTGATAAAGCAATACGCTCTAATTTGGAACTTTTCAGTTCGATTCCTTTTTCTTCCAAAGCTTTTTGCAATGAACCGAAGTTTTCAAAAGCACCCTGTGCAACCGCGATATCATTTCCTTCTTCATCAGCCTCTACATATAACTCTTCTAAACCGGCATCAATCAATTCAAATTCAAGTTCTTCCAAATCCAAACCTTCAGCAGGAACAAAGCGAAAAACAGATTTGCGGCTGAAAACAAAATCCAGGGAACCTGTTTTACCCAGGGAACCATCAGTTTTGTTAAAATAGCTACGCACATTGGCAACGGTGCGGTTGGTATTATCTGTAGCCGTTTCAATTAAAACCGCAACACCATGAGGCGCATAACCTTCATATACAATTTCCTCATAGTTAGCCATCGACTTATCAGATGCACGCTTGATTGCAGCTTCTACCCTGTCCTTTGGCATATTTACAGCTTTCGCATTTTGCATGGCTGTACGTAAACGTGAATTGGTTTCCGGATGAGGTCCGGATTCCTTTACTGCCATTACAATATCTTTACCAATACGCGTAAATTGAACGGCCATCTTGGCCCAACGCTTAAATTTTCTTTCTTTTCTAAATTCGAATGCTCTTCCCATGTTTTAGTATTGAGATAGGAGATGTGAGATAAGAGACCTTAGGCCTTCAACCTTCCAACCCTGTACCTAATTATTTATTTTTTAATTTATTCCTTCAGCTTTTTGCTTTTATTTTCGCTTAGCTTTTAGCTCTTCTTTAAATTCGTTAACATGTCTTCTGTCATTTTCGCCAGATCAAATTCAGGTTTCCAGCCCCAGTCTTTAGTTGCGAAACCATCATCAATTGAACGTGGCCAGCTATTGGCAATTTGCTGACGTGGATCATTGCTGGCGTAAGTTAAGGTAAAATCCGGAATATGTTTTTTAATCTCTGCCGCAAGCACTTCCGGCGTAAAACTGACGCCACCAAAATTGTAACTGCTGCGTACAGAAATTTGATCGGCCGGTGCATCCATTAACTCAATAGTGCCGCGGATGGCATCATCCATGTACATCATTGGCAGTTCGGTTTCTGCATTCAGGAAACTCTGGTAACTTCCCTTTTTCAAGGCCTCATGAAAAATGTGAATGGCGTAATCCGTTGTTCCGCCACCCGGGGCAGCTTTCCAGCTGATTAATCCGGGGTACCGGATACTTCTTACATCTAAACCATATTTCTGGTTATAGTATTCGCACCAGCGCTCTCCGGCCAGCTTACTAATGCCGTAAACCGTATTCGGATCCATTACACAAAATTGCGAAGTATTATCCTTTGGTGAATTTGGTCCGAAAACAGCAATGGAACTTGGCCAGTAAACCTTCGCCACTCTATATTCAAGTGCTAAATCCAGCACATTTAAAAGACCGTTCATATTCAGATCCCAGGCCAGTTTAGGATTTTGTTCTCCGGTTGCCGATAATAGAGCAGCCAAAAGATAAACCTGCGTAGGTTTGTATTTTTTGAAAATGCCATTGATCATTTCTTTATCCAGAACATTTACAAACTCGAAAGGAGCAGAATTTTTGATGTCATAATCAGGTCTGCGGATATCGCAGGCAACCACATGATCATCACCATATATCTTACGTAACATGGTTACCAACTCCGTACCAATCTGGCCATTAGAGCCTAAAACAATAATTTCTTCCTGCATATTTTTTTTGAGAATGTGCAAAGGTAAAAAAATGAGACAAAAGGCTATAAAATATTTGTACTAAGCATATGCGATGTGTGTTTCCGATAATAAATAAATCAATATTTCTGGAAACTGCTTTGTACCATCAACATAAATAGGAATTTTTATTACGGTGCATTGCTGATAATCGATCATAAAAGCTAAAAATAATGCCAATTCAAAGCTGACAAATTTTAAAATTAGAGCGAAGAAAAAGAAAACAAAACAAAAAAAAATCTTTCAAAAGCAGGAGAGGTGAGAATTTATGAAAAAAACTTATCTTTATCTAAGGTTAATGTAATTAGTACACGAAGTATTTAGCCTACAAAAACCAACATAAACGTACTTAAGACAGTAATTAATTAATTATTTAGAACAATTCTATTTAGTAACAATCGCATTGCGAATACGGAATTAAAGCTTTCATATTTGATTATCATGCCATTTTTTTCTAATATTACCTATCCAACGCATAAATAACCAATATATAAAAATACAAAAACGATGCACAGAAGAGAAGCACTCAAAAACGTTGCATTTTTACTGGGAGGAGCCATCTCAGCGAGTACAATGGGCGTTCTATTTGAAAGTTTTACACTCCCTGAAAATGAAAAGAATTTTGTTTCATTTTCAGTACAGGATCAAAAAATTTTCGCCGAATTTGCCGATATTATTGTCCCGACAACTAAATCATCTGCCGGCGCTAAAGCTGCAGGCCTAGGTAAATTCATTCCAATGATGATGCAGGATTGCTATCCGAAGGAAATGCAAACCTCATTTGCAAGGGGTTTCAAACAACTTCAGGACAAGTCGATGCAAGATTTCAAAAAAAGTTATGTGGCCTTAACCGTTCCTGAACGTACCAAATTAATGGTTGATTTAAGACTAATGTCTATAGCCCAAAAAGAAACAAAATCAGAAGAAAATAAGGATCTGGTTTACTTTTTCATTACGGCCAGAGATCTTACCTTATTGGGCTACTATTCTTCTGAAATTGGATGCACCAAAGCCCGAGAATATATTCTTGTTCCCGGAAGATACGATGGCAATACCAAGCTGAAACCCGGACAAAAATCCTGGGCTACCTAATTTCAAAACTACAACGACAAAACATCATGAATTTAAATACAAATTTAAAAGCTGAAAATACTTACGATGCCATTGTAATAGGATCGGGGATTAGTGGCGGCTGGGCTGCAAAAGAACTTACAGAAAAGGGCTTACGGGTATTAATGCTCGAAAGAGGAATGAACATTGAGCACATTACCGGTTATGAAACAGCCATGAAAAATCCTTGGGATTTTGAACATGCAGGCAGATTAACCGAAGAGCAAAAACGTACGCACCCGGTACAAAAAAGAGATTATCCATATAGTGAGGCCAATGAAAAATGGTGGGTAAATGATTTGGAATGTCCGTATACAGAAGATAAACGTTTCGACTGGTACCGTGGTTTTCATGTTGGTGGTAAGTCTTTAATGTGGGGCCGTCAGAGTTACCGCTTAAGTGAACATAACCTAGAAGATAATGCAAAAGACGGACACGGTAGTGACTGGCCTCTACGTTACAAAGAACTTTCTCCATGGTATGATTATGCAGAGCGCTTTGCAGGAATAAGTGGTTCTAAGGAAAACTGGTCAACCTGCCCGGATGGAGAATTCTTACCTCCAATGGACTTGAATATTGTTGAAAAATCAGTAAAAGCCAGGATTGAGGAGCATTACAAAAGAGAGCGAATCATGATGATTGGCCGTGTAGCCAATCTAACTGTTCCTCATAAAGGCCGTGGAAACTGCCAATACCGTAACTTATGCAGCCGTGGTTGTCCGTTTGGTGCGTATTTCAGTACGCAATCCTCTACCCTGCCTGCAGCAATGGCTACTAAACGTTTAACGTTAAGACCTTACTCTATCGTAAATCATATCATTTATGATAAAGACACGAAAAAAGCAAAAGGCGTAATGGTAATCGATGCAGAAACCAACAAAACCATGGAGTTTTATGCAAAAATTATTTTTGTGAACGGTTCTACATTGGGTTCAACTTTTATTTTATTAAACTCTACTTCGGATGCACATCCAAATGGATTAGGGAATGGAAGTGGACAATTGGGGCATAATTTAATGGATCATCATTTCCGCTGTGGTGCTTCAGGCGAAGCAGAAGGCTTTGATGACAGATATACCTACGGACGCCGGGCAAATGGCATTTATGTCCCGCGATACCAAAATATTGGAAATGATAAACGTGATTACCTGCGTGGTTTCGGTTACCAGGGTGGTGCAAGCAGATCAAACTGGCAAAGTGATGTTGCCGAACTTTCATTTGGTTCTGGTTTAAAAGAAAAAATGACGAAACCAGGCAGCTGGACCATGGGTCTTGGCGGTTTTGGAGAAATGTTACCATACTATGAAAACAAGGTTTACATTGATAAAACTAAAAAAGACAAATGGGGTCAGCCAGTATTAGCCATTGATTGCGAATACAAAGAAAATGAGAAAAAAATGCGTGTGGATATGATGAATGATGCAGCAGAAATGTTAGAAAAAGCGGGCATGAAAAACATCAAAACATATGATGCAGGTTGTTATCCGGGTATGGCCATCCATGAAATGGGAACGGCAAGAATGGGTAATGATCCGAAAACTTCAGTTCTCAACAAATGGAATCAAATGCATGAAGTGAATAACGTGTTTGTAACTGATGGTGCCTGTATGCCTTCAATCGCATGTCAAAACCCATCATTAACTTTTATGGCTTTAACCGCTCGTGCTGCTGATTATGCAGTGAAAGAATTAAAGAAAAACAACATTTAATTAATAGGTAAAAGGTATGAGGTTTAAGGTATAGGGTTAGGAGTCCAAAGCCTTAAACCTTATATCTTAAACCCTAACCTCTATGAAAAGAAAATTAAGAATGGGCATGATAGGCGGTGGAAAAGACGCCTTCATCGGTGCAGTACATCGCCTTGCGGCCAATATGGATGGTTTAATCGAATTTACCGCAGGTGCACTAAGTGTGAATCCGGAAGTTGGTTATGAATCCGGTAAAATCCTCTTCCTCCCTGATAACAGAATATATAAGAGTTATGAAGAAATGATTCAGCAGGAAAGTGAATTACCTGCTGATGAAAAAATAGATTTTGTAACCATCGTTACCCCAAATTTCGCACATTTTGCCCCAGCCATGCTGGCACTGGAACATGGCTTTAACGTGGTGATCGAAAAACCAATGACGCTTACCTTGGAAGAAGCTAAACTGTTAAAAGCAAAGGTAGAAGAAACAGGCTTAACACTTTGTTTAACGCATACCTACTCTGGCTATCCAATGGTAAAACAGGCCAGGCAAATGGTAAGTGAAGGTTTGCTCGGCGCCATCAGAAAAATTATTGTGGAATATCCGCAAGGATGGTTAAGTACTTTGTCTGAACGTGAAGGAAATGCACAGGCCGCCTGGCGTACAGATCCTTCCAAAACAGGAAAAAGTGGCAGTATGGGCGACATTGGAACACATGCGGCACATCTTGCAGAATATATTTCCGGTTTGAAAATCGCCAAAATTTGTGCGGATTTAAATATCGTTGTTCCTGGAAGAGCTATAGATGATGATGGAAACGTGCTTTTAAAGTTCGATAACGGATCAAATGGCGTACTCATTGCATCTCAAATTGCAGCAGGTGAAGAAAATGCATTAAAAATTAAGGTTTATGGTGAAAAAGGGGGATTAGAATGGCATCAGATGGAACCAAATACACTGATTGCAAAGTGGCCTGATGCACCGGCTCAAATTTACAGAACAGGTAACGGTTATATGGGCAGCTTTGCGAAACACAATACGCGTACACCAGGTGGACATCCTGAAGGTTACCTTGAGGCATTCGCCAATATTTATAAAAACTTTGCCTTAACGGTTAATGCAAAACTGAACCAGGAACAACCTACACCTGAAATGTTAGATTTCCCTACCGCTGATGATGGAATACGGGGAATGGCATTCATTGAAAATGTAGTGAACTCAAGCCAGTCTGACCAAAAATGGTGGGATTATAAAATTTAAATACAAGCATGACAACAATAAAAGGACCGGCCGTATTTTTAGCGCAGTTCATCAGTGATGATGCGCCGTTTAATTCGCTGGAAAACATATGCAAATGGGCTGCAGGCCTGGGTTTTAAAGGGATCCAGATGCCAACCCTGGATAAAAGGTTTATCGATCTTCAGAAAGCCGCAGAGAGTAAAACCTATGCTGATGACTTAAAAGGCACTATTGCTTCTTATGGTTTGGAAATCACTGAATTATCTACCCACCTACAAGGGCAATTGGTTGCTGTTCATCCTGCTTATGATGATTTATTTGATGCCTTTGCGCCAAAAGAATTGCACAAGAATCCAAAAGCCAGAACGGAATGGGCAGTGCAGCAAATGAAATATGCCGCAAAAGCATCTCAAAATTTGGGGTTAAACGCACATGCTACTTTCAGTGGATCCTTGCTTTGGCAGTATTTCCATCCATGGCCACAACGTCCGGCAGGTTTAGTGGAAGAAGGTTTTGCCGAACTGGGCAAACGATGGATGCCTATTTTAAATGAATTTGATCAGTGTGGTGTAGATGTTTGCTATGAAATTCATCCTGGTGAAGATTTATTTGACGGAGAAACTTATGAAATGTTCCTTGCGGCAGTGAATAATCACAACAGGGCATGCTTATTGTATGATCCATCTCACTTTGTATTACAACAGTTGGATTATATTCAATACATTGATATTTACCACGAACGCATTAAAGCATTCCATGTAAAGGATGCTGAATTTAATCCAACAGGTAAGCAAGGTACATTTGGTGGTTATCAAAGCTGGGCAAACAGAGCAGGCCGCTACCGCTCTCCTGGAGATGGCCAGGTTGATTTTAAAACCATTTTCAGTAAACTGGCACAATACGATTTTAAAGGTTGGGCCGTAATGGAATGGGAATGCTGCATTAAAAACCAGGAAGACGGTGCCCGAGAAGGTGCCGAATTTATAAAAAATCACATCATAAAAGTAACCGATAAAGCATTTGATGATTTTGCTGCATCGGGTAGTGATAGCGCTTTCAACAAAAAAATATTAGGATTACAAGACTAACAACATGAAAATCTGCATGGTTTTCTACATTAGATCATCAAACCTGCAGCATCACATGTTATTAAAAACACACAAATGAAAAAAACATTATTAGGTTTAGGCGCTGTAGTTATTTTTATGGCCTCTTTTACCAAAGCAGACTTAGAAAAAGAAAAAACGGTAGTGGCAACAGCTACATTATCCAGTCATGCCATGCAAATGAGTGCAGGCGAAAAGCTGATTAACAAATCAGATTGTATTGGTTGCCATAACAAGGTGAATAAGATTATTGGTCCTTCTTACATGGATATTGCTAAAAAATACCCTGCAACTGAAAAAAACATCAATTATTTAGCAGATAAGATTATCAAGGGCGGTACAGGTGTTTGGGGTACTATGCCAATGACAGCCCATTCAACATTAAAACCTGCCGATGCTAAATTGATGGTTAAATATATCTTATCCTTAAAAAAGAAATAGGCATACATTTTTAAACCTCATATAATTCTAATGAAAACAGAGCAAGAAAATAAAAACACGAGTAACCGCCGTGATTTTATTAAAACCAGCGCCATAGCTGCCGCTGCATTTATGATTGTTCCACGACATGTTTTAGGTGGGCCGGGTTTTTTAGCACCCAGCGACCGTTTACTGATTGCCGGTATCGGCGTGGGTGGTAAAGGACAAGGTGATATTGCCATGTTTGCCAAAAGTGGTAAGGCAGATATCGCTTTTTTATGCGATGTAGATGATCGCCGTGCTGCATCAAGTGTAAAAGCATTTCCAAAAGCAAAATACTATAAAGACTACCGCGAAATGCTGGATAAGGAACACAAAAACTTTGATGCCGTTTCGATCTCCACACCTGATCATAACCATGCGATACAGGCACTTGCAGCCATGCAGCTTGGTAAACATGTGTATGTTCAAAAACCGCTTACGCACGATATTCATGAAGCACGGATTTTAACCGCTGCCGCGAAAAAATATAAGGTGGTTACGCAAATGGGTAATCAGGGCGCATCAAATGATGGTCCGCGCCAAATGAAAGAATGGTATGAAGCAGGCTTAATTGGTGATGTACATACGGTTTATGCCTGGACCAATCGTCCGGTTTGGCCGCAGGGTATTCCATGGCCGGATAAAAAAGCAGAAATTCCAAAAGAGTTAGACTGGAATTTATGGTTAGGCACAGCCCCTGAGAAGGATTATGTAGATAAACTCGTGCCATTTAACTGGCGTGGCTGGTGGGATTATGGTACCGGTGCACTGGGAGATATGGGCTGTCACTTAATTGAAGCACCTTTCAGCGTTTTAAACTTAAAATATGCCAAAGAGGTAGAAGCCAGTGTGGGATCTGTTTATGTGGATGAATTTAAACGTGGGTATTTTCCTGAAAGTTGTCCGCCGTCAAGCCATGTTACTCTGAAATTCCCTAAAACGGAGAAAACAAAAGGCGATGTTACTTTACACTGGATGGATGGAGGTATCCAACCGGAACGCCCTGCTGAATTGGAAGCTAACGAAACCTTTGGTGATGGTGGCAATGGTACTTTGTTTATCGGCACGAAAGGTAAAATGATGTCGGAAACCTATAGTGCAAATCCGAAATTGTTACCACTCAGCAGAAACAAAGACATTAAAGTAAAAGAAAAATATGCCCGGGTTAAAGGAGGTGCTGATGGACACTATGCACAATGGGTAGAAGCAGCAATTGCAGGTTATGGTAAACAGGAAGTAAGTTCGCCTTTCGAAATTGCTGGCCCTTTAACTGAGGCTTTATTAATGGCTAATTTAGCCATCAGAAGTTTCGATATTCAAAAAACGGTAAATGGTAAAGTAACTTACCCGGGCAGGTACATGAAAATGCTTTGGGATAATGACAACATGAAAATTACTAATTTCGATGAGGCCAATCAGTTTGTCAAACGTGAATATCGCAAAGGCTGGAACAATTTAACTTTATAAAAATACACTCATCATTCCTCGCAATGATGAAAACCGAAGTAAAATGAAAAAAATAATCCTTTCTGCCTGCATCATGTTGGCAGTTACACAAATATCCCAGGCACAAAAGGGCTTCAAACCCTTATTTGATGGTAAAACAACTACTGGCTGGCATACTTACAATAAAACCAATGTGGGCAGTGGCTGGCAGGTTCAGGAAGATGCATTACACCTTGATCCTAAAACCAAAGGTGCTGATGGCGGTGGCGATTTGGTCACAGACAAAGAATACAAAGATTTCCATTTAAAATACGAATGGAAAGTAGCACCAAAGGCCAACAGCGGTTTAATTTTCTACGTTCATGAAGAACCAAAATACCATGCAACCTATTCTACTGGTTTAGAAATGCAGGTATTGGATAATGATGGTCATCCTGACGGAAAAATAACCAAACACCGTGCCGGAGATTTATATGATTTAATCAAAAGCTCATCTGAACCTGTTAAGCCGGTTGGTGAATGGAACAAAGCAGAAATTATTAGTAAAAAAGGAAATTTAACCCTAATTTTAAATGGGGTTCAGGTGGTGAAAACAACCTTATGGGATGAAAACTGGAAAAAGCTGGTTGCCGGAAGCAAATTTGCTAATTGGGAAAACTGGGGAACTTATACATCAGGCAAGATTGCCCTTCAGGATCATGGTGATGAAGTTTGGTACAAAAACATCATTATAAAAGAATTATAACTGAGGTTTAGGGCGTAAGGTAAAAGGCTTGAGGGTTTCCTTTCTCGCTTTAACTTTACACCTTAAACATGATAACCTTACTAAAATTAGGCTAAAAGCGTAAGGCAAAAGATTGATGGATTTATATTCCTAGCTTAAACCTTACGCCTTAAACCTTATACCTCATAAACTTATATAAACCAAATGAATACCACTACCCGCTTTAAACTCTCTACCATGATGTTCCTCGAATTTTTTATATGGGGATCATGGTTTGTAACACTGGGCACATTTTTAGGCAACAATTTGAAAGCAAGCGGATCAGAATCTGCTTCTGTTTTTGGAACACAATCCTGGGGAGCTATTATCGCTCCGTTTATTGTTGGCTTAATTGCAGACAGATATTTTAATGCGGAGAAAATACTTGGTGTGTTGCATATTGTTGGCGCTGTATTAATGTATCAAATGTACAGGGCAACTGATGTAAGTGTATTTTACCCTTATGTACTCGGTTATATGATTTTATTTATGCCAACATTGGCATTAATCAATTCCGTTTCATTTAACCAAATGCAGGATCCGGAAAAGGAATTTTCAAAAATACGGGTTTGGGGAACCATCGGCTGGATCATTGCAGGCTTGCTTATTAGTTTTGTTTTCCATTGGGATTCTCCTGAAGGCATTCAATCGGGATTATTGAAAAGCACCTTCCTGATGGCTGGTATTGTTTCATTGGTACTGGGTATCTTCAGCTTTACCCTCCCTAAAACACCGCCTAAAGTTTCTTCGACCGAGAAAATCAAAATTGGTGATTTAATTGGTCTGGATGCCCTCAAGCTGTTAAAGGATAAAAACTTCGCCATCTTCTTTATTTCGGCTATATTAATTTGTATTCCGTTGGCATTTTATTATCAGAATGCCGGCTTGTTTTTAGCGGAAATTAAAGTTTCAAATCCAACCGGAAAAATGGCAATCGGTCAGATATCCGAAGCATTATTTTTGCTGGCCATTCCTGTTTTCTTTTCGAAATACGGCTTTAAAAAAACCATATTGGTAGGTATGCTTGCCTGGGCACTTAGATATGTATTATTTGCTTTTGGTAATGCCGGCGATTTAAGTTTTATGCTTATTATTGGTATTGCATTGCATGGTGTTTGCTACGACTTCTTTTTCGTATCCGGTCAGATTTATACCAATTCCAAAGCTGGCGAGAAATACAAAAGCTCAGCGCAGGGTTTAATAACCTTAGCCACTTACGGTGTAGGGATGCTTATCGGATTTGAGGTTGCAGGTAAAATAACAGATACTTATAAAGCAGCGGATGGTGCAATCGACTGGAAAATGGTGTGGATTATTCCTGCAGTTATTGCTGCTGCAGTCTTCCTGCTTTTTGCTGTTCTTTTTAATGATAAAACAAAATCAGAAGCTAAAGCCCTTTAACATGCCTTCAAAATTAAACAGAAGAAATGCACTAAAGAACATCATTGCAGGCACTGCCGCAATTGGTGTTTCATCGGGTATATCATCCTTCGCTATGGATCAGCCAAAACCATCTGAAAAACTTAAAGGCAATGTAAATCATGCTGTTTGCCGCTGGTGTTTTAGTACGCTTGATGTAGAAACACTTTGTACCGAAGCAAAAAAAATCGGTATAAAGGGCATTGATTTGGTTGGCCCGAAAGATTGGCCAATACTTAAAAAACATGGACTGGTTTCTTCTATGTGTAATGGCGCTGAAATTAATCTCGTTGATGGGTTTAATGATAAAAAATTTCATGAAACTTTAATCAAGAATTATTCTGCCATGATTCCCCTTGTGGCCGAAGCTGGTTACAAAAACTTAATCTGCTTTAGCGGAAACCGTCGTGGAAAAGACGATGAAACCGGCTGGAATAACTGTGTAGAAGGATTAAAACAGTTAATGCCATTGGCAGAAAAACATGGCGTGGTATTGGTAATGGAATTGTTAAACAGCAAAATAAACCATGCCGATTATCAATGTGACAAAACGGCCTGGGGTGTTGAACTGTGTAAACGCTTAGGTTCAGAAAACTTTAAACTGCTTTACGATATTTATCATATGCAGATCGATGAAGGAGACGTGATTCATACCATCCGGGATCATCATCAATACATTGCGCATTATCATACAGCTGGTGTTCCAGGCCGGAATGAAATTGATGATACGCAGGAACTTTATTATCCGGCAATTATGAAAGCCATTGTAGAAACCGGCTTTAAAGGTTTCGTTGCACAAGAATTTATACCTAAAAATGCAGATAAAATAGCTTCGTTAAAAAAAGCTGTAGAGATCTGTGACATTTAATTAATTATTATGTTATCAAGAAAAAGTTTCATCATCAATAGTTGCTTAGCAGTAGCAACTTTACTTTTGGCACCATCAATTGCATGTGTAGCCCAGAAAAAGGCAGTTGGCCTACAACTTTATTCGTTAAGAGAAGACCTGCCAAAAGATTTAAAGGGAACGATTGAAAAAGTGGCAAAAGCAGGCTTTACAGAAGTTGAAACTTATGGCTTTTCTATTAAAGGTCAGTTTTGGGGTTTAACTCCTGTAGAATTCAAGAAACTACTGAGCACAAACGGACTTAAAGCAGTTAGCGGGCATTATGGATTAGGTACTTATTTAGCTGATGGCAACACTGATGAACTAAAAGCGGCTATTGCTGCTGCAAAGGTTTTAGGCAGTGAATATGTTACTATTCCTTATCTGGATGCCAGTATCAGAAAAAATGCAGAAGACTATAAAAAACTTGCCGCCAAAATCAATATTGCAGGCAAAATGTGTAAAGATGCAGGTTTACGACTGGCTTATCATAACCATGATTTTGAATTCCAGAAACAGGGAGAAACCACCGGCTATCAAATTTTGTTAAATGAAACGGATAAGAAACTCGTTGACTTTGAACTGGATTTATACTGGGTAGTACGCTCTGGAAATGATCCTATCAAATTATTTACAGAAAACCCAGGTCGTTTTACCATGTGGCATGTAAAAGATATGGACAAAACAAATCCTGCTTTAAATGCAGAAGTTGGAACGGGAAGTATTGACTGGAAACCCATTTTCGCTGATGCCAAGTTATCAGGCATGAAACATTTCTTTGTTGAGCATGAAACCAATTATAAGCCTAACCCAATCGAATCTGTTGCGGCAAGCTGTGCTTATATCAAGAAAAACATTTTGTAATTTCTTATCAAAATTTTATTAGTAAAGGTCGTAGTGTTTTCTCGCTACGACCTTTTTCATGTTAACGCCTTTCTGAGTTATGATCTGACAAGACATTATTGCTCAATTCAACTTGCCAGCGAGTACACATGCCAGCTTAAATCTTTTGGTATAGCCCTGTAAATCAAAAACATCAAACAGGACAATATAAATTCCGATATTGGACATACCTCCGTGATCATCCAAACCATCCCAGGTTAAAAAGCCATTTGTTCCGATGGTTTGATTGTTAAGCAACTTTCGAATCAGCCTTCCTTTATCAGAATAAATACTTACCGTAGCCAGGCTTGAATTCTGCCTCATATGGTATTCCAGTTTAAGCACATCCTCGAAGTTATCCCCATCCGGAGAAAAGGTTTTAGACAATAGAAAAACTTCGCTATTGCCATCAACTGACGATTGTGAGTTTTGATAGGTTGGAGTGGCAAACCCCGCTGCGGCAGCTGCTGATGTGAAATTACCAGGTTCATTTGCCGGCACCTTGAATGATACCCTTTCCAGCGAGATTCCGTCTTCATCCTGGATTAACGGATGATGAATTTTCGATTGATAATCTAACCGGTCCAATACCTGATTATGGCTCAACAAAACCACCGTTCCCTTATCATTATTATAGGCCGGCATACTGCTGATCTGAATCAGTTGGTTCGGAAACTTCACATCATAATTCTCCCGGATATTCTTTTGATTGCTCGTAATTACCCAAAACGTTCCCTCAGGCATGGTTAATTTTTTAGCCGAAATATTTTTAATATTGGCTACTTTACCAGCAGTATTGGTATTGGCGAGTTGCAATTCACTTAAATCAATATCATGACCGGAATTGTTGTAAATCTCTACAAAATCCACTCCACCAGGCCTCGGATTGAATAACACCTCCGAAATTAAAACATCATCCTGAACGAGAATGGATCGTGCACAACCAGGTGAAGCCTTATTTCCTGAAGAACTGGCTATAGTAGCTTTTTTGGGGATGTGTTTGCTGATATTTTTAATCCGGTCATTTCTGACAGGGTGAGGATTAAAAATAATCGATGCAATTTTAATGGGTAACAATAGGGATATAAGCTTAATTTTTAGCATATTTGGACTTATATCAAATGTTTTATAAATATAATAATTAAAATTTAAAATGAAAGTAGCAGTTGTTGGTGCCACCGGATTGGTTGGAACCGTAATGTTAAAAGTATTGGAGGAAAGAAATTTCCCTTTAACAGAGTTAATTCCCGTAGCTTCAGAAAAGAGTGTTGGTAAGGAAATTACTTTTAAGGGTAAGAAGTTCCCAATCGTTAGCATGGATACTGCAATTGGTATGAGACCAGATATTGCCTTGTTTTCTGCCGGTGGAAATACTTCATTAGAACATGCACCACGTTTCAAAGAAGCTGGTACTACTGTGATTGATAATTCATCAGCCTGGAGAATGGATCCTGCGATTAAATTGATCGTGCCAGAGGTTAATGCCCATGAACTTTCTATCGATAATAAGATTATCGCCAATCCAAATTGCTCTACCATTCAAATGGTTGTGGTTTTGAAACCATTGCATGATAAATATAAAATTAAAAGGGTTGTTGTTTCTACCTATCAATCCGTTACTGGCACGGGTGTTAAGGCCGTTGAGCAATTAATGAATGAACGTAAAGGCATTGATGGTCCAAAAGCCTATCCATATGAAATTGACTTAAATGTTCTGCCTCATATTGATGTTTTCATGGATAATGGGTATACCAAAGAAGAAATGAAAATGGTTAAGGAAACCAATAAGATCATGAGCGATGATGCCATCAAAGTTACGGCAACTACTGTTCGTATTCCGGTAATGGGCGGCCACTCTGAATCTGTAAACATTGAATTTGAAAATGATTTTGATTTGGCTGAAGTACGTAGTATTTTAGAAAAATCGCCTGGAATTATTGTAGTTGACGATGTAGCAAATTTAAAATATCCAATGCCTAAAGATGCACACGAAAAAGATGAGGTTTTTGTTGGCCGTATTCGGAGAGATGAATCAGCACCCAAAGCTTTAAACCTTTGGATTGTTGCCGATAACTTACGTAAAGGTGCAGCTACTAACGCTGTTCAGATAGCAGAATACCTTATCCGGAAAGAATTAGTTTAATTTTAAAACAAAAAACTTAAGCCCGTGCCACAAACACGGGCTTTTTTGTATTCTTTTCAGGATAAAAATTCATATCACCACAGTTTATCCTATGTTATATTTCTACACATGCCTATGAAATTTTAATCAGAAATCAATTACTAAACATAAAACGAAAACACTAATCACCAAATTATATATAATTTGGTGATTACAATATTAAATTTATATATAATTTGATGATTACAATATCAAAATTATATATGAATGAATTATATTTGTTTAGAAAGGTATTTTAATTATGATTAAAGAATATTAGAGAATTATATTGAATCCAAGTTTTTTAAGGGAAAGGCAATCATCATTACTGGTGCCAGGCAGGTAGGTAAAACAACGATGTTAAAAAAACTCGCGAAGCGGAAAGAAGAATCATTTGTTTTTCTTAATTGCGATGAAGCCAATGTGCGTATAACACTGGAAGATATCAGTATTGAACGATTGAAATCAATCATAGGAACGCATAAAATACTTTTAATTGATGAGGCGCAAAGGGTTACCAATATTGGTTTAACATTAAAGCTTATTGTAGATAACTTTCCAGAAGTACAACTTTTAGTTACGGGTTCCTCCTCTTTAGATTTAGCAGCTGGCACAAAGGAGAGCTTAACAGGTAGAAAATTTGAGTATCACCTTTTTCCTTTTTCAGTCGCTGAGCTGGTGCAGCATACCAATATTCTTACTGAAGAACAATCATTGGAAAAGAGATTAATTTTTGGCAGCTACCCAGATGCGATAAACTATCCAGGTGAAGAAAAGGAACTTTTATTAAATTTAACCAACAGCTATTTATTTAAAGATATACTGGCACTGTCCGGTATCAGAAAACCCATTCAGCTGGAAAAACTAGTACAGGCTTTGGCACTGCAGATTGGAAACGAGATCTCATATAACGAACTTGGGCAAATGATAGAAGCAGATAAGCTCACTGTTGAACGCTATATAGATTTACTTGAACAATGTTTCGTGGTATTCAGATTAGGTGCCTACAGTAAAAACCTGAGGAATGAAGTAAAGAAAGGGAAGAAAATCTATTTCTATGATAATGGCATACGCAATGCTATAATCCAGAATTTTAGTCCGCTAAGCTTACGGCAAGATACCGGGCAGCTTTTCGAAAATTATATGATATCCGAATTTATAAAAGCCAATAGTAACCAGATTAAGCATACCAAACATTTCTTCTGGAGAAGTTTCCAGCAGCAGGAAATAGATTTGATTGAAGAATTTGAAGGAAATTTAACCGCATATGAGATTAATTGGAACGAAAACAAAAAAGTGAAATTCCCAACCACATTTACCAATGTTTACCAACACGTACAAACCAAGGTAATTAATAAAAAAAATTATACCGATTTATTGGTTTAACTATATTTTTTATATGAAAAAGTCACTTATCATTCTTTTATACGCTCTATTTTATGTGAACTGCTTTGCCCAGAACAGCATCCAAAACCTGGATAAAGCATTCAATACTTTACTCGGCGACGAGCAGGCCAAACATGCCATAACATCCATTTGTGTTTTAGATGCACGCACCGGAAAAGTACTGTTCGCCAGAAATGAGCAAATAGGCCTGGCGACAGCATCAACTTTAAAAACCATTACAGCGGCAACCGCTTTCAGTATTTTAGGGAAAGATTTTCAATTCCAAACCACACTCGCCTACTCTGGAGAAATCACAGCTGATGGGACTTTGAAAGGCCATATTATCATTACAGGAAGCGGGGACCCTACATTAGGCTCCCCCCGCTTTCAAAACACTGAACCCGCAGTTTTAAAACAGTGGGTTGCAGCGATAAAATCTGCAGGCATTAAGAAAATTGAGGGATCAATTATTGGTGATGATCAAATATTTGGCACGCAAACCACACCCGAGGGTTGGGTATGGCAGGATATCGGCAATTACTATGGTGCCGGAACATCAGGCCTAGCCTGGAGGGAAAATCAGTTTGACATACAATTGCGTCCCGGATCAAGTACAGCTACAGCAGTGCAAATCATAAAAACAATTCCGCTTACACCATATATCCAGATCGAAAATGAATTAAAAACAGGTTCATCAGGTAGTGGAGACAAAAGCTATGCCTTTCTTCCACCCTATTCTAATGTTGCTTATTTACGCGGTACCTGGGGCATGGGCATTGGCAAATCGGGTATTTCCGTAGCCCTGCCCGATCCTGCTTTTGATTGTGCTTACCATTTACAGGACACGTTGAAGCGCTTGGGTATTCAAATCACACGGGAAGCTACTACCACAAGATTACTGAAACAGAATAAACAATCCGTTCCAACAGCTATGCAAAAGATCAGCACCGTTACTTCACCCACCCTGAGCAAAATGACTTACTGGTTTCTAAAAAAAAGCATCAACCTTTATGGTGAAACTTTTTTAAAAACTATGGCCTTGAAATCCGGAAAACCTGCAACTACTTCTAAAGGAGCAGAAACTGAAATTAATTTCTGGGCAGCTAAAGGCATTGATCAATCTGCCCTGAATATCATTGATGGTAGCGGACTTTCTCCGGGAAACCGAATTACGACCGCTGCCATGGCAAATATATTGTTCCAGGTTCAAAATGAAGATTGGTTCACGGATTTTTATAAAGCTTTGCCGGAATATAATGGCATGAAAATAAAAAGTGGCACTATAAATGATGTTTCGGCATTTGCCGGATACCACACTGACACCGCTGGAAATAAATATGTGATTGTAATCAATATCAACAATTATAGCGGAAGTGGAATTAATAAAAAATTGTTCAAGGTACTGGATGAACTGAAGTAAAAATTTTATCTAAAAACGACGCTATGCCACATTTTATTAAAAACCTTCAAACGGTTGATGGTTTGATCTCTAATTTATACAAAGACATCTCTATTGCAGAGATGACCGAAAAGATAAATCATTATTTTGATATCCAAGGTTATAAAGTAATTAACCAGCAATTTGGAAACCTGATTCTGGAAAAAGGCAACCGGACCATGCGCATTTTGTTCGGTGCATTTGTGAAGTACTTTAAATTTAGTGTAACCATTACACAAACCGCAGAGGATGAGCTTACAGTAAATGTTTTTCAGCAATCAAGCGGCATATCCGGAGGTTTAATCGGGATGAACCAAGTTAAAACGGAACTCACCAGATTGAATTTTGTTTTTTCTCAAATTTAAGACGAAAGGTATAAACGGATAATAAATTGCTATTGCAACTGCATCAACAACAGATATTTGCAGGCAGTAAATAAGTCAGCATTATAAATGAGTGTTTGTCTTTTAAAACCGGATATTCTTTTCTAATGTTGATTGGATATGGATGTAAGAATCGAAAACTGGAAAGACAACCTCAAACAAGAAAAACCTGATTACCAATTTGGTGACCATGTTCATGTGGTAGATGAAAAATTCTACATGCCTCAGCTTGACAAACACAGGCAGGTTTGGATTTATCTCCCTAAAAGCTACAAAGATTCTGAAAAAAAATATCCTGTTCTTTATATGCACGATGGTCAGCATCTATTTCATGCCAAACCAGCCAGAAATGATGAATGGGCTGTTGATACGACTGTAGATAACCTGATCCGTGAAGGTTTGCAAGAAATGATTATAGTTGGTATAAATCATGGTGAGGAAGATCGCCTGACAGAATATAATCCCTATGATAGTGAAAATGGCAAAGGCGAAGGGAAAGCATATCTGCAGTTCTTGGTAGAAACACTTATGCCATTTATCAATCATCAATACAGAACACTAACCGATATGAATCATACAGCAATTGCCGGAAGTTCTCTTGGTGGCCTGATTTCCATGTTTGCCATTGCAGAGTACCCTGAAGTTTTTGGTTCAGCAGGAATATTCAGTCCGGCATTTTGGCTGGGACCTGAAATTTACACAGATGTTACGGATCGTTTACCTGGTTTAAAAGGAAATAAAATCTTTTTAGTTGCCGGAGATAAAGAAGGTACAGAAATGGTAAACAATGTAAAAAAAATACATGCCATCTTAAATCCTGATGGTAGCAACCAAAATATTCTTTTTCATGAGTGCGAAGATGGAAAGCATACGGAATGGTTCTGGCACCGGGAATTTCCCGCATTTTATAGCTTTATAGCGAAAGATTCAGACAATTAGAATAGTGCCATACCATACAAAAACCCTCTGTATTAAATTAAAATTAACGAATCATTAGGCTTTGTAATGATCGTAACATTAAGCCTGAAAACGCTTTATTTATTTAAAAATTATACTAACTTTGATGTTAGGCTTAGTAATTGTACTTTATACACTAAGCAGATTAAAAAGTAACAAAAAATCAAATAAAAATGAGCATAATCGTTAATGTCCATGCCAGACAAATCCTCGATTCAAGAGGCAATCCAACAGTAGAAGTAGAAGTAGTTACAGAAGCAGGTGCTTTTGGCCGTGCTGCTGTTCCAAGCGGTGCATCTACCGGGCAATATGAGGCTGTTGAATTACGTGACGGAGATAAATCTACATACTTAGGTAAAGGTGTTTTAAAAGCTGTAGAAAATGTAAATACTAAAATTGCTGATGCTTTAAGAGGTATTGATGTTTTCGAACAAAATGCAATTGATAAATTAATGCTATCTCTTGATGGTACAGAAAACAAAGGTAATTTAGGTGCTAATGCTATTTTAGGTGTTTCTTTAGCGGTGGCTAAAGCTGCTGCCGATGAAATAGGCCAACCTTTATACCGCTATATTGGTGGTGTTAATGCCAATACTTTACCAATCCCAATGATGAACATCATTAACGGCGGTTCTCACTCTGATGCCCCTATTGCATTTCAGGAGTTTATGATCATGCCAGTTGGTGCGCCTTCATTCTCTGAGGCTTTACGTTGGGGAACTGAAGTTTTTCATAGCCTGAAAAAAATTCTTCATGATAGAGGTTTATCTACTGCTGTAGGTGATGAGGGTGGTTTCGCCCCTACTTTTGATGGTACTGAAGATGCAATTGAAACCGTATTAAAAGCGATTGAAACTGCTGGTTACCAACCTGGTTCTCAGATCTGTTTAGCTTTAGATTGTGCTTCTTCTGAGTTTTACAAAGATGGAAAATACGATTACACGAAATTTGAAGGTGCTACCGGTGTAATTCGTTCAAGCGAAGAACAAGCGCAATATTTAGCTGATCTTTCTGCAAAATATCCAATTATCTCTATTGAAGATGGTATGGATGAAAACGATTGGACCGGCTGGAAAAGCTTAACCGATAAAATTGGCGACCATGTTCAATTGGTTGGTGATGATTTATTTGTAACCAACGTAACGCGTTTACAACGTGGTATTGATGAAGACACTGCAAATTCAATTTTAGTAAAAGTTAACCAGATCGGTTCTTTAACTGAAACAATCAATGCTGTTACTTTAGCTCAAAACAGTGGCTATACGTCGGTAATGAGTCACCGTTCAGGCGAAACTGAAGATGTGACCATCGCTGATTTAGCTGTTGCTTTAAACTGCGGACAGATTAAAACAGGATCAGCATCTCGTTCAGACAGGATTGCAAAATACAATCAGTTATTGCGTATAGAAGAAGAATTAGGTGAAAATGCTCGTTTCATCGGTTCGAAATTCAAATACGCAAAGAAATAAACCCCCTAAATCTCCTAAAGGAGACTTAAGGAACTGCCACTAAGTCCTTCTAGGCTTTGGGTTGTTAAGAAGTTGAAAAACTAATTTGCTAAACATCCGGAGATTTTAAATCTTCGGATGTTTTTATTTTAATACTATATTTGTTCTGTGTTAGGTGCATGATCTTAAATCACATATCCCAATACTCATATCTTCAACTATGAAACGTTTAATAGACCTTTTCCGCAATAAATATTTTCTTGCAACGGCTGCATTTGCAGTTTGGATGCTATTTTTCGATAAAAATGATATGATGTCGCAATATGAATACCGTAGTCAGGCGAACAAATTACAGGAAGAAAAAGAGTATTTTGAAAAGGAAACCGCTCAGGTTAAAAAGGATTTAAACGAGCTGAATACGAACCTTAATACTGCTGAAAAATTCGCTCGCGAAAAGTATTTCATGAAAAAAGATAATGAGGATGTGTTTGTGATCATTCGTGAGGAGAAAAAAGACTAATCCCGGGCATAATTAAATTTCGGCAGTGATAGTTTATACTTAACCGCTACAACCCTTAATAAAAAGATAATAGCGATAACGGCAAGCTTTGCAATTACACTACCTACTCCAAATTCCAGCAGTAAAAAATAAATCGAACCACCCAAAATACAAGCAGTGGCATAAATTTCTTTTCTAAAAATCAGCGGAATCGTATTTAACAAGGTATCTCTGATAATACCTCCGAAACAACCGGTTATGGTTCCAAGTGCAATACAAACGCCAGGATTTAAACCAAAAGCAATTCCTTTAAGTAAACCCAACATTGTAAAAAACCCCAGCCCAAGGCTATCAAACAGGAATAAAGTAATTTTTAGTTTCTGAACCTGCGCCTTGAAAAACATCGCCACTAAAGAGGTCGCAAGAATAATCAAACAGGTTTGAATATCCCGCATCCATGCCACGGGAGTATCGCCAATTAACAAATCCCGAACGGTTCCCCCACCAATTGAGGTTACAAAAGCAATAATCAAAACACCAAATGGATCCAGTTTACGCTGCATAGCTGTAAAGGTCCCGGAAATGGAGAAAGCAACAGTGCCCAGGATTTCTAATATTTCTGAAGTACCCATCTATATAATTGAATTGTCTTCTCTTTTAAACTGAAAATAATATTGATCTTATTGAAATAACTCATTTAAACTACTTCAAAAAGTAATACTTCCCGGATACGTTCGGGGTTGAAAAAATCTACAGTTCTCCGTTACGTTTTCTTAAAAACCATTCTATACTCAATAGTATCAGAATACATGCATATAACCACTTTATATTAATCAGCTCATCGTATTTGCGGTCTTCATAACTAATAGTTTTAATATTTTCATTTTTCAAGATCTCATCTGCTATCTTTAACAGATCTTCAGGCATAAAAAGCTTGCCATTGCTCTGTTTAGCCATCGTATTTAATAACTGATGATTCGCCGTGGTTTCCTGATATTCGGCCATTAAAGAATTGACGTAAAAACTTCCTGATGCTGTTAAACGTTTTCCGCCAAGAGCAGTATTGGACAAATAGGAATAATTGCCCGCATCCATTGTCCCGGCATCAAGTTGATAAGCATTCTCGGTTTTAGAAAAAGTATAGTTGAATACCTTCCCCGCTTCATTTTTTACCTGAAGATTAACTTCCGGTTCATTTACAGGCTGGTAACTATCGTTATAAAGTGTGGCATTAAACTGAACAGCTTCATTTTCATCATAGGCTGATTTTGAGGTAAAAACTTTAAACTTTCGCTGATCATCTTTTACCGCAAGATATTGAATCGTTTTAGAAATCAAATCGTTTAACCCGGATGATCCATTTTCATTTTGTGCTTCTGATAATTTCCAGCGCCATAAGCCTTCTCCCATCAGGTAACCGCTTTTTAACCCATTTTCATTGGTAAAAAACAATAACGGTTGTTGTGTACTTACCTTTCCGATACGTTGATTAAAAACGGGTGTTGCACTTGCATTTACCATTAACCTTCCGAACGGCATCAATAAGGGGTCGAAAGTGGAAAATTTCTTTTTATCATCTTCGGATAAGTTAAAACTCGTAAAACCATTGGCAACATCAGCATAAACTTCTTGAAAGGAACCATTGGCAGCACTTAAGTTTACCTGATTTTGAATCTGATTAAAAGCATTCACATTGCTTTGTGCACCTAAAACATACCAAACGGGCCTTTTTAAAGCCATTACTTTCTGCAAAAATGAAGTCGACATATTTTGAGCATCTGGCAACTGGTATAATATGATTAAATCAAATTTGGATGGATCAGTGGCATTCAAATCATCAGCAAGGGCGAGTTTAGCCTCATAATGTTTATTGAGTGAAATGGCCTCTTTTAAAACACCTAAATCAGGATGTGGTGCTGCTGCAGCCAATAACACTTTTTGTCTGCCATCAATCACTTCCACATAAAAAGTTTGTGAATTATTTTTCGTGGTGATTTCATTAGGTAAAACGCCCAGTTGAACGGTATATTTTTGAACACCTATTTTCCCGGCATGCAGTTTTATAGGAATATTTTTAACAAATGAATTTCCGTTAATGGCAATGGCTTGCTGAACTACTTTAACCCCATTCTGATTCACCGCTATTGTCGTATTTTCATGATCGCTTTGAAAAGCCTGAACCTGAACTTCAATGGTGAAGTCATCATCCAGGTAAACGATATTATTATAGTTTACATTTGAAATTAAAACATCTCGTTTGGGAATACTATCGCCCAAGGCAATGGTATAAATCGGCGCATTCATCTGATTGATGCTATATAAGGGATTTCCGCCACGATTGAATATCCCATCAGTAGCCAGGATAACAGCGCCTACATTTCTGTTGGTATACTCATCTCTGATTTTCCGAAAAAAAGCGGAAGCATCTGTAAGTTTTCCCTGGTTTTTAAAGTCAAGGCCATCCTTTACCGTATCAGAAAAATGGTAAGCTTTAACTTCATACCGATCTGATAGTTTATCCTGAAGAATTTTCAGGTTTTTCTCGTACAATTTCTGGTCAAAACCAGCCGCTTTAACCTGAGCAATAGAAAGGGAATTGTCCTGCCCGATAATGATGACAGGCTTATCTAAAGTATAGTTTAGCGTTTTAATTAAGGGCACAAATATTAGCCAGGCAATCGCCGTAACAGCAACTATTCTGATGGCAGCTAAACCATATTGCAGCTTTCTATTAATATTTTTATTTCCCCGATACAGTAACCATGCATATAAAATACCTAAAGCCAGGCAAGCCAGAAAATATAAAATAGAAGTACCGGCAAAAATGCTGTTCATATTTTATAAAGATGCTAATTTTGTTATTAACCACAAAGAAAGAAAGTTGAGGGTTTTTAACTACAGGGGACACAAAAGGTAGGCATAGAGATATACGTAGTCGGGTGTGAAGATTACTAAAAGATGAATCATTTGGTGTGTGTTATGCCTGGAAATCTATAAATTCTCTGCGTGCGCTGTCGTTAAATAAGTAGATTTGACCAAAGCAAATTTTATGAAATTAATCTGTTTAACGCTTCTCTTATCATTCAGCATTATGGCCAATGCACAAAATAATTTCAAGTCGACCCAAATTCAATTCGAAAGGGTAGAAAAAGCTTATCAAGAGAAGTGGGAAACTTTATATCAGTCACTACAATTAGCGGGTTATAAAGATCATTTTTCAATGATCATCAATGCTTATAAAGCTGAAGGAAAATTAGAAATATGGTTAAAAGCTAAAACTGACCATAAATATTCACTTTATAGGGCGTATGATTTCTGTGCCCATTCCGGTACATTGGGTCCAAAAGTAATGGAAGGCGATAAGCAAACACCCGAGGGATTTTATGCTATCAATGTTTTCAACCCGATGAGTACCTATCATTTATCACTTGGCCTAAACTATCCTAATAATGTTGATTTGGCGAGAACCGGCAAAGACAGAAAACCTGGAAGTGACATCTATATTCATGGGAATTGCGTAACTGTCGGTTGCATTCCGCTCACTGATGACAAAATTAAGGAGATTTATATTTTAGCAGTTGAAGCCAGAAATTATGGTCAGGAAAAAATACCGGTAAACATCTATCCTTTCAAAATGACAAATGAAAATATGAAGAAATATTCCATTCAGTTTCCTCTACAAGCCGGTTTTTGGAAAACACTACAACCGGGTTATTTAGCTTTCAAGAAGCATAAAAAACAATTGGATATTAATGAAATTGATGGGGAATATACGTTGAGGTAAAAGCTAAAAGGCATAAGGTTCAGGCCAAAAAACCCATCTTATGCCTTTTAATTTTTTAGTTTGGAACAGGAGAATCCTGTGTCTTAAACCTTTAATCCCTCTACCTTCTTATAGCATTCCGCCACAAACGGATAAAGTTTGACCAGTAACATACGCACTCATATCTGAAGCTAAAAACACGCAAACATTGGCAATATCTTCCGTTTCGCCGGCACGTTTTAATGGAATGTCTTTTTCCCAGCCCGCAACCACTGCAGGGTCTAAAACTTCTGTCATTTCAGTACGGATAAAACCCGGAGCCACCACGTTTGCACGGATATTCCTGGAACCTAATTCTTTGGCCACAGATTTTGTAAAACCAATAATACCCGCTTTAGACGCCGCATAATTGGCCTGACCTGCATTACCTGTAACACCGACTACAGAACTCATATTGATAAATACACCTTTACGCGCTTTCATCATCACTTTGGATGCAGCCTTAGTCACATTAAAGATAGACTTCAGGTTGATATTGATAACATCATCCCAGTTTTCTTCACTCATCCGCATTAATAAACCATCTTTGGTAATGCCTGCATTGTTCACTACAATATCAATAGTTCCAAACGCTGCTACAACATCACTGATCAATTGCTCGGCCTGATCGAATTTCGAGGCATCAGAACGATAGCCTTTAACTTTCGTTCCAAAAGTTTGCAGTTCTTTTTCTAATGCTTCGCCTTTTTCTACTGATGACAAGTATGTAAAAGCAACGTTAGCACCTTGCTCCGCAAATTTTTCAGCTATTTTACGACCAATACCTTTTGATGCACCGGTAATTAATGCCGTTTTTCCTTCTAATAATTTCATGATGAAATGTTGTAAAGTTGAATTTTTTAATGTTGTAAAGTTAATACTAAAAACCAAATTGACTAAATGACTTCAGACTAAAGACTTCTGACTAAACTGCCGGTTCCTGCTGACTTAAACAGTGAAAACTTCCCAATCCCCAGATAATATCTACGGAATTGATTCCGATAACTTTTCTATCCGGGAAACAGCCCTGAATAATATCCAGCGCTTTCTGATCATTCACATCATCAAAGACCGGTACGATTACAGCTGCATTGGCGATGTAAAAGTTAGCATAAGATGCCGGCAAGCGCGTGTCATCATAAATCACGGGCGAAGGCATTGGTAATTCTACAATATTCAGTGAACGGCCATCCTTTAATTTCATGGCCTTTAAAGCTTCTAAATTCTCTTGCAACAGCAAATAGTTTTCATCCAGCGGATTGCTTTCTACCACCGTCAAAACGGTATCTTCATTGACAAAACGGGTAATATCGTCAATGTGTCCATCCGTGTCATCGCCAACAATACCATCTCCTAACCATAAAACCTGGTCTTGACCATAATATTCCAGCAAATATTTTTCAATCTGCTCTTTGTTTAACTGTGGGTTACGGTTTTCATTTAGCAAGCACGCAGTCGTAGTCAGAATGGTTCCTGCACCATTAAATTCAACAGAACCGCCTTCCATTACTAGATCAGGATTAAATAATGGCAAATCAAAATGTTTAGCGATTTTTGTTGGCACCACATCATCCAGATCAAAAGGGGGATATTTTCCACCCCATGCATTGTAGCCCCAATCCACTACGGCTTTTTCATTCCCTTTTAATACAAAAGCAGGACCATGGTCGCGACACCAGGCATCGTTGGTTTCGTTGAAATAAAACTCAATCTGCGATAAATCTGCATCAACTTTAATAAGTTCGGAAACAGCAAATGCTTTCATCTCCTCATCTTTCACATTAATGCGAACTTTCTCGCCTTCAGCAACTGCTTTAATAAACTGGCAATATGGCGTATATATCGTTTCGATTTTCCCTGGCCAGCTTGCCTCTTTATGTGGCCAGCTTAACCACGTGGCTTCATGTTTCGCCCACTCGGCAGGGAAAGCATAACCTTGTTGTTTTGGTGAATAATCGAATGGATTGATATTTAATTCTTTTCTTGGAGGGAAGTTTGACATTTCTTGTAGTCTTATAAGTTTAAGGTATCACATGGAATTTGTCGAAGTGTTTAGACCCTTCGACAAACTCAGGATGCACCCATACGTGGTTTTCGCTTTCAGCTTAATCCCCGTCAATATATCTTTTGGTAATTGGTTGATAAGAATCAATTCTTCTGTCTCTTAAAAATGGCCAGTGTTTACGCATGAAATCGCTTTGATCCAGGTCCAATTCCACCACTTTTGTTTCCTCCTGATCATGAGAGGCCAGATAAAGTAATTTACCCTGGGCATTCGTAGCAAAACTTCCGCCCCAGAATTTCATTCTGCCTTCTTGCTCAAAACCAACTCTGTTTACGCTTACCACAGGTACACCATTAGCCACAGAATGAGAACGCTGAATAGTTTGCCAGGCATTATATTGATCTTGATTCGTCTCTTCATCCTGCGTAGTATCCCAGCCAATAGCAGTTGGATAAAACATAATATCTGCGCCCATTAAAGCAGTTATGCGGGATGCTTCCGGATACCATTGGTCCCAGCAGATCAGGATTCCTATTTTAGCAAATTTGGTTTCAAAAACTTTATAGCCTAAATCACCCGGTGTAAAATAGAATTTTTCGTAATAAGCAGGATCATCTGGGATATGCATTTTACGGTATTTTCCTAAATAGGAACCGTCGGCATCTAATACAGCCGTTGTATTGTGGTACAATCCCTCAGCGCGTTTTTCAAACAGAGATGCAATAATCACCACACCAAGTTCCTTTGCTACCACCTGCAAAGCATCAGTTGATGGTCCAGGAATGGCTTCTGCTAAATCAAAATTATCATAGTCTTCCACATCGCAGAAGTACAATGAAGTAAAAAGTTCTTGCAAACACACAATCTGTGCACCCTTTGCCGCTGCCTCTCTTACTTTAGCAATTGCTTTGTCTAAATTTTCCTGCTTATCTTTAGTACAACTCATTTGTACCAAGCCAACGTTTACTTTCTTCATGTTTTTTTGAAATGAGAGAATGAGAGAATGATTCATTGAGAGAATGTTATTGTACCTATAGGCTACATTCACTCATTCAAAATTCATTCATTCAAATTTCCGTCAAAGTTACTATTTTGTTTAAAAGTAGAACGGCATAATCGTGTAAATGTTTTCTGGAAAAGGATAGGATAAGCTTAGAAGATTTTTAAATAATTTAGAGTACTTTAAACTGAACTGACGAAGTTCCCCCATCACACAAGCCAGCTAAACTTCGTAAGTTGAGTTATACCCCAATTTCTTCACGGTATTCTTGTTGCAATTCGAATAAACACTTGGCACACAAGCAACCATCATACAATTCAGAAATATATTGTACTTCGTTAATACTAAGTTGAACCACGCTACACTGACATTTGGTATAAGCATTTGCCTTGCACTCAATAGCTGTTCCGCATCTTTCGCAGGGAATGATTTCGTGTTTGCTATGTTTCAAAAGGTTGTTCATTGGTTCACTCGTCATTAGTTCATTGGTGCTTGGCGCATTAAAACCAAATGGCTAATGAACTATTGAACTAAGCAAAAATAAGGACAAAAAGTAAGGTTTTGAGCGTTTGCCCAAAACCTTACTTAATTTTGAATATGTGATACAAGTGCTATTGGAAAACAGATTGCTTCAGCTCGCTCGAATTGGCTTCGCAATGACGGCAAGGTGATTAGCTTTTCGCTTTAGTCTTTTATCCTTGCTCCTTAATCCTTGTTCCTGTTTCTAACCAGAGCAACTGATACAGCCTTCTTCCATTGAACAAACCGGTCCGTCAACAATTTCTTCGGCCACCTGATCTTGTGTCATTTGCGCCGGGATAACCGCTTCGATCGCTTTACCGCCTTGATTTTCGACAGTGAATTTAACAGCTTGTGATGCGGCTTGCGTACGTAAGTAGTACATACCGGTTTTCAAACCTTTCTCCCATGCATAGAAGTGCATTGAAGTTAATTTTGAAGTATTCGGTGCATTTACGAATAGGTTTAATGACTGCGACTGGCAGATATATGCGCCACGGTCTGCAGCCATATCGATGATGTTACGCATCTTGATCTCCCAAACCGTTTTGTATAATTCTTTAATGTAATCCGGAATAGATGGAATGGCCTGAATGGAACCGTTTGCCAATATGATCTGGTTTTTCATTTCATTGTTCCATAAGCCTAAGGCCACTAAATCTTTCAACAAGTGTTTGTTTACCACCACAAACTCTCCACTTAATACCCGGCGGGTATAAATGTTTGAGGTATATGGTTCGAAACATTCGTTGTTACCTAAAATCTGAGAAGTAGAGGCTGTTGGCATCGGTGCAACCAATAAAGAGTTATATACACCATCTTTTACTACTTTACTACGTAATGCTTCCCAATCCCAGCGACCACTATCTGGTGTTACGTTCCATAAATCAAACTGGAACTGACCTTTTGATAAAGGCGATCCTGCAAATGTTTGATATGGACCATTTTTAACCGCTAAATCATGAGATGCAGTCATTGAAGCAAAATAAATTGTTTCGAAAATATCTTTGTTTAAACGTTTTGCCTCATCGCTCTCGAAAGGTAAACGCAATAAGATAAAGGCATCAGCCAAACCTTGTACACCTAAACCAACCGGACGGTGACGCATATTAGAGTTTTCAGCTTCCTGAACAGGGTAATAATTATGATCAATAATTTTATTCAGGTTTAAAGTAGCCTGATAAGTTACTTCATATAATTTCTGGTGATCAAACTGTCCGTTGATTACAAAACGAGGCAATGCTAAAGATGCTAAATTACAAACCGCAACTTCGTCTTTTGATGTATATTCAATAATCTCAGTACACAAGTTAGAACTTTTAATGGTTCCTAAATTCTGTTGATTAGACTTGCTGTTCGCCGCATCTTTAAACAACATATAAGGTGTACCCGTTTCAATTTGCGAATCTAAGATAGCAAACCAAAGTTCCTGTGCTTTAATCGTTCTTCTGCCACGGCCTTCAGCTTCATACTTTGCATATAAAGTTTCGAATTCCTGACCAAAGCAATCAGCTAAACCCGGGGCTTCATGCGGACAGAATAATGTCCAGTCGCCATTATCTTTAACGCGTTGCATAAACAAATCGTTGATCCAAAGGGCATAGAACAAATCGCGGGCACGCATTTCTTCCTTACCGTGGTTTTTACGCAGGTCTAAAAATTCAAAAACATCCGCATGCCAAGGCTCTAAATAAATAGCAAATGCGCCTTTGCGTTTACCACCACCCTGATCTACATAACGGGCAGTATCATTAAATACACGTAGCATTGGAATAATACCATTGCTGGTGCCATTTGTACCACCGATATAAGATCCTGTCGCACGGATGTTATGAATACTTAAGCCAATACCGCCGGCACTTTGAGAAATCTTAGCGGTTTGTTTTAAAGTATCGTAAATTCCTTCAATGCTATCATCCTGCATGGTTAACAGGAAGCATGACGACATTTGGGGTTTTGGGGTTGCAGCATTGAATAATGTTGGCGTGGCATGTGTAAACCAACGCTCGCTCATTAAATTATACGTTTTGATTGCACTTTCAATATCTTCTTTATGGATACCAACTGAAACACGCATAAACAAATGTTGCGGGCGTTCTACAATCTGACCGTTAACTTTTAACAGGTATGATTTTTCTAAAGTTTTGAAACCGAAATAATCAAAACCAAAATCACGGTCGTAAATGATAGAACTATCTAAAATATCCTTGTTTTTTTCAATAATTTCAAAAACATCATCAGCAATTAGCGGTGCAGCCTTTTGCGCTTTCGGATCGAAATATTCGTACAACATTTTCATCGTACCCGAAAATGATTTTGTGGTATTTTTATGCAGGTTGGAAACCGCAATACGCGAAGCCAATAAAGCATAATCAGGGTGTTTTGTGGTTAACGATGCAGCCGTTTCTGCAGCAAGGTTATCCAACTCTGATGTGGTAACACCATCGTATAAACCTTCAATTACCTTTTTGGCAACGTCGATTGGATCGACAAGGTCTGAATTTAAACTGTAACACAACTTTTGAATGCGGGCTGTGATTTTGTCAAATTGCACCGGCTCTTTGCGGCCATCTCTTTTTAGTACGAACATATGTTATGAGATTTAATTTTTATTGACTGAATGAGTGAGTTTTGAATGTGAGAATGTTAATCTACCCATCGCCTCCACTCTATTCATTGCATTTATTTATTTCTTTGACTGATAAAAGAGCATTTACTCATTCCATCATTCACTAATTCGAATTTGGATTAAAAGTCTTCGTCTAATGAAAACGCTTGTTTATTATTATCGGCTGAGGTTAGCACACCACTTTTTTGATAATCACCTACCCTTTTCTCAAAGAAGTTGGTTTTTCCCTGCAAGGAAATCATTTCCATAAAATCGAATGGATTGGTTGCATGGTATATTTTTTTATAACCCAGTTCCTGTAACCACCTGTCTGCTACAAATTCGATATACTGACTCATTAATTTAGCGTTCATGCCAATCAAGGCTACCGGTAATGCATCTGTAATAAACTCTTTTTCAATTTCTACTGCATCACTAATGATCCCGTGAACCGCTTCTTCACTTAGCTTATTGCTCAACATGCTGTATAACAGGCAGGCAAACTCACAGTGTGAACCTTCATCTCTTGAAATTAACTCATTACTGAACGTTAATCCTGGCATTAAGCCACGTTTCTTTAACCAGAAAATTGAGCAGAAACTTCCGCTGAAGAAAATACCTTCAACCGCAGCAAATGCCACTAAACGCTCTGCGAAAGTTCCGTTTTCAATCCAGCGAAGTGCCCATTCCGCTTTTCTTTTAACTGCCGGAACAGTGTCAATGGCATGGAATAAACGGTCTTTTTCTTCCGGATCTTTAATATAAGTATCAATTAATAACGCATAGGTTTCGGCGTGGATGTTTTCCATCATGATCTGAAAACCATAGAAACAACGGGCTTCCGGCAACTGCACTTCACTCATGAAGTTTACCGCCAGGTTTTCATTAACAATACCGTCACTGGCAGAAAAGAATGCCAGAATATGAGAAATGAAGTGTCTTTCTCCATCATTTAAATTATCCCAGTGTTTCTGGTCATCAGAAAGATCAATTTCTTCTGCCGTCCAAAAGCTGGCTTCGGTTTTTTTATACATCTCCCAAATTGCCGGATATTTAATCGGCAAAAGCACGAACCTATCTTTGTTTTCTTGTAGTAATAATTCCTGTTCCATAACTGATACTTTATTTTTCTTCATTTTAATCAGAGCCGACGAAGACATGCATCCACCAATGTGATATGGTGATTGAAATGTCTTTATCAAAACGCTGTAGTGAAAGTGCTAACTCCTGCTTTCTGGCAAACAACTACATTTTTTAGCTGGGGAAATTTAAATTTTAATCGAGAGATCTACCAGTAAATCACTAAAAAATAAGCCTTTATATTTGTTTTCAGGTGCAAGAAGTTGAAGAACTTTGTTGAAACAAATATAGATACACAGGGCTTGTTTTTTGAACCAAAGTTGTTAACACCGTTGTGATTTAGGTGAATAAACACATCAGCTAAATCTCATTTTCTGGCGAAAAAAAAGGTAATTGTTTAGTTTCAAGGGGCTAGCAAATAAAAATAAGTGTTAATAACTTAAATTTAAGCCATATAGGCTTTACAAAATAGAGCTAAAAAGAATATTATTCTAAGTTATAACTGAGGCTAACTTTGGCAATTCCCTGGCGATAAATGCCAATCTGTTTTGCGGCACTTTCTGAAAGATCTATGGCTAATTTTTTTGAGAATGGACCACGATCATTCACTTTTACCACAACTGATTTTCCATTGTCGGGATTAGTTACGGTAATCATCGTTCCCATGGGTAAGGTGCGGTGTGCGGCAGTTAATTTTTTTGCCCGGTATTTAACACCGCTGGTGGTTCGGCGGCCTTCGAATTTTCTGTGATAATAAGTTGCCAGAACTGTTTTATTGATACTATCCGGCGCATTTAAGGGACCGGAATTTTGTGCTTTACCTTGTAAAAACAGCAGACTAAAACTTAATAACAGCAGATACTTCATAGGCTAAATTTTATTTGTAGAGCGCACAAATATAAGCATTTAGTTTATAATCAACAATTTGTGGAAAAACAGCTAAATTCTGAGCATCAAAAAAGGCGTATAACTTATCGCTATACGCCTCTACCTAACCCTACTACATCCACCTTATTTTTTATCCGGCACAAAGTTCATGGAGATTGAATTTACACAATGACGGGTGTCTTTATTGGTAAATCCTTCACCTAGAAATACGTGACCTAAATGCGCGCCACAATTGGCGCAAACAATTTCTGTACGTGATCCGTCAGCATCCGGGATGCGTTTAACGGCTCCTTTAATTTCATCATCGAAGGCCGGCCAGCCGCAGTGTGCATCGAATTTACTTTCTGATCTATATAATGCTGCATTGCAACGTTTGCAGGTGTAAGTACCTTTTTCGGTAGTATGTTCATATTTACCCGTACCAGGATATTCTGTTCCTTTATTAACAATTACTCTTTCTTCTTCGGGGGTTAATGGATTCCAGTTCATTTTCTTTTTCGGTATAATATTTTCTGATTGCTGTGTTCGCTCGGTCTCTTTCTTTTCCTGCTTTTGCGCACAGGCAGAAAGACTCGTAATTAAAACAACAGCAGAGATCAAAAATAGTTTATTTAACATCGTGTTCATGTATCAATATACGCCATTGATTTTGATTTGGTTTGCAGGTTTGAGAGAATGTAGTAGTGTTTACAAAGGAATGATAAATCAGTTGGGCGTTGGGCAATTCCGGAAGCTAAAGGTGCCATCATTCGAAAGATCGCTGGTTTGCCATGGAAGACCCGGAAAGTTTTTTAAATTTTCTTATGCGCCATTTTTTTTTGCCACGGAATAAACGGAAAATGATTTAGAAAACAACGCGTCTTATTTCTAAAATGGGCTTGCCGAAGTTTAATACTAAGCCAACGCTACATTCAGCGCATTTCAGGTAGTTTATAGTTTGTGCCAAATCTTCGCTATTCTACTTTTTGATTTTATTTCTAAAACTACAGTATCCAAAACTATAAAATCACATAAAAGCTATGCGGAAATAAAACATCCTTATAGTAAACAGGATAATATTTTTCGCTCTCATAAAAGTATCCGCGGCTTTCAAATTCGATAGAAAGCGCGTTTTTATAAATCTCAAGAAAACCACGACCTAAATCCTTATGAACTTCAATTGCAGCATTAATAATTAAATCAGTTTCATTTTTATAGGGAAGATTACCTTGTTTTATTTGATAATCCATAAATGAGAATTTTAAGCTAACTAAATTTTCTAATTTTTTCCTGTTTTTTATTCCGTGCTTTCCGTGGCAACTAATTTATTGTTTTCTTTTTTCCTTTAGTTGTATGCAACCTGCCAAAACAAAAAAAGCGTCTCGAACCTAATCGAAACGCTTTTCTATAATGAGATTTTTAAATCTTACTTAGCCAGTTCTTCTGCCATTGCAGCACCAATTTCAGCAGGACTTTCTACTACACGAATACCACACTCACGCATGATTTTCATCTTTGCAGCTGCAGTATCATCAGCACCGCCAACAATTGCACCAGCGTGACCCATTCTACGTCCCGGAGGCGCAGTCTGACCAGCGATGAAACCTACAACCGGTTTAGTACCGTGTTCTTTAATCCAGCGGGCCGCTTCAGCTTCCATTCCCCCACCAATTTCACCAATCATGATGATACCGTGTGTTTCAGGATCGTTCATTAATAACTTAACTGCTTCAACTGTTGGTGTTCCGATAATCGGGTCACCACCGATACCGATAGCTGTCGTAATACCTAAGCCTGCTTTAACTACCTGATCTACCGCTTCGTAAGTTAAAGTTCCTGATTTAGAAACCACACCTACATGACCTTTTTTGAAGATAAAACCTGGCATGATACCAATTTTAGCCTCATCAGCAGTAATCACACCCGGGCAGTTAGGGCCAATCAAAGTCACATCACGGTCTGAAATATATTCTTTAACCTGAATCATATCCTTAGTCGGGATGCCCTCAGTAATACAAACAATTACTTTAATACCACCTTCTGCAGCTTCCATAATGGCATCAGCAGCAAAAGCAGGTGGCACAAAAATGATAGATACATTTGCTCCTGTTTGATCAACAGCATCTTTAACCGTATTAAAAACAGGCTTTTCTAAATGCAATTGCCCACCTTTGCCAGGCGTTACACCACCAACTACGTTTGTACCGTACGCCAGCATCTGCTCGGCATGGTAAGTTCCTTCGTTTCCGGTAAAACCCTGAACGATAACCTTAGAATCTTTATTTACTAAAACGCTCATGTATCTATTTTTTTTGTGCAAAGCTAATATTATTGACTGGAAAGTCAAGCCTAAAAACAGATTATTTAGTCCATTTTTTCATGAAAATGTAAGGATTCGTTACTTTAGTGTAGAAAAATTAAGGACTAAAGCAGGAAGCTCAGGGCTTAAAGTTCGATGCAAGAAACAACAATATAGTTTAATACTGAAATCTACCTTATGAAAATCAAAATATTGATCATTACGGCCATTTTCGCCTCGCTGGCTGTTTGCGTTAATGCGCAGCAGAGCGGGGCCGCCGGATATATCCTGCAGAATGATGCGGAGGTGGCAAAGAAAGAACCCGGGACCCATCAGGGTGGGGGCGAAACCATCGGTTTTAATTTCTTCGGTGCGGCCAAAGACCTTAAAACAGTTTTTAAAAAAAGAATATTAAAGCCTGGATCTGCTATCGGTTATCATTTGCAAAAGGAAGATGAAATTTATTATGTCATCAGTGGAAATGGCATCATGCGGATGAATGGCAAAGTTTTCCCGGTAAAACCTGGTGATGCCATTTTAACCCGACCGGGAAGTTGGCATGGCCTTGCACCGGACCAAGACAATAACCTGGTTATCTTAATTGCTTACGAAAAGAAGTCACATTAGAATTTTTCTGTATTTACCATTACCAGGATAAGCTGTACTTCGTTTAATTAAGGCATTTCTATAATTGCAGCAGGCAGTTCTATGGTTGCCCTTCGTAAAAATACGTTGCTTTCAGGATCCCGAATCTTTGTAGCTCAAAACTTGATTGCAAATGCTACTAATGCAAAAAGCCAGATTAACTTTCATTAATCCAGCTTTGTTTATATTTTGCTTCGACAAAATCGCTTGGCCGACTAAAGACTTCCGACTCCAGACTTGAGACTTATTTCCATCCTTTTGCCCATTCGGCCTGTTCATGGTCATCCTGGAAAGTCCAGGCAACGAAACGACTTATTTTCTGTCCCTGACTCATTTGCACAGTACGCACCTCAAAGGCTTCTGCTTTAACCAAAGCACCATAAATGCTTTTTAAATTGGCACTTTTAGAAACCAGCGAGGTAAACCAAAGCACCTGGTTTTTGATTTGTGCACTTTGAATAATCATTTGTTCCACAAAAGCGCGTTCACCACCCGGGCACCAAAGTTCGGCCTTGTTGCCACCAAAGTTTAAAACGTGTTTCACTTCTTTTTCATTGCCACCCAGGTTGCGCCATTTTTGACGGGTACCCTGCTCTGCTTCTTTTAAGGAGGCATGAAATGGCGGATTGCAAACTACCGCATCAAAACGTTCAGTTCTACCCACAATCCCCCTGAAGATACCCATTTTTGATGATTGCTGACGGATTTCAATTGCGCCCTGCAACTCTTTGTTTGCCTCTATAATACGCTTTGCAGAATCTACAGAAAGCGGATCGATTTCAGAACCGACGAAATTCCAGCCGTATTCCTGATGGCCGATAATCGGATAAATACAATTGGCGCCCACACCAATATCCAGCACATGGACGTTTGCGCCTTTAGGATTCTTTCCTTTATTACTTGAACCTAACAGATCGGCTACATAGTGGATATAATCGGCCCTGCCCGGAATTGGCGGACAAAGAAAATCCTGCGGGATATCCCATTGAGAGATATTGTAAAAATATTTCAGTAATGCCCTGTTTAATGCTTTTACCGCATTCTGGTCTGCAAAATCAATCGAATCATCGTGATGTTCATTTTTGAAAACGAAACGTTTTAATTCTTTTGAAGTAGAAATAAGTTGTTTGAAATTGTAGCGCGAACGGTGTTTGTTGCGTGGGTGTAACTCGCTTTTTTCCTTGCGGTTATTTTGTTCTTCCTGAGCCAATGTGATCTGGTTTAATTAAACAAGCTGTGTGCATGTTTCTGCCGCAAAGATAGTCTAAATAGTTGGAAGTTGAGCGCATGGAGACGGGAGTCGAAAGTTACAAAGCGCTTCAGGCTTTGTGCATATAAGATAAAAATGCTTAGAGCTGGAAGTTTCGAGTATGGAGTTGCATAGAATATAAAACACAAATGGTTGAGTTTATGCACCACTATCCCATTAAACAGATCACTTCAAAATTATCTTTAATCCAGCGCACCAGGTTCTGCACTTAAACCAAACTCCTAATCTGCATCATCAAAAGCGTTTCTTCAAGGTTTTACATCAATCACATCACCAGCGGTAAACACCCCAAATTCGGCGTGACTAAATTTTAATAAACCTTTATCTGTATTTTTAAGTGCCACAGGATTGGCCAGCCGAATCACCTGACCTTCACCAGCTACAGTGGCCTTACTACCGTGTACAATAATGGCTGTGCTTTCATCAATCCCCACACAAACCAAATCGGGATGTGCGGCCAATGCCGAAATCAAACGGCTGTATCGGTTGCGTTTCAGAAAATGCTGATCAATAATGGTATTTTCCAGCAACCCTAAGCCCGGCGAAAACTCAATATTTTTATCCCGGAGTTTATTAAAAGCTTCTTTGTAAGCCGTATCTAAAAGCTGTTTTCCGGTAATCATATATTTACTCATTACGGCAGCTCCGGCGCTTGTGCCAGCAATAGTGGAACCATTTTTACAGGCTTTGTGTAGGGCGGTATAAATGGGTGTATTTAAAACAGACTTCATAAACCGGTTTTGATCGCCGCCTAAAATAGTAGATCAGCTTCGCTCCTGCAAGTGAATCAATCCAGCTTTTATCATTTACATCGTGTTTGTTAAAATTAAAGTTCCTGATCGGGTGTTGATCCAGCTTTTTCAATTGCAGAACAAGTGTTTTATAGCCAGAATCCGGGATTTCACTCGCCATAGGCAAAACGATAATATAATCCTTTGCTTTTAAATCAGCAGTATTCAACATTTGTTTCATCAAATCATCAGAACGATTTCCACCCCCGATAATGAACAAATTACCTTTATTTTGGGCATTTACAAAAATTGAAAAACCAGCCAGCACCAGCAACAAAAACAGCTTTTTCATTATTTATAAATGCTCACTTCAATTCTACCATCAGCCGTAATGGCGCCTCTGTACATGCCTTCTGTATTAAACGGCATGGTGATATTCCCTTTTCTATCCAGGGCAATCAAACCACCATCCCCACCCATTTTACCTACTTTATCTAAAGCAATTTTTGATGCTTTAACAACCGATAAACCTTTGTATTCCATTAAATCTGAAATGGTTTTGGCAACCACATTACGGATGTAAAATTCCCCCCAGCCTGTACAGGAAATACCGGCCGTTTCATTATTGCAATAGGTACCGGCACCAATAATGGGTGCATCGCCTACCCTTCCATACTTTTTATTGGTCATGCCTCCCGTGGAAGTTCCGGCCGCTAAGTTACCTGCCTTGTCCAGCGCCACACAACCTACGGTACCAAATTTATAATCGTGATTTTTTATACCCAAAAGCTCAGATTTTTTGCTGCCATGATCCAATACGGCTTTGGTAGAATCTTCTTTAATGGCTTGCTGCAAACCATCCCAGCGTTCTTTCGTCCAAAAGTATTTTGGATCTACGATTTCCAGACCTGCTTCCTTTGCAAACAGATCAGCACCTGCACCAACCAGCATTACATGTTCTGATTTTTCCATCACCGCCCTGGCTGCAGAAATTGGATTTTTAATTGTAGTGACGCCGGCAACAGCACCCGCCATTAATGTTTTTCCATCCATCATGGCGGCATCCAGTTCATTTTTACCCTCATGTGTAAAAACAGCCCCTTTGCCTGCATTAAAGTGCGGGTCATTTTCCAGTACTTGAATGGTTGCTTCCACAGCATCCAGACTAGATTTTCCAGCTTTTATTTGTGCGTAACCTGTTTGCAATGCCTGTGTTAAAACCGCTATATAAGCCGCCTCCTTTTCAGGTGTCATGTTCTTTTTAAGAATGGTTCCGGCACCACCATGGATCACCATCACATATTTTTTCTGCTGTGCAGATACGTTCAATGTAAATAAAACAATTAGGAAAAGTATGGATTGCTTAAATATTTTCATCTTTCAGGTATAAAGAGGTTAAATTAAGAAATTCTATCGAGAAAAGGTTAGATTAAACCTTGGCAATTCCTTTTGAAGAAAACTGCAGGTCGTAAAGTTTTTTATAGTAGCCATCAAGTTTCAATAGTTCCTGATGCGTACCTTTTTCTTTGATTTCGCCTTTATCCAAAACAACAATCAGATTGGCCTTCTGAATGGTAGATAAGCGGTGTGCAATCACAATCGAAGTTCTGCCCTCCATTAAGTTATCGATGGCTTTTTGAATCAGCAATTCTGTTTCGGTATCTACCGATGAGGTGGCCTCATCTAAAACGAGAATAGCCGGATTGTGGACCAGTGCACGAATAAAGGAGATCAACTGGGCTTGTCCGGCAGACAGTGTAGCCCCTCTTTCCATCACATTATACTGGTAGCCCCCGGGTAAACGCTCAATAAACTCATGAGCGCCCACCTTTTTTGCCGCATTTACGACTTGCTCCATGGTTATTTCAGCATTATTGAGTGTAATGTTATTCAGGATGGTATCTGAAAACAGGAAAACATCCTGAAGCACCGTGGCAATGTGGCTACGCAGGTAATCTAAATCAAAATCTTCAATCTGAATGCCATCTACTGTAACCTTTCCTTTTCCTGTTTCATAAAAGCGGTTTAAAATATTGATTGTTGATGATTTGCCTGCACCGGTTGCACCCACTAATGCAATAGTTTCACCGGCCTTCACCTCGAAAGTTAAATCTTTCAATACATAATGATCCTCATTATAGGCAAACCAAACGTTTTTAAATTCGATATTACCTGCCAGTTTTTCTGGCTTTTGACGCCCTTCATTAGGTGTAGTGTCTTTGGTATCAAGCACTTTAAATACACGTTCTGCGCCAACCATCCCCATTTGGAGAGTATTAAATTTATCGGCCAGCTGTCGAATGGGCGTAAAAACCATCCCCAGGTACATAATGAACTGGGTAATTGTTCCTGGTGTTACATCAAGTGGCTTCGCTAAAATACTCCTCGCACCATACCAGATCAATAAACCAAGGGACATGGCTGAAATCAGTTCTACTACAGGAAAAAATATAGAATAATACCAGTTGGACCTGATATTCGCATCGCGGTAACGCTTATTGATGGCATAGAATTTCTTATACTCCTGACGTTCTCTTGCAAAATACTGCACAATAGAAACACCTGTAATGTGTTCCTGCAAAAAAGTATTCAGGTTGGAGACCTCGTTTCTGATTTCCTGGAAAGCGATTTTTATGGCTTTCTGAAATTTCCGGGTGGCCATGATCAGGAGCGGTATGGGTAACAGTACTACTATACTCAGCTCCCAGTCGGTATACAGCATCACTCCAACAATGACCACCACCTGGAGTGAATCGCCAATCATGGAGATCAATCCTTCCGAAAAGATATCGGCTATGGTTTCTAAATCGGATACCGTGCGGGTAATCAATTGCCCGATGGGGGTCTGATCAAAAAACTTTAGCCTGAGTTTGGTAATGTGATTAAACACATTTATTCGTAAATCACGAATAACAGACTGGCCCAGCGTATTGGTTAAAAGGGTATGGTTATACTGAATCAGCGTTTGAAGGATCAGCATAAAAATCATCAGCATGGTCATGTTCACCAAACCCGAATATTTACCGGCCAGAATATAATGATCAAGTGTATATTTAATTAAAAAGGGACGAATGGGAGAAATTGCGGCCAGTAAAACCGTTAAAATGACCGACCATACAAAAACAGCACGATAAGGCTTAACATATTGAAAAATACGCTTTAGTAATCCTGTGTTATATACGTCGCCTGTTACTGCCATTTTTTAAATTTTGAATGAATGAATTTTGAATGAATGAATAACCACTCTATAATTCAATCAATCTGTAATTCTATAATTTTGAATGAATGAATTTTGAATGAACGAATAATCATTCTATAATTCAACCAATCTGTAATTCTATAATTTTGAATGAATGAATTTTGAATGAACGAATAATCATCCTATAATTCAATCAATCTGTAATTCTATAATTTTGAATGAATGAATTTTGAATGAATCAATAACCATTCTATAATTCAACCAATCTGTAATTCTATAATTTTGAATGAATGAATTTTGAATGAATGAATAACCATTCTATAATTCAACCAATCTGTAATTCTATAATTTTGAATGAATGAATAACCATTCTATAATTCAATCAATCTGTAATTCTATAATTTTGAATGAACGAATAATCATTCTGTAATTCAATCCATCTATAATTCTATACTTCAATCATTTTTTATATACGGATATTCTATTTTAACCAAATACAAACCACAGGCTGGCACGGATTGACCGGCATTGCTTCGGTTTTTACTTTCAATAATTGTTTTAAATCCAGCTAGATTAAGTTCATTTTTGCCAACGCTTACCAGTGTTCCCATAATTGCCCTGACCATGTTCCGCAAAAAACGATCAGCCTGAATGGTAAACACCAAACCTCCATCTATCTCTGCAAAAAAGGCCTGGGTAATTTTACAATTATTCGTAAATGTTTGGGTATTAGATTTACTGAAACAGGAGAAATCAGAATAATCAAACAATAGTGCAGCCGCCTCATTCATCGCTACGATATTTAGATGATCTTTTACTAACCAGGATCTGTTGAGTTTAAAAGGATCTTTCGCAAAATGGATAAAATACTGATAAGCACGTGATATTGCATCGAAGCGGGCATGTGCGGCATCATGTACCACAATAATCTGCTTTGCTGCAATCTGGTAAGGTAAAAGTGCGTTTATACCTGAAATTGAATTTAAAACCTTATTTTCTTCTATTTCATCCAGATCAAAATGGGCATAAAAATCTTTGGCATGTACACCTGAGTCAGTTCTGCCGCAGCCCAATGTTTCAACAGCTTGTCTAAAAACAGTCGACAATGCCTTATCCAATAGCTCCTGAACGGTTATGGCATTGGGCTGAATTTGCCAGCCATGGTATAAGCTGCCATCATATGCGATTTGTATGAAATACCTTTTTCTGTTCAAAGCGCTGCAAAAATACGTTTTAGGTAGCAAAGGGCAAAGGGTTTAGTTTATTGGATTCGGCGGTTAGGTGAAAGCACAAGCCTAATGTTTGAATCTCTTTTATCCTACCGATAAAAAAGTTATTTTTGCCAAAACAGTTTAAATTAACATGATACAAAGGATACAATCAATTTGGCTTTTCTTAGCTACTGTCGTTCTGATCTTAATGCTTTTCTTACCAATTGCCACAAAAACCGTTGATGGTTCTGAAGCCATACTCTATACCTATGGATTACATCGTTTCATGCACGTGCAAAGCGGAAGTGCATTAAATGCTGAAGTATTTTTGCCGCCATTAATTGTAAATATCATCCTGATTCTTTTATGTTTTGTCAATATCTTCAATTTTAAAAGAAGAACGTTACAAAAACGCCTGGTAATTTTGACCATACTGACCATAATTGGTTTTGCATTTTTGTGCAGTTTTTACGCAAAAGAGCTTCCGGGCGGCATTGAAGGTGCGAGTTTTGGAATGGGTGCCTATATGCCTGCATTGGCTATTTTATTTCTCATTTTAGCTATTTTTGGCATTAACAAAGATGAACGCTTAATTCGTTCAGCTGAAAGGTTAAGATAGTTTAACTTCACCAGCAGATATGTCGAAAATTTTGCTCCAAACCACTAAAGCAATTTCCAGCCTATTAAATAAAAGACCAATAACTTATCCCCTGTTATTGGTTTTATTTTGTGGCATATTATCTTGCAGTAAACGTATTCATACTTTTGGAAAAACCATTATCCCTGAAAGTACTGATACTGTTTTTCTTCGAAAAAGAATAGGCAAAATAAAAAGCTTCAATACCGATGTTTTTACGAGGGGATCATTCAATGGTAATGCTGACACCGCAATTGTTTACCGCTTGTTTAAACCTGGCCATATTAAAGGTAAACACCCTTTAGTGATTGTGTTTCATGGATCCAATGCCGTTGGAAATGACAATAACAGCCAGTTGGGAATTTTGGCCAAGCTGTTTGCAATGGATGAAATACAGGCCAGATACCCGGCTTTTATTTTAGCACCGCAGGTTCCTTCGAGATCATCAAATTATATACCGGATAAAAATAGAAATGTTTTAACTTCAGTACCGCAATCTTGTCTGCAAACAGCATTGCAATTAATAGACAGTTTGAAAAACACTTTAAATATTGATGAAAAGAGAATTTATGTAGTCGGTTTTTCGATGGGTGCTTCTTCTGTGATCAATGCGCTATCTTTAAAACCTGGTTTATTTGCCGCCGGCATCAGCATATCTGGCATACCACAGTTCGATCACATCAACGAACTGGCAAACACCCCCATTTGGTTGATTCATGGAAACAGGGATACAGAAAACCCTTTTAACAGCGACAAGCAATTTTACATGGAATTAAACCACAACAAAACCAGATTTTGGGAATTCGACCATCTGGCCCACAACGATATATTTGCGCCAGCCATATTAACCGATGAGTTACCGAAGTGGTTATTTAAAAACAAACGCAAATAATTGCATTCCCCCCGCCAACTAAACCCGGTTGGAGTGAAAATCCTTTTTAAAACCGGAAAGGTTTAAAAAGATTGAAACGGAAAACGGGACTGCTGCGACACAAGCACTACTGCAACCGCTTTCCAAATAAAAACGCCCATCGCTGACGTAGTCACAACCTTCACTTAAACCTGTTCCATCCAACATTTCCCATCATCCTTTTCTCATTTTCCTTTAGTCGCTTATTCTCAAATATTTAGCTCAAAAAACTATTTACTTGATTATCTGTAAAATACGAAATATTAACCTTACCTTTGCGGCTCAATTAAAAATAAAAGACGAATGACAAACCCATTTCAATTATTGGGGATAAGTGATGACGTCGTTAATGCCGTAAAGGACCTTGGATTCGAAAATCCAACGCCGATTCAGGAGCAAAGTATTCCTGTACTGTTAGAAGGCACTAATGATTTTGTTGGTTTGGCCCAAACAGGAACAGGAAAAACAGCCGCATTTGGTTTGCCGCTGTTAGAACTAATCGATTTTAAAGTTAATAAACCACAGGCATTGATTTTATGCCCTACCCGTGAGTTATGCTTGCAGATCGCTAACGACCTTAAAAACTTTTCTAAAAACATTGCTAATGCCCACGTTGTTGCCGTTTACGGTGGCGCGAACATTATGCAACAACTACGTGAAATACGCCAAGGCGTTCAGATCGTAGTGGCCACGCCCGGCCGTATGTTGGATATCATTGGCCGTAAAGCCATCGATTTTTCTTCAGTTAAATATGTTGTGCTTGATGAAGCTGACGAGATGTTAAACATGGGTTTCCAGGATGACATCAACGACATTTTATCAACTACACCTGATGACAAAAAAACCTGGTTATTCTCGGCTACCATGCCAGCAGAAGTTCGCCGTATTGCTAAAAAATACATGAACGAGCCTGTTGAATTAACCATGGGCACTAAAAACACTGGTAACGTAAACATCGAACACGAATATTATATTGTTCGTGCCCGTGATAAATACGCGGCCTTAAAACGTATTGTAGATTTCAACCCTGAAATTTTTGCGGTAGTATTTTGTAAAACCAAACTGGATACACAAGATGTTGCAGAGCACTTAATTAAGGATGGCTACAATGCCGATGCTTTACACGGCGATTTATCGCAACAACAACGTGATAAAGTAATGCAACGTTTCCGTGAGCGTAACATGCAATTATTAATTGCTACTGATGTTGCTGCCCGTGGTATCGATGTAAATAACGTAACACACGTCATCAATTATTCTTTACCTGATGAAATTGAAAGTTATACCCACCGTTCTGGCCGTACCGGTCGTGCGGGTAAAACAGGTATATCCATCTGTATCATCAACTCTAAAGAAGTTGGAAAAATCCGTCAGTTAGAACGCATTATTGGTAAGCAATTTACCAAAGCTGAATTGCCTACCGGATTTGATGTTTGTGAAAAACAATTATTCTCTCTGGTACATAAAGTACACAACGTTGAAGTTAACAACGAACAGATTGACCAGTACATTCCCCGTATTATGGATGAATTTGCTGATTTGACCAAGGAAGACGTAATCAAACGTTTCGCTTCATTAGAATTTAACCGTTTCCTGGATTACTATTCTAAAGCACCTGATTTAAATGCAGCTGTTGGCGATGACCGCGGTGAAAGAGGTGAGCGTGGTGAAAGACGCGGACGTGGTAGCGAAGGCTACACCCGTTTGTTTATCAACCTGGGTTCTGTAGATGAATTTACCCGTGGCGATATGTTATCATTTATCTGTAATAATGGTAAAATTGGTGGCAAAAGCGTTGGCAAAATTGATTTAAAAGGTGTTTTCTCTTTCTTTGAAGTTGAAGATGCTGTAGCTGATACCGTTTTTGAAGGTTTCAAATCTGTTGAATTTAATGGTCGCCAGGTTCGTATTGAAAAAAGCGGAGATGGCGGTCGTGAAGGTGGTGGTGAAAGACGCGGTGGCGGAGAAAGACGTAGCGGTGGTTTCGGCGGTGAACGCAGAGGCGGCGGTGGCGGTGGTTTCCGTGGCGGCGACAGAAGATCATCTGGCGGTAGCGGCAGACGCGAAGGCGGAAGTCGTGAAGGCGGAGCCAGCAGTGGTGGTTTCAGAGATTTCTCTGGCCGTAGCCGTGATGAAAAAGGTGGAAACACCGGTGGTAGCGGACGTAGAGAAGGTGGAAATCGTGAAGGCGGAAGCGGCGAACGCAGAAAAAAATGGTAAATCACTAAACCAAATATTTCACAACCGGTCTTGTTTATTCAAGGCCGGTTTTTTTTGGCCATTTTTTTTGTATTCATCACTACATGAGCGTATATTATCAATTTTATTGCCGAAACCAGCTCGCAGGTTTTGATTATTCAAATTAACTCAATATAAATTATGAAAATCCTACAACCAATTTATAAAATGCAAATAAGAGAAATTAATTTGCTGAAATTTGTAGCTATCTTATTTATGCTAACACTTTTATTTAGCATAAATACTATGTCGCAGGAGAAAAATCAAATGGTTCGATTGGCCAAAATTAAAGTTGCCCCATTACAACTAGACAAATATAATAGGGCATTAAAAGAGCAAATGACTGCTGCCATTAGTTTTGAGCCAGGTGTATTAACCTATTATGCTGTTTCCGACAAAAATGATCCATCACATGTTACCATACTTGAAATTTATGCCGATACTGCTGCATACCAAAAGCATATCACAACAGCTCATTTTAAAAAGTATAAAGAGACGGTTAAGGATATGGTTAAATCTTTAGAACTTGTTGATGTTGATTTGATTGCTGCCGCCAAAAAACCTGACTAATAGATTCTTAATTTTATAAAAATAATCTAAAATGAATACATTCATATCAACCGTCATCTAGTTTAAATATCATCAGTAATCGCTTCAACATTTGGAGTATTTTTTTTGCCAAAAAAATCAGAAAGTGAAATGTGAAGCTCTTCGCAATGAAATTATTTAACAATTGTAAAATAGTTATGTAGCTTTATATTTATCCTTAAATTGCACTACATTCGCTGATTATGCAGGCAAAATACATCTCCTATCAGGAAACCGGTTCATTTTCTAAACTGGTTTTGGATTACATCCATAACGAAGAAGCACTACAGCCTTTTTACAGTTACCGCCCTGATATGGAAGGTTTAAATGAAGCCATAGAGCGCAGGAATTTTCTAGGCGACCGGAACATCCTCGCAGATGTGCTCAAGAAGCAATATGAAAACCTGAAAACCAATAAATCTGTATCCAAAAATATTGAATTACTTGCCAGTGAAAATACCTTTACTGTCACCACGGGGCACCAGTTAAACCTTTTTACTGGTCCGCTTTATTTTATTTATAAAATTGTTACGGCCATTAACCTGGCCATTGAGCTGAAAATCGCGCATCCTGAAAAAAACTTCGTGCCGGTTTATTGGATGGCAACAGAGGATCATGATTTTGAGGAAATTAACCACGTCAGTGTTGATGAAAAAAACATCAGCTGGATACAAAAAACAAATGGTGCAACAGGCAGGCTAAGTACTAAAACTGTTGCTGCTGCTGTTACGGCTTATAAGGGTTATCTGGGCATCTCTAAAAACGGAAAACATATTGCCCGCCTGGTTGAAAAAGCCTACCTTGAACATGATAACCTCGCAGATGCGACCCGGTACCTCGTGAATAAATTATTCGAAAAATATGGGCTGGTTATTGTTAATGCCGATGATCTAGCACTGAAAGGTTTATTTAAACACATCATCGCTGCAGATATTACGGCACAGAACAGTGCTAAAAACATCGAAAACAGTTCAAAAGATTTAGAAAGCTTAGGTTATAAAACCCAGGTGAATGGTCGTGATATTAATTTCTTTTACCTGAAAGATGACTTACGCGAACGGATCATTTTCGAAAACGGCAAATATGTGGTAAACCATACGCCAATCAGTTTCAATGAAGATGAATTAAAAACAGAAATCAATGAATATCCGGAACGCTTTAGTCCGAATGTGGTGATGCGCCCCATGTATGAGGAAGTGATCTTACCAAACATTGCCTATATAGGTGGTGGCGCTGAAGTGGCTTACTGGATGCAGTTAAAGGCTAATTTTGATTATTATAAAGTTGATTTCCCGGTATTATTGCTGCGTAACTCTGCCTTATTGATTGATAAACGAAGTGCTGAAAACTTATATAAGTTAGGCTTTTCGCTGGAAGACATCTTTCTGCCAGTTGAAGAATTAAAAAATGAGTGGGTTAAGAAAAATACCAGCGCTCAATTAAGTCTGGCAGATGAAACCAGGGCCATTAACAGCATTTTTGATCAGATTAAACTGAATGCCTATAAAATTGATAAAACCCTCTCCGTTTCTGCAGATACCGCAAAGCAGAAAACTAATCATCTGCTGGCTAACCTGGAAAAGAAATTATTCAGGGCTGAAAAACGCAAGCATGAGATGGCTTTAATCCAGATTGAAAATGTTAAGAAAAGACTTTTTCCAAATGGAACCATGCAGGAAAGAACGTTAAACATTGCGCCGATGTATGTAAATTACGGGGAGGACTTTATTTCTACCTGCATTGAGAATTTTGAACCATTGGGCGGAGATTTTACCTTATTGCTACCATAAGAGCAAGTATAAAAGAACAAAGAGTAAGGGTAAAAGAGCCAGGTATAAAGAAAAAAACCGACACATAGCAGAAAATATAAAAAATGAAACCTGATTTAAAGGCATAAATCATTGTTCTTTGCTCTTTATTCATTAATCAAAAATTAAAAATGAACTTCATCACTTTTACCGAAAGCAAACTCCGAACTTTTACCTGTAACGTGTTTAAAAAAATGGGTTGTTCTGATGAACATGCTACTTTAGCTACAGATGTATTAATCCGTTCAGATTTACGGGGAATTGATTCGCATGGTGTGGCACGTTTGAGTGGTTATGTGCGTTTATGGGAAAAGAAAAGAATTAATGCCACACCCAATATTAAAATCGTACATGAAACACCAACCACTGCCACTATTGATGGTGATGCAGGCTTAGGTTTAGTGGTGGCACCTTTTGCGATGCAGGTAGCGATAGACAAGGCTGAAAAATATGGTAGCGGATGGGTTTCAGTTAAAAACTCTAACCATTTTGGTATCGCGGGCTATCATGCCTTAATGGCGGTAGAAAAAGATATGATCGGCATCAGCATGACCAATGCGAGTCCCCTGGTGGCGCCTACTTATGCCAGCGAAAGGTTATTGGGAACCAACCCTATGTGTTACGCCTTTCCAGCGGGAAAATATCCACCCGTAATTGTGGATATGGCTACCGCAGCTGCTGCCAATGGAAAGTTAGAAATTGCCCAAAGGGCAAATAAAAGTATTCCGGATGGCTGGGTTCAGGATAAAAACGGAGAAATTTCTACCAACCCGAATGAATTAAAAAGCGGTGGTTCACTTTTGCCCTTAGGCAGTGACAAAGATCATGGCAGCCATAAAGGTTACGGATTGAGCGCTACTGTTGATATTTTATCGGCGGTACTTTCAGGTGCTAATTACGGCCCATGGGTACCTCCCTTTGTAGCTTTCCTGGAGCCTTCGGCAAATCCGGTCGGCGAGGGACTCGGACACTTTCTGGGAGCCATGCGGGTAGATGGTTTTCGCCCTGCAGCAGATTTTAAAAATCATTTAGATAACTGGATCGAGCGGTTCAAAAATGCTGAAACAATCGATCCTGATAAAAAAGTGATTATTCCCGGCGAACCTGAGCATGAATTTGAACAGGAAAGAAAGGTTAACGGAATTCCTTTAATTGATGTGGTGGTTAAAGATTTGAATGAACTGGCTGTTAAATTAGAAATTGAGGGGTTAGATTAGCCAATTTGCAGTGTATATTATCTATAATGACTGTTCAGCCTTCTTTTCATCTATATATGGGTTCAAATAAGCCCCGTTCAAATTTCGTATTTAATAACCGTACCAAGTCATCATCAATTCTGGATTAGGGCATACTGCCATCTAGAAATGCAGGCAAGAACAGTTTATAGTGCTGATAACTCACCTGGAAAATCATATCCAGACCTGCATTGATCGCCTGGGCGGTAACACCATCATAATTTTTTGCCGTGAAATGTAATACATTGGCACCACTTACGGTCTTTTTTACTGCGGAATAAATTCAAAAGCCAGGGCAGCAGTTTTTTCAAGCTTCGGTAAGGATAAAATGATTTCACCACCTACATTTTGCCATCTCACTTTCTTACCTGTTGATAAAAGAAGAACGTCAGTACCTTTTTTCGGTATATTATTGCGCCATTTTATTACACCAGGAATAGCCTCATCTGCATGAATACAATAGATTGCAAAACGCTTTTTGCCATCCTTACTTTGTGTAAACCAGGTTTGTCCGTCGTGATAGTTTTTGGTGATTCGGGTATTGTAAATGGCTTGTCCATTTTTGGAAGTCCATTTCCCGATTTCACTTAATTTCTGAGTCACTTCGTCGGGTAGTGTCCCATCTGGTTTAGGGCCGATTCCAAGAAGCAAACTGCCTCCTTTGGCTACAATTTCCACTAATTTATGTACTACCTCGCCAGCCGGCTTATATTGGTCATTGGGCACGAAACCCCATGCACCACCCAAAGTCATACAACTTTCCCATGGATGATCCAGTTGTGTATCAGGAATTTTTTGTTCAGGTGTCTGATAGTTTTCATAAGGACCATGAACGGTACGATCTACCATCAGTAAACCAGGTTGTGCCTTTCTGGCCATGGCCGCTATTTTTGGCATATCAATGTCCTGACTCCATTTCGGGATTGGTGCACCCCATGAAAGTACTTCTTCATTCACCGTTTCCAGCGGACGAACCCAGCCACCATCCAGCCAGAGAATATCAATACTTCCATAATTATTCATTAATTCGCCAATCTGGTTATACGTAAATGATTTGAACATATTCCAGCGCCAGGGGTATTTCTTGATGTCATAGTTATTATTGCGATCGGGCGTGGCGTATTTTTGCCACCAGTAATATTGCGAGTGCCAGTCTGGTTTAGAAAAGTAGGCACCAATCATAAAGCCATCTTTTCTAAAGGCATCAAAAACATATTTCGCTACATCAGCTTTGGGATTATTAGCAAAAGGCCCTTTGGCAATACTAAAATCACTTTCTTTGGTATCAAACATGGCGAAACCATCGTGATGCTTGGTGGTAAAAACCAGGTATTTCATGCCTGCTGCCCTGCCGGCAGCCGACCATTGTTCAGGATTAAATTTAGTAGGATTAAATTGCTTACTATAATCCCAGTAAGTCTTTTTATAATCTTCATAGGAAATGGTGGTGTCTCTTTCAATCCAGTCTTCGGAGCAGATGGACCATGATTCGATAATTCCAGGAACAGCGTACAACCCCCAGTGGATAATCATACCGAACTTTTCATCCTGCCAATGATCCAGCTTTTCTTTTACCAATGGATCTTTGGGCCATTCATAAGTGGTAGATTCTTTTACAATATCATGGCGTTGGGCATAAAGAAGGTTGGCACAGAATCCGAGAGTCAGCACTAAAAGTAATTTTTTATTCATGTGTAAATATAAAAATCCCAGCCATTTTAGTGACTGGGATTAGTGAATCATTTAATTAAGGCATCCAGAATATTTTGGTTTTCCGGGTATCTTTTGAAACAACAGCCTGATAGTTTTCGCTGTTAAGTGTTTTTTCCTTTGCAGGATAAATTAATCTTGTTGGAGGGGTATCAAAACCGGATAACTTTCCGGTTGTTGGAAATGTTAATACCGGGAAACCAGTTCGTCTATATTCAGACCATGCTTCCGTTGATTGTAATACACCATAGTGTAACCATTTTTGCGTGTAAATCTGAGTAAGTTTTGCAGCTGACGAGCCTGCGTAAGTAGCTGTTGATGAATTAACCCAGGTATCTACCACTGAAGTTGCAGGAGCAGCTACATTTTTGAAGCCACCACCTTGGTTTAAATTGTTTAAGTAATGATAGAAAGTTACTGATTGTCTTAACGCATTATCATAGGCCGTTTTTGCATCAGTTGTACTTCCCCATCTTTCAAAAGCTTCCGCTTTGATAAAGTTTACTTCAGAAGCTGTAATTAAAATTCCAGGAAGTTTTTGGTTAAACAAGAAGGTTGCCGAATCTAGAACAGCATAATCAGCAAAACCAGCCTCTTGTTGAGCAGTGGTAAAAGTAATTGGCATTGCTCTATAAGTCGCATTTGGAACAAAAACATCTTGGTTATTAATTTTGACAGTACGCCCGTATTTATCATAAATTACCGGAATACGCGGATCATTTGCTGGTAACATTACCGTATTTAATGCATAATCAGTTGCATACCAGCTACCTTCAAAGAATGCATCACGCAAATCACTGGAACTATTTGTGAGTGGTGTAAGTAAAATATCAGAAGCTGCTGGATTATAAGTTCCCACATTGCCACCATCTACCAAGGGGTAGGTATTTTGATTAGCTAACATGGCCAATATCGCAGTCCTTGCAGTCGCTTCATCTGTTCTGGATATGCGCATTAATAACCTTAAGCGTAGAGAATTAGCATAACGTGCCCACATATTCATATTTCCCTTCAATAAAATATCCGATTTTGAAAATGCAGCAGTTGTAGTATTAGTATTAAAATAGGTTCCTAACGCATCTAAATCAGCAATAAATGATGTATATAATGCTTTTTGTTCATCATATTTAGGGTTGTTGATTGTATTTGTAGTATTTAAACTTCCAGCTGCTGAAAATGGAATATCACCCCACAAATCAACCATTTTAGCCGCCTGCTCTATTAATACTACTTTTGCTGCTTGCATAATTACTTTTTGACTGGCCTGATCTGCCGCAGAAAGCGTATTATATTTCGTTTCCATCGTTCTGTATTGTGCCATTACACCACTACCATTACCACCAGTGCTATAAAAATCATCCCAGTATTGCTGAGAGTAACCATCATTTTGCTGATAAATTGTATTTCCATTTGCGATATAGCTGGTTTGTGCATATACGCCAGGCATTTGTGTTAGAAACGTACGTACATTCCAATATTTTGCCGCTACCCTGTCATTATTTAACATACCTGTAAATAGCCCGGTCACACTAGGATCCAGAACTTTTTCCGGATTATTAAATTTTTCATCAAGGTTCTTTTTACAACCAACCACAGTTGTTATTGCAATTAAAAGAAAGCTTGCTTTTATGATTAACTTTTTCATAATTCTTTTTTCTTATCTGATTAAAAGTTTGCATTTAAAGAGAAACCAAAGTTTCTGGATGCAGCTGTAGAACCTACGTCAACACCTTGAGACCACCATTTATTACCTAGTGGTGCTTCAGGATCCAAATCTTTTAATGTGCGGTGGATATAGAATAAGTTACGTCCGATTAAAGAAAAACGCATGTTGGTAATGCCTATCTTTTTGGTAAAAGTTGAAGGTATTTTATAACCTAGCGTAATTTCTCTCATTTTGATATAGTTATTTTTGAATATCTCTGCTTCAGTTAGCGATCCTTCACCCCAATTGTAAGTAGTGATGTAATAATCAGCTGCTGAAAGGATTTTGGTATTTGGCAAGCCAGTTGTTTGATTTACACCTTGTAAAAGTACACCGTCATTATAAGTTTTGCCGTTGCTGGTATAAGAAATTCCACCATTTTCAGCATCTCTAAACTCCATTGAATTCTCCAGCATACCTGCACCAAGTATATACTTTAAGTTAGGGGCGATCATTTTACCACCGAAGCGATAATCGATTGTAAAATCTAAAGAAAAGTTACCATAACTAAAGGTATTTGAAAATCCACCAACTGCTTTAGGCATAATATTTCCAGCTTTTACGTATACTGAATTATCCATTACATAGAAGCCATCATCATTGATCAGGTAGTTTCCATTTGCGTCAGTCTTACGTGGACGAATGTAAATATTTCCAAGATCTTCACCTGCTCTTGCTACAATTTTAGCAGTGGCCTGATCAGAACTATAGAAGTTGATTTCAGAATTAGCATCTTTTAAAGAGTTAACTTTAGATTTATTGGTCGAGAAATTTAATCGTGTGTCCCATCTAAACTTTCCTGTTATTGGCGTTGCATTTAAAGCTACTTCGAATCCTCTGTTACCGATCTCACCAACATTTACAATCTGGCTTTGTGCACCATTAGTTGCTGAGATGTCAAGTGGTAAAATCTGGTTTTTGATTTTATTATCATAATAACTAAAATCAAATCCTAATCTTCCTTTTAAGAAACGGGTTTCCAATCCAAATTCAGCTTCATGTTTCTTTTCGGGCAATAGGTCAAGATTACCATATGATCTAGGTGCCAGAATAGATGGTACTGATCCATTGATGGTTTGAAGGGAATTTTGGGTATAAGCAATATTCGCTTCGTATATTGGAGGCGCATTACCTACTACACCATATGATGCTCTCAATTTACCATAATCCCAGAATGACGGAAGTTTTACTACATCACTGAATACAAATCCACTGTTGACAGAGAAGTAAGAATACTGATTATTTTGTGGCGGCAAAGTAGAAACATATTCTCTTCTGCCGGTTGCTTCCACAAAAAGGAAATCTTTATAGCTAAAGTTTGCTATCCCTAAATAAGCATATTTTAATTGTTCTTTTCTTGCTTCTGTTGTTTCAGCCACATTAAATGAATTTGATAAGGCAAAGAAATTCTCCGTTACCAAACCATCCCTTGTATTTGATTTTAAATCTTTATAGGTTTCTTTTCTGCCCTGATAACCTCCGCTTAATGACAAGCCGAAATCTTCCCCAATTTTATTTGAATAGGTCACCAATGCATCTCCATACAATATCGCATACTGACCTTGGTTTGTGGTATAAGCACCGGTACTGGTGTTGCCATTCAGCGCACTAGGAATTTCTGTGAACTGTCTGTTCTCCGCTTTTAAGCTGGTATAATCATTACCAATACGCCCCCTAAATTTTAAGTTTTTGGCAAAATCATAATTTAAGGTAAAACTCGACAATAACCTGTTTTCATTTTCATTATACTGGTTTTTTAATTGTTGCCAATAAAAATCTAATAAGTTTGTTGCCCTGATATTGTAAACAAACGGCTCCGGACGGTTTGGTTGATCGAATGTTGAATATTTATAGCCATTGCTGGTTTGGTATTTTTCCTTCATCAGCCCCATATCTTCTGCACGGCTAAAGAATCCTGCAAACGAACCTAATACCTGTCCTAATTGATATGGCCTATTAATAGTTTTAGTATTTACATAACTTACAATTACGTCAGCAGATAATTTTGGTGCTAATTTGATTGTAGAGTTTAAGTTGAATGAATTTTTTGATCCTGTATTTCCTGGTTGCGTTCCTTTATAATCTAAGCGTGATGCTGAAAAACGATAATTCAATGCATCTGTTTGATTAGAAATAGCAACGTTTGCATTTGAGGTATAACCATCCTGATAAACATCTTTGTAATTATTTGGCTGTGGTGAATAAGAACGAATTGATCCATCCCACCATCTCACCTGCTGACCTTCCATTTTAGGCCCGAAGTTGGCATAAGCCCTGAAATATGGCCTTAATCCTGTCGGTGAAAGCAGATCTGCAATCCATCCTTCTTCCGTTGCACCATTTGCTACGTTAGTTTCTCTGTCGTAACCTGGTCCATAGGTATTTTGAAAGTTTGGTAAAAATGCAACCTGGTCTATTGATCCCTGATAGTTGAAATCAATTCCTAAACCGCGGTTTTTAGAACCTTTTTTAGTCGTGATTACCACCACACCACTGGCTGCATCAGAACCATACAATGCGGATGCACTTGCACCTTTTAAAACGGTCAAGCTCTCAATATCTGCAGGATTGATATCTAAAATACCGTTACCGCGCACACGTTGATCATCTGAATAGTTATTATTGTTTGCACCTGTAGCTCCATTCTGTCCATCATTTCTAATCATTACACCATCCACCACATATAAAGGTTGCTGGTTGTAATTAATAGAGTTAATGCCGCGAATCTGAACATTTACCGCACTACTGGCACCACCTGGCGCAGTGGTCACTTTTACACCCGCAGCTTTACCATACAATGCCGATGCAAAATTGGTGTTACCTGCTTCCGTTAATTGTTTCGCCGTTACTGTACTTACAGCATATCCCAGAGATTTTTCTTGTCTCTTGATACCCAGCGCAGTGGTTACCACATTCACTTCATCCAATTGATTGGAACTTTCTTTCAGGGTTACGTTTAATGTTGTTTGACCGCCATATACAATTTCTTGTTTTGCATATCCAATAGCAGTAAAAACCAGCGCTTCTTTAGCATTTACAGCGATGGAGAACTTTCCGTTCCCATCTGTCTGGGTAACTTTAGATGTGCCTTTGATAGAAATACTGACCCCAGGAAGAGGACCAGAAGCATCTCTCACCGTTCCGGAGATGCTTGTTTGTGCGTAAGATGTTATTGTTAACAAGGTTAACAACAGTATACTTAAGCACCTTAAGTACATTTTTTTCATAATTCTTTGTTGTTTAGGGTTATTAGTTGATTGGATACGCGTTCTACTTTACTTGCTATTTATTTGTTAGGTTTGTTTACTTATTCGAATTGACTGTTCTCGACCATTAAACTGGCTGCAGCCAAAAGTTCAGCCTCATCAGTCAGTGTTGATAATTTTATAGTTGTAAATTCCGAAATACGAGGCATGCAAAACTGATTAATGGCCTGCTGAATAGATGGCAAAAACATTTTTCCTACTTTAGCCCCTCTTCCACTCAGCACCACACACTCCGGATTTAACAGGTGCATTAAGGTGGAAAGCCCTTTTCCAATCTGAAATGCGGCTTTGGAAAGAATAGAAATGGCTAATGGGTCCTGCGCTTCTACAGCATCTAAAAAATGATCTCCGGGATGTTTGGTTTTATCTTTAAAGAGTATGGACATGCTGGATTCGGCACCTTCTTCCAGCGCCCGTTCTGCTTTCTCAGCCATCACAAGCAAAGATGTGTCTACTTCCAGGCAACCTCTTTTTCCACAGGCACATAGATTATTGCTATCGGATAAGGGAATATGACTGAACTCACCTGCATAACCCCGACTTCCACGATAAAGCTTTCCATTTACAATCATGCCTAATCCCGTACCCCATCCTATGTTTACCACCATCACATCCTGTAAATCAATTGCTTCACCAAAATTGAGCTCAGCCAGGGCAATTAAACTGGAGTCATTGTCTATCGATACGGGAAGATTTATTTTTTTTGAAAGATATTCCTGAAGCGTTTCACCACTTTCAACAAACAGGAACGAAGAATTGATACCCAATTGTGTATTTACGAAACCCGGCATACCAATTCCAACGCCAATGATATCATTACGCTTGATTTTGGATTTTTGAATACTATTGCTAATGAAGTCAGCGAGTACGTCCACATCTTGAAAAGAATCAGACATATTCAGATCAAGGTGTTCAATCGGTAAAATCACCCTTCTGGATAAATCATATATGGTAAGCCTGGTAATCAGCTGATCCATTGCCACCGCTATGATGTATTTCTGGTGATCGGGATTTAGTAAATAGATGGATGCCCGTCTGCCTCCCGTGGATGGCGCAAGTCCTTGTTCAAGAATATAACCTTCTGCTATTAAACCATTTACAATAGCAGTAACCAGCGGCAAACTTTTTTTGGTGAGTTTACTTAAGTCTGTTAAGGATAAAGCCTTTTTATAATAAAGATGCTTGATAATATCAGCCCGAAGCCGCTGACCTTTCTCAATAATTACCGACATTTTTATTTGGTTTATCAACAAACTTAATAAATATTTTTAAAACATTATCCGACTTATTAATTTTTTTTAAAAGTATTTTCCCAAACAAAAAAAGGCCTGAATTACTCCAAGCCTTTTTTTGTTTGGTTATCGTTTAATTTAATTTATACTTTTGAACAACCTGTTCCATCTGATTTTATGAAAAAAAGAAGCATCAGCATCAAAACTCATCCAGATAAATAATGCTTTTCCAACTACATGATCTTCAGGAACAAAGCCCCAATATCTTGAATCTGTAGAGTTGTGGCGGTTATCCCCCATCATCCAATAGTAATTCATTTTGAAAGTATAAGTAGTGGCGGGCTGATTATTGATATACCAAACACCACCTTTTTGTTCTACCTTATTTCCTTCATAAGTTCTGATGGCCCTGTAATAAAGCGGCATGGTATTGCTATCAATTTTTATCGTCCAGCCTTTTGCAGGAATTTTGACCGGGCCAAAATTATCCACATTCCATTTTCGATTTGGATCCAGCGGGAAAAGATCACCATCATTAGCAGTAGATGGCGTTACAGATAGTTCGACAGATTTTACAAAATCAAGCGGCTTTAATTTCTGAATCATTTCCGATGTGGCATTGGCGATGTAGGTCTCTCCGTCAAGCTGTTGCATTTCACTGACTTTAAATCCCAAATTGCTGAATACCTCAAGATTAACATTGGCTGTGGTTAATTTAATTTTATAAGGCATCTGACCTGTATTTTTTAAGGGGTCTATTTTACCATTAATGCTTACTATGCCATTTTTCATCGCAACTACATCACCAGGAATTCCTATACATCTTTTAATGATATTTTCTCTTTTATCTACAGGCCTGCTGGTGACGGTATATTGGCTGTTTACAGTTTTCCAGTCAGACTGACGAATCAAATTATAATAACTGGGTTCCTGATTTTCAAGAGCCACCGTATCTCCTACCGGTAAATTGAAAACCACCACATCATTTCTTTTGATTTCAGATAAACCGGGTAGACGGTGATATTTCCATTGAATACCATCCCAATATGCTTTGGTACCGGTTAAGGGCATGGTATGGTGAGCAAAAGGAAATGCTACAGGGGTCATGGGGATTCGGGCACCATAATTTACTTTACTGACAAAAAGAAAATCACCTATTAAAAGTGATCTTTCCATTGACCCTGAAGGAATGGTATAGGCTTCAATAAAAAAAACACGAATAATTGTTGCTGCCACTACTGCAAAAACAATCGCATCTACCCATTCCCGGGTTTTGGTTTTCTTCTTTTTATGATCATTTTTCTTTTTCCAGATTTTCCAGTTCATAATAATGATTGATACAATGGGTTTTAGATGAAGAGAAGGTTATTTTGTTACAGGCATGTAGTGATGTGCTATTTTTCCCTGTGCGTTCGCTTGCCTCAACTAACCGCCGAAGGGCTTTACTTTTGGCCTGGCCCATAAAGTAACAAAAGACCAAGGTTGCATTAAAATACGCCTTCACATCGCTACTGTCAGCCAGAGATAAGATGGAGACCTGCGTTTTTAATCAATACATTCATTGTTAACCGAACCAGGCCTTCTAATTGCTAGTTACGTATTACACGCCCTTTCCCTCCCTGGGGAAAAGTGCCGACAGGCAGATAGGGACTGCTTACATTTATGGCCCATAAAAAAAGCGCTTTGATTGACATCAAAACGCTTCTTAACTTTTAACCCGGGATTAGTGGATCCCTCTGAATAACCTGCTCCACCTTATTTTATGCAAGAATGAACCTTCGCTATCAAAACTCATCCAGATAAATAGGGCTTTACCTACAACGTGGTCTTCAGGCACAAAGCCCCAATACCTTGAATCTGCAGAGTTATGGCGGTTATCCCCCATCATCCAGTAGTAATTCATTTTAAAGGTATAGCTGGTGGCCACTTTATCGTTGATATACCAAACGCCACCCTTCTGCTCTACTTTATTTCCCTCATATGTCCTGATGGCACGGTAATAAAGCGGCATTGTGTTGCTGTCAATCTTAACTGTCCACCCTTTTGCAGGGATTTTAATCGGACCAAAATTATCCCTGTTCCATGGTCTTTTCGGATCGTGAGGAAAAATACCACCAGCTTCTTCACCAACAGGATCAGGATTCATCACCACTGATTTTACAAAATCTAAAGTTTTAAGTTTCTCTACAATCTCTGGTGATGCATTGACCACATAAGTATTTGCTGCTATCGCCGGACTGCTTCCCAAATCAAGTTTGTACTCATCTAAAGCTGAGTAGTTAAAATCCATAGTTTTAAACTCAATACGGTATGGCATCATCCCTGTACTTTTAATAGGCTCAGGCTTACCATTTACACTCACCACACCGGCAGACATAGACACCACATCGCCTGCAATACCAATACATCTCTTAATATAATTTTCACGTTTATCAACAGGTCTGTCTATAATGGTATAGGTATTTCTCACCTGCTCACGTCCACTCATCCTAACCAGATCATAATAACTGGCATCTTGTTTTTCAACAGCAACGGTATCGCCTTCCGGGAAGTTAAAAACCACTACATCATTTCTTTTAATATCTGATAAGCCTGGCAAACGGCGGTATTTCCATTGAACGCCATCCCAGTAGGCCTTGGTAGATGTGGTTAGTGGCATGGTATGATGTGCAAATGGAAAAGCCACTGGCGTCATCGGGATACGGGCACCATAATTTACCTTACTTACAAAAAGAAAATCGCCGATTAATAAAGAGCGCTCCATTGATCCGGATGGAATGGTATAAGCCTCGATAAAGAAAACACGAATAATGGTGGCAGCCACTACTGCAAAAACAATGGCATCTACCCACTCGCGGGTTTTGGTTTTTTTCTTCTTTGTGGCATCATTTTTTTTCTGCCAGAATTTGTAGTTCATATTTTTATCTGTTGGTTAACGGTAAATCCGGTAACTATTATCTGCATTATTTTATAATTATACTGTTTTTATTGTTCTATTCATCACCTCGGTTATTAATTGTACAAATTGAATGATTAAACAGATCAATAACAATCCAGTCTTTTATTCATTCAGCTCCTATTCAAATATATCGGTAATACTGAAAAATCCTTTTTTATCTTTTAACCATTCTGCAGCAACCACCGCACCTAAGGCAAAACCCGCTCTGCTGTGTGCGGTATGTTTAATTTCAATCTCATCCACTTCACTGCTATAAATTACCGTATGTGTACCTGGTATATTTTCAATCCGGTGAGATTCGATCAGTAGCTGATCTGCCTTTGGAAACAATTCAACATCAGTTCCTACCACTTCATTTAACCATTCCGATTTACGTTCTAAATGATCAACGATTCCTTCAGCGATGGTGATGGCAGTACCACTTGGCGCATCTAACTTTTGCGTATGGTGAATCTCTTCTACCTGCACTTCATAAGCTGGATAATTGTTCATCAGCTTTGCTAAAGTTTGATTCAGTTTAAAAAAAAGATTGACACCGATACTAAAGTTGGAACCATAAAGCAGGGTATTGTTACTGATATCACAATCATTTTTTACTTCCTGCAATTTCCCGTACCAGCCAGTTGTACCCACTACTACCGGCACATTGGCATCAAAACAAGCATCAATGTTGCCCAACACTGAATCAGGTGTACTGAAATCAATGGCTACATCGGCATTTTTTAAATTTTGCCTGTTTAAATCTTCACGATTTTCTATTGATATTTTTAACACGATTTCATGACCACGTTCCAGCGCAAATTTTTCAATAATCTGCCCCATTTTGCCATAACCTAAAAGTGCTATTTTCATCTGTATTATTTTATAGTTAAAAATGATGAATCCATCTTAATCTCAATTACCGCGATGGTTCCCTATTTATTAAAATGTTAAAGACAGTTTTAGTGCCGGTGCAGCATTAAAACCATACATGGTATTGTTACTGATTACTGTAGGATGAACCTGAAAAGTCAGGTTGTCATCAATGTTAAAAAAGTGTAAGCGTGCTGCCACGTAGGCATCTACGATATTTGCCGCGTAAAGCAATCCATAAGAGAAAATCACGATCTGGGAATTTCTCTTATAAAGACTTTTCCCATCTAATACACCCTGATCAGAATATTGAGTTAAGTCTAATTTTTTCTGAGGATTTGCTGCGCGATATTGTGCCTCATTCAAAAAACGATTGTAGTTTTTCCTACTATCGATATAAGATAAGGTGAGCGCAGTAAAACCACCATAAATGGCCACAATTTTACCGGAAGTATAGATTTTTTGAAGCGTCTGGCTTTTACCCGCTCTCGTTCCATATCCATCATTAAGCAATGACATGTTGTACAATTGTCCCCAGCCGGGAATAATCATTGATCTGAACACGGCCTTTCTCCCTGCCACTTTTCCTGGATTAACATATCTGGCTTTTGCAGAATCGCGCCGCGACATTACTTTTGGCGAATCAAGCTTTACCGGCTTATCTTTACTGCTTTTCAGCGTATCAGGTTGTTTTAACACCGTATCTCTTACCTGTGCAGCAGCCAGATTTACAAGAAAAAATGTAAAGAAAGAAACCAGAATTAAAAACTTGAGGATACGCATTACCAGTCTAATAATTCTAAGATTCTGTTTAAATCATCATCACTCATGAAAGGAATTTCAATTGCTCCCTTACCATTCTGACTTACTTTTAATTTTACCCGGGTGGCAAACTTAGAGGCTAAATCATCCTGCAGTTTCTGATACTGAAAGGAAGCACCCTTTGTTTTTTGTTTCTCTTCGGCTTTTAAAGGCGCGTGTTGCAGGTTTCTGACCAATTCTTCCACCTTACGAACAGATAAACCTTTTTCTAAAATTTCCTGGTGAATAAATAACTGCTTATCCACCCCATCAACATTGATTAGTGCCCTTGCATGCCCCATCGAAATTTTCTGATCACGGATAGAAGCCTGAATGGCTGGCGGAAGTTTCAGTAAGCGAAGGTAATTGGTTACCGTGGTTCGGTTTTTCCCTACACGCTCACCCAATTGTTCCTGTTTTAAGCCAACCTCATCAATCATCCGCTGAAAACTCAGGGCCACCTCAATTGCATTTAAGTTTTCCCGCTGGATATTTTCAATCAATGCCATTTCCAGCATTTGCTGGTCGTTAGCACTCCGGACGTAAGCCGGAATTTGTGTTAAACCGGCTAATTTTGAAGCCCTGAACCTACGCTCACCCGATATTAGCTGGTATTTGTTGGCACCAAGTTTACGAACGGTAATGGGCTGAATCAAGCCCTGAATCTTGATCGAGTCTGCCAATTCATTTAAAGCAACCTGATCAAACTCTGTACGCGGCTGATATGGATTGGTTTCCACTTCCGTTAAACTCACATGACTGATATTGCCGATCTGCTCGGTTTCGCTTACCGCATTGACCTGCTGCTTTGGGGGATGAGCGGATTCGCTATCATCTAAAAGCGCACTTAATCCTCTTCCTAAACCTGTTTTTCGCTGAAAAGATGTCATCTATAATTTATAAAGTTGCAGTATCAATATTTTCTTCTTCCTTTAACAGGCCATTTTTCTTCACAATCTCTCTGGCCAGGTTGAGGTAATTAATGGCACCTTTACAGTTTGCATCGTGCATGATAACAGATACGCCATAACTCGGCGCTTCACTTAAACGCGTATTCCGCTGAATGATGGTATCAAAAACCAATTCATGGAAGTGCGTTCTCACTTCTTCTACTACCTGATTTGATAAACGTAAACGCACATCATACATGGTGAGTAAAATGCCTTCTATTTCCAGGTCAGGATTTAAACGGTTTTGTACAATCTTAATGGTATTCAATAATTTCCCTAAACCTTCGAGTGCAAAATACTCACATTGAACCGGTATGATTACTGAATCGGCAGCGGTTAAGGCATTAATGGTAATTAAACCCAGAGATGGGGAACAGTCAATAATGATAAAATCATACTGATCTTTAATCTTCTCTAAAACCGCCTTCATTTTATATTCACGGTTATTGAGGTTAATCATCTCAATTTCGGCACCCACCAGATCAATATGCGCGGGCAATAAATCCAGGTTTGGCGTTTCCGTTTTCTGAATAGCCTGAGCCGGGTCGATATCATTGATGATGCATTCGTATATACTATCTTTAATATTCCGGGGATCGAAGCCAATACCTGATGTTGAATTTGCCTGAGGATCAGCATCTACCAATAAAGTTTTGTATTCTAATACGGCTAAACTGGCAGCCAGGTTTATAGATGAAGTTGTTTTACCAACACCACCTTTTTGATTTGCTAATGCAATAATTTTGCTCATCTATCTATCCGAAATTTACTTAACGTTTATTTGGGCGTTGTTTATTTTATGCCTTTTAATCGGCAAAAAGTTCTATTTTTGCGTTGTTTACGCCCTTTTTCTCAATCAGCTAAGATACAAACTATATGGCAATTTTAGCAATAAGGGTTTCCGGGTTTTGAACATCTTATTAACAATTCATCCATGATCACTATAATAGCCGCCACCAACAGGCCCAATAGCAATACGTTAAAAGTTGCCAATTATTATCAAGCGCAGTTGCATCAGCGAGGTGAAAACGTAAATGTATTTAGTCTTGAACATTTGCCTGCCGATGTATTGAACACGGACATGTTTGGCAAGCGCTCAACCGCTTTTCAAAAAATACAGGACCTGATTACACAAACAACCAAATTTATTTTTATCATTCCTGAATACAATGGCAGCTTTCCGGGCGTGCTGAAGGTATTGATTGATGCCTGTGATTTCCCTGGCAGCTTTTATGATAAAAAGGCCTGCCTGGTTGGCATTTCTTCAGGTAAATATGGAAACATTCGCGGAATTGATCATTTCACCGGCGTTTGCCATTACATTCACCTGAATGTAATGCCCCTCCGCATTCATATTCCAAACATTAAACTGGAACTGGATTCATCCGGAAATTTGATCCAGGAAGATACCATTAGGTTTACGCACGAGCAGATTGATAAGTTTCTTAGGTTTTAGGATTTATGACCTCGGGCATAAAAAACCAGGAGGGTTAAGATATTGGCCTGTCAAATAAAAAATAGCCTTGTTCTTTAACGGGCGATGGCGCAAAGAGAAAATCAAAACAGCAATGGAAAGGCCATTTAGTCGATGTTTTTAACATAAATTAAGTTAATTATTGTAAACTTAGTTAAACGAGGTTAATAAATCCATTTATGGTTTTAGCGGGTATATTTTAGCGGTATGAAAACTAAAAACATACTTCTCATGCTGCTGATTACAGTAATCAGCATGTCTAAAATCAAAGCACAGGATTCACTGGTAAGACATTCGGTTCATGTTTCACCTTTTGCAGGCTATAACGCCACACTTAAAGCCGCGGTTTACGGGGCAGAGGTTGGTTATGAATACCGGCTGAATAAAAACTGGGGGCTTACTGCCGGCGTAAATATTGCCTATACGCAAAAAAATGCCGATGGATCAACGAATATGGTTAGCAACGGCGTATCGCAATTTAAAAACATGAAATTTCTTCAAAATGCAATCTATGCAGGAGCCAAATATTATATTGGCCGGTTTTATCTATCTGCCGACCTTGGTTATCAGGAAGCTTATTCAACTACTAACTACACTTATCAAGGTGCAGGATCCAGCTATAATAATGGTACATCTGCCACAAATGGCTTTTACCAGGCATACGGATTAGGTTATCAATTACCACTTAAAAAGGGCGATAACATTGAGTTCTTCGCTAAAGGCAGCAATGGAAACAGCAATACCAGTTATGTTGCCGGTTTCAGGTATAATTTTGGCTTATTCAGACGAAAATAGTGTAATTTATCCCTTGCGCTCGTTTTAGAAACGAGCGCATGATCCTCTACTGATTCAATCGCAATTTCTAACAAAAAAAGATTAATGCAAATCTTCAGAAACTATTTTTCTAATGCATAAACCGCAAAAGAGGCCAACCAATGATCGCCACCATAATTGCCGGCAAAAACAAGTGGTAAGGCATTGGCTAAAAACCGGTTGGCTGTAACTTCAAAATGCTTTTTTAGCTTATGGTTTTGAGGTAATTCTTTAGCGATTCCCTTCATACACCATGCCCGGGTAAACGATAAACCAACCAGGTGAACCCCCTGATAATCGTTGATATCGCTAATGATTGGTAGATCACTGATGCGTTTAATACTTTTCTCTTCGTAAAATTTATTTAACCAACGCACAAATTCTTTATTCGGCAATACCCGCCTCATTAAGTCAGCTATCTCCAGGCTCGGCGAAAAGAAATCTGATCCATCCGGCTCGAGGTATGCCGGTGTAGCAGTATTATCCAGGTAAAAGGCTTTGGCCTTCTCATCAATTTGCTTTTCAAAATCAGCATCCTTTAAAGTCCTGGCCCAATCTAAGGCAAAAACTAAACCAAACGCCGTATTGGGATGAACACCCGTCCGGTTTGGATAAGTTTGTTTAGGCAGATAAGCTTTCCAAAGTTTCAAAATTTGCTGCGTAAGGGGTTGCAACGCCGCATACCATTTCTTTGCGTCAGGATTATCCCAGGTATACAATTCCTGATCAAGTTTTAATAACCAGGCCCATCCATAAGTCCGTTCGTAGGTATTGGCTACCTGGTATTTCGTAAAATATTCGGCCTCTGCCCTCATTTTTTCTGGGGTAAAGGTTTTGTTGAGCTGGGCAACAATTTCTGGCTTATTTTTTAAATCCGGAATGGTTTTTAGTAACCGAATCAGCATCCAGTGACCGTGCACAGAACTGTGCCAATCTAAACAGCCATAAAATGCAGGGTGTAATTCACTGGGCAACAATCGACCATCTACAGCTGCATTGGCTACATGAGAAGTTTTATTGGGAAATTCCTGACTGATACATCCTAAAGGCATCTTTGAAAGTTGATCAGCTACATCTGCCGTTAGTGTTGGAACAACTTGTGCACTGACTAACAAGGATGAAAAGAAAAGGATAACGATTAATGTAAGTTTTTTCATGATGAAATTGAATTTGATGCATTTAGATGATGTAGACTTATTGGCCATTCTTCTTCAAAACCAGCCCTCTGTTTCCCCTTTGTTATGCGCCAAAACGAATCCACTTGTCGCCTTCGTGACCAAAAATAAATGAGCCAGGATGCAGCATTTCGGCCATATCTTCAATTAAAGACACTACGTTTTCAGCAGATCTCTCCCGGTTAACATCATCATTAAGCAAGATAATCCGGTTGTTTTTCACCGCCTGCCAATCTGAGCTTAACAGGGATGGCACTTCCCGCATTAAATCGGTCAGCGTTTTTTCAGGCTGATAGTAAATAATGAATACGGCACTCATGATATCTGCCTCTATCATTCCACCAGCGAAGGCAATTTCTTCAGAAAAATAATAGCCCGGCATATTACTTACATCAAGCACAGCCACGGGCACTTTTTCCATAAATTTAATTTTGTGCTCCACAATATCTAAACGTTCCTGTAAATCTTCACGTTTTGTAGCATCAAGGCCGATAAATAAATCGTTTAAAAAAGACATCTGCATTAAATTTATTAATTTGTGCAAAAATAACAATCCTTATTTCATGCGAGCCTCATTTAATTATATATTTTGGATTTTCATTAGCATTATTTTCGTTTCATGTCATCAGGATACTTCAAATAATCATAAAAAAACATTTAATATTAATCTCGATCAGGGCTTAACCTCCATCGATCCGGCTTTTGCCCGCAACCAGAATGCCATCTGGATGACCAATCAGATTTTTAATGGCCTGGTACAGATCGATTCCAATCTTCAAAGCGTTCCCTGCATTGCTAAAAATTGGAAAATATCTGAGGATGCCTTGACGTATACCTTTAATCTTCGCAATGATGTTTACTTTCATGATGATCCGATTTTTAAAAACGGCAAAGGCAGAAAGGTAGTAGCCAAAGATTTCAGTTATAGTTTTTACCGGTTAATTGATCCTAAAGTGGCTTCTTCCGGTGGATGGATTTTTAGCGATAAGGTAAAAGACAGGCGTAATTTTATCGCCATAAATGATTCGACTTTTCAGATTAAACTGGTAAAACCCTTTCCTCCATTGATGAATTTGTTAACCACACAATATTGTTCGGTAGTACCTGAGGAAGTAGTTACCCATTACGGAAAAAATTTCAGAAGCCACCCGATTGGCACAGGCCCCTTTAAATTTAAGTACTGGAAAGAGGGCGAGATCCTGGTTTTATTAAAGAATGAGCATTATTTTGAACATGATCAAAAAGGGACCAAGCTACCTTATCTGGATGCCGTAAAAGCAACATTCATTACTGATAAGCAAAGTGGCTTTATGAGTTTCCTGAAAAAGGATTTGGATTTTTATTATAATGTTGATGGCAGCTACCGCGATGACATTCTAACCAAAAGCGGCAAAATGGTTTCTAAATATAAAGACAAATTCACCTTAACCAAAAGCCCCTATCTATGCACGGAGTATGTAGGTATTTTAGTCGATACTAATCTGGCCATTGTAAAGCAATCGCCGTTAAGAATAAAAAAGATCAGGCAAGCCATTAATTATGGCATTGACCGGGATAAATTAATCCGGTATTTGAGAAATGGCATTGGTATTGCGGCCACGTCCGGATTTATTCCAAAAGGCATGCCCGGCTTTGATAGTTTAGCCGTGCGTGGTTACACTTACAACCCTGTTTTATCTGCCAGGTTATTAAAAGAAGCTGGTTTTCCGGAGGGCAAGGGTTTACCTGAAATCACATTAAATACCACCACCACTTATAAAGATTTGATTGAATTTATTCAGGGCGAACTGACCAATATTGGGATGAAGGTTAAAATTGATGTGAGTCCGAGTGCAAGTTTAAGAGATCTGATGTCTAAGAATAACGTAAATTTCTTTAGAGGCTCCTGGCTGGCAGATTATGCTGATGGCGAAAACTTCCTTTCGATGTTTTATTCCAAAAATAAAGTACCTAACGGACCCAATTATTTTGCCTTTTATAACCGGGATTTTGACAAATTATTTGAGCAAAGTTATTACGAAACCCATACAGAAAAACGTTTTGAACTTTACCGGAAAATGGATCAGCTGGTGATGGATCAATCGCCGGTGGTTCCGTTATTTTATGATCAATCTGTCGTGATGCTTCAAAATAACATCAGCGGTTATGCTTTTAATGCTTTAAGCTTAATGATTTTAAAAAACATTAAGAAGAATTAATTTTTCATCAGCTTACGTGTAAGAAAATCAGCCGTAATTTTACTGACTTTAACCGCATTGGAAAATTTCATCCAGTGATGGGTATCATCAGGAATAACTAAGAATTCAAAGTTGAACTTCCTAGCTTCAAATCGTTTAGCTAAATCAACACTTTGGCTAAAGGCTACATTACGATCGTCATCTGCATGGATAATTAGTGTTGGTGAAGTCCACATTTTTAAATAAGCGACGGGCGAAGATTCACCTGCAATCTTTGCGGCAAGGTCTGCATCGGGAGCGGGTAATTTACCTTCCATTGCCACACTGCTAAACCGGCTGTTTACGCCGTGAATATCTACCCCAGCCGCAAATAATCTGGAATCTTTTCCCAATGCCAAAGCAGTTAAATAACCACCATATGATCCACCATAAATACCGATTCTTGCCGGATCTACATTAGCCTGTTGAGCCAGCCATTCACCAGCGGCCTTAATATCCTGGTATTCTGAAGCACCTTGAGCCCCTGCCCGTAAAGGCTTATGGAAATCATATCCATAACCCAAACCCAATCTGTAATTTACTGATAACACTGTAAAACCCAGGTTTACCAGGTATTGGTTCAAAGCATAATCGATGGAATAATAATCCATCGGGTTCCAGCCCAGCATCATCTGTCGCTGTGGTCCTCCGTGTACATAAACAATGGCAGGATGATTTTTAACCGTCTTTTTCGGGGAAAATAGTTGGCCATAAACTGTTTTTCCATCTGCCGACTTAAAACTCACATGAACCGGGCTAACCAGCGCGCTGGTTGGAAAATCTGTTGGAAGCAACTCTGCTCCGATCAGATGGATTTTACCCTGATCAATCCTCGCTGGCAATAAAGGCTGACTTGCAGTAGCACTTAAACAGAATACATTTTTACCATCTCCCGAAATAACAGGATAAGCCTCAATCCCTTTTCCGGTAGTAAGCGGCTTCATCCCGGGCTGATCTACAGATGCCTGATAAATGTGGCGTCTGTCCAGATCATCCTTATCTAAACCCGTATTGGCCGCAAATACCAATGTTTTTAAATCATTACTCAGCTTGATATTTTCAACAGTAAAATTTCCCGGCGTGAGTAAGGTTTTTCCCGACCCGTCAGGATTCATCGCATATAGATGTGGCCAGCCGTCCTCATAAGAAGTAAATACGATTTTCTGATGTGCCCACATTAAATTGGCTCCTCCTTCCATGGCGGGAAATGAACCCCTGATGGTTTCAGGTGCCTTGTTAAGCTGCATCCCTTTGCCATTATTGACATTAACTTTCCAGATGGCCCATGGCTGATGTTTTCGGGTTAAAATGGAATCCGTTTCCAAACCAATGCCAGGCAGTCTGATAAAAGCAATTTCATTTCCATCAGGAGACCAGGAAGGCGTAATATCCCTTGAAAAAGAAGGCAACAGCCATTGAACAGGTGTTTTCTGATCGGTGTAAATCCCTACATAGGAATGATCCGTCCGGTTGCAAACAAAAGCTATTTTCTTCCCGTCCGGCGACCATCTGTAACTGCTATTGTTTCCTTTGGCATAAAATAACGGTTTAGCCGCTGTTGATCCATCTATTGGCACACTTTTAACTTGTCCGCCATTTGAAAAAATAACTAACTTACCATCAGGTGAAATCAGGGGATAATCACCTTCGCCGAGTGGGATCGTATTTCGATTTTTAAGGTTAAGCGAAAATACCTGCATTTTTGGAGCAAGCGGAGCAGATGCCGCGTTTACAGGTCCACCGTCTTTACCTCCATGATCTCCTCCCCTGACATAAACAATCCAGTTTCCATCCGTAGAAAACGAAAGGCTGGTGAGTTCCTGTCCGTCATCCTCGTTATAACTGGTCATTTTTATGGCTTTGTAGTCTGGTGCTCCTGCAACATAAATATTTCTTTTGCCCTGTTCATTTGCCGTCCATGCCACATTTGATCCGTTTGGGGAAGCCACCAATTGAGATGGAAAGGGATAACTCAGAACCGACTGAACAGAAAAAGACTGCGCAAAAATATTTGTTGAACAACAGCACAACAGTACGAAAAACAAATGCTTCATGGTTTAACGTTTGATGATAAATTGCAAAAAAGCCCTATCCATTAAAAGGAAAGGGCTGGAAAGTTCTTTTTATAAAAATGTTACTGATCCCACCACAACCTGCTTGTCCTTGGGACATCAATGGGTACGTTTGCTCCATTTTTGCTTCTTTCACCCTGAGGATAATCCAGGCGGCGAATAAAGGTTGGCAACGCAGCATTTACCGGCATGGTGAAATCTTTATATTGATAATCAAAGCGGCGGGCATCATTCCAGGCTTCCGGATTTAGATAAGTAGCAATGTATTTTTCCTTAAAAATTAAGCTTTTCGTTAATGCAGCTGCACCAACCGCCACTGTTGGCTGCGCCATATACGCCTCTTTATCTGTGGCTGAAACCTGGAATTTATCCATATTCGCCCGGATCGCCGCCAAATAAGCAGCATACGATCTGGCCCGATCAATATTCAATGCGGCCTCAGCCTCAATAAATTTTAGTTCTGCATAAGTCACGATAAAAATTGGCGACGTGTTTCCACTCCATGGAGAATTGCGCGAAATGTAATTTTCATCTTTTCGGGTATTGGCACCCGGAGCCCGGTTTCCTGCACCATTCACTGTTCCGATATATTTCCCATCTACTGTTAAATCTGTAATTTTCGGCAAGCGCGGATCAAATACACCATAGGTTGTTCCATTTAAGGCGTCGATCAACTGCTCTGAAAGCCAGCCACCTAATGATTGTTGTTCATTATTTAAAGCCACTGTTGCCCACGGACTGCGTTCTCTAAAGGTCTGCATTCTGGCATCATCGTCATTACCCGTAAAGGATTTGCTCACCGCATCCAATACAGCAGCAGGATTATAAGTACCGGACTTACTCACCTTATTCAGCAAACGGGCCTTTAGTGCATAAGCCATTTTTAACCAGTTTGCCCTTTCAGTAGAAACATTAGTGCCATAAATTAAATCGCTTGCTGCAGCCAGTTTAATGGCAGAATTGGTTTTAGATAGTTCTGTGATGGCCTCATCTACCAGTGCCAATGTCGACGCATAAACATCCTGCTGCTTATCATATTTTGGTACCAGGTTATTGATGTTGAATGCTTCAGAAAATGGTGCATCGCCCCAAAGGTCATTCACCATCATCAGGTTGTAGGCAATTAATACATCAGCCACACCTTTATATTCACTTGAATTTTGTGTTACAGCCAGTTTTTTCATTTCATTGGCATCAGCCATGGCAAAATAAAGCAAATCCCAGGTGGCACTGAAATCAATAGCCTGAAAGGTATCTCCGGCACCATTTGCCGCCGGGTTGGCTGTATATTGCACATATGGAAGGATAATGCTGGCCACGCTGTAATTGTTAAAACCAGCCTTATAGGTAGAGGTAGCCAGCAAAGCATTTAAACTTGGTGCTGTCACCTGATTCGGATTATCAGATAGTTTATCAAAGTAGCTATCTTTACAACCCTGCAAGCCTAATGTTGCCATCATGGCTGATAAAAAAGTATATTTTATAATCTTTTGCATCTTAATTCTTTTTAAAAACCAACATTAAGGGTAAACATAATGGTACGTGCTGATGGATAGGTAAAACCTGCAGAGCCATCATTGTTACTGCCCGAGTCATAAGAACTCGATTCAGGATCTACGCCATAATATTTAGTCCATAACCATAAATTATTGCCTGTAACAGATAAGGATGCACTTTTAATGGCTTTTGCCGGCAGCCATTGTTGCGGGAACCTGTAACTTAAACTGGCCGAACGCAAACGCACCCATGAAGCATCAGAAACAAAAGGTTCTGAAACGTTTCTATACAGAATACGATAGTAACCTTCACCATAATTATTACCATCTGGTCCAAGGCCCTGCCCCATGTAAACAGGCTTGGTATTGGGTTGTCCGTTGGCCAGCACGCCATCAAAAACTTTAGTCGTTCTTCTGTCTGCCGTATAATCCGGAAGACCAAAGGCAGAATAGAAATCTTCGAGCCAGTTGTATTTTTCGAAACCTAAGCGGGCATCAAACAAGACATTTAAACTGAAGTTTTTGTAGCTGAAATTATTACCGAAACCAATAATATAATCTGGCTGGGAATTTCCTAAAAGTTTTTGCTTCCCTCCCGAAATACTTGGAAATCCATTGGCACCTATCAGTAAAGGCAGATTTTTATCTAAAATCGTCGGATTCTCTGCCTGCGTTCCATAATACCTGTTGAAATAACTCCCATAAATATTACCATATGCCTGACCCTCAATTAATTTCATCGTTACTCCTGCATTACCATAACCTCTCGCTGCACCATACACAATTTCAGTAACGCCATTAGGCATGGAAAGCACCTTGTTGCGGTTTGCAGAAAGATTAAGGTTCACGCCCCAGTTAAAATCTTTTCCAACAATGGGCTTACCGTTAATCACCAGTTCTACCCCCCGGTTTCTGATATCACCGGCATTAATTGATTTGGTCACATAACCCACTGCAGAAGATACTTGTGTTTGGATAATCTGGTCTGTACTTAATGAGTAATAATAGGTTAAATCAAAACCTAATCGATTTTTAAAGAAAGACATCTCTAAACCTCCCTCATAAGTATTGGTAAACTCCGGCAGTAGATCAGGATTGCCTAAATTGGATCCAATCGTTAAGCCACCTGTTCCTGATGGTAAATTAAGGTATGGGGTGTAACCTGTAAAGGTAGAATACTCTGCTGCATCCTTCCCAATGCGGGCATATGATAATCTTAATTTAGCCTGACTGATGACGGCTGGTAATTTAAACTGATCCGAAAACACATAACTTAAACTGGCAGATGGATAAAAGAAAGATCTGTTTTCCTTCGGTAAGGTAGAGCTGATATCATTTCTCCCTGTAACGCTTAAGAAAAGGAAATTTTTATAATCAAAAGTAGCCTCTCCGAAATAGCCAACTAAACGTTTCTCTCTTGTGGCCTGACTCGGGGTAAGCACACTGGCATTCTCCAGACTAAAGAAGTTATAAATTCCTAAAATACTTCCCAGCGTTCCGGTTTCTTTAATTCTTCTATCATAAAGTTCCTGACCCAATCTTAATGTTCCGGTAATATCTTCACCTAATTTTGTAGAGAGTGTTGCCACAAAAGTGCTGTTCAACGTTCTGAACTTTGAATTATATTCTCCGTAGTAACCCTGATCATTATCGTACATAGCCTCTCCGGTATACATCGGACCGCGAGCGGTTCTTACCCGGTTTTCATTATAAGTATCTACCCCAAAGCGATAAGAAAAGTTTAACCATTTGGTTGGATCATAGGTTAGACTTGCTCCGGCGATGTAACGGTTTACATCACCTTTCAGTTTATTATTGGCCGTACCCCATATTGGATTATTGGTACCCAAATACTTTTGCGAGCCATCTGCATTCTGGTAATCTGCTAAGTCATATCTAGGCGAAAAATAAGCCAATCCCTCACCAAACCGGTCGGCACTATACGTGTAACCACCAGAATTGGTAAAGTTCATATTCACAGAAGCCTTTAATTTCGGACTGATAATAAAATCAGTATTCAGTCGCCCGGAGAGGTTCCTGTTGTCGGTATTTGGCATCATTCCCTTTTGGTATAACTGAGAAACAGAAGAGAAAAACTTGACTACATCACTTCCTCCGGTTAAAGAGACGGAGTTTTTAATTTGCTGACCGGTACCGAATGCCTGATCGTAATTGTTATATAATTTATCTGGATGGGTTGGATCAATCAATTTAGCTTCTGCAATGGTTGGACCCCAGGCAGGTCCGATACCACCCGGCGGATTGGTGTACACACCGAGCACACCCTGCGTATATTCCGTTTGCACTTTCGGACTGATCAACACCTCATCAAAACCATAACTGCTGTTGAGGTTAATTTGGATGCCATTTTGCTTACCTCTTTTTGTGGTAATCACCACCACTCCATTTGCACCCCTTAAACCATAAAGTGCCGTTGCTGCCCCACCTTTTAAAATATTAATGGTCTCAATATCTTCTGGGTTAATATCTGATGCCCTGTTGGTTACCCCTCTTGAACCATACGCATTTCCGCTCGGGTTTGCACCCTGGGTTGAGGTGGTGTTATCAATCTGAACACCATCAATCACATAAAGCGGATCACCGGATCTGTTCGGATCTATAGAGTTTACCCCTCTGATTCGAATGCTTGCTCCCTGCCCCGGACCACCACCTGTGCTTGAAATGGTGGCACCGGCAACTTTACCTTGCAAAGCATTAATTAAGTTGGGCTGATGGTTAAAGTTAAGATCCTTATCACCCACAGTTTGTGCAGCATAACCTAATGATTTCGCCTGCCTGGTGATTCCTAATGCTGTTGAAACAGTTACTTCCTGAAGTTGTTGGGAATCTGAAGCAAGAGCAACACTAATGACTGTTTTATCACCTATGGTAACTTCCTGCTGTTTGTAACCTACTAAACTAACCTGTAGCACCGCATTAGCTGAAGGAACCTGGATACTGAAAGCACCATTTCCATCCGTAGATGTCCCGGTAGTGGTACCTTTAATTTTTATACTGGCTCCTGGCAATGGCCCTCCATCTTCAGCGGACGTAATTTTCCCTGTAATGGTTTTTACCTGAGCTATGGCAGAAAGCCCGGTTAACAAAATACACAGAAAAAAAAGTGAAGTAAAGATTTTTTTCATATCTAAAGATTTAAATGAATGATGTTAGTCACTGCAAGATAACCTTTTAACATAAAAAACACGCACAAAATATCATACATACATTCAAATACCGCAAAAAGCCGTATAAATCAACCCCAAAACGAAGCAAAAACAGGCAATAACAATTAAACAATCAAAAAAATTACAAATCTTAGTGTATTTTTCAAACACTAAATTTCCGGCACAAAAAAAAGCGCTTTCAGATTAACCAGAAAGCGCTTTAAATAAGAAGAATATTGTTTTATTGCTGTAAGCCTCCACCCATTCCGCCACCTTGTTGCTGATCCTGCTTCACATCGTCGTTTTTAATCTTTTTCTTTTCCGTAAATTTCAACTTACCAAAAGAATAACTAAAGTTTACACCGAACGAGCGCAATGGGTAGTAAATGTTAGAACTTTGGAAAAGTGTACTTACCTTATTACCTACATTAGTTACCGAATTATTCACGGTTTTAATGTGTAAATCGCGGGTAAAAGGATTTAAAGTATTGATTCCGATTGATCCCTTTTTATTCAGAATGTCCTTTTTAAATGAGGCTCCGTAAAAAACCATTGCATCGGTTTTACCCTGATAGGTTCTTCTTGGAGAATTAACTACGCCGAATAATTCGAAGTTATATCCTTTACCGAAACCGTAAGCCGAACGTCCAAAAATATTATAATTTAAAAACGTACCCGTGCTTACTCCGGTTTGGGTATTACTTACTTCATAAGTATTTACGCCAAGATTAGTCATTAAAGTCCATTTTGGTTTTGGATTGTATGAACCAAATAAGTTAGCACCATAAGTTTGTGCAGTACCCACGTTGATATATGTGGTGAGTGTTTTATCCAGGCTTCCTTCTCTAAAAGGCGTAATTGAACTCTCAATTACACCACCCGTACGGCGGTAGAATACAGAGGCATTGATGACCGATCCTTTAATAAAGGTAGAATACCCAAGCTCAAGGTTATCACTCAGCTCCGGGTTTAATGTTGGCTCACCCTGGCGGATATTGAATTGATCGCTCTCATTACGGAAAGGATTCAGGTAGGCTAAACTTGGCCTTTGAACCCTGCGGTTATAACTCAGTTTTAAGGTAGCGTTCCCTTTTAATGTTTGTGAGATAATTGCACTTGGGAATAAATTGAAATAGTCGTTTTTCTGGGTACCACCTTGTGCGGTATTAAAATCGATTGCGGTATATTCTGATCTTAAGCCACCTTTAAAATTTAATTTTTTATTCAGTTTAAAGCTGATCACACCATAAGCGGAGGCCACATCCTGACTATATTCAAAATCCTGTGCGGTATTATTTGAAAATTCACTGTTAATGTTTCTGAAGATCCCTTTTGCTCCCACTTCCAATATCGTTGATTTGCTAAATGGATAGGTATAATCTGTTTGGGCAGTATATTCTTTATTTCTGCCGATATTGTTACTGCTTATCGCCGGAAAAGGACTTCCTATAATTTCATTCTCAAAATCCGTGGTATTACTTCCTGATGATAACTGACCTGAAATGGTAAATTCTTCACCTTCTTTCTTGGTGGTATGTTTATAGTCAACGTTCCAGTCGAAATTGTTGAAACCCACATCCATGTTGCTGACATTTTTAAGCGGAACACCATTTAAAATATAGTCGGCACTACCCGGACCACCATTAGAGAAATTATTATATTTAAAGGTAGAACTTACATTATCATAGGCGTTAAAATCATAATCTGCTCCAAAACTTCCGTTGTAGCCATTGCGACTGAATTTGGAAACACCATTCTGGATAATACTGTTTATCCTGTTTGTTCCGGCAGAATCTGTACGGGTAATGTTTTCAAATAATAATCTTGAATCCTGCGCATAGGCCAGGTTTGCACCCAAACTGGTATTCACACTTAAACGACCTGTTTTAGCAGTCAGGTTAAAAGCACCATTATTTTGCCTGGTTCCAACAGATGTATTTACGGTTCCGCTTACACCCTGTGCATTTGATTTTTTAGTAATGATATTGATAATCCCTCCTGAGCCTTCTGCATCATATTTGGCAGAAGGACTCGTGATGACTTCTACACTTTTAATCTGCTCTGCAGGAATCATTTTTAAAGCATCAGAAACGCTGCTGGCCATGGTTCCGGATGGTTTGCCATTGATTAAAACCCGCACCGCACCCCCACGCAACTGAACATTTCCGTCAACATCTACTGAAAGCATAGGCACTTTACGCATCACATCCGTTGCATCTCCTCCCGCATTGGTTCCGTCAGCTTCTGCGTTATAAACCATTCTGTCAATTTTATTTTCAATGACTGCCTTGGTACCCTGCACCTGAACATCTGCCAGTGAATTTTCTGTAGAAGAAATATAGATCGTTCCTAAATTCTGATCTGGCTTTGCAGGTGTAGTCGTAACTGTAACCGATTTGGTTTTATAACCCATAAATCCAATCATCAGTTTGTAAGTATCAGGCGCTACATTTTGCAAGGATAACTTACCTTTCGGATCAGTTACACCACCATTTACGGATTTATTATCTTTAGCACTGATTAATGATACGGTTGCATAATCTATAGGCTGTTTGGTTACAGAATCTAAAATGGTTGCCGTTATCCGGCCGAAAACTGTGGGCTTCTTTGCGCCTCCGCCAAAACCTCCTGCAGGAAACTGGGCATTGGCATGAATAAACGTTCCAAATATCAGGAGCGAGAGTAAAATTCTTTTCATTATAATTTGTTAGTATGATGGTTTATTAGTCTGCGCAAATTGCATTTTGTTACAATTCTTCAAAATAGTTTTTATGCCACTACGTTAATTTAGTCGGCAAAGGTGCAATTTTTATCGGTAAAATACTGGTCAACAGGAGAAAAGATGAAACATTTTATATACATGCCTGCGCAAAATGGCTTAAAAAAAAGGCTGATGAATTAAATCCATCAGCCTTTGTAAAATATGGTAGTCTGTAAAATGTTTGTACGAGCTATCCTCAATTGAGGTGAGGCTTTGATTGGAACAGGATTAAACCTTTCTGATTTTGATAATCTTCATCCAGTGCAATACCTTCATCACCGGGTAAGTAGGATCAAACTCCCACCATTTGGTTGCAAAATTAGGGCTGTTTGGTTTTTTGTGGTGATTGTTCTGAAACAACTCACCCATTAAAAGGAAATCCCATGGCAATGAATTTTTACTGTGATCATCATTATCGTGATTGGAATAACCATATTTATGTCCGCACCAATTTACAATAGCACCGTGTAAAGGTCCCATCAAAAAGTGAACGGGCAATAAAATAAATAACCACCAATGGCTGGCAAAAGCGATGTAGAAACCAATATAGAACAAGCCACATCCTATTCTCCATAACCATGAATTACCAATCCGGTCTACCAGTGGCCATTCCGGATAATTCCCCTGGAAAGCAGGTTCAGGTTGTATTTTAAAATGAAGATAATTCATGTACATGTTTTTGGTCGCGATCATCATCCCAAAAACGTCCTTAAAAAAATGTGGCGAATGCGGGTCTTTTTCTGTATCACTGTAAGCATGATGCATCCGGTGTAAAATGGCATAAGCTCTTGGATTTAAAAAAGATGAACCCTGAGAAATCAGTAAAACAAGATAAAAAAACCTTTCCCAGAAAGGCTCCATTTTAAACATTTTATGTGATGAGTAACGGTGGAGGAAAAAAGTTTGGCTGAAAAGAGATAAGAACCAATGGCAAAGAAAGAAAATAAGGATAATCATGTATAACGTGTATGCTTAATAAACGGAATTTCCCGACATTTAGTTTTCGGTATCTTTCCGCTGGCAAATATCCGTAATTAAACGAATACCTGAAAGTTGTTAAAAAGGCACTTAGAATAATTCATCCATGCCTTTTTATCTTTTATTTTTAAAAAAAATTATCTTCCGAAATCGTCCTGAACCCTTACGATATCGCTTTCATCTGATGGATTTGAAGCATCTGTATGTTGCCAGATTTCGGCCACTACCCCCCAATCATCCAAACCAATTAAGCGGTGACGCTCACCCTGCTGTAATTTGATCTGATCTTTAGGTGCATATTTTTTAACTTCTCCTTCTTCATCAGTCTCACTGGTTTTAATGCCAACTGTACCGGTTACCACTTGCCAGATTTCTGCCCTGCGGTGGTGGTATTGCCATGACAGGCGGGTATTTGGGGCTACGATTAAAATCTTCGGACTTAATTTACCACCAATTTTTAAGCTTTCTACATCTAATCCATCAAAATAAGTGTCTGCAAATTGCTGAGCTTGTGCTTCATCAATCACAAAAAAACCACCCCAAGGGCGTGTTTCATCGCGGTTTACCACATTAAAGCCTTCAATTTTTAATCTTTGTGCAACGCTATCGAATATTTCTTTTTTATCATTTTCCATAATTGGCGTAAAAATAATGCTTTGGAATTAAAAAAGCACTTTTGAACTTTTATTTTTTTCCATATGATATTTTAATACTGCTCACAAGTGAGCCGAACATCTTGCTTAAAAAAAATTGCAGCTGCCTATTTCACCAGCCTTACTTCAAAAATACTGGCAATGGCAGATCCGGGCTCGGCTTTTAATGTCAATTCCAGCTGTGATTTTAATAAGTTTTCAGGGATTTCGAAATCCTGCGAATAAAAAACATCGCCCTTACTTCCATCAAGTTTAACTTTTTCCACGACTACGTGATTGATCAGGATTTGGAAATTTCTATTTTTTTCTTTGCCATAAAAAGTAAGCCTGATCTTTTTCCCCTTCAAATCCTTATTCGCTAAATTATAACTGAACCAGCCCTTCCCCGCGCGAAAGTGCTGGTCCTGAAAAATTCCATTATCTGTATCTTCACCTTTAAAACCATGATCTGATTCCGGCTGCTGCTCTCCCGTACGCACAATGTCAACGGTTTCCTGTTCTAACTTGATTTTTTCAGTCTCAGCCAATTTAATCGCTTTAGCTTTTGCCTCCAGATTTTCTGGATTGGTATAAGGGAAGTATACCACATAACGCTTCTCTGCCAACTCATAAAAGGGAACCAGTTTGAGGTTTTTATATTTAGGCTGGTAGATTATCTTTTCTGCGCTGAACGTAAGCACCTCATTTTTAACTGGTGTAAGCTGCTGTGCCAGATCTGTTTTTTTACCAGATACCAATGGCGCCTCGCTCAGCGGGAATAAGGGACCGGAAGCAATATGCCCCATCCTGCTGCCATCTGCAGTTAAATTGGGTTGCGACAGGGTATCCAGCTCTGCAGCTAAAACGATTGGCCCATGAAGAAAGGCCACCCAATCTGATCCATCGGGCATGAACTGGGCAGTATTGTGCATGGGTAGTGCCACTTTAATTACGTCACCAGATGACCAAACCCGATCAATACGCACATAACCATTACCTAATGCTTTTGCCATGATTTTTTTACCATTCACCAGGATAGTCATTTGCCCTGCTGCAACCCATGATGGATGGCGCAAACGGATCGAAAACTGTTGTTTTTTATCCATTTTTAACACCATCTGCGTAAATTCCTGATTTGGAAACTGATTTCTTTGTGTAAGGGTAATGCCTTTTTCCTTCCAGTTGATCACCGATGGAATAAAGAGATTAACGTACAGGTTTTGATCGTCATGTGCATATATCAATTCGCCGTATTTGCCATGATTTTCTAAACCGGAGCCTACACAACACCAGAAACTTTCCTGGGGATTGGAATACGTACGGTAATGCCCGGGGCGCATGGGTGTAAAATAAACAAAACCTCCACCGGCCCTTTGTGAAGTTAGAATATGATTGTATAGTGTTCTTTCATAATAATCTAAATATTTAATGGAAGGAGCATCAAGAAATAACTGTTTGGTTAACTTGAGCATGTTATATGAATTACAGGTTTCCGGTCCTTCCCTGGATTCGAGCATGGAAGAAAAATCGTTAGCCGGATGGAAGTGTTCTCTTACGCTATTTCCACCAATGGCCACCGTGCGGTTATTCACCACGGTTTGCCAAAAAAAACCTGCAGCCTTTGCCCAGCTGGCATCGTGATCTACCCGTGCAATCTGCTCAAAACCAATCACCTTCGGAATTTGCGTATTGGCATGTAAACCGTTTAAAGCATCTTTTTGTTCCAATAATGGCTTCAAAATGGATTGATCTGAAAATTGCCTGGCCAGTTTCAGGTATTTTTTATCCCCGGTAAGGGCATAAACATCCGCGAATATTTCATTCAACCCACCATGCTCACTTTTTAACAGCTCCTGAATCTGCTGATCGGATAAACCAGCCACCAAATCAATGCACCAGTCTGTTAATCTGATCAGCATTTGTTTCGCTTTTTCATTATCCGCCACGGCATAAGCATCGTGTAAACCCGCGAAAATTTTATGAATATTGTACAAGGGCACCCATTTGCCATTCAGGGAGAAGCTGGAAGCTTTGATGTTTCCGGATTTGATTTCTGCCCATATTTCTTTACCTCCGGGAACGCCGGATAGGTAACCATTTCCATTTTTTAACTGGCATTTTTCCAACTCATCAATCATATAATCCAGCCTTTCTTTCACTTTTGCATCGCCTGTAGCAGCGTACATGAGTGAAAGTGCCGAAACATAATGCCCGCCAATATGGCCATCCAACCCCGTATTCTCCCAGTTACCATAAGATTCAGCTTTTGGGGTGAGACCTGCCTCTTTTAAATAAGGTGCCAGTAAGCGATCGGGATTGAGGGAAAGCATATAGGTTTTATCCGTTTCTTCTGCCTGGAGAAACGGACTTTCCAGCAAACGCACATCTTTTAGTGAAAAGGCCTCCAGTTTCTTGGTCTGCGCAATTGTTTGGAGTGAAGATGTAGCAATCAATAAAAAAATGAAGATCCGTTTCATAAGCTCCTATTTATTAAACGTACTGAGGTTCCACTCATCCTGCCAGTTTATAGTAAGCTTATCGCCTTCAAATTTAATCGGCAACCAGAGGTAACGACCATCGATGGCGTTTTTAGGTTCCCATTTATCTGCCATAAAAATGAAATCACCTTTCTTTCCTGGAGCCGGAAGAATGTGGGTGCTTTGTCCGCCATATGTGATATTTGCACCTGGTCCCTGACAAGGGTTTCCCATATACGTCCATGGTCCCCAAATGGAACTGGCCTTAAACCATCGGGCAGGGTTTGGAGCCCAACCTGTGCAACCAGAACCCACCATATAATAGGTGCCATTTTTCTTAAATAAAGCTGGTGCTTCTGTTTGATGTCCTACATAGATTCTGATGAACTTGCCTGTATGACTTAAATAATCAGGGCTTAATTCGGCTAAGTGTAAGGTGAAATTCTCTTCAGAAGAAAAAACATGATAAGCCTTGCCATCATCATCAACAAAAACAGTCATATCTCTTGCCATCTGTCCGCCAGGAAAATCCCTGCAGAAAAAGCCATCACTTTTATTTGCCGGATTTTCACAATTTACCTTTTCTGCCTCAGGTGTACCCTCTGCATAAAACGGCATTTTACCTGCATTAGGGCGATAGCTTTTGATAAAGGTATAAGGCCCGTTGGGTTTATCTGCTACGGCAACGCCACTTCTGGCGGCTTCATAACTTTTGCCCAGAAGTTCCAGGTGGAACCACATCACAAATTTCTTAGTTTTTTTATTGTAAACAACCTTAGGTCTTTCTAAAATACATCCTCTTGCAATATCACTTTTCAGGTCATCAGAAACCGACAGTGCGATGCCTTCATCCTTCCAGTTATATAAATCTTTTGAAGAATAGCAATGAACCCCAACCTGTGCGGTATTTCCTTTTTCACCTTCAATTTTATGTTCACCAAACCAATAATAGGTGCCTTTATGTTCAACTATACCACCACCATGCGCATTAATGTGTACGCCTTTATCATCCTTCCAGATTTTACCCTGCGTAAATGAAGCATATTTTTGCTGCGCAGAAGCAAGTTGACAGGCCAATAAAGAGAGGGTTAAAAAGCATAAGATAAAGTTGATCCTCTTATTCATAACTATGTTGTTTGGTTTAATTACATGTGAATGAGTTAATAAACACTTATTTTTTTGTTTTTACTTTAAATTTTCGCTGTGGTCATTTTTGAAATTTTCGCCACTCCAGATCTTCTGTGCACTCCATTTAGCTGGTGGATTTGCCCAGAATGGGTCGCTGGCGGGTAAGCCCAGCGGTAAAAAAATATTGGAAGCAATATAAGGACTACCTTGGTTGTTATAAAAATCGCCTAACTCAGTCTGCTCACCATATAAGCCAATGGTTAACCAACCATTTTTATAGGTGGTAGAGCTTTCCAATGTTTTTCTGATCACGGCAGTCAATGCACAGCGAACCTGTTCTGCTGATAATTGCTTTGGCAATGCTTTTCGCAAAGCCATATCCGCTAAATGATGAAATGCCGCACCACGGTAAATGATCGAGCGGCCAGTTGCAGGATAAGTTCCATCTGCATTAATTAACCGCTCCTGAATGATGGCATATCTTTCATTGCGCTTTTTAATCTTCTCAAACATATCCCTATAGGCATTGGTTTTTTTGCCAATAATTTCTGAAAGTGCCGCCAGGTAAGGATGAATCACGTAGCTATTGTAATAGTCAAAAGCGAATGAGGTGCCATCAGTATACATCCCATCACCCGTATACCATTGCTCCATTTGCTGGAGAGCATAGTCCACACGCATAGGGTCCCAGTCATAACCAAATTTGGCTAGAAAAGCTTCATTCATGGCTGAAAACAATAGCCAATTAGAAAATACAGGTTTAAATTTCCGGGTAGTGACAATGGATTTCATCAATAAAGTTTGATTTTTCTGATCCAGGTTTTCCCATAACCAGGGTGCACGTACCACTGCCAGCGCCACATAGGAAGCATCAACCAGTTGTTGTCCGCCGATATCAAAATTCATAAAATCTTTGGCATTAGAATCCAAAGCATTTTTTAATCCACGGAGTGCCCATTCGCGATATTGTTTCCTTAAGGCAACCTCTTCTGCATCACCACCATCCAATTGCAACCATGGCGCAATACCACTTAAAACTCTTCCCAACACTTCTACATATTGAACTTTAATCCGGTGCTCTTTATTATCAACATGCACTGAGGTTACCTTTGGCATGGCAATCCGCAGACTATCATTGGCTAAATTCTGTAACACCGGACGAACCATTTTATCCATCTGCTGGATCCAGAATTGCCTGTCGTTAAGCATTACACTTTTTTTACTTACTTTCTGTGCAATTGCCGATCCGCCAAGGCACATCAGCATTAAAAAAGCAAGCGCAATATTTTTTATGTTCATTGAATTGAGCTTTACTGTTGATTTGATAAATAACGATACATTTCGCAGCCGGCTAATAAAAAGGCACCTACGCCAAAATTAGCTGTAGAATTTGCATCTACTACTTGCCCGGGGATGGCCTTTTCACCAATAGGCTGTACATACCCTACTTTTCCATTCTTTTGCAAGGCCGTTTCTGACAAGTATTTCCATGCCTTTTTTGCTGCCGGAAGATATGTCTTCTCTTTTAAATAGCCATTGTTAATACCCCAAAGCAAACCATAGGTAAAAAAAGCAGTTCCGCTGGTTTCTGCACCGGGCGCATGTTCAGGATCCAGAATACTCCTTGTCCAATAGCCTTCTTTTTGCTGAGATTTTGCAATAGCCTTGGCCATGTTCTGGTATTTGGTAAGGTATTCTTTCCGATGCGGATCATTTTTAGAAAGATCTTTTAACACTTTAGCCAAGCCAGCGAAAACCCATCCATCGCCCCTGGCCCAGAAATCTTTTTTGCCATTGGTACTTTTATGCTTGGGATAAACATATTTGGCATCGCGGTAATAAAGCTTCGCTTCCTGATCATACATAATGCTATTGGCATACATAAAATATTCATAAAGCTTATCTGAATATTTTTGATCGCCTGTTAACTTATAAAGTTTGGTCATTACAGGCATCACCATATACAAACCATCTGCCCACCACCAATAATCATGATTGGGCGTACTCATTTCGTATTGCATCACATCTTTTGCACGCGCCACTTTATATTCTGCAGGTTGTATATGATAAAGATCGATATAGGTTTGAAAGCAGATTTGCCAGTCGCCAAAAAGCACATGGTCATCTGTTTCACCATAGTTATATTTCCATTCAGATTTATTGGCAGACTTTGCTCCCATCCATTGGTTGTGTTCCGCCCAATCCTCAGCATATTTGCGGTAAGCCTCATTTTTGGTGAGCTGATAAAGTTCCATATTGCCCGTATGGTAGGCGGCATGATCCCAAAAGGCACGAACTTGTGGTTTATTTGTAGTCTGCCAGTATTGATTGGCTAAATTAAGCTGAGCAAGTACGGTATCTTTTGTTTGCGCATGAACTTCTGTTAACCCATAAAACAGGATTAAAAGAAATGCCATTGAAAATAATTTTATTGTTCTCATTTACTAATTGGGTTTATACCTTCCAATGTGGGAATAACTTTCTTGATATTGCCATTTTCATCAAATTCCATTTGATCAATGCATACCTCCCGGTTGTAGCCTGCGGCATCACCCATGGTTATCCCTTTTGGTCTGTTAAAACGGTGATAAACGATATACCATTCATCTTTACCCGGAATTTGAATCACACTATTATGGCCAGTACCATAAATACCCTGATCTGGCCTTTTCGATAAAATTAAATTATTAGCCGGAACCGTAATTTTTCCTGTAGGTGAATCAGAAAATCCATATCGCACGGCATAATCAGGACTTCTGGTGTCTTCTTCCGACCAAAGAAAATAGTATTTTCCGTTTCTATAGAAAACCTCTGTGCCTTCACGGAAACTATTATCCGGTGTGATGATCTTCACAGATGTCGTATCAATGGATACCATGTCATCATTAAGTGTTGCTACAGCCATATATCCATTACCCCAATACAAATAGCTTTTCCCGGTTTTCGGATCGGTGAATACATCAGGATCAATTTCTTGTCCACCCTTTATACCTGCAGGCCGCTTGGCAATTAATGGTTTACCACTGTCCTTAAAAGGTCCGGCAGGATGATCAGACACGGCCACTCCGATTTTCTGTGCAGCAGTGAAATAGTAAAAATATTTATATTCGCCATTTACCTTCTTCTCTATCGCAGTTGGAGCCCATGCATTTTTCTTTGCCCATGAAACATCTTTATTTAAATCTACAATCACCCCTTCATCTTTCCAGTTCACCAGATCTGTTGAAGAAAAGGTTTTAAAATAGGTGCCACTCCAGCCGGTAAAGCCATCACTGGTAGGGTATAAATAAAATTTTGAAGTTTTGTTTGAATACAGGATTTCAGGATCGGCATAAAAACCATTTAATACCGGGTTACGGTTGATGGCGGCGGATATGGCATAAGTTTGCATTGCCTGGTTGCCAATTTTAAGTGTATAACGTACAGGTCCTTTAGAGAAATCAACCTTCCCTTCAGGCTTAATGCTCACACCTGAAAATTTAGAAAACCCGGGATCAAATGCTTTCAAATCTGTACCATCATTAACAGGCAAATAAACGGTTCTGGCCACAGTATCCAGCACAATGTTATTTTGCTTGATGGATGGGTTGCCTGCCCCCTGCAATACGGATGAAGCACTATACCATTTGCTTAACAAGCGGTTTTCTTCTTCTTTACTGATTGACATCACCGTTCCATGGCGGGGATGAAAATCCATTGTTACTTCTTCATCAATGATTTTGAAAGTGTTCAGGTCCTTAGATTTGGTAAACTGATAGCGTCCTTTCATGTAAACATCATACATTAAAATATAATCTTCAGAATCATTCAGCTTAAAAACCCCGGCACCCTCAACCGCATCAGTGGTTTGTTGTAAGTAACGGTCTTTCAATACATATCCCTTTGTTAAGGAACTGGAAACTGCTTTTTTGATGCCGTTTCCATTGCCCTCCGTTTTAAAAAACAGGTTGTATTTTCCCTTATCGTAAATGATATCTCCATCAATACAGGATCCATTTGTCGGGCTGAAAAATAATTGTTTAGGCGTTCCCTCCAGGTCGCTAAAATCTGCATTGGCATAAGCATAATAGATTTTATCAGGATCATTGCCATGTTTCATAGACCAGTATACCATGTATTTTTTAACAGCCGGATCATAAATGGTTTGCGGCGCCCACACCCGTTTTAAATTCTCCTGATTCGGATATTTTTTTTGAATATTAACAATACTGGATTTCCATGTAATTAAGTCATTTGATTTCAATAACACCATTGCCCGGTTACTGTCCCAACCTTTTGCCGATACCATATCAGTTGCCACCATGTAAAAATGCTTGCCATCGGCACCACGTAAAATATGCGGATCGCGAACACCGCCTGTTGAGCTGATTTTTTCTGATGAAATAACCGGCCTGTTATGATTTAAGGCTTTGTAATGATAGCCATCTTCGCTAATGGCAAAGCGAATAGATTCTTCCGCTTTATCATTCCCTGTAAAATAGGCAAACAGGTAAGCACTGTTACGAGCTTGCTTTTTTCCTTGTGCATGTACGCCAAAATTTAAAGTAAATACGGCGAAAAGCACGAGTATCATACTGGCCTTTGTCTTATTTTTATTCATATTAATTGTGCTTAATCATTTTTTTTAGGTTCCCAATTCAATACCTGAACGGCAGTAGGTTGCTGACTGGCTTTTCCTTCGCCGTCTATCTGTTTTACATCCTGCAAAAACAAACTTAACACTTTTCTATTTTTCCACAATTCGGTATCATAACTGGGTTCCCAATCGCCAACGCTTTGGGCAGTTAAATCCTTTATTGTCCAGTTCGTTGTCTGCAGGTTATTATTCAAAGCGATTGAAGCTTTACTTCCTCTTTCCTTGTCTCTAAAGATCAGGCCGGCAGCGTAATGCCTGCCATTTTTCCAAACGATAATCTGGGGCCTGGCGATGGGAATCTGCTTGGTTCCACCACCACTTAAACTGAATGTGGTTTTTCTAAAATTTAAGTGATGCACTCTCCAATCGTTATCCGTTTTATAAACCAGATGATATTGCGGAATGCTTTCCCCCTCCTCACGCCAATAACTTGCTATAAACACTTTGCCTTTGGCATCTGCAAACATAGAAGTCTGGTTAATGAGCTCACTTTTTTGTGGGATTTTTAAGGCATACTCTGCATTACCCGCACTGATAGGCAATTGATAAGGTGCACCATTAGATTTTTGCCAGGTTAAACCCCCATCAGCAGATTTTGCATAACAGAGATCGTGGTTACTGGCCACATCAGGACTTTCACGCCATACCCAGGAAAGATGAATCACGCCTTTTTGATCGATTGCAACCTGCCAATAGGCATTTCTACGTCCTTCGCCATCAATTAAGTTATTCTGGATTCTGCTCCATTTTTTTGTTTTTACCGCATATCGATTAATCACCAGATTGCCGTTACCAGATCCTCCATCCCGGTAGAGGAATAACAAATCGCCGTTAGCCAGTTTGTAAAATTCGGGATAACTCACCTTACCCTCCCGTTCGGCCAGCATTGGTTTTTTCTCACTTAAAATCAGGCTGCCTGCACTTAGCGCATATGCATAATTTAACGTGTTATTGTGCTGGCTCCATACCACATGTAAAATCCCATCTCCATCTACCATAATACTGATGGATTTATGTGCATCGGCTGCATCACCTTTATAAGCAGTTCTTAAAGTTTCCCAGGTTGGCGAATTCAGTTCTCTTTTGGCAAGCACTAAAAACTGATCAGCATCATAATAGGCCGCATATTGAATATGCCGAAAACTGACTAAGGCATTTTTTCTAAAGATTACCGTATTTACCGAATTGTTAGACCATCCGTTAGCGGCAACGGTACTGACAGTACTTTGCTGCGCCACACTATATAAACTCAGCATACAGCATAGGCCACTAATCAGTATATCTTTAATCAGTAAGTGCAACTGGAAATTAGGATGCTTGATTTTCATCATTTGGTTAAAATTCAAAGTACCGATTTTTTATGGATTTAAACAGGGGGTTAAATCACACTTTAGGGGGGACAATTTAACACAAAGGCTTTTAAACTGTAGCATTGATGTTATAATAGTTACGGAAGTTTTGCAGTATTTCTTAATAAACCCTTAAAGTGTGGGCAAAAAATCTAATTCCAGGATGCGACATATACAAAAAAGGCCATCTCTTTTTTAGAGACGGCCTTTAATATGCATTCAATTTATTTTACAGAACGATACTATCAATTGCTTTGTCCAATGCAGTTTCCTGCAAGTCAGCCACAGCAAAACCTTCAGCCCTCACTATGGTTACATCAGTAATACCGATAAAACCTAAATAGGCTTTAATATAAGGCGCTACGAAATCGTAACCTGCGGCAGGTCCTGAACTATAAACGCCACCTGTAGCCATAGCGATATATGCTTTTTTACCGGTAACCAAACCTTCAGGACCATTTGCACCATATTTAAACGTAATCCCGGCACGGCCGATATGATCAAACCAGGCCTTTAATACTGAAGGAATACCAAAGTTGTACATTGGCGCACCGATGACCAACACATCTGCATCCATAATTTCCTGAATCGCCTGGTTCGAGTGGCTGATGGCCGCTTTGTTTTCTTCGGTATGGTGTTCAACAGGTGTAAAGAAGGCATTTAAATGCGCTTCTTCCAGGTGTGGAAAAGGTGTTTTGGCTAAATCCTTTACCACAACAGCAGCTGCAGGATCTTGTGCTCTTAACTGATCTATAATGGCATTTGCCAATTTAATACTATTGGATGCTTCGCCTCTTGGGCTTGAAATTACATGAAGAATCTTTGACATTTTATTCTAAGTTTAGGTAGCTAAAATCGCTATGTTTAGCCAAACCCATCTTGATGTGTGATAAGAAATTACTTTTTCCTAAAAATTTATCACGCGCTAATGCCAGCACAATGCAATAGAAAATACTTTTCAGTCCAGCCCATAAAATTACAAAGCATTTAAAAAATCCATATAGGGTTGTACGCTTTTTTCTATCCATTCAACAGTAGAATGATATTCTATTCCATAATATGTAAACGGTGGCTGATAATCTGCTTTAACATATCCAAAAGAAAGTTCAAATGGACGGAGTAACTCGGCTAAGGTATAATTGTAAGTCCCTGATGGCAGATAGTCAGCCTCATCAACCCCCACCGATATGGCCAGGGCTATGGTTTTTCCTGCCAGTTTATACCCACTCTTACTTCCATAAGCCCAGCCATGGGTAAGCACTTCATCTAACCACTTTTTAAATAACCATGGGCAATTGAACCAATAGTACGGAAACTGAAAAACAATTTGATCATACTGTTCTACCAGTTGCTGTTCATAATGAACATCTATCTTCCCGTCGGGATAGCACTCATGCAATTGATGGATCACATATTGATCAGGAAATTTCTTCAGTTCTTCTACCCATCTTTTATTCACTACAGCACCCGGAAGATCAGGATGAATCACAATAATGAGTGTTTTCATAATTTTAATTTTTAAATTTTATGTTGCAAACATATGTTAAGTAACCTGAATTAGATTCAATAGCAACCCATTGTGATGTACTATAAAAAATGTAAGTAATGTCTACAATCGAAAAAACATCTGTCAACTTCGCCAAAAAAAGCATTGGCAGCAGAATGTCCTGAAGCCTATCCCGCCAATGTTATACTGTAGCACTGATGATTGATGCCGCAAGGGATACCGGTATCCAACAAATCTGGGATATCTGCCATTTTGGATACCCGGTAGATTTGAGCCCCCTACACCCTCATTTCCTGATTCGATTTGTGGATGTCTGCTCGGCGTTTGCCACCTTTTATAAAAATTACTGCCCCGGCCAGCAGCTTATTGTTACCCCAATTAATGAAGTAGGTTTCATATCATGGTTAGGTGGCGACTAATTGTATTAACAGAAACCAGCCATCCGGGTGAACATCGCCCAAACTGGATAGAACTCATCGCAAAAGAGTGTGTAAAAACTTTAAAACCGGGCATCCCGTTAAAGGGCATTTGCCTCTATCTCATCATTGACAGGCCAGATTGGGATCACCTGCATTACTGGCATCACTCCGGCTTATGGGATGCCGATGCACTTAATCCGCATGCAAGAAATTTATATCTGCCATATGCTGAGGCCATTGAAGAGGCCATGACCTTAGTTAAACCATATTTATAAATAATGGGGCTGCCTGACTCATAAAAAATGTTCAACTTTACGTGCTTAATTAAAAAAATTCAATGATTACCCCTATTGTTAACCAAACATATCCTACTCAAATTAATCCGGATTTAACCCGTATAGACTGGACACATGTATTGCATTTATTCCAAAAAATTAATTGGAAACATCGCCTGGCTGCAGAAATAGAAAGTGCCTTTAAATTGAGTACGCATACCCTTTTTGTATACCATGAAGAGGTAATTATTGCATTTGGAAGAGTAGTCGGAGATGGCCGTTATTACGCCATGCTGGCTGATGTAGTTGTTGATCCTGATTACCAGGGACAGGGCTTGGGCAAGTATATTGTGACCACCTTAAACAATCAATTGAATAATTATCATTTCGTAAACTTAAGCGCGGCACCCGGGGCAGATTCTTTTTATAAAAGTATGGGTTGGAAAAAGCAAACCACTGCATTTATATGGCCGCAGGGGCCAAAGCAACTGAGGCAGCATTGTGCAGAAGATTGAACGGCATTTACTTCAGTCTGATATTCAATTTTATAGTTTTCAGGCTGTTGTACTCTTATCTACATTTTGGTTTTTCAGGTAGACCCTGAATATGGTTCCTTTATCCGGTTCACTTTCAATGCTGATTTTTCCGCCTGATAAATTAACAATTTCTTTCACGAGGTGAAGGCCAACACCTGTCCCTTCCACATCTGTTGAAAGGCGCTCGTATTTATTGAATATTTTTTCCAGGTTTTCTTGTGCTATCCCCCTCCCGTTATCCGAAACGCTGAGCACAAAATCATCATTTTCCATATAGGTTTTAATCATAATTTCCGGCACACGGCTGGTACTCCGGTATTTGATTGAATTGTTAATCAGGTTGTAAAGTACACTTCTGAGCTTGCGGCGCACAAAAACAACTTCCGAGTGTTTAAACGCCCAACTGATGACGGCATTAGATTCCAGTATCTGCGCTGCCAGCGTTAAGCGGACATCTTCCAGAATTTGTTCAATATCCAATAACTCTGCAACAGTTTTAAAATGATGTTCAGATTGTCTGGCATCTGTTAAATCGATGATAATTCCTTTTATTTTTAACAGCCCGGTTTCAATTTTCTCCAGCAGTACCGGGAATTTTTCCATTCCTTTTTCGGGTACTTTCTTCAGCATTTCAATGGTTAAACCCAGGCTGGTTAATGGGGTTTTGATGTCGTGAGAGATGGTATCCAATAATAACTCATGCTCCATAATTAATTTTTCCTGCTCTTTGAGATCGCGGATCCTGGAAGTAATGTCAATAAAGGTAATGATCACCCCATTGGTTTTATTTTCCTTCATCACAATGTACGGCAAAATGTTCATCTGGAACCACCGCATATCCACCGTTTGAACTTCCTTCTCTAAAAGTTCGCCAGTGCTGATTACCTGCTCAATATTATCAATAATGCTGGGAAAGCGAAAATTGTCTTTAACATCAAGAATGGATTTTCCAATGTCGCTATGATGAAGCTTAAACTGCTTCATTGCCGGTGGTGTAAATTTGCGCAGTATTAAATTGGCATCAACAAAAAGCTGGGGAATGATGGTGTTTCGAAAATAATTCTCCAGCTCGTCATTCAGATCTATTAGTTCACTAATCTTAGAATTTTTGTTTTGCATTCACCGTTGTTGCGCGTAAATGTACCTGCGCGGAGTAAGGTAGTTAAAATTATCGGGTTAGCACCATTATGTAACAATCTAATCATTAAGCGCATTTTTTTCATACGCCTCAAAAATGGCATTTAAATACATCCGTGATCAGGCATTGTAAAAAATCAAAATGCCTGGCAAGCGATCAAACCCACTCCCCAACCATAGGTGCAGCACAATCCAAGCTATTATTTTGTTGCAAATGAATACAGCAATACACCGTGGGCAGGTATGCTCAGGGGAAGTTTACCATTTTCGCTGTTTACGGATGCCAGATCCTTTTGTCGCCAGAGATCACGAACGTTTAAATTGCCTTTAAGGCCCAGCTTTTTAAAATCGCTATATGTTAATTCTGCCTTTTCCTGTCCAAAATTGGTAAATCCTACGGCATGGCTTCCATCTTCTAAGGCCTTTACATAAATGCGGACATCGCCAATGGTTTGTACGCAGGTAGCCTGTTTGCCAAGCGGATCCTGATTGATGGCGATTACTTCATCATTGGTGAGCAGATTCATCGTAAAATCATCCAGTTTTTCCATATCGCAGCCAATCAGTAATGGTGCAGAGAAGAGGCACCATAAACTAAAGTGAAGGTATTGTTCATCTGGCCTGAGTTTGCTGGGATGCGGATTACCCCATCCCACCGTGCCCACTACCAGCATATCCGGATCATTCCAGTTGCCAGGCTTGGCCCATGCAGCTGCCTGATCTTGTTGCAAAGCAATATTTTTGACACTTGTCCAGGTATCGGTAATATCATTGGTGGTACGCCAGGATGTACCTCCAACAGCATTGCCCCATTTCCAAACATCAGACATTCCATACTGACACAGACTGAAAACAATATCCCGTGGCTGTGCTTTAAGTGCATCGCCCATTAATTGAAACGGTTTCATCGCGGTAGCCAGGTCGTTTCCACCTTTATAAGATAAGGCACCAATTTTATACGGATCATTATTTGGCATGCCATTAATTACATGACCGTAACTGCACCAATCATATTTCAGGTAATCGAAACCCCATTTTCCATAGGTGTCTGCATCTTGTTTTTCATACCCATAACTTCCGGTGCAACTGCCACAAGTCCAGGGACCAGGACTGGAATACAATCCAATTTTCAGGCCCATGGCATGAACGTCGTCTGCCAGCCCTTTCATGTCCTTAAAACGTGAGTTGGTTATGATGTTTCCGGCCTGATCACGAAGTTCGCCCCTAATGGAAGGGTCTTTAGCATCTTTATTATTTTGCCAGAAATCATCAATATTGATGTAAGTCCAGCCATGATTTACTAATCCGCTTTTGATCATTGCATTTGCAGCACGCTTCACTTTATCAGCAGATACCTGATCAGCAAAACAATTCCAGCTGTTCCAGCCCATAGGTGGCGTAAGCGCAATCTGATCGCCACAAACAATGCGTAATGCTTTTTTTGCTTTACCTTTTGCATTCATGGCACCCAGGCTTACTGAAAATGTGCCTTTTTCCTTCAGATAACCTGTAATGATGCCTGTATTTACATCTAATTTTAGTCCGGAAGGCAATCCGGCTGCTGAGAACTTCATTGGCCTTTCTCCGGTTGCCGCCACAATAAACTGAAATGGCGAACCGGGTCTTACGCCGAAAACGCCGGCACTGTTGATTTTTGGTAACAAAGATGTTTTAGGTGTAAGGATATATGGTATACCTGGAATTGGATTAAGGGTAGCAAAGGTGCTGACACCCGTTGCTTTGAAAGCTGCATTTGCCCAATTTGCATGGTCATAATAATTGCCATTGCCACCATCTGTCACAACTAATTCCAGTTTTTGTACCCCTTTAAGTGAAGCTTCACAAGGCTTTGCTTTATCACCCAGGTGCATTATTCCGCTTGACCAGATTTTTTGACCATCTGCCACCAGTATAAACTCGGCTGCAGGCTCATGCCCGGTTATTTCATCATCAATACCCACCTGTGCTGAAAATGAATTTGCTTTTCCGTTCAGTAAAATCAACAATGAACTTTCGGCATGTGTTCCAAATCCACGATCAAAAGTTTTGCCTGCAATGGTCATGGTTTTTCCATCAACCGACTTGTTTTTTTGAGGTGTACCATTTCCCTGGGTGGCTGCTGTTAAATCCAGCATATCAAGCCATATGATCTCTTCATGAGCGGAAGTTTGTGCCCAGCAACTTCCCGCAGAAATGAATGTTAAAATGGTGATGACAAATAATTTTACGATGTTCATGATGTGGGTAGATTTTTTATAATAAGGTATTCATGATAGAAAGTTCAGCAGTATTGAGCGAAGCGGAGTGTTTTTTAAATTATTTCGTAAACATCCAGTAATCAAAAAAGGCGATATCTGTTTCTGCCTTGCCTTTAAAAACAAAGTAAAGATCATGGATGCCTGTGATTTTGCTTACTGCCGTTGAAACAACAGCCCAGCGATTATTGCCCCCTGTCAAAGGGACTTTGATGGTGCTGAGTAAGGGGCCGTTTAAACCATCAGCGTGAACTTCCATCGTTACATCAGCATTATGCGTAGTGCCAACTCTCGCTGTAAATTTTGAAGCACCCGCAGCCTCAAAGTCGACAGATTTAACTTTCGTATAGGCCAGATTTTTTTTCGCGGTAACAAACACACCCACATTTTTATTTTCAGAAGCTTTTATGTTTTCAGACCAGGCAATGGTTTCAGCCTCCACTTTTTGATAGGGATTTAAATTTTGCAGGGGCTTAACAATGCCATCCGTCATTTTCATGGGTGATATGCTGCCATCTTTTTTAAAGTTCATTTCCTGTACAGCGACAGAGCGGTTAAAACCATTTCCGCCTGGCAGTGCTCCGGAATGGTAAAAAAGGTAAGTTTTTCCTTTATAATCGACCACGCCCGGGTGATTGGTAAAACTTCTGCCTTCAGGCGGCATTAGCGTACCGCTGTATTTCCAGGGGCCTTTCGGACTTGTGCTGGTAGAGTAACCCAAATGTTCCGGTATGGGGCCACCTGCCCAAAAGAGGTAGTATAGCGGGTTTCGCTTATATAACCACGGCCCTTCTTCATATAAGGTTGGGCGGCGCTCGTTGGCTTCACGTTTGCCAAAAGATGCCACCGTCATGGGTACACGAATAGCCTCGCCTTTGAGCGAGATCATATCATCATTAAGCTCGGCATAATAGCAGTCTGGATTTCCCCAATAGAGATAGGCTTTTCCATCCGCATCGATAAATACTGTAGGATCAATATCTCCGTCACTTACGCTGACCAAAGGTTTCCCCAGCGGATCATAAAATGGGCCATATGGATTATCGGCAACTGCCACACCAATAGCCGAATGTTTTTTATCGCGTGATTTTACCGGCGCGTATAAATAAAATTTACCTTTTCTCTCTACCACCTGAATGGCCCAGGCATCACCAATGGCCCAGTCAAATGTTTCATATGATGCCACTGCGCCATGATCGGTCCAGTTGACCATATCTTCTGTGGTGTATAATTTCCAGTTATTCATCACAAACCATGTGGAATTATCCTCATCATGGCTGGTGTATAAATAAAGTTTTCCGTTATACATCAAAGGTGCGGGATCGGCCGTATAATGGGTTTGTACAATGGGATTTTGCGCGGTAACCCTGAGCGGAAAATAAAAAACCACGCATAGCATCAGGCTCAGGCTCAGAATAAATTGTTTCATTGGGTTTTTCAAAATTATTTTATTTCAGTTGCGCTGTAGGGAATGGTATTTTTATGGCAGAATGAATTGAACTGCTTGTCCATAAAAACAGATAAAAAAAAGGCAGATTATTCCGTAGAACAACCTGCCTGATTTTTTAAAGGTTAATATCCTGGATTCTGATAGGCCTTTTTATCAGCATCTGACATTTGCATTTTGTCAATCTGATCCTGAGGAATCGGACGCAAATATAAAGCTGGTGTAATGGTTCTGGTTACCGTTACTGGTGTATGATCACCATAATTGATCCCGGCAATGCTATAAGTGGTGGATAATTCAGCCCATTTCTGAGTTCTGATCAAATCAAATCTTCTATAGCCCTCTCCATAATATTCACGGGAGCGTTCTGCGAGAATGTAATTGATATCAATAGTAGCTGGCGTGGCAGCAACCATTGCGGCACTGTTATCTTGCACTTTAGCTACATTTCCATTATTATCCCAACGCCATTTTCCAGCGCGTGCACGAATCACATTAATCAATTCGCGTGCACTTTTGCCCGCTTTTACATTAGCCCCTTTTACGGCAGCTTCTGCAGCAACAAAATACAGTTCAGAGAATTTGGCGATTGGATACGGGCGTGTACTACCGGCATTTGGCTGCCCCAGTCCGGTTCCATTATCTGTACGGTAAGGGCCGAGTTTCCAAAGCCCAGGATAAACGATTCTGCTGATGCCATTTGGTGCAATCACATAATCTGCTCTTCCAGGCAAAGTTCCGGCTCCAACGTTGCTGGCTCCGGCACCGGTTGGGTAAGTAATTGCACTGTTGTCCGTATCTAAAAAGCTTAATACCGCATTGCCCGGAACAATTGATATGCCGTTGGCATTCACCAATGAAGCAGGTGCAGACTCTGGCGGATTATAACCTTTTGGCCAGTTACCACGATATACGGTAGTAAAGGTTCCGTCGTAACGGGAATCAAGGGTTTTATCTGCAAAGGTATTTTTAAACACTTCTATGGTTGGGGCCATACGGTTCCACGGGCGACCAAGATGTTGTTCTGCTTCACGTTGAACTGAACTGATGCCTCCACTTCTCAGGTTGGTGTAATTCCAGGTCATCATCCACCCAGAAAAATTATCCGGTGCACCACCACTTCCAAAAGTTAAACTACCACCGTTATACCGCTCACTGCTTTCTGTGTGATCGGCATAAAGCAACATTTCTTTATTGCGGTCATTTGGACCCAGATTAACATCATAGTAAGTATCAACCAATCCGTTAGCACCAGGGTTTTCTATACCTGTTGTAGCAATATCATAAGCCTGCTGAAAATACCAGGCGGCATCATGTCCGTCAGGATCAGTTCTGTTGGCTGCCGGGTATGTTGGAATGTTATTGGGATTTTGTAACCACCATCCGTAAGTCAGGTATGCTTTAGATAAAAAGAGTCTTGCTGTAGTTTTGGTTACGCCTCCGATAACCCTTGAAGTTGCAGGTAAATCGGCAACGGCCTGCAACAGGTCAGGAAATACCGCTTTGGTATAAACCACTGGTACAGTATTGCGGGTAGAAGTTCTCACCGGATTGATATTAAATTTAAGTTCACCTCCGCCTAAATCAAGTGGTACACCTCCAAAGGTTTGTACCAGCATGAAATAATCAAAAGCACGGAAAAACCTGGCTTCTGCTACCAATGCACTGGAAATACCCGCCGCACTGGCATTCTCTATCACACCACTGGCCGTATTGATATTTGGAAAAGCTTCGGTCCACAATACGCTGCTTGGATAACTCGTAGAAAGAATAGAGCCTACGCCTGAACAATCCATATCTTTAAAGTTACCATCGGCATCTTTACCCCAGGTTGCTTCATCTGTACCTGTAATCAATGAATTATAGTAATAGGCCTGCCCGTAAATGTTACGCAGGTGAGCGTACATTGCGGTAAGTCCGCCATTTACACCTGTTACTGTTTTAAAATAATCAGGGGTAAAAATACTGCGTGGTTCTTCATCAAGAATTTTTTTACAGCCGGAGAACATGACCATTCCCAGCCAAACCCCTAAAGTTATATTGAAGTGTATACGTTTCATATTGGTATATTAAAAAGTTAAGTTAAGGCCGGCCACATAATTACGCGTAGAAGGCGTATTGGTACCTACAGTTAAAAACCTTCTCTGGTATGTATTGGTTACCGCAGCATTTTCATCGCCATATGAATTGGTTTCCGGATCCATACCTGATTCGCTGTAATATGGAGAGAACATTACAAATGGATTTTGAACAGTTAAATACATCCTAAGTCTCACCTTCGAATTCTTAATTAAGTCGCGGTTAAAATCATAACCCAGTGAAATGGTACGGATTTTTAAAAATGACGCATCAAAATAACCTAATGTACTGCCATATTTAGGATTATCACCACTTGCAATACCACCTGGTTTCGGATATTTTGCACCGGTATTATCTGGCGTCCAATAATCTACCTTTACGTTATTTCTTCTTCCTGATAAAAGGTTTAAGTAACCTGTAGAACCATATAACGTACTGATCAGGATACCGCCATCTTTGAATAAACCAACTACATTCAAGTCAAAGCCTTTATAGGCTACCCGGGTGTTAAAACCACCTGATAATTTCGGATCTACATTCATAATCTGTCTGTCAGCGGCTCCAATTGCCCTTGTAGGCTTGCCTGTAGCATCATAATCGCCGGTATATTTAACCTTGATCATACCCACGTTACCACCTGGTTCCAAAACATTCAGGTTAGGATCTCCAGTCTGCCATAATCCTATTTTTTCATAGTCATAAATGGCATTGATGTTATACCCTACAAACCAGGCATTTCCCTCATCCCTGGTTTGTCCGGAAGCCAGTGAAACCAGTTTGTTACGGTTTGCAGACAGGTTAAAACCTACATCCCATGACCAGCCATCTTTATTGTTGAAGATGTTACCATTCACGCTGAGTTCCCAACCTTTATTCTGTGTTTGTCCGATGTTGGCCGTATAACTTCCCACACCTGAAGTTGGAGGCAAAGCAATACCCAGTAAAATATCATTGGTATTGGTTACATAGTATTCAAATGTACCGTTGATTCTGTTTTTCAGTACAGAGAAATCTAAACCATAATTCCAGGTTTGTGAATATTCCCATCCTAAATTCGGACTTGGAAGTTGTGAAACATAGTAGCCTATAGCATAGTTCGTATCGCCAAAATTATAAGGCCTTGTATTTAATAAACCTAGTGTCTGGTAAGGATTTACCGACTGGTTTGATGTTTGTCCGTAACCTACTCTGATCTTTAACCTGTCAATAGCTGTAATGCCTTTCATAAAAGGTTCATTCATCAGGTTCCATCCTACTGAAACAGCAGGATAGGTATTCCATTTATGTCCTGGTGCCAGGCGAGATGAGCCATCAGATCTGATTGTGGCACTGATTAAATACCGGTTATCATAAGAATACATCACCCTTCCCATGTATGACATTAATCCGCTTAAGTTGTAATTTCCATTTCCGATTGTTAATTCACCATTGGCCTGACCAAGATTATAGAACTGGAAAGCATCTGAAGGAATATCACGTGCTGACATGGAAGAGGAATTAAATTTATTCTGTTCGGCAGAATATAATGCCACTACATTAAAATTGTGTTTTTCTGAAAAGGTACGGTCGTATGTTAATAAATTTTCAAGTGTCCAGTGGTATGTTTGTGAGTTGCTCACACCTGCGGTAGAAACTGTAGTAGCGGTAGCACTTCCAATTCCAACACCTGTATAATTACCATTATTGCTCTGAATAAAATCAAGCCCCAGGTTGGCCCTGTATTTTAAACCTTCTACCCCCGGAATTTTTACCTCTCCATAAAATGAATTATAGGTAGCAAAACCACGTGTTTCATTTAACCATTTATCATGAAGGTCTTTCGTAGATTGATTGGTGTAAATCCACGATTCATCCTGTGGCATTCTGATGGTTCTTTTTAAACTGCCATCTGCATTATAAGGGTTTGACATTGGCGTATTGCTCAGCACACCGTAAACACCCACCTGATTACCTTCACTTAGATTATAGTTATTGTTACTGGTAAAACCAACCCGGAAAAACTTACCAATTTGCTGATCCAAAGATGCTTTCATTGAATACCTGGTGTATTGTTGTGTGGGGATCAAACTTTGATTCTTATAATAACCACCGCCAAAACTATAGCTACCTGTAGCAGAACCACCTGATACGCCTACGTCATGACTGGTTACTACTGCAGATTTGTTATAGAATAAATCCTGCCAATCCGTATCGGTATCATTAGATTCATCTACCCCGTTAGTTGTAAACAAACCTGCTGCTTTACGCATTGCGATTAATTCCTGCGAATTCATCATCGGGAATTTTGCAAAAAGTGTTTGTAAACCCGTATAGGTATTATAAGAAACCTGAGCAGGCGCACCTTGTTGTCCACGGTTTGTAGTTAACAAAATTACACCATTTGCACCTCTTGATCCATAAATCGCAGTTGCAGATGCATCTTTAAGGATATCTATACTTTTAATATCGTTTGGATTAATATCACCGATGGAGCCTGGAAAAGGAATTCCATCCAATACCACTAATGGATCATTACTGGCAGAAAGTGACCGTGCACCACGAATCAGAATCTGCATGGTTGCACCAGGTTTGGTTGAAGTTTGGGAAATATTAACTCCGGCTACACGACCTTGAATGGCCTGTGCGATATTTGGAGCCGGAACTTCGCGAACCTTCTCACCGGATATATTGGCTACTGATCCGGTTACGGCTTCTTTACGTTGTGTACCATAACCCACTACCACTACCTGTTCCAGCTCTGCTGCACTCGGCAATAAAGTCACATTGATTTCGGTTTGGTTGCGTACCGGAATTTCTTTACTGGTAAAGCCAATATAAGTGAATACCAATACCGAACTGGCTGAGGGCACTGAAATACTGAAGTTACCGGTGTTGGATGCAGTTGTACTCGTGGATGTTCCCTTCACTAAAATGCTTACGCCCGGAAGGGGTTTTCCCTGATCATCTAATACACGCCCCTTAATTTGAGTTTGTGCCTGTGCGGCCAGCGTGAAGATCATTAAAATTGCGGTAAGTGCAATTCTGGGGAGACTTATAGAAAATCTCAAATGAGGTCTTACAATAAATCGTAAAATTTCAATTCTCATAAAAACAGTTTATAATGGTTAAAAAAAACAGACCTCAACAGATGATCAATCGTCAGTTGAATAGCAAGAGCATGTCATGAAAGACATAAAAGAATGCGAAACAAAAAATACTACTGAATACTATTAAGCCTGTATGAAGGTAAAGGTATTTAGATCAACCCTTCAACAATGATTCAATTGTACATTTTTAAGGTAGAAATGTGCAAGAAAATTTCTTTTTTTATCAAATACAGCGTTTCAGGCAAGATTCTTTAAATCAAGCCCAAAAACGCATCATTAAAAATGCAATCGATTGTATTTTTTTATTTTCTCAATTTTTATTCCAAACACCACCAAATAAAAGCTTAACAAATGGAAATTATCAGGCTATTTAATCATACAATCCTAGCATCAGGAAATCGTTTTTTAACCTTATTGTTTTTATCAAATTAAGGGACAGGCTTGCTCACCTGTCCCGTTCTGGAGTAAATATTAATTCGAATATTTTGGAATCATAAAGAGACTCATTTCAGACAATTTTATAAAAGCTTCGAATTAATGAACAATATGACTAGTTAGTCACATCAAAATATTCAGCTTTAATTCCTCTGTCGCGAGCAATTAGCGTGTCTTTTGTTGCATATTTTAAATTAAGATTTTTAAAGTTCACCGTATAATCTACGTATATCGCACTTCTGTTGCTGCCACCGATACTGTTCTTCTCACCATTGGAAACAAACCTGCCACTTCCTGTAACCTCTATATTGGTCGTACTGCTGGTGAGGGTACAGGTATTGTCATCAGCAAAATTTAACAGGAGCGTAAAGGGTACGTTTGTACCTGCACTATTTTTAATGGTAAGGGGTAAACTTGCCGTTTTAAGTGATACCGTGCTCATGCTCACCAGCTCATTGCTTTCTACATAAGGCGTATGACGTGAAACGGTATTCATGGTACCGTTGGCCTGGGTAATCTGGTCTATGCCTTTGCGTAAATAGTTGGCATGCCACGGATTAACGTATTTAACACCATAAAGTATATAATCTTTTGGTCTGGTTGCCCAGTGCAGCGGGTTTACCCTTGAAGGATTGGATACAACAGGAATCCCTTTTAAAATAGAATCCGCACCGGTAACCTTGGTCATTACCAATGGGATGACATAGTTTCTGCTCAGCGCTTTGGGATCAGCAAAAAATGCATCTGTTAATTGTACATCCACCCCACCTAAAACATCACCGGCATTGATTCTGATTTGGTTAGACATTAAGCGATAGTATTCTGCCGGCATCGGCAAAACCTGTCCGCCGCCATTATTAAACTTCAGTCCATTCAGCAATGTTTCAGCCTTCTGAATATCAATTACCACATCGTTTTTATTTTCATAGCCTCCGCCAAGGGTAGCTTTAATGGAAACCATGTGGTTTTTATCCATTGAATTGTCTACAATTAAATCTTCTCCCAAAACCACTGTTCTTAAAGGATATTGACTGGCAAAATAAACTGTTTTATAGTCAAATTCAGGAAAGGCAATCTTCTCGTTTTTACAGGAGGCCATCAGGCTAAGTGCTAATGCGAGAGCGATATATATATTGTTAATTTTCATATTGTCTAAATGATTAATTCAGTGTTACTTATTTCCAACCTTGATTTTGCAGCAGTTGATTATACTTCAGGACTTCTGAGTTTGGAATGGGGCCGTAAATCATATATTGCTGAAAGGCCCTCGTTTCGGCATTAAATGGCTTATAAACACCACCATTGACATCTAAGCCTCTGGCCGTTTCATTAAGTTTTGACAGATCTGCTTTCCAGCGCCTGAGGTCCCAAAACCTAAAACCTTCGAAAGAAAGCTCCAATCGGCGTTCATTCCTGATCAGTTCACGCATTTTAGCTACATCGGCCTTACATTCTTCCAGGTAAGGATCGTTATTGAATCCGAAAGCCCGCTTACGAATGGCTTTTATGATATCGTATGCAGAATAGGTTCTGGTTCCGGTGGCGGTTGGCCCCCATGCTTCATTTGCTGCTTCGGCATAATCGAGGTAAATCTCGGTATAGCGGATCCGTGGATTATAATGTGTTTTACCACTTAAAGAGATCGGGTTACGGTTAACATCCATCCTTAAACGCTTTTTCATGTAATAACCTGTACGCGTAGAAGTTGCACGAACATTAATACCGTTATCTGTGCCGGAAGCACTACCTGTTCTGATCACGGCATTGGTTACACCGGCGGTTGCCCCGTCAAAAATAATATATTTTGCAAATCTCGGGTCTCTTGACGCATATGGTGCATTGGCATTAAAATTAGCGTTCGGATGATTTATCGGGTAACCGTTTGCCATAGCAAAAGATTCTACCAGGTTTTGTGTGGGATTCATTAATCCGTTTCCGAATAAAGATGGCGGAAAATGCTGCCCTTCCTGGGTACCGTCATTAGTGATGATATTTTCACGCCAGATGATTTCAGAAGGATTACTACCCCCACCTAATCCATCAACCTCTGAGTTGTTGGCATAATAAGTACCTCCATTTGCCGGAAGGGCGTTGGCTCCGCCTTTATAATCGATCACACGGCCGGCATATTCAGCAGCATCAGCCCAGGTAGTGGTATTGGCACTATTCTGAAATGCCGGACTGGCCGCCAGCAGTGCTGCTCTTGCCCTAAACGATCTTGCTATTAATCCATTAAACAATTGACGTGCATATTGTCCCATTACCCGATTGTAGGTTTCCACATTTCCGGTAAAAGCTTTAAAGCGATCGGGTATCTGGCTTGCAGTCGAGATATCATTATACTCCACGGGTAAATACGCTTCAGCGCTATCCAGGTCTTTGTAAATTTGTTTAATACAGGCATCAAATGTAGCCCGCGGAACATTAAAATCTGTTTTAGGGGTTTGATAGGCTGTTACAATCGGCACACCCATCAGCTGTCCATTGGTGGCAATACCGCCATGGTTGCGCAACAGAAAATAGAGATACAATCCACGAAGACCGAAAGCCTCTCCCCTCATTCTCAGGTTAAAAAGCCTGGAACTTTCTGCATCCGTTGCCCACTTGACTTTCGGTGAATTTTCCAGGAAAAGATTGATGTATTGCATGGCTTCATAAGACTGGTTCCAAACTGATGCAGGATTATTGGTTGATGTCCATGAACCCGCAGCAGCCTGCAAATAACCATTGGTAAGCTGGTTGGTTACAGCATCATCAGTGGCATATTCAGAGTTATCGTAATAAGCGGGAATGGTACGGTAAGCGTTGATTAAAAAACCTTGTGCAAAATTCGCATCCGTATACATCTGATCAATCGTCTTCAGATTTTCTGGTTCAGGTTCCAGAATTTTTTTGCAGCCAGTGAATGAAAGCACTGCCAATCCTAAAATTAATATTTTGAATTTCATATCATTAAAAGTTATAGGTCATTAAAAAGATACCCTTGCACCCAGGTTAAAGAACCGTGTTTGCGGTGCTGTCCCAATGTTGGTTTCCATTAGTTTCCGTTCTGATGAAATCACCAGTAAATTATCTCCTTGTATGTATAAGCTTAGTCCATGCACAAATGAATCATTGAAAATTTTCTTATCAAAATCATAAGTTAACTGTACCCGGTTAAGATCGAACCGATTCGTTTTATACATCCAGAAGGTAGAATTTCGGAAGTTATTATTGCTATTGGTGGTTAAACGCGGATAGGTTGCCGTTGCTTTGGTTTGCTCGGTCCATCGGTCTAACACCGCCTCAGAATATTTTCCACTTCCGCCAACCCAGTAGTACGAGCTGTTTTTAAATCCAACGGCTCCCCTGGTACCAGATGCCAGGGCAAATAAGGTGAAGTGCTTATATTTTAACGTGAGGTTTAACCCGAAGCTAAAAGGTGAAGCGGCCCAGCCTGTATGGCCCAGATCCTGCTGATCCCTGTTATCAATTAAGCCATCATTATTTAAATCCTTGTATTTGATATCTCCTGGCTTAACTGTACCAAAGGTTTGTTTGGCATGAGCATCAATTTCTGCCTGATTTTGAAAAAGACCCTCACTGATGTATCCATAATAAGCATCTAACGGCCGGCCGGCCCTGGCCAGATAAGCCTGATCAATGATTTCATCCCTTTGAACAGCCTTACTATTATAGAACATTCCTGATACGCCAAGCGAATAAAATAACTGTCCGGCCTGTTTGTTCAGGTTCAATGCAAAATCAAATCCTGTACGTTTGTCTTCATTAAAATTGATCCACGGGCGGAAATCTCCTGAGCCAGAAAAATAAGAAGGATAAATGGTGAGGCCCCGGGCAAGTAATCCTTTGGTGTTTTGTGAAAAATAATTAAAATCAAAAGTCAGGAGGTTTTTAAATATTGTACCATCCAGACCTAAACGAAACTCATTTCTTTTAACAAAAGTTAAATCAGGATTTTCTGCCTGTCCGGATAAGGTGGTTCTGCCACCCGCAACATTGTCTCTCCATTGGTAATATCCACCAAGGATAGCATTGTTGCTGTAATAACCCTGGTATAAATAATAATCTACCGGCTCATTTACATTATTGGCCCTGTAGCCCGTGATATCCAGATCTTGTTTAATAGAAGCATATGATGCAGATAGCTTAAGATCATCAATAAAAGATAAATGATCTTTAAAAAATGATTCATTAGATATGCGCCATCCAACTGTAACTGCCGGAGAAATTCCGTTTCTGTTACCTGGAGGTAGTTTTGCGGAGTGAATCAATGCCGCTGAAAAATCGAAATAATATTTACTCCTGAAGTTATAAGCCGCCTGAAAACCAAGATTCGTGTTGAGAACAGGTTGATAATCGCTGCCACCTTCATTGTCGATATCACTTGAAAACTGTGTTTTATACCACCAGCCTAAAACATTTGCAGAAACCGTATGGTCCTGAGCAAAAGTTCGGTTGTAATTAAACTGCGACCTGAATGACATGGTTTGCGTGTAAGTAGAACGGCCAACATATTCATTAGTAGAGTTTTTATCTTCTCCGAATTTCTCCAATGAGGTGATCACATCCTTACCATTTACAGTTGACCATGTTGGTCTGTAAGTGGCATAAGGTAATAGATAGGCTTCAGAATACAGAGAAGAATAATCCATACTGGTTCCGGTTTTAAAACTTAAACCCTCTGTTATCGAACTTAAATCTGCCTTCAGGTTCAGGTTGTAGAGAAAAGTATTGGATTTGGTCCGAATATAACCTGCGGCAAGCATATCTGAGAATACGTTTGTAGGGTTGGTACTTTGTCCGCCCAGTAAAAATTTTCCATCGATAATATGATTGCTATTTTTAACAATCGTTTGCAAAGCCGCATTACTGGGGTCAAGCATATCAATTGGTATAAGTGGCGAAAACCTGTTGAAATTAGGTGCAATGGTAGAACTTGAACCCCAAAAATTTCCTCTGCCAGTGTAATTACTATTAGAGATGGCTACTGCATCAGCTGATGCGGTGAGCCATTTGGCAATGTTCATATCTACATTTCCCCTCACATTGAATGCCAGGTCGCTATTGTTTTTTTGTTCCCCGTATTTGACCAGGCTGTTGTTATAAGAAAGGCCAATATTGGTATAATAACGTGCAAAGTTGTTGCCACCGGAGACTTCAGTGGTTACATCTGAACGGGAATAGGCTTTCCTCAAATAATCCGAGCTGAAAAAATCTACATCAGGATATTTGTAAGGATTTACACCAGACCTGGTATTGTCAATATCCTGCTGCGTGTATCCCGCTCCTGAAGTGGCAATTCCATCATTGGTTAAGGCTTCATTGTACAAAGTCATGTAATCAGCTGATTTTAAATAGCCGGGAAAACTTTTAGGCACAAAAATCCCTGAATTGAGCCTTACTTTAATTTTTAAAGGATTTTCACTTCCACGTTTTGTGGTAATGAGGATTGCACCCTTGGCTGCGGTACTCCCGTATAAGACCACTGCACTGGCCCCTTTTAAAACCGTGATAGCTTCTACTTCCACCAAACGGACATCTGTGGCGCGGCGCGGAATACCATCAACCAATATTAATGGTGCCTGGCCCCAGATATTTCCGGTATAACCGCCAACAAAACTCTGAAGATTATCCAGACTATAGGTGCCGTAACTTTTATTCAGTAAATCTGAAACGTTTACGACAGACACCCCTCCGAGAAGATTTTTTTTCGCGACCTTATCAAAGGCAACATTTACCAAACTGTCTTTGGTTTCCTGTGCATAGGCTCCATTGAAGCTGAAAAAGCAGATCAGGAGCCAAAAGCAGTAAGCATTTATATTTTTTGTGTTCATCTTTTCTCCCTTAAAATTACCAACCTGGATTCTGCTTGAATTCTTTATACATGTTTATATCCTCTACACGGAAAGGCAGCCAGTAATGGCGTTGCCCAAGCTGTCTTTCAAACAACACTGTTTCCCTGAAATTTCTTACCCTTGCATTTTTAGGATCTGCGTAAACCTGAGCGTTTGGTATTGCCCGATCAAACTCTACTGCTTTTTTTAAAGTATAAGGACGTTCTGTAAGCAGTAACCATCTTCTTAAGTCATTGAAACGGTGTCCTTCAAAAGATAATTCTACAGCTCTTTCTCGCCTTAATTCACCAAGAAAATCAGTAGTTGAGCCCAAAAATTTGCTGGCAACGCCTGCCACGCCGGCTCTGGTTCTGATTTTATTCACAGCCTCAACCGCACTAAGCGAATAACCTGCTGCCATACTTTGGGGGCTGCCATATCCTGTTGCTGTGGCTTCTGCATAAAGGAGGTATACATCTGCCAAACGCATTAAACTGAGCACAAACGTATTGTTCTCCCGGTATCCGTCATATTCGTTCATCAGTTTAGATACAAATTTGGAATTCAGGTATCCTGTCCACACTTTTTTATTACCGTCAGCAGTTCTATAAAGTCCGTTGGTATATAGGCTGGCATACTGGCGAAATTCATTGTTACCAACGCTTTGCGCGGTAAGTACACATTTCTCGCCGTCAATTAGAATATCGTTATAAAAACGTGGGTCTCTGTTTTTCCATGGATATTCCGGGTCATAACCACTTTCTGCATCCTTTTTTTCTGCATCTGTAATGGGTAAACCATTGGCCATGCCATAGTAATCTGCATAGTTAGCTGTTGGATAAACCTTAATTCCGGTTTGATGGATCACGAGAGGACGATAATCATTTACCTGGTTCCAACGCCAGCGTCCGCCTGCATTTGCTAAATTTTCCAGAAAAATAGATTCTTTTAATCCTGGAATTTTGCCGTTTTGGTTAAAGGTGTAAAACAAATCGCGATACTGCGAAAAAGGAGCCAGTTCATAGCGGTTTGTACTTTCTGTAATTTTTAAAGCTTCGGCCAGTACATCAGCGGCTTTTTTACAAAACTCAGTATTATAGCTGCTGTTTCCGGTTGACGCCCTGTTCATTAGCGGACTTCCTGCCCACAAGTAATTTTTCCCCATAAAACACAGGGCCATAATTTTATTAATCCGGGTGTTGTTGTTTCCTGAGGTTTGTTTGCCCACAAGTGTCTGATCCCAGTCTACAGGAAGCAAGTCTGCAGCACGCTTTAAGTCTTCGGCCACTTTATTGGCACTTGCCTGATAGCTGAGTCTTGGGATTTTTATCACCTCATCACTTGGCAATACCTGGTCAATGTAAGGCAATCCGCCCCAGTACTCCATTAACACAAAATGAAAGTAGCCCCTGAAAAAATAAAGCTGGCCTGCAATCAGGTCTTTTTCTTCCTGGGTGGCATCGGTTAGTTTATCCAGATTTGCCAGCCCTATGTTGGCTTTCCTGATGGCATACCAGGAGAGACCCCATAGTTTTCCTTTTGATCTGTTCGGATCATTAAGGGTTCCATTAGCCGGATCGCCTCCTGTACCTAAAAAATTGTAGAAAGTATTGGTCCAGGCCATGTAGTTACCCTGATCAATATGATAGGAGATCAGGCGGGTTTCGCCCACTTCCCAAAATTCCTCTTCACCAAGATTGAAACTGTTATGTGCTTCAACAACACTTAACAACGGGATACAGTTATAGAGTTCTTCAGTAAAGCCCTGAAAGTTCCTGAAATTTTTGTAAGGATCGGTTTCCTGGATATCAGCTAAAGGCGATCTTTCCAGATACTTTTTACATGAAGGTAATGTTAATGTACCCACCAGGATAATTGCTGGGAACAAAATATTCTTAAAGAGATTTTTCATCTTCAAATCGTTTATAAAGTGATGTCAATACCAAAATTGAAACGTTTAACTGTTGGATATGCCCCACCTTGGGAAACTCCGCTGAAGTTGGATTCCCGGTCGTCCGGCATGTTTGTCCAAAGGAACAAGTTGTTGCCGTTCACATAAAACCTGCAGGACCTTATTCCCAGCTTGCTGATTGATTTTCCCGAAAGGGTATAACCCAGTTCTGCGTTTTTTAAACGGATGTAAGAGGCATCATAATAATAGCGGGTTCCGCTGCCACCAAAAGCATCAAGAACACTCCAGCGCGGTGGCGGAACTTCTCCTCCTCCATCCTGCAGATACCAGAAAGGACGTTCCACAAATACCACATTGCTTTTTCCCTGGTAATTCGGAAATTCAATTTCACGGGTAACATTATTTACGGCATAAAATTGAAAGAACAGGTTAAAACGTTTCCATTCAAAGCCAATACTGGCATTATAGGTATTTTGAGGGCTTCCTGTGTAACCATAAGGCGCCCTGTCTTTATCATCAATCACCCCATCTGCATTAAAATCAATGATGTTATAATCTCCGGGAAGTTTGTTTTGATTGTTAGATAAGCGCACTGTGCTGCCGTATAAATCATCCCAGCTTTTGATAAAACCATTATCCAGAAAGGAACGGGTTTGGCCAATGGCATAACCTTCCTGTTTCTGATAATCTGGTGTGAGTTCCGGATCATCTCTGAAATTGGTTTTATTGGTGGCATGTGTTAAGGCCAGGTTTGCCCATGCCCTGATGCCTTGCCCAAATGAATGTGTTAGGCGCAGTTCAATTTCATAACCTCTACTGCTTACTTCACCCAGGTTTGCCCTCGGGGCACTGCTGCCAAATCCATAATAAGAAGGAATGGCCCGGGCGCCCCCGCCAATCATAATATCTTTTCTGTGATCTCTGAATATATCTATGTTTCCGGAAATATCACCTTTAAAAAAACTATACTCAATACCCAGATTTCGTTTTTCTACGGTTTCCCATGACAGGTTTGGATTACCCATTGTCCCGATCCGGTAAATGGTATATGGCGTAGCAATAGCCGGACTGCCCATTGGCGTATTGTTTCCATACAGATAGGAATCGCGGAAAGGCCATCTTGGTCCTCCTAAAGCATCATCCCCAATTCTTCCCCATGATGCCCGTACTTTTAATAAATCAAGAAATTTTAAAGACTTCATAAATTCCTCGTTACTAATGGCCCAGCCAGCAGAAACTGAGGGAAAAAATGCAAAGCGATAATCCGGGCCGAATTGCTCTGATCCATTGTAGGCACCATTTGCTTCAAATAAGTATTTTGATTGATAGTTATAAGTGGTTCGGAATACCCAATCTTCACGAAATGTTGGAAAGGCACTACCCCTGGCCGTTCGCTGACGTTGGACCAAACCCATTCCGGTAACAGCATGTGAACCGAATGTACGGTCATAGTTTACCTGAAACTGGTAGTTCATGTTCCGGAAGGTAGCATTTTTATCAACTTCACCGGCAGCTGTTGACCATTGAATGGCATCCGTAAAGTCAAACTGGGTTCCGGTATTCCTTTGTTGTTCAAATGAGATAATACCGGTTAGCGGATTAACATATTTTCGCTGTGCGGCGTTGAACTGGTCATTAACGCCCCGTTTTCTTTCCAGAAAAGTATTATCCAGCGATAAGCTACCTCTCAAACTCAATCCTTTGGTAAGCATATCAAGCTTTTGCTGTAGAATGAAATCCGTTGTCAGCTGCGTACTTGTTCTTTTTTCAACACCTGAATACGCCAGCCAGAAAGCCGCATTGGGCTGATCCTGTGTAGCTGTTGGAAAAAAACCATAGGTACCATCACTATAAATAGGACGAAATGAATCAGGTGCTGTTCGATAGGCAGATGACCAGAAAGACTGGTCGCCATCAGCCATATCATAAGGCAACTGGCGTACACCATTTGATCCGAATAATTTGGTTGAAAATTTGGTTGTCTTGGTTAAGTTGAAATCGAGATTACTCCTCACGTTGGTACGGTTATAGCCAAAATTTGATTCATAGCCACGCTGATTCGGAAATGTTTTAAATAAATCCCCTTCACGCGTCAGATCCAGGCCGGCAAAATAGGTCACAAACTTAGACCCACCGGAAACATTGGCAGAGGTATTGTAAGACATGGCCCTGTCTTTAAAAAGTTCTTTTTCCCAATCTACATTAGGATACCTGTCCCATTCGTTTGCATTTAGCGGATTCCGGTACTTATCAATCATCTGCATCGCAGTATAACCAGACCATGCGTTTTGATCTACCACAGATTCACGTTCAATAATCCTGTTTTTAATCATCAGGGCATCATATGAATCATATTTTTCAGGCAGTCTCGAAGCAACTTTAGCCGTTAAGTTCGACCGTACCTGTACTTGTGCCCTGCCTTCAACGCCTTGTTTGGTGGTCACCAGAATTACACCGTTTGCCCCTCTTACACCATAAACTGCAGTGGCCGAAGCATCTTTAAGTACAGACACACTTTCTACTGATGAAATATCAATAGAACTGATAGAACGTTCAATACCATCAATTAGAATTAATGGCGAGCTGTTATTCCAGGAGCTTTGTCCACGGATCAGAATTTGCGGATCTTCTCCACCCGGCATACCGGATGAAGCGGTAGTAACCACGCCAGGAAGATTTCCGGTTAAGGCCATTCCCAGATTGGTTACCCCTCCGCTACGTTCCAATACCTTGCCACTGGTTTGGCTAATGGCACCCACCACACTGGCTTTCTTTTGTTGTCCGTATCCCACTACAATAACCTCGTTAAGCACTTTGTTATCATTGTTCATAGATACCACAATATCATTTTTATCAGTAAGGGTGATTTCTTTTTGGCTCATCCCGATATAATTAAATAAAAGCGTGCTTTTCTCTGTCGGGATTTCCATTGAAAATTTACCCTCACCATTGGATACCACACGGGTATTAGTGCCCTTTAATGTAATGGTTACACCCGTAAGCGGGTCATTCTGTTCATCTACAACGGTACCTCTTAATATCCTTTTTTGCTGAGCCATCACCGCATTGGCCATGAGCAATAAGGAGAGCATCATAAAAGTTATTCTGAGTAATAATGCGCTAAATTTTTGATGTATATGCCGGCCATTACTACTTGTAATTGTGTAATTGTCCATCATATAAATTGATTTAGAAAATGCAGAATTTGATTTGTTCGGTTGTGCATAGAAGGCTCATATTCTATGGCTTTGAAGTTGGATTTCTTCATCATACATGGGTTAGAATTTGGTTAGTATAAAATGCTGTAAACTGATGCAGGTCTGAGTTAGAGACATTGCTATTGTTTAGTTAGGTAGGCGGTCTCATATGGGCAATATTTGGTTTATTTGTATTAATGGATCATATCTAAAATCGTCCATTCAGTTCAATCCATTAATCAGGTGCAATAAATTCCATCATCGGACAGCTCACCTGCCCCATAAAAAATCTGTAATTAGTTAAAATGCACGCTAATGAAAAGGATTAAGTTTGGTTAAATTTAGATTCATAAGTTATTTGGTTAGCCTTACATCTCAGTTAAGATGTGTCTTATATTTGGTTGAGATAAATGTAGGATCGTGTGTAATTTATAGATAGCACAATTGTTTAAATTTATAGGATTCATGTTCAGGACAGGTAAAAGCAGCCAGAAAACCGCCCTTAGAGACATATAAAAGCAATTATGACGAAAAATTATTTTAAAATATTTATTACCCTGAATAATATTTTTAAGACTTAGTGTATTTTAATCTCCAAAAACATAAAAAAAATGCATAAGCATTCATAATGGGAATGTTTCAGCAGGATAACAAAACACCAAACCTGCGAAAAATACCGAAAAGACTAAATGATGTATGATGTATTAGTCATAAAATGGACATAGTGATGTTATTAATATTCATCTGATAATTAAATTGCCTCAATACAAAAGGAGGATAAATAAAAAGCCCTGGTCGTGTTTCCACAAACCAGGGCGCATACTTTAAAATTTACTTTTTATAACAATTGCTTACAATTTAACCTCGCTTGCTGAAGTAGCATAAAGTCCGATTAGGGCACCGGTGAATCCTTTTGCCACATTTGTTGAAAGGATATCACCAGAAACGGTACCACCCAGATTGGTAAATTTCTTGTCTCCTGAAGCATAGCTGAAAGTGTAATCATCACCTTTTGCAGCTACCTTCAAATCGATAGGGCGGTTAACATCAATTTTTACCTTTGCCAATATGGTTGAGGCATTGTCTTCCGTACGTTGCAATAAAAGGTAATAATCATTATCTTTTTTAGTGACACCAAAAACATAGTGATAGCTTTCCTTTTGCAGACAAACAATTCCGGCCAGGTCTTTATCCGTATCTGGTTTATAATTCATCGTTACCGTGGTGGAGAAGCTATTGTGCTGCTGCCGCTGAAACAATGCAGAAATGGGTTCAGCAGCTTTTACATCTTTAGCAAAGGGCTTAATCTGCAAACCATTGGGCGTTACTGCAGCAAATTCTTCTCTTGGCCCTCTTAATCCAATCCAGCGGTAATCCAGCTTTCCTGCAGAAAAGTTATCCCGGAAAGTAAAGTTCCCATTTGGGAAAAAACCAGGTTTGCCGGTGTTATTTTTAACCCCTGCAGGCATTTTCAGTTTTGTTTTTAAAGGCTCCAGTCCACCTTCAAAAACAGGAAACTCTCCATCCCAGTTTACCGGAAGAATATACGTTTCGCGACCAGTATTTACACGGTCTTTTTCATTTGGCCTGATGCCCAGGAACACGCCATAATACTGTCCGTTCGGACCTTCTACCAGATCAGCATGACCTGCCCAGTCTATTTTATCTGCCCTTTTAGCCGGAAGATGACGCTGACTTAAAATCGGATTTTTTGCTGAAGGTACATATGGCCCTTTAACGTTATCGCTCACAAAAATAACCTCGCTGTGCGCACCGCCTGTACCGCCTTCGGCACACATCAGGTAATACTTATTATTCTTTTTATAAATATGCGGCGCTTCAATCCATATCGGGCGCTTGCTCAGATCTACCCCGCCATTCACAATAATTTTATCCGTACCCGGAATAATCTGGTCATTTACCAAATCATACTCCCAGATTTTGATGGCCCGGTGACCGGTATACAATTCCTTTTCAGGAGCATCATTGTGCACTACGTAGGCCTTTCCGTTATCATCAAAAAACAATGACGGATCGATGCCATCAAATTTTAGTTGATAAGGCTCACTCCATCCTTTGGCCGGATCTTTCGTTTTCACCACCATATTCCCCATTCCGCCTGCAATCTGCGTGGTAATCATGTAGAAGGTATCATTAAGCTTGTTGTATAAGATAGCTGGTGCATAAATGCCGGCACTCATGCCAGAACGTGCCACTTTTAGTTGCGAAGTGCGGTCTAATACGTGTCCGAGTTGTTTCCAGTTTACTAAATCTTTAGAATGAAAAATAGGAACTCCGGGAAAGAATGCAAAAGAGGAAACCACCAGGTAATAATCATCTCCTTTCTTGGTGATGCTGGGGTCTGGATAACACCCCTGAAGGATGGGTGTATAAAACTCATCGGCTTTTAGGGGATATTTTTTATAAATATCATCGTCACCCTGATAAACGTAATTACTAAATAAAGGAATAGCTGATGGCACTGGTTTACGGCCATCAGCATTCTGAGTAAAAGCGCTAAATAAAAAAAAGGTGAAACAGGTTAATGCACCTGCGAGTATAAGTTTAAAAGAAAAATATGGTTTGTCCAGATTTTTCATTTTCAGAAAAAGGTTTTCAAATGGTTTGTTCATAAATCAGTTTATATTGGTTATTCCAGATGAATGCTGGCCATTATCACCACACATTCATACCCTTAATAAATTCCGAAGATAGGCCTATCAGATACCGCAGCGTTGAACTATTGACTAAATTATTAGCATTATTGTTCAATTTTGGTATAAAAAAGGCTTGTCTTTTTATTCTGTGCTCTGAATGGAAGGCTTTTCTGACAAATGGAAATAATCAAAATCAACATAGCCACCTGATTCTTTTTCTGCATAGTTAAAAAGTGCAAAGCGATAACCCATAAAGTGCGGAATGGTATAGCTCATTTTTACCGGATCGCCAATGCTTATCCATGCTTTTCCATCCAGGCTATAAAAGAATGTAGCGAGATCTTTTCTTTCAGCAAAATTGCAATCAACCCTGAAGAATATTTTGTTTTGCTGAATGGGAATTGCTGTTGATAATTTGGCTTTCCCCCCGGTAGCATTAACGAAAACGATCGACTTATGCTCATTTTCTACTTTTATATAGATTTGTCCATAATTTTTCTGTAAAACTGCCAGGCCGGCAAAATCACCGTTTTTCATATTGGAAAGATCCAAAGCCGTAGTGGCCGATGAAAATGGGCCGATGGTGCGTTGCGTAAGCGTATTCCTGGCAGTAAGAAAGCTGGTATCAATACGTCCGGTAGTTAACCGCAGATAACCTTTTCTTTGGTGAACCGACCAGTATTGTGCATCAGGATTATGGTTCCATTGCCAAACCAGTGGCAAATCACGTTCTCCTTTTTTTCGGATAAATTCATCTGAAGCAGCAATCGACGGAATCATTCCTTTACTTTTTGGCAAATGAAGTGTTTCGGGCACTTTGCCGTCAATCCCTAAGATGGGCCAGTCATTTTCCCATCTGATCGGCACGAGGTAAGGAATCCGTCCAACGGCGCCATTATCCCGAAACAAATAGGCAAACCAGTCTCCTTCAGGTGTATCAATCATGCCACCTTGCGCCACACCCTTATCCTGTAAAGCTACTTTCCCTTCATAAGGGCCGAATAAATTATCCGAGCGGTGGATCACTACGGTCCGCATTCCTCCTTTTGGCCAGGTGATATTGAACAGGTAGTATTTTCCTTTCACCTTAAATAATTGTGAGCCTTCGGCAGGCAAGCCGCCTGCATTACCCGAAGGCATTCCGGCATCTTCTATTAATATACGTTCAGGCACCTCGGTATTGATTCTGCTGAGGTCAGCCTTCAGCTCAACCAATTTAATTTTCCCGCTGCCATATACCATGTAGGCTTTTCCGTGATCAAAAAATAAAGAATGATCATGAAGACTGGGTTTGAAATCTATCCTTTTCCAGTTTCCTTTTTCGATATCTTTGGTACTGAAGATGGTCGTCTTTCCGGTAGTCTGAGCAAAAGTGCTCACATAATAAATACCCTCATGATAGCGCAAACTGCTCGCCCAGGTACCTTTTCCATAGGCACTTTTACCATTAACCAGATTCAGTGCATCTACATTGGCCAGTGTATCATAGGCGTAACCCACCATTTGCCAGTTCACCAGGTCTTTTGATTTCATGATAGGCAAACCCGGGCTCATGTGCATCGTGGTGCTGCTCATGTAATAGGTATCACCAACCCGGATCATGGAAAGATCGGGTACATCGGCAAAAATAACCGGATTTTGTGCCTGTTGCTGAGCAAATGCCTGCAGGTTTAACAAGGCGATAAACAGCAGACAGGCCAGTAATTTTCTCATCTTCATTTTATATATTGTTTTGATTGTAAAGATCATTTTAACAGAAGTGTGTAAGATTTACCCGCAATTGTAGGAATATCATATAAGAAAGTCTCCCGCAAAACAGGTTCGGCAGTTACTGCATGTTCAGACAACAGGGCAGCAGGTGTTTTAGCTACGGCATAAAATACATTTGGATTGCTTCCCTTAGCGGGTTGCAGTACAAATCCCCGGCCTTTCAGCTGATTGGGCACCCGAAGACGCAGGTTACCGCCAATGGTTGACCTGATTACAACTTTAGTCAGTTTACCCGCTACCCATCCCATTTCCTTTACTTCAAAACCTCCCCTGGCGCGCAATCCTTTTATCGTTCCCTGCTTCTTCCATACCTCGGGAAGTGCCGGCAGGAGCTGCAGGGCTTCATCAGCACTTTGCATCAGCATCTCCGTAATCCCGGATGTGCAACCAAAATTTCCGTCAATCTGAAAAGGCGGGTGCGCATCAAAAAGATTGTTATAGGTACCTCCACCGCCCGGATTTACGCCTAATGGTGTCAATTGGTTCTGGATCAGCTGATAGGCATGATTTCCATCCTGCATCCTGGCCCACCAGTTAATTTTCCAGCCCATGCTCCAGCCGGTTGAAACATCTCCCCGCTGCAATAGCGTATTTTTGGCTGCCGAAAAAAGTAAGGGTGTGCGATATGGTGAAATCTGATTGGAAGGGAAGAGCCCATAAAGGTGTGAAATATGACGGTGTTTGTCATTCGGACTGTCGATATCATCCAGCCATTCCTGCAACTGTCCGTACTTACCGATGTGCATCGGGGGTAATTGGGCCCGCATCTTCGCCAGGCTATCGGTGAAATTCTGATCAATGTTCAGGATTTTTGCGGCCTGGATCACCGAAGAGAAAACATCAAAAACGATCTGGTTATCCATGGTTGTGCCGGCATCTATAGATGAACCCCCATGTGCCTGGGGTGCATTTTCGGGTGAAGTGCCCGGGTTAACCACCAGCCATTTATATTTCGGGTGTACCACCAGAAAGTCTTTATAAAAAGCCGCTGCTCCTTTCATCACCGGATAAACCGTTTTCAGGTAGTTTTTGTCGCCATTATAGAGATAATGTTGCCAGAGGTGCTGACTTGTCCACCCGCCACCGGCATTCCAGATGCCCCAAAATGCCCCATCCACAGGGCCGGTACTTCTCCAGATATCCGTGTTATGATGGGCGACCCATCCTCTTGCCCCATACATGTTCCTCGCGGTGACTGTACCGGTTTCAGCCATTTCTTTTACCATTTTCAGAAAAGGTTCATGCAATTCAGCAAGATTAGTAGGTTCTGCCGGCCAGTAATTCATCTGTGCATTGATATTGATGGTGTATTTACTGTCCCAGGCCGGATAAAGTTTATCATTCCAGATGCCCTGTAAGTTTGCGGGCTGCCCCCCGGGCTGCGAAGAACTGATGAGCAGATATCGCCCGAACTGGTAATAAAGGGCTACAAAAGCCGGATCATCTACCTTTCTGAAATTTGCCAGCCGCTGATCCGTAGGTAATGCAGCAGCAGGAGTTGTTCCCAGGTCCAATTGCACCCGGTTAAAATATTTTTGATATTCTGCTACATGGGTATGATACACGCTGGCATAAGATTTTGCCACGGCCTTTTTCAGGTATGCTGAAGCACGGGCAGCAGCATTTCCACTCACATCAAGATAATTATTAAAATTGGTGGCAATGGAAATATAAACCGTAACCGCATCTGCCCTTTTTACCGTGATACTGCTGTCTGAAACCATGGCACTACCCCCTTCATTTTTGAATTGGCTGATAACCTGGTATTTTACTTTTCCTTTTACCCCTTCATGGTCACTTGAAGTGCCTTCCATCATCAGGTCTTTTGCTTCCGAAGACCTGACCACATTTTTGTGTGGCGTAGTATAAGTTGCTGAGAAAGAAATTTGTCCAGGCTTGCTGGCCGTAAGCCGCATCACAATCACCCGGTTACCAAAAGCGGCAAATGTGGTTCTGGTATAGGTTACCCCGGCAACTGTATAGCTGGTTTTCGCCACAGCCTTTTCCAGGTCCAGTTCCCGACGATAGTTTTGATAAACATCCTGACCTGGAAAACTGAGTTCGAGATTTCCTGCTGGCTGAAAAATCTGTCCGGAAGATTTTTTTCCAAACATCACTTTATTGGCCAGGTTTTCTGCCGCTTTGTGTTTTCCATCAAAAATCAACTGCCTGATTTCTGCTAAATAATTGATGGTTTCCGGAACATCATTCTGGTACGGGCCTCCGCTCCAAAGCGTATGTTCATTGAGTTTAAGGATTTCCCGTTCCACATTTCCATACACCATGGCACCAAGCATGCCATTCCCCACAGGCAGGGCATTTTCCCACACTTTTCCGGCAGGCTGATGATACCAGAGTTTTAATCTGGAATCATCAGTTTGCTGAGCTTTTAAAAAAGAACTAAAAGCAGCTGAAAATAAGAATATGAATGTCAGTATCCTGAGGTGTTTGCCTGGGCTCATTGAAAGATTTTTATTGTTTTAGGAATGGTATCGTTTATTCAGGCTTCACTAAACGGACATAATAAACCCTGCCGGTAGCTTTCTTATCCAGGGATACAAATTTCACCCGGATATTTTGTTTGCCTTTAAGCATGCTTACGGGAATTTTATATTCCTGGTTGTAAAAGCCTGGTTTATGTTGCACGGCAGCAGGATTAACGGTTAATAATTTTTGGTCGTCAATCAAAATATCAAACTGACCATTGGCATTGCCTATAGTATGATAACGGACATGAAGTAACAACGCGTCCGAACCGCCGGTACTTAACTGATAACTAAAATATCCGCCGTTGCCGGCATCCCGCCAGAATTCATCCAAATAAGATCCGCTTTGAGAACGTTCGCTCTTCAGCTGATGATCCACCTCGGGCTGCTGCTCGCCGGGGGATACAAAATCCACCGTACGTGCTGAAAGTGCCATTTTCTCCGCCTCTGATCGCTTTACCTCATTCAGATAATCTTTATATTGACCTGGTGTTAAAGCCATCCAGTACATCATATACCTCGAATCATGGATGCGGTAAAAGGGTTCAAGCGTTAGTGGTTCGGGATTAATAATTTGTTCATTGACAAAAGAAAACTGCATGGGATGACCCGCAACCGGAACAAGCTTACCGGAGATTTTAGTTATATCCTGATCAATTAAAATTGGTGCCTGATCAATGGCTAACTTCTGACCACTGGCAATATGCCCCCAGCGACTATCATTTGCGATCAGTCCGTTAAGGTGCTCTGTTTTGGTTTTGGCACCCAGCAAAATTGGCCCGTGCATAATGGCCACATATTCCGGAAGGTTAGGCAGACGCTCAATGGTTGATTCCATCGGCATATCAAGTTCTACCACATCCCCTTTTTTCCACTTACGCTGAATAGCGATATAAGATGAAGGAGATAAGGTATAGCTTATTTTTTTTCCATTGATTTTGACTTCCATACTATCCTTTTTCACCCACGAAGGGTGTCTGAGCAGGAGGGTAAATGCTGCTGAACCATTTATTACGGTTAGCCGGGTACGCGCTTCATCAGGAAACAGGGTTTCTTGCTTTAGTTTAATATTCTTTTCTTTCCAATCCAGTTCAGAAGCAATAAACAGATTCAGGTATAAAGAATCTTTCCGGTGTGTATAAATAAATTCGTTGTATTTACTATGGTTTTCCATGCCACTGCCCACACAACACCACATGGCTTCATTCGGTGCCGAATAAACCCGGTAGTGCCTTGGCCTGGCTGGTGTAAAATAAACATATCCGCCATGTTGCGGATGCTGCGTAGAAAGAATGTGGTTGTAGAGTGCGCGTTCGTAAAAATCGGCGTATTTCGCATCCGGTTTCTCTCTGAACAATCCCTCGGTAAGTTTAAGCATATTGTAGGTATTGCAGGTTTCAGGGCCTTCCACATCGTTTACAAAATCAGCACTGGCAGCGGCACTCGGAAAAAACTCCCTGCGGCTGTTTCCACCAAAGGCCAGACTGCGTTTTCCGGTAACGGTTTCCCAGAAAAAATGCCCCGATTCTTCATAAGCACTATTGTGGTTTAATTCGCCGATCCGCTGAAAACCAATGGCCTTCGGCACCTGTGTATTGGCGTGTTTGTTATTGAGGTTATCCTGATCATTTGACATTGGTTTGAGTAACATCTGATGCGAAAAACGCATGGCCGCATTCAGGTATTTCTGGTTACCGCTAAGCTGATAGGCATCAGCCAGCACCTCATTCATTCCGCCATGCTCTGTATCTAACATTTCCTGCATCTGTTGTTCAGAAAGGCCTGATGTGATGTCAATGGCCCAGTCGCAGAATTTAAGAAAAACATCTTTGGCTTCCGCACTTTTTCCGTATACCCAGGCATCACGCAAACCGGCAAATGTTTTGTGTAAGTTATACCAGGGCACCCAGGCCGCCTTATAAGCTTTAAAATCTCCGTTTTTAAGTTTCGACCATACCTCACGACTGTTTGGTACGCCACCAGCATAGCCTTTTCCCCAGTCAGGCTGCCCTGCCGTATTTTTGCGCTGGCATGCTTTCAGCACCTCAACCATTTTATCCATGCGGCTTTTACATTCCGGGTTATTGGTAGAAGCATAATTAAAAGCCAGCGCAGAAAGGTAATGTCCGCCAACATGCCCGTCAAGGCCATCCCAGTTTTTATAACCACTTTTAACAACTGGCAGCTGGGCTTCCTTCAGGTAAGGATAGAGTAATTTATCCAGATCATAACTCAATAAAGTTTGAATGTTGAGGTCGCGGGCATGGCCAAATGGCCCTTTAAGCAAAGTGACCTGCTCGAGTGGAAAGGTATTGGGATACAACTTGTCCTGTGCAATCACGGTTCCGCAAAAGCTTGTCATCAGTACAGCAGCAAAGCAGCATTGCGGTAAAATAGTTTTAGCGGCTGGAAACTTCCATAGCATCTTCATCATTATATTATTTATATCGTGTTATTTAAAAAGTAAGGCAGAAAATTGGTAAAGATTATTGCGCCATACCGGCCAGGTATGGCCGCCGGGGTACTCCTGGTAAGTGTAATTGATGTTTAAATTTTTCAGCTTATCCATCATGACCTGACAGTTTTTATAAGCAATATCTTCCTTACCACCCATGGCAATCCAGAACTGTTTCAGGTTAGCATTGATTTTTTCACGGTTGTTTTTCATAAAATCGTATTGGGCATCGGCTACCTCATTCTGGCGACCAACAATCCAGCCGGAGCTGAACACGCCCAGATATGCAAAATCAGCTGTATTTTTGATTCCGGTATACAGGGTATGCATTCCGCCCATTGATAAACCTGCCAAAGCACGGTTTGCAGCATCGGTTTTGGTACGGTACGTTTTTTCCACGAGTGGAATGATCACCTCCTTGAGTTCGGATTCAAACGTTTTTAATCCGCTTTCAGCGAAAGCCGATCCACCCACGTTGGCATCAGGCATGACAATGAGCATGGGTTTGGCCTTTTGCGCCGCGATCAGGTTATCCAGGATCAGATCAGTTTTCCCCTGGTTTGCCCACCCCGTTTCATCTTCACCTCCTCCGTGGAGAATATAAAGCACGGGATATTTTTCACTGGTACCGGCATCATAACCTGGTGGCGTATATACATAAAACTGTCTCCAGGAGTTGGTGACTTTAGAAAAATACTTCTTCAACCGGATATCACCATGTGGCACATCTTTCAAAGCATAATAAGCGCCACCTGTAAATGGTATTTCGATACCACTAGCCATCCTGCCCATTCCATAATACGTTTTACTGGCCGGATCGGCTACCGGAATGCCATCGATAATGAGCGAATAATAGTGAAAGCCTTCGCCAATAGAATCAGTGGTGGCTGTCCATTTTCCCTGGCTATCCTTTACCATATCATATTTTTTCCCTAAATCTACCTGTACCTTTTGGGCTTCTGGTGCAGAAATACTAAACATCACCCGGTGATCATCCAGAATCTGCGGATATTTGTTTGATCCGATATTAGTTGAGGCCGGTACTCCTGCTACCGGATATTTAGAAAATGTGGCGGTATCTACGGGTTTGAAAATTAACTGCGAAAACATATACAAACCATCTTTCCATACCTTAAAATCATGTACACCTGGCTCAATGAAATAAATATGCGGGACATCATTTTTTTGCAGGTAACCATGTGTACGCTTACTGAAACTGATGAGGTTATCACTTGCCCCACAGGAAATAAACAATAACTTCAGCATTTCTTTTGCTTTTTTAGGATCAGGTACCAGTTCCTGAGGCAACTTGGTATTTGGTGCAGAAGAAAATCCACCTACCCAGGCAAATTTATTCAGATTGCCTAAACCAAAATTGAGAGACTGGCCTCCGCCCATTGACAAGCCGGCAATTGCCCTGTGCTCGCGGTCTTTGTAGACGCTTAATTTCTTCTCCACATATGGAATGAGATCATTCAGCAAGTCTTTTTCAAAGTTGGCAAAGGCTTCTACTTTATCTTTCGCCATAATGTTACCCGTTGCACGGTCATCTTTCATGGCTCTTCCGTTGGGCATTACCACCACCATTGGTTCAATTTTCCCATCTGCATACAGATTATCAAGAATGACCTGTGGTTTTCCACCCCTGAACCATTCTTTTTCATCACCTCCTATGCCATGCAAAAGATATAAAACCGGGTATTTTTTATTTTTAGCGTAACCCGGCGGCGTGTAGACCAGGGCCCGGCGATTGTTTCCAACAGTTTTGGAAGCATAAGTCAGGGTATCGATTTTCCCGTGGGGTATATTTGGTTTTTCTACGTCAAATTCCGGCGGGCCCGGTGTTACCATGCCCTGTGAGAAAGCCGGAAAGGTAAATAACGCTGAAATGCCGAAGAGCAAGGCGATATGAAATTGTGAAGGTTTAAGCATATTTGGTTAGGTTAATTAAGGTTATCAGGCACGGCAATGCTGTCTGTGCTGTTGCATTTTATGATTGAATGGGCTGGTTTAGCGTTTACCAACGGCAGCGACACCTTCAGTTGTTTGAATGATTTTCTGAATCGTACCATCCGGATTGTAATGCATATAATCGATGCAAATTGATCTTCTGTAACTTCCACCGGTTGGCAACGTGCCGTTATGATAGAAAAAATAGGATTTTCCTTTAAAATCTACAATTCCCGGGTGCGTAGTAAAACTATTGGCTACGTTTTCCTGAATAATCCCTTTGTACACCCAAGGGCCCTGCGGACTTTTAGCCATACAATATTCAATCATTTCGGGTTTGGTACCGGCGCCCGCATAAACCAGGTAATAATTTCCCTTTCTTTTATAAACCCAGGGGCCTTCTATATAGTTTTTAATATCCAATACCGTAATCGGCCCATCCAGCTCCGTCATATTTTTTTTAAGTTTTACACTTTTGCAACTGCCGTTGCCCCAGAAAAGATAGGCCTGGCCATCATCGTCGATAAATACAGTAGGATCGATATCATCCCATCCGTGTTTTTTATCTTTGGTCATTTCATTGGTGATCAGTGCCTTTCCTATCGCATCTTTAAATGGCCCCGTCGGATGATCTGATACAGCAACCCCAATGGCCATTCCGCCGCCACTTTCCGCATTTTTCTGATGCCCTGTTGATACAAACCAGTAAAACTTACCGTTACGGAAAATACATTGTGCAGCATAAGCATCTCCGCCTGCCCATGAAAATGTTTTGGGTGAAAGCAGCGCGCCATGGTCTTTCCAATCGACCATATTCTGAGAAGAAAACACATGCCAGTCGGGCATTTTATAATTGGTATCTTTTACTGTAGCCGTATCATGCCCGGCATAAAGATAAACAGTATTTTTATACACGATTGGTGCCGGATCGGCCGTAAAAATATTTTTAATAACGGGATTCTGTGCCTTTAAATTACTTTGTGCGGAGCAGATCACCGCAATCAGCAGCATCAGGTAAGGGAATTTCATATCGTTCGTATTTGGTTAGTTTAATAATTAAACTGCAGGGATTTAGTCTTATTTTTTTAACAGCGAAAGCATTTGTGCAGCATATCGCTTTCCAAGTTCACGGTAACCCGCAGCATTAAAATGGAGTTTATCAGCAGCTACCGTACAACCTTTTGAGGAAATGACATGTGCAGCAGGAATGGTTTGAGGCAGCTTTGCAATGATATTGTTCATACTGGCGCAAACCCCACCCTGATCTGCATTCACAACCTCGCCCGCAAGCAATGGCACCTGATCAGGTTGCAGATGAAGATCCTGAAGCAGGTGATCATAAACGCCTTTTACTTTGTGCAGCCATAAGCTATCGCCCGTATTGGATTCCCCCTGATGGAGCAATATTCCTTTAATAACGCCTTTTTTCTGTGCTTCCTTTGCCAGGCTTAATAAACGACCATAAGGATTCCCATCATATTGCTGAAGCATACCTTTCATCCATTCTGGTGCAGTGGCCGTATAAGAGGTATAATTGTCTTTATCAAATAATTCAATTTTGCATCCGCCGACAGCTACGACAATCACCCCAACGCGTACTTTTTCAGGAAGTTCAGCAACCATGGTGCGCCCGAAATAATCAATTGGTGTTAAGCCGGTATTGCAACGGGTTAAAGGCGGAACGGCAGTGTACCATTGATTCATTTCCCGCTTCAAATCCGGACAATTAACCGCCTGCAAAACCTGAAAACGAGGGTCAACCTGAACGGTATCCTGTGCTTCAAAACGGGCATTTCCTTCCATATTTGACTGGCCCAAGCAAAGGTAAATATGAAAATCCGGGTCTTGTGCAAAGGAAGTAAATGGCAGGGTTAAAAATAACAGCGCAGTTATAATGATCCTTTTTAAATTAACAGGCGATAAAATTCTGGTTAGCAGTTTTTGGTCATTCATGGTGATAAATTAATATTCATCGTGCCTTTCCTGATTTAAAAAATCACTATAACTTAATAATGACCCGATCAGGAATACCACAGGATAAAACTAGGCGATATGCCCGTTTCAGGCGGGAAGTTTTGATGATTATTATAGAAAATATGTTTACCGGTGATTTTGAGAGGTAACGCTTTGGATACAAACATCTTTAAGTTTAACCCTTGAGTGAAAAGAATAAAACAGGTATGGAAGGTCATTAATTAACCTGAAACTTAATCAGGCTACCTGTCAGTACGAAAGGGTGAAGCCGGAAGGTTTTCCTGGTTATATAAATTTGGATTAACCGGATTATCTGCCCAGGCATAACGTACATACATCGGCTTTTCAATCTGTGATGAATGAACAATCACCTGATCACCTTTAATTTCTGCATCTGCCCATACAAATTTCTTGTCTGCACCGGCAATTTCAAACTGTGAAAGGGCTTCTCCATCGATTGTTTTCAGGCCTGAACCGATATGATCAAAACGGAGGATCATCTGACGACCTTCAATAGCCGAGGATTTGTAAATAGGCCCCGAATAAACGAGATTTTTTCTTCCGTAACTCCATCGTTCAGCAATCAATGCCAGGCGTTCGCCAACATCTTTTTTATCATCCGGATGAATGTCATTCCACTCTCCAAGATCAATTGTAACGGCCATTCCGGTATGGGGTACCTGGAGTGTTTCCAGTGCTGCTTCTCTCAACAAAGCCCAGGCACTTTCACCTGGCTGATAGCGCATATCGCCGTAATTGGGCAGTTGAACATAGTAAAACGGAAGGTCAGGTTTTTTAAACTGCGTCCTCCAGTCCTGAATCATGGCCGGCAATAACTTTTTATAGGCCAATGCATTGCCAACATTACTTTCACCCTGATACCACAATACGCCTTTTATCCCGTATTGAATAGCAGGTGCTACCATCGCATTATAAAGTGCGGTAGGTTGCGCCTGTTCCTGAATGCGGAAGGGGCCCTTTCTAAATACAGGTCGATAAGTTTCTCCTACTTTATATTGCCATTCTCCTTTCAAACTGATTAGCTGTTGATTAGCTTCAATCGAATACGGTTTATCTGGCACAAAACCTCCTTTTCCATTTGAATTTTCAACCCGAACCACCAAAATATTTTTACCGGGCTTTAGTACGCCGGCGGCGACATGGTATCTTCTTTGAGGATACTGATAGCCCGTTGAACCCACAAGCGTTCCGTTGAGGTAAAGGCGGTCTGCATCAACTATTCTTCCCAGCTGGATAAAGGCAGGAGCATCGGCCATACCAGCAGGTACTTCTATTTCTTTCCGGAACCAGACCACACCATCCAGATCCCGCACGCCCTGATCTTCCCAGTAACCAGGCAGATCAAACTTACGCCACCCTTTAGGCTGGTATGCCGGATCAAACCATTTCACCTCCTCCAGCAAGCCTTTATCGGCACTTACTGCAGGCGGGGCTTGGCTGGCATCGGCCATCCTGTTTATTTTGTTAACTGCAGCCGTGTCTTTATTACGGGCAATAACCTGACTGATTTCATCCATTCCTTTTAATCCGTCTTCCCCTGTCCAGGCTTCAATTGTGGTTCCGCCAACACTTGAATTGATGATCCCGATGGGTATTTTTTGTTCTTCATAGATTTTACGTGCAAAAAAATAAGCCACAGCAGAAAAATCATTGATGCCTTCCCGGGTGGCCGGTTTCCAGTTGCTTTTAGGCAGGTCTTTGGATGGTCCGTTTAAATTGGTGGCCGTGGGCACCCAGAATTGCCTGATCTGCGGATAATTTGCAGCAGCAATGTCCTTTGCGTAGGTAATATTGTGTACCTTCAGCTGGTGTACCATATTGGATTGTCCGGCGCAGAGCCATACATCACCAAAAAGAACATCTTTTAATACCACTTTATTTTTACCGGAAAATTCCATGGTATAAGGCCCGCCCGCTTTCACGGCCGGAAGTGCGATGCGCCACTTTTCATCTGCACCTGCTGTAGTGCTGAATTGCTTTCCCTTAAAATGGAGTATCACCCGTTCGCCTGGTGAAGCCCATCCCCATATTTCCAAAGGCTGATCGCGCTGCAGGATCATGCTGTCGCAGATAATATGCGGCAATCTGATCTGGGCATTTCCTGCCGAGGCCCCACAAAAAATAAGGTATAGAAAAAAAATAAAGCGCTTGCTCAGGCTCATGCTATAATTGGTTAATCTTCAAATTTAGTTTAATTGCCTAAGCCAATAAAACAGATTTGAATAAAAAAGTGCGATAAATGTTTAAGTTGGCCTCCTATCGGCACCTTTTCGCTGAAAGGAAGAAGAACGTAAAAAAACAAACACCTGATCTGGAAACCCAATCGTTCACAGCTTTATGCCTGTGCTGGTCTGGAAACGAGCGTGAGCGGGGCAAGAACAATTTAATTCAAAGCCAACATCCAGATCAGGGTGAACATCTTACTTGTCCTTTGTAACATGATCCTCCAACTTCCGTTTCAGATTCATGTATTCAGAGGGCTGCATATTGTATTTGGCCTTAAATGATTTCGCAAAATAATTTGGCGTGGCAAAACCAACCATATAGGCAATCTGCGATACATTCAGATCGCTTTTTTCCAGTAATACGGTTGCCTTATCCAGCTTAACCGACCTGATATACTCTACTGGTGAAAGTCCTGTCAGTTCTAAAATTTTATGGTAAAGCGAACCCCTGCTCATGCCCACATGTTTACTTAAATCTTCTACCGACAGCTTTGGATTGTTCAGGTTTTCCTCAATATACAGTGCAACCTTATTCAGTAAGCGGTTGCTATGCGATTCGATGACCACCTCTGGTGCCTGAACTTTAATTTGCTTGGTATAGGTATCCCTTAACCTTTGATTCAGGGCCAGCAGGTTTCTAATTTTCGCATGCAGAATTTCAAAATTAAAAGGCTTGGTCAGGTAATCATTTGCACCGGTTTCCAGTCCTTTGATCTGCTCTTCTTCACCCGTTAGGGCTGTTAATAAAATAACCGGGATATGGTTTGTACGCTTATCTGATTTCAATTTTTTGCACAATTCAATTCCATTCATATAAGGCATATTGATGTCGCTAACAATGATCTGTGGATGGTTAGCCAGGGCTTTTTGCCATCCTTCCTGACCATTACAGGCTTCATGTACCTTGAAAGATGATTTTAATCCATCCTTCAGGTAAAAACGAAAATCCTCATTATCCTCTACCAGTAAAATAGATGGAATTTCTGCTCCTGATGTTTGTTTGGCAGTTTCCTCATTTTCTTCCGCGATCACTTCAGTTTTTCCTGAATCAGAGAAATCAATGGTTAACTCCTCTGAAAATTCTGCTTCAGCAAATGGCAACTCAATGCAAAAAGTACTTCCCACACCGGGTTCGCTCTGTACGGTAATGTCTCCCCCATGCAGTTTCACAAATTCCTTTGCTATTGATAAACCAATCCCGCTTCCCTGATTTAAAATCGGAGCGATGCCATCGGCCTGAAAAAAACGTTCAAATATCTTTTCCTGGTCTGCTGTGTTGATGCCGATCCCTGTATCAGTAACCTTAATCACTAAGGCCGATTGACCGTTGCCTGCCGAAAATTCCTTTTTTTCCAGCTCTACGGAAATGGTACCACCCTGCGAGGTAAACTTAAACGCATTAGACAACAGGTTAAATAATACGCGCTCTATTTTATCGTGATCAAAAGCAGCATTAAAATAACGCAGCTGACTTTTAAAAATAAGCTGAATTTGCTTGCGTTCACTCAAATCATTAAATGATTCGAGTACTTCTTTAATAAAAGCCACAATATCGGTTTCCGAACGGTCTAATCTCAATTCATGATCTTCAATTTTCCTGAAATCAAGAATTTGGTTCACCAGGTTAAGCAAGCGCTTGGTATTGCGTTTAATCATGCTTAGCGGCGCAACAACCTGACTGTCTTTTTCTTCTGCAATCAGTTTATCTACCGGCCCCATAATTAAGGAAAGCGGTGTACGGAATTCATGGCTCAAGTTGGTTAGGAATTTGATCTTCAGTTTATCCAGTTCTCTTAACCTTTCGGCTTCCTGTTTTTCCTGCATGCTGCGCTGATCGGCCTTCATTTTCTCCTGAACCACGGCAAATTCCCTTTTTAACTTCCGGATGCCACGGTGACGGATATACAGCAAGGATCCGGCAATTAAAACAACATAAAAAATATACGCATAAATGCTTCGCCAGAAAGGTGGCCGCACGTGGATACGGATGGAAGTTTCTGCTGCATTCCACAAACCATCATTGTTACTGGCTTTAACATGAAATACATAGTCACCCGGATCCAGATTGGTATAGGATACCGATTTAGAAGATCCGGCATTGATCCATTCATTATCAAAACCTTCTAAACGATACGAATAGCGGTTTTGCTCCGGCGCAGTATAATTGACGCTCACATAACTCAATGTAAAGCTTTGCTTATAATCCAGGTAAATATCTTTTGCCACTGAAATATCCTCTTCAATCGGCCCGTCTTCTGCCGGAAGAATGGAGGTATTGGATATTCTGAGATCAGTAAAAAGAACTGAAGGCAGATTTTTATTCTTTTTAAAATACTGCGGATTAAAATAATTAAAACCATCAGCACCACCAAAATAGATTTCACCATCAGGAGTGCTCAGCCCGGCGCCCACTACAAAATTATTGTTCTGAACGCCGTTATAAATGGTATAATTGGTGAACGTATGTGATTTTCGGTCAAAGCTACTGATGCCTTTATTGGTGCTCACCCATATCTGTCCCTGCTTATCTTCTTTTATAGCATATACAGTGGCATTGTTTAGCCCTTCCTTTTCACCAAAGGTGATAAACTTTTTAGTAGCCTGATTATACAAGCTTAATCCACCGCTGAACGTTCCTACCCATAAATCACCGGCATGGTCTTTCAGAATAGATAAAGTCAGATCATTGGGTAATTTATTTTCTGCTTTGTTCAGGATGGTAAACGTTTTTCCGGTTTGGTTAAAGATGGCTATGCCCGATCCGTATGAACCGATCCAGATATTGCCGGCGTTGTCTTCTTCAATAAAACGGATAAAATTATTGCCGGGATAATCCACTTCATTGATGGCCTTCGGGTTTTTGCAGTATTTAATCAATGCCTTATTGTCGGCATTTAGCACATTTACTCCACCACCATTGGTTCCTACCCAGATTTTACCAGTGTGGTCTTCTTTAATACAGAAAATATCGTTTGAATTTAAGGCATTGGCACCTGTACCCTGTTTATACTGCTTCAGGTTTTGCGTGGCCAAGTCCATCACCACCAAACCATTTGAATAGGTACCCATGTAGAGTTTTTGCTGCCGGGTCAGTTCCATGGCCATGATGGATATGTTATTTAAGGCACTTCCATCGGCAAGACCTGCATCAAACCGCTGCACCAGTTCTGTTTTGCGGTTAAACAGATTCAAACCTCCCCCATCGGTACCTACAAATATATCGCCTTTATATGCGGCAAATGATGTGACAACAGAACCATTCAAACCATTCCGGTCCAGAATATTACTTTGCTTCAGGTGAAATAAATTCAGGTTGGTATCATATTTACATACCCCGCCATGGTAAGGCCCAAGCCAGTAAATCCCGGCGTTATCGACATAGATGCAACTGATCGATTTGCCGGTCAGGCTGTAAATATCCCTCGAATCGGGCCTGTATCTCGACATCCTGCCACTTTTAATGTCCAGTACGTTTAAGCCATCTTCCGTTCCGATCCAGAGCTGATTCTTCTGATCAACAGCCAGGCTTCTGATGCCATTGTTCATCAGCGTATTCAGGTCACCTTTGTTATTCCTTAACGTTTTAAAACCTTTTCCTTCCGGAAGCAGCATACTCAGGCCATTTCTGGTACCAAACCAGATGTTTCCGGTTTTATCTTCCACGATTGATGAGACAGCATTATCACACAAACCGGCAGGATCAGAAGCATTATGCTGAAATAACCTGAAAGTGTTGGTTGCCCTTTGGTATAAGTAAATGCCATTGTTTGAACCTACCCAGATTCTGCGTTTACTGTCTTCAATCAGGCAGTTAAAGGTGAGTGCAGGAAAAGAACCTTTGGAGCTATACTGGCGAAGGTGGTTTTTAATTTTGCGGGTTTTGGGATCAAGTTCATCCAAACCATTAAATGTGGCAACCCATACCTTACCTTTATAATCACTGCAGATAGAACGAATGATATTACTACTCAGTGCATCGGCTTTGTTTGCAGGGAAGGTAATAAAAGCATTTTTTTTCCGGTCAAATAAACTCAGAGAACCGCCCGAAGTACCAATCCATAAATTTCCGGATTTATCTTCATGCAGGGATCTGATGTCATTAGACTGGATGCCAGTAGAATCATCTGATTTATACCGGTATACGGTAAAGTTACTTCCGTCAAACTTATTCAGTCCGTCTTCTGTCGCGAACCACATCAAACCATAGTGGTCCTTTTGAATCGCATTCACCGTATTGGAAGAAAGTCCGTCTCTGATTTGTAGGGAAGTAAAATTAATTTTTTGTTCTTGTGCATGTCCGGACATTGTGAAAACCAGACAAAGCGTAAAACAAAAAACAGTATTTAAAACAACGCGGTTCAGCATGATGATTAGGTCAATTTTTTATTCCGGTTAACTTTAAACCTGCAAAATCTGATGATTTTCCAAGCGGTAAACCAGTTATCCTTTGCAAATAGGCCATGTGTTTGAACAGGCCTATTGGGAGATGATTTGGTTAAAGCCACCAATTTATATAAAATTTAATAGTACAGCGAATCAATTATTTATTTGATGATGATGAACATGCATTTCAGTCAGTTCAGCTTAAAGTTAATGTTCAGCAATGCTTTAAAATAAGTGCTGTATGAAGCTCCGGTTTAAGCGGGGCGGTCCTGCCAGTTTGATGGTATATCATATTTGGTTATTTATTTTTGTCTGGTTACGGGATAGCCCCGGTTACCATTGAATTTGCTAAATTAGGACAAATGAAAACAGCGGAGTGTGATTATTGTAAAAAGTGCGGCAACAGATGTTCATTTTTATCCGTTTACAGGGTTAAAAAGCATTTCACATAAAGTAAAGGCGTGCAAAATCACTTTGTAATCTAATGGTTAGAAAACATTTGTTTCCGATATTTATCCATAAGAGCACTGTTAAAAATCAAAATGTGGCGAATTTGCAAATCCTAAAAAACCAAATATGACAAAAAGGAATGTGTTCATCATCGGTACCCTACTTTTGATGGCTTTTGGCATCATCATGACAGCCTTTAAACCAATGCTGCCGAAAGCAAAGGGTTTAAAAGACTATTACCGAAACTACTTTCCTATTGGCGTAGCCATTACCCCACGTGATCTGGATGGCACAAACAAAGCACTCATCCTAGATCAATTCAATAGCGTGACAGCAGAAAATGCCATGAAAATGGCCCCGATTCATCCTGTGGAAAATGAATACAACTGGAGAAACGGAGACGCTATTGCCGGTTTCGCCAGAAAAAACAACCTAAAAATGAGGGGGCATTGTCTGGTGTGGTACAATCAGGCACCGCGATGGTTTTTCAAAGATGAACAGGGAAATACCGTATCAAAAGATTTATTATTGAAAAGGTTAAAGGAACACATTCATACTGTAGTTAATCACTATAAAAAAGATATTTATGCTTGGGATGTGGTAAATGAAGTTATTGCTGACGATTCTACCTATTTCCGCAATTCGCAATTTTATAAAATAGCAGGTGAGGATTTTGTAGAAATGGCTTTCCGTTACGCGCATGAGGCCGATCCAAAGGCCCGTTTATTTTATAATGATTATAATACAGAACAACCTAAAAAGCGGGATAAAATTTATAAAATGCTAAAGACCTTGCTGGCCAGGGGCGTACCCATTCATGGCATCGGCTTACAGGGACATTGGTCGGTAAGTAACCCAAGCCGTTCCGAACTTGAAAAATCAATCGCGTTATTTGCCGGCCTGGGCCTGGATGTGCAGATTACCGAACTGGATGTTTCTGTATACGATGGCAACCAGGGCGGGCAGCTCATTCAAAATGCCGAACAAAAAGCAAAGGTAGAATTTACCCCGGAAATGGAATCGCGCCAGATGGAACAATATAAAATGATATTTGAAGTATTGCGGAAATATAGAAAAAACATTACCGGCGTAACCTTCTGGAACCTGTCTGACCGCTATACCTGGCTGGATGCCCGGGGCAGAAAAAATTATCCCCTGTTATTTGACACTGAACTAAAGCCCAAAAAGGCATTTTATGAAGTGACCAAGTTTTAGATCCGATATTGGATCCACAATTTATCAACCTATAAAATATTAACCATCTGCTAAAACGATTAATTCGCCATGAACTTTGGTGATCGCTAACCAAAACCTATGAGAAAAGCCCAACCTTTAAAAATCTTCATCACCCTTTTACTTTTAACGGGTTTCAGTTCAGTAAAAGCGCAACAATACCCTTTTCAGGATTATAAACTGCCTTTTGAAAGAAGAGTTGACGACCTGGTTTCACGCCTGACACTGGAAGAAAAAGTATTTCAGATGCTCAACTCTGCCCCGGCCATTCCGAGATTAAAAATCCCGGCATACGACTGGTGGAACGAAACCCTTCATGGCGTGGCCCGTACCCCTTTTAAGGTAACCGTGTTTCCGCAAGCCATTGCCATGGCAGCCACCTTTGATTCGGATGCCCTGTTTAAAATGGCTGATTATGCTGCACTCGAAGGTCGTGCCATCTACAATAAAGCGGTAGAATTAGGTAGAACCAATGAGCGCTACCTGGGTTTGACCTACTGGACACCCAATATCAATATTTTTCGCGATCCCCGCTGGGGCCGGGGTCAGGAAACCTATGGTGAAGACCCTTACCTTACCGCTACTCTGGGTGATGCTTTTGTAAGAGGCTTGCAGGGTGATGATCCTAAATATTTAAAGGCCGCTGCCTGTGCCAAACATTATGCGGTACATAGCGGACCGGAACCACTGCGGCATGTATTTAATGCCGACGTCAGTCAGTTTGATCTTTGGGATACCTATCTTCCTGCGTTCGAAAAACTGGTTACCCAATCTAAGGTGGCGGGTGTAATGTGTGCTTATAATGCTTTTCAGGGGCAGCCTTGCTGTGCCAGCGATTTACTTATGACAGATATCCTGCGCAGGCAATGGAAGTTTACCGGTTATGTAACCTCCGATTGCTGGGCGATAGATGATTTCTTTAAAAATCATAAAACCCATAAAGATGCTGCTGCAGCCTCTGCGGATGCTGTTTTTCATGGTACTGATATTGATTGTGGCACAGATGCTTACAAAGCCTTGCTTACTGCAGTTAAAAACGGGATCATTACAGAAAAGGACATCGATGTTTCCGTAAAACGCTTATTTATGATCCGCTTCAGACTGGGCATGTTCGATCCGCCAACGATGGTTAAATATGCCAATACCCCCATCACCGTATTGGAAAATAAGGATCATCAGGCACATGCACTGAAAATGGCCCGCGAATCAATGGTTTTACTGCGCAATGAGGCCAATACCCTTCCATTGAAAAAAAACCTGAAGAAACTGGTGGTTTTAGGTCCGAATGCAGATAATGCCATTGCCGTACTGGGTAATTATAATGGTACCCCATCCAAAATCACCACGGTACTGGAAGGCATAAAAAACAAAGTTGGTCCAAATACAGCGGTGGTGTATGAACAAGCCGTATCATTTACAAACGATACCCTTTTAAATTACCTTGATCTGGACAAACAACTGAACATCGACGGTAAGCAGGGATTTAAATCAGAATATTTTAAAGGGGAGAAACTGGAAGGAAAACCAATTCTTACACAAATGGAGGCCAGCCTTAACCACAGTTGGCAGGAAGGCCAGCAGATGGAAGGAGGCCTTACCGCAAATCATTTTTCAGCACGATACACCACCGACTTTAAAGCCGCGCAAACAGGCAGCATGACTTTTGAGCTGGAAGCTGATGACGGCTACCGCTTTTTTGTAAATGGGAAAAAAGTATTGGATGCCTGGACCAGAAACCGCTGGGGAGCACAAACCTATAAGCTACAAACTGTTAAGGATAGTACTTATAACCTGGTTATTGAATACTGGCAAGGCGAAGGTACCGCTAAAATCCGCTTCTCCGGTGGTGCATTTATGCGTACTGATTTTAATGCTTTGGTCAAGCGGCACCAGGATGCAGATGCCTTTATTTTTGCAGGAGGCATCTCTCCTCAGCTGGAGGGCGAAGAAATGAAGGTCGATCTTCCTGGTTTTAGCGGTGGCGACCGGACATCCATCATGCTTCCACAAGCGCAAACAGCATTAATGAAAGCCTTAAAAAACAGCGGTAAACCAGTGGTTTTTGTGATGATGACAGGAAGTGCCATTGCCATGCCGTGGGAAGCAGAAAATATTCCGGCGATTGTTAATGCCTGGTATGGTGGTCAATCGGCTGGTACGGCCATCGCCGACCTGCTTTTTGGCGATTATAATCCATCTGGCAGACTCCCGGTTACTTTCTATAAAAGCGACCAGGATCTGGCCAACTTTAATGATTACAGTATGGAAAACCGGACCTACCGCTACTTTAAAGGCAAGCCGCTTTTTGGTTTTGGCTACGGATTAAGTTACACCACTTTTCGTTATGAAGGCTTTAACGCACCCGCAACAATTAAAGCGGGTAAAGGCACTAAAGTCACCGTAAAAATCACCAATACCGGAAAAATGGAGGGTGATGAGGTTGTACAACTATATGTAACGCACAGTGATCCGGCGATTAAAGCTGCCAGGAAAGCACTTAAAGGTTTCCAAAGGGTAAGCCTGGCCCCTGGCAAAAGCCAGCTCATCAGTTTTAACCTGCAACCCGGCGACCTTACCTATATTGATCAAAACGGCAAAAAACAACCGCTGACAGGCAAAATAGACATTACTGTTGGTGGCAGTCAGCCCGACGAAACCTTGAAAACCAGCGGAAATATTTTAAGCCACACGCTTAACATCAACTAAAATGAAAAGAACAATATACCTGGTACTGACTTTTATTGCCTGTGCCTATCTTGCAAAAGCTGAAGACGGACATGAACTTTGGCTGCGTGGTAAATCTGCTGCAAGTGTTCAGATACAGCACAGCAGAAAATCATCCGTTCTGGATGTTGCGATAAATGAGCTGAAAACGGGATGGCTAGGTAAAAATGAGGCCAACATAAAGTTCGAATTCAGCCAGCATGCATCCATTAAAGGTGATGGCTTTCGCCTGGAACAGGATAAAATTATTGCCAGAACCGATCTTGGCATCCTTTATGGAACCTATGAACTGCTCAGAAGGCAGTATATGGGCAAAACGGATGATCACTTTAGTTCCAACCCCTCCTATTCCCGCAGGATATTGAATCATTGGGATAATCTGGATGGATCAGTAGAACGTGGTTATGCCGGTCAATCCATCTTCTGGAAAAATGATCAGGATTTAACCATCAGCAAGGCAGATGAGGCGCTTTATCAATTATATGGCAGGGCCAATGCTTCCATCGGCATAAACGGAACAGTATTAAACAATGTGAATGCCTCGGCAAAAATTTTAACGGCACCCTACCTTAAAAAGGTTCAGGCCATTGCCGGAATTCTACGCCCCTATGGTTTAAAGGTTTATCTGTCTGTTAATTTTTCCTCACCGGTTACCATCGGAAAACTGAAAACTGCCGATCCACTTGATCCACTCGTCAGAAAATGGTGGGCAAACAAAGCGAAAGAAATTTACCAGCTGATTCCTGATTTTGGCGGTTTTCTGGTGAAGGCCAATAGTGAAGGACAACCGGGTCCGCAGGATTTTGGCCGCACACACGTGGATGGCGCGAATATGATGGCTGATGCGGTATCTCCTTTCAACGGAATCGTGATGTGGCGGGCTTTTGTTTACCAAACCAGCGAACAGGACCGAACCAAACAGGCTTATACAGAATTCCTTCGCTACGATGGGAAATTTAAGAAAAATGTGATCCTCCAGGTCAAAAACGGACCATTGGATTTTCAGCCCCGTGAACCTTTCAGTGCCTTATTTGGTGCAATGAACCAGACACCGGTGATGCCGGAATTTCAGATTACGCAGGAATACCTCGGCCAATCCAAACAACTTGCTTTTCTCTCTACCCTCTGGGAGGAATGTTTAAACAGCGATACTTACCAAAAAGGCAAAGGAAGCACTGTTGCGGTGGTTACTGACGGAACACAGGATAAAAGTACATTCACTGCTATTGCAGGTGTGGCTAATATCGGTTCAGACCGCAACTGGACCGGGCATATTTTTGCACAGGCCAACTGGTATGCTTTCGGCAGATTGGCCTGGAATAACCAGCTTAAAAGTGAAGACATTGCCGATGAATGGATCAGACAGACATTTTTAGGTGTTCGGGAGAATGCAAAGGACCAGTCATTTGTGAAACCCGTTAAGAAAATGATGCTCGAAAGTCGCGAAGCAATAGTGAATTACATGATGCCACTTGGCCTGCACCACATCTTTGCCGAGGGACATCATTATGGCCCTGCTCCCTGGTTTGCCAATACTAAAATCAGGGCCGATTGGACTTCTGTATATTACCACAAGGCAGACCTGGAAGGGCTGGGTTTTAACAGGAGCCACAGCGGAAGCAATGCCGTAGCACAATACCACGAACCATTGCGTTCCAGATTTGATGACCTGAATACCTGCCCCGAAGAATACCTGTTGTGGTTTCATCATGTGCCCTGGACTTACCGGCTTAAAAATGGTCAAGATCTCTGGACAGCACTCTGCTATCGTTATGATACCGGCGTACAACAGGTGCGGGATTTCCAGAAAACCTGGGATAAAATGCATGGCCTTGTAGATGAAGAACGCTTCATGGCAGTACAATCCAAATTGCGGATACAAAGCCGTGATGCCCAAATCTGGAAGGATGCCTGCCTGCTGTATTTTCAGACTTTCAGCAAAAGGGAAATTCCTTTTGATATCGAGCGCCCTGTTCATGACCTCGATGCCCTGAAAACCCTGAGCAAAAGTAAAAGTTATGAGTAGTTTTGGTACGCCATACCGCCTCGTTTTTGCAAGGCGGATTTTTCAGCAACCGAAGGATATTAAACAGTATTTAATATCCCGGGTTTTGGTTCCGGTATGCTTTCGGACTAAGTCCGGTGATTTTTCTGAATATCCTGGAGAAATATTGCTGATTTTCAAAACCAGTTAATCTGGCAATCTCTCCATATTGTATATTGGTGGTCATAATCAGATATTGTGCCCTTTCAATACGCTTTTCCAGTATAAAATTGACCGGACTTTTACCTGAATACCGATGAAAGATTCGGGAGAAATAATCTGTATTGAGATTTGCATCCGAAGCCAGTTGACTGACTTTAAGGGGCTTTGCGATATTAATCTGTATATAACTGATTGCCGCGAGAATTGCAGAAGGTATAGCCTCCTGATTGGAGATCCCAAATCTTTCTGACTTCATAAACCTGGATAACAGCTGCAAAATAATGCCCTGGGTTTCAAATTGTGTGGCAGCTGTTTGAAGCTCATTCAGTTTCGTATACTCCTTATAATAAACATCTTTTTCATATACTTTTGGATTATCAGAACGGTTGATTCCTCTTCCGGGGTTAATCTCAAGCAGCCTTTTAAAGTTACCTACATCAATGGCAGATGCAGCTACACTTAAAACCTCCCTGCAATGTCCGAATAAGGAAATGCCATCTGGTGACTCTTCAAAAAACTGAACAAAATATTGCGACAAATAATCCTCGCAATGCAAATCACAGAGGGTAAAACTAGGAATGAGATACAGATGACCTGCTGCAAGTGGCGTACGTCCGGCTGGACTATTGATATAACCTGTTCCATCTTCAATGTAATAAAGCCTGTAGTAAGGGCTGATGACATTGATAAAATTCCAGCTGTGTCCTAACCTTACGGCATCAGCATTTAAAAGATGAAAATGGTTTTTTATAAATTTCATGGATAACAGCATACTAAATCTTCCTGACGTTTCTTAGGGGATACGATGTAGCGTGCAATGAATATATCAAATGCAGTCAATGCATCAAAACATTCTGATCATTAATTATCCATTAGTTCAAAAAGAGATTTCATTATATGGATTAAGACGGCTCATCATCGTATAAAAAACGGCCGGAAAAAATCCGGCCGTTCTCATCTCAAATAAATTGTGATATGGAGCCGTGATGAATTAACTGATTTTTATGGGGACGGCAAAAGATGGCAATTTGCTGTGCGCCGGAAAGGTTACCTTCAAGCCATCTGCGGTACGTGAAAACGGCAAGGGTGCACCTGTTGCAACCAACTCCACTTTATTAATTTTTTGTCTGTAATACGGACTATTCTCTGCCAGGCTTTTGATGAATATGACGTCTTTTTGCGGCACAGACATGATGGTTGCAAATAAAACATCACCTTTTGTGGCAAACCTTACATCTTCCACCGTAAAAGATTTCCCCTTGCCTTCATTAAAACCTTGTGCCGTTAGTGCAGCAGCAGCCTGTTGTGCCGGACCTTCGCCAAAAATCTTCCAGGGGCGGGTTTTATAAATACTTTCACCATTCTCCCGCATCCACTGGCCAATCTCTTCCACAATTTTAGCTTCCAGCTCATCCATGGTGCCATCCCCCCTTAAAGGTATATTTAACATCAGATTTCCATTTTTACTGACGACATCAATAAGTGTATGTATAACTGACTGTGGGGTTTTATACCTGTTCTGATCATAAACTTCGCGGTTATAATGCCAGTCGCCGATACAGGTATCCGTTTGCCATGGTAATGGCTCAATAGCATTGCTTTGACCTCGTTCAATATCCCACACCATGGCCTTTCGCTGTTCAACATCCAGAATCTTGCCTGTGATTACCGCCTGAAGGCTTCCTTTTTCATTTATACTTTTATTGTAGAAATGAGATGCGATCTCCAGTCCTGCATCACTGATTGGCCATAAGGGAAGCTGCGAATCGTCAAAATAGATCATGTCTGGCCCGTACTTATCAATCAGCTCAATGGTCCGTTTATAAAAATTTTCAATATATTTTTGATCGGGGATGCTTACCCCATTCCCCCAGTTCCACTGGCGGTGAATCATGCCATCATCTAAACTGTTTTCACTTAAGGCATGGTTCTGGGCATACAGTTCCTGAGGGTCAAGCCCCTCCCACCATTGGCCTTTACCCTGAGTTTTTGTGAGCTTCCCGTCATATGGAACACCTGCCAGTGGCCCGGATTTATCCGAGCGTTGTGCTGTTTCAAACCAACTCCAGGCATGTGCGGCATGCACACTTACACCAAAGTGTAATCCTCTTTTGCGGGCTGCATCAGACCAACCTTTAACAATATCTTTTTTAGGGCCTATTTTGGTCGAATTCCAGTTTTTCTGGTAAGAACTGTCATATAAATCCAGGTTATCATGGTGGTTCGCCAAAGCCATAAAATATTTCGCCCCTGTGCGGTGATAAAGATCTACAATGGCCTGGGGATCCCATTTTTCTGCTTTCCAGGTATTGATCACATCTTTAAACCCAAATTTAGAGGGATGTCCATATTTTTTGAGGTGAAACTTATACTGACCGGAACCTTCCATATACATATGCCTGGCGTACCAGTCGCCTGCCTCTGGCTGACATTGAGGCCCCCAGTGTGCCCACATCCCAAATTTGGCATCACGAAACCACTCGGGCGTCTGGTAATTTTTTAAGGATTCCCAGGTAGGCTGAAAGGTGCCCTTCGGCAAACCAGTATTCGGCTTACCTATCATATGTTGGAGCAATGATGCTTTAGCAACCTGTGTGAGATAAAGTCCGGGGATACCGGCAGCAATGTACCTGAGCAATGTTCGTCTCTTCATAAAATATTTGGCTAAAAAGATTAAAAACAAATATACAGACCTCCCTGCCTATAGTTTTTGTATCAGTGCGACAAATTATTGTACTGATCCGACTTTTCGCTGTTTAGCTTCCCTAAAGCATTCAATAAGCAGCAGAGACAACATTCCCAAGCAAAGCATGCAATTCAAGTAAGATAGCGTTTTTCATGTTCGGATTAAAATAGATCACATAGTAGAATTCCGGGGGGTTGCTCCGGATCTAAATAAAGTCCCTTTAAAGTAAAATCCAAATCTTTTTATCCGGTTTTTTTAAGATCATTCTCACTAAACGCAAAACATAACAGATAGCAGCTATAAATCAAGTTAACCTCTTTCTCTCTTTATTTTTAATCATTAATTACCACAAACGAACGGCAAACTTAAGTGTTCATACACAAAATTTATGTCGTACCATACCGTATAAGAATTATTTAGATTTCAAAAATTCCAGTATTGAACTTCCCACCTCTTCAGGCCGCTCTTCCTGAATGAAGTGGCCACTATCCTTAATCTCCTTTAATTGTAGATTTTCAATATAATTTGGCAAGGATGCCTTCAGCATTGTGAGTCCGGCGCTACTTCCAATTCCTAAACACGGTGCCGCTATCATCTTCATTTGTTTAATATCCTGAATATCTTCCGGAAATGCCTGATACCAACCATTAGATCCCTTAATTGCTTCTTTGGATTCGTAAGCTTTTGCATAAACCTTCCTGTCAAAATCATTTATACTTTCTTTGTCAACCAGCATTTTATCGAAGATCCAATTCTGTACAATATGATAGCGCCCTTCTAATAACAACTCCGGTAATTCCTTTACCTGGTTGAAGGCCACCCACCAAGGATGCACAGGCATCCCGATTGGCATCATAGGCAGTTTATAAAGATCTTCTTCGGGGTGTGGGGTGTCCAGCACAATTAATTTGTCAGTTTGATGGGGAAAGTGGCCGGCAAAACTGATGGCAATGTTGGCCCCGATGTCATGGCCTGCAATACTTACTTTATCAAGTCCTAATTTTTTTATTAGCGATGCGATATCTCCAGCCATTGCTTTCTTACTATAGCCTTCGCTTGGTTTGCTTGAAGACCCCATGCCGCTATAATCAACAACAATTACTTTATGATGCTTTGCCAGCATCGGCATGATTTTGTGAAAGCTCCACCAATTCTGCGGCCAGCCGGCAAGCAGTATCAATGGTGAACCTTCACCACCTTGTACATAATGGAGTTTAAGTCCCCCTATATCCTGGTATTGATTAGTGAACCCAGGCAATAGGCTTACAAGATATTCATCATCATATTGTTCCTTTTGTGGTAGTGTCAATTTTGAATTCATAGATTTTTTGTTTTGTGCAATGCTTCTGATGCTCGTTAGGATTAATATTAAAAGCAATACTGTTGTAAGCTTATTTCTTTTTTTCATTTCATGAATTATTTATACCAATACTGCCTTTAAAAGCAGTCCAGGAAAGCATCTTAATATCATTTACTGCTACGTCTCCGCTCGTTTGTGCTGCTATGGCAATGTCTATCATACCTCCAAAAAGATCGTAAATCCACGGGAGTGGGATCGTGCTTTTGATGATCTGTTTTTCTTGTAACGCTAGAATTAGCTTAAACCATTTTTCTTTGACATTGTCATAAACTTCCACTTCAGTACCAACTACATCAGCATATCCGCTACGATCAAATAGCTTTTTAACAAAAGAGTATTCTGTACCAATTGTTAACGCCGCGTAAAACATGTTCTCAATCTGTTTCAAAGCTTCATTACTGCTATCATAGGCTTGATTCATGGCTAAATTACATGTGGTCATCATTTTCTCCTGACAACATTGGATTAAAGTACTTCGATCTTTAAAATACCTATGGATTGTTCTTCTATTTAATCCAAGATGATTTGCAATCTCATCAATGCTTGCTTTTTCATTCTTGTTTAAGCAGAAAACGGCAGCATCAACAATTTTATCCTTTGTACTTTTCATGGCGCAAACATAAGACAAATGTCACACATAAGAGACATTTTTTTAAAATTTATTTCTTATAAAAAAGTTATGGATGAAGATTGTGTTTGCATCAACTAAGCTGTGCAGAAAGCAATTTAGGGGCTAAGAATAATTTATAGATGAATCCTGTTAGCAAAAAAAATTGATTCTTTGGAGCTGGAATTTAAAAGGGTAAAATTATGCACCAGTTACGACAAATAGAAAAGCTCAAAAAACGAACATTTTCTTGATTTTCTTTAGCAGAATTTGATTTTTTCGCCTTGCCGCACAGGGCGAACTTTAAATTCCCGAGGCCTTTAGTGGCAGACTTTCATCAAAGTGACGAAGCAAAAAAAATTCCAAGTCATTGTTTTCAACGACTTGGAATTATTGGTGGAGAATATCGGATTCGAACCGATCACCTCTTCACTGCCAGCGAAGCGCTCTAGCCAAATGAGCTAATCCCCCTTATGGTGCAAAAATAGCAATTAGTTTAGCTAAAGCAAATGATAAATTAATTTATTATTAAAATTCTTTTTAAACGCTTCAGCAACATCATCGACAGCACACTTAGTGCCGAAGGTAAAGGATAATCGATAAACAGAAAAAGAATAAAAGTAACCGCCAGCAACAACACCAAAAACATCAGCGCTTTAAAAAAGGTGTCCATGTAAAACATGGCTACAATAGCTAAGGTATATATTGGAATGGAAATGACGATAAGAAACATTAAACCTAAAATAGAAGGTTCATGTTAAGTCAGCATTATATTGTAATTAACTCACGTTCTTATTCGGTCGTTTCTGATCAGCAGGAACCAATGATCAAACATGAATGCTGCCAGAAAATGATCCCGCCATCCAATCTTATTTCATATCCGCAATTTTAATAGAACCTCCGATAAACTCTCCATCTGATAAAAATTAGGGTGTTCAATGGTATGATCAATATGTTCATGCACCCAAGTGGTATGAAATGGAATGTGAATGGCATTCCCACCAATGGCTAAAACCGGTAAAACATCAGATTTCAGTGAATTACCAATCATCAGAAACGCTTCCGGTTGACAATCCAGGTGCCTGATTAACTTCTGATAATCTTTTTCCTGCTTGTCACTCATCACTTCAATGTGGTGAAAATAATGATCCAGACCAGATTTCGTTAGTTTTCGCTGCTGATCCAGTAAATCGCCTTTTGTTGCCACTACCAATCTGAATTTTCCATGCAGGGCTTTCAGCACCTCTTCCACTCCCTCAAGCAGTTCCACTGGCTTATTCAGCATGGACTGCCCTAACTCAATCACCTTTTGGATCACCAAGGGATCCGCTTTTCCTTCCGTAATGCGTAAGGTAGCTTCAATCATACTTAACATAAAGCCTTTGATGCCATAACCATATAAAGGCAGATTCAGGATTTCAGTTTCATACAAAGCCGCAACAATGCTTTTTACGGGCATAAAATCTGCTAACAGCGAAGCAAACTGCGCTTCCGCCTCACGGAAATAAGGTTCATTTACCCAAAGGGTATCATCGGCATCAAAGGCAATCACCGAAATTTGATTATCCATAATTCTGCTTAAATTTTGCGTGACAAAGGTAAAAAACATCATGATCGCATCAAGCATATTTGCCTGCCTGCGCGATCTGCATGAATGATTCAAACCAGTACCGGGACATCCTTTTCGAAAATGATATACGCTGGAATATTTGTTAGTGGAGAACGCGCGACTCCGGCGTGAAAAAGAAATCACCCGCTTTCTATGCCTGTGGCATCCTGATAATAAGTTTCATCCACATCAAAAGCCTTTTTGCAAAAAAAAATGACCATAAAACTGCAAAAAATTAGTTTAAAGGGGGGCTGAAGAAACAGTTAATAAAAATTAAACAACTGACATGCTGACTTTTAAAACTAATAGAGATACTTGTGTAACGTTTTCATTAATTCATGCGTTTATCTTAAAAAAAACACCAATATTAAGAATATATTTGCAACCTTTAAACCAACGGCTCAATATGTTAAAAATATTAATTTCTAACCTGATTTTCAAAATACCTGCCCGGCCATTTCAATGGCAGTTCCAATTAATTAATAAACCTGTGCTTTAAAACAGTTTTTTTGTTGATGTAATAAAAAATTTATGAGTGCTCACATAAACGTATATACAAATTCTCTAACGGACAAACTGATTCCTGAAATTATAGAACGCTTAAATCAACATGAACATGTATTAAGCCTGGAACCGTCATTTACATTTAATAATCCAAGAAGTATTTTGTCTTTGATTTTCAGGTGGACGAAACCAAGTATTGAAATTCTGAACAACAGCGATCTGAAAGCACAGTTTAGCACATCTTTTAAGCCCTTTGAACTGGCTGAATTTAAAAGAAAAAACGTCCGCCAAAAGGTGGTTAAACAAAGTTTCATCAATAAATTATTGGGCAAAAAGAAAACCAAGGTTTATAAACCGATTAAAATCAGTGCCGAGGTAGAAGCACAACTTAAAGGCTATAATAAGGTTTTTTCTATTAAATATTATCCTGGAAACTTATTTGAACATCACCTGGCTTCTTTATTTGGAAGCATTGTAACGGAAATGGGTAAAGGAATCTGTCATTTCACCAATGATGATACCTGGTATACAGATAAAAACGCAGTGGCAGAGTGTATGGCTAATCTGTATTCATTGGAAGAACTTTCTAACGTAGCAGAAGAAAATGTGCTGAAGATCCCCCTCGTGAAAACACGCCTTTAATTTATTATCGTCACTATAAACATTTTCTAACCAGACTTTCTTGTAAACTGTCATTTATTGTCGTTGCTTTTTAACCTTATGTTGAGGCATTAATTTTAGCAAAAAGGAAATAACAACAAACATTTTATTTGACCGTTTGTTAAAAAACAGATAAATACGCTGATCATTCATCGCTGAATAAATGTTTTGCCGGTGATTGATTTAATGCCACATATTTTCTGTAACATTTGGAATTTAATTGTGGAAAGGGTATCTTTTTTTATTTTTGGCGCAGATAGTATATCCTTTATCTTAACGATAATACAACTATAAATTTAAAGTAAGCATATGAATGTAGAACAAGTTTTTAAAAATAACGAGGAATGGATCGGCCGGAAACTGGCTAATAATCCGGATTATTTTACAGAATTAGCAAAAGGCCAGACACCTGAGTTTTTATACATTGGATGTTCTGATAGTCGCGTTACTGCCGAAGATTTAATGGGTATACAACCTGGACAGGCTTTTATACACCGAAATATTGCCAACCTGGTCAACAACGTAGATTTAAGTGTGATGACCGTCCTGAATTATGCGGTCCGTCATTTAAAAGTGCAGCACATCATCGTTTGTGGCCATTACAATTGTGGCGGGGTTAAGGCTGCCATGCAACCTGCAGATATGGGGATTTTAAATCCATGGCTCAGAAACATCCGCGATGTTTACCGTACGCACCGTGATGAATTAAATGCAATTGAAGATGAATCCGCCCGCTACAATAGATTGGTGGAACTAAATGTACAGGAACAATGTGTGAACTTACTTAAAACAGCCGCTGTACAGGAAGCCATTACAAAAAGAGGTTTAACCGTACAAGGTTGGGTATTTGATATCCATACCGGCCGTTTAATTGATCTGAAAATAGATTTCGACAGTATCCTGAAAGATATTAAGGAAATTTACAACCTTTATCCTTAATCATATAGTCAGCCGTAATTGGCTATAAAAATTTTATTTAATAAAAAACCGGTGCCTGAAGGATATGGATGTTTAATACGCCAGCTTCAGACACCGGTTTTAATTTATAGATAGCGTTGTTTAAAGACTTTAGACTCCGAACTCAAAACTTTGGACTCCAAACTACCTTCCCATCCAGCCGCCATCAACAGTTAATATGGTACCATGAACGTAATCACTTGCATTTGAGGCCAGAAACAAGGTTGGGCCTTTAAAATCTTCTGGTGTCCCCCACCTTCCTGCGGGAATACGAGATAAAATAGCAGTACTTCTTTCCTGGTCTTCGCGCAAAGCTGAAGTATTATCGGTTGCTACATAACCCGGGGCTATGGCATTTACGTTTACCCCCTTAGATGCCCATTCATTTGCAAAAGCCTTGGTTAAGGAGGCAATCGCACCCTTACTGGCAGCGTAACCCGGAACCGTAATTCCACCCTGAAATGATAACAGTGAAGCGGTAAAAATGATCTTGCCACTTCCCCTTGCCACCATGTCACGCCCGATTTCTCTTGTTAAAATAAAAGGTGCATCTTGGTTTACGGCAATTACCTCATCCCACATCTCATCCGGGTGCTCGGCAATTGGCTTACGCAGAATTGTGCCAGCATTATTTACCAGTATGTCAATTTGCGGATGTTCTGCTTTAACTTTTGCTACAAAAGCCAGGGTAGATTCACGTTTACCAAAATCACATTGATAAGCATAAAACTTTCTTCCCAGTTTTACAACTTCCTGCTCAATTGAACTTCCTTCCAGTTCCAGACTGGCCGAAACACCAATGATATCTGCTCCGGCCTCTGCCAGGGCGACCGCCATGGCCATGCCGATTCCTCTTTTACAACCCGTTACCAATGCAGTTTTACCTGCCAAATTAAATACGTTAGCTAACATTTTTTGTTTAGTTATCATGATTTCGGGATCTGCAGCACTAAATCCAGGATTCCCCATACCATTCTTTCGAAATTATTTTAATTCAGTGATGGCACAGTGGTCCATATCACCATAATCCAGGTTTTCACCAGCCATTCCCCAGATAAAGGTATAGTTGCTGGTTCCGGCTCCGGAATGGATGGACCAGTTGGGCGAAATTACCGCCTGATCATTCTGCATCCAGATATGACGCGTTTCCTGAGGCTGCCCCATAAAATGGCAAACACTCTGTCCCTGCGGAACCTCAAAATAGAAATAGGCTTCCATTCTTCTGTCATGGGTATGGGCAGGCATGGTATTCCAGACACTGCCTGACTTTAACTCAGTCATTCCCATCTGCAACTGGCAGGTGGGCAATACACTGTTCACCAAAAGTTTATTGATAATGCGGTGATTAGCTGTTTCAGGAGTGCCCAGTTCAACTATTTCTGCTTCGGCCTTGCTGACTTTCTTTGTTGGATAAGTATGATGAGCAGGTGCAGAATTGAGGTATAGTTTACCTGGTTCAGCAGCATCTGCCGATTCAAACGAAACAACCTTTGTTCCTTTCCCGATATACAGGGCCTCTTTATATCCAAGTTCAAATTGAACGCCATCAGCGGTGACAATGGCCTTACCGCCAACATTGATCATGCCCAGTTCCCTGCGTTCTAAAAAGTAACTGGCTTTTAGATCGTCAGGATTTGGCAAATCCAGTTTCTGATGAACAGGCATGGCACCGCCAACAATGTACCGGTCAAAATGTGATAAGGTTAAATTAACCTGGTTAGCCTCAAAAATGCTTTCGATTAGAAAATTTTCCCGCAATGCTGCGGTATCCATTTGTTTAACTTCTTTCGGGCTCTGGGCGTAACGGCTTTCGAATGTATTCATTGGTTAAAATTTGAGGTGTGGTTAAAATTGAAAGATCAATCTTCTCCACAAATATATTTAACCGATCCTGATTAAAGGAATTAATAGTCAAATTGTTTTTGTTAAAAGACGAATACGTCAGTGTGCAGCTATGTTCATGGAATCATCAGTTTGAGCGATATTTTCCGGATACTGCAGCACCTCTTCTTTTTTTCTGCTGGAAACGCGTATATTTTCTTTATGCTCCGTTTGTAAATAACCTTCTCGATCGTATTTTTTACGTACCTGAATTGATTAAATACGATTGATGACACCTCAGAAAGCCCAAATGGTGTAAGCCAGGCTTTCGTATTCCTTCAACCTTTTGACACCACAATTTCCCGTCTGATGTTTAAATAGAAACTCGTAAACAAATTTTCTAACTGGCTTTTTTATCGGTTTCCGGTACTTTTATTTCTTCTGGTTAATTCTGATGTTGCGCTGCAGACCGAACCCAAACCAACCTATTATTGGCTGTAAAACGATATTGATCCTGCCACCATTTGGCGCCGCCGCGACAAGAGGTAAGGAATAATTTCCGCTTCTGATCAAGGGTAACATCGCACAGGCAACTGCAACCGGCTTTCCCATAATCGGGTTCAGACAACTGATCAAAACGCTTTGATACAGGGTTATATAACCATATGCTAAACATGCGGTACACCCCCATACCGGCATCGGGAATAGAGAATGCCAAATCGTCATAACCATCAAAATTATAATCGGCAATGGTGCTTTGCCGGGCTGCATTTGGCGAATCGAAATCAGGCAGCGCAGCATTAAATCGTTTACCGTCGGGATATTGAATATTTAACTTATTGTTATCAAAATGGTTAAAACGAATTAATGCACCATGTAAAAGGTATTGATCATCATTATGGTCACCCTTATGTTCCATATTTTGTAACTTAAATCTTTTGTTATCCTTGTTGCGCAGATACCAGATGTTATCAATACCATTTATGGTTTGTGTAAGGCCATAACGGCCATTTATCTTTCCGTCAATCAGCTCATCCCACACTAATGTTTCCACATCTGGCTGCCCGTCGCTTCTACCGCTTTTATCAACGTGATAACTTTTAATGCGCAAGGCGATAATATGAGTTTGGCCCTGGTATTTAACAAAAGCACCTTTGCCTCCATCTCCAAAATAAATACTTAAGGAAAAGGGTTTACTTAAACCAACTGATTGCAAGGTGTAGGGCTGTGCCAGGCTTCTATTGCCCAAAAATACAGATAAGAGCAGGATCAGTTTTGTTACTATTTTCATTTCAATATTTCTTTAGTTTACCATTTGCAGGCATCTTATAATTCCTGAGCACACTCACTATACACCACGATTAAATTTCATCTTCCGTGAAATGGTGCCTTCCTCCTTATTTTATTCGTTATATTTTCCATTTAAACTTAATTCAAATTAATCAATCTTTTACATCATTAAAACAAGTAATTGCAATTTGCAGCAGCCGGGGTAACAGCTGTTAGACGTTGCTTAAGATTTGATGAAACGATTATCGATGGATGATATTTAATGCTATTTACAGGGATATGTTGGATAAACATCAATCTCCTAACTGTTTATCCTTTGGTGCAGATGTATTAACCTTTTGCTTACCTTTTGTTTACCCTTCGTTTACCCCTTGTTAACCCTTTGCTTACCCTTTGCTTACCCTTGGTTAACCCCTGGCTTACCCTTTGTTAACCCCTGGCCTACCCTTTGTTAACCCTTTGCTTACCTAAAAGGTAACAAAACACACTACAAATGGTATTTAGGAAGCGAGCACACTGGTATTCTTAAAATTAACCAGTATCAGACCAATGATGATGCATTGGTTATTGCTGTGGTGATAAAACTATAATAATTGCTGCTTTTAATCTATTGCCTGCTTATCCCACTCCCACCGCATGAGGGTTACATCTTTAAGGCTTAAAGAAATAAGACCTATCATGAAAGCAAACTTGTGTACATCACATTTGTTATTCAACTATAATCCATCCAGATGAATAGATTACTTGATAGAATACTTCCTTTTATTTTACTTACCTCCATGATCCTGTCCTGTAAATCAGGGACGGTGAATTTGTTTAAAGCCGCCAGCCCGCATGAACAGTATCTCAGAAAACTCGAAACTTCAGGTTTAAACAAAACCGCCATGGGATCAGCCTGGATCAAAACTGCCTCTTTAAGTATGGAAAAGGCATTGAATATCAATATTCCTTATCTGGAAACCGGTTATTTTGCTTCGGACAGAACACCTGCCGCCGCTTACAAATTCACGGCCACGAAAGGACAAAAGATAAACATCTCCATCACTAAAAAACCGACAAATGCTGCCATGCTCTACCTTGATCTCTGGCATTTACCGGCAGATGGAAAAATCAGGATGGTGGCATCTGCAGATACGCTGAATAACCCCATCCAATACGACATTGAGGCTTCAGGAAATTACCTGATCAGATTACAGCCTGAACTGCTGCAAAGCGTTCAGTATACTTTAGAAATCACCTCAGGCCCTTCACTGGCTTTTCCTACGCAATCAAAAAGCAAAAACATTGGAAGTTTCTGGGGCGACGGACGAGACAATAATGCCCGGAAACATGAGGGAGTTGATATTTTCGGCACTTTTCGAAGTCCGGTTTTAGCCATTGCCGAAGGTACCATCACCCGGGTAAATGAAAATAACCTGGGTGGAAAAGTGGTTTGGCTGAGACCAAAAGGTAAAGATTATACGCTATACTATGCACATTTGGATGAACAGATCGCCATGCAAGGCCAGGAAGTAAAAACAGGTGACACCATTGGTTTGATGGGCAATACAGGAAACGCCAGAAATACCCCCACGCACCTCCATTTTGGGATATATGCTTCTGACGGAGCTACGAATCCTTTGCCCTTTATTGATCCGGTAACGAAAACACCTCAAAAAATTATTGCTCCCCTTAACAGTCTGAATGAAAACTTAAGAACTTCGAAAGCGGTGAAATTTTACCGTGCGCCTTCTCCGGCTGCCCTTGCAGAAAACCTGGATGCGGCTACTCTTCTGAATATTCAATCGGCAACCGGCCATTTCTATAAAGCTGAATTACCTGATGGCAAAACCGGATTTGTACCAAGTGCGGCATTAAGCAAAATAAACAAACCCTTAAAAAAAATTAAAGTTAATTTGGCCCAACAAATGGTTTACGACCAGCCGGATAGTGCAGCCGCTGTAAAAAAGACACTGGCAGCCGGACAATTGGTAAACGTTTTAGGCAATTTTGGAAATTATCAATTCATCAGTGAAGATCAAGTGCCTTTGGGTTGGATTGTTAAGTAATTTTGAATATGAAAATATATCAGCATGCGCTTTCATTGCGCGCAAGAAAAAGAGGCTTTCACCTCATCACGGATGAAATAGAAAATTCGATGAAAGAAATCAGTTTGATAAAGGCCGGTATTTGCCAGATATTCATCCAACATACCTCTGCTTCATTAACCATTAACGAAAACGCCGATCCCACGGTAAGGGTAGATTTTGAAATGTTTTTTAACAAAACAGTAATGGAAAATGATCCGGCTTATGAACATGATTATGAAGGTGCTGATGACATGCCCGCACATTTAAAATCAGCTTTACTGGGCAGTTCCGTTACCATTCCTATCCGGAACGGAAGGCTGGCACTTGGCACCTGGCAAGGGATATATTTAGGTGAACACCGCAATCATGGCGGTCCCAGGCAACTGATCATCACCGCCTGGGGAGAATAATACGCGATAGCGTAAAGGCCTGCCTCTCAAATCAAATCTCCATCACCGGAACATTTTAAGTGTGCTTATGTGAAAGGATTATTTTTCCGATGCATGCTGCTTCACTTCTTCAACAAGCTCAGGATGATTATCCTGGATAGAAACATGGCCGGTTTCAACCTCTACCTCCTTCAGCGTTACCGCATAGTGTGAAGGATAAATTTCTGATCCGTAGGCAATGGCATAAGCTTTGGTAAATTCGGCTCCGAAATATAAAATGATAGAGGAATAATATGTCCACATCAACACGACAACCAACGATCCTGTGGCACCATAGGTTCCACCCACATCACTTTGTCCGATATAAAGGGAGATGGCGAACTTTCCAATCATAAACAAGATGGCGGTAACCACTGCTCCGGCAATTACATCCCGCCATTTAATAATCGCATCTGGCAATACTTTAAAAATCACCCCAAAAATTAAGGAGATAACAGATAAAGTTACTACCTGGTTAATGACATAGAATACATAATAAGAAATATCTGCAAAACGGGCCTGCAACCTGGCGCTAAATATATCTAAAAGGGAAGTTACGGCTAAAGAAACCAATAGAACAAAACCTAAACTAATGATCACAGAGAAAGACAGAAACCTGTTCTGCAGCATTTTCACCCACCCTCTTTTAGGTTTAGGTTTGATGCCCCAGATGGTGTTAATCGAATCCTGAATGTCGCCAAAAATAGTAGTTGATCCAATCAGTAAAGTAACAATACCAATAATCAGGGCAATGGTACTTTTGCCATCCAGGTAAGCATTTTTAATCAGCTCCTGCAAGGATGCTGCAGACTCTCGACCTAAAAAGCCCTCCAGTTGCGCATATACCTGGCCTTCGGCTATTTCTCTTCCTAAAAAAATACCACATAAAGAAATAATAACCACCAGAAGCGGCGCCATCGAAAACACAGTATAATAAGCCAGTGAACCACTTAATTTCGTAACCTTATGGTCTCCAAAACCTGTAAAAGCGGCTTTTAACACGCTCCATATTCCCCTGATAGTGATTTTGTTCTTTGCCATAAATAGATCGGATAGAATAAATATATACCTATTCTAACTGTTCTGCCGGCAGAATTGTTTAAACTTTATAAGAATGAACATCAAAAGTCATCAACTTTTAATCACTTAACGGGATGGAGAAACTAAAAACAGAACCCTTGCCCTCTATGGAGTCAACCCATATTTTGCCGCCCAGTCTTTTAATAATTTCTGATGAAATATACAGTCCTAAACCCAAACCCGGAAAAGTATGTTGCTTTTCCCCGCTCACCCTGTAAAACTGTTCAAAAACATGATCTTTTAATTCGGGGCTGATGCCAATTCCATAATCTCTTACCGAAACCTGAACACGATCTTCCAGATCATGCGTATAAATCACCACTTCACTGGCACCAGGAGAATACTTGATGGCATTGGTTAACAGATTGGTTACCACCTGGCAAATGCGATCACGATCACCGATAATATTCCTTCTGAACCCCAGGTCTGCCCGAATAGCGTGATTAAAGGAAGTCCGCTGAACATCTTCAATCACCTCCTCAACCATCTCATTGAAATCAAATTCCGTTGGGTTAAACTGCAGCCTTCCGGAATTCATTTTAGTGACATCAAGCAAATCGCTGATCAAACTGCTTAAACGGTCTACCTGTTTATTCATCCTGGCCAGAAGATCCGCATTTTTAAAATCACCGGAACGCTTAAACATAGCTTCCAGTACCTGTGCATAGGCTTTAAGACTGGTAACAGGTGTTTTTAATTCATGACTGGCAATACCTAAAAAGTCATCTTTTTGCTTTTCCAGTTCCTTTTGGTGATGAATATCTGTGTTGGTACCATACCATTTGATGATATTTCCTTCAGCATCTTTAAGTGGAATTGCCCTGACCAGGTACCAGCGGTAGGTTCCGTATTTATCCAGGCAGCGAAATTCAATTTCATACGGATTACCTGTTTCTAAAGAGGCTTTCCAGGTTTTAATGGCATCAGGAACATCATCAGGATGTACATTCTCTGCCCAGCGGCTGCCCAGTGTTTCATCATCGCCTTTACCGGTTTGGTCAAACCATCGTTTATTGATATAATCCAGGTAGCCGTCTGGCTTACTAGACCAAACTACGGGCGGTACACTATTGGCTAAGAACTCCAGTTCTTCCACTGCATTTTGCAAGGCTGCATTTTTATCAGCCAGAATTTTCCGGATGTTTAGTTCCGGACGTAAATCTCTGGCGATGGCTGCTATTGCCACCGGCATATTGGTAAATTCTTCCCTGATCATATAAAACTGTTTATGAATGGGGATAATTTCTCTGGTTACCTGATGGATTAATTCAAGTTCTCCAGACCATTTTCCTTCAGCAAAAAGCACGGGAAGGATTTCCTTTTTAATCTTGTGATTTGATGCCTCGCTATGGTAATCAAAAAGATTGGTGTTTAGCAATTGGTCCTTATCAATGCCGATAAGGGCAATACCTGATGGATTGATATAGCGGGTACGGCCATCTATGTCGCAGTAATTACAAAAATCTTCGCTGCTGCCGATGATGGCTGCCAGTTTCTGAAGATCTGCCTTTACCCTGATTTCCGGCCTTAAATCCCTGGCGGTGGCTCCCCTTCCGATAATCTCACCTGTTTCCAGATCTTTGATCAATAAATAGCTAACCATACAGGGAATACTTTCCCTGGTTTGATAGTTAACCAGGGTGATATGGCCTGTCCATCCCCGTACTGCATCAATCTCATTGATAATGTGGTTCTGTACACGTGCCAATTCTTCAGGAGTATAAAAATCACCGGCACTGAATTTACTGACGTCTGCATCCAGCGCTACGCCCAGCATTTTCCTGGAGGCTTCATTCATGTAAATCAGTCTGCCATCTAAATCGGCAATAGTCATGTGGTCGGCATTATGATTGACCAGCGTTAACATCTGATGTTCCCTTTGCCTGGATTTTACTTCATCTGTGATATCCTGTACGATACCTGCAAAGCGGTAAGCAATATCGTTTTCATTAAAATAAGCTTTTCCTTTACAGTGAACCCATCTGATCTGGCGATCTTCTTCATTGATGGTGCGGTATTTAATATCATATTGCCCGTCATTGACCTGATGAATAGCCTTAGATACGGCCTCACGAACCATCTTCTCATCCTGAGGATGGATACAGGACAATACTTCTTCATATTTAACCTCGCCCTCTTTACCAAATCCAAAAAGGGTCCTGCATTTATCATCCCAGTTTACTTTGTTGTTAATGGGATCAAAATCCCATGTGCCAATTTCAGCCGATAGCAATGCAAAAGATAAACGTTGCTGTGTTTCAATAATTTGCTTTTTTGCTTCTACCAGCTCGGTAAGATGCGCGGCGGTATTAATAATGGCAAAAACTTCCCCCAGATCATTTCTGATGGGTTTATAGGTAAAAGTAAAATAGAAAGTTTGTAATACACCATTTACCTCCAGATCTGCAGGAGATTCTTTGGTATGATAAGTTTCCCCGCTTTGAAAAACCTGACTTAATATCTGAAAAAATGGTTGTCCTTCCAGTTCAGGAAGTGCTTCCATGAGTTTTAATCCGATAATTGAGGCTGATTTACCCCACAAATCGAGCATGGCCTGGTTTGCAGCTCCTATGATCATATCCACTCCAATATATAGGGCTGTTGGCATCGGTGATGCCTCTACCAGAGACTTATATCTCTCCTGCTCAGAAAATAGCGTTACCATTAAATAGTTTTGTTCATTAAAGATAAGAAATACTATTTAATCAGAAATAAAAGCAACAAAAAAGCCTTGATTAAATCAAAGCTTTAGAGAATATTTCATGTTTATTTACTTTTAATCCACGTGGCAATATCATTAACCAACACTTCTGAAACATTTTTTGGGATCTGGTATTGTGCAGAGCTGCCTTTTTCGGCTTGTACACTTAGCAAGTGGTTAAGTTCAGGATAATATTTAAGCTGAACATTTTTCTTTTTTCCCAATGCCGCATTCCAGAGGTCATAATCAGTTTTACTTACCTGGAAATCATTTCCGCCCTGAAGGATATAAATTCTTTGTTTATTTAATCCTTTCGCTGCATTAACCTGATCATAGGCATTTAAATCGGCCCAGTATTTTGCCGGTATACCCAATATTATGGAATCTGGTTTGATGCTTGTACCTAATTGTGAGATTCTGCTTTTATTGATCTGTTTAACAGCCTCATTCAGTTGCGCTTTATTCTCTGCTGTGGTATCTTTAGAAAGATTAAACATGTATTTATTCTGTTCGATAATGATATCCGTTAGCTTTCTTGCCGGAGCCGCCGCCAGAATGATGCCGGCCAGATCTGGTGTGCTAGTTGCAATTCTCGGTGCTAACATACCACCCAAGCTATGTCCGAATACGTATACCTGCTTTATATTTGCCCCTGTAATGGTTTTGGCCATGGCAATAGCAGCCGCAGCATCATCCAATACTTCATCCTTTACGGTATAAACATTTGCAAATTCATTGGGGTATACCAGCGTTCTTTTCACATAGCGTACCGAGCCGATTCCTTTGGAAGCTAAACCTGTGGCCAGATCTTTAAAAGGTTTGTTTGCACCGATCGTTTCATCCATATCGCTTGGCCCCGAACCATGCACAAAAACCACCATCGGAAAATTCTTCATATCTTTAGGTGTGGTAATGATGGCAGCCAGTTGCTTTCCGGCTGCACCAATATAAACTGATTTTTCGCTATAGTGACTCGTATCAGCATAGGTGGGTTTTAAATAAGCCGATGCTGTTTTAGGCGGAGCCAGAAAAATGCCCACAATTTTTTGTGCTTTATTGAAACCTAAAATAAAATTCTGATCTCCGTTACTGAATTTACCTTCAACAGTTACGGCAAAAAATTCACCCTGTGCCTTACTTTGAATCGCATCGAATGATTCTGCCTTTCCGAATTTGGTTCCCATATCTAACCATAACTTTTTTAATCCTTCTTCGGTAAGTTTGCTTTTCAGGGTGTCATCAAAAATGGCATGCGCATCGGCAAATTTTTCTTCCTGTAATAACTTAAAGAAATCATTTGCGCCATTAAATAGTTGAATGACATTTTGTGAAAATGCACTTGTAGTAAACAAAAGTGCGATGATCATTAAAATATTTTTTTTCATGTCTGGTCTTGGAATTGTAGATATTCAAAGTTAATAATATTTACCACTCAAAAGCCGCTGAATCAACTATCTATTTAGTTTTAACTTTTTTTAACATTTAGCAGAGTAAGAATAACATGTTGTCGTTTCTCTTTCAGCATATCCTGGCATCCTTCACCGTCATCAACTGGCTGATGTGTAACGATGAGCCTGTCAGCAAAAGGTTTATTTCACAGATCAAAAGGATTTCGCAAAGTTTTGCTACCTGCTGCTACGGAAATCTTTAAAAGATGCGGAATGATTACTGTTACCAGTGGTTTGCACGTTATCAACTAGCCTATAAACAGCAGCAGTCATTATTTTTTTAAATAAAAATATGCCTGAGCACAATATTTCGATATCTCAGCGTTTATGTATGTGAGAGCGTTAATTTAGATGACGGGGATACTGCCTTAATGGTGGAATCCCCGTTTCTTTTTTTAAGAGGATTTTTTTAGTCTGAAAAAATAGGATAGTGATGAATTTTAAAATTAATTTCCTTTTGTCGCACCATAAATCTATCGGTTGCTATCTTAACAACTGAAAAAATCATACTGATTAACACTATGGTTTTAGAAGATAATTATTGATGGTCGGTGAGACACCAACCAATAGGGACATTTAAATCTATCTGTTGCTGTCTCATCAACCGAAAAAATTATACTGACTAACGCTATGGTTTTAGAAGATAACTATTGATGGTCGGTGAGACACCAACCAATAGGGACATTTAAATCTATCTGTTCCCATCTCACCAACCAAAAAATCATACTGACTAACGCTATGGTTTTAGAAGATAATTATTGATGGTCGGTGAGACACCAACCAATAGGGCTTTTACGAAAAAGGGACAATTACTAAAATGTCCCTTTTTTACAGATATGATGGAGTGATGAATTTTAAAATTTAATTTCTTCTTTCTTTGAAGATGGGTTTTGAAAATAATGATCAAATTTCTTAGTCTTATTCGGTTTCAGGATTACGTATAAACCGAGTACAATTAAGATTAACGCAGCACTGATTCTGGATAAATCAAAGTCGAATACCGAGATATCTTTTAAAGTAAAAATCCCACCGATGATGGTAAGCGCCAGCCAGCTGCCGCTTTCAAAGTTTCGACGATAGCCCAACCATAAACCAACGCCCAGCATGACAGTATGCCAGCTTAAAATCCAATGTGGAATATCCAACCCGGTGTTTCTCAGCACAAAGATTGAACCGATTACCAAGAGTAAAATACCTAAGCCAAATTGTTTATTGTCGTGATTGTTTTTAGTGAAGTTTTCCATGATCGTTTTGATTTATATTCAAATGTATCATGAAAATGAAGGCGGGAGAATGGCTTTTCCCTTAACAACTTTAATTCGTCGGTGAGTTAAATAAATTTGCCGGTTAAAACATTTCTGTTTTTTTCGCCGGGCACTATTTCGGTGAATTTACTTAAAAACAATAATTTCCGACCTGTCACTCATCACTACCTCTGCCGTTAAATCAATAAACAATCCATGAGCCAATAAACCATCTATTTTATTTAAGGCATCTGATAAAGCTCGTGGATCATCAATTAAACCAAAGTCGGCATCAATAATCAGGTTTCCGTTGTCAGTGATATAATCTTGGTTAGCTATAGTTCTTTTTTTACCGCTACCATTCAGTTTTGCAATCTGATCGAAAACATATTGATAGGCAAATGGAATGACCTCGATTGGCAAAGTGAATGCACCCAGTTTTTTTACTTTTTTAGAGGAATCAGTTACGATAATGGCCTTTTTACTTAATGAGGCCATGATTTTTTCCCTGAATAAGGCACCGCCGCCGCCTTTTATTAAATCTAAAGATTCTGTAAATTCATCTGCACCATCAATACTGATATCCACGGAGGAGATTTCGCCTAAATTTAAAATTTCAATGCCCAGCGATTTCGCAAGTTCTTCTGTACGAATGGAACTGGCCACGGCTTTGATGTTCAGCCCCTCGCCTACCAGCCTGCCCAATTCCTTTATGGCAAATGTTGCGGTAGTTCCGGTTCCCAACCCCACAATATCTCCATTTTTAACCAGTTTAACGGCCGTTTTTGCCGCAGCAAGTTTCTCTGCATTCTGGTGATGTTGATCGATGATTCCCATAAGGTAAAACTAAGAAAATTTGTCGAGCGTTTTTGCTGGTTGTTATTTGTGATCGCTTCGTTTGGTGTAATAATGATCAATTTATAGGTAAACCCAGTAACAAAATGATAAGCTGATAAAAGTTCAGAGACCCAAAACAAAAAAATTATTGCACGCATGCAATAATTCCTTTTAATAACGTTTATATAACTGAGAGCGTTAATTTAGATGATGGGGATTCTGCAATTGTGGAATCCCCATTTCTTTTTGTCGAAGGTTTTTTATTTCTCTGTCGAGAGTGAATAAGGGAAATCAACCGGTTTAGATCCCCTCACTTTATTCGGAGTTGAAGTCATATTGAAATTCAATACCGCACCTTTTTGTAAGCCGCTATGGCTGATCCAGTTTTTTGAATAAGGTTTACCGTTCATCTGCAACGATTGTACATAACGATTGCTGTCACTGTTATCAGCCGCATTAATCGTTACTGTTTTGCCATTATCCAGGGTTACGGTTACTTTCTTAAACAAAGGCGCACCCAACACATATTGATCTGTAGCCGGCGTTACGGGATAAAACCCCATGGCAGAGAAAACATACCATGCAGAAGTTTGTCCGTTATCTTCATCACCGCAATAGCCGTCCGGTGTTGCTTTATACATCCTGTTCATGGTTTCCCTGACCCAATACTGCGTTTTATAAGGTGCACCACCATAGTTATACAGATAGATCATGTGCTGGATAGGCTGGTTTCCATGTGCATACTGACCCATATTTGCAATCTGCATTTCACGGATTTCATGAATCACGCCACCATAGGCACTTTCATCAAATACCGGAGGCATTGAGAAAACAGAATCCAGCTTGGTTACGAATTTCTCATGACCGCCCATTAATTTAGCTAAGCCATCTATATCCTGAAATACCGACCAGGTGTAATGCCAGCTGTTTCCTTCGGTAAAAGCACCACCCCATTTAAACGGACTAAACGGCGTTTGGAAACTGCCATCTTTATTTTTACCCCTCATTAAGCCGGAAGCCGGATCGAAAAGGTTTTTGTAGTTCATGGCTCTTTTCTTATAAATATCAATCTCTGATGCCGGTTTGCCTAAAGCTCTTCCTAACTGATAAATGGTAAAATCATCGTATGCGTATTCTAATGTCTTTGCGGCATTTTCATTTTTCTTTACATCGAAAGGCACATAACCCAACTCGTTGTAATACTTTACGCCATCACGGCCAACTGCCTCTATCGGGCCTTCATTGTTTGCACCATGTTTTAAAGCATCCCATAAGGTTTGGATATCATAGCCACGCAAACCTTTGATATAGGCGTCAGCAACCACAGATGCAGAATTATTTCCTACCATGATATTGGCGTAACCCGGGCTACTCCATTCCGGCAACCAGCCGCCTTCTTTATAATCGTTGATGAGGCCTTCCTGCATTTCTTTGTTAATGGAGGGATATACGAGGTTTAAGAATGGATATAGAGCACGGAAGGTATCCCAGAAGCCCGTTCCTGCAAACATATAACCCGGTAAAGTCTGGCCATTATATGGGCTCCAGTGTACCACTTTGTTGTTCGCATCTATTTCGTATAATTTATTCGGAAAAAACAGCGTACGGTATAAGCAAGAATAGAAAGTGCGGGTTTGATCGATCGTTCCGCCCTCTACTGCAATTTTATTCAAGGTTTTATTCCAGATAGCTCTGCCTTTTGCTTTCGTAGCATCGAAACCATCATTGGCCAATTCTCTTTTTAAATTGAGATCTGCCTGTTCGAAACTGATAAATGATGAAGCCACTTTAGCGGTTACCTGCTCACCTTTTGTGGTTTTAAAACCAATGATGGCACCACTATGATCACTTTCCAGTTCGAGTTCTTCATCTTTAAGCTTGTTGCCACTCCAGGTTTTAGCCAGCTTGAAATCTTTATTAAAGTAGATCACGAAGTAGTTTTTAAAGTTTTTAGGAAGTGGTCCGCGGGCATATTTCGTAGTATAGCCGATAATTTTACGTTCAGCCGGGATAATTTTAATGTACGACCCTTTGTTTAAAGCATCTACCACCACATAAGAACTATCTGTTTCAGGAAAGGTAAATCTGAACTGTGCTGCTCTTTCGGTGGGTGTAATTTCAGTGGTTACATCAGCATCAGCAAGATAAACACTGTAATAATAAGGCTTTGAAACTTCTGCCTTATGGCTGAACCAGCTGGCACGGTCATCTTCGGCGAATCTAAGTTTACCCGTTACCGGCATGATGGAAAACGCGGCATAATCATTCATCCATGGAGATGGCTGATGGGTTTGTTTAAAACCGCGGATTTTATCCGCATCGTAAGTATAGGCCCAACCATCACCCATTTTACCAGTTTGTGGGGTCCACATGTTCATGCCCCAAGGCAGGCCAATGGCTGGATAGGTATTGCCGTTTGATAAGCTGGGTTTTGATTGTGTCCCCATTAAAGGATTGATCCAGTCTACAGGGTCAGTAATTTTGCCCACCGTTTGTGCAAAACTTGCTGAGGCAGCAAAGCTGAGGAAGGCAATAAATAGTTTTTTCATTCGTGTATATCGGTTTATGTCTATAATTAAAGTTCAGGATTTTTTACGTAATCTGCCCAAAGTGCATCCAAATCTTTGCCTGTTAATGTAGTCCAGATTTCTGGCTGATAAGTATGATCTCTTAAAGATGCATCAACTGCTTTGATGGTACCTGCCTTTACCTTTTTTTCTATCCAGGCAAAAAACCGGGCGGTAATTCTGTAACTGTTCTGATAACTGTGTTCAGGTTTTAAAGCCGGTAAGGTCCATTTTGCACCTGCATGATCTACACCAAACTTAAAGCGTGCATAATCTGCAATGCCTTCTGTAAGCCAACCTGGCCCAACACTGTTACCATAATCCTGAACAATATGCATTACTTCATGCGTAACTACATCAATATCTTCAGGGTGCTTGTTCATCCAGATCGAGCTGTAAGTTACTTTACCATTAGTCGTTGCCGCCACACCTTTATAAGCAGTATCTACAAAAAACTGAACTGATTTCAACGTATTTGGATTATACTCCTTCGCCAGCTTTGGATATACCACAAAAAAGGTTTCTATTAATCTTTTCTTCAGTTTTGGATCGAGCGCATCGTCATTACTTTCAAAGGATAGCGTGTAACCATTTTTTTTAATGGTTTCCTGGGCCGAAAGCTTTGATAAAGGCAATAGGGCCATAATGGGCAATGAAATTAAAAAGGATATTTTTTTCATTTAATTTTATTTTCAGTTTTAATCATTTGATGATAATACAAGTTTGCAATATATTTAAAACGTTTTAGCAAATCATCCAATTTTTTTCAGGCCGTTAATTACATTATTAAAAATTTTGTGAATGATATTTAAGCTGTAATTTAATCCTTATCTCCATTAATGAATGGATGGAAATTTTCCACCCATTTATAAATATCCGGTGATTTACATTACACGCCCATCGCAACAACTGGCGGCTCCAATTAAAGTGGCATGTTCTTTCAGTTCTGACACTTTAATACTGGCATCAATATCGTTACCCTTTAAGGCAGCAATCAATTCAGGTGCAAAAGCAGGAAAAGCTTGTGATATATTTCCACCAATAATGACGGCATCTATCTTATGTTCATTGATAATAGGAATCAGAAATTGCGCCAGGTTATAGCCAAACTCCATAAATACACGGGTGGCCAAATGATCCTCTTCTACAATCTCCACCAGTTCTTTTACACCTGCCAGTGTTTTTCCACTCAATTGCTGATACCGTTTGACAAACCAGCGGGTAGACAGGTAATCTTCGGCAATGCCATCCAAAAACGGGGCATTCCATAAATCGGCATCTATTGCCCTGGTTTTTAAACTCAATGATGACCCTAAACCCGTTCCCAGGGTTAAGCCCAAAACATTGGCATTTCCTTTTGCCGCACCTGCAAAAACTTCACCTTGCAAAAATCCGGCGGCATCGTTAATGAAGTGAATGTTTTCAAGCGGAATATTAAGTCGACTGGCCAGCTCCTGTTTTACATTGACTTTGTAAAGTGATTTAAATTTATCCTGATCTTTGATGAGCGATATACCTTCCTGGTAATCAAACGGGCCAGGCATCGCGATCCCAATGTTCCGATGACCGTTTTTAATGTTTTCAAATGATTGATTAATAACCTCACACCAGGCGGATAAGATATCTTCTTTACTCTCCTGAGAATTTACAGGGCTACGTTTGATTGAATCATCAATCAGGCTTCTTGTTTCTAAATTTACCAATGCGGCTGTAATATGCGAGCCGCCGATATCTACACCCAGTGCTACAGGCTTTTCCATTATTTATGTATTTCTATTTTATTTGTTCATTATTTTACCAGACGTTAAACGTTTTACCAAATGAAAAATATAGATTTTTTATAAAAGCAATATTTAAATCATTCGTTATAAAGCAATTTATTTTCCGCCTGGTTCTGCAAGTACCGGCAGTATAAATTTTTCATCGGCCTGCGAAAATACAGAATCTAACCGAGCAACAAAATTTTAATGGCACTGATCAACAGGTGAATGTTCTTTTATAACGCATTTATTTCAAATCTGGTCTCCGTTAAACCTTGTACTGCTCCTGTTCTGACAACTTTTGTCTATTTTATATTCCATTGATCAGCCAGCATTTTGATAAAATATCCGCCCACAACACTTCGTGCCTGAAAACCAACCTGTTTACCCGTTTTGGTTTCATGCCAATCTGTTAAGGGTACTTTACTCGTTGTTTCTGTAGCGAATTTGTGAACAGGACTAATAAATTTCTCAAAGTCAGCCTGATTATCTGCCAATGTAGCTGTCCACATGATCCAGTCTGATTTGGTATAGTCTTTCCGGCTATCCAATGGCAAACCAAATTCATTTTGTTTGCTCAGGTAAAAATCTATTTCTTTTTTATATACCTCCTGTGGAAAAAGATTTAGTTTTAAAAGCTTATCCCAAACGAGGTTATATTTCTGGCTCCAGGTATTTTTATCATTAAAGGTCAGGGCAAAATGATCACCGCTGTTGGCTAAAGTCTGCCAGTTTTTCGCCATTTCCAATGCTGCATTTTTGTATTTAGTGGCGATATCCTTTTTACCTAATTTTTCGGCCATTTGGGCATAAGCGCCTAAACCCACAATTGCTTTCACTGACAAGTTTGCATTTCGGGCAAGATGACCTGCGAAATCATCTGTACACAATTGATTTGCCGGATCAAAGCCTTCCTTGAGGAGATAATCTGCCCAGATGGACATCACGGCCCAATGTTTACCGGCATAAGCGGTATTGCCATCTGCCCTGGTAATGGCCGCCGTTAAAATCAGCATATTACCTGCTTCTTCTACCGGCATGTCTTCTCCGTAAATCTGGCCATTGGCTATGGGATAAACGCCAATATCATGTGCAGGATAAGGTTTTTTCCATCTTCCGCTTTCTGAATAATAGAAAATACCGTTTAGCATACCTTTCAACAATTCAGGATTGTATAACAAATATTGGGGTGCTGAAGGATAAGTTACATCAACAGTGTTAATGAAACCACCACTAAAATTTTCCTTAGAGAGAAACAACAGGTCTCCGTTTGGTGCATAAACAATTTTATGTGCAGCTATACTCTGCCTGTACACCAGTTTACATAAATCTGCATATTCCTTGCCGCCCGCTCGTGTCGCATCAGCAAGTAGCCTGGCATCAAAAGCTTTTGTTTTCGCCTGGAGGGACTCATAATCCTTACTGGCTGCCGCTAATTGATCTTCAAAAGTACTCGCTTCAGATTTTCTCCAGATGGGAAGCAGTTGATTGCCAAAATATTCGATAGACTTCAGGTCATCATAGCCCAGCATGAGATATTTCTCTACCGGTTTCGAATTAACCGTACCAAATGGGATTACTGTACTTAAGCTTTGTGTTTTAACATTCAAAGCCTGTGTGGTTTGCAGGTATTTTCCTGTTTTGAAATTGCGGAGATTATCCATCGGTGTGCCTAAAAATTGGGTAGCCTTGAATTGATTGGGCACAGCGATGTACAGGTAACCCCAATCAATTCTTAAATCATCGTTTTTCTTTTTCAGCACGGGTTGTTCAACTGATCCGGCTTTTAGAATAGAAAGGTTATCCTGGTTCTTCTTCCAAACAGCAACGGGTTGATTGGGCGTATTTACAGCGAGATCAGATGAAGCACTAAAATAAATATCCACCTGATGTGGTTTTGCATCTGCTGATTGTACGGTATAAGTCAGGTAACTGATGGGCCTGGCGGTTAAATTCAAATCATTCAGCAGTAAGGGCGAAGTAAAAGTAAGATTAAGGTTTATACCGCCGGCTTTAAAAGTATAAAGGGTATGGGTAGCCCCAACTGAAACATTGGTTTGATTTGCATTTAACATATTTGCAGCCTGCGGAACCTCTTCCACGATGCCGGCATCTAAAAACCGTCCGCCAGCTGTGTTTTTACATTCTATGGCTAAAAGGTTTTCGCCTTTTTTTAAAATACCCTCAGCCAATGGAATGTAAATGTATTCATGTACCCAGCCTTCTTTTTCATAAACTTTCTGACCATTGATATACACGATGACATTGTCATCATGGTTAAGCTTTAAATATTTTCTGGCTGAAGATATTTTGTTGACAGTAAACTTTCTTCTGTAAAAGATTTCATCCGTATTCCATTTGGTTTTCGCCTGCTGGTTATCACCAAAAGGTGCATCTCCATTTTGCCAATTTTTATCGTTAAAGGCAAGCGTATTCCATCCATCAGCAGGTTTTTTAGTAAGATAACCGGCTTTATATTTTAATTCATCAGCCGCAGCCAGAATGGTTTTATAGGTTTTACCATCTGCACCTAAAAAGCGGTAGCACTGGTTATCAACTTTGATGATTCCGGTGAGGGCTTGTTCTTTACCTGTCCAGTGTTTGGTTGTTGATTGATTCAGTCCATCACCGAACGACCAGATACTGAGATACGTATCATGTGTGATTAAAGGATATGCAGGAGCCTTGTCCTGTCCGAAAGAACAAAGGTTCAAAAACATTAAAACTGCTGATAAATAAAAGGGTTTCATATAGATCATATTGGTTAGTGTTCTTCGCAAAAAGATTCACTTATTCAATTAGGAGGCAATTAGAAAGCATCCCATAAATAGTAAAACGTTTTACTATTCAATATTAAAAACTAAAGCCTGCAAATACAATAGTTCTCAGTAACATTTACATGACGGAATGATTAAGTCGGTTTTTCTGGTTGGTGTTATCTTCAGTTAATATGTTGCATAGGAGTGGTGATTTACCGAGTTTGTTAGTGAACACTACCTGAATGGAAAATCAAATGATAGAAGAATGAATGAATTATCATTATCTCTGAACAATTTTAGCAGGGAATATGATCTGCTGGTTATCCAGCTTGGTTTTAGAAGATAGCTGTCTCAAAATCAACTGAATAATGGCTTCAGCAATTTCCTCCAGTGGCTGTTGTATGGCTGAAATGCCTGGTGTATGGAGTTCGAAAACCTCATGGTCATCATATGCCATCACACTTAAGTTTTTGCCGATTTTTTGTCCGGTTTGTTTCAATACTTTTAGCCCGCTGATGGCCAGGTAATTGGTTGCAAAAAGTATGGCATCTGTTTCTACGGTGCGAAACAGTTTTTCCATCTGCAGCCTGGTTTCATCTTCTTCCTGATTAAAATGAACCTTTAAAACCAGGTTTTCATCATAGGCAATGTCATGGTCCTCAAGTGCTTTCTGATATCCTTCTAAACGGGCAGTAATTTGCGCCACATCAATATCAGTGGTAATCAGTGAAATTCTCCTTCTTCCCTGTTTAATAAAACTTGCTATGGATTCATATGTCGCTTTAAAATGATCAGCACCAACATAATTGGTATCCAAACCGGGCAAACTCCTGTCAAAAAGAATAACGGGTTTCTGATCAGTTAATAACTGCTGAATATCTTCTTCCAAACCCTTTATCGGCGATATAATATACCCATCAACCTTTCGTGATTTAAACATGTTGATCAGTTCTTTAGCCTTTTCAACATTGTTTTCGGTACTGGAATAAATGATTTTATACCCTTTTTTATAGGCTTTGTCTTCTATCAGGCGTGCAATCCTGGAAAAAAAGGAATTTGAAATATCCTCAATGATTAATCCGATAATATTAGAATTTCCGGTGCGCAGGCTTCTGGCAATCTGGTTGGGCTTATATCCGCTTTCGGCAATTATTTTTTCTACTTTTTTAATTACGGCTTCGCTAATTGATTTATTCCGGGCTTTACCATTAATGATAAAAGAAACTGTGGTGATGGATACGCCAGCTTCAACTGCGATATCTTTTATAGAAAGGGTTTTCATTTAGCGAACGTATTAACTGGGTACATTTCAGGTCAAATCAATTCGATATTACCTGTGATTGGGCTAATATAATGTATAATCGTTAATATTAATGGTTTAACAGAAAGGAAACTTGATTTATGTTAAAAGAAAAAAGACGCCGTTTTTTGGCGTCTTTCTAATTGATGTTAATTAATATCCCGGGTTTTGGGTCAGTTTTGTATTTAAATCTCTTTGTCTTTGAGGTATAGGATACAATGTTCTGAATGATGCAGATGGCGAATGATCCCACCATTTCTCCGTAGTTAGCTTCCCAAATCTGATTAAGTCATCTCTTCTGTATCCTTCAAATATGAATTCTCTACCTCTTTCTGCCAGAAGTTCATTTAAATCCAGTGTACCTGTAGTGTAAGCTTTCGAAGGCCATATTGCCGGATCATATGCTCTTGATTTGCAATCATTAATTAACTGTACGGCTTCTGCAGTTGCAGCACCGCCATTTTTACGCATAATGGCTTCAGCTTTCGCAAAATAAATCCAGGTTAACCGGTATACGTTCCAATCGGTATTGTTATAATTCGGATCTGGCTCTACCCTTACACCATTTACAATACCTGGAATAGAATTGCCCAATTTATATTTATTAAATCTAACACCACTATTTTCCTCCCCTTCACTCATATTGCTAAGGGTAGAATTTTTGGAATTTCTTTGAATATTATCAACAAATACAAGTGGCTTGCCTGCATACTCTACGGTACCCTGAACATCAGACCCATCTACAAACTTCTTCTGAGGACCAAATAATAACCAACTGGTTTTACGTAAATCTTCCGTTTCATACTTGTTGTAAACCTCCGGAATCAGCACTATGCCATCATTACCATTTCTACCGCCACCATAAATATCACGTTGTGCAAAGTGGTAAAATTCTCCCGTCCACGAAGGTTCGAATTTTGCTCTGGTGAAATCGTAAGCAATGGAGAAAATAACTTCTTTTGATAAATCATTGGTGTTTTTAAACTGGTCAAAAATATTTGGATCAAGTGCCATGTTTCCATTTTGTCCACCAGCTTCACCATTAATTAGTTTGTTAGCCGCAGCAATACAGTCATCCCACCGCTGTGTACCTGTCCATACCTCTGCATTCAGGTATAACTCCACCAACATAGCGTAACCACTTGCCTGGCTCATTCTTCCGAGTTGCGATTTTGCCAGCTTAGGTATGTTGTTGATATTATCTTTAATTTCCTTTTCAATGAAGTTGAAAACATCTTTCCTTGCAGTAGTATTTGGCAATACAGGGTTTGATGGATCAACCAGATCTGTGGCGATTGGAATATTACCGAACAAATCCATCAGCTTTAGATAGTGAAACGCCCTAAGTAATTTTAGTTCTGCAACATAACCATTCTTTTCCTGTTGGGTAATGCCCATTTGCGCAACATCACGCTTCTCGATGTTTCCAATGGCGTCATTACAAAAACCAACTCCGCCATACATCAGAGACCAGGCATTATTAATACCCCCTTCATCAACCGTCCAGGTATGGTAATGTAATCTTTTCCATTTACCACCATCTTCACCATGCGGACCCTTTGTTGGCCAAGCCAACTGATCGGCCGAAAGTTCGGCCAATCGCCACCAGCCATCCTGACCGGATGGTGTTACCCATGCATTGGCGTGCGTATATGGTCTTAAAACAGCAGAAACAACTTCGTTTTTATTAGAGTAGAATTTATCAGCCGGGATAACATCGTATGCATTTTCATCGAGTTTAGTGCAAGCAGAACCCATACTTACCACTAATGCAAGAGTTGCGTATATGATTGATTTATTTTTCATTTGATTATATTTTAAAAGCCTACGTTAACACCAAAAAGGAATGATCTTGTACTTGGATAAGCACCACGACTATCAATACCAGGGCCTAAGCCAGTATCTTGTACAAAATCAGGATCATTACCGGAGTAACCAGTTATCGTAGCTAAATTTTGTCCTGTAGCGTATACTCGCAGATTGCGGATGAACTTCGTTTTTAACTTAAAGTTATAACCTAAAGTCACCTCATCAATTTTAACATTGGTTCCGTTTTCCAGGTAATAGTCTGAATACATAAAAGTATCGTTGATTTCACTATACTTTCCAAAAGCATCTCTTAAATAGTTAGAACCCGTAACAAACGGATTACCATAAGTTAATGCTGTAGTATTTAAAATTTTATAATCAAACTTACCTCTTAGGAAAACCCTGAAATCGAAATTTTTATACGTAAAATTCGCTGTATATGAAGCGTAATATTTAGGTATGGCATTTCCCAGTGGAGCAAGATCTGTTAAGTTTTTATCTTTCGAATTGTTGATTTGATCGTTGCGAACAGCTTGTCCGTTTCTATTAAAGAAAAGCCATTTTCCATCAGCATCAAAACCGGCGAAACGCTTCCCATAAAATATACCCACATCTTCTCCTTCGTAAGTAGTAATCGCATCACCCAAATCTCCTGCACCACCAATACCACCAAATGTTTTAAACTTAACGGCAAAAACATCATTTGAGTAAGAGTTTAAAGTGTTTTTAATGGTACTTCCTGTAAAGTCCATGCTGAAAGTAAAATCTTTGGTCTTGATTGCTTGATAACTTAAAGCAAGTTCGATACCTCTCGAAGAAATATTACCCACGTTGGCATAGATTTGGCTTTGAATATATGGCGGTTGAGGCGTGGTATAAAGATCTAACAAATCCTTAGTTGTTCTATCAAACAAATCTAATGAACCTGTTAACTTGCTATTAAACAATGTAAAATCGGCACCAATGTTGGTTTCACGTTTTGATTCCCATTTCAAAAATGGATTTGGGTTACGTGTTGGCCCATAAGTTTCACGGTAACTCCCGTCAGGATATAAATATTTTCCACCTGGACCCAGTGTTACCCTTGATGCATTATTTGCAAAACCAGAGTTACCAGTTACCCCATAACCTGCTCTTAATTTTAGATAATTAACCCACTTTACGTTCTCCATGAATTTTTCTTCGGTAACATTCCAACCTAATGATACGGCTGGAAAATTTCCCCATTTGTTATTATCACCGAAACGGGAAGAACCCTCACGTCTTAAAATTAATTGCACCAAATACTTATTGTCAAAAGCGTAGTTCACTCTTCCGAAAAATGCGATTAGCGTATTGTCGTTTTTATAACTACCCATTGACGCTTTTCCATCTGCTAATGCCTGCCCAACGCCCATGTTATCTTCATTAAACTGATCGTTCAGAAAACCACGGGTACTCATTCTAGCACCTTCTTCGATATTGTAACGATAACTGTAACCTGCCAATGCCGTAAAAGAATGTTTATCTGCAACAACAGTATTATATTGTAAAGTAGGTTCAAAAGCATAGGCCTGAGAAAGGAAATTATTTTTGAAAGCATAACCGCCGCTAGGGTAATCACTATTTTCGAAAGAATCTTCGCTTGCTAAGGTTGCATATCCACCATCTAAATAACTGTCACGCTGCATCGATCCAAAAACACTGGCTTTTAATCCTTTAGTAATGTCAAAATCAGCTTTTAAATCTGCCGATGTTGTTTGCTGCTTGCGGTAACTGGTGTTATTGAATAATCTGGCATATTGGTTAGTACTCTGGTTATCATAATAGTATGAACCATCTGGATTGTAAATTGGCTTAGTCGGATTTTTACCCAGTTCTTCTTCCCAACCACTTCTGTTTAGCTCATTGTTAAAAAATTCTGTTGTTGCGCCATTGGATAGCAAATTCGCATTATTAACATTGGTAGCTAAATTTAGCTGAATGTTCAATTTATCATCAAAACCTTTTTGATTGATATTTAAACGACCAGTATATTCTTTTCGTCCGTTTTCCAAAGCAATACCTTGTAAATCGCGGTAGTTTAAACTTGCACGATAGCTCGTTTTATCAGTACCACCAGATAGCGCAAGATTATGATTTTGCGACAAATTATCGCGATTGATTAGTGAACCATATAAATCTTCACTTGCACCGTAATCACGGGCATTAATCTCTCCTGAATTGATTTTTGCTCTAAATTCTTCTGCTGATAAAAAATCTAAGCGTCTTTGAACAAACTCTTTACGAAGGTAGCTAGCGTAATTAAAAGTTGGCGGACCTGGTTTTCCCTTTTTGGTTGTAATTAAGATTACACCTGCATTTGCACTTGTACCATAAATAGCAGCACCAGAACCATCTTTCAATACATCAACAGATAAGATATCATCTTGTTGTAAGAGATCCGGGTTACCACCTGGGATTCCATCAATTACATAAAGCGGACTGGCACTTCCTGATACGGAAACTACCCCACGAAGTTGCACACTTGGTCCGGAATTTGGATTAGAGCTTCCCGCCCTGGTGATGTTTAATCCGGCAACTTTTCCCTGAATAAGATCTAACGGGCTTCGGGCACCACTTTGCCTGAACTGAGCAGTGTCAACATGCGCAACCGCAGATGTTACTTCTTTCGATTTCATGGTACCATAACCCACAACCACCACATCGCTCAAGCTTTGCGCACCTGAAGGAACTAGATTCACGGTTAAAGGCGAAGCACCCGTTCCTGCTGCAACAGATTTAGATTGGTAACCAATGTAACTAAATACCAGTATATCAGTTGGTGAAGTAACACTGATACTGAATTTACCATCTCCCTGCGTTACAGCTGCACCGGTTTTACCCTGAATTTTAATACCAACTCCCGGCAATCCGATTTTTTTTTCATCTAAAACGATTCCGGTAATGGTTTTCTGTGCAACTGCTGTTTTAGGAGCAGCGGCTGGTCCATCTTGAGGAGGAGCTTGTACAGGACTTGTCCCACCTAAAGGATTTACCGGAACTTTTACTGAATCAGCTGGCTTTGGAACCGGAACTTTTTTAGTCGTATCCTGCCTCTTCGTAGTGTCTTGCTGAAAATAAAAGCGATTTATTTTAATCTTTTCGCTTTTAAATGCTGCAAATAGCCATTGGCTGGAAATTAGGAACAGGAATATAAATCCTGTTATCCTGAGTAAATTAATTTTCATTAGCAATTTATTATAGGTAGATATGGATAGTATTAGCCTCTATAAATGATTGACAAGCAATCCAGGAACAATTTTTTAGGATATGGACACAATTATTCATTGTTTAATAGTTATTCGGTTAGTTATCTGATATAGTTAGGTCAATATTAATAAAATATCCATTTATTAAAACGTTTTAGTTAGTAAAAAAAGTGTTACAAAAACGTTTTAGTATTTATTAGAAGAATTATTTAAGTTTTAGTTTATAATGCATTTAACCCAGAGGTGAAATGATTTGATATAAATGTCAATGTTGCGGAAATTCATTTAATGTGTAAGAGAAATAAGCGTTTAGTTTGCTATTAATGTTTCCCGCGGATTTTAGATGATTTCGCAGATCAGGTCAACATCATTAAATCTGCAGAAATTACTTTAATCTGCGGGAGAAACAGGCGTTTAGTTTCCTATTAATGTTCCCGCTGATTTTAGATGATCAGGTCAAGATTATTAAATCTGCGGAAATCAATTTAATCTGCGGGAGAAACAGGCGTTTAGTTCCTATTAATGTTTCCCGCTGATGTTCGCTGATTTCGCAGATCAGGTCAAGATTATTAAATCTGCGGAAATCAATTTAATCTGCGGGAGAAACAGGCGTTTAGTTCCCTATTAATGTTCCCGCTGATGTTCGCCGATTTCGCAGATCAGGTCAAGATTATTAAATCGGCGGAAATTACTTTAATCTGCGGGAGAAACAGGCGTTTAGTTTCCTATTAATGTTCCCGATGATGTTCGCTGATTTCGCAGATCAGGTTAAGATCATAATTGCTACGGAAATCAATTTAATCTGCGGGAGAAACAGGCGTTAAGTTTAATATTAATGTTCCCGCTGATTTTAGATGATTTCGCAGATCAGGTTGCTTCTCTCTGATTCAAATGTGACCTTACTTGAGGTAGGAATAAATCAATTGTGCTGTTTTTGAAGATGCCCCGGGCGTCCCCATGAGTTTCATCAACGCCTCATAATCGCGCAGTACGTCTTTTCGGCCTTCGCCATCCAGGATTTGGAAAAGTTCCTGGTTCAACTTTTGTGAATTGCAGTCTTCCTGAATCAACTCCGTAACAATTTTCTTGTTTACAATCAGGTTAACGAGTGAGATGAATTTAATTTTCACCAGCATCCTGGCTATGGCAATGGATATGGCGCCACCTCTATAAACCACCACTTGCGGCACTTTAAACAAGGCGGTTTCCAGTGTAGCGGTCCCCGAAGCGACAATAGCAGCATGTGCAACGTTCAACAGGTTATAGGTATTGTTGAAAAGTAGCCGGACTTTTTTGGTCCCGGTAAACTGATGGTAGTAGTCTTCAGAAAAAGTAGGTGCCGCAGCAATAGCAAAAGTATATTCGGGATAATTTTCGGTTACACTTAACATTACCGGCAAAAGCCATTCAATCTCTTGTTTCCGGCTTCCCGGCAACAGGGCAATTATTTTATCCCCTAAATTATTCTTCGTGCTGAAATTTACATCGGGGCTGAACTGTGCAATTTCATCCAACAGTGGATTACCGACATAATCTACCTCCATCCCCCATTCACGATAAAAATCGACCTCAAATGGCAGGATGCAAAACAGATGATCGACTATTTTTTTGATTTTCAATACCCGCTTCTGATTCCAGGCCCATACTTTAGGTGAAATATAATAACAAACCTTGAGGCCATTGGCTTTTGCAAAATCGGCTATTTTAAGGTTAAACCCCGGGAAATCTATCAAAATCAAAACATCGGGTTTCCATTTCAGCAGGTCATCTTTGCAGGCTTTGAGGTTTTTAAAAATCGTGCGCAAATTCAACACCACTTCCGTAAATCCCATAAAGGCCATATCGGCATAATGTTTAACCAATTCGCCACCTTCTCCCTGCATTTTATCACCTCCAAAATACCGGAAAACAGCATCGCTATCCTCTGCCTTTAAAGCCTTCATCAGGTTTGCTCCATGTAAATCGCCGGATGCTTCTCCTGCTACGAGGTAATATTTCATAATTTTTATTTTAGCACAAAATCGTCATTGCGGGGAGGCATGACGAAGCCATCTTTGATATTGTTATTGTATTCGTTAATCCTTTTTTTGTTCTGGAAGGATTGCTTCACCCCAACTCACACGCCCCTTCTTCAGTTCGCAATGACGCCAGTTTTTTCAAAAAACTTTATACGTAAAAAAAATAAAAGCGCACAAAAATGTAGCGGCTAAAATTCCTCTTCCAATGTTAAGTTTATGGTATCTGAAAAAATATTGCATCACATAAGCATTGACAGCAATACTTCCAATATACAGTAAATCAGCTTTCGCCAATACGGCCACATGATGAATAATGTACCAGGCTAATCCGCATAAAATTGCCGGAATGATTAAACCCAGGCCCAGTCCAATCCAAACTGAATCATTCACTTTCCTAAACTTATCATTCATGTTTAATCAATCAGCCTAAGTTAATGCCATCAGGCGATGAAACCTGAGTGGTCTGACCAGATTTCGCTTTATTCACCATCCCAAAATCCCAGCTGCTTAGGGTTTGAATGGCGTGATGAGCAGTTAAATCAAACTGCACCGGAACTATGGAAACATAGCCATGTTCCAAAGCCCATACATCGGTATCTTCACCATGATCAAAATTTTCAAAAACACCGGTAAGCCAATAATAAGGACGGTTGTATGGATCGGTTCTTTCGTCAAATTCTTCCATCCATTTCGCATTGGCCTGTCTGCAGATCTTAATTCCTTTTAAATCTGCACCCTTTGGGAAATTAACATTTAACAAGGTGCCTTCAGGTAAACCATTGGCTAAAACCTGTTCGCAAATATTTTTAATATACTTTTTGGTATGACTAAAATCAGCATCAGCGGCAAAATCATCCATGGAAAAACCAATAGACGGAATTTTTTCAATGGCGCCTTCTACGGCGGCAGACATGGTACCGGAATAAAGTACATTGATTGAATTGTTTAAGCCGTGGTTAATTCCTGAAACACATAAATCGGGTTTTTTACCTTTGAATATCTTATTCACGGCAATCTTCACACAGTCTACAGGTGTACCACTGCATTTATACATTTCTACTCCTTCATAAATGCTTACTTTATCAAAGCGAATGGGCTTTCCTATCGTAATGGCATGCCCCATTCCGCTTTGCGGACTATCAGGTGCAACCACCACCACATGGCCAATTTCCTGCATTACTTCCATCAGGTTTTTGATCCCGGTAGCTGTAATCCCGTCATCATTAACTACTAAAATATTGGGTTTAGAACTTTGCTTTGTCATACCGGTAAAAATACGGATTATTAAATTCAGGCCACAATTAATGGCAATTTAATATACTATTTTCATTAATTCCTGCAATTTTGTTTGAGATTTACAAAAAGCATTTCATTCAACAAAAGAAAGCATATATATTTGGGTAAAAATGAGTGCGCTGTTTATACTAATTGAACAGGCATTTATTTTATAAACCAAAAAAACAATTCAATGAAAATCAAACTATTTACTTTAGCTTGTTTTCTGATTACAGGTACAATTGCCCAGGCACAAAATACCTATCAATGGAAAACAGGGTCATCTGGTGGCTACAGTTATAAATATGTAACAAACGATCCCACCAAGACGCGTTTTTATACTTTAAAGAATGGCCTGACCGTTATTTTATCTCAAAATAATAAAGAACCAAATATTGTTTATAAAATGGCTGTCAGGGCGGGCAGTAATACCGACCCACGCACCAATACCGGCCTTGCACATTACCTGGAGCATTTATTATTTAAAGGAACGGATAAATTCGGAACTTTAAATTACGCCAAAGAAAAACCACTTCTGGATAAAATTGAGGCACTTTACGAAACCTATATTAAAACTACAGATCCGGCAAAACGTAAAGAAATTTATAAAGAAATTGATAAGATTTCAGGAGAGGCGTCCAATTATTCTATCGCGAATGAATATGATAAAATGATGAAATCAATTGGAAGCGGTTCAACCAATGCCCATACTTCGGTAGAGGAAACTGTTTATGAAGAAGATTTTCCATCTAACGCAATCGATAAATTTTTAGCTGTTCAGGCCGAACGTTTCCGTTCACCGGTTTTTCGTATTTTCCATACGGAACTGGAGGCTGTTTATGAAGAGAAAAATATCGGAATGGATAATGACGGACGTAAAATGTATGAAAAAATGCTTAATGCTTTATTTCCAACACATAATTATGGCCAGCAAACCACCATTGGTACCATAGAGCACCTTAAAAATCCTTCATTAGTAGAAATCAGAAAATATTACAATAAATATTATGTGCCTAATAACATGGCCCTGATTATGTCTGGTGATATTAATTATGACGACATAATTAAGAAGGTTGACAAAGATTTCTCCTACATGGTTCCAAAGCCATTTGCACTTTACAACCCTGCTGCTGAAAAACCACTTACACAGGTGCAAAAAGTTGATATTTATGGCCCAAGCGCAGAAAATTTATATGTAGCTTACCGTGGTTTTGCCCAAAATACCCATCAGAGTTTATTGCTGGATTTAATCGGTAATATCTTATCTAACGGCAAAGCTGGTTTAATGGACATCAACATCAATAAACAACAGAAAATGCTACGTGCCAGTGCAGGTTATAACCAGATGAAAGATTATGGCGTTTTCGTTTTGTCAGGTTCACCTAAAGCCGGACAAAGTTTAGAAGAAGCGCAGAAACTATTACTTGAACAGGTTGAATTACTTAAAAAAGGCGAGTTTGATGAGGGACTGATCAAAGCTACTGTAGCCAACGCTAAACTATCGGAATTACAGGCATTTGAGAACAATGATGTACGGGCAGATTATACCATGACTGCCTTTATCCAAAACCGGGGAACCGAATGGGATAAAATGCTGGCCTCAACAGATGCAATGGGTAAAGTAACTAAAAAGGAAATTGTAGATTTTGCCAACAAATTCTTTATCAATAATTATGTTTCTGTTCTGAAACACAAAGGTGAAGATAAGAGCATTTTAAAGGTAGAAAAACCTGCCATAACTGCAGTTAAAACCAATTCGAATGAAGTTTCACCATTTACCAAAAGTATCATTGATGCACCGGTAAAACCAATTGCCCCTAAATTTTTAGATTACACCAAAGACCTTAATTTTGGTAAAGCCGGCATTGCGGATGTAATTACTGTTCAAAACACAGAAAATGAAATCTTCCGCATGAATTATCGTTTTGAGATGGGTTCTTATAACTATAAACTGCTTCCCTATGCATCGCAATACCTGGCTTTCTTAAGCACAGATAAATATTCTGCTGAAGATATCAGTAAAGCTTTTTATAACCTTGCCTGTAACTATAACATCAATGTTGGCACCGATGTAACCACTGTCAGCCTTTCTGGTTTGCAGGAAAACTTTGATAAAGCAACGGCTTTGTTAGAAGATGTATTGGCAAACTGTAAGCCAAATGAAAAAGCACTGGAAGATCTTAAAGGGAGGATTTTAAAATTAAGGGAAAACACAAAATTAAACAAGTCGTCAATTTTAAGCGGCTTGATGAGTTATGCACAATATGGTACTGATAACCCATTTAATTATGGCCTTAGCAACGATGAAATTAAAAACATGAAATCATCTGATTTAATTTATCTGCTGCACAATCTAAGCAATTACCAACATACCATTACTTATTACGGGCCTAAAACCTTAGCTGCTTTTTCTGCAGATATTGTAAAGGTACATCCGTTAGCCAAAGAGTTTACACCGGCAGCACCATTGAAGAAATTTGTTTACACCAAAACAGATTCTAACAAAGTATATTTCGCAGATTATGACATGGTGCAGGCTGAAATCCGCTGGGTAAGAAATGGCGGTTTATATGATCCTTTAAATGCAGCCAAAATTAGTTTATTTAACAACTATTTCGGTGGTGGCATGGGCTCTATCGTATTCCAGACTATCCGCGAATCAAAAGCCTTGGCTTACTCTACATTTGCGGTTTATTCTTCTCCAAACAGTAAGGATAAAGAAAATGCAGTAGTGGCTTATGTAGGTACCCAGGCTGATAAAATGAATGAAGCCGTTGCGGGCATGAATGAATTGCTTACTACTTTACCAGAATCAGATAAGTCTTTCAATCTTTCCAAAGCCAATTCATTGAACAGTATTGAAACTTCCAGGATTACAAAAGATGGCATTATCGCCAGTTATTTTTCAGATAAAAAGTTAGGATTTGATCATGATTCCAGAATAGATGAATATGCCAACCTTAAACCATTAAGTTTTTCGGATGTAAACACTTTCCATCATGATAATTTATCTGCAAAGCCTTACAACTATTGCGTTGTTGCTTCTGAGAAAAAAATTAACATGACTGATTTAGCCAAATTTGGTCCGGTTACTAAATTAACATTGGAGCAGATTTTCGGATACTAAGTAAGACTAAAGCAAAAGCTTAAAGAATAAAGTAAAAAGCGATTTCTGGAAACAGAAATCGCTTTTTTTATAGCTGTTGGTCTGGAAATATTTTCGAGATTATTGATCTGTGGATTTGTAATCCGCTTTAATAAAATATCCCCAACATCTCATCAGTCTCCATCTGCATGCTAATAAATTACAGCCATTTCAATGCCCCTAAAATTTCTTGAATCGAAAACTTTGCCCCGCAAACAAATTCATCGGCCGCACCATAATACAGGGTTAATTCATCACCATTTACCAGATGACCGTTGGTAAACACCACCTCCCCAAAGAAACCATTTATTTCATAATCAGTTGTTGGTACCATAATCGGGTATTCCGTTTGGGCCAATACTTTTGACGGATCTGCCAAATCCATTAAAAAAGCCCCTAAACAGTATTGGTGTTTTTCATTTGCACCATGATAAATTTCAAGCCAACCTTGTGCGGTTCTGATTGGAGCTGCCCCTGCTCCTACACGTTTGCTATCCCATTGATGCTTTCTTGTTTTGATGATGCATTGATGGTTTCCCCAGTGGATTCCGTCAGGCGATTCTGCCAGCCAGATATAATTCCCTCCTAAATCAACACTACTCGGACGGTGAAGCGCATAAAACTTTCCGTTAATTTTTTCTTCAAAAATGGCGCAATCTTTATTATGCGGAGAAATGATCATACCGTGCTTTTCAAAGGTCTTCCAATTTTTGGTGGTACGAAGCCCCACACCTACTCCATGTACAGATACCGCGGTATAGGTAAGGTAATAAGTATCGTCAATTTGAGCAACCCGGCAGTCTTCTATTCCAAAGGTTTCATTTTTGCCCTCCCCCAGTAATAACGGGAATCCTTCAGGCTGATAGAAATGAACACCATCTTCACTGCAAACCAAACGGAGGTGCGAAAGTGTGGTTAAATAATCCATTCCTTTATAACGGATGACTCTTGGGTCGTCTGCTATCAGTTCAGGATCATTTTCTTCTATCGATATTATTTCCATTCCTCCATCTTTCAGTACAGGAAAAGAAATGATACCAGGTTCTTGCTTGGGCCGCTCTGCCACCCTGATGATCATCCAGACTTTTCCCTGAAATCTAAATACGCCAGGATTTAACAAACAGGCTATTTCCAAACCAGGCCTGCTCGGAACCAAATCCATTGGTGAAAGAATTGGATTTTCTGAAAATCTTTTAATCTGTTCGTTCATCATACGCATTTAAAACTGTTGCTTATCTACCAAAACTATGAATAGTAATAAGCACTTGCCCATAATTTTATTGTTTGATTGAATGACATTAATACTTTGCAAGGATTCATTATGCTCACTAAGAATCAGTTGATCTTACACTAGATTAAGCATATAAAGCTTATTAAAAGTTTCATTTTTAAAACATTCGCTTTCATTCTCTTCAAAAAGAAACTAATTCCGGAAAAATCACTCAAAAAACAATAAATAACCGAGAAATATCAATCTCGTTCCGCATAAATTAAATTTAAAAACAAGATCACACTTAGAAAAGTGTTAAAATTTACATCTGGATATTTTTCTGACTATTTTTTACTTAAATTTCATTGTCATCCCCTAAATCATTCAATTACACTAAACAAAACTAAACAATTAATGAAAAAACTACTACTTAGCATGGTTTTAACTTTCGGGTTAATTTCATTTGCTTTCGCACAAAGCAAAATGATTAGCGGTAAAGTTACATCTGGCTCCTCTGGTCCTATACCAGGTGTGAGTGTCTTTGTAAAAGGCTCACCATCCAACATCACGCAAAGTGATGCCACCGGAAATTATAAATTAAATGTTCCCGACAATGCAAAAACACTTGTTTTTAGTTTTATCGGCTATACCACTTTAGAACTGCCCATTAACGGAACAACAGTTAATGCCAGTCTTAAAGAAGAAAACACTACACTTTCTGATGTTGTAGTGGTGGGGTATGGTACGCAGAATAAACGGGATGTATCCGGATCGGTTGCTTCTGTAAAATCAAAAGATCTGGAGAACTTACCTGTAACCAGTTTTGAACAAGCTTTGCAAGGTAAGGCTGCCGGTGTGCAAATATCTGCACAAAACGGAAAACTCGGCCAGGGCATTACGGTTAGGGTTCGTGGTGCCGCTTCTGTTACTGCAGGTAGCGAACCGCTTTATATTGTAGATGGAATCCCCATTACTTCAGGAAATTTCTCAGCAACGTCATCTCCTACAAGTGCACTCGCAGATTTGAACACCAATGATATAGAATCTATCGAAGTGCTAAAAGATGCGTCAGCATCTGCCATTTATGGTGCCAGGGCATCAAACGGTGTTGTGCTAATTACCACTAAACAAGGTAAGACAGGTAAAACATTAATCCAGTTTAATGCGCTCGGCGGAATAAGTACACCCTCAAATCATAGAGAATTTCTGAATGCCGAACAGTATGTTCAACTCATCAGAAGAGCCGGACAAGGTGCTGCTAATCAGGATTTCTTAAATGGAGATTATACCACATTGCAGGAAGCACTTGATGATTATAGTTCCATTGTCGAAGGCAGACTAAATCGTTATTCGGCAGGAAACAATGATTATCAAACCTATAAAGTGAATACGAACTGGGAAAGAGAATCTTATCAGGATAATCCTGTAACACAACAGTATGATTTAAACTTTACTGGCGGCAACGAAAAAACAAAATTTTACATTGGTGGACAGGCACTCGATCAAAATGGTATTTTAGTGGGTAATAGCTATAAGCGCTACAGCGGAAGATTAAACCTGACCAATAAGGCAACAGATTTTCTGGAGGTTGGTATAAATTTGAATTTTTCCAATAGTATAAATAACCGTCTATCCAATGATAATGCTTTTTCTAGTCCATTACAATCAGTGGCCTTATCTCCCATTACGCCATTTATCGATCCAAGATCTGGCTTAATCAGCGGAACTTTACCTGGAGCTGCAACAAATTATCCTGTTTATTATAATCCATTTATTAGCATCGAAAATGCTGCATACAAAGCAACTGTATACCGCACCATAGGGAAAGCATTCGCCAATGTTAACATTGCCAAAGGATTAAAATTCAGCACAGATTTTTCTATTGACAATTTAAACCAGAATGAAGAAAGTTATTATGGTTCACTAACATTTAGAAATACAGGCACTTCCAATGGCGATGGACAAAATATCTCCACATTCGTAATCAATGCCAACACAAACAATTTTTTTAGCTACAATACCACGGCAGGCAAAAGTACTTTTGATGCTATTTTAGGAACAAGTTATCAAAAATCTACTACCAAATTTAGCAGCATTGAGGGCCAGGATTTCCCGAGTGATGCCTATATTAAGTTAGGCTCTGCGGCAACGAAGGTAGTTGCCCTGAGCAATGAAAGTGCCTTTAGTTTTCTTTCCTATTTTTTCAGAGCCAATTACAAATACAATAACCGTTATTTAGTTGGCCTTAGTGTTAGAGCAGATGGTTCATCCCGTTTTGGCGCAAACCACAGATATGGATATTTTCCTGCAGGATCGGTGGCATGGATTGCTTCAGAAGAAGATTTTCTGAAAAATAGTGAAACAGTTAGCTTATTGAAAATTAGAGCAAGTTATGGTCTTACCGGTAATGCAGAAATTGGTAACTATTCAGCAAGAGGCCTATTTGCCGGAACGGGTGCTTATGGAGGCATAGCTGGTCAGATCCCATCACAAATTGCCAATCCAGACCTAACCTGGGAAAAAACAAAACAACTGGATCTTGGATTTGATTTTGGCTTATTAAAAAACAGGATTACGGGCACCTTTGATTTCTATCAGAAAAACACCACAGATTTATTGCTGGATGTGCGAATTCCCCAAACTACGGGTTTTGGTATTAAGACACAAAACTTGGGTGCCTTGAAAAATAATGGCTTTGAACTGGGTATCAATACTGAAAATTTTGTTGGTGACTTTAAATGGTCTACGGCCATTACAGGTGCCATCAATAATAACAAAATCACGAATCTGGGTGGACAAATCCTAAACTCGAATGAAATCAATGCCGCGGTGGAAGGACAGCCCATTGGTGTATTTTATTTACCAGAATATGCCCGTGTCAATCCAGCCAATGGCGATGCCCTGTATTACTTAAATACCGTAGACCCAAGCACAGGAAACATTAACAGAGGCACAACCACTAACATTAATGAGGCCGCAAGAATATTTGCCGGCAACCCAAACCCTAAATATACCTTTGGTTTAAACAATACATTTTCTTATCAGAACTTTGATTTAACTGTGTTTTTTCAAGGCGTATCTGGCAATAAAATATTTAATGCCGGTGGGCAGTACATGAGTGCAAATGGTTCAAACGGATACGATAACCAGACGGTTGATCAGATGCAATACTGGAATAAGCCAGGTGATATCACTTCCGTTCCTGAACCCAGGTTAGGTTATGGAAACGGAGTAGGATTCTCAACCAGATATATATCAGATGGCAATTATGTCCGCCTAAAAACCTTAACCCTAGGCTATACTTTTCCTGCATCAGTTTTAACGAAGATTAAACTTAGTAAACTGAGACTTTATGCCACAGCCCAAAACCTGGCAACGATTACGGGTTACAAAGGCTGGGACCCGGAGGTTAATGCAGATTATCAATCTACAAACATTAACCAGGGTGTAGATTTTTATTCTGCCCCACAGCCGCGGGTAATTTCACTTGGCATAAACATAGGTTTATAATTTACAGACGAATCAACATGAAAAATACATATAAATATACTTTGCTTTTTGCATCTGCGGTACTTTCTGTAGCCTCATCATGTAAAAAAGCACTTGAAATTTCTCCGGTAAATACCATTGAACAGAGCAATGCATTACGCACTTCAAAAGATGTTGAGGCTGCGCTGGTAGGTTCTTATTCGGCACTTGGAAGCAGAAATCTTTATGGTGGCAGACCATTTTTAATGGCCGATTTCTTAGCAAATACCGATGCCATTGAATGGTATGGAACTTATGCCGAACTTACTCAAACCATCAATAAATCGCTATTAAAAACCAATACCTTTGTAAATAATATTTGGGCGGATAGTTATACCGCAATTAATGATGCCAATAATGTACTGGCAGCGATTGATAAAGTAGATGCCACGAAAAAAAATAAAGTTGAAGGCGAAGCCAAATTTATCAGAGGCTCAGTTTATTTTGACTTGGTAAGACTGTTTGGTAAGGCATATAATGATGGATCGCCATCAACCAACCCAGGGGTACCTATAGTACTAAGTCCTACTATAAATATTACTGATGGAAGTTATGTTAGCAGAGCAAATGTTGCCGCTGTATACACGCAAGCTATTGCTGATTTAACCGATGCAGAGGCTAAGTTACCAGCAACTAATGGTTTCTTTGCTACAAAATTCGCAGCGGCAGGCATGCTGGCCCGAATCTACCTGCAAATGGGAAACTATGCAGCAGCTGGAGCAGCAGCCAATCGTGTGATTACATCTGGCAATTATAACTTAATAAATACTTTTATTGCAGCATTCCCTAAAATGCCCGAACCAGGAAATTCAGGTCAACCAGCAGACAATACAAAAGAAGATGTCTTTGCAATTCAAGTGAGAACCTTAACAGGCTTTAACGCTTATAATGAATTTTATGCCTCATCAACCTATGGTGGGCGTGGAGATGCTGTGATTTCGAAAAATTGGATTGAACGTACTTACAGCACGGATGATGATCGAATTAATGCCTTTTATGATGATGGAGATATGTTCACTTCTAAGTTCGGCAACCAATATGGAAATGTTCCAATTATTAGATTGGCTGAAATGTACCTGATTAGAGCTGAATGTAATGTACGTTTGGCCCCTGCCACACCAATTGGTGGACAAACTCCTCTACAGGATTTGGACGTGATTAGAAATAGGGCTGGATTAACTACAACCACAGCAACTTTAACGGATATCCTGACCGAAAGAAAACTTGAACTTGCTTTTGAGGGCTTTGCGCTTCATGATGCTAAGCGAACGCAAACCAATATCGGATCTATTCCATGGAATGCAAATCAACTGGTATTCCCAATTCCGCAAATTGAAATTGATGCCAACAAAAATATTGTTCAAAATCCAGGTTACTAAACAAAAATGCTCCCGGAAATCGGGAGCATTTTTGTTTAAATCAATTTACACTACTTCAAATCTTTAGCCGCTTCAATAATTTCATCTACCACAGCCGGATCCAACAATGTCGAGGTATCACCCAAATTTGAAGTATCACCCTCTGCTACTTTCCTTAATATTCTCCGCATAATTTTACCGGAACGTGTTTTAGGCAAGCCTGAAACAAAAAGAATTTTATCGGGCTTAGCAATTGCACCAATAACACGTGTTACGGTTTGAAGGATATCTTTTTTAGTCAGTTCAGCTTCACCATGCATTTCAGGGTTAATCACGAAGGCATAAATGCCTTGCCCCTTGACATCGTGTGGATAACCTACAACAGCACTTTCCACTACTCCAGCATGCATATTGATGGCATTCTCCACTTCAGCAGTCCCGATCCGATGCCCTGAAACATTTAAAACATCATCTACACGCCCGGTAATTCTGTAATAACCATCCTCATCGCGTAAGCACCCGTCTCCTGTAAAATATAAATTTGGATAAGTAGAAAAATAAGTCTGTTTACACCGCTCATGGTCTCCATAAGTAGTTCGCAGCATTCCAGGCCATGGAAATTTAATACACAGATTCCCCATTACACCATTCCCAACAATTTCCTGCCCGTTTTCATCAACCAGAATAGGCTGAATGCCAGGCAAAGGCAAGGTTGCAAAACTAGGTTTGGTAGGTGTTACTGTAGCGATGGGCGAAATCATGATCCCTCCGGTTTCTGTTTGCCACCAGGTATCAACAATAGGCGCTTTACCCTTTCCTATTTTTTCATCGAACCAGTGCCAGGCTTCTTCGTTAATAGGTTCTCCTACCGATCCTAAAACGCGGATGCTGCTCAGGTCTTTCCCTTCAAGTGGTTCATCACCATAACTCATTAAAGACCGAATTGCTGTTGGCGCCGTATATAAAGTATTTACTTTGTGTTTTTCTACAACATCCCAAAAACGAGATGGGGTTGGATAAGTAGGGATGCCTTCAAATAATACTGAAGTTGCACCTTGAGACAGCGGACCGTAAACAATGTAAGAGTGACCCGTAATCCAGCCAATATCTGCCGTACAGAAATAAACTTCCCCCGGCTGGTAATTGAAGACGTTGGCAAATGTATAACCGGCATAAACCATGTAGCCGCCACAGGTATGCACAACACCTTTTGGTTTTCCGGTTGAACCGGATGTATAAAGAATGAAAAGCATGTCTTCTGCATCCATCTCTTCCGCTTCACAAATATCATTAACATGCTTCACTTCATCTTCCCACCATACATCACGACCTTTTAACATGGAAACAGGCGTACGCACATGTGTCAGCACAATACATTTTTCTACCGTTGGACACCCAATCAGTGCATCATCAATTACATCTTTTAAAGGAATCTGTTTACTTCCGCGATAGGCACCATCTGCTGTGATCACCACTTTACATTGCGAATCATTAATACGATCGGCGATTGATTTAGCAGAAAAACCGCCAAAAATGACGGAGTGAACGGCACCGATTCTGGCACAAGCCAAAACAGCGATCGCCAGTTCCGGAACCATTGGCATATAGATACAAATGCGGTCGCCTTTTTTTGCACCATTGCGTTTTAATACATTGGCAAAGCGGCAAACACGTTCATGCAGCATTTTATAGGTAAGCGTAACGCTTTCTTCTTCAGGATTATTGGGTTCCCAGATGATGGCAGGTTGATCACCGCTTTTTTCCAGGTGGCGATCCAGACAATTTTCGGTAATATTCAGTTTTGCACCTTCAAACCATTTGATTTCAGGTGCTTCAAAATTCCATGATAATACCTTAAACCAAGGTTTACGCCATTGAAAATTCTGCGCAACCTCCCCCCAGAACTGTTCCGGATTTTCTACGCTTTTTTTGAAATCTTCCTCGTATTGCTTAAAAGATGTAATTTGCATTGCTCAATTATATGTTTTGGATTAGTATCGGCTAATTTAATTAAATAATGATAAGGAGAAATATTCAAAGATGATTAAAATGAATCCTGCACCATATTTAAAAAATATATGAAAATATTTACAGGCTCTCTTGCGCTTTTCATTTATTATTCAGATATTTGCACACTCTTAAAAAAATTAAGCGGACGATATTAACAACTATATTTACAAGTCATGTCAAGAGTTTGTGATTTAACAGGAAAAAAAGCAATGGTAGGTAACAACGTTTCTCACTCAAACGTTAAAACCAAACGCAAATTTTACCCGAACCTTCAACTTCAGAAATTTTATATTCCTGAAGAAAACCGTTGGATTACGTTGAAAGTTTCAACTTCAGCGATCAAAACCATTAATAAAGTGGGTATCAGCGAAGCCATTAACCGTTTCGTTAAAAAAGGATTTTTGTAAAAACATTAACTGTTGAGATTAACAGTTTAAATTTATATTATAATGGCAAAAAAAGGTAACAGAGTTCAGGTTATTTTAGAATGTACTGAACATAAAGAAAGTGGCATGCCAGGTATGTCTAGATATATTTCTACCAAAAACCGTAAAAACACGACCGAGCGTTTAGAATTGAAAAAATTCAATCCGGTATTGAGAAAAGTAACCGTACATAAAGAGATAAAATAATTGGATGATAGATTGATTCAATGATTGAGTTAAAATTCTTTCATTTCAACATTCTATAATTCGATCATTAAAATTATAAAAACATGGCAAAGAAAGTAGTTGCAACCCTTAAAACAGGTACAGGTAAAGAATATTCGAAAGTAATTACAATGGTTAAATCACCAAAAACAGGTGCTTATTCATTTAAAGAACTTATCGTTCATAACGACCACGTAAAAGATGCTGTTGCATCTAAATAAGGTTAGTATTTTAATATTGAACATATTAAAGGCCGTTCCGTTTTAACCGGAAGGGCTTTTTTTGTTATATAAAATTTAGATATGGGCTTATTTGATTTTTTCAAGAAGAAAGAGGCTGCGCCTGAAGCTCAGGAAGCTTTAGAGAAGGGTTTAGAGAAAACAAAAGATGGTTTCTTTAATAAAATTACCAAAGCTGTTGCCGGTAAATCTACTGTTGATGATGAAGTACTGGATAACTTGGAGGAAGTTTTAGTCACTTCTGATGTGGGCGTAAAAACCACTTTAAAGATTATTTCACGTATTGAGGGCCGTGTATCAAAAGATAAATACCTCAATACTTCTGAATTGAATTACATCCTTCGCGATGAAATCCAATTGCTTTTATCAGAAAACAACAGCAATGATTTCCGCCAGTTTGAATATGGCGACCATAAGCCTTATGTCATTATGGTCGTGGGTGTAAATGGCGTGGGAAAAACCACAACGATTGGTAAGCTGGCGCATAAACTGAAAGAATCGGGCTTAAAAGTTGTTTTAGGTGCCGCTGATACTTTTAGGGCGGCAGCTGTAGATCAGATTAAACTCTGGGGCGAACGTGTAGGTGTTCGGGTAGTGGCGCAAGCCATGGGCTCTGATCCTGCTTCTGTTGCTTTTGACACGCTGCAATCAGCCGTAGCTGCTGGTGAAGATGTCGTAATTATCGATACAGCCGGCCGTTTACACAATAAAGTTGGCTTGATGAATGAATTGGGTAAAATTAAGCAGGTGATGCAAAAAGTGGTACCTAATGCCCCACATGAGATTTTATTGGTGCTGGATGCCTCTACCGGACAAAATGCTTTTGAGCAATGCAAGCAGTTTACAGAAGCTACTGATGTAAATGCATTAGCCATTACAAAACTAGACGGAACGGCTAAAGGCGGCGTGGTAATTGGTATTTCTGATCAGTTTAAAATACCCGTTAAATACATTGGTGTGGGTGAAAAAATAGGAGATTTACAGCTTTTTGATAAAAAAGAGTTTGTGAATAGCTTGTTTAAATAACGCAATCTGTTGAGTACAAATATTTTTCACTTCGTGGTTGATTCCATAGATTACATGATTACACCGATTTTATGTAATTTCAATAATGGAAGCATATGAAAATCATGAACTTACAAGAATTATAATTGGCTGTTGTTATGAAGTTCATACTCAATTAGGACCAGGCTTTTTAGAGAGAATCTATGCAAATGCACTTAAAATAAAACTTCGCCAAGCCGGGCTCAGTTTTGAAGTTGAAAAGGAATTTGTAGTCATATTTGAAAATCAGATGATTGGTAAATTTCGATGTGATTTAGTAGTTGAAAACAAAGTGATAGTAGAGCTTAAATCCATAACAGGATTTCAACCAAAATTATTCCAGCACCAGGTTATTTCCTATTTAAAGGCAAGTAAAATTAAAACTGGATTATTGATTAACTTTGGAAACATAAGTTGCGAAGTTAAAAGGATATCGGTTTAATCTCTTAAATACCACATCCGATCTGTGGAATCGTCAAATCTGTGACATCAAACCGTAGGTAAGACGTAATAAACAATAATATGAATACCAAAATTATAAAAAGTAAATCTGCCATAAAACAACCTAAAATCAATGTGATTACTTTGGGTTGCTCTAAAAATATTTACGATTCGGAAGTATTGATGGGACAGCTGCGTGGAAACAATTTAAATGTGGTGCACGAATCTGACAAAATGGGAAAAGATGATATCGTAGTCATTAATACCTGTGGATTTATAGATAATGCCAAACAGGAATCAATTGATACCATTCTGCAGTTCAGCGAGCTGAAAGAAGCTGGCAAGATAGGAAAGGTTGTAGTTACAGGATGTTTATCTGAGCGTTACAAACCCGAACTGGAATCAGAAATCACCAATGTTGATGCCTTTTTCGGCACCAATGATTTGCAAAATATCTTACATGAACTAGGAGCGAATTACAAACATGAACTGATTGGTGAACGTTTGCTTACCACCCCTTCTCATTTCGCCTATTTTAAAATTGCCGAAGGCTGTAACCGTCCGTGTTCATTTTGTGCCATCCCGCTGATGCGCGGAAAGCACATGAGTAAACCCATGGAAGAATTGGTTAACGAAGCCAAAATCCTGGCCAAAAATGGCACAAAAGAGTTAATTTTAATTGCGCAGGACCTCACCTATTATGGGCTTGATTTATATGGCGTTCGTAAATTAGATGAACTGATGCGCCGCCTTTCTGACGTTCCCGGAATTGAATGGATCCGTTTGCAATATGCCTATCCGAGTGGTTTCCCAATGGAAATTTTAGATGCCATGAATGAGCGTGATAACATTTGTAATTACCTTGACATGCCGTTGCAGCACATTACGGATAACATGTTAAAATCCATGCGCCGTGGGACCACGAAACAGAAAACCATCGACCTGGTAAACCAGATCAGAGATAAGGTGCCGAATATAGCCATGCGTACAACATTGATTTGTGGTTATCCCGGCGAAACACAGCATGATTTTGAAGAAATGGCTGCTTGGGTGGCAGAAACTAAATTTGATCGCTTAGGTTGTTTCACGTATTCGCATGAGGAAAAAACACATGCACATACGCTGACTGATAATATACCTGATGAGGTAAAGCAACAACGTGTTGATGACATTATGGAAATTCAGCAAGGCATTTCATTTGAGATCAACCAGGAAAAAGTTGGTCAGACATTTAAAGTACTGGTTGACAAAAAAGAAGGCGACTTCTTTGTGGGAAGAACAGAGTTTGATTCTCCCGAAGTAGACAATGAAGTTTTAATAGATGCTGCAACAGGTTATGCCGCAAACGGAAGTTTCGTTCGGGTTAAGATAGACCGTGCCGAAGATTTCGATTTGTATGGCACAATCGTTTAAGATAATTACCTTTACATTAATCCCGATAGCAATACTCCTATCGGGATTTTTTTTGCTGTTATTTTTTCTTTGAACTGTAGCGGTATCCCTAACACAGTCGTTTAAAGAAAAAAACAATGATGAAAAAAATCTTTATCGTTCTCGCAGTCATGCTTGTCGTTGGCATTGCTTGTAAAAAAACAATTGATCCGGGCGGAGGTGCATGTGCCTGCTCCCCTACCGAAGAACCATCTTACTTAAGTTTATCTATAAAAGGAGATAATGGTTCAGATTTGTTAAATGCAGCAAATGTTGGTGCATTTAGTAAAGATCAAATACAACTTTATTATAAGGACAATCAAGGCGTTTCGCAGTCAATAGAATTTACCATCAGGCAATCTTTCTCTCGTGGAACCACGGTATATGCATTTAACCAGTTATTTTCTACTCAAATTACGTCACTTGCTAAAAACATCAATCACACATTTTACCTGAAACTTGGCGATCGCCAGCCGTTAGCACTTAACCTGAAGATGAATGGAAACAAAACAGAGCAGTTGTTAATAGATCAGGTAGCAGTACCTCTGGAAACAATGGTACCAAATGACGATTTCTACATCAAAAGTATATTTTCGCTAAAATTATAAAGCAAAAAAGCAGCTCATTATGATTGAGCTGCTTTCCTTGCTAAATTTGCCTGACCCTATTTTTTAGATTGTGGTCTGTTTTTGATCTGGCTAGCTTTTAACCAGATTTTTGCACCTTTAGCATTAACATAATACTTTTCGTTTTTCGAATTGATGTATACATCAGAACCATCAGGTGCCATCTTACCTTTCCAGGTTTTATCTGCAACCTTTGAACCACCTTTAACAGCAACTTCAGCCGTTTTATTGCCTACAGATTTTGCACCTTTTTCAATAGCTTTACCGGTATGATCTAATGCTTTTCCTACTTCTGTTTTTTTCTCTTGTGCACCAGCACTGAAGGTTAATCCACCAACTAATGCAAGCGCTAATAATCCGATTGAAAATTTCTTTTTCATGGCCTTTATATTTATTTCAGATGATAACAGCCGTTGATTAATTTTGTTTTAATTTACAGGCAACCAAAATGTTAAATAATTTTACATTTCCATTCCAGTGTTAAAAACCAGATTAATAAATTGAAGGTAATACCATCAAAGAATGGTAAGCGGTGCAATAAACGTGGTGTAGTACATCTTTTCCATCACCGCAACAAATGATTAATTTAATTTTTCAGCCAGTAACTTCATCTCCACCTGTGGTGAACGGTTACCGTATAAAATATTATGAACGGCCTTGCTGATTGGCATATCTACATCATATGACTGATTTTTAATATGCATACATTTAACGGCATAATAGCCCTCCGCAATCATATTCATTTCAAGCTGTGCCGATTTAACGGTATAGCCCTTGCCTACCATATTGCCAAAAGTACGGTTACGACTGAACTGAGAGTAAGCCGTAACCAGTAAATCGCCCAGATAGGCAGATTCCATAATGTCTCTGTCGATTGGATGCACTGCATCAACAAAACGCTTAATTTCACGGATGGCATTGCTGATTAATACGGCCTGGAAATTATCACCATAACCAATACCATGGCAAATACCGCTGGCCACCGCATAAATATTTTTTAATACTGCAGCGTATTCGGTACCGAAAATATCATCTGATACATTGGTTTTGATATAACGGGTATTTAAAAATGCCGCAAATGTAGCAGCCTTTTCCACATCCGTACAGGCAATGGTCAGGTAAGAAAGCTTTTCGAAAGCCACTTCCTCTGCATGGCAGGGACCACTGACCACTAAAATATTTTCATAAGGCACCTGATAAACTTCGTGCAAAAACTCACCGATGATCAGGTTATCCTCCGGTACGATTCCTTTTATCGCCGAAATAATTTTTTTCCCTTTTAAATCTTCCGGAGTAATGCCTTTTAAACTTTCTTTTAAAAAAGCAGCAGGAACATTCAAGATGACAAAATCTGCTGACTGGATGATACAGGCAATATCTGAAGAAATCTGATGTTCAGGCAATTTAATTTCTACAGAACTAAGGTAATGAGGATTGTGCTTAAACTTTTTAATGTGTTCAATCGCCACTTCATTGCGCATCCACCAATAAATTTCCTTCTCAGATAAATTATCAGATAGCATTTTCACAATAGCCGTAGCCCAGCTACCGCCTCCTATCATTGCTATTTTAGGTACCATTCTATAAAAAAGATTTAAGGTAAAAGGTGTAAGCTTTAGGATATAGACCATTGCCTTAAATCCTAAACCTTACACCTTAAACAACGCAAGTTACTATTTCTTGCGATTAATTATCATCTACTTTTTACCGTCTTTGCTAAACAATTGGTCTTTAGCTGTTTTTTCTACGATCATTCCATCCTTTAATTTATTTTGAATGGCAGAATATGGTCCGGTTACAATTTCTTGTCCGGCTTTAAGACCAGATTTAACAATAATAAACTGATCGTTTTGGATACCAGTGGTTACTTCAGCTTTTTTAACCTTTTTGGTTTTAGCATCGTAAGTGTATACAAACTGCTTAACCTTTTTATCTGTTAATTTAGATTTTTGTTTATCTGCACTTTCCTGATTCCCCTGGTTTTGATCGGCATTTTTACCGCTTTCAGTAAATACGGCCTGAATCGGAATGGCTAAACCATTCACTGAAGCACTTTCGATATCTACTGTAGCTGACATCCCGGGACGGAAAATAGATTGCTGTTTGCCTTCCATAACCTCAGTAATCCTGATTTTAACTGAAAAGTTGGTTACCTGATCTACAGAAGTGCCGGTGGTCGTACCAACAGCGGTTGATGAACTGGCAATTTCAGTAACGATTCCCCTGAATTTTTTATCAGAAAATGCGTCAACTTCTATTGCAGCCTTATCACCCACTTTAACGCGGGTAATATCATTTTCATTCACATCCACATTCACTTCCATGGAAGATAAATTTGATATGCGCATAATTTCGGTACCGGCCATTTGAGAAGTACCTAAAATACGGTCGCCTAATTCGATGGAAAGTTTAGAAACTACCCCGTCTGCCGGTGCATAAATTGTTGTTCTGGCTAAGTTCGCTCCTGCTTCTTTCACATTTGCACCAGTTTGCTCCAGTGTAAACTTGGCACCGGTTACACTTTCTTTAGCGCTGGCTAATGTTGCTTTAGCGGTTAAATATGCTGCTTTGGCCGAATCAAATTCAGAAGCAGAAATTACCTTTTTCTGAAACAGTTCAACATTACGTTTATAGGTGGCTTCCGCATTAACAAAGTTAGCCTGATTTTGGATCAGCTGTTGTTGTGCAGCCGCTACACTTGCTTTTTGTGCATTAAATGTTGCCACGCTTCTTTCATAACCTGACTGTAAGATATCCGGACGAACCTTACAAAGCAGCTGGCCTGCCTTTACAATATCACCTTCTTTGACCTTCAATTCTACTACTTCTCCTGAAACCTCAGAGCTGAGTTTAACTTCGGTTTCGGGTTGAATTTTACCACTTGCGGTTACTGTTTCCACAACATTTTTTGTGTTTGCTTTTTCAGTAGTTACTTTCTCAGTTTTATCTCCGCCAATCACACCCGCCAGTTTTAATCCGATAAGAATGGCAATGATCACACCAATGGTAATGAGTATATGTTTCAGTTTCATAATTGTTAATGTGTTTCCTTTGTGGTTATTTAAAATGTTATCTGTTTCCCTAAGTAATAATCAATCACTTTGGCTCTGAATAAAAGATCATATTTAGCCTGAATAAAATCTATTTCCGCTTTATTTCTATTCGTCTGGGCTGTACTGTAATCCAATGAATTTACCAGGCCAACATTGTAACGTTGCTCAACTACATAAAATGCATCTTTTTGAGCATCAAAAGCATTTTGTGTAGAACTGTACCGGCTTTCGGCTGCTTTTAAATCCGTTGTGGCCTGAAAGATTACCTTATTTAAATTGTTCTTTGCAAGCTGCTCTGAAGTTAATGTATTCTGATAAGTTATTTTCGCCCTCCGGACATTTGAGCGGGCAGTAAATCCATTAAAAATAGGAATCTGTAAACTCATCCCAATACTTTGTCCTAAACGTTGATTAATCTGATCTGCAAATGATGACTGCGGAAATGCTCCGGAATAATCAAACTGGTACGAATAAGAAGTATTAAGTCCGGCACCCAGGCTTAACGAAGGCGCATAAGCACCTTTTGCAACTGCAATTGCTTGTTTAGCTGCCAGTGAACGTAAATTTGCCAGTTTTATATCCGGAAAAATGTTCAAGGCATTATTGTAAATTTCTTCAGCATTAGCTGCTGAAGAAGCTGCTTTAACATTATCAATTAATGGTGCCTGCACAACAAATCGCTGGTTGGGTTGCATTTCCATAAGCTGCCCCAGCGTTAAATAAGAAATTGACAACGCATTTTGAGCATTTGTTAAATTAAGCTCTGCAGTGGCCGCCTGAGATTTAGCCTGAGATACATCAGCAAGTGTTTTATTTCCCGCATCAAGTAAAGCATTTTCCCTGATTAAAGTTTTATTGGCTATATCCAATTGTTCTTTTGATGCCCTTTCCAAGTCAGCATTATATAAAACCTGAAGGTAGGCCGTAACCACACTTAAAATTAAATCATTTTTAATCTTGTCTACATTGGTTTGATCAGCTTGTAATAACAATTTATTTTGTCTGATCTGATTAATTTTAGAAAAGCCTTGAAACAAATTAACATTAGAACCCAAATTACCGCTTGTATATAAGGATGTTTGATTGGTCACCTGAAAAGTGGTTTGATCCAAACCACGTCCGAATGTTAAATTTGGACTCACACTTGCGCTTAAGGTCGGATACAATGCGTATTTAGATTGCGTTAAATTTTCATCAGTAATTGCAGCATTAAACTGCGCCTGCTTAATGGTAAGATTATTTTTCAAGGTATTATCAACCGCTTGCTGTATGGTAATGACTTCCTGTGCTTTAAGCGTTTGGCCAAAACCTAGCGCAACTAACAATACAGAACCGGTAAAAAACTTTGTTTGGGTAAACATCTTCATAATTTGTTTTCAAATCTATATAAACAACTCTAATAATTTAAATCTGTACAGGCATTTACTAACTTTGAAATTAAATGTACCTGATCAAATCACCGCTTCTGCTAAAATGGTATTATCCATCTTTGTTGTGGAATAAATCCCGCACCGAAAAAGTTATTTATTTGACCTTTGACGATGGACCTATACCCAATGTTACAGAATTTGTATTAAAAACTTTAAAAGCCTTTAATGCAAAAGCTACTTTTTTTTGCATTGGCGATAATATTGTAAAGCATCCTGAAATTTACGCTAAAGTTATAAAGGACAGTCATGCCATCGGAAACCATACTTTTAACCATTTAAAAGGCTGGAAAACCGATGATGAAACCTATCTCCAAAACACTTTAAAATGCCAGCAACTTACCCAAACCAACCTTTTCAGACCACCTTACGGAAGAATAAAGAAAAGTCAGATTGCGAGTCTTCAGTCCTTAGTCCAAAGCCCAAAGCCAGACTCCAAACTGAACATCGTCATGTGGGATGTACTCAGTGGTGACTTCGACATTAAACTTTCTCCTGAAAAATGCTATCAAAATGTAATTAAACATACCGAGAACGGCTCCATCATTGTTTTTCATGATAGCTTAAAGGCTTTTGACAGATTGGAATATGCATTACCACGGGTTTTAAAATATTTTACGGGTAAAGGTTTCACTTTTTCAACGCTTTAGCTTTTAGCGATTGCTATGCCAATAAAATTAATCTGATTACAGGTGCGTTGGACACACATTCCTTTCCTATTTAAAACTTAAAGCGTCCGTAATTGAACAACTATGTTCGTTAGCGGACAATTATTTTTACGGATATTAATCAATACCGTGATTAAGTATATTTTAGCAAACGTTATACTAAAAAGTATAACATTTATATAAACTTCAATACTTATAACCACCTGAGCATATTTTATTTAGAACATTTCCAAATAATACAATGATCTAAGGATGACCCGAAGAGGTGCTTTTTTTTTGTAAATTCGCAGCTATTAGAATAGAAGTATTACCTTTTAACCAATAAAATCGATGGCTTTTGATATAGACATGATTAAAAAGGTGTATGCAAACTTTGGAAGCCGTGTTGATGCGGCCCGTAAAATTGTTGGCAGACCTTTAACATTATCAGAAAAAATATTGTATGCTCACCTTTGGGATGGCGATCCTAAAAAAGCATTTTCACGCGGAACTGATTATGTAGATTTCGCACCAGACCGCGTTGCGATGCAAGATGCAACCGCTCAAATGGCGCTTTTGCAATTTATGCAGGCGGGCCGTCCACAAGTGGCTGTTCCCTCTACCGTTCACTGCGATCACTTAATTACCGCAAAAGAAGGTGCTTCAATTGATTTGCCTCACGCCAGAACAGAAAGTGCTGAAGTTTTTGATTTCTTATCATCTGTATCAAATAAATATGGTATCGGCTTCTGGAAACCCGGAGCAGGTATTATTCACCAGGTCGTTTTAGAAAATTATGCATTCCCGGGTGGAATGATGATTGGAACCGACTCACACACGGTGAATGCCGGTGGTTTAGGTATGGTTGCTATTGGTGTTGGTGGTGCTGATGCTTGTGATGTAATGGCTGGTTTACCTTGGGAACTTAAATTTCCAAAGTTAATTGGAGTTAAACTAACAGGTAAATTAAATGGCTGGACTGCTGCTAAAGACGTTATCCTGAAAGTGGCTGGTATCTTAACTGTAAAAGGTGGTACCGGTGCAATAGTAGAATATTTCGGTGATGGTGCTACATCAATGAGTTGTACCGGTAAAGGTACCATCTGTAACATGGGTGCTGAAATTGGCGCAACAACTTCAACCTTTGGTTACGATGAAAGCATGGAGCGTTATTTACGTGCTACAAACAGAAATGAAGTTGCTGATGAGGCAAACAAAATCGCGGCATATTTAACTGGAGACAGCGAAGTTTATGCTAATCCTGAAAATTATTTCGATCAGGTTATTGAAATTAATCTTGATGAGTTAGAGCCTTATCTAAATGGTCCTTTTACACCAGATTTAGCTACTCCTGTTTCTCAGATGAAAGTGGAGGCAGAGAAAAATGGCTGGCCTTTAAAAGTAGAATGGGGATTGATTGGTTCTTGTACCAACTCTTCTTATGAAGATTTATCAAGAGCAGCATCTATCGCTAACCAGGCTATTGAAAAAGGATTGGTAACCAAAGCTGATTTTGGTATTAATCCTGGATCTGAGCAGGTTCGTTATACCGCAGACCGTGATGGCTTCTTAAAAACATTTGAAGATTTAAACGCAACTATCTTTACCAATGCCTGTGGACCATGTATCGGTATGTGGGACAGAACAGGTTCAGAAAAAGCTGAAAAAAATACAATCGTACATTCGTTTAACAGAAACTTTGCTAAACGTGCCGATGGTAATCCAAATACTTTCGCTTTTGTAGCCTCACCAGAAATGGTTGCTGCAATTGCTATTGCAGGCGATTTAGGCTTTAATCCATTAACGGATACGTTAATAAATGATAAAGGCGAACAGATCAAATTAGACCCACCTACAGGTGACGAATTGCCGACAAAAGGTTTCGCGGTAGAGGATGCAGGTTATCAGGCACCAGCTGCCGATGGTTCTGCTGTGGAAGTTTTGGTTTCTCCAACTTCTCACCGTTTGCAACTGTTAGATCCATTTACACCTTGGGAAGGCACCGATTTAAAAGGTTTGAATCTTTTAATCAAAGCTAAAGGAAAATGTACAACGGATCATATTTCTATGGCAGGCCCATGGTTAAAATTCCGTGGTCACTTAGATAACATCTCTAACAACATGTTAATTGGAGCAGTGAACTACTTCAATGATAAGACCGATAATGTTAAAAATAATTTAACAGGCGAATACGGTCCTGTTCCGGCTACACAACGTGATTATAAAGCGGCGGGTATCGGTTCAATCGTAGTTGGTGATGAGAATTATGGTGAAGGTTCATCTCGTGAACACGCAGCTATGGAACCTCGTCATTTAGGTGTTCGTGCTGTACTGGTAAAATCTTTTGCCCGTATTCATGAAACTAACCTTAAAAAACAAGGGATGTTGGGCTTAACTTTCGCAGATAAAGATGATTATGATAAAATCCTGGAGGATGATAAAATCGACATCTTAGGCTTAACAGAGTTTGCACCTGATAAACCATTAACATTGGTGTTACACCATGCAGATGGTACTGAAGAGTCATTCCCGGTTAACCACAGTTATAATGCACAACAAATCGACTGGTTTAAAGCTGGTGGAGCATTAAACATTATCAGGGCAGAAGCTGCTGCTAAAGCCGCGCTTTAATTCAGTCTAAAGTCTTCAGTCAATAGCCTGGAGTCTATTAATAATAAAATCCCGTTTTGAGTAAAATCAGAACGGGATTTTTATTTTGGTTAAAGCACTAAAGTTGATGTTTAATCTTTTAGATCTGCTGGAAAATAATATACAACCATTCCTAATCCTATATCTGCGATTATCACTCCAAAATCTGCGGGAAAACATATATAACCATCCTACACTGCGCTTATCACCCTAATCAGCGGGAAAATAATGTACATCCCTTCCTAATTCCTATTCTTCAAAAATTCTTCTAACAGATCTAAATAACTAAAATCGAAAATCAACACAAATCTTTACTGATGACGGCCTTATTTAAACTCATAGCCGCAGTCATAACAGTGGTAGCATTTCTTCGCGAAGAATGGAAGGACTAAAAATATTAGAGACAATACTTTTACCCATGAACTGTGCTTATCTTGTGTTGCCATCCCATAGCTCACATTTAGTGAACCACATTTTTCACAGGCTACACCAGCCGTTTCTTCGGGCGTATATTCACTAAATTCTTGCTGATCGAGTACCGGATATTCGACAGCAAGCAATTCATTTATCGTCATGACGTCTTTTTCAAATACAATCAGCTTTACTCCTCCAATTGCCTGATTATAAAGCGGATTAAGCGTTGCAACATTTTCATCTGCAAGAAAACAAGCAAAACCACTATCTTCCAATCTGGATTTAATAATATTGGCTTCCATTGGATTATAATATGTGCTATGCACTATAGTTTTATCGCTCATGTTGTTAAAATAATGATTATTTGGGAATTAAAAAATTTATATGCGGAAAAATAATGTATAACACTTTATAATGCTATGCCTTTCAATCTGCGTTTATTATTCCCAAATCCGCGGGAAAATAATGTACAACCATACCTAATGCTATGACCCCTTCAATCTGCGCTCATCGTTCTCAAATATGCAGAAAAATAATGTACAACCATACCTAACACTATAACCCCTTCAATCTGCGGTCATCATCTCCAAATCTGCGGGAAAATAATGTACAACCATACCTAATGCTATAACCCCTTCAATCTGCGCTTATCATCTCCAAATCTGCGGGAAAATAATGTACATCCATACCTAACGCTATAACCCCTTCAATCTACATTGATCATCCCCAATCACCAGAAAAACCCAACCTAATTCCTTAAAAACTCCTGCCACCAATAACCCGAATATTTAATTGTCCTCACCAGTGTTTTAAAATCTGTGTGCACCAAACCGAACCGGGCATTAAAGCCTTCTGCCCATTCGAAGTTATCCATTAAAGTCCAGACCATGTAACCGGTAATATTGATTCCTTCTTTCTTTGCCTTTAGCAAGGCACTTAGATACAGTTCAAAATATTCGATCCGCTCGGCATCTACTATATTTCCATCTGTTAGCTTATCATGGTATGCAGCACCATTTTCACTAATCACCAAATTTTTAATATTAGGATAGGCAGCAAATTGCTTAATAATCCTATAAAAACTATCAGCATTAATCTCCCAACCCATTGCGGTATGCGGTTTCTTTCTGCTCTTCGCTTTAACTTCCCAGGCCTGAATCACAGGGATAAAAGCATTGTATTTTATGGTTAGAGGGAAGTAATTTTGCAAACCAATAAAGTCGAAATCAAACTTCATGCGTTCATTTAATCGCCAGGTGCCGTATTCAATTTGAAATTTCTCCAGTACATCCCAGTTTTCTGTCGGAAAACCTAAACCCTGAGCGGGTTCAACAAATAATCTGTTCATTAAACAATCTACCCGCTTGGCAGCCAGGAGATCATTATCGCTATGCGTATAAGGAATAATCTCAGAGCAGGAATAGGTTGTACCAATATTGGCATGTTGAATTTCAGCACGAAGAATCCTGCCCCCGTCAGCCTGTGCAATGGCGGTATGTAAAACAGCAGGAAAAAAATTACTTAATCCGGTTCTGCCAGGTGCATGGATTCCCAGCATGTAACCCAATGATGTGAATCCGAAGGGTTCATTTAACACCAGCCAGTTTTTAACTTTATCGCCATATTCTGATGCACAGCGGCTTACAAAAGCATTAAATGCGGCGTTAATACTGAAACTTGTCCAGCCACCTTCATTTTCCAGTGCCTGTGGTAAATCCCAATGGTATAAGGTAATGCATGGCGTAATACCCAGGGTCAGACACTCGTCGATCAAATTATGATAAAATCTGATTCCTTGCTCATTAACTTCTCCCCTTCCTTCCGGTAAAATTCTGGGCCAGGAAATGGAAAACCTGAATACCTTAAAACCCAAAAGCTTAACAAGCTGAAGGTCCTCATGGTATTGATGGTAGAAGTCGCATGCCACATCCAGTTTATGTCCCTTTTTTATTTTTCCACTTCTGGCAGAAAAGGTATCCCAGATGGAAGAACCTTTGCCATACAGCTGTGCAGCACCCTCTATCTGTGCTGCAGCAGTAGCCACCCCCCATGAAAAATCATTACCGAAATCACTTGCTTTAATCATCTTATCAATTGATTGGGCGTAAGTTGCAAGTTTACTATTAAGAAATCATTAACAATTAAGATGGGATAAAGAATTTTAACCATTTTACAGCTAAATTATTCCCTTCATATTATGTCAGACGATTTTAGCTAAAAATTAAGTCAGGGTTAATCCAATTTCCTTCAGCAAAATTGCAGCATTAAAAGTAGCACAGGGCCCCTCTTTCAATTTATAATCAAATTTCATCTCACCATTTGCAATTTGAATATCAAAATGAAAATTACGAAGTGTTTGTTCGTGATCATTTTTAAGATCAGCCAATTGCAGATCATGGGTAGCAAAAAGTGCAGGTGTGCCTTCTGCAATCAGTTTTTCTACAAAAACTTTCGATCCAAGGTATTTATCTCGACTATTGGTTCCCCGTAACATTTCATCAATTAACACGAAGGTATCTGGATCACGAACGACATGATCCAGAATCATCTTCAAACGATTGAGTTCTGCTTTGAAGGTAGAAGTGCTTTCATTCAGCGAATCTTTAATCCGCATGTAGGTATTGATCGAGAAAACGGAAAGACTCATCGATTGTGCACATACCGGTGCTCCGGCATAAGCCAATACCATGTTGATGCCCAGTGTACGAAGGAAAGTACTCTTTCCAGCCATATTGGAGCCTGTTATAATATCTACAGTAGGTTCTGCTTCTAATGAAAAAGAATTGGTTATTCTTATGTTGGGTGAAATTAAAGGATGGCCAACCGCTATGGTACTTAAAGCAAAGGCATCTGCGATTTCCGGGAAAACCCATTCCGGTTCATTATGGGCTGAAGTAGCCAGAGAAATCAATTCTTCAAAATCACCTAGATGATTAAGTGCCGAAATCACATCATCAGATGAAGATTGATACCATTGATTTAGTTGAATGCAGCATTTAAGATCCCATAAAGACAGCGCATTGAGTACGGTGCCGACTACAACATTTAACCTGGTATCAAAACGCTGTATAATTTTAGACAGGCCTTTGATTTCCTGGCTAACGGGTATTTTCGAATGAAATAAAGCGAGGATATAGGTACTGGTCCATTGATGGTTTTCCGTCCATAAAATGGCATCAGCATAACCATTCAGTAAATTAGAACTGCCCCCGAAGCTATAAAACACCATATTTATTTTTGAGTTTTGGAGTACGGTAATACCAATGTTAATGATCATATATATGGTAATGACATTCCAAAAGGTACTGTTTAAAAATATTGCGGCTAAGAATATTATTCCGGAAATATAAGGCGTAATGGCAACATAATATTTCAAGATCTTCTTACGAATAAAACCCAGCTGTTCACCTAACTGAAATTTGAGCTGAATTTTAATCTGCTCAATTTTTTCCACATCGTGGCCATGCAGGTTAGCCCTGAAATCGAAAGTATCTTCAATTTTTGTCTGCATTTCTCTTACAGCCTCCTGCCTCTCTAGCATTTTGTTCCTGGATGTTTTTTCTGCTAAACTTTTAGCCAGCAGTTCTTTACCATTTTTAGTATAACACCTGTTTATCAAACCATAAAGTGATGCATTTCCAAAAACATCAAGATCAGAGGAATAGGGGTGAATCTCTGATTCAAACGATTTGCCATCATCGTAACCATTAACCTTACCGTTTAAAATATTCCATTCATTTTGATAAACCCACAACAGTTCTTTTTGATATTCAATTTCACGATCCAGTTTACTTTGCTTTTTAACAATATAAGCGAATACCAGAACAGGCAATAAGAGTAAAATCTGAAGAAGTGTTCGCCAGCTATCGTCAGCAGAATTAAGAAGCAAAACGAAAAATAAAATTTCGATGAGAAAGAGTCCTATTCTAACCAGAGAGAGCTGATCTATCTGCTTTTTCGTCTGATCAATCCGATGGGTTACTTCACTAATTTTTTGGCTGTAACCAGATATTATTTGTGCTTGCGTTTTTAACATTATCTTTGAATCGCTGAAAATTCTAAAGATAGCAAAATATTAAATGAAGATTACCTTAATAGCCATTGGCAAAACGGAGGATAAATATTTGATTGAAGGAATTGATAAATACATCAATCGCTTGAAGCATTATATTAATTTTAACTTTTTAGCAATCCCTGATGTGAAGAATGTAAAAAACCTGAGTGAAGCACAGCAAAAGGGTAAAGAGGCAGAGTTATTACACAAACAAATTAATAATGGCGATGTTGTTATTTTGCTGGATGAAAAGGGGAAAAAATATTCCTCTGTAGCCTTTTCAGAATATTTGAACAAACAGATGATTGGCAGTGTTCAACACTTGATTTTTATCATCGGCGGTCCATATGGTTTTGATGAGCGCATATACCAAAGGGCAAATGGATTAATTTCCTTATCCGACATGACCTTTTCACATCAAATGATCCGTTTATTTTTTGTGGAACAATTATACCGCGGATTCAGTATTCTAAAAAATGAACCTTATCATCATGCCTAAGATGAAAGATATGGAAAATGGTAGATGTAAAGGATGAAATTGATATGGATTTGCTTTTCATTAAGCATCATTAAATAAAAAAGATATGTTAGATAAATATAAACGCCAGTACCGGTTCAGAAGTAATCAAAGTGGAAACAGCAGAATGTTATGGATTAGTATTATCATTTCATTGGTAATTGTAGCAATCCTTTATTATTTCTTTTAAACAAAAAAACACCAGACAAATGGCCTGGTGTTTTCATCATATCCAAGTGAAAGACTAAACGCCTTTTTTGCTTGTCATACTTGCTTTTTTAGCTGGAGCAGAAGTTTTAGTAGTGGCTTTCGCGCTTGCCGAACCTTTAGTACTTGCAGCTTTCTGTTTTTTATCTGCAGCTACTTTTTCTTCAGCTAAGCTCACTTCCGCCGGAGAACCCTGAGTTTCAGGCGTATCTTCCGTAAATAATGGCAAATCTTTCAATAAGTTATACCAGGTAATGATTTTTTTCATATCTGAAGCATAAACTTTTTCCTGATCATGACCAGGGGCAACTTCTAAAAAGTAAGCGCGTAAATCACCTTTTAAATCAGGAGTTGATCCCTTTTCAGAAATTTTAGTAAAAATATCTGCAAGTTTGATCTCTTCCTCTTCGCCATATACGGTAATATCTTCCAATGAAGCCAGTTTTGTATTGGTAATATTGGCTACCACTTTGGTTTTCTGGGCATCTAAACCCTCTAAAATATAACCTACTTTATTTTGTCCAACCAGTTTAAATAATCCTGGTCTGCCGGATACGGCAACAATTCCTCTTAAATTCATAATATATTTGTTAAGCGGTTAGCGGCTGGTGCATCGCGAAATAAACGCTTATCGCCAAACGCTCAACGCAATTTAATCTTCAATTATCTCAATTCCTACAATTTTATCTCCCTGACGGATATCATCCACAAGATCAACATTTTCAATTGCTTTACCAAAAACGGTATGATTGCGGTCTAAATGTGCCGTATTGGCTCTGCTATGGCAGATAAAAAACTGAGAACCACCGGTATTGCGACCGGCATGAGCCATAGATAATACGCCACGGTCATGGTATTGATTTTCACCATCAAGCTCACAATCAATCTTGTAACCCGGACCACCAGTGCCTGGCATACCAGTAGCACCATCTTTGGAATTCGGACAGCCGGTTTGAACCATGAAATCAGGAATTACACGGTGGAAAGTCACACCATCATAAAAGCCTTCGTTGGCTAATTTTTTAAAGTTTGCAACTGCTTTAGGAGCATCTTGTTCAAAGAACTCAACAGTCATATTTCCTTTTTCGGTTTTTATTATTGCTTTACTCATATCAATTGGGTACTAATTTAAAATTTAACACGTTAAAAAACAGTTCATTTTTTAAGTAAAGGGCAAAAATAACAAAATTGTATCAATCCAATACCATTAAATTTTTCTAAACAGTTTAAATGCGTAATTTTAATAATTTAAACATCTGCATTTTGAGAAAAAAATATTATATCTGGATATTTTGTTTGTGCTGCACACTTGGTGCTCGCGCATCCTCCCTGTTAATTTATATGGATGAAGACCAGAAAAACCACCTGAAAGCCTATGGCATAGCATATTGGACCATCAGCAAGCAGGTAGAAGTAGATTGGCTTTTAAACTACCGTGGAGGCAGTTTCCTGATTAAATACAATAAAAACGTTGAAGATGAATTGAAGATCAGGGGTGTTTCTTACGAGGTAATGGCCGACAGCAAAGTGATTAACCTTTTAAATGAAATCAGCGATCCATCCGTAAATATGGAAATGGTTAAACTGGAAAAGACACCCAAAATTGCTGTATATTCCCCTAAAAGTAAACTGCCCTGGGATGATGCAGTAACGCTTGTGTTGACCTATGCTGAGATCCCTTACGAGGTTATTTACGATGATGATATCATTCAGGATAAATTAAGCAAGTATGACTGGCTCCATCTGCATCATGAAGATTTTACTGGTCAGTATGGTCGGTTCTGGTCTAACTTCAGGTATGCCAAATGGTATCAGGATGATGTTAAAAATCAGGAAGCCCTGGCCAAAAGATTAGGCTTCAAAAAGGTTTCGGAGATGAAACTTGCCGTTGCCAAACACATTAAGGAATATTGTGCCGGCGGCGGCTTTATGTTTGCCATGTGTTCCGGTACAGATAGTTTTGACATTGCCCTGGCAGCAGAAGGGGTAGATATTTGTGCCCAGATGTTTGATGGGGATGGTGTTGATCCAAATGCACAATCCAAACTCGACTTTAACAAAACACTTGCTTTTCAGAATTTCAAATTGGACAATAACCCAATGAATTACGAATTTTCAGATATTGACGTTACGCAGTTCAGAACGCTGAACCAAAGTAATGATTACTTTACCTTATTTGATTTCTCGGCAAAATGGGATTTGGTGCCAACCATGCTGACACAAAACCACGATAAGGTAATTAAAGGTTTTATGGGCCAGACCACTGCATTTAAAAAGAGTTTGGTTAAGCCTAGTGTAACTGTTTTAGGCGAAAATAAGGGTGCTGCAGAAGTGAGGTACCTTCATGGAGAAATCGGGAAAGGACAATTTACCTTTTATGGTGGCCACGATCCTGAAGATTATCAGCATGCCGTTGGCGACCCTCCTACTGACTTAAATCTACATCCAAATTCTGCAGGTTACCGTTTGATCTTAAATAACGTGCTTTTTCCGGCAGCGAAGAAAAAGCCACAGAAAACGTAATCAGGCATTCAAAGAAAACCTAACATATACAATTTAATCATATTCCTGATTTGTATACACTTCACAAAGGTGTATTGAGTCCGTCCTGAGTTTATATCTCAATCTTAAATCAATGTAAAAAAGCACTGGCAAACAATGCTTTAGCACTGAAATTATCAAAGCATCATACTTTGGCACAGCTTTTGGAAAGAGGCATGTAATTAACAAAAGGTTTCGGCCTTGATTATTTTAAACATGATTTTTTATCTAAGAAAGATATTATGAAAAAGTTACTATTAAGTGCATCAGTGGTATTATTGGCAACGGGTGCTTTCGCGCAAACAACAACCATGACTGGCTCTGATGCTAGATTCGGAATTAAGGCAGGTGTTAACTTATCAAAGTTCCACATGGGCGGAGATAACGCTTTATCAAATGCATACAATGACAATGTAAAAAATAATGTTGGTTTTAATGTTACCGCATTTGCAGATTTTGGTGTGGCAAACAACTTTTTTATTCAGCCAGGCGTTTCCTTACAAAACAAGGGTGATAAGTTTGAATCAGTTAATTCAGCAACTGTAAATAACACAACTACAACTGTTACCACTACGGGAAAAAGAAATTTAATGGCAATTGAAGTTCCAATCAACGCAGTTTTTAGAATTCCTACTGGTACAGCCGGTGCAGTACAAATTAGTGCTGGTCCTTATATAGGCTTCAACATTTCTGGTAAAAATAAAGGAGATATAACTACAACCGTTACAAACAATACGACTAATACAAGCTCATCATCAACTGTAGCGAATGACACCGACTTATCTTTCGGTAGTGCAACAAACAAAAATTTTGCTAGTACAGATTTCGGTGCAAACTTTGGTTTAGCTTACCGTACCAATTCTGGATTCTTGGTTGGTGCAAACTATGGTTTAGGATTGTCAAACCTTATCCCTAAAGATTCAAGAGCGAATAACGATAACAAATTGACTAACCGCGTATTAGGTTTCTCAGTTGGTTATTCTTTCTAAGAAAGCGTAAAATTTCAAAAGCCGTTTTGATTCATTTCAAAACGGCTTTTTTGTTTAGAAATTTTAAAGTCCATTATTCGCTATAATATATTACGGCTGAATAACTGGCATTGACTACCTAATTCCTATAATATTCATCAAAGTTGACAAAGCTTATTTACTAAATCATATTCACTTCATGATTGTTCAATGAAATAGTATTTAATGGCCTTGTATCAAGGAGCATGAAGAAGCTGCTGAACTACTACAGTCAACACTATTAATTTGCTAGTCGTAAAAATTCCAGCTTACACCAAACTTCAATAAAGCATCCTGCATAGGATAGCGGTTAACAGTATAGTAACCCGGCACAAACAAACCCTGGTTAATGAAGTCGTATTTAATAAACAGGTTGGCCCTTTTTAAATTGGCTTTCAGAAAAACATCAACAATAGGCGTAGATTGGTAAACCGTACTGCTGCCCACATAAAACTGCGCAGTGGCTGGCGAATATGAATAATTGGCATATTCAGAATTGTAGCGCACATCAAAACCAATATTTGCCTTAAGTACCTTAAAAAAGGTATTGTTCAGGTAAAAACTGTTATAGGTATAAAATTCAGGGGTTCTTAAGATTTCATTCCGGTCTGTTTTTTGGTAAGCCAGATAATTTTCTAAAACAAATTTGCCAAACCGCCACTTTTTGGAAACATCAAACCTGATCAGGCTGATATCTCCATCTACCTGCTTTGGCGCGATGGCATTGGTACCGTTACTGTCATCCATACCAAAATATAAATAATTGCTGGTTAAAAAATACTTCGCTCCTGCTGTAAAATCATATTTGTCATTGATAAACTTGAATGAAAGGTTAGCGATTTTGGTATTCTTAAAGCCTGTATTATCCCAGCGGTAATGGTTACCATGATAATAGTTAAAAAGTTGTGAGGGAGACTGGTTCTGAGCATAAGCACCCAATTCTATCCTCCCTACCGATTTACTCAAAAGGATTTTAGTTTTGGCTTCATATAAATAATCACCGGCATTTTCGCCCTGGAGAATCTGCTGTAAATCCAGGTTAAAATCAATGTTATTAGAGAAGCGATAACCAGCAGACCCTAAAACAGTAATGTTCTGATAAGAAAACTTGCTTTCTTCGTAGGTAAGTCCATTGGGTTTAAAGCCTAAAAACCTGTGCTGGTAATAATCATGACGAATCCCGGCATCAATTTTCAGCTCATTTTTAATTACTGTTGAGTTTTTTGGACGCAAAAAGAAACTGTAAATAAATTCATTTTTAAGGTGTTTTACCTTAGTTGAATCATTGGTAAAACTAGCATCAGCCAATCCCGGTGGCATTACATTATTTACATCCAGCTCATTCTTAAAAAAACTGTAATTGTCGCTATTATATTCTACGGTATAGGTTACTTTATTGGTTGGTAAAACGGCATTATTAACATTTGCTGAAGTATCAATCCGGCCCACGTAATAGGTTTGCCTTAAAAACAAAGTATTTTTTCGGTATAAATTCCTGGCTGTATTTAAGTTAACGGCTTCTGCAGTCCTTTCAATTTTCTGATAACCTGGCTCAAATATGTTGGGGTTGGTGTTCGAACCATTTTCATATGCCCGCATGGTATTAAAAATAACGGATGCCCACATATTATATCGCTTACTGGGAGACTGGTACCATGAAAATACGGCAACATTTAAATTATCACCCCGCTCCCTGCGGTAAAAACCACGTGAATCGCCACGGTTAAAATTAACGCCAACATTCCAGTTTTTTTTAATGTTCTGACTGTGAATCATTTTAAACAGCTGCTCTTTTTGTCCGGCACTGATCAGGTATAAACTCGAATATGGTGCCCTGGCCTGATAATACACAATATCATCCGGAGTTAAAGCGTAATAATCTAAAGAATGAAAACCTACGTCAAAGCCAATTCTTTTGCTTGGCTCATAAAGCAAAGGCCTGGCAGAAAGCCCCATGTTTCCATTATTGATGGTTGGGTGTTCCGGCTGTAAAAGCGGGCTATAATTCTGGATATTTGTAGTAGAAGTATCAAGCGGCAGCAATACGATACTGTCTTTACTTAAGCCGAGTTTGGTATAACGGATAAATTTAGCCGTATAGATAATCGAGTCTTTACTATCCAGTTTTTTCCTGATGGAATCTGCTTCCGTTTTATTATTAATGCTTGTTTTTAAATCCTGTGCAAAAGTTTTGTTAATGCCGGTAAGCAGTAAGATGAAAAGAAAAATTTGAGCCAGTTTACCCATCTTACAGTTCAGCAATTAGGCGGGTTAAAATTTCGGTCATTTTAGGCTCTGCCTTTGCAGCAGCAGCTAAAATCTCATCCAGGTTAAAGGGTTGTAAATCTTCCGGGAAACCTTCATCTGTCAGCACAGAAATGGCAAACACCGGCAAGCCCGCGTGGTTGGCAACAATTACTTCGGGTACAGTGCTCATGCCTACAGCATCTCCTCCTATTAAACGAAGGTATTTATATTCTGCCTTGGTTTCCAAATTCGGACCTGAAACGGCTACATAAACGCCTTTATGGCATTTTATATCTACTTCTTCAGCAATCTTTAAGGCCTTTGCAATGACATCACGTTTGTAAGGTTCACTCATATCCGGAAAACGCGGACCCAATGAACTTTCAATTAAGCCCCGTAAAGGATTATTCGGCTGAAGGTTGATGTGATCTTCAATAATCATTAAATCGCCTTTTTTAAACTCGGGATTCAGTGAGCCTGCGGCATTAGAAACGATTAAGTTTTCAATACCCAATCCTTTCATTACCCGAACCGGGAAAGTAATTTGCTGCATGCTATAGCCTTCATAATAATGCAGACGCCCTTGCATGGCGACTATTTTCTTACCGTTTAAGGTTCCAAAAATTAACTTACCGCTATGAAATTCTAAAGTAGAAATAGGGAAATTCGGAATATTCGAGTACATCAGCTGATGTTCGATTTGTATTTCCTTCACCAGGCCACCTAAGCCAGTGCCTAAAATAATACCAATTTCGGGCTTAAAGTTCTCGGTTTTACGTTTGATGTATTCAACGGTTTCTTCTATTGCTCTTAACATAGTTTAAAATAAGTTCATCAAAGGTAATCTTATCTTCCTCAAATAATTCAACCTCGATGGGTAAAAAATATACCGGTAAATTTACCAGTAAATCTTTAAATCCCGCAGCTTTTAAACGTTTGCTATCCTTTTCTGTTGTGATGATGATTTTTTCTTTTCTGTTACCCGATTCATAAGCTGATTTAAACTTTTTGATATCATCCGTTTTAAAGGCATAATGATCAGGAAATTTTTCGTGCTTAATGGTTTTCGTATATTTCTCCAGTTCCTCAATTAAAGGATCCGGATTGGCAATACCGGTTAATAAATATATTTCAAAATCCCTGATTGTTTCCAGCGAACGTTGCTCTTCTGTATACAGCTGTTTCAGATCACCATATTTTAGGTAACTATGCAGTACTTTCTGGGCATTATTGGGTTGCAGTTCATTTATGGAAGCCTGTTGGGCAACATGTAACAAAGGCACCGGAGATTTGGTGACCAGTAAAACCTCGGCCCTTTTCCGTGATGAAAAAACATCTCTTAAGTTTCCGGCGGGAAGTAAAAACTGTAGGGTTCCCAGCTTGCGGAATTCAAAAAGCAATATATTCAATCCTGCCTTAACGGGGCGATGCTGAAATGCATCATCCAGGATAATGAGGTCATGACCATCTTTTAATTTTTCGATGCCCTTAACCCGGTCCTCACAAACGGCCACGGTGATGCCCTCAAACTTCTGATAATACTGTAAAGGTTCATCGCCGATGCTTTTTGCAGTTGCCCGGTCATCAGCCAATATAAATCCTTTCGTTTCCCTTCCATATCCCCTGCTGAGTATGGCGATTTTATAACCTGCCAGCAACCTCACCAGATATTCTGTTGTAGGTGTTTTCCCTGAACCACCAACGGCCAGGTTACCCACGCAGATTACAGGCAAATCAAATTTAACTGAACTTATAATACCCCAATCATACAGTTTTTTACGAAGCGTAATGGCAATCCCATAAATAAAAGAAAAAGGCAGAAGTAAAAGGCGCAAATAATTAAGTAGCATCATGATGTGTTCAAAATTACTGATTATTTAAAAAAGAAAAGTACCGCGTTATGGCGATGCCTATTAAAGCAACCCCAATCCAACAAAAAATGTTTTTCCAAATGTTTAGCTGATTTGCTGAAACTGATTTATCAGAGACAGCATGAAAGTCTGTTTAAAAAATAATCTGATGCAAAACTTTACGTAATTGGCCCGTATTTTTATTATCATTGTTATTATCAAATGCAGCATCATGTCTCCAAATAAACGTTTAGTAGTTGGCCAAGGCCAGATCAGTGGCTATATTTCCATATTCCTTGCCGTTTTAGTCCTGCTTGGGATATTGTGTTTTCATTACCCCGAGAAGCTGACCACGCCAGAATTTAGAGAGATTTACACTAAAGACAGTATGGAAGTCTTAATGCTCGGGGGCGTAATTGCTTCATTCTTTTTCGCTGCTTTAAGTATTATTTTAAGCAAGAAACTTAAATGGGGCTGGCCGGGTTTCGCACTGGCGGCGCTGGCGGTTATCCTGGGTGCCTTGAGTGTGGAAGGCAGGGATGTAGCCAAATCAGGCTGGCATTTTGGCCTTGACTGGATGATTCTGGATTTACTGCTGATGGTTGCTATTTTTGTTCCGCTTGAGCTATTCTTTCCAAAGAACAATGAACAAACCAAATTTCATGAAGAATGGCGTACCGATTTAACCTATTTTGTCATCAGCCATTTGTTTATCCAGTTTTTCGGAATCATTACCCAAAAGCCTGCTGTGTTATTTTTCGGCTGGATGGGATTAGATAAATTACATACCTGGGTACAAGGCTTACCTTTCATCGTGGCCTTATTTCTTGCCTTTTTTACTACAGATTTATTTCAATACTGGGCGCATCGCTTTTTCCATACCCGTGTGGCGCTGTGGCGTTTCCATTCCATCCACCATTCTACACAGCATATGGATTGGCTGGCCGGTAGCCGAACCCACTTTATTGATATCTTTTTTACCCGGGCCATGACATTCATTCCTTTGTACGTCCTTGGTTTTTCCTCAACAGTGTTTAATGTGTACATCATTTTTATCGCCATCCATGCCGTATTGATCCATGCGAATACCAGAATTAATTTCGGGCCGATTAAATATATTTTTACTACGCCGCAATACCACCATTGGCACCATTGTGAAGATCCTAAATATTACGGACATAATTTCGCATCTATTTTCCCCTTTATCGATATGATGTTCGGAACCTATTATTTGCCGAAAAATGAGTGGCCTGCGGGTACAGGCGTACATGAGGCATCATACCCAAAAGGATTTGTCAAGCAATCCATTTATCCTTTTACCAAAAGTCCGTTTGATACTGACTTAAATATGGAGGAAAGAAGCGACAGATAAGTTTGATCGATCGCTTTCGTTTAGCATTTGATTGATGACTTCAAACATTCTTCATTTAATTACCTTAAATTGCGGAATATGTTTGATGCCGATGTGATGATTATTGGAGGAGGCCTTGCCGGGTTGGTGAGTGCCATTCATTTATCGCAGGCAGGCAAGAGGGTAATTGTGATCGAAAAAAATAACTATCCGCACCATAAAGTTTGCGGTGAATATGTTTCGAATGAGGTATTGCCATATCTTACCACCTTAGGCGCAAATCCGGCCATTTTAAATCCAGCAAACATTACTAAATTCGAAATGAGCACACCAAAAAGTGCCCTGGTACATGCTGATTTACCTTTAGGTGGCTTTGGGTTGAGCCGTTTTTCATTTGATCATTTCTTACAGGAAAGGGCAAAACAATCAGGTGCGATCCTTATCCATGACACCGTTGTAGATGTAGTTTACGAGGATGAAATCTTCACCGTTGTAAGCAAAGATAATCGCTACAAAAGCCGTATTGTAATTGGCGCCTATGGCAAAAGATCAAACCTGGATCTTAAACTGGAACGTCCTTTTATAAAAGAAAAATCTGATTGGCTGGCCATAAAAGCACATTATACAGGTGATTTCCCAAACGATCTTGTTGCGCTGCACCATTTTAAGGGTGGCTATTGCGGGGTATCAAAGGTAGAGCATCACTTTATTAATATCTGTTACCTGGTTAACTACGCTTCCTTTAAAAAGTATAAGAATATCAAAGAACATCAGGAAAATGTATTGTTTCAAAATCCACATCTGAAAATGATCATGGAAAACAGCACCCTGCATTTTGATGTGCCAATGAGTATCAGTCAGATTTCCTTTGAACAAAAAGAATGCGTCAGAAACCATATTTTAATGGTTGGCGATACTGCCGGATTGATTCATCCGCTCTGCGGCAACGGAATGAGCATGGCCATCCATGCGGCCCAAATCGCCAGTACGCTAATTTTAAAGTTTTTAAATGGAGAAGTGGCCACACGGAAAAATCTGGAAAATGCCTATACAGCCGAATGGAAATTTCATTTTAATTCGAGATTAAAAACCGGGAAGCTCCTTTCAGGGTTACTAAGAAAGGAAGGCCTGTCTGAATTTTTAATCAATGGTTTGGCTAAATTCCCGGCACTTTTGCCTGAAATCATCAAACGTACACACGGAAAACCCATAACAATAAATTAAATGCCGGTAAACACCAGAACCAGAAGCAATGAACCCGAACTGATGGATGATTTTGCACTTGAGGGGGAGATATTGAGGGATGCACTTGACAAAATTGCCAGCATAAATAAACTGCTGGGCGGAAACAATGTAACCCTGCATGGTGTTAAAACTTTAATTCCTCACCTGCACACTCAGAAAGAAATATCCATTCTGGACGTAGGTTGCGGAAACGGCGATATGCTGAGAACATTGGCAGACTACGGACAGAAAAACAATATAAACTTTAAGCTGACGGGTGTTGATGCAAATGCTTTCACCATCAAACATGCTGAGGGCTTGTCTGTAGCTTATGAAAATATCAGTTATGACTGTGTTGATATTTTTAGCGATGCGTTTAAAACTAAAGATGTTGATATCATTTTATGTACATTAACCTTGCACCATTTTAAGGATAACGAAATTTTAGCCTTAATGCATGCATTTCAGCAGCAGGCTAAACTTGGCGTTGTGATTAATGATTTACACCGCAGCAAACTGGCCTATTATTTATTTAATGCGATATGTTTAGTATTCAGGCTGAATGACATGTCAAGAAAAGATGGACTGGTTTCCATTTTAAGAGGGTTTAAAAAAACTGATCTGCAGCGATATTCATCCACATTAAAATTTAAAAATTTCAGCATCCGGTGGAGATGGGCTTTCCGTTACCAGTGGATTATAAAATCAATATGAGCGTAAAAATTAAAGCCGTTAGCAAAGCCTTACCACCTTTTAACCGTGCCACTGAAGAGATTGTACCGTTTCTGGATGCCTGGCTAACCGGGCAGGACGAAAGGTTTATCCGGAAAGTGAAGAAGATTTTCGAAAATGCAGCGGTTGATAAACGCTATTCGTTCATGTCGCCGGAAGAGGTTTTTAGTGATGCTTCATTTGAAGAACGAAACAAAATCTATATTAGAGAGGGGATTAAACTGGGTACGCAATGCCTCACTGATGCTTTGGAAAAAGCCAATTGGAACCCCGGAGACCTGGACTTTCTGATTACGGTGAGTTGCACCGGGATTATGATCCCATCTTTGGATGCTTTTTTAATCAACGAATTAAAACTCCGTCAGGATGTTGTTCGCCTACCGGTAACCGAAATGGGTTGTGCTGCCGGTGTTTCAGGAATGATTTATGCCAAAAACTTTTTAAAGGCAAACCCAGGCAAAAGAGCAGCAGTTGTTGCTGTGGAATCGCCAACGGCAACTTTTCAGTTAAACGATTTCTCCATGACCAACATTGTAAGTGCGGCTATTTTTGGTGATGGTGCAGCTTGTGTGTTATTATCTTCACATGAAGAAGATGAAGGGCCTGAAATTATCGCCGAAGAAATGTACCACTTTTACGATGCGGAACACATGATGGGTTTTGACCTCACCAATACTGGTTTAAAAATGGTTTTAGATATTGAAGTTCCGAATACGATAGAAGCACATTTCCCGGATATTATCCATCCTTTTCTGGCTAAGCAAAACCTGAAAATTGATGACATTGATTATTTAATCTTCCATCCGGGAGGAAAAAAAATTGTACAGATGGTAGAGGGGTTATTTGGTGCACTCGGAAAGAATATTAATGACACCAAAGAAGTTTTGCGCCTTTACGGGAACATGAGTAGCGCAACTGTATTATATGTTTTAGAACGTTTTCTGGATTCAAAACCTGCCGAAGGAGAAAAAGGCTTAATGCTGAGTTTTGGTCCGGGGTTTTCAGCACAAAGAATTTTAATCGAATGGTAAAAATGACAAGCAAAGAAATAATAACCCTACTGCCCTATTCAAAGCCATTTCTTTTTGTTGATGATATCGAAAGCATCAACGAGGATGGTGTAAGAGGTTCTTTTACTTTCGATCCGGAACTAGATTTTTACAAAGGTCACTTTAAAAACAACCCGATCACACCTGGCGTTATTTTAACGGAAACTATGGCGCAGATTGGCCTGGTTAGCCTGGGGATTTTTTTGCTGTCGGCTAAAGAAGAGGACTTTAATGGTCAGGTGGCGATGACATCTACCAATGTTGAGTTTTTACGACCTGTTTTTCCGGGAGAGAAAGTAAGCGTTGTTTCAGAAAAAATATATTTCAGGTTCAATAAACTGAAGTGTAAAATCACCATGCAGAACCTGGCTGGAGATAAGGTTTGCTACGGGGAACTGGCCGGGATGTTTATTAAAAGCACAAATGGATAATCGAGTCGTCATTACCGGGATGGGTGTAGTTTCACCAAATGGCATTGGGTTAGATCAGTTTCTATCCGCCATACAAAATGGTACTTCAGGGATTAAACACCAGCAGCTTTTAAGCGAGCTAAAATTCTCCTGTCAGATTGCCGGCTTACCAGACGTACCTGCTGAACTTGCTGCTCAATACTTCAGCCCTTTAGAATTGCGTAATTTTAACAGCACGGGCATTTTATATGGCGTAATCGCCGGCATGGATGCCTGGAAGGATGCAGGATTGCCTTTAAATGATACAGATGAACCTTTCTGGAATTATGGAATGGTTTTCGGTGCCGGCACTTCCGGAATCGACCGCTTCAGGGAAGCCATTTACACCATTGATAAACTCGACATCAGACGCTTGGGCAGTACTGTGGTGGCACAAACCATGAACAGTGGGGTAAGTGCATACCTTTCAGGAAAAATAGGACTGGGAAATCAGATTTCCACCAACTCATCTGCCTGCTGTACCGGAACGGAAAGTTTATTAACGGCTTTCGAAAGAATAAGGAGCGGGCAGGCAAGCGTAATTCTCGCTGGTGCCACCAGTGATAGTGGTCCGTACATTTGGGGCGGTTTCGATGGTATGAAAGTGTGTACTTACAAGCACAATGATAGCCCTGAAAAAGGTTCACGACCAATGAGTGCCACCGCAAGTGGTTTTGTACCGGGAGCTGGCGCAGGTGCTTTGGTGGTAGAATCATTAAGCCATGCCAAAGCAAGAGGGGCAAAAATATATGCAGAAATTTTAGGTGGACATGCCAATTCCGGCGGACAAAGGGGGGCTGGAACGATGACTGCCCCAAACTCCACAGCGGTGCAACGCTGTATTGTAAAAGCACTTGAAAATGCCGAAGTTGAAGCAGGTGAGATTGATGCCATTAATGGCCATTTAACGGCTACCGCAATGGATGCATTGGAAATTAAAAACTGGACCATGGCATTGAATAGGAAAGGGATTGATTTTCCTTACATTAATGCTTTAAAAGGAATGACAGGCCACTGCTTAACGGCATCTGGCAGTATAGAATGTGTAGCCTCCGTGCTGCAGATCCATCATAATTTTCTTTTTCCGAATGTAAATTGTGAAGATTTAAACCCCGCCATTACGGCGTTAATCGATGCAGAAAAAGTTCCGCAAAAAATGAAATCAATAAAAATCAATACCTTAATTAAGGCAAGCTTCGGTTTTGGCGATGTAAATGCCTGTATTATTTTTAAAAAATACGCACATGAGTAACGAAGAAATTATCCATAAACTAAAACTAATCATCACCACTTATGCACCGGCTTCCGCGGCATTGGAAAACCTGAGCGAAGAGTCTGATTTCATCAAAGATTTAAACATCAACTCAGCCAATTTGGTGGACATCATCTTAGATGTAGAAGAGGCATTCGGCATCAACATTGATAACGCCTCTATGGAAAAAATGTTAACCGTGAAGGCTTCCATTGAAGTGATAAAAGAAAAACTAAGCAAAATTGATCGGTAACGACATTGTAGATTTAGATTTAGCGAAAGTACAAAGCAACTGGCGACGTAAAGGCTATCTGGATAAAATTTTTAGCCCAAGCGAACAAACCTTAATTGCGACCACAAACTGTGCTGATGAAATGGTTTGGCTATTATGGAGCATGAAAGAAGCGGCTTACAAAATACATAATCGTAAAACAGGTATTCGAAATTTCGCCCCGGCAAGCCTGGCCTGTAAACTGACTTCTGCTCATGAAGAAGTAAATGGTTTGGTTACTGTTGATGGCCAGGTGTATTTCACGAAAACGAGTGTTTTGCCAAATCATGTGCATACGATTGCTGCTCCGGTTTGTGATCAGCTTAGTAAAATCAGCATCGCCATTTATTCGCAACCCCATCACCCGGCGGATTATAAAAGTATGGCTCCCGGCTGTGTAAGCCATCATGGGCGGTATCTGGCTTTGGTGTTTGGATAATAATACTTAGATTATAATGAACTACGTTCGGGTAAGGCAGAATTAACATTGAATACATTCAACTTATTGTATTTTCTATTTCATTTCCGTATTTTATATTACGAACATCAAATTAAAAAGAAATGCTGGTTTGCTTCTACTATTCTAAAGGCTAGAACAGCAGTATGATCAAATAAAATTAGCTGTTGGGAATAACATAGGTAGTTACAATAGCTTCTAATGAGTTAAGTAATAAAGCATTTTTCCAAATAACAAGCCTACAGGAATGGATAATATCATACAACCTATTGCCAGGAAAATAATATTCAAAATAAACGCATTTTTCTTGACAACATTCCCAATAATGAATGAAAAAGTCGGAATGCAACACATAAGCGCGGAAAGTACAAGCAGGAAAATCATATAATATTTTTTAAGTTTATGATGCAGTATCAAATACCTTAATCAGATATTGTTTAGTAGCGGATGGCTAATAAATCATTTAAGCCTGCTTGCAATCCATTTAAAAAATCTACCCTATAATCATATAAATAGATAGATAGCAGTAAAATAAAAAATAGTAAGCTCGTTAGATTTTTATTTTTCTTTAACAGCGAATTTTCCATAATTCAATTATTTTTTGTTTAGAATTAAATGTTTAACTCTTTTAAATTTAAAACATATAAATGTCAATAGCAAGGTAAATAAGTCTTAAAGATTTTACAGTAGTCAATGTTTGATCAATTCGTGCTTAGACTAAAAATTTCTAAAAAGCTTTGTGTTCCATAAACTGTATATCCTATTATCATTAGCAAATCGCTAACTTATTTCTTTACAGAATAATAGAATAGCATCCCTCAAAAAGCCTTATCTTTGGCCAACTCATAAAAAATACACTATGCTTAAAGGATTTTTTAACGTACCCACTCCGGTAAACGAACCTATATTAAACTATGCCCCGGGCAGTAAAGAACGTGCACTTTTAAAAGAAGCATTAGCTGAAGCCCGCGCACATCAACAAGATATCCCCATGTATATCGGCGGGAAAGCCGTTCATACCGATAAAAAAGGAAAAGTTGTTGCGCCTCATGATCATCAGCATGTTTTGGCCCAGTTTAGCATTGGCGATCGTACGCATATTTCACAAGCCATTGATGCCGCTTTAGCAGCGAAAGAAGATTGGGAAAACCTTTCCTGGGAACACCGGGCGGCCATCTTTTTAAAAGCCGCAGATTTAATTGCGGGCAAATACCGTTATAAATTAAACGCCGCAACCATGCTTGGGCAGAGCAAAAATGCTTACCAGGCAGAAATTGATGCCGCTTGCGAGTTGATCGATTTCTTACGTTTTAACGTCAGCTATATGGCTGATATTTATAAACAACAACCTCCTGTATCGCCGCGTGGCAGCTGGAACCGTGTAGAACAACGCCCTTTAGAAGGTTTTGTATTCGCCCTCACCCCATTCAACTTTACCGCCATTGCAGCCAACTTACCGGCATCTGCGGCCATGATGGGCAATGTGGTGGTTTGGAAACCTGCAGACACACAAGTATATGCTGCCAACCTGTTAATGGAAATTTTCCGCGAGGCGGGCTTGCCAGATGGCGTGGTGAATTTAGTATATGCGGATGGCCCTGAAACGGGTGAGGTGATTTTTAATCACAAAGATTTTGCGGGGATTCACTTCACCGGTTCTACTAAAGTTTTTCAGGAAATCTGGAAAACCATTGGCACAAACATCCATAAGTACAGGTCATACCCACGCATTGTAGGCGAAACAGGCGGTAAAGATTTTATTCTTGTTCACCCTTCAGCACAAACGGATATTGCCAGTACTGCCATTGTGCGTGGTGCTTTTGAATACCAGGGACAAAAATGTTCTGCTGCATCAAGAGTTTATATTGCAGCAAGCATCTGGCCTGAAATTAAGGAATTAATGCTTCGTGATTTAGCCACATTCAAAATGGGCGGAACAGAAGATTTCAGCAACTTTATCAATGCGGTAATTGATGAGCGTTCTTTTGATAAGTTAGCGAAATACATTGATCAGGCCAAACAGGATGAAGGTGTAGAAATCATTGCCGGAGGGAACTACGATAAATCAAAAGGATACTTTGTAGAACCAACTGTACTGGTTGTTAATGACCCTAAATATACCACCATGTGCGAAGAGCTGTTTGGTCCGGTATTAACGGTTTATGTGTATGCCGACCAGGATTTTGATGCTATTTTAGAGGTGATAGATACGACTTCGCCATATGCCTTAACAGGTGCTTTAATTGCTCAGGACCGTTATGCCATTGATAAAGCATCACATGCTTTACGCAATTCGGCTGGTAACTTTTACATCAATGATAAATGTACAGGAGCCGTGGTTGGTCAGCAGCCCTTTGGCGGTGCCAGAGGTTCTGGTACAAACGATAAAGCCGGTTCAATGATTAACTTGTTGCGCTGGGTTTCGCCACGTACCATTAAGGAAGTTTTTGAATCTCCAACGGATTATCGCTATCCGTTTTTAGCAGAAGATTAACTTATATACCCATATCCTTTTAAAATCCCCGAATACCCGGGGATTTTTCTTTTTAAAAGCTTCGGAATGCAATTGGTGTAGCAATATTTAATCTTAGGCTTTATGCTGTGTTCCCGATAAAAACCGGACTTCGTTTTTAAACCTGACAGCAGCGGCAGCCCCGAATTTTTCATGAGGGCTACAGCAAATGGCAGGACTGCAGCAGCTACCTGGCATAAACATTCATTTTCAAACCTTTTGCTATCCGTTCGGTCGAAAATTTTTACACCCCAAATAAAAAATCAGGATGTAAATCATTTGCAAGGATTTTGGGCTTTGCCCAAGAACATAATAAAGAAGCGGTAGCACCAGATTAAGATTGTCATGCCGAACTTGTGAAGACACCGTTAAAGACATTTTTTACCAGTCCTTCGAGGCTTCCCTGACCTTCCAAAATTTGTGCTACGGCCACTCCTTAAGAACTCATATCATCAGAATAATTAGCCAATCTTAAATGCTGGCGTCACATCATCCAGGCAGTTACTGGTTACTTCCAGATCTTTAATGATACCGGTTTTTAAACTATAAACCCATGCATGCACAGATAAATCCTGTCCGTTAGCCCATGCACTTTGAACAATAGAGGTATTCATAATATTCGCAGCCCCTTCAATGGCATTTAACTCCACCAGGCGGTCAAACTTTTTTTCAGGATCCTGAATGGCGGCCAATTCATGTTCATGAGTACGGTATACATCACGGATATTTCTCAGCCAGTTATCAATAATACCGACCTGCTTATTACCCATTGCAGCTTTTACACCTCCACAGCCATAATGGCCGCAAACAATAACATGTTTAACTTTTAATACGTTTACTGAATAATCCAGAACAGAAAGCATATTCATATCCGTATGCACCACTACATTGGCAATATTTCGATGAACAAAAATATCACCCGGCTTGGTATTTGTGATCTGGTTGGCTGGCACTCGGCTATCCGAACAGCCAATCCATAAAACAGGTGGATTCTGACCATTGGAAAGCTTATCAAAAAAAGCCGGATCTTTATCTATCGTGTCTTTCACCCAGTCTATATTTCCTTGCAATAAGGCTTCGTAAGATATATCTTTTGTTTCTATTGGTTTTGCGCACATGGCTTCTACTTATTAAGGTCTTCTACAAATTTGTTGGTTAATTTTGGCACAGCATAATGTTTCTTAATGTGCTCTAAAGTGACAATAATGCCTTTGGTATAGGCATTATGCTTATAATTGAAAATGGTTTCCAATACATCAGGATCAATATACCGGGCATTGGAACCATCAATAATGACGTTTGTTTCGCGTGGAATATTTGTTAAAACCACCTGTATAGCCGCTTTATTTAAAAACGACACTTCTTCTGCCAGCTTAATCCGGATGTTCTTCCGGTCGCCATCATTGCTGATCCGGTAAAAGAATGGGTTACGCATGTTGGTACGCAGCAAATAAAATATGGAGACCATCATTCCTACAGCTACCCCTTTCAGTAAATCGGTAAACAATACGGCCAGTACGGTAACCACAAAAGGTACAAACTGATCCCAACCTTTATGATACATATGTTTGAATAAGCCTATACGCGTGAGTTTATAACCTGTTACCAACAAAATGGCCGCCAGACAGGAAAGCGGAATCATATTGATCACCTGCGGAATAAACAGTAAAGATAAAAGCAGCCAGATGCCGTGGAAAATAGCAGACATTTTAGTCCGCCCGCCTGCATTCACATTAGCAGAACTCCTTACAATTACCGATGTCATGGGCAAACCGCCAACCATCCCACTCGCCATGTTGCCAATTCCCTGTGCAATCAGTTCACGGTTGGTAGGCGATACCCGTTTGATCGGGTCTATCTTATCCACTGCTTCAATACTTAAAAGCGTTTCCAAACTGGCCACTACGGCTATGGTAAGGGCTACGATGTAAACGTTTTTATTGGCCAGCTGTGAAAAATCTGGAAGTGTAAACAGGCCCAAAAATCCACTGAAACCACTGATCACCGGAATTTTAACCATTTGATCTGCCCGTAGCGGATGATCTGTTCCGGAGAAAAAGAATGTCCCTAAAATACCCAGGGCCACCACCAGTAAGGGAGCAGGTACTACAGTTAATTTGGGAAATTTGGGCCAGGTAATTAAAATTGCGATTGATAATAAGCTGATGACCACAGCCGCCAAACTAAAATGACCAATTGCAGCAGTAATTGCAGAAAAGGTATTTTCATGATCTTGCTGAAAAAATCCCTCATCACCACTAAAATCGGTATCCACACCCAATGCATGTGGCAATTGTTTCAGGATCAAAATCAAGCCAATGGCGGCTAACATGCCTTCAATCACGCTGGATGGAAAGTAATTTCCGATAGTGCCGGCCTTTACCAAACCCAGAATTAATTGAAAAACCCCGGCCAGTACAACAGCTAATAAAAACGTTGGATATGCACCTAATGAAGTGATTGCACCTAAAACGATCACCGTTAAACCGGCAGCAGGTCCGCTTACGCTCAACTGCGAACCGCTACATGAGGCCACAACAATACCACCGATAATCCCCGTGATTAAACCGGCGAACAATGGTGCACCGGAAGCCAGGGCAATGCCCAAACATAATGGCAGGGCCACTAAAAACACGACAATACTGGAAGGAAGATCTTTTTTGAGATTCTTTTTCAGGAAATACTTTTTGATATCCGAACCTGAAAAGGCCGGGTTAAACTTTTGCATAACAGTATAATGATCGGGTGAATTTTAACGAATAAATCGCTGGGTATATCCATTCATGCCAAAGAAAACTTTTCGCATAAATCTGTCAGTAAGATGCCTGAAACAGTTTATGTAAACAGCATCAAAGAATAACCCAGAAAAAAATCAGATCTGGTTGGGTGGTGGCGTAGGTACCCAAGGATGATATGGGTCTACATATCTTCTGAAATGTTCAATAAAACTACTCTTCAATACAATGTGACTGGAAGAGAATTCATAAGAAAAGATCGGGTGATTGAGTTCAAGAAGTTTGAAATCGCTAAATTTCGTGAGGTCATTTGCAGCATCCTTGCCGCCATCATGTTCCTGCTCAATTTGCATGATCACGGCACTCATGATGTCTTTGTCCATACTCTTATAAAATACCGGCGCGCCCGAAATACCCATCTTCGCAATGAAGATGAACATAAAGGTGCTCACGATAATATATTTGTATTTCCTGAAAAACATTGACTTCTAATCCTGTTCTAATGTTATATTACAAAAATAGACGGATAATCGAGTTTTCAATACGATATGTTGTAAAAAAAACGTAACAACATGTAAAACAGATCATTTGATTAATTTAACAATCCGCATTTTCAGTAGCTTTCAGGTAACGGGCCGCAAATAGAAATCATGACATGCGCAATTCAATCTGATCTAACCTTGTAATACCGATGGTAATTTCTAAATTTAAAATCTCATTAATCAGCGATGGAAAAAAAAATAGCACTCCTTCAGGATAAAATAAAGCAAGCCAGCTTAGGTGGTGGTCAGACCCGCATTGACAGCCAGCATAAAAAGGGCAAGCTCACCGCACGTGAACGCATTCATTTTTTAATGGATGAAGGAAGTTTTGAAGAAATCGGGATGATGGTTACACACCGGAGTACGGATTTTGGAATGGAGCGTGAAAAGTATCTGGGTGACGGCGTAGTAACCGGTTACGGTACGATAAACGGTCGTTTAACTTATGTCTTTTCTCAGGATTTTACTGTTTTTGGCGGATCATTATCCGAAACCCATGCGGAGAAAATCTGTAAGCTGATGGATATGGCTATGAAAAACGGCGCACCATTAATTGGGCTCAACGACAGCGGAGGGGCCAGGATTCAGGAAGGCGTGGTTTCATTAGGTGGTTACGCTGATATCTTTTATAAAAATGTACAGGCTTCGGGGGTAATTCCTCAGTTATCGGCCATTATGGGCCCCTGCGCGGGTGGCGCTGTATATTCACCAGCCATTACCGATTTTATTCTAATGGTAGAAAACACTTCCTATATGTTTGTGACGGGCCCGAATGTGGTTAAAACCGTTACACATGAAGATGTCACGTCAGAAGAATTGGGTGGCGCCATCACACATGCAACCAAATCTGGCGTAACGCATTTCGCCTGCAGCAACGAGATAGAAGCCATCAATCATTTAAAAAAGCTGTTGAGTTATATGCCACAAAATTGCGAGGAAATACCTTTGCAGTGGCCTTATGAAACAGCAGATGAAAGCCGGCTGGCCCTAAATACCTTTATGCCGGAAAATGCATCGCAACCTTATGATATCCGTGAAATTATTAATAGCGTAGCTGATCAGGACAGTTTTTTTGAAATCCATAAAGATTTCGCTGAAAATATTGTGATCGGTTTCGCCCGCTTAGCTGGCCGGAGCATTGGTATAGTGGCCAATCAGCCTGCGTATCTGGCGGGTGTTCTGGATAGCAATTCTTCTACAAAAGCGGCAAGGTTTGTGCGTTTCTGTGATTGCTTTAACATCCCCTTGCTCGTGTTCGAAGATGTTCCGGGGTTCCTTCCGGGAACAGATCAGGAATGGAATGGCATTATTACCAACGGTGCGAAATTGCTGTATGCTTTCAGTGAAGCAACAGTTCCGCGGATTACGGTCATCACCCGGAAAGCTTATGGTGGTGCCTACGATGTGATGAACAGCAAACACATCGGTGCAGATTTGAACTATGCCTGGCCTAGTGCAGAAATTGCCGTTATGGGTGCAAAAGGTGCCGCAGAAATTATATTTAAAAAAGAAATACATGCAGCAGAAAATCCGGAAGATAAATGGATAGAAATGGAAAAACGCTATGCTGATATTTTCGCCAACCCCTATCGTGCTGCAGAAAGAGGCTTTGTAGATGAGGTCATTGAACCTTCGCAAACCCGGATCAAGCTGATTAAAGCTTTCAAAATGCTGGAAAATAAAGTAGTTAATCATCCCCGAAAGAAACATGGAAATATACCTTTGTAAAAAATAGTCCATCGTCATAAGTCCATAGTCTGGGAGTATCAATCTCGGCCTCCAAGACTAAGGACTTTGGACTTTAGACTAGCATGCAGACTACTTCAACATTATCCCGTACCGACATCCTTCTCATGGCCTTTTGTACCGGCCTTATTGTGGCTAATATCTATTACTGCCAGCCGCTGGTGATCCTCATTGCCAAAGATTTTAACATAAATGAAACCTATGCAGGCAGAATTACCTATATCACGCAGATTGGCTATGCATTAGGTCTATTTCTTTTGGTTCCGCTGGGCGATATGTTCGAGCGTAAAAAACAGATTTTATTTATCACTGGCTTAGCCATTGTGGCTTTACTGGTGGCCGCAGTTTCGCATACTTTTTTCTTACTTGAAATTGCCTCCTTATTAATCGGCATCTGCTCCATTGTTCCGCAGCTTATTTTACCACTCGCAGCCAACTTAAGTACTGACGAAAACCGAGGGGCCAACATAGGCATCATCATGAGTGGTTTACTCGTGGGCATCCTCGCCTCCAGGGCAGTAAGCGGAAGTATAGGTTTCTGGCTGGACTGGCGTGCCGTTTATTATATGGCTTCCGGAATCTGTTTCCTGCTGATCCTCTTAATGGCAAAACGGTTTCCGCAAAGTTTCCCGGCATTCAAGGGTTCCTACAAACAGTTAATGGGTTCAATGTTCAGCTACATCAAAACACAACCCGTTTTACGCGAAACATCCATCATCAACTTCCTGGCTTTCGCCATCATCAGTGCCTTCTGGACAACCATGGTATTATTTTTAGCCAACCCTCCCTTTCATTTTCAAACCTTACAAATTGGTTTGTTCGGCATTGCCGGGGCTGCTGGCGCGTTGGCTGCACCCTTGGTAGGCAAATTAAGTGATGGAAATAACCCACGTAAAAACCTGATGATTGGTTTTGTGTTGCAATTGGTTAGCATCGCCTTATTCTATTTTACCGGCAGTCATTTATACCTTTTTGTCATTGGGATTATATTGATTGATATTGGTCAGCAGGCCATTCACGTCACCAATCAAACCCGCATCTACACCCTCATTCCGGAAGCCAGGAACCGGTTGAATACCATTTTTATGTCAGTCAGCTTTATTGGCGCGAGTTGCGGCTCCGCCTTAGGCTTATGGCTGTGGGGGCACGGTGGCTGGACACTGTTTTGCTTTGGCATGGCCGCCATCACAGTACTTAATATCCTAATTTATCAGTTCTACGGAAGAAAAAGAACACGCTCATAAAGATTATTATGCTCATTCAGATTGAACAAATTTTCCCTTCCCTCACCTGGCGCATTCGACATCAGGTGATGTATCCTGAATTACCGCTGGATCGTGTTAAACTACCCGATGATTTCGACGGCATACATTTTGGTTTATACCTGGATCATCAACTTACAGGTGTGGTATCGTTATTTAACGAAGGTGATGTATACCAGTTTAGAAAGCTGGCCATTCTTTCAAATGCACAAAAAGCTGGCCTGGGTACCCAACTCATGCAGCATATCTTGGATTTTTGTAAAATTCAGAAAGCCTCAAAGCTTTGGTGCAACGCCCGTGTAAATGCTAAAGAATTTTATTATAAATTTGGCTTTCACGAAACACCAAAAACCTTTTTTAAGGATGGGTATGATTTTGTGATCATGGAGAAGGAATTTTAGATTGTAGATTAACAAAATGGTTGGTTTAACCTATCAAAAGAGCAATTCTAAAATCCAAAAAATTTGATTGATGATTTGATTTGATCCATGCAAATCATAAATCTGAAATCGTAAATCTAAAATACACATGGCTAAAAAGAAAGAAGACGAAAAAAAAAATCATGTTCCGGTAGTAACTAAAAAATCATTACAGTTTCTGGAAGAATACATCAATAACCCTGCGCCTACCGGTTACGAATGGGAAGGGCAGAAACTTTGGTTAAACTATTTGAAACCCTATATTGACGAGCATTTTGTAGATAACTACGGCACGGCAGTTGGTGTAATTAACCCCAAAGCAGCTTACAAGGTGGTAATTGAAGCACATGCCGATGAAATTTCATGGTACGTGAACTATATCACCAGTGACGGCTTAATTTATGTCATCCGCAATGGCGGTTCTGATCATCAGATCGCCCCATCCAAAAGGGTAAATATTCATACCGAAAAAGGGCTGGTTAAAGCCGTTTTTGGCTGGCCGGCCATTCATACCCGCCATGGTGAAAAAGAACAGGCACCTGAATTAAAAAATATCTTTTTAGATTGTGGCTGCACATCAAAAGAAGAAGTAGAAAAACTGGGTATCCATGTAGGCTGTGTAATTACTTACGAGGATGAGTTTATGATTTTGAACGACCGTTATTACGTAGGTCGCGCTTTAGATAACCGTGTGGGTGGTTTTATGATTGCCGAAGTTGCACGCTTATTAAAAGAAAACAAGAAAAAACTTCCTTTCGGATTGTATATCGTAAATTCGGTACAGGAAGAAATTGGCTTACGCGGTGCAGAAATGATTGCTCAACGGATTAAACCAAATGTAGCCATTGTGACCGATGTAACACATGATACCACCACGCCAATGATTAATAAAAATATTCAGGGCGATTTATCAGCAGGCAAGGGCCCGGTTGTATCATATGCACCCGCGGTTCAGACCAATTTAAATAAACTATTAATTAAAACGGCTGAAAAGAATGAAATTCCTTTTCAGCGCCAGGCTTCATCACGCTCTACCGGAACGGATACAGATGCCTTTGCCTATTCTAACGGAGGCGTTCCATCTGCATTGATTTCATTGCCGCTCAGGTATATGCACACCACAGTAGAAATGGTTCATAAAGAAGATGTTGATAATGTAATCAGCTTGATTTATGAAAGCCTACTGAACATTAAAGACGGCCAGGATTTCAGAGAATTTAAATAATGAAAGAAAAGATTTCGCACCCGAAAATAGCAGTCAGAACCTTATTAAAGGTGCTTTTAATGATTGTAATTATTTTCATTATAAACTCCTGGCCAAGCATTATGCGAAGCCTGGATGGCCAGGCGCCACCTTTTAACTACTGGCTCGACCACAGTTTTAAGCCCAGCAACTTCCTGCTCATCATCGGCTTTGGTGCTTATTTTTACTATAAGGATTTAACAGATCAGAAAGAACTGATAGCAAAAAAGCAGAACGAAATTGAATAAAGCTTATCAAGGCTTGAAGTGAACTTCAGGCCTTTTATGTAGATATTGCGTTCTAATTTGACAATCCGCATACAGCAGCATAAATCAATTATCGAAAATAACGGTCATCAGAAACAAATGAAAAAACTCGTATTAATTCGCCACGGACAAAGCATCTACAACCTGGAAAACCGTTTCACAGGCTGGACAGATGTAGACCTTTCTGAAAATGGCTGCCAGGAAGCTAAAAAAGCTGCAGAAATATTAAAAAAACATGGTTATAATTTTGATATTGCCTTCACGTCCTTACTGAAGCGTGCCATCAAAACCCTGCATATTATTTTAGAAGACCTGGATCATCTCTGGATTCCGGAATATAAAACCTGGCACTTAAACGAGCGTTTTTATGGCGCATTACAGGGATTAAACAAGGCCGAAACAGCAGAAAAATATGGCGCGGAACAGGTTTATAAATGGCGCAGAGATCCTGATGAAGAACCGCCACAGTTAACAAAAGACGATGAACGTTACCCGGGAAATGATTTGCGCTATCAGCATTTAACCGCCGGACAATTGCCACTCAGCGAAAACCTGTCGGACACGATTGCGAGGGTATTGCCGTTCTGGAACGAATCTGTTGTGCCCGCCATCAGCAAAAATGAGAAGGTGATCATTTCTGCACATGGAAATAGCCTCAGGGCCTTAATCAAATATATTGATCACCTCTCAAACGAAGAAGTTACCGCCTTAGAGATTCCTACAGGAAGCCCACTGGTTTATGAACTGGATGACGACCTGAAAAAAATCAGGCATTATTATCTGGAGTAATGAATTCTATAAAAACAAAGGTTAAACAGCAATAGCTTGTTTATAATAATGTTGTGCAGCCATAATCTCCCTTGCCCGCACCACATCACCAATAACAATGATTGCCGGGTGTGCCATTCCTTCCTTTAAGGCCGTTTCCTGAAGATCTTTAACCATACACCTTACCTGTTTTTGTTTAGCCAGGCTAGCATGCTGAATAATCGCTGCTGGCGTAGCACCCAAACCAGCTTGTTTATATGCGGCAGAAATTTCCGCAAGCTTTTTCATGCCCATATAAATCACTACTGTAGCCGAACTGCTCATGGCACACTTAAGATCTTTTGATAAGCTTCCATCTTTCTTTGTACCGGTTATCGCCCAAACGCTTTCGCTAATGCCACGGTGGGTAAGTGGAACATCAATAAAACCTGCACCCTGCATACTGCTGATTCCTGGAATGTAGTGTGATTTAATCCCATATTTCTCTGCATAAAGCAATTCTTCGAAACCCCTGCCAAAAATAAATGGGTCACCTCCCTTTAACCGCACCACCACATTGTAGGTTAACGCGTATTTTACAATCAAATCATTTATATCATCTTGCGGCGTGCACCTGGCATAAGGTTTTTTACCTACGTATACCATTACACAGCTTTTTGGAGCAATTTCCAGCAGCTTTTCATTGCTTAAGTTATCATATAGGATCACTTCTGCCCTTTTCAGCACATTAAATGCTTTCATTGTGATTAATTCGGGATCTCCGGGCCCCGCTCCCATTATAAAAAGTCCAAAATCTTCCATTATTACAGTATAATTTTAATGATTTAATCAAAATAATAGTAAATATGATTAAATAATATTAAAAATTATATTAATTTATGATAAAAATCATGTTTAAATAAAAATATTAATCAATAAAACTATATTTGAATATCATAAATCATATAAAAAGCCTTTACAAAGACAAAATAATCATTAATAGCACCATTTTTTTAGCACTAAAGACTAAAGAACCTATAAAAAAATAAGTACAAAGCAAAATATTTCACCAAAAAACAAGAAGTCATGAACAAATTAAAGATAATCGTAATTGGAAATGGGATGGTTGGATATAAATTCTGCGAAAAGCTAACAGCTAAATCTGATGCCTTCAAATTAATTGTTTTTGGTGAGGAACCAAGAAGGGCTTATGACCGTGTTCATTTAAGCGAATATTTTAATGGCAAAACCGCTGATGATCTTTCGATGTCGGCAGCAAACTGGTACCAGGAACAGGATATTGACCTCTATTTAAACAATCCAATAGTTGGTGTAGATCGCAATTTAAAAACAGTTAGAACATCCGGCGGTGAAATTTATGGCTACGATTTTTTAGTTTTCGCAACAGGTTCTGCTGCATTCGTACCCAATATAGAAGGGATAGAAAAAGAAGGTGTTTTTGTTTACCGGACCATAGATGATCTTGATTTGATTGCAGGCTATGCAACGAAAGCCAAAACAGCCGCCGTAATTGGTGGCGGATTATTAGGCCTTGAGGCCGCGAAAGCACTGATCGATTTAGGCATAGCAGAAACCAGCATTGTAGAATTTGCGCCCAGGTTAATGCCCAGGCAAATTGACCTGGCGGGCAGCGAAATGCTGAAATCCATGCTGAATGAATTGGGCTTACAAATCCACCTCAATAAAAATACAAGCCGCATTGAAGGTGATCAATGCATCACAGGTTTAAAGTTCAGTGATGATTCAGAATTAGCATCAGATATGCTGGTAATTTCTGCCGGAATAAAACCAAGAGATGAACTGGCCAGGTTTTGCGGCCTTGAAGTAGGCACCAGGGGCGGCATTCTGGTCGATGATAAAATGCAGACCAACGACCCCTGCATTTTTGCCATCGGAGAATGTGCCCTGCACAATGAAATGATTTACGGGCTGATCGCCCCGGGTTATGAAATGGCTGAAGTGTTGGCTACCAATCTTTGTGCAGAAGATAAATCCTTTAAGGGTTTTGACATGAGCACAAAACTTAAACTCATTGGTATAGATGTAGCCAGTTTTGGTGATCCATTTATCAATGAACCCGATTGCCGCACCATCGTATTTGAAAACAAACATAAAGGCATTTATAAAAGAATAAACATTAGTAATGACGGGCAGTACCTTTTAGGAGGTATTTTAATTGGCGATGCAGCAGCGTACAATATGCTGCTGCAAACCAGTGTGAACAAAATATTATTACCTGAAAACCCGGAAGAACTTATCCTGGGAAGCAGAGGTGGCGAAGCATCAGCCGCCGCAGGAATCACTTCCCTTCCAAATGAGGCCTTAATCTGCAGCTGTGAAGGCGTAACCAAAGGCAACATCTGCCATTCCGTTGCTGAACAAGGTTGCGAAACGCTGGATAGCATTAAGAAATGCACTAAAGCCGGAACCGGATGTGGTGGCTGCGTACCCATGGTAAAAGACCTCATGCTGCATACCTTAAAAGCACAAGGCAAATATGTCCGGAACGTCATTTGCGAACACTTCAATTACAGCCGTCAGGAACTTTATGACCTGATTCACATCCACGAATTAAAATCTTATGATGAGGTATTGGATAAATTAGGGAAATCTGATGGCTGCGAGGTTTGCAAACCATTGGTGGCTTCCCTGCTGGCCAGTTTATGGAATGAAATGATCCTTAAAAAAGGGAATGATACCGCGCAGGACAGTAACGACCGTTTCCTGGCGAACATTCAGAAAGGGGGTTCCTATTCTGTTGTACCACGCATTCCTGGCGGAGAAATTACACCTGATAAACTCATTGTCATTGGTGAAGTAGCAAAAAAATATAATTTATACACCAAGATAACCGGCGGACAGCGAATCGACCTGTTCGGTGCTCACTTAAATGATCTTCCGGTAATATGGGAAGAATTGATCGCGGCAGGTTTCGAAAGCGGTCATGCTTATGGCAAAGGACTAAGAACAGTAAAAAGCTGCGTTGGAAGCACCTGGTGCCGTTTCGGATTGCATGACAGTGTCAGTTTCGCCATCAGAATTGAAGAACGATACCGTGGCATCAGGGCACCCCATAAATTCAAATCGGCGGTGAGTGGCTGCATCAGGGAATGTGCCGAGGCGCAGAGCAAGGATTTTGGTATCATCGCCACAGAAAAAGGCTGGAACCTTTATGTATGCGGCAATGGCGGAAGTAAACCGCAGCATGCGCAGCTACTGGCCGCAGATGTAGACAGCGAAACCTGCATTAAATATATCGACCGTTTTCTGATGTTTTACATCCGTACAGGAGATCCCTTAACCAGAACGGCAACCTGGCTCAATAAAATGGAGGGCGGCATGGAATACCTCCGCAATGTGGTGATTCATGATAGCCTGGGCATGGCTGAAAAATGGGAAAACGAAATTGAAAATCTGATTGCCAGCTATAAATGCGAATGGAAAGAAGCTGTGGAGAATCCTGCCATCAGAAAGAGATTTTCACACTTCGTTAATGCGCCGGAAGAAAAAGACCCTACTATTGAATTTGTGGAAATGAGGGGCCAGAAAAAAACACCTGAATGGAAAACAACCTAACCAAATATAAGCCAGTTATTGCACGGGATCAAACAATTAAAACCAAAACCAAACTTACATTATGAAAAGAAGAAACATCGTTATGCTTTCAACCTGCCTTTCACTGGCTTTATTTTCTTCAGCGCTAAAGGCACAAACCAAAGTGGCGTTATTTGATGGAACAATCGTTGCTGGTTATGTAGATCACGGAGGATATGTTAACTGCATCGGACCATCGGTTAAATACCTGAAAAAACCATTTTCAATCAGCGCCGGTTTACTTCCTTCATTAAGAATTAAGGAAGACAAGGTGGCTGCCGGAGCAACTAAAAACAGTTTGATCACGCCATCTTTAGGCTTGGGCTTAACAGCGGTTTTTAACCACATCGCCCTTCAGCTTCCGCTTTATTATAATGCCAAAACGAGCACCAAAAATGGTGAATGGAATGTGGGTGTAGGCTTGGGATATAAGTTATAAAAATGAATGATTGAATGTTGAATGAATGAATGTTGAATGATTGAATTTTGAATAATTGAATGTTTGAGTGATTGGACATTCTCTAATTCTTTCATTCAATCACTCAAACATTCAATCCTTTCCCTATTCAATTTCTATCCACACCGGACAGTGATCACTTGTTTTTTCCCAGCCCCGGACATGCTTATCTACGCCACCCTTTACTAACCTGCCATCAAGTTGCGGACTTAATAAAAAGTGATCGATCCTTAAACCAGCATCACGACCATATGCATTCCTGAAATAATCGTAAAAAGTATAAACCGTTTCTGTCGGATAGAGTTTTCGGATGGCATCTGTCCAGCCCTGATCTACCAGCTTTTTAAAAGCTTGCCTGACTTCAGGCTTAAACAAAGCATCATTAATCCAGCGTTCGGGTTTGTAAACATCTTTTTCGGTTGGCATAACATTGTAATCGCCCGCAAGTACCACAGGTAGGTTATATTCCAGCAATTTCGAAGCATGATCAGTTAATCTTTCAAACCATGCCATTTTATAATCAAATTTTGGCCCCGGCGTTGGGTTTCCGTTTGGAAGATACAGGCAACCAATTACGACATCATTAACCAATGCTTCTATATAGCGGCTATGCAAATCTTCCGGATCACCAGGTAAACCGCGTTTAAGTTCTTTGATTTCGTAACCATGCGACAGGATAGCTACACCATTCCAGCTTTTTTGTCCGTGCCAGATGGCCTGATAGCCAGCATCTAAAATGGCTTGTTCCGGAAATTTTTCTTGTGGGGCTTTTAGCTCCTGAAGACAAACCACATCAGGCTTAGTTTCCGCAAGCCATTGTAACAGCACGGGTAAACGACCATTAACACCGTTTACATTATAGGTTGCAATTCTCATGATCAATTAAAGTCAACAGAGCAGTTAATCATTAAAAAAAAGTTTTTTTTGTAAATGTAAATCAAAATTTGGCCTTATCTTGCAATTTATTTCACCAGGAACGCTAATTAATGTCTGAAGTTATTCTAAACATCTCAAAAGAAGCATCAAAAGATATCCGGCAATTTTATGATAAATATGCGGGTATGCTTCTGGGCTTTATCCAGGGTACTATCCAGGATCCCCAAAAATCTGAAGCGCATTTAATAAAAATTCTAACATCTTTTATATTGGAAGTAAAATTAAATCCACAAAGTAAATCAAGTACCTGGATGCTTTTAAGGCAACATGCGCAAAAGATATTAGCTCAGGAACAACTTACAGATACAGAATCAATGATCACATCTGATTACGCATCGGTAAATCCAGACCAGTTAAGCTTAAAAGAAAAAGAAATTTTCAATGCGGTATATTATCTTGGCAGATCAGTTTCATACCTGGCGGCATCTTTTGGAGAAGAAGAAAACAGCATACGCATTCAACTGAAATCATCAATAGACAAAATGAGGAGGTTACGTGAAAATTAAGGAAATAATGGAAAGCGGCATCATGGAAACCTATGTCATGGGCATCGCCACCGAACAGGAAATTGAACAGATAACATCACTTAAAAAACAGTATCCGGAGTTTGAGCAGGAACTTGCGAAGCTGGAATATGACATGGAAATTCTTGCACTCGGCATGGCCATTCCACCTCCGCCCGGAGTATTGGCTAAGATCGAAAATGAAGTGAATGAAATTCAGCTCCGCGATCAGAAAGTGGAGAAATTTACTGCACGTGATCACGCAGCGGGCTACGATGATATCCGGAAAGACCGTTATATTGAAGTGGAATCATCATCCAGCCACATGCGCATCCATAAGGCATGGAGATGGGTTTTTGCCGCCGTTTTTGTATTGGGAAAAATATTTTTAGGCTTCGCCATTTATTATTACCTCGAAAACAGACAGGCTAAAGAACAGATTAATGAACTTAAATTGGAGATTAAACAAGGTATCCAGAGACGTTAATTTCTTATTTTTTTAAACCATAGCTTCTTTATGGCGTTGTTAAAGAAAAAATAAAAATGTCCGTAGATTTAAATCAGCATCCCCATCCTAAATTATATATGCTATTGCTGGGCTCAAAAGCGCCCAAAAGAAATGTAGAACAGCACGATTACTTTTTTGGCATAGCGCATTCATTGAAAGAACTTGTTCCGGAAATTAAAGCTTTCTGGCCAGAAGCCGGAGCAAGCATCCATGTTGATGGCTGGCGTGAAGTGAACCAGGTGGATGGTTACCAGATTAAAATACTACCTAGAACATCAACCCCTGAAACTTCTCCTCATCAGTTATTTTTCACCAACCTCGGAGGATACCAGGCAGGCAAGCTGGCCGAACAGCATTACATCGTGTTAAGCGTAAAAGATGACCGGGCTTCGGCCATACAGGATGCCAAAAAAACTGTATTCTTTAAAACCAATTCCATTAAGGGAGCAAATGCCCATATCGACGAAAAGTACGGCATAGATATCGATGATATCTACCGGGTTGAAGAAATTTTAAGTCCCGTGTTTAAAGCCAAGTACCTCATCGAAATCACACCTCATTCCGCTTTACCTGAAGATGAAATTCATTTAGGCTATTTCAAACTGGATAAACTTTAAGACAGTACGCTATAAAAACCATTCTTAATTTATCCTGTTATTAAGGTGATAACAAAACCAATATTTGAAGCGATTAGGATTGCTTCATCACCTTTTTAAAAATAAAACGATGAAAAAGTTAATTTATGTAATGGCAGTTTCCGTATCAGCCCTGGCATTTCAGGCTTGCAATGGCGGAAATAAAGATGCTAAAGAAAGTGCAGACAGCTTAAATTTAAGCAAAGACACCACTACCAATGTAGCCGCAACCGGCGGAATTGCGGTTGATGAAGCTGATGCCAAATTTGCAACCACTGCAGCAGCGGGCGGAATGGCTGAAGTGGAATTAAGCAAACTGGCCCTTCAAAAAAGCAGCAATGCGCAGATTAAAGAGTTTGCCACCATGATGGTTACCGACCATGGCAATGCCAATACAGAATTGATGGGAATTGCCAAAACTAAAAATATTACCTTGCCTACTACTGTAGATGCTGACCATCAGAAAAAACTGGACGATTTAAGCAAGAAATCAGGCGCAGAATTTGACAAGGCCTATGTAAGTGATATGATCGACGGACATAAATCCACCTTAAAATTAATGGAAGATGAATCGAGAGATGCTAAAGACACAGAATTAAAAGCATTTGCCACCAAAACAGCCCCTATTGTTCAAAGCCATTTGGTGATGATCAATAAAATCAACGATTCCATGAAATAATTAAGGAATAAGCATTTATTAAAAAAAACCGGAACGTATTCCGGTTTTTTTATTTTAAAGCTGCTTTAATATTTCAAGAGAAGCCATTTCACTAAAATCAATTCCTGAATAATCGGGGTTATAACCACCAATATAAGGTACAGCCATGATGTAAATCCGATTGTTCGCCTGGTCATCTTCACCAATTACCTGAAAGAAATCATTGATCTTAATTCCCGGAACCCGCAACACATATTCTCCTTTTCCCTTTTCTGTAACAAGCTTATTTTCCTTTTCAACCTCTTCTTTACCTTTTGCTTTAGATTTAAAGTTTAATGTAGCAGGGCTGACCATGCCACCATCAACCAGGCCTTTAAACGGAAAATCTTCATATGATAAATGTGGCTGGCCAATGCAATTCACAAAAGTTTGATAAGCAACGGCTATTTCTTTGCCTGTATCATCTGTATAGGTATATATGGCACCACCTTTTTCCTGAGGGTCTACAGTGCTGTCTTCACCTACTGAAATTATTTCCAGCACACCAGCATCGTGCATAGCCATTAAATCGCGGCAGGAGCTTTGGGGCACGAAGGCAATCACAATAGAAATCAAAGGCATTAATGCCTTTTGTAACCGCTGCATATCTTCTGCCGATAAATATTTTGCAGGATAGTTCATGGCAAAACTAAGCACAGCCAATGCCTCTTTCCAATAAATGGATTCTTCACGCTCAATCGATTTTTCCGCCTCTTCATATTCCTTTTTAAACAAGTCAAATGGCGGAACATTTTCCCGGTAAGACATCATGGCCCCCACAAAGGTTTCCAGATCCATATCCTTTATTTTCTGATAAAATGCCGGCTCTTTCTTTTTAAACTGATCTTTAAAGTTTTTTTCAAAAACATAATCCAGCGATATGAAACCACCATTATCCTTAATATTTTTCTGAATCTGTGCCTTGGTCAGTGTAGCATCTTTTCCCAGATGAGAATCTTCCAGATGAAATCGAACGGCAGGCAACAAACCATTCCTGGAATGCATAACAATTTTAAACTGATCGCTTTTTTCATCAGGCACAAATTTATACCTGCCATCTTTTTCTTCCTGAAATACGCCATTATTGCGCGCCAATGTTCTGATGGCGTCTATTGCGGTAAGCGATGATCCCATAATAGCGATGGGATGATTGAATCTCTGGGCCAGCTTTTTCGGTGGATAGGGCGAATCAAAATAATCCGGGATTTTACCTTCATATTTTTTTGGCCAGTTGTGGCCTACACAGATAATGATCCGGTCAAAATATTTCATTTCCTTCCCGTTTGTTTCAACACCAACCTTATTTGCATTGGCATCATCCACAACATCCGTAACTGATGTATTGAGGTGAATAATTGTAGTCATCCCCTTACTGTCAGCCACTTTTTTCAACAAACTAAATTGTGCAGAAAGGTATTCACCAAAAAATAACCTGGGGAGTACTTTATATTCATTAAAATTATCCGGACTAATATTGAACTTTTTTAAAACAGACTTTGGTGCCATCTTTACCCAATCTTCAATGGAGTTAAAAATAACCGGTATTTCATTGTCTGATACATTCGTAATGTGCTCCTGGTTGGCGCCTTCTGTGCTATAAGGCATTCCGGAGCCCAGCATATTTTTGCGTTCAAAAATTTCAATGGTCAGATCTTTAATTTCTGATTCAACCAATCGTTTATACATAAAAAGGCCACTGGGGCCACCGCCAAGAATGGCTATTTTTAAGGGATGAGCTTTGTGAGTCATTTAAAATTGATGATAGTTTTGTAACCTATGTCCGAAAAAACTAATATTTTGCAAGCCTGGTATAGATCATTCCTTACATAATCTTAAAAAGGAGAAATTGTTTTGCGAAAAATTAAATCCTGCATTAAAGCAAAATATACATGCCTGCTGTATAACCTTTCCATTGAAATATATCTGGCAACAGCAAGAAGTAAATAAGGAATTGAAAAATAAACTAATCTAAAACCAACATCAACAACGGTTGTTTATTTCGTAATTCATTCATGTTTGAGCGCATGTTTGGGTTTAGATAGAGGGACGGGCTTTTTGCCTGTCCCTTTTTGCGATTAATGAAGCGGGAGAGAGAAGTAAAATGTAGAACCAACGGATTCATTGCTTTCTACCCATATTTTACCATTATGGCGCTGGATAATTTCTGCACTCAGGTATAAACCAATACCAAAACCTGATATAGTGTGGTTACTTTGAACACGATAATAACGGTCAAACAGCTTTTTCGCGTCTTCGTCTGAAATTCCAATTCCCTGATCCATTACGCTTACTATAACTTCATTTTCCCTTAATTCACAATTGATTTCAATCGTACTTCCGTTTGAGGAATATTTATGTGCATTGCTTAACAGGTTTGAAATCACACTGCTGATTTTATCCCGGTCGGCAAATATCGTCACCTCGCAGGATAGCGCAAATACGATATCATGCGTAGAAGGAGATATAAAGGTTTCATCTACGGTTTCCTGTAAAAGCTGATCTAAACGGAAAGATGTTTTATCAATCATCAACTTGCCTGATTCTAACCTGGAAACATTCAGAAAACCATTAATCATGGTTGTCATTTTACGAACCTGAATATGGGTTTTTTCCAGTGCATTAACTGAATACTGATCTCCATCGATTTTTGATTTGCGCTGCAATACCTGTACAAAACCGTTTATGGCCGTTAGCGGTGTTTTCAGTTCGTGGCTTACCATGCCAATAAAATCATTTTTACGAAGTTCGTCCAGCTTACGTTCGGTAATATCCATAAACATTCCTGAATATTCTGCTACATTACCCATCTCATCCAAAAAGACTTTACCTGTGGCGCGAACCCACTTTTCTTCCCCACTTCTTAAATTGTTGATCAGATACTCGATATCGCTGGAAGAATGATGGTTTAACGCTTCATCTAATGTTGCTGAAAATATTTCCCGGTAATCTTCATTAATGGTGTTTAAAACCTCCTGCATAGCAACCTCCCCTTCCATCTGCAGCCCCAGTAATTCACGTACAAAGCCAGACATGGAAATCTTCAGCGTATTGGGATCGATGCTCCAGGCGCCCATTTTTCCGGTTTCAATAGCCTGCAGCAATTTTTCTTCACTATCTGATAATTTCCGGATGTACTGAACGAGGTCAAAATGTGTTTGCGCAAGCTCTTCATTGGTGGCAGCCAACTCTTCATTGGTTGCCGCAAGTTCTTCATTTGCCGCAGCCATCTCCTCATTAATATCCTGTAATTCTTCCTGATGGCGCTTTCTTTCCGTTACATCCGGCCCTACCGTTGCCAAAGCAATAAACTCATTGGAAATCGGATCTTTAATGGAAATACCGTTCCACTCTACCCAGAAAGGTTTACCCGTCCTTTCATTCCAGTAACGAATTTCATGTCTGAAGTTGCCATATTCGGCTAAACTCACCAAGGCTTTTTCTGCAAAATTTCTGTCATCAGGATAGACACAATCCAATATGGTTCTGTTTCTCACCGTATCCCATCCCAGCTTTTTAAGGGCAATTGGATTGGCATAGGTCATTTCATAATTTACATTGGCTAAAGAAATAAATTCTGAGCTTGCATCTACCAAAGCACTCAGGTTTTGCCTTTCCAGTTCCGCCAATTTACGGTCAGTAATATCAATACACGAACTGATATAACCGGCAAAGGTTCCATCGGGATGAAAACGGGGCGGGCCACTGGCTAAAAGCCACCGGTAATTCCCCTCCTTACTCAGGATGCGGAATTCGCCAGCAAAAGGTGCTTTTTTTGCTAGTGCTGAAAGATAAATATTAACATAATCTTCCCGGTCCTGAGGGTGAATAAGATCTGCCCAGCCAAAGGCTAGCAGATCGGTCATAGATCTTCCGGTAAGATCCATCCAGGGCTTATTGAAATATATGGCATTTCCACTTTCATCGCCAACAGCAATAAAAATCTCAGTCCCTTCAGCCATTGTCCTGAAACGCTCCTCGCTTTCAGAAAGTTCTTTTACGCGTGCAGTAACCCGCTCTTCGAGTTCAGTATTCAATAGGTATAAACGGTTTTGTGCCTCCTGCAATTCTTCATTGGTAGCAGAGAGTTCCTCGTTCATGGCGGCAAGTTCTTCATTTAAAGCCTGCTCACGGTTTAGTGCAATTTCTTTCTCCGCGGCAAGTTCAATCGCTTCCTGTCTAAGTACCCTTTCGCTTACATCTATTGCCGTATGAAGAATGCAGATTACTTTTCCGTTATCATTTTTAACTGCGCGATATTCGAAGTCAAAATAGAAGGTTTTTATTTCGCCATCAATATTGAGGTCTGCGGCTGTATCTTTTCCCGATATCACCAGTCCTTCATTCCATACCCTTTTAAACATATCAATAAAAGGTTGGCCTTTGAGTTCCGGTAGCGCATCAGCCAATGATTTCCCTATCACACTTCTATCCTTACCCCAAATGGCCAGCATGGCATCATTGGCTTCCTGTATAATGGCGTCTTCTGTTACATGTATGGCTGTGGCAGTATGGGTGAGATTAAAAACCTGGAGTAATTCATGGTTACTTAAAAGATATGACGGACGACTCATTCTAATATGCTAGGATAAAAGGTTAAAATTATACTTTTTCGAGAAATAGTGCAGTAAGTTTTAAAAATAATCTACTCCTAATTCCGCTATAATCCTCCAACAGAACAAGTGTGTTTTAATATCTCGATTTAGGAAACCAGAAAAAAATATAAATGTTTGATCGTGACTGAATTTTAGTTATTCACATTATCCACATGATGTGTAAAATTATTTTGCAGATTGAAACTAACATTTCACTAAATTGTTACTGTTAAATAATAGAGATAAAAAAGTCCTGTGAGCGGGTGATCCGCGGAGGGCAGGCACACCATAAAAGGCTAAAGAAACCTAAGAGATGTAGCCACTTATTTAAAATAAGTGGCTACAATATCTGAATGTTTGAATGCCGGATTCAGACCCAATCATAGTTAAAAAATGGGGTTATTCTGCCCTTCAGAATCAGATCAGATTCTGAATAATCCTAATCAATAAAGATGATTTGAATATCCTTAACATCTAATCTTTTGCTTCAACTAGCTTATATGAAGCAATGATACTGATTCAGACTTTTCCATCCCAACTGAATGGTTACTGATACATAAATGCTTCAGCAATCCTTTCTTTTAACGGCATTTTTTGCGCATTATCCGCATCACACTCTTCATCTTCAACACTAAGCAAACTATTGTATTTTTCCAATAGATGAATGTATTTATTCATCCAGAAATAAACTGAATTGGAATCTGCAGAAAGTTTTACACCATTCTCTGTACGAGACGTTACGTCATCTCTGCTTTCTGCAAAAACATCCGGAAAAGAGACAGCAAGATTCTGCCCTAACGATTGTCCGATCTGCCAAATGATCTCATGATTGAGCTGATCCTGGCCGAACCAATTATAAATTGTTCTTCTGCTAACATTCAGTTTCCTGGAGAGCTCGCTAATGCCCATTCGATTTCTGCGAACTATTCGCTCTAAAATCTCACCGTGCTTTAATTTTGTTGTCATTGAGATAATTAATTTTAAGTTTAAAAATTCAATTAAATCAATATCGGGGACGATTGACGGAACGAAAGTATGAAAAAGTGCGTGACAATGGTTAAAACCAGCAATTAATTTGACTTATGTCAACATTTTGAGTGGTTTTTGACATTAAAAACAGGTATTTAACTAAAATAATACATTTAAAACTGTAATGTTAAAAATACATCACTACCATCAATTGTAAAAAATATAGATTATGATTGAAAATGATGATATCATCAAGCTTTCCTCCGGCAAACTGTAAATAAGAAGTTACGGGGCAATACTTTTAAATTTCCAATCTTTGAATCCCTTATTCATCATAACTCATTAAAATGATTAAAAATTTATACGCCTTTTTATTGATAGCGGGTACTTTTAATTCGCTTAACGCTGCTGCACAGGATGCCATTAGCTATCAAAACCCACCAAAAGAAATTGCTGATTTATTATTGGCTAAACCAACACCTGCAGTAAGCATGGATGGCAAAGCAGAATGGATTTTATTTAGCGAACGCAATTCTTATCCTTCAGTAGAAGAATTGGCCATGCCCGAATACCGGATCGCCGGTTTAAGGTTGAATCCTAACAATTACGCACCAAGCAGGCAGAATTACATTAATAATTTCAGCCTGAAAAACATTAAAACAAATCAAACCTTTCAGGTTACTGGCTTACCAGCTCCTTTATTCGCCGGCAATATCAGCTGGAACCCTTCAGAAACCAAAATTGCCTTTACCCAAACCACCCAAAAAGGAGTTGACCTGTATGTGATTGATCTGACGACAAAAAAGGCTGTCAAAACAAATAAAGCATTTTTAAATGTGGTATTGGGAAGCGGATTAACCTGGTTAAATGACCAAACATTAATTTATCGTACGGCAACGCAACCAGCTGCTGCTGCACCTAAAAAGCCTTTAATGCCAAAAGGGCCAACCATCCAGCAAAATCTGGGTAAAGCAGCACCAAGTGCTACCTATCAGGATTTAATCAAATCACCATTTGATGAGCAGCTGTTTGAATTTTTTGCTACCGCTCAACTGGTTAAAAATACAGCAGGCGTAGAAACCCCTATTGGAAAGCCAGCCATTTACACCCGGGTAGAATTATCTCCTGATAAAAATTATATGCTGACAGCAACCATCAGAAAACCTTTTTCTTATCTGGTTTCAGCATTTGGTTTTCCATCAACCATCACCATTACTGATCAAAATGGAAAAACGATTAAAACCATCGTTGAATTACCTTCATCAGAAGGAACACCATCTGGTTACGACAATACACAAAATGTTGCCCGTAGTTTCGACTGGCGGGATGATGAACCAGCCACACTGATTTGGGCAAAACCTTTAGATAGTGGCTTGATTAAAAAAAGTGTTCCATTTCATGATGCTGTTTATGCCTTAAGTGCGCCTTTTGCAGGTGCTGAAAAAGAATTGTTCAAAACTCAAACCCGTTACCGCGGTGTACAGTGGGGAGATGCTCATCTGGCCCTGATTATGGAAGGCCTGAGAAGTAAACAAACCAATAAGGTAAGCAGGTATAATCCAGCCAACGGTGTTGTAGAAGAATTATATACCCGTAATCAAACAGATGCTTACGGCAACCCAGGATCGCCGGTAACCGTGAAAAACAAGTATGGCCGCCAGGTGATTAAAACGGTTGATAATGGCACCAAACTGTTGATGAATAATCCGGTTGGTTCTTCAGAAAAAGGAGATTTACCTTTCCTGGCCAAGTTTGATCTGGCCACAAAGAAAAATGAAATCATCTGGCGCAGTGCAGAAGGCACATTTGAATACGTAAGTGACGTCATCAATCCGGATAAATTAGTTTTATTAACCCGCAGGGAAAGCCAGAAAATGGTACCCAATTATTTCATTAAAAACCTCGTACTGCGCATTGCCGATCAGCCTGTGACTGATTTTGCGAATCCCTATCCATCACTTGATGGCATCACAAAAGAAAAAATTTCTTATAAGCGTGCAGATGGGGTGGATTTAACCGGCGATTTATATTTACCGAAAGGATATGACAAGGCCAAAGACGGACCACTGCCAACGCTAATCTGGGCTTATCCACGTGAATTTAATTCTGCAGCAGATGCGGCGCAAATCCGTGGTTCTAAAGATAAGTTTACCAACATCAGCTGGGGATCGCCAATTTATTGGGTTACCAGGGGCTATGCCATTTTAGATAACGCAGAAATGCCTATCGTAGCCAAAGATGGTAAAAAACCAAATGATACTTTTATTGAGCAGCTTAAACTAAATGCAGAAGCAGCAATTAATAAACTGGCTGATTTAGGCGTTGGCGATAAAAAAAGAATGGCTGTTGGCGGCCACAGTTACGGAGCTTTCATGACAGCAAATTTGCTGGCCCATACCGATCTTTTTGCAGCAGGAATTGCCCGCAGCGGCGCTTACAACCGTACACTTACACCGTTTGGTTTTCAAAATGAAGAACGTACCTACTGGCAGGTACCCCAACTTTATTATGAGATGAGTCCCTTCAGTTATGCAGATAAAATTAAAACACCATTGCTGTTGATCCACGGCGATTCTGATGATAATCCAGGTACCTTCCCAATCAATAGCGAACGTTTATTTAATGCGATTAAAGGTGCCGGCGGAACCACCCGTTTCGTATTCTTACCTTATGAAGCGCACGGCTATCGCGGAAAAGAAAACATCCTTCATACCTTATGGGAAGAAGACCAATGGTTAGAAAAATACGTTAAAGGAAAGAAATAATTTTTCGCTGATCATTAACATTAACCCATTAAAATATCTGCTCTTGCTGGTATTTTAATGGGTTTTTACTTTTCTAAACCCACTTTAATCTTTGTTTTTGTATTACTGTAATGCTGATATTGCCTACTGCAAAGTTCATAAATAGGCTATTGTTAACGACAACTCCATATAGTCTTTTACCAGACAAAAATTAGATATATTTAAAATATGGAAACCGCAGAAAAAACAAACACCCCTCACATCAGTAGAAAAATTAGCCGTATAAGAGAATCACGCGGCATGAAGCAAGAAGCCTTAGCCATAGAACTTGGTATTAGTCAGCAAGCGGTAAGTAAATTAGAATAGAGCGAACAAATAGAAGATAGCACTTTAGATAATTTGCCAGCATATTAGGCCTGAGCAAGGAAGCAATAAAGAATTATAGTGATGAAGTGGTTTTCAATGTCATATCAAATACCTACCATAATTCCAGTAGGGATCATTCAACACTGATTGCAAGTTCAGTAAATTATCAACCGACGTTCAATACGGTTGAAAAGATTATTGAACTATTTGAGCGTTTATTGTCAAGTGAGCGGGAAAAAATAGAAATTTTAAAAGGGAAGTAAATCACATCCACAAAGATTAATAACACTAATCTGATCATTAACATCAGATGCCTTCAATTTTTTGGAGGCATTTTTGTTTAATGGTTTTGAAGTAAAAATCAATATTTAAGTAAGATATACGTTAAAAATATAAAGTAAATTTAGCTGCCAAACATTAAACTTTAGCACTTATGATTTGTTAACAGCATTATGGACTACATAGATTACTATAAAATCCTCGATTTAAAAAAAACCGCAACCATTGACGATGTAAAAAAAGCATATCGGAAATTGGCCAGGAAGTATCACCCGGATTTAAATCCCAATAACGAAGAGGCAAACAAGAAATTTCAGCAAATTAACGAAGCCAATGAGGTTTTGAGTGATCCTGAAAAACGTAAAAAGTACGATAAATACGGTAAAGACTGGCAACATGCCGATCAGCTGGATGCGCAGGAAAAACAACGCAGACAATACCAGTCTCAGGGTGGAGGCTACGGCAATGGCGGAGGTTATTCCGGTGGATTCGGAGGTGATGATTTCTCCGATTTTTTCTCGTCCATGTTTGGCGGTGGCGCTGGCAGAAGCAGCAGGCAATCGCCTTTTAAAGGACAGGATTATAATGCTGAGCTGCAATTAAACCTTCAAGATGCTTACACCACACATAAACAAACCTTAACGGTTAACGGGAAACAAGTGCGGATTACCATCCCGGCAGGGGTAGAAAATGGGCAAAAGATAAAACTACCGGGTTATGGTGCACCAGGTGCAAATAACGGACAACCTGGCGACCTGTATATTAAGTTCAGCATCAGTGAAGACCCTAAATTTAAGCGGAAGGGGAATGATATCTACATTCAGGAAGAAATTGACCTGTACACAGCTGTTTTAGGTGGTGAAAAAATTGTGGAAACCTTAAATGGTAAAGTAAAGCTTAAAATACCTGAAGGCACTCAACCTGATGCCACCTTACGCTTAAAGGGAAAAGGATTTCCCGTTTATAAAAAAGCAGATCAGTTTGGCGATTTGTATATTAAGTGGCAGGTTAAATTACCTACCCATCTAAACCAGGAGCAAAAAGAATTATTTGAAAAACTTTCTAAAAGCTAATGATGATGAGAAATAATCTGATAGCCTTAAATGATATATGTGTGTATCACCATGTAGAGATCGATTTTATTCAATCACTTGAAGATTTCGGCCTGATTAAAACCACCACTCAAAAAAAAACTATCTTTCTGAGTATGGATGAGCTTTTAAAACTGGAACGGTATGTTCGTTTAGCCAAAGACCTCAACATTAACCTGGAAGGTTTGCATGCCATTTCTCAATTGCTAAATCAGGTAGAAACCATGCAAAACGAAATCAGCACATTAAGGTCTGAATTAAATCATTATAAACAGTTTAATTAATTTAGTGACCAATCCTGTGCAATAAATTGAACCAGGATGTTCCGGTAATTACACATTTTTTTAAGATTAGTTTCTTAGATTAGGCATTTAAATAAAACAACATGAGTGAGTCGGCTAAATTCATCGAACAAATAAAATCATCCTACAGCCCTACGGGTTCATATATTTATTTGGGTGCCGGAATTTTAGATGGACAGGTTTATAGCGAGGCTGAAGTTAATTTATCATTAAAAATGATGAACCGGCATGGTTTAATTGCCGGGGCAACCGGGACAGGAAAAACCAGAACACTGCAGTTGCTTGCAGAACAGCTATCAGACGCTGGTGTACCGGTATTTATGCTGGATGTAAAAGGAGATTTATCAGGTTTAAACAAACCCGGATCCGTTAATCCTAAAATTGAAGAACGTGCCCGACAATTGAATAAGCCATTTGCACCATCAGGCTTTCCTTTGGAAATTTATTCCTTATCTGGAAAAACAGGTGCACAAATGCGTGCTACAGTATTGGAGTTTGGTCCTACACTGTTATCAAAAATACTTGACCTTAATGATACGCAGGCAGGTGTGATGGCTGTGATTTTCAAATATGCCGATGACAACAAAATGCCCATCATAGACCTGAACGATTTAAAAAAACTGGTTTCTTATCTCTCAGAAGGTGCTGGTGCCGCAGAAATCAAAAGTGATTATGGCAGTATTTCCAGTTCAACATCTGGTACAATACTGAGAAAAATCGTGGCAATTGAGCAACAGGGATTAGGTGGAATGTTTGGCGAAAAATCTTTCGACATAGCCGATTTATTAGAACGTGTGGATGGCAAAGGAATCATTAGCTTGCTTAATATTGCCGATGTTCAAAATCAACCGGTATTATATTCAACCTTTTTATTAAGTCTGCTGGCCGAACTGTTTAATACAATGCCTGAAGTTGGAGATTTAGATAAACCAAAGTTGGTGTTCTTTATTGATGAAGCACATTTATTGTTTAAAAATTCATCTAAAGCTTTCTTAGAGCAGATTGAAACCATTATCAGGTTAATCCGTTCAAAAGGTATAGGGGTGTTTTTCTGCACGCAGTCTCCAACAGACGTACCCGAAAGCGTATTGGGCCAGTTGGGTAACCGGGTTCAGCATGCACTAAGGGCATTTACACCAAATGATGCCGATGCTTTGAAAAAAACAGTGAACACCTATCCAAAATCTGATTTCTATGAAATAGATAAAATTTTAACGGCACTGGGCACCGGGCAGGCACTCATTACCGTATTAAATGAGAAAGGAATCCCAACAGAAGTTTCTGCTACCATGCTTACACCTCCCCGGTCAGTGATGGCGCCCTTGAGTTCAGCAGATTTCGAGCAACTGATCAATGGCAGTCAGATGTATGCAAAATATAAAAATACATTAGACCCTGAAAGTGCTTATGAAATGCTAACAAAAAAAATAAATGATCAGACAGCAGCAGCAGAACAGATAAAGCAGGAAAAAGAATTACAAAAACAGGAAACAAGTAAAAATAAACCCGGCACGAATGAAAAGAGTTTGGTTGAACAGGTAATGGGCGCAACCATCACTCGCCAAATTGGCAAAGAAATTGTTAGGGGTATATTCGGAATGCTAACCGGCAAGAAAACCAAGTCTAAAACCGGTGGTCTTTTCGGTTTTTAACCCTCCAAAATAATCAATATAAGTACAATACATTAATGCTCCGTTAATATTTTATAACATGAAACCAACCCTATTGATATTGGCTGCCGGGATGGCCAGCCGTTATGGCAGTATGAAACAAATTGATGGCTTTGGCCCAAATGGCGAAACCATCATCGATTATTCCATATATGATGCAATTAATGCCGGATTTGGCAAGGTTGTATTTATTATTAAAGAAGAATTTGTAGAAAATTTTAAATCTATTTTTGAGCCAAAATTAAATGGCAGAATAGAAACTGAATATGTTTTCCAGAACTTTGATCTGAAACAATTTGGTATTGAAGACGAAATTTACCGGGAAAAACCATGGGGAACCGCCCATGCCATTTTATCCGGAAGAAAGGTAATTAAAGAACCTTTCTGTGTGATCAATGCCGATGATTATTATGGTTTTGATGCCTTTCAGAAAATGGCTGATTTCTTAAACACAGAAGCTACTGACAGTAATTATTCAATTATAGGCTATGAAATTGGTAAAACACTTTCTGAATTTGGATCAGTATCCAGAGGGGTTTGCAAAGTAGACGAATCCGGTAACTTATCAGAAATTGTAGAACGCACAAAAGTTTATCCTAAAGATGGCAAAATTTTCTATGAAGAAGATGGTGAAGAGTTTCCATTGGATTTCAGCACGCCTGTATCCATGAACTTCTGGGGTTTTACACCTGCTGTTTTTGAAATTACAGAGCGCCTATTTAAAGAATTTGCCATGGCCAACAAAGACAAACCTAAAGCAGAATTTTTTATTCCGTTAATCGGCGAAAACCTAGTACGAAACAATACGGCGACATTTAAGGTGGTTCCAACTTCAAATAAATGGTTTGGTGTAACGTATAAAGAAGATAAACCATATGTTCAGGATTCTATTAACCAATTGGTTAACAATGGAACCTATCCTGAAAAATTATGGAACTAAATTTAGCTTCCGAAGTTTTAAGCGCTTACGGATTTACTAAAGAAGATACAACAATCACACAAATAGGTACGGGTTTAATTAACCGTACCTATTTGCTTACTCCCCTAGCCGGGCAGGATAAATTTATTCTCCAGAATATCAACAGTTCGGTTTTTAAATCCCCCTGGATCATTGCCAATAATCTAAAGGCAATCTCAGCTTATCTTTCGCTGCACGATCCCGATTACCTTTTCATTAAACCACTTCCTACTACCGGTGGAATGCAAATGGCGCACATCAATGAGGAGTTCTGGCGGTTATTACCCTTTGTGCCGAATACCATTTCTCTTGATGTTTTAACCACGCCTAAGCAAGCTTTTGAAGCAGCAAAGCAATTTGGCAAATTAAGTAGATTGCTTGATGATTTTGATACGAAGTCGCTTCAGGCTACTATTCCTGGTTTTCACGACCTGGCGTTGCGATATGCACAATTTGCAAAGGCATTAGCCAAAGCCCCGGAATTTGTGAAGGTACAAGCTGAAAAGCAGATTGAAGATGCTTTGAACCATAAGCATATTTTAGATTATTATATTTCCTATTCACACAGAAATGACTTTCCTGACCGCGTAATGCATCACGATACTAAAATCAGTAATGTGCTATTGGATGAAAAGACTTTCGATGGCGTTTGCGTAATTGACTTAGACACTATCATGCCTGGCAAATTTATTTCAGATTTAGGCGATATGATGCGAACTTACCTGTGTGCATGTTCTGAAAATGAAACAGATCTCAGCCTGATCAAAATCAGAATCCCTTATTTCGAGGCCATGATTAAAGGTTATCTTTCAGAGATGAAGTCAATATTAACCGCAACAGAGAAGGAGTTGATTTTATTCTCAGGCAGGTATATCATTTACATGCAAGCTTTACGCTTCTTAACTGATTTTTTAAACGGCAACATGTATTATCCTGTAAACTATGCCGCTCAAAATTTAGATCGGGCTAAAAACCAGTTTAAATTGCTTCAGGAAATAGCCATAAATGAAAAAGAATTGCAGGATATTATAGCGGAAAACCTGAATTAAAAATTATCTGCTTGTAGCTTCGCTACGTCATGACGCTTATAGCAATCGCATGAAGATTGCTTCGTGCCTCGGAATGACGAATATGAAAAGCCTTCCTGAACTTAATCAAAAACACTTGCTATTTCCGTCCAAAACGCTCCACTCAAAAACTTCAGACTCCAAACTAAAAAAGCGTTCCTGAACTTAATCAGAAACGCTTTTATTTCAACCCAAGACTCTCGACTCAGGACTTCAGACTCAAGACTATTTCTTATCGTCTTCTTTTACTTCTTCAAAATCAACGTCAGTAACGTTATCGCCACCACCTTGAGGTTGACCATCAGCTTGTGGTTGCTCGCCACCTTGAGGCTGACCGCCATCTTTGTACATTTCCTCAGATGCTGCGTTCCATGCATTTTGCAATTCAGCTTGTGCTGCATCGATATCTGCAAAGTTACGAGATAAGTGAGCTGCTTTTAATTTCTCTAAACCAGATTCGATTGGCGCTTTTTTATCAGCAGATAATTTATCACCAAACTCTTTCAATTGTTTCTCAGTAGAGAAAATTAAAGCATCAGCACCATTGATTTTATCAGCTTCTTCTTTAGCTTTAGCATCATCAGCTGCGTTAGCTTCTGCTTCTTCTTTCATTTTTTTGATCTCAGCATCAGTTAAACCTGAAGAAGCTTCGATACGGATTTTCTGCTCTTTACCAGTAGCTTTATCTTTTGCACTTACGTGTAAGATACCGTTAGCATCAATATCAAAAGATACTTCTACCTGAGGCACACCACGAGGTGCTGGTGGAATACCATCTAAAATGAAACGACCAATTGTACGGTTTTGGTTAGCCATTGGGCGTTCACCTTGTAAAATATGGATTTCTACCGAAGGCTGGTTATCAGCTGCAGTTGAGAAAGTCTCTGATTTTTTAGTTGGGATAGTTGTGTTAGACTCAATTAATTTAGTCATTACACCACCCATAGTTTCGATACCTAATGATAAAGGCGTAACGTCTAATAACAATACATCTTTCACATCACCAGTTAACACACCACCTTGAATAGCAGCACCAATCGCCACAACCTCATCAGGGTTAACACCTTTACTTGGCTCTTTACCAAAGAAAGCTTTAACTGCATCCTGGATTGCAGGAATACGGGTTGAACCACCTACTAAGATAATTTCATCGATATCGCTTGTGCTTAAACCAGCATTTTTCAAAGCAGATTTACAAGGCTCGATAGTACGTTTAATTAAGCTATCAGCCAATTGCTCAAATTTAGCACGGGATAAGGTACGCACCAAGTGTTTTGGGCCACTCGCATCGGCAGTAATATATGGCAAGTTAATTTCAGTAGAAGTAGTGCTTGATAACTCAATTTTAGCTTTCTCAGCCGCTTCTTTCAAACGTTGTAATGCCATCGGATCTTTTGCAAGGTCCATGCTGTTTTCTGATTTGAATTCTTCAGTTAACCAGTCAATAATAATGTGGTCAAAGTCATCACCACCTAAGTGCGTATCACCATCAGTAGATTTTACTTCGAAAACACCATCACCTAATTCTAATACAGAAACGTCATGCGTACCACCACCACAGTCAAACACAACAATTTTCATGTCTTTGTGTGCTTTATCTAAGCCATAAGCTAAAGCAGCTGCAGTAGGCTCGTTAATGATACGTTTTACAGATAAACCAGCAATTTCACCAGCCTCTTTCGTAGCCTGACGTTGTGCATCATTAAAGTAGGCAGGTACAGTGATTACCGCTTCTGTCACTTCCTGACCCAAGAAATCTTCAGCAGTTTTTTTCATTTTCTGTAGAATCATGGCAGAAATCTCTTGTGGAGTATATTTTCTGTCGTCGATTTCTACGCGAGGTGTATTGTTATCACCTTTAATTACTTTATAAGGTACACGTCCAGCTTCTTTCGCACTTTCGTCGTAGCTGCTACCCATAAAGCGTTTAATCGAATATATCGTTTTTGTTGGGTTGGTTATAGCCTGACGTTTAGCAGGCTCGCCAACTTTACGCTCACCGTTTTCTGCAAAAGCAACAATAGACGGTGTAGTACGTTTACCCTCACTGTTTGCAATAACTACAGGCTCATTGCCCTCCATTACGCTCACGCAAGAGTTTGTTGTTCCTAAGTCTATTCCAATAATTTTTCCCATTGTATTATGTTTTTTCTTTTTTAAGCTTTATAATTTCTACCTGTTAAACAATGCTTGTGCCAATTGGGTTTTGGCAGATAATATGTGCAAAAGACTGATAAAATGTAAAAAAAGGGGCTGCAGATTACTGACAGCATGACAGAATAAAGATGAATGGTGAAAGCTGAAGGCTACAACTCATTTCAAAGGTTAAGGATTATCTCTTGATCAGATTACTTTTAGTTGCTTGGTTTAAAAATAGCATGTAAGTGCTAACATATTAGGGCCTGATAACATTTTTTTTGTACCTTGAGCTATTAAAAAAACCCATTCAAAATGCAACTAGCAGCACAGATTTTAATTGGTATTATTGCCGTCCTTCATATTTATATTTTATGGTTAGAAATGTTTGCCTGGACAACCAAAGCACCTCATGTTTTTAAAACCATCCCTAAAGATTTGTTTCCACAAACCAAGGCATTGGCCGCTAATCAAGGTTTATATAATGGTTTTCTGGCCGCTGGACTAATTTGGTCATTATGCATCGGCGATCATCAATGGAAAACATATGTAGCGATCTTTTTTTTATGCTGCATCATCGTGGCCGGGATTTATGGTGCAGCTACGGCAAGTAAAAAAATTCTGTATGTACAATCCATTCCAGCTTTAGTTGCCTTGATTTTATTGCACTTATAAGCTTGATCCTATAGGTTGACATCGAGCTAAATAAGAAATTATCTGGCACCTGAAGCCTTTCGTTTCTTCGCGAAAAACTTAGTGCTCTTTGCAGTTAATCTACAATTCCAACAATTTTTCCAAATGATGATAGCCAATCCCAAAATAGGCTTTACTTGCTTTAATTTTTTGTAAAATCATGTTCTGCTCCTCATTCCACAAACTTCCGACTAAAGACTTCGGACTTTTTTTAACTCCAACTACAAGCACATTCTTCGGTGTATGTGCATCCGAAATGAATTCAAAAACCTTAGTCTTATAACCAAAGTATTCCAAAATCAAAGCACGAATTCCATCAGCCACCATTTCAGCCTGGCGTTCTAAAAAGATCCCGTATTTGGTTAAAAACGAAACATCATTTTTTACTTTATGCTGCTCAATCTCCCTCCTGATCTGTTTATGGCAGCATGGTGCAACTACAATTAACTCAGCATTTGCCTTAATTCCTTTAAAAATAGCATCGTCAGTAGCGGTATCGCAGGCATGAAGCGCAATTAATAAATTCACATTTTCGGCATTATAATCTTCTATCGTTCCCTGAACAAAACTCAACTGATCAAATTCAGACTTATCCGCTACAGCATTACATAAATCAACCATATCCTGACGATATTCTACACCTACCACTGCTGAATCCAGCTTTAAAACCGAATGCAGATAATCATATAAGGCAAAGGTTAGGTAGCCCTTACCTGATCCCATATCAGCAACTTTCTTAATGGTTCCTTCGGGCAGTTCTTTAATTAATGCACTCAAAATTTCAATGTAATGATTAATCTGACGAAATTTATCCTGTGCATTCTTAAATACCCTGCCATCGGCATCTGTAATTTTTAATTCGGTTAAATAAGATTTATCATCTGGTTTGATTAACCTTGCTTTCTCCTTATCGTGGCTGGCTGCAGGAACTTCCTTTGCAGATGCTGTGATTTCCCTGATGACAACCTTCCCGTTATTCAATTCCTCAAAAATCAAATCCTTTTCAGTTGTAAAGAGTGTAGCGATTTTAAAACCAGATTGTAAATATTCTGAAATCAGCTTCACCCCTTCTTCTTCATTAAAGTTCTTTACAATATCACGGGTTTTATAGCGAAAAGTTAAAGCCAGTTTAGGCATTCTTTTAATCAATACTTTTCTAACTAAAATTTGCCTCAATCCTTCATCTGTGCCCTTATAATTCCCCAGGGAGATTTTAACAAATTGTTGTAAGCTCAGGCTATCTGCTAAAGCTGCTATAAATTGTTCTGTTTGTGCTGAAAATACCATCAATTAAATTTATAACGCAAAGATAAACCTAATTATTCGAAGAAATGCTGAGCCTGATCATGTAACAATGAAGCGATGTTTTTATTCATCATTTATAGCAAAAAAATTAATGTTTAAGCTAAAAATTGTCTTGAGATCAGGAAATCACATTTCATGAGGTAATACGATTTAGAAAACTCAGAAAAGACATTATCTGTAATCGTTCCAAAATGATTAAACGTTTTTATTTCATAAAAAATAGCACTAGCTTAGATAAACAGTTTATCTAACCAATACAAATGAGTGAATTTCAGATTAAAAAATCGCCCACCGTTTACGACGTGATTATCGTTGGTTCTGGTGCAGGTGGCGGGATGAGTGCTTACGTTTTAGCGAATGCCGGACAAAAAGTTTTAATGCTCGAAGCTGGTCAGTATTTTGATCCTAGAATTGATGCACACCAGTTAAAATGGTCCTGGGAATCTCCTCGTCGCGGTGCTTCAACCACCAGACCATTTGGTGATTTCGACGCCTCTTATGGCGGCTGGGAACTGGAGGGCGAACCTTATACCACAAAAGATAAAACCGAATTTGAATGGTTCAGGTCGCGCATGTTAGGCGGACGTACCAATCACTGGGGAAGAATATCGCTCCGGATGGGGCCGCTTGATTTTCAGGCAAAAGATGGTTTAACTGACGATTGGCCCATCACTTACGATGAAGTGAAGCCATTTTATGATAAAGTTGATCGTTTAATTGGCATTTACGGAACTAAAGAAGGTTTGCCAAATGAACCAGATGGCATTTTTATGAAACCACCAAAACCACGCCTGACCGAACTTTTCATTAAAAAAGGTGCAGATAAAGCTGGTGTCAAAGTCATTCCCGGCCGTGGCTCCGTTTTAACGGAACCCTTACCCAATAATAGCGACCGGGCCCCATGTTTTTATTGTGGCCAATGCGGCAGAAGCTGTAAAGTGTATGGCGATTTTTCTTCTTCATCCTGTCTCGTTATCCCGGCTGTAAAAACAGGAAATTTAACTGTAATCACTGATGCAATGGTCCGGGAAGTCATTACCGATAAAGATGGATCTGCCAAAGGGGTTTCTTATGTAAACCGGAAAGATTTGCAGGAATATCAGGTGAATGGCAAAATGGTCATATTAGGTGCCAGTGCTTGCGAATCTGCCCGTATTTTATTGAATTCGAAATCATCTGCACATCCTAATGGTTTAGCCAATAGTAGTGGCATTGTGGGTAAATATCTGCATGATTCTACCGGTGTTAGTGTTTCCGGTTTTTTGCCTCAACTCATGGACCGGAAACGTTATAACGAAGATGGTTTGGGGAGTGTTCACATTTATTCTCCATGGTGGCTGGATAACAAAAAACTTAACTTCCCCCGCGGATATCACATTGAATATTGGGGCGGAATGGGCATGCCAGCTTATGGTTTCGGAGGCGGTGTACCGGAAATGAATGGCATGGTACCCGGCAGAGATGGCAAAATGAAAGAAGCTGGTGGGTATGGGAAATCACTCAAGGATGATTATCGCCGTTTTTACGGTACAACGGTAGGAATGGCCGGACGTGGAACTGCTATTGCCCGCGAAGATAACTATTGTGAAATTGATCCCAATACTGTTGATAAATATGGTATCCCCGTTTTAAGATTCCACTACAAATGGGCTAAAGAAGAAATTTTGCAAGCCAAACACATGCAGGATACTTTCCTCACGATGATGAAAGAAATGGGCGGTGTAGTGACCTCTAAAATCCAGGGGCCGGAAACCAATTACGGATTGCTTCCGCCAGGAAAAATAATTCATGAAGTGGGGACCATCCGCATGGGTGATGATCCGAAAAAATCTGCGCTAAATAAATACTGCCAGGCACATGATTGTAAGAACTTGTTTGTGGTTGATGCTGGTCCGTTTGTACAACAAGGCGATAAAAATGCTACCTGGACCATCCTTGCACTCTCTATGCGAACCGCCGAATATATTTTAGCTCAAAAGAAAAAACATAACATTTAAAGAATTACAACATGAACAGACGTGATTCCATAAAAGCACTAGGTTTAACAGCAATCAGTACCACTGTAATATTAGAAGCCTGTAAGCAACCCGAAACAAAAACAGCTGAAGTTGTTGCCCCTAAAGAGGAAGCTGCTACAGAAGCCGGAAGGGAACAATGGGAAATTGACCGGGATAAAAAACTAAAGGCAGAAACGTTTTTCAATAAACACGAAATGGCTACCATTACAGTGCTTGCTGATATTATTATTCCAAAAGACAATGTTTCAGGCAGTGCATCGGATGCCAAAGTACCCGAATTTATTGAGTTTATCGTAAAAGATATACCAGAACATAAAACACCCATGCGTGGTGGCTTAAAATGGCTGGATGTTTATTGCTTTAATAAATTTGGTAAATCATTTATTGATGCTTCATCTGCCCAGCAGATCTCAATAATTGATGAAATTGCTTATCCTAAAAAAGCAAAGCCTGAAGTTCAGGCAGGCGTGACTTTTTTTAATAGAATGAGAAGTTTAACAGCATCAGGATTTTACACCACCGAAATTGGGGTTAAAGACATTGGTTATGCAGGAAATGCACCAAACCAGTGGACGGGTGTTCCTGCCGATGTACTAAAGCAGTACGGTATGGAAAATGTAAAGGTATAATTCTAAAAATTCGTCATTGCAAGGAGGCTTTTTCAGCTAACGAAGCAATGACGAATACTTACTTACCAACTACTCCACAATCAATATCAAACCTTTTCCTTTTTCAATAGGAATAGATTTTCCGTTAGTATAATTCCCTGCAGTCTGAAAATTTTCAATTGCCGGAGCCAATATTTTTATCTTATCGGCATCCAAGCCAAGTGTAGCCCAATCGATATTTAAATTAATTTTTACATCTTCTTCTGCCCAGCTGGCCAAGGCAATCATCGTTTTACCTTTCTGTTTATAAACCGTAGCCAATACTTTAGGATGATCTGTTTTTACCGGGCAATTATCACTCCAGTAACCAATCATTTCAGCACCCTTTAATCCGAAGTTATCCCATGCCTTCCAAAGTGGTTTAGGATCGCTCTTCTCAGACCAACCTAACCTGCTTGTCATCCCATAAATCATCCCACGCCAGGCGTTTCCATCATCCTGCAGCATCTCTCCCATCAATCCAAATGGAATTCCGCTTACTTCGGTCAGCAAGAAATCCGGATCATTTTTCTGATAATCAAAATATTCACCAAACCATAAACGATTCAGATAAGGAAAATGCTCCATGTACAAAATGGCACTATTGTTAAAACCATCACTTTTATTGTATTGATTCGCAGAGTGCAAATCAATAATTCCCGGATGATTATGCTGTGTTAACACCCGTTTAATGCGCTTCATGGTCACCCGATCAAAAGCCACATCATCCAGGTAAACCCCATCTATTCCAACATTATTTACCAGCCAATTCATCCCTTCTACATAATAGTTATGCCAGCGATTCATTCCGCTGTTAATCACAGCAGCGTCTTTTATTTCCGGCACAAACCAGGCCGCAATATAATTAGAATCCAAATGTTCCTGGAGCCAGCTGAAACCACCACCTTTACCCGGAGAATACACTTCAGTACCTAGACTTCTTAATGCAGGCCATTCATAAGCATGATTAGAAAGCTCCCGAACAGTATTATAAATCTTTACTTTCAAGCCTTTATGGTGTGCCTCATCCACATAAGTTTTCATCTTCTTCCATTCGATAAACGGATAATTAATCCATGGATTTATTGGCGTGGCATGATGAATATTTACAACCGTTGCTCCGGTAGCTTTAATGGAATCTAAACTTCCATATTTATGATAAAAACGATTATCCCACTGAAAATCAGTATCCAGTAAGTGAAACGGCGTAATGAGCAAATTGAAATTATAGTAAAGTACATCTCCCTTCTTCATGCTCCTTGCTCCTGTAAAACTATCTGCCAACATGGAACTTCCTTTTATATTAATCTGGATACCGCCTTTATTGTCGTTTCCCCAGGATTTTGGTAACACTAATGGTTTCTGCAGATAGAAATTTGTATTCAGCGGACGGACATAGTTCTCATCTCTCAAATGGTAGTACAGGCCTGCATTTACATTTCCAATCCACACGGCATCTTGATTTTTGTTTGCCACGTCCCATTTCCATTTTACAGTGTCAGGCCTAACCCCACCCTTCTCACCTAACCCCATCAGGTACTTTGTTGCAGATTTATCAAAAGGAATATGAAAATCGACATTGCTAAATAGCACATCGTTTAATGCCGTAACCTTGATCACATAATGTATATAACCATCAAATTCTAAAGTACCTTCCAAATCCATTGCCAGGTTTTTCGAGGTATTATTTGCTTTCCATTTTACCGTTCCTGCTTCTTTACTGGTAATCTGGAAGCTACCCGTAATAAACTTCTCTTGTGTTTTAGGGGTATTGTAAAAATGAAAATGTATCGGTTCGTATAACAAATTATTGGGTTTATCGGTATAACCAGTCATTTCTGTATTGAAAAAAGTCTGGATCTGCTTTGGAAAACCATCGCTATTGATTTCAAACTTTCGCCCGAGCAGTGAGATTACATTTCCATCAACCTTTAGTGGTGTATATGGTGCCACAACGGTATTTGATTGTGCCAGTTTGGAGTTCAACCATGTTAACCGGGTTTGTTTATATGGCATTCCAACGCCGGCATCGGCCAAAACTTTATGGCCAACAGTTAATTTTACATTGATAACTTTTGATTTACCTCTGGATTTCACGGTAAATTTGCCCTTATAAATCCCCGCTGAAGTTGATTCGGGGATATCAACCGTAATCCACATGGGCTGCATTTTTCCTGCTGCAACATTTACCGTTTCTGTTAATGATTTGTTATCATAGCTCGTTCCGTTTGTATTTAAGCAGTTGATATATTTAGCAGAAATTATTTTCCCTGTTGATGTTTTTAAATCACCAAAAGAAACTTTAACATCTTTCAAATCCTTCAAGGCATAAACACCCAATTGAAATGCGTAATTTTCGCCCTTGCTGGCCGTTCCTGTGAAAGAATTTAATGCACCTTTCTGAACCCATCGATAAGGCAAATCGTTTTGCATTTTGATGGGGTACATCCTATCCTCCGGAAATACAATAAAAGCTTCGGATGGATATTTAGATTTTACAACAGTAGTTTCCTTAGCTGTCGCAATAACTTCCATCGGATAAAAAGAATTGAAAGCATCGATAGACTGAATCTCTACCACTGAAGCGTTAACCTTAACCTGCTTTGCAGTCGCTAACCAGGCCTGATCTGCTTGTTTAGGTTTGATATACACACCTTTTGGATAATTGCTCCTGCCTTCGTTTTTATAAGCCAGATAGTACACGTAATACTTGCCTGGACCAGAGGTTTCGAAATAAACATCAGCACTTTCTCTTGTTAGTTTATCTGTACCAACAACCGAAATGGTTTTACCGCTGGCATCCTGAACAATGATTCCCTTTAATTCAGGATGTTCATCTCTTCTGCGCCAATCGATTTTTGCATGGGCAATTTTGCCTTTTCCATTAAACAGAACAACTACCCTGTGGTTGCCCAGCGAATCAGGATTCCAGGCATTGTTACCGTTAGTATATTTTAAAATTTGGGCGTTTGATGCAAACGCAGAGCAAATGAAAAGAATCAGAAAAAGCTTAAATTTCATTACGGTTTATTTTAAGCTAATTTATAGATCCATAGCCGAAAAACTACTATGTAATAAAAAAATGAGACAAAGGTTTGTCCAATTATTTAAATCCGTTATAGATCAAAAAGGCATCGTAACGTTTTAAAAAATCAAGTTTTCCAGATGGCAATTGCTTAAAGTTTCCCATTAAAATAAGTTGCTTATCCACTTTTCCAGCAGTTTCTTCAACCAAGCGATTAGCTTCTAGCTGATCTTTTGAAGATAATCCTGTTATTGCTGCACCTTGCCAAATCACTGGTTTCAGTTTATCATACGTCGATAAAGAGTTGTAATAACCGGTTGCAATAAATGCTACATTGTTCCTGAAATCTTTGGATTTATCCAAAATCGAGGCAAAAGAATATTTTTTTTCTATAGAAGCATGGTAACTACCAAAATTGCCGAAAAACCTAGGTTTCAAATCAGGGTTTGTTTTTAAAATTCCGTCAAATGCAATTTTGAAATTCTCCAATAACTCCTCTTCACGGTGAATGCCACGAAATTGCTTTACACTATTTACAATAAGGTAATAATCTTTATAAAAATCACCAAAGCAGGCCAGTAATTCAGGAACATGCATTTTGCTTACTTCTTTCAACCGAAATGTTAAACCACTTAAAATCTGATAATCATTACTATTTAAGATTTTTTCGAATAAATCATTGATCTCTCCAGGTAAGGGCCTGAGAGAATATTTTCTTAAATACTTAATAGCATTCAAATAATCACGCTGAACATTTGTTCTTGTGGATGTATTTTGAAGATCAATATCTATTCCTACAAATGAAATCCTATTTGAACTTGATTGTTTTAAATTGTATTTGTACAAAGAAATCATGTTGTAATAATATCGCTTAAGGCTTAAACTATCAAGCCCCAGCTGATCATCCCAAGTAGCCAGAATCTTTAGATCTCCGGTTTTCAGGAAAAGATTATAACAAAATAAGTAAGAATGACTATATTCTGAAAGCATGTAATTAACACCCTTTATTTCATGCAACGCGATAAAAATTGAACGAAGGCTCCTGCCGGTTGATTTCATATCATGATATTCTCCTTTCAAATAGATCATTTTTTCAGGTAGCATCTTAGCCATTGATTGAGATAAAGATTTAATATCAATACTATCTGAAGTTGCGATAACAAGTTTATTAATAATACTATCCTGTTGATTTTGAGCCGCTGCGCTTGAAAAGCAGAACAGGATGCAGAGGGGGATAATAACTTTCATAATTTGGTAATACAAGAATAGAAAAAAAACAACATAAAAAAAGTCCTGCTCTTTCGAACAGGACTTTTTAATCTTAAGGTGAATAAAATTATTCTCCTTTTGGTTCTTCAGTTGCAGGAGCTTCTTCGGCAGCAGGTGCTTCAGTTGCAGCTTTTTCAGCAGTCTCAGCTTTAGCTTCTTCTGCTTTAGGAGCAGCAGCTTTACTTCTACCACGACGAGTTGTTTTCTTCTCTTCTTTCGCTTCTACATCTTTACCGTAAACTTCGTTATAATCAACCAATTCAATTAAAGCCATTTCAGCATTATCACCGGCACGGTTATTTAATTTAATGATACGAGTGTAACCACCTGGACGGTTTGCCACTTTCTCAGCAATTTCGCGGAATAAAATAGTAACTACTTCTTTATCCTGTAAATAAGCAAAAACTGTACGACGGGAGTGCGTAGTATCATTTTTTGATTTCGTGATAATAGGCTCAACATAAGTACGTAATGCTTTAGCTTTAGCTAAAGTAGTTGAAATTCTTTTGTGCAAAATAAGTGATGAAGCCATGTTCGCTAACATCGCCTTTCTGTGGCTTGCGGTTCTACCTAAGTGGTTTACTTTTTTACCGTGTCTCATTGTTTTTTAATAAAGTGTATACCGTCTCTGTCTCAGAGGGAATTATACACAGTGAATAATTAATGTATTAAAGTAATAAGTTGTAAGTTTTACGTAAGACGTATCACTTATAACATATAACGTTTTTATTCTTCGTCTAATTTAAATTTAGACAGGTTCATACCAAATGATAAACCTTTTGATTTTACTAATTCCTGAATTTCTGTTAAAGATTTTTTACCGAAGTTTCTGAATTTTAACATATCAGCAACATCGTAAGAAACCAAATCAGCTAAAGTACGGATATCAGCAGCTTTTAAGCAGTTTAATGCTCTTACTGAAAGGTCCATATCCACTAATTCAGTTTTAAGGATTTTACGCATATGTAAAATTTCCTCATCAACTTCTTTAGTTTCTTCTTTAGCCTGAGATTCTAATACCAAGTTCTCATCAGAGAATAACATAAAGTGTTGGATAAGAATCTTAGCCGCTTCTTTTAATGCTTCTTCAGGATGAATTGAACCATCAGTAGAAATATCTAATACCAATTTTTCATAATCCGTTTTTTGTTCAACACGGAAATTTTCAATTGTGTATTTTACATTTTTCATTGGCGTGTAGATCGAATCGATCGCGATAACACCTACAACAGCATCAGCAACTTTATTTTCTTCAGCAGGTACATAACCACGTCCTTTATTGATGGTTAATTCTACCTCCAGAGTCACAGATTTATCCATATTACAAATCACATGCTCAGGGTTTAAAACTGTAAAGTTGTTAGAGAATTTAGTGATATCACCAGCTTTAAACTGATCCTGGCCATTAACGATGATGAAAACTTTTTCTGCATCACCTGAATCACCGGTTTTCTTAAAACGAACTTGTTTTAAATTTAAGATGATATCAGTTAAATCTTCTACAACACCTTTCATGGTAGAAAACTCATGAGAAACGCCTGAAAAACGAATAGTAGTAATAGCATAACCTTCTAATGAAGAAAGTAATATTCTTCTTAAGGCATTACCAATTGTTACACCGAAACCGGGCTCTAAAGGACGAAATTCAAATGTGCCATCGAAATCAGTTGATTTCTGCATGATCACTTTGTCTGGTTTCTGAAATGCTAAAATTGCCATTTATAATTTTTTAAATTCGTTATTGAATATATAGTAACAAGAAAAAAGTTAATTACCCTTTCGAGGTAATTAACTATCTTATTTATTACTTTGAGTATAACTCGATGATTAAGTTTTCCTTAATGTTTTCAGGAATCTCATCACGTTGTGGATAGGTTAAGAACTTACCGGTTAATTCACTGGCGTTCCACTCTAACCAGGCAAACTTATTAATTGTTCTGCCTGCAACTGAGTTACTAATTGATTCTAATGATTTCGATTTTTCACGAACAGCAACCACATCACCAGCTTTTAACTGATATGAAGGAATATTTACAACTTCACCATTCACGGTAACGTGTTTATGGCTAACTAACTGGCGTGCACCAGAACGGGTTGTTGAAATACCTAAACGGTAAACTGTGTTATCTAAACGTGCCTCTAATAATTGAAGTAAGTTATCACCGGTGATACCAGCACGAGAAGATGCTTTTTTAAACAAGTTACTGAATTGTTTTTCTAATACACCATAAGTGTATTTTACTTTTTGTTTCTCCATTAACTGGATAGCATATTCAGATTGTTTTCCTCTTCTTTTTGATGAGCCATGTTGCCCAGGAGGATAATTTTTTCTGTCTAACACCTTATCAGGACCGAAGATTGGTTCTCTGAATTTACGGGCGATTTTTGATTTTGGGCCTGTATATCTTGCCATTTTTTTTCTGTTTTAAAGTACCATTCGGCCTGTAACCGAAGATTCTTAGCTTTAAAATTAATTAAACTCTTCTCTTTTTAGGAGGACGACATCCGTTGTGTGGAAGTGGTGTAATATCTTTGATAGATGTTACTTCGATCCCTGCTACTTGCAAAGTTCTGATTGCAGATTCACGACCTGAACCCGGACCTTTTACAAATACTTCAACTTTACGTAAACCTAAATCAAACGCCACTTTACCGCAATCTGAAGCCGCTTGACCAGCTGCATACGGTGTGTTCTTTTTAGAACCTTTAAAGCCCATTTTACCAGCAGAAGACCAAGAAATAGTCTGTCCGTTGTTATTTGTTAAGGTAACGATGATGTTGTTGAAGGTAGCATTGATATGCGCCTGACCAACAGGCTCAATTACAACGATACGTTTTTTTGTTACTTTTTTACTCTTAGCCATTTTTTTTATTAGATTTTAGATATGAGACTTAAGATATGAGACTTTCTCTTACCCCGACACTCAGTATCCTACTTTTTATCTTTTATTCCAGATTTGAGCAGATTTTAAAGATATGTTCTCACATCTAAAATCTCACATCTCGTCTCTATCTATTACTTAGTAGCTTTTTTCTTGTTAGCAACTGTTTTTCTCTTACCCTTACGAGTACGGGAATTATTTTTAGTACGCTGACCACGAGAAGGTAAACCTTTTCTGTGACGTAAACCGCGGTAACAACCAATATCCATTAAACGTTTAATGTTTAACTGAACCTCTGAACGTAAAGCACCTTCTACTTTAATTTCATCGTTAATCATTGTACGGATTGCTGATAACTCATCATCAGACCAGTCTTGTACTTTTTTGTTCAAGTCGATGCCTGCAGTAGTTAAAATACGTTGTGCAGTAGTTCTTCCTATTCCGTAGATATAAGTTAAACCAATCTCTCCTCTTTTGTTTCTTGGTAAATCAATACCTGAAATCCTTGCCATATTTGTTTATTATTTTTAAGTAATTCCGAACGGCGGGCCACCGTTGTACGGGTCATTACACTATTTTAAATTACCCTTGACGTTGCTTGTATTTAGGATTTTTCTTGTTGATAACGTAAAGTTTACCTTTACGGCGAATAATCTTGCAATCAGCGCTACGTTTTTTAATTGATGATCTAACTTTCATTTTATTTATATCTATAAGTGATGCGTCCCTTTGTTAAATCATAAGGAGACATCTCTAATTTTACTTTGTCGCCAGGAAGGATTTTGATGTAGTGCATCCTCATCTTACCTGAAATGTGCGCGATAATCTCGTGTCCGTTTTCAAGTTCTACCCGGAACATTGCATTAGACAATGCTTCTCTGATTACTCCGTCTTGTTCAATTGAGGCTTGTTTAGCCATATTTTGTTGATTGTTACTTAATTAGCTGCTTCTAAACAGGGTTGCAAAATTAAATAAAAAATTTTAATTATTTATTTTTTTTGTTGTAAAACTTCTTCTATTATAGAAAAGGTTGATAAAACTTCTGCTTTGCCCCTTTTTATGGCCACTGTGTGTTCAAAATGTGCCGATGGTTTATTATCATTACTAGTTACCGTCCATCCATCGTTATGGAATTTAACACCGGCAACACCTGCATTAATCATAGGCTCGATTGCAATCACCATTCCTTCTTCAAGTTTTGGTCCTGCTCCGCGTTTCCCATAATTAGGTACTTCAGGCTTCTCGTGAAGTTTTACACCAACGCCATGCCCTACCAGTTCTCTTACTACTCCGAAACCATTGGCTTCCGCATATTGCTGAATGGCAAAGCCTATATCACCGATCCGCATACCTACAACAGCCTTTTCAATTCCTAATTCCAGGCAACGTTTAGTAACCGCTACCAGCTTCTGTTTTTCAGCATCAATTTCTCCAATAGAGAAAGTATAAGCCGAATCACCGAAATAGTTGTTTTTGATTACGCCGCAATCAACTGAAATTAAATCACCCTCCTCAATCACATACTTACTTGGAAACCCATGAACAACTTGCTCGTTAGGTGAAATACACAAAGAATTAGGGAAACCATTGTAGTTTAAAAAAGCTGGGATTGCACCATGATCGCTGATAAACTCATAAGCCAGCTTATCCAGTTCAATAGTAGTCATGCCTGCCTTTATTACCTTAGCCACTTCTGCTAAAGTTTTAGAAACAAGCATGGAACTTTCTCTTATTAACTCGATCTCCTCAAGAGACTTGTAATAAATTTTAGACATTTAATTCTAGTTTTGAATGATTGAATTTTGAATGAATGAATAGCTATATGAGCATTCATTCATTCTATCATTCAAAATTCACTAATTAATATTTACAAAGCTGCATTGCTACTCGCAGCAGGAACACCTGTTCTTCCAGTAACTCTGCCCGTTTTCATCAAACCATCATAATGGCGCATCAATAAATAACTCTCGATCTGTTGTAAAGTATCTAAAACAACACCAACTAAAATTAATAAAGAAGTACCACCAAAGAAGTGAGCAAACTCTTGTTTAATACCAAACTTAACTGCCAATGAAGGTAAAATAGCAATGATTGCTAAGAATACCGCACCTGGGAAAGTGATTTTAGAAATCACATCATCAATAAAGGTTGATGTTGCAAAACCGGGTTTAACGCCTGGAATAAAACCACCATTTTTCTTCATATCGTCACTCATTTGAGTTGGATTAACTGTAATTGCAGTATAGAAGAATGTAAATGCGATAATTAAAAAAGCGAATGTTAAGCTATAGGCTAACGAAGTTGTATTGCTGAACTGAACCAACCACGAACCTTGTAATGACGGAACGAATTGCATTAAAGCGCCCGGGATGAACATCAATGCCTGAGCAAAAATAATTGGCATTACACCAGCTGCATTTACCTTTAATGGAATATATTGACGAACACCACCAAACTGACGGTTACCTACAATTTTTTTAGCATATTGTACAGGGACTTTACGTACACCTTGAACAATTAGAATGGTAAACATGACTACAGCAAATAAAGCAACAATCTCCAATACCAATGCCACCGGACCTCCACCTTCACTGGCAGAACCCACGCGGGCACTAAATTCCTGACTGATCGCCTGCGGTAAGCGGGCAATAATACCAGTCATGATGATTAAAGATGTTCCGTTACCAATTCCTTTATCCGTAATTTTTTCACCTAACCACATTACAAATAATGTACCTGCCGTTAATACAAACGTAGATAATATTAGAAATATCGTGTTTGGTAATAAAATAGCTTCAGCCGGAACCTGCGTTTTAACGTAACCTACAGACTGAACGATTGTGATCGCTACCGTCAGGTAACGCGTGATCTGGTTCATTTTCTTTCTACCACTTTCGCCCTCTTTCTGCATTTTTTGGAAAGAAGGAACAGCAATACCTAATAATTGCACCACGATAGACGCAGAGATATAAGGCATTACCCCCAACGCTAAAATAGACACACGGGAGAAAGAACCTCCGGCAAACATATCTAGTATGCCTAAAAGTCCTGATTTTTCATTAGCATCTAAAGCAGTTGGATCCACACCTGGTAAAACCACGTGAGATACGAAACGGTATACCAAAAGAATTAAGAGCGTAAACAAGATACGCTCTTTTAATTCTTGAATTTTCCAGATATTACTTAAAGTAGTAAATAGCTTCTTCATTTAATAATTACAATTTTACGATAGAACCACCTGCAGCTTCAATAGCTTTTTGTGCGGTTGCAGAAAACGCATGTGCAGTAATCTCTAATTTTGCTTTCACTTCACCACGACCTAAAATTTTAACTAAGTCATTTTTTGAAGCTAAACCATGCGCTTGGAGAGCAGCGAAATCGATAGTTGTTAAGCTGTGTTTTTCAGCTAAAGTTTGTAAAACATCTAAGTTTACACCAACGTACTCTGTACGGTTAATTGGTTTGAAACCAACTTTAGGCACACGACGTTGTAAAGGCATTTGACCACCTTCAAAACCGATTTTGGTTTTGTGACCTGAACGGGAACCCGCACCTTTGTGTCCACGAGTTGAAGTACCACCACGACCAGAACCTGTACCACGACCAATTCTTTTGCTGTTTTTTGTAGAACCTTTTGCAGGTTTTAAATTACTTAAATTCATTTTTTTGAATTTGTGTTGCCCTTCGCTTTCACTAAACAGGTACAACGATAAATAATAATGATTGAATTTTGAATGAATGATTGTTTCACATTCAATCACTCAAAACTCATTCATTTAATAATTCTCTTAAATTGCTTCGATTGCTACCAAGTGGTTCACTTTACGAACCATACCAATAATTTGTGGTGTAGCTTCAACCTCAACACTTTGGTTCATTTTAGATAATCCCAAAGCCTGAACAGTTCTCTTTTGGCGCTCGCTTCTGTCGATAACGCTTTTTACTTGTGTTATTTTGATCTTAGCCATGATATTATCCGTTAAATACTTTGTTTAAATCTATACCACGGGTTTGAGCCACCGTATAAGCATCACGCATTTTTGTTAATGCATCAACAGTTGCTTTTACCACGTTGTGTGGGTTTGATGAACCTTTAGATTTTGCCAATACGTTATGCACGCCAGCACTCTCTAATACAGCACGCATCGCACCACCAGCAATTACTCCGGTACCTACTGCAGCTGGTTTAATTAAAACAAAACCACCTGAGAATTTACCAATTTGTTCGTGAGGAACAGTACCATTTAAGATTGGCACTTTTACTAAGTTCTTTTTAGCATCATCCACACCTTTAGCAATGGCTTCAGTTACCTCTTTCGCTTTACCTAAACCGAAACCAACAACACCGTTCTCATCTCCAACAACAACAATTGCTGAGAAGCTGAAAGTACGACCACCTTTGGTTACTTTGGCAACACGTTGTATACTAACCAAACGATCCTTTAATTCGATATCGGTGGTTTTTACTCTTTTTATATTGATAGTTGACATCTTACTTTTTCTTCAGATTAAAATACTAAACCAGCTTCGCGGGCACCCTCTGCCAACGATTTTACACGACCATGGTATAAATAGCCGTTTCTATCGAAAACAACTTGTTTAATACCTGCAGCGATTGCTTTTTCGGCAACTAGTTTACCTACAGCTACTGATTGGTCACTTTTGTTTCCAGTACCAGTAAAATCTTTCGATAATGATGATGCTGATGCAATTGTTTTACCGGTTACATCGTTAATTACCTGCGCATAAATCCCTTTATTGCTTCTATATACAGATAACCTTGGACGTTCTTCTGAACCGGTAAGTCTTTTTCTGATCCCTTTTTTAATACGATCTCTTCTTGATAATTTTTTACCTGCCATGATTACTATTTTTTAGACGCTGATTTACCTGCTTTTCTTCTTAACACTTCACCTACAAACTTGATACCTTTACCTTTATATGGCTCTGGTGCACGTAACGAACGGATTTTCGCTGCTACCTGACCGATCAATTGCTTGTCAATACTTTCTAAGATAATTTTAGGCGTCTGACCTTTTTCTGATGATGTAGTTACTTTAATCTCTTCTGGTAACTGGAATACATAATGGTGAGAATAACCTAAAACCAGATCCAGTGTATTACCTTGATTTGTAGCACGGTAACCAACACCTACTAATTCCTGAGTTAATTTATAACCATCCGTAACACCAATAACCATGTTATTAAGCAATGAGCGATATAAACCGTGTAATGCTTTGTGTTTCTTTTGTTCTGATGGACGTTGAACCGTTAAAATTCCATCTTCCTGACTAACAGTGATATCTGTATCAACTGCTTGCGTTAATTCACCTTTAGGACCTTTTACAGTTACTACGTTATCATTTGATACGGTAATTGTAACACCTGCAGGGATTGTAATTGGGGCTTTTCCTATTCTTGACATTGTGCTGTTCTCCTAATATTAATAAACGTGACACAATACCTCACCACCAATGTTTAATTTGGCTGCTTCTTTATCAGTCATTACACCTTTAGAAGTAGATAAGATTGCGATACCTAAACCGTTTAATACTCTTGGCATATTTTCAACACCAGCATAGTTTCTCAAACCTGGTTTACTTACTCGCACTAACGTACGAATAGCAGGAACTTTAGTAATCGGATTGTATTTCAAAGCGATTTTAATGGTGCCTTGAACGGTAGTATCTTCAAACTTGTAGTTCGCGATGTAACCTTTGTCAAAAAGAACTTTAGTAATTTCTTTTTTAAGGTTTGATGCAGGAATTTCTACAACACGGTGGTTGGCCTTAATGGCATTCCTTACTCTTGTTAAATAATCTGCTATTGGATCTGTATTCATTATTTATTGTTTTTGATAGTGGTTTCCTTCTGCTACCCAGCTGTGGGACCTGCTATCGGTTAAAATTCTTTCAAAGCGAAAAGCAAAAAGACTAAAGCCTAAAGCGGGTTTATTCGCTTTAGACTTTAAGCTTTCAGCTCTAAGCTATATTACCAAGATGCCTTTTTAACACCTGGTATTTTACCGTCTAGTGCCATTTGGCGGAACGTTACCCTTGAAATACCAAAGGTACGCATATAACCACGTGGACGACCAGTTAATTTACAACGGTTGTGTAAACGTACCGGAGATGAGTTTTTAGGTAATTTATCTAAACCTTCGAAATCTCCCGCAGCTTTTAATGCTGCACGTTTTTCAGCGTATCTAGCTACCAATTTTTGGCGCTTAACTTCGCGTGCTTTTACACCTTCTTTTGCCATTATTCTGCTGTTTTTTGATTTTTAAATGGTAATCCGAATTGTTTCAATAACTCAAGTGCTTCAACATCAGATTTCGCCGAAGTTACGAAAGTTATATCCATCCCTAAAATTTTATTGATTTTATCTATATTAATCTCCGGGAAGATGATTTGCTCAGTAACACCTAAAGTATAGTTACCTTTTCCATCAAATCCTTTATCGTTAATACCTTTAAAATCACGAATACGTGGCAAAGCTACAGAGATCAGACGATCTAAGAACTCGTACATATTGTTATCACGTAATGTTACACGTACACCTACCGGCATACCTTTACGCAATTTAAAGTTCGAGATATCTTTCTTAGAGTTAGCAGGAACTGCTTGCTGACCAGTGATGGTTGACAATTCAACGATTGTCGTATCCATGATCTTTTTATCAGTTACAGAAAAACGACCTACACCCTGATTGATACAGATTTTTTCCAATTTAGGAACCTGCATTACAGTTTTGTACTGGAATTTCTCTTTTAATGCATTTACAACTTCTTCTTTGTATTTGCTTTTTAATCTAGGTGTAGCCATTATTTAATTTCCTCCCCTGAAATTTTAGCAACTCTAACTATTTTACCATCTGCGTTTAGTTTACGACCAACGCGGGTAGCTTTACCTGATTTTGGATCAACCAACATCAGGTTAGAAATATGAAGAGCAGCCTCTTTTTTAATAATACCACCGTTCGGATTTGCAGCATTTGGTTTAGTATGTTTAGATACTAAGTTAACGCCTTCTACAATGGCTCTGTTTTTATCTATTTGTACTGATAGTACTTTTCCTTGTTGACCTTTTGAATCGCCAGCAATTACTTTAACTAAATCTCCAGTGCGGATTTTAAGTTTTGATGGTGTATTTACTTTGTTTCCCATTTTATAATACCTCCGGTGCTAATGATACAATTTTCATGAATTGTTTTTCACGTAGTTCTCTCGCAACCGGGCCAAAGATACGTGTACCTCTTGGCTCATCCTGTGCGTTCAATAATACAGCAGCATTATCGTCAAAACGGATATAAGAACCATCTTTACGACGGATTTCCTTTTTAGTTCTTACAACAACTGCTTTTGAAACTGTACCTTTTTTAATATTACCTGACGGTAATGCGCTTTTTACGGTAACAACTACTTTATCACCAATTGAAGCATAACGTTTGCCGGTTCCACCTAGCACGCGAATTACCAATACTTCTTTTGCGCCGCTGTTATCAGCAACGTTTAATCTTGATTCCTGTTGTACCATCTTATTTAGCTCTTTCTAAAATTTGTACCAATCTCCAGTTCTTGTTCTTACTCAAAGGACGAGTTTCCATGATCAATACCGTATCACCGATACCACATTCGTTTTTCTCGTCGTGAGCCATAAATTTGGTAGTTTTCTTCACGAACTTACCATAAATCGGGTGCTTTACTTTACGCTCAACGCTCACTACAACAGATTTGTCCATCTTGTTGCTCACTACTAATCCCGTTCTTGTTTTTCTTAATTGTCTTTCCATGTCGACTCTCAAATTATTTAGTTTCAGTAGCTGACTCAGTGTTTTTCACTTTAGTCAACTCAGTGTTTAAACGGGCTATGTCTTTCCTTACTTTCGCAATACGCGAAGGATTTTCGATAGCTGAAATAGTGTGTGCGAACTTTAATTTTGATAAGTTCTCTTTTTCTTCCGCAATCTTAGCTACTAATTCTTCTTTTGAAAGCCCTGTGATTTCTGAATTTTTCATTTTTCTTTTTCTTTTACGTTGAGTGTAGCGGTTATAATAAACAAGTATTTACAACATTCACCTCAACACTTTACTATGCTTCTACGTAATCTCTACGTACTACGAACTTGGTTTGGATTGGTAATTTCTGAGCGGCTAAACGCAATGCTTCTTTAGCTACTTCTAAAGGCACACCTTCAGCTTCGAAAATTACACGTCCAGGTCTTACAACTGCTACCCAATACTCAGGAGCACCTTTACCTTTACCCATACGTACCTCAGCAGGTTTTTTAGTTACCGGTTTGTCCGGGAATATTCTGATCCATACCTGACCTTCACGTTTCATGAAACGTGTTACGGCGATACGGGCAGCCTCTATCTGGCGACTTGTGATCCAAGTGGCTTCTAAAGATTTGATACCGAAAGATCCGAATGCTAATTCAGCTCCACGAGAAGCTAAACCCTTCATTCTGCCTTTTTGCATCTTCCTGAACTTCGTTCTTTTTGGCTGTAACATTTTATTTTGTTCTAATCGTTAAACGATGTTAATAAATCAATTATTTACGAGGACCTCTGTTAGCGCCTGCGCCACCACCTCTATTTGCTCCGGGACCGCCTTGACCTGGACCACGACCACCACCTTGGTTTCCACCACGTCTGTCGTTACCGCCGCCACGGTTATCTCTTCCACCACCTCTGTTATCTCTTCCGCCGAAAGCTGGTTTCTCTGATGCGCCTTTTGGACCGTTGTTTGTCGAACCAATGTTCGGAGACAAATCACGTTTTCCATAAACTTCACCTTTACAGATCCAAACTTTAACACCTATTTTACCATAAGTAGTTAAGGCTTCAGCTAAAGCGTAATCGATATCAGCACGGAATGTATGCAAAGGCACTCTTCCTTCTTTGTACTGCTCAGTACGTGCCATCTCAGCACCACCTAAACGACCAGAAGTCATGATTTTAATCCCTTCAGCACCCATACGCATAGTTGATGCGATAGAAGATTTCATTGCTCTACGGAATGAGATCCTTGCTTCTAATTGTTTTGCAACACCTTCTGCAACTAATTGTGCATCAAGTTCTGGGCGTTTAATTTCGAAGATGTTAATTTGAATTTCCTTTTTAGTCAATTTCTTTAACTCTTCTTTGATTTTATCAACCTCAGCACCTGCTTTACCGATTACGATACCTGGACGGGCTGTGTGGATAGTTACGGTGATACGTTTTAACGTACGCTCGATCACTACTTTTGCAACGCCACCTTTAGCGATACGGGCAGAAAGGTATTTTCTTATTTTCTCATCTTCAACTAATTTATCGGAGTAGTTGTTGCCACCGAACCAGTTAGAATCCCATCCTTTGATGATACCTAACCTGTTACCTATTGGATTTGCTTTTTGTCCCATTTCCTAAAATTAGTTTTGAGTTGTTTCTGTATTTTTACTATCTACAATCAGCGTTACGTGGTTAGAACGTTTACGAATTCTATATCCACGGCCTTGAGGAGCTGGACGTAAGCGTTTTAACTGACGGCCACCATCAACCATAATTGTTTTAACAAAAAGTTGATTTTCTTCAGGACGGGCACCTTCATTTTTAGCTTCCCAGTTTTTAATGGCAGATAATAATAATTTCTCAACTCTTATTGCTGCTTCTTTATTGGTAAACTTTAAAATGCTTAATGCTTTCTCTACACGTTCACCTCTGATAAGATCTACAACCAAACGCATCTTACGTGGTGAGGTTGGACAATTGTTTAATTTTGCTATTGCTTCCATTGTCTAATTATTTTTTCTTTTCAGCGTGTCCTCTGAATGTTCTGGTTGGAGCAAATTCTCCCAACTTGTGACCAACCATGTTTTCTGTAACATACACCGGAATAAATTTATTTCCATTGTGTACTGCAAATGTATGATTAACGAAATCTGGTGAGATCATTGATCTGCGAGACCAAGTTTTGATTACAGACTTTTTGCCTGAATCATTCATAGAGTTTACTTTTTTCTCTACGTTATGGTCAATATACGGTCCTTTTTTTATCGAACGAGCCATTATTTCTTCCTTCTCTCTATGATGTAACGATTAGAATATTTTTTAAGTTCTCTGGTTTTAAAGCCTTTAGCTAAAACGCCATTTCTTGAACGTGGGTGACCACCTGATGATCTACCTTCACCACCACCCATTGGGTGATCGACAGGGTTCATCGCTACCGGTCTAGTTCTCGGACGACGGCCCAACCAACGTTTACGACCAGCTTTACCTAATACTTCGTTTGCGTGATCTGAGTTAGATACCGCACCGATAGTAGCCAGACAAGTAGTCAGGATTAAACGGGTTTCGCCTGAAGGCATTTTCAAAGTCGCATATTTACCATCGCGGGCAGCTAATTGTGCGTAAGCACCTGCACTACGAGCCAATTGTGCTCCTTTTCCAGGGTGAATCTCCACGTTGTGGATGATAGAACCTAATGGAATGTTCGATAATTTTAAAGTGTTACCTACTTCTGGTGCTGCTGCATCGCCCGATAATAATACCGAACCAACTTGCAATCCTTCAGGAGCAATGATATAACGCTTCTCGCCATCTGCATAATGTAATAATGCGATGCGGGCAGTACGGTTTGGATCGTATTCAACAGTAGCTACTGTTGCAGGAATATCAAATTTATCACGTTTGAAATCGATCAAACGGTATGATTTTTTGTGACCACCGCCCATGTAGCGCATAGTCATCTTTCCCGTGTTATTACGTCCACCAGACTTTTTTGATGATACAACCAATGATTTTTCGGGCGTGGTTGCTGTAATCTCCGTGAAACTGGCACCAACTCTGAAGCGGGTACCTGGAGTAACTGGTTTAAATTTTCTTAAGCCCATAGTTATAATGAATTATTAAATTAAAGGGTTGCGTAATAATCTATTGTTTCGCCGTCTTTCAACGTTACGATTGCTTTTTTGTATTTCGGGCTACGGCCAGATACAAAACCTGCTTTAGTGTAACGTGATTTAGCTTTTCCATCCACAACCATTGTGTTAACTGCAACGATAGTTACACCGTACAATTTTTCAATAGCTGCTTTAATCTGGATTTTGTTAGCCTTATGGTTAACGCTAAACGTGAAACGGTTAGATTTCTCAGTTAAAGCTGAAGCTTTTTCGGTTAATATTGGTTTTTTTAAAATTTCCATATTATTTGGCAAATGCCTCCTCCAAAGTTTTAACAGAATCAGCAGTTAACACAAGCACACCAGCATTTAATACATCATAGGTATTTAAGTCTGCTGCAGAGATTACTTTAGTTTTCTGAACGTTTCTGCTTGATAAATAGATATTATTATTTTGTGCAGGTAAAACCAATAAAGTTTTTTGAGTACCTACGTTTAACGCAGCCAATAAACTGGTGTAATTTTTAGTTTTAGCTGTTTCGAAGTTGAAATCTTCTAAAATTACCACGTTATTATCTTTTGCTTTATAAGCTAAAGCAGATTTACGTGCTAATGATTTTAATTTCTTGTTCAATTTGAAACTATAGTCACGTGGCTGAGGACCGAATACACGACCACCACCGTTAAATAAAGGAGATTTAATGCTACCAGCACGTGCACCACCTGTACCTTTTTGTTTGTATAGTTTACGGGTCGAACCTGCAATCTCATTACGCTGTTTAGATTTGTGCGTACCCTGACGTTGGTTAGCCAGATACTGTTTTACATCTAAATAAATCGCGTGGTCGTTAGGCTCGATACCAAATACCGATTCAGGAAGTTGCACCTTGGCACCTGTTTCTTTACCTGAAATGTTTAATACTTTAACTTCCATCTGATTACTTGTCTAAGATTACGTAAGAACCTTTAGCTCCTGGAATGGAACCACTAACTACTAATAAGTTTTGCTCAGCATAAACTTTCAAAACCTGTAAGTTCTGAACTTTTACCCTGTCTCCACCTGTTCTTCCAGCCATGCGCATTCCTTTGAATACACGTGAAGGGAATGATGATGCACCCAATGAACCTGGGGCACGTAAACGGTTATGCTGACCGTGAGTCTGCATACCAACACCGGCAAATCCGTGGCGTTTTACAACACCTTGAAAACCTTTACCTTTTGAGGTACCTACAACATCAACAAAATCGCCTTCTGCGAATGCATCAACAGTTACCACATCACCTAAGCTAAGTGAAGTTGTAAACGAGTTGAATTCTACCAGCTTGCGTTTCGGAGTTGTGTTTGCTTTCGCGAAATGGCCTTTTAACGGTTGAGTTGTGTTTTTCTCTTTTTTCTCATCATAACCCAATTGGATTGATGAATACCCGTCTTTTTCTTCGGTTTTCACTTGTGTAACTACACAAGGCCCAGCCTCGATTACCGTACAAGGAATGTTTCTTCCTTCGGCATCAAAGATACTGGTCATTCCTACTTTTTTTCCAATAATTCCTGACATTTTATCTTTTATTTTTAACACCCATCGAAGCAGTAGGGCTTCGTTCAAGGTGGTTGTACATCCCCCGAAAGGGACGGCAAAGATAGGCAAGAAATATTAATTTTCAAATAGTTAGCTAAATATTTTTTCAAATAAATTGCTGATATGATGGGATTTAACTTTCACTGAGCAGCTACAGCATCAAACCAGGCCTTTAAACCCATAGTTGGGTAATCCTGTTTATATCATTTATTTTTGTTTTCCTGCTTAAAATACGTTGTCTTCAGCTACTTAGCACCATTCCGCTCTAAGAGCAAAGATCATATAGATGGCATATTCATACATTCACAAAGCAAATGGCGGGAGCAATATCTTTTTTAGCCAAGAAATATTCGCACAAAGCAGAATATAAAAATATAAACTCAACTGTTGGAAATATAAGAATCAGGAAAAAGTTCATCCCTGTTCCGCTATTTCACAGGCCTCACCATGAGAGCCTAACTCCATATAAATAAGGCTTGGTAATGATGTAGATTTATCCCCTTTCATTCCTGCATCAGTCACGCTTATCATCTTCATAAAAATAATAATTTCCAGGCCCCAGGTTTTTATCCAAAGTGGCCAAAATTCTATTGATTGTATCATCATCTTCATTTGGACCGGGATAATAAGCAGGAACTCCTTCTTCTCCAAACGGAATATCAGTAATTTGAATCCGGTCATCGTCTTCCTCAAGTATAAGCTGACCTATGGCCCAATCTTTATGGGGTTTAAAGCCACAACTTTCAGCAAATGCTTCTGCACCATATAGCATATTATGAACCCGGTTGTATTCAATTTCTTCACCCTTTATATAGGCGATCAGGTATTGAACTTCATCTAAAGGGATATTAAACTTAAAAGCGGAATCTTTAATACCTAAACACTTAAAGTCAACAAGGTACATGCCTATTGTAAGATTTCCATTAATGTGGATTCGGCTTACAATCACATTTGCAATACCACTTTCCTCCCAGTTGGCAGAGATATAGCATTTCCCGAGCTGGAGTTGTCGGGCACGGGATTTTATAAAATTTTCAGGTTTCTGAAACAGCTGAACTATCTTTCCAGACTTTGCCATTTTGGTGATTTTATATACAATCTTAAGCGTTTAAACTTAATTTTAATATTTTTTTTCAACAAATAAGCTATTTGACTTAATGGGCCAGTCCTCCATTCAGACTAATGGTAATAATGGACAAGATAATTAGTCCAATCAATACATACAAATAGTCCTTTTCAATTAAAAAGCTGAAAATGGCGAAAACGATGCGGGCTACCGGTGTAAAAATCAACATCAATATACCAAATTGTACAATGGCATCACCATGAAAAGTAAGCAGGCCTTTGAAAATAGCTGAAATAGATGAAAAACCAGCCAGTTCCGGTCTGAATACTTTATAATCGGTTATCACACCATTTTGATGAATAAGAAAGATAATCCCACCAATGAGCACAATGGTCATCGATATGATTACACCTGCACGCAATAAGGTGCCCAGTATAACCTGAATATCCTTATCATTCATATTTTCTTTTGATGCTGCCATTATAATCCGCTTATTCCTTTGTAAATCATTTGTAATGCTAAAAATGTTACCACTACAGCAAATACAATTTTCAATTTATCTGTTTTGGCTTTTAATAAAACTTTTGAGCCAACGGTAGCCCCGGTTAATACGCCGATACAAACCGGCATGGCGATACCCGGATCAATTTGTCCGCGATGTAAATAAACAATAGCACTGGCAGCGGCGGTAACGCCCATCATAAAATTACTGGTCGTGGTAGAAACTTTAAAGGGTAAACGCATGATATTATCCATCGCGATTACCTTAAGGGCGCCACTTCCTATTCCCAGCAAACCTGAAAGTGTGCCGGCAAAGAGCATCATTAAAAAACCAGCTGGGACGTGTTTTACGGCATAAGGGTGATCAGTACCTTTATCAGGATATGAACCATTTAGTTTAAAAAATTTGGCCCACCGGTCAGTGTCATCTAAAGTAGTATGATCTACTTTTTTCTTTAAAGTCATAATAGCAGAAAAGATCAGGATGCAGCCAAATATGATAGCGATGTAATTGGCATTGAGGTAAACAGCTACAATGGCACCGCAAATAGCGCCCACAGTAGTTGCAATTTCCAGAAACATCCCAATCCGGATATTGGTGATTCCTTCTTTAACATAAGCTGCTGCAGAACCGGATGAAGTTGCTATAACCGAAACAATGGATGCGCCAATTGCATAATGAATATCAACACCCAGTGCCAGCGTAAGTAAGGGTATGATAATTACACCACCACCTAAACCAGTGAGTGAGCCCAGTAAACCGGCTAAAAAAGCCCCTAATAAAACTATAATGGTAAACAATAATACCGACATGCCGGCAAAGATAATGTACTGATTTTGTGGAAACGAAAGATTAACCGAATAAAATAAAATCTATATATAAAGGGGATAAAATAGATTTTCATATAAAAATCATCTTTATGCCTATTTTTAGAAGCCGATCTATAAATTAGATTTGTAATACAATTTACTTTCTTGATTCAGGTTCACTGTACGAAAACACACTAACACTTCGAAAGCAATTTGCCTAATCGTTTCAGGGATTGGGTTAATCGTTGTTTTCTTACCATTAGCATCAGTAATTTTCCATCCGGATGTATCAAGTAATAAAGGATCGTTATGGGCAGCTGATTTTATGATCTTGGCCCTTGTAAAGGCATTACCATCCGAATCAATCATCACTTTTTTATTATTCCACCAGTTTTCATAAGAAACCTTCACCAATTCGAACTTATGTAACCTGGCTAGATATGTCCAGCCTTTCTCAGTGTGGTGTTCTAATTTCAATAAGCCAATAAAATTAGTAAGGCTTTTTGAATCATCCCTTTCTGAACTGCAAAGAAAATCAAGATGCGTTAGCTTAAGTTGATTTAATAATGATTGAGATTGATTTGAGTTGTGAAAAATTAAAGCAATCTTTTCAGCTATTAAATGTATAACTCTTTCATTCCCGCTATCGTAATCATTACAAAGAATATCAATATTTTTTAATTGTTGCTGCAATAACGAAACCAGTTCTGGTTTATTTAAAATAGTCTTCATATAAAAAACTACCTTCCTAATCGCTTAATCAACTCTGCACTTAAATCCCGTCCATCATTTAAACGGTTTGCAAAAAATGATTTCGCGGCTTCAAAATGCGCTTTATAACCTTTCAAATCGCCATAACCAATAATCGATGCCCATTCGTGTACGGCGGTATGAAATTCTAAATCATCGCCACGAATAGATTTATCATATAATGCCGTATGAATAGATTCTTCGAGCATTTCCTCATTTTTAAACAAATATTCAGCAATGCCCAACCTCAATTTAAATGGCGGTGTCTGGCAAATTAAATTATCATAAGGGTTTACACCCATTTTATACCAGGCGTAAACCATACTCAATAAACTCAGGTGTGAATTGGGTTTTTGTTTATGAGCGGCATCAGACAGGCTAAATTCTTTCATAATGTTATCATCCAGGAGCAAAAGGCTTCTGCTTTCGTGAAAAACAAAATCACGGGCAGCATAAATTTTAGATCGAAATTCCGTTTCATTTTCACAAATCATCAATTTATACAATTCTGACTCTGCCTGTGCATAATACTTTACCTGCTTTTGTGCATATGGATTTAAAATAGCTAAGCCTGCATAAATATGTGATTTGTAACTAAAAATGCGCAGTGTGGTTAAAATCTTCACATTATCAATTCCACCAGCATAAGCCGGATTATCCCAGGGGAAGAAACCTGCATTTTTCCAGGCTGAGCCCATGCTTTCAAACCCCATATGGGTAACGGCCTGCGTATCGGCGACGATCCGGTCGTGTTCGCGGTAATCATCCATCTCGATAATATTCGATTTTAAAGACTTATAAATCTCCAGTGCCCTTGCATAAACCTCGTTGGTTGCACGGTGCCTAACCACAACTAAGGTTTGCCCCTCAGGACTAAAAGCAGGGCCATGCAGAGAGTGACAGGTTACGATTTGCGTATCTGTTGGTAAATGTTTTTCAAAAGCTGCAATTTCAGGATGCTTTACAGAGGTTTGCCCGGAAACAATGGCACCAAATTTAGTTGAACGTGCAAAAGTAGCCACCACTTCATCAATCTTCTCTGCCTCTACACAATAGATAATAAAATCAGATTTTCGGGCAACCTCATGCCCATCTGCTAAAATTTCAATGCCTTTAGGTTCAAGCTCACTTTTCAATTCTGAGTAGCGTAAGGGCATGTCTGCACCACACACTTTGTAACCTGCATTAAAAAACGAAATGGCGTATAATCTACCCATATCGCCTAAACCGATAATTCCTATTTGCATGTGGCAAATGTAATCTATCACGATTAATTTATAATAAAACGCCGATAAAATTGTTAATTTATAGATTATATCACATCATTTTATAACTAAGCCAAAAGATAAGGTCATTTAGATGAGCTCATGATGGTATAAAAATGTAGTTTTACACTTTAACACCTATAATTTAACTATGCAAAAACTTAAACCAACCCTGTTATTTTTAGTAGCCATGCTATTGGTAAATATCGCATTCGGGCAGGCCAGACAAGACACTTCGAAAAATACTGATCCATCTCTAAACGGCCAGTATAATTTTATGCTGAAAAAATCTAAAAGTTTATATGGTTCAAAACTGATTAACCCATCCAGGTTATCTGCTTTATGGAAAAGCGTTAATGATACATTAAGAAAAGAGCGAAAACAACTTCAGGAAGCTAAAAAAGAAATAAAGGGACAAAGTGATAACATTGCCAGTTTGAAAGGCGAAGTTACGGGCAAAGAAAGTTCGCTTGCTCATGCAACGGCATCTGTAAATGAAATCAAATTTTTAGGGATCGCTTTCGATAAAGGTACATACAATACCATCGTTTGGGCAATTATTATCATACTGGGTGCCGGTTTGGCCATTGTGATCTTTCAATCCGGAAAATACCGTAAAGAAGCCACCTACAGAACTCAACTTTACCAGGAAGTTGCAGATGAATTTCAAACCCATAAGGTTAAAGCCAAAGATAAAGAAATGAAACTGGCCCGTGAATTACAGGATGAGCGTAATAAATGGGATGATACAAGAGGCAGATAATTGATATGGTTGAATTTCATCAATTAATAGGATTTAATTGATGAAATTCCCTATTAAAAATAATTTATTACTGGCTGCTAAACCATTTGGATTACAGCCTAACTTCCCCTCGGGAACTTCAAGGTTTTGTTTTTTATAAAACTCAATCCAAAAATCATCCGGTTTTCCGGTTTTCGGATTAATAAAGGTCATTGGTTCCAGCGCAAATATTTGATTTTTTCTAAAACACCTTTCAATAAAATCAGAGCAATAGTAAGAACTGTCATTCAGAATATATGTCCAGTTATACGGTTTGCCTAACATCTTCTTGGCAGATAAAATGGCATCAGGAATGGCCTGATCAAAATTATTCTTTAACCTATAAACGACTATTTTATTGTCTGCCGTTTTTTCTGCCTGATAAAATGCTTGCATATTTTCTCTTATGCTTCCTTTTTTTGAAGAGGCATGTAACACAAATATGGAATCAGCACTTTTTTCAATGATTCCGATATGATCAAAAGCGATAGCATCTCTTTTTTGCGTCACCCGGTTAATGGCACCTGATAGGTTAGCTTTTTCGGCACCCACAAATATTAAATCTCCATTTTTTAAATCACGCAGGGTAATGGTTTGTGCATTAACATATGAGGAGAGCATTAATAGGCAGGTTATATATATTAATAAACGCTTCATGATTATGTTTCTGATGGAAAAGAAATGCCTTTAATATTCCGGTACAAATCTACCGCATATAAATCTGTCATACCTGATACAAAATCTAAAACGCTTTGCGTACGGGAGTAGATATCGGTTAAATCGGTATGGTATTGCTTAGGGATAAGCTTCACCAGTTTTTGATAATAATGCGTGTTGTTATTGATTAATGCCGGAACAAATTCTTCCAGTAAGCCTGCCATAATTTTATAACCAGCCACTTCTTTTTGAATAACAGATGAAAAATTATAAATCCTTTCTACCGATACTTTCTCAATCGCTTTCCAGGCCGTTAAATAGGGTTCTGGCAGAAGATCTGTTAAGCTGTTATTCAGTTCACCTTTTAGCAATAATTCCTGCTCTTTAAAAAATATTTCTGCACAAATGTTGGTTAGCGTGTTGATCGCTTTAGCTCTTAGCAAGCCAATTTTTGCATCATCATCTTCATAATCATTTTTTAATCGGTTTTCAATGGTCTGAGAATTGGAAAAAGGCAGCAAATAATTCTTAACTTCCTCATATGATAATATCTTTAAGCGATGCGCATCTTCCAGATCAATGATGCTATAGCAGATATCATCGGCGGCCTCTACTAAATAAACCAAAGGGTGACGTTTATAAATCAGATATTCACTTTCTTCCTGAGCCAGATTTAACTCTGATGCAATCTTTCTGAAGGTTTCTTCTTCTGACTGAAAAAAACCGTATTTCTTCCGGTGTAAAAGTTTTTTCTGCCGTCCAGCTATTGATGCGCAGGGATATTTTGCAATCGAGGCCAATGTGGAATACGTTAAGGCATAGGCATCGTTTCCTTTTCCTTTCAAAGGGTGCGTCAAAATCCGAATGGCATTTGCATTCCCTTCAAAATAAATAAGGTCGTGCCATTGCGAATCGCTCATATCCTTTTGATAGATTTGTCCATCCCCATCGGTAAAATAACGTGAAATTGCCGCTTCTCCCGAATGTCCAAAAGCTGGATTACCCAGGTCGTGAGCCAATGCTGCAGCTGCTACAATATTGCCTACTTCATTTAGCAAGGGCACTTCTTTAAGTAAAGATGGCTGATGTTCTTCTAAATTATTTAAAAAAATATTGGCCATAGAGCGGGCCACACTTGCCACTTCCAAACTGTGCGTTAAGCGGTTATGAACAAATACACTCCCCGGCAAGGGGAAAACCTGTGTTTTATTTTGCAAGCGCCTGAATGGTGATGAAAATATTAACCTGTCATAATCCCGCTGAAAATCAGAACGAGCCTTGTCCCGATCGCCAGTCCAGCTTTCCTGTCCGAATCTTTTATTTGATAATAGGTATTTCCACTCCATCAGATGCTTACTTTTAATTTTCGCCCGAAGTTAAACAAAAGAAAAAACTCGTGTTGAAATTTATTTATGCAATTATCTTATTTGCCTGTTCGTGAGATACAACATCAAGATCTGCCAGATTTAATACAAACCATTTGCTTGGCAGGATGTTCTTTATAAAAACATGATTATGAAAACGAGTATTTATAATAAGGACGAACATACCGAAGGTTACTTCGGAAATGGTAATACCGATAAAAAATCTGACCTTCAGAAAGCACATGAAAAAGGTAATGAAGGAAATGAAGTTACTGCCTTTGGGCGGGCACCAATAGCCGAAGAAAATGCAAATGGTTTTAATGATGGGAATATAAATGCACGGGATGGGTTTGATAATTCAGGTACACAAGGCAAGGATTCATTAAGCGATGATACTTACAATAGCACTGAAGCGCAACATACAGTTGAAAGTGCTGCAAGCAAAACCGGTAGTTCATCTGAGGATTTTAAAGACAATAAAGATTCAATTATCAAAAACCGTGATGAGGATGATGTGCTCAATACGGGAATTTAAATTAATAATATATTATGGGATTACTAAAGTATGCCTTCGTTGGCGCAGCAAGTGTTTATGCACTTCATTATATCACTAAAAAAAGACTCAGTGATGGAAAATCATTAGTGGACGATTTAATAGAAAAAGCACCGGAATTAATTAAAGAGGTGAATCATCTCAGCCAGAATATTAAGCAGGATTACCGGCAAACCACCACACTTTATTAAATTTTTAATAGCCAATACTAATCTGGAAGTGGTTATCTTATTAATAGCCAGATTCTGGATTAAAGCATAATAAAAGGGATTTTCAATAGCTTTTAGCTTTTCCCTTTTATTATTTATAAATCTTTGCCACCCAATCCCTTTTCCTGATTACTGTTCCGGTGATCAGGATTGTCACTTTTACTTAAATTTACATTTTTAAGATTTCCGTTTACATCCTGATCATTTTCTTCTAATTTCGACAAATGATTTTCATCCGGAGTATTCTTCCTTCTGAACGGCGAATCACTAACGGCATGACCATAGGTAGCGTCGTCATTGTCCCACTCTATATTATTATGATCAAGATCCTGCTTATTTTTCTGATCATTATGTGCGTTCTGTGAGGTGCTCATCTTTTTAATTTTTAGTTCACTATTCATTTGACAACATAGCGCTGACTTAGAAAGTTTGGTAGATTTTATTTTATTTCTTTAAATGGTTATTTTGGGCGTACTATTTAATCTCCGTTTATCTATAGTCAGGCAAAGGAATATCATTTAAAACGAGCATCAGAAAATAAAAAAGAATACGCTCAACAGGCAGAAGTTATGCCGCCTTATTTTACACCTTTAGATTGATCTATCTCGCCTTCTGGATTGTCAACATCACCTTCATCTGAACCATTTTCATCACGGTGTTCAGGGGGATGTTCCATCCTGCTTTCTTCCAGATCTGAGAAATCACTTCCTTTCTGATTGGCAACTTCACCATGTGAGGAAGGTTTTTTTACTGTTTCTTCTTTCGGATCAGCAAAATCCTGCCCCTCAACCGGCAAACTTCCTTCTTTTAATGGCTTTTTCATACTTATTAAACCTGTGTAATTACTTTTTGTTTGAAAATGACCGGGCACAAAAAAAGGCCGCAATTTAACATTACGACCTTTCTTAATTTTTAAATCAATTAAACTTTGATTTCAACTTCAACACCACTAGGTAATTCAAGTTTCATTAAAGCATCAACTGTTTTAGAGTTAGAGCTGTAAATATCTAATAAGCGTTTGTAAGCGCATAATTGAAATTGCTCTCTGGCTTTTTTGTTTACGTGTGGAGAACGTAAAACAGTAAAGATTTTTTTCTCTGTAGGAAGTGGAATCGGACCACTTACAACTGCACCCGTAGGCTTAACAGTTTTCACGATTTTCTCAGCAGATTTATCTACCAAGTTGTAATCGTAAGATTTTAATTTAATTCTGATTCTTTGGCTCATCTTATTTTTAATTGTGATTCCCTGTTAGAGCTATTAACAACAGGAACCGGATTTATCTTGAGTATTAATTAGTCTTCAGATTTTACTCTTCCTTTGGATTTAGCAATTACTTCATCCTGAACGTTTTTAGGCGCTGGCTCGTAATGATCAAATTCCATTGTAGAAGTTGCACGGCCTGAAGTGATGGTACGTAACTGCGTTACATATCCGAACATTTCTGAAAGTGGAACCAATGCTTTAATTACCTGAGATCCGTTACGGGTATCCATACCTTGTAACTGACCACGACGACGGTTCATATCACCGATTACATCACCCATGTTTTCTTCAGGGGTTAAGATTTCGATTTTCATGATTGGCTCCATCAAAGTAGGTTTACATTTAGGTAAAGCCTCACGATATGCCATACGGGCAGCAAGCTCGAATGATAAAGCATCTGAATCGACTGCGTGGAATGAACCATCAATCAAACGTACTTTCATATCAGGAAGTGGATATCCTGCTAATACACCATTTGACATCGCTGCAGCAAATCCTTTTTCTACTGAAGGAATAAATTCACGTGGAATTGAACCACCTGTAATTTCGTTTACGAATTGTAAACCACCTTTTTCGAAATCAGTATCAATTGGCGAAATGATCACCTGAATATCTGCGAACTTACCACGACCACCTGATTGCTTTTTATAAGTTTCACGGTGTTGAGTGGTACCAAAGATAGCTTCTTTGTAAGCTACTTGTGGTGCACCTTGATTAACCTCTACTTTAAACTCACGTTTTAAACGGTCGATTAGAATATCTAAGTGAAGCTCACCCATACCAGAGATTACAGTCTGACCAGTTTCCTGATCTGTTTGTACCCTGAATGTAGGATCTTCTTCCGCTAGTTTAGATAATCCCATACCTAATTTATCCACGTCAGCCTGAGTTTTAGGCTCAATAGCTAAACCGATAACCGGCTCAGGGAATACCATTGATTCAAGAACGATTGGGTGTTTCTCATCACAAAGTGTATCACCTGTTTTGATATCTTTAAAGCCCACTACCGCAGCAATATCACCCGCACCTACATTAGGAATTGGATTTTGCTTGTTAGCGTGCATCTGGAAGATACGGGAGATACGCTCTTTGTTATTTGAACGGGTATTGTAAACGTATGAACCTGCTTCTAAATTACCAGAATACACACGGATGAAACATAAACGACCTACGAATGGGTCAGTTGCAATTTTAAATGCCAATGCTGCAAACGGCTCGCTTTCTGATGGTTTTAATAAAACCTCAGCATCTGTATTTGGATTAGTACCAACCACACCTTCAGAATCTAAAGGAGAAGGCAATAATTCCATTACATAGTCAAGCATAGTTTGTACACCTTTATTTTTGAAAGATGAACCACAAACCATAGGAACAATTTTCGCATCTAATACAGCTGCACGTAAAGCGTCTAAAATTTCACGTTCAGTGATGGAGTTTGGATCATCGAAGAATTTCTCCATCAATGTCTCATCATAATCCGCTACAGACTCCAATAATTTCTCTCTCCATTCTGCCACCTCATCCAACATATCTTCCGGAATCGGCACTTCAGTGAAAGTCATACCTTTATCGTGCTCATTCCAAACAATACCACGGTTGTTGATTAAATCAACCACACCAGTAAAATTATCTTCAGCACCGATAGGTAACTGTAATGGAACTGCATTACTACCTAACATGTCTTTAACCTGCTTAACTACTTTTAAGAAGTCAGCACCTGAACGGTCCATTTTATTAACAAATCCGATACGGGCAACATTATAGTTGTTAGCTAAACGCCAGTTGGTTTCTGATTGAGGCTCAACACCATCAACTGCAGAGAATAAGAATACTAAACCATCTAATACACGTAGTGAACGGTTTACCTCAACGGTAAAATCAACGTGTCCTGGTGTATCAATAATATTGATATGATAGTTTTGGTTTCTATATTTCCAACCAACAGTAGTTGCGGCAGAAGTAATGGTGATACCACGCTCTTGCTCTTGTGCCATCCAGTCCATTGTTGCAGCACCTTCGTGCACTTCACCAATTTTATGACTTACACCAGCATAATAAAGAATACGCTCAGTTGTTGTAGTTTTACCTGCATCAATGTGAGCTGCAATTCCAATATTTCTTGTAAATTTTAAATCTCTTGCCATTGTATTTTTTTTGATTTATCTGATTTTAAATGATTACACCGATTATGTTAAAAACAAATCGGTGTAATTTATTTAATCAGTATAATCTTCTAATTAAATCTGTGTAATCTTACTAATTTGCTAATCACTACTAGAAACGGAAGTGAGAGAACGCTTTATTGGCTTCAGCCATTTTATGCGTATCTTCTTTCTTCTTAACAGCAGCACCTTCACCTTTAGCAGCAGCAACGATTTCGCCAGCTAATTTCTCTTTCATCGTTTTTTCACCACGACGACGGGCATATAAAATTAACCATTTCATACCCAGAGCTGTTTTACGTTCTGGTCTAACCTCAGTTGGAACCTGGAAGTTAGCACCACCAACACGGCGAGATTTAACCTCTACAGCCGGCATGATGTTAGTTAAAGCACGTTTAAATATCTCTAAACCGTTTTCACCTGCTTTTTTCTCAGCAATTTCAACAGCATCATAAAAAATAGAATAAGCGATAGATTTTTTTCCATCGTACATCATATTGTTTACAAAACGAGTTACCTGAACATCGTTAAATTTTGGATCAGGAAGAATAATTCTCTTTTTTGGTTTTGACTTTCTCATTTCTTATTTCCTCCCGATTATTTCTTTTTGCCTTTTGCAGGAGCTGCAGCAGCTTGACCTGGTTTAGGACGTTTAGTACCATATTTAGAACGACGTTGGTTACGACCAGCAACGCCTGATGTATCTAATGCACCACGGATAATGTGGTAACGTACACCTGGTAAATCTTTAACACGACCACCACGGATCAATACGATTGAGTGCTCCTGTAAGTTGTGACCTTCTCCAGGAATGTATGCATTCACCTCTTTACCGTTCGTTAAACGAACACGGGCTACTTTACGCATTGCTGAGTTTGGTTTTTTAGGGGTAGTGGTGTACACACGTGTACATACACCTCTTCGCTGTGGACAGCTGTCCAACGCTGGAGACTTACTCTTGAACTCCAGTGCTACTCTACCTTTTCTAACTAATTGTTGAATGGTTGGCATTGTGCTTTTTTATGTTTTTTATTGAAAATTTTACCGCTCCCCCGGCATCCTTACAGATAGCCCATAAAACGGACTGCAAAAGTAGAACAATTCTTTTTAAGAATCAAGGGGTTAGAAGAAAAAAATAACGATAACGCTTTTTCAAATATGCTAGTGGTTTGATAAAGTGTCATTCACCGGAATAGTTTGGGCATAAACAGATTATGATGTTAACCGTTTTAAACTAACAGTATTGTCTGCTTACTTTGTTTGTAACGATCAATATAAAGGATCAGTTAATTGCAATCTGTAATTGAAGCTTCAGTTTCCCTTAACTTATCAACCAATTCTTTAATAGCCGCCGGAGCCTTACCGTAATCGAAAGTAACTTTTTTTGATTTTCCATTTTCGATTATCGTTACCCATTCAGCTCCTCCATCTGCACAATCAGGACAATCTATAACATCCGGAAGTTCAAAAAACTCACTTTTAATTAAGCTTTTTATGGAAGAAAGCTCTTCATTGGATAGTGATTTCTGACAGCGTTTAACATCAGATTGATCACTGTTTTTTTTCTTCTCCAAGGAAACCTGATTAGATGTGATGGCCATAATTCTCACGCAATATCCCCAACACATTCCGAAAGAGCTTCCATATTCAATTTTATTTAAGGAAGCATGGGCACCCTTTTTACAAGAACCAACACCCAGTATCACGATTAATGTGGCCAGTAAAGTTAAAATTTTCTTCATCTTTAGTATTTTTTTACCAATACGTTTAAATAAACACTTTCGCTACAATAACTGGATATGATGCAAACAGGTGAATGATAAATTTCAAATTCAATCAGGTATGCAAATGGGCTGAAATCCATCAAATGAGGAAACCATTGATATTTTAGCTACCGGGTTTTATATTTAAAATCAGAATTACAACAAAAAAAAAGGGATATGCAATGTGCACATCCCTTCTATTTTTTTAGACTCCTGACTCTGTACTACAGACTCAAAACTAATTTTTAGTAACGATATTCGTCTGATTTAAAAGGACCTTCCACCGGAACACCAATATAATCAGCCTGGTGCTGATCCAAAACATCTAATTCTACACCGATTTTAGCTAAGTGTAAACGGGCAACTTTTTCATCCAGATACTTAGGCAAAACATAAACTTTGTTTTCATACTTATCTGTATTTGTCCAAAGTTCTAATTGAGCCAGAGTTTGGTTAGTAAATGAATTACTCATTACGAAACTTGGATGACCCGTTGCACAACCTAAATTTACTAAACGACCTTCAGCCAATAGGATGATATCTTTACCTTCGATCGTATACTTATCTACCTGAGGTTTGATCTCCACCTTAGATGAACCATATTTCTCGTTTAACCAGGCAACATCAATTTCATTATCGAAGTGACCGATGTTACAAACAATCGCCTTATCTTTCATTGTTAAGAAATGTTCTCCGCGAACGATATCACGGTTACCAGTTGTGGTAACAATAATATCTGCTTCTTTAACAGCTGTAGCGAATTTTTTAACTTCATATCCTTCCATTGCCGCTTGTAGTGCACAAATCGGATCAATTTCCGTTACGATTACACGAACACCTTGTGAGCTTAAAGATTCTGCAGAACCTTTACCCACATCGCCATAACCACAAACCACAGCTACTTTACCAGCCATCATGACGTCAGTTGCACGACGAATTGCATCAACCAATGATTCGCGACAACCGTATTTGTTATCAAATTTAGACTTGGTTACAGAATCATTCACGTTAATTGCCGGTAAATGCAATGTTCCGTTTTTCATTCTTTCGTATAAACGATGAACACCAGTTGTGGTTTCTTCTGATAAACCTTTAATTGCTGCAATAAGTTCAGGATATTTATCGAAAACCATATTGGTTAAATCGCCACCATCATCCAGAATCATGTTTAATGGTTGTTGCTCCGGACCGAAGTGTAAAGTTTGCTCAATACACCAATCGAATTCTTCTTCATTTAAACCTTTCCAGGCATAAACCTGAATACCTGCAGCAGCGATGGCAGCAGCAGCATGATCCTGTGTAGAGAAAATATTGCAAGATGACCAGGTAACTTCAGCACCTAATGCCACCAATGTTTCGATTAAAACAGCCGTTTGGATCGTCATATGCAGACAACCTGCAATACGTGCACCTTTTAACGGTTGCGTAGGACCAAATTCTTCACGTAAACTCATTAAACCGGGCATTTCTGCTTCGGCTAATTCAATTTCTTTACGGCCCCATTCTGCCAGTGAAATGTCCTTAACTTTATAAGGAATGTATGTTGTCTCTACTGATGACATAATTATTTGTTTTTAAATGTGATGCAAAGTTACGGCATCGCTTTGTGAAAGCCAAATAATTAAAGACACTGGCTCGTTTATACAATGTAAAATAGTGTGATTATCATTTCTTCCTGTAAAGGAATTAGCCTTTATCTGGATCCTTTATTTTAACCAGATTTTACTTCCACTTCCACTCACCCGCAATGGTGAGCGGTTCCTTTAGGTTCTGGGATTCTAAGAAAGCTTTTAATTCTTGATCTTCCTGAACACCTACCGGTATTTTCGGCGTATTCGCCAAAGCATAGGTAAGCATGGCGCTATAACGAACGGTATTTTTTAATTCCTGTTCATTTACCAGTTTAAACGAATCGCCATCTGAATGATAAAAGGGGCCTGAATTATTTGGCAATTTACCGCCAAAGCCACCTCCTGTTGGGATTCCTTCTAACATAAATGGCTGATGATCGCTATGTAAACCAGCACCCGCATTAAATAAGTTTTTAAAACCGGTGTCTATTTTTACGATATCAGTTCCCCAGGCCGTAAATAAGTCTTTCATTTCGGCACGGGATGTTGAGAATCCCTTCGGATCATTGGTCATGTCGTAGTTCAGCATAAACTTCACCTGGTTGAGCGTTTTATCTTTCTTGGCCTGATCAATGTATGCCTTCGAACCCAGTAAGCCTTGCTCCTCCCCCATAAACAATACAAATTCAACTGTACGTTTTGTCTTTAACTTTAGCTTTTTGAATGTCCGGGCCATATCCATAATGGCGAAGGAACCTATTCCATTATCAATCGCACCTGTTGCCAGATCCCAACTATCTAAGTGTCCGCCGACTACAATTTTATCTTCCGGCAATTCTGTTCCTTTAAACACAGCAACTACGTTTCTGGCTTTAATTAAACCAGAAAAATTAGTCATGGCAATATGCGCTGTTTGTGGCTGCGATTTAATCTTCTCTTTCAAAGCCATTCCATCTTCCAAACCAATACATACTGCTGGTATTGGAATCAATTTACCCGTTACTGAAGCAGTTCCGGTTAACAACACCCCATTTTTAACTGTATTGATGATAATTACACCAATGGCACCATATTTCGTGGCAATAGCAGTTTTTTCTGAGCGGTGTAATGATTTTGTTCCGGTAGCCGAACCAGGTAAAATACCCAGATAAATCAAAGCAATTTTACCTTTAAATTTTTCAGGACTGGCCTGATAATCTGCTTCCAATCCATTACCAGCGTCTACAATTTCACCTGTAACATCGGCACTCACCGGCGAATGCGCCAGGGTTACGGCTTTCATTTTAGTCAAACTATTTTTATCGGCGCCAATTTCTACATTGATCGTTTTTCTTGCCCAGCTTTCGACCTCAAAAGGTTGAAATTTAACGTCACAACCATACGATTTTAGTAAATCATAAGCATATTGTTCTGCTTTAGCACCATTTTCCGAACCTGTTAACCGATGACCAATGTTCTCAGTTTCATATTTAAGCGTTTGATAAGCTTTTGAATTTTGCTGAACGTCAGTATTGATTTTTAAGAAGACATTTTCAAATTTATCCTGAGCATTAGCGAAGAAGGTCGTACAAATAATTACTGTTAAGAAAAGGGATTTCATGAATAATGTTGCTGATTATTCGATGAAAATACAAAAATTACGCTTAGGTATTAGGCTGTAACGTATATTTTGCTTAGCTGGTATTTAAAACGGCTATGGGTAATTTTCAAAAAAACATATAATACCTTAGAAAAAATAGCCTTAGAACATTAACTTAAATGATCTTAGTTGCCTGAGATGGTAAATTATATTATTGATGCATCACCTTTTTCGGAAAAACCAATGATGCCACTACACTGATCACCAGAATACTGACAATAATAATCAATGAGTGCTGAGTGGTAAACCCTAACTTCTCCAGGTAAACATGCCCAAGCATTTTCACGCCAATAAAGGCAAGTAACACGGCCAGGCCTGTTTTCAAATAATGGAACTTATGGATAATATTCACCAGTAAAAAGAACATGGAACGCAGCCCCATGATGGCGAATATGTTAGAGAAAAATACAATATAAGGGTCTTTTGTCACCGCAAAAATAGCCGGGATAGAGTCTATGGCAAAAAGTAGATCGGTAAACTCTACAATTAAAAGAACCAGGAAAAGTGGCGTAACCAGTGTTTTGTGGTTGATTTTTACAAAAAAATTTTTTCCTTCATACTTCGGATGGATAGAGAAGATTTTTGAAGCCCATTTTACTACCGGATGGTTCTCAGGATCAATTTTCTCATCTTCATCCTTACTAAAAAACATTTTGACGCCGGTAAAAACCAGGAAAGCTCCGAAAATATAAAGAATCCAGGCAAACTTCGCGATCAATGCCGCACCTACAAATATAAAGATGAAACGCATGATAATCGCACCCAGGATTCCCCAGAACAACACACGATGATAATACTTTTCTTCCACAGCGAAGGCAGAAAAGATTAATACAATAACAAAAATATTATCTACAGATAAGGCGTATTCTATTACATAGCCAGTTAAAAACTCTAAACCGAGGTTCTTTTTGTAGACAGATAGGCTTCCTTCAAAATCGTTTGGAATAAGGTTGATATGATGCTGGTGTTTGACAACGATTTCCTTGAGATGCGCAAAATCCTTAATCCCGTGAAGCTGATGGCCTTCTGTCCGTAAAATAAAATAGAAGCCTAATGCAAGTGCTACCATGATTACGCTCATGATTCCTGCCTGTTTCAAACTCACCACATGTTCTTTACGGCTAAAAAGACCTAAATCCAAAGCCAGTATGATCACAATAAACAGCAGGAAACCAATACTGAAAAGTAGCTCGTTACTCATTATTTTTTACGTTCTGTAGTATAAAGGACAAGTTGTTCTAAACCTGTTCTGGCTTCTCCTGCATCAAACTGACGCAGAATATCAAAAGCCTCTTCCTGGTATTGCAACATCTTCTCATTAGCATAATAAACACCTTTATGTCCATTAACAAAATCGATGATCTGCTGAATTTTAGCCGGATCATCCTGATGGTTTTTTACCAAATTGATGATGCGTTTACGTTCAGGTTTTTCAGCACGGTTTAAAGCGTAAATCAGCGGAAGTGTTACCTTTTTCTCCTTAATGTCAATTCCAAGAGGCTTCCCTACGTCATCCGTTCCAAAATCAAAAGTATCATCCTTAATCTGAAATGCAATTCCCACCTTTTCCCCAAATAATCGCATCTTCTCAATAATAGTATCATCAGCACCTGCAGATGCAGCACCCGCAGCGCAGCAGGAAGCGATTAAAGAAGCTGTTTTCTGACGGATCACGTCGAAATATAATTCCTCTGAAATATCCATTCTGCGCACTTTCTCAATCTGCAGCAATTCACCTTCACTCATCTGCTTCACTGCCTCTGATACAATTTGTAACAAACGGTGTTCATTATTGTTTACCGAAAGCAACAACCCTTTAGCCAGTAAAAAATCGCCAACCAATACCGCTATTTTATTTTTCCATAGTGCATTAATAGAGAAAAATCCACGCCGCTCATAGGCATTATCAACCACATCATCGTGTACGAGTGTTGCCGTATGCAACAATTCCACTAATGCAGCCCCACGGTGGGTAGATTCGGTAATGCCACCACATAATTTTGCAGCAAAAAACACGAACATGGGCCGCATTTGTTTGCCTTTTTGTTTTACAATATAGTGGGTAATTCTGTCAAGCAACGGTGCGTCGCTATGCATAGATTCTTTGAACGTCTTTTCAAACGCTTTAATATCTGCTGCTATAGGTTTTTTTATCTGTTCGATTCCCGGCATTAAGTCGAAAAATTTTGATTGCAAACTTAAGCTAATTTCCCATAAAAAAGGAATGTATTATGAAGCATCCTCATCTGTAGAAAAGCAACGGCAGTAATCACCTGCACCTTTCCTCCTGCTTTTGCCTATAGTCCTTCGCCCTCATGCTTCGGGCTGTGGGCTATTTGGCGCAATCAGGTTTAGCGTGAAAGTTGCTGCAGATCAAAGCTTCCCCTCAAAATGAAAAACCAGCTACTGAAAAATTACTTTACTCCGTCAAAAGTTTATTTGTAAACCTATAATTTAGGCACAATGAAAAAACGTTATAAAGTATTAATCGGTTTTTCGGTATTTATCATTGTCGGGTACTTATTGGGGCCCAGGCCAAAAAAACCGCTGTACAATACTTCATTGCCCGATGTTCCGGATATTAAAAACCTTGAAGATTATGTGGAAGCTATGGAGCATTCAAACAACATTAAGCCCGGAAATGAGGCTGAAATTGTATGGGCTGATACCGCACATCAGCAAACCGAATATGCCGTGATTTACCTGCATGGCTTTTCTGCTTCAAAAATGGAAGGTAACCCCATACATCTCCATCTGGCGAAAAATTTAAGCGCCAATTTATATTTAGCGCGTTTGGCCGACCATGGTATTGATACCCTTGCGCCGATGCAGTATTTTACCGCCGACAGGCTTTGGGAAACCAGTAAGCAGGCTTATGCCATCGGTCAGAAATTAGGTAAGAAAGTAATCTTAATCGGAACTTCAACAGGTGGAACAGTAGCCTTAAAACTTGCCGCTACTTATCCTGAAATCAATAGTTTAATTCTGCTGTCTCCCAATGTAGCGATAAACGATAAAAACGCCTGGTTGTTAAACGATCCGTGGGGTTTACAAATAGCAAGGCGGGTTTTAGGTAGTGATGAACGCAAAGTGGATGGCAGAACAGATGAATTTAAAAAATACTGGTATACCCATTACAGAATAGAATCTTTAGTGCAGTTACAGGAATTTGTAGAAAGCACCATGAATAAATCCGTTTTTCAAAAAGTGAAGCAACCGGTTTTACTGTTATATTACTATAAAAATGAACTAGAACAAGACCCTGTGGTACGTGTAGATGCCATGCTTAGCATGTTCACAGAATTGGGTACATCAGAAGATTTGAAACGAAAAATTGCCATTCCAAATGCAGGAAATCATGTACTTGGTTCTTATTTAACTTCTCAAGATTTGCCAAGTGTAGCAGTTGCAATCAATAGTTTTATGGGAAGTGTTCTTAAAATCAACTTGCCAAGTTTCAACAGCCCTGTGCTCGAAAAGCCTTTGCCGGTTTAACTTTCCTCGTGCAACATTCCACCAGGACTTTATTAACAGGAAATCTAGTTAACGATATTTTTAATAATCATTTCTGCATGCACCCTGGAGTTCTCTATAAACAACTTGTGTGTATCCAACCCCCCGCAAACAACTCCCGCCAGGTACAAACCTTTCACATTGGTTTCCATCGTTTCTTCGTTGTAAACAGGACAAAGGGTTTCCGGTAGTTCTATGCCAAATTTCCGCAGCATTGAAAAATCAGGCTGATAGCCCGTCATGGCAATCACAAAATCGTTCGGAATGGTTTCAATGCCTTCAGGTGTTTTAATATCTACTTCACCTTCTCTTATTGCAACAAGTTCTGAATTAAAAAGTGCAGTTACCTCTCCTTCTTTTATCCGGTTTTGAATATCCGGACGAACCCAGTATTTTACATGCGGACCAAGATCTCCACTGCGGACAACCATGGTTACGTTTGCGCCTTTCCGGTAAGTTTCCAAAGCGGCATCTACACCCGAATTATTTGCACCAACAACCACAACATTTTGAAATGCATACAAATGCGGATCTTTATAATAATGAGTTACTTTGGGTAAATCTTCACCAGGAACATTCATTAACAAGGGAACATCATAAAAGCCTGTTGCCACAATCACATTACTGGCAGTATAATTTGATTTAGTGGTCTGAATTTCAAATCTCTCCTGATCATTTTTATGAACCTGATTGACCCTTTCAAATAAATGAATATTCAGATTAAACTTTTCAGCAACCCTGCGGTAATACTCAACAGCCTCATTACGGTTTGGTTTCGGGTTGATGGTAACAAAAGGCGCACCTCCTATTTCCAGTTTCTGTGAAGTGGAAAAGAAGGTCATGAAGACCGGGTAATTGAATAAACTATTCACTAACGCACCTTTCTCGATAATGAGATAACTTAAGCCAGCCTGTTTAGCCGCTATTGCGCAGGCCATGCCAATTGGTCCGGCACCGATGATGATGATATCGTAGTGATTTTCTTTTTGAAGCATTTTAAAAATGTTGACCACCTTAGACATTTAAGATCATCTAAGCTTAGCGTGTAAAATAAATGAACAGTGGTAAGATGCTCTTAGGTTATTCAAACTAACTAACTTTCATGGCCTTGCTTGGACAGGCAAAATCAGTTCTTTTTAAGCCTGTGGTTTTAAGTGCACCATATCCGCCAGCGATGTCAATTACATTTTCAACACCTCTGGATTTTAAAATTGAAGCCGCAATCATGGAGCGATAACCACCAGCACAATGAATATAATAAGTTGCTTTAGGATCAATTTCGCCCATCCAGTCGTTGATAAAATCAAGCGGACGGCTTAATGTAAATTCCAGGTGTTCTGCTTCATATTCGCCAGGTTTACGAACATCCAATGCTGTAATTTCACTTTCCTGCACAGCTTGTTCAAAAGCTTCTGCAGAAATGGATTCGATACGATCGATTTCCTTACCTGCATCCGTCCATCTCTCAAAACCACCATCCAGATATCCAATGGTACTGTCATAACCTACCCGGGTTAAGCGCGTAATGCTTTCCTGTTCTTTACCTTCGTCAGTAATTAATAAAATAGGCTGTTGTAAATCAGTAAATAATGCCCCCACCCAAGGTGCAAATTGCCCGTTTAAACCGATGTTGATGGAGTTAGGAATAAAACCTTTGGCAAATAGCTGTGGATCACGCGTATCGAGCATAATTGCACCAGTTTGGTTAACGGTATCTTCAAATGCCTGCGGTGTTAAAGCATTCATTCCCTTTTCATAGACATCGTCGATACTTTCCACGCCTCCTTTATTAATGGCTGCGTTTTTAGCAAAATATTGTGGCGGAGGCATGATTCCATCCGTTACTTCTTTTATAAACTGCTCTTTTGTTTGTGCTTTTAAAGCGTAATTAACCTGTTTCTGATGACCCAATGTATCGAAAGTTTCCTTACTCATGCTTTTACCACAAGCTGAACCCGCGCCGTGAGCCGGGTAAACAGTCACATCATCCGAAAGTAGTTTTATTTTCTCATTGAGTGAATCATAAAGCATACCAGCCAGATCCTCCATGGTTAAATTTCCTTTCTGAGCCAGATCAGGTCGACCTACATCACCAATAAAAAGTGTATCACCACTAAAAATACAGTGATCTTTACCATTTTCATCCGTTAATAAATAAGTGGTAGATTCTAAGGTATGGCCAGGGGTATGCAAAGCGGTTATGGTAACATCTCCGATTTGAAATTTTTCTCCATCATGGGCGATGTGCGATTTAAATCCTGTTTTAGCAGTAGGGCCGTAAATAATTGTAGCGCCAGATTTTTCGGCAAGGTCTACATGTCCGGAAACAAAGTCTGCATGAAAATGCGTTTCAAAAATATATTTAATGGTTGCGCCGGCTTTTTCAGCTTTTTTCAGATATGTTCCAACTTCCCTTAATGGATCGATGATAGCCGCTTCCCCTTTGCTTTCTATATAGTAAGCAGCTTCGGCTAAACAACCCGTGTATATTTGTTCTATTTTCATTTTTCTGGAGTATCAAATTTGGGTATCAGGTATCAAGAAAACCCCTGAATCAAATATCTTGCCTCAAAAATAGGGCTAAATGTGAATAACTGAAATGATGATGATCATAATTGCAGAAGTTTTACGAATCAGCATTGACAACTTTTATAAACATCATGCATCAAAAAGTTGTCAATACTTAGAATATCGCTCAGATGTTGACTTATATTAATCTTTAGTCAATTCACCACGAAGCGATTCTTCCATTAATCTACGGCTTTCCACAATGGTTAAACCTAATCCCATTACAAACATCAGTTTGGTAACCGTAGCTTCAAAAGTAAGGTCATAACCACTTAGAACGCCCATTTTTTGAAGCTCCCGACTTGTTTCATAACGACCGAGGTGTACCGAGCCTTTTTTACACTGAGAAATATCAATAATGATTTTCCCACTCAGGATGGCCTGGCGCAAACTATCTAGAAACCATTGTGCTGTAGTGGTATTACCGGATCCGAAGGTTTCTAAAATAATGGCATCTACTTTCGAATCAGCAATGGCTGAAACGGCCTGTGGCGTAATGCCGGGATAGAGTTTTAAAACCCCGATATTTGAATTAAAATTGGTATGCAAGGTCAATTTACCTTCTGGTGCATTTAATACATAGTTGGTATGGAACTGAAGATGTACACCCGCTTCTGCTAAAACCGGGTAGTTAGGGGAACGAAAGGCTTCAAATTTTTCACTGTTGTATTTAATAGAACGGTTTCCCCTGAACAGCTGCGCATCAAAATAAATGCAAACTTCTGGGAATAACGACTTGCCGTTTTCTTTGGTGGCAGCAATTTCCAGTGCAGTAATCAAATTTTCTTTTGCATCGGTTCTGATTTCGCCTATCGGTAACTGGGAACCTGTTAGTACCACTGCCTTACCTAGGTTTTCGAGCATAAAACTCAATGCAGACGCAGTAAATGCCATCGTATCTGATCCATGAAGAATCACGAAACCATCATAAAGATCATATTTTTGGTAAACGAGTTCTGCTAATGTCTTCCAGATTTCAGGATCCATATTGGATGAATCTAAAACAGGGTTAAAAGAATGTACGTCTAAATGATAATCCAAACGACTTAATTCGGGAACGTTTTCTTTGATCTGTTCGAAATCGAAAGGAATTAACATCCCATTGCTGGGATCATTTACCATACCAATGGTACCACCGGTATAAATAATCAGGATTTTCGTCATTACTTGGTTTGGTTGCTCTTCACAAAGAAACTAAAAGAATTTTAATTTAAAGGGCTTTTTAATGATAAAAATCAGGAAAAACAACTTAATCGTTTTACTTTATTGCCATTTTAACAATAAGTGTTTCAATAACGTTTATTATGATCATATAGCTTTTAAGGGAGTGCACTGAATAGAATTTATAAATGACAAATGCAAACAAAAAGGGCGTTTTTGCGGGGAGGAACAGCGAAGCAATTTTTCATGCGAAAGAGACCTGCTAAAAGGATTGCCTCATCACTTTAAAAATTGTTCACAGCAATGACAGCACCGCTATTATAAGGAATTGCAAGTAACTTTTCAGAAAACATAAGAAGATGCTGAATCAATTTCAAGACGGCCAAATCTTAAACCCCAAAAATTTTCTTTGAATTTTCTGTGGTAATATTTGCAATTTCTTCCACAGAAACGCCATTAATTTCCGCCAGTTTTTCAGCAATATAAATCAGATAACTGCTTTCATTCGGTTTACCTCGAAAAGGAACCGGCGCCAGATAAGGTGAGTCGGTTTCCAATACCAGATTTTCCATAGCAATTTCACTCAACACACCATCCAATCCTGCTTTTTTATAAGTGACCACACCACCTATTCCTAAATAAAAGTTCAGATCAATAGCTTGTTTTGCCTGCTCTACATTCCCAGTGAAGCAGTGAAATATGCCCCGCAACTTTTCATCGCGCTCACTTTCCAGCACTTCAAATACTTCGTCAAAGGCTTCACGACAATGAATCACAATGGGTAGACCTAAATCTTTCGCCCAGGCAATTTGCTTGCGGAAAGCATCCTGCTGAGATGACAAAGTGGTTTTATCCCAAAATAAATCAATTCCGATCTCCCCAATGGCATAGATTTGTCTTCCGGATATACTTTTATAAATTTCATCCAATACAGCCAGGTAGTCCTCCTTTACATCACAAGGATGTAAGCCTGCCATTGCAAAACAATTTTCCGGATATTTACTCACCAGATCATTAATCATTGCAATGGATTTAATATCAACATTGGGCAGAAATAACCTGTTTACATCATTTTCAAAACAGCGGTCCATCAACTGCGCCTGCTTTTCGGCATCTTGCTCGTAATATAAATGGGTATGGGTATCAGTAAAATTCATTTTAGTATCAAGTAGTAAGTATCAAATCTGGCGGGTTTAATTTTTTTTCTCCGATTTTGTCTTTTTAGGTTTCTTCATTTCTACCGGCTCGACTTCAAACTTATGCCCATCGAATTCCATTTCTTTTTTCAGGAATTTTCCAGTCAAGCTAATCGGATTCTGAATTAAGCCTTCCGGAGTACCTTCAAATAAGATTCTTCCGCCGCCTGCTCCACCTTCTTCCCCCAAATCAATCACCCAATCAGCCACTTTAACTACATCCAGATTATGCTCAATCACCAAAATGGTATTTCCTTTTTCCACCAATTCCTGTAATACACCTAAAAGCACATTAATATCTTCAAAATGCAATCCGGTGGTAGGTTCATCTAAAATATAGAATGTTTTTCCGGTATCTTTTTTTGATAACTCGGTGGCCAGTTTAACCCTTTGTGCTTCCCCACCCGATAAAGTGACTGATGATTGTCCCAAAGTGATGTAGCCTAAACCTACATCTTTCAGGGTTTTTATTTTCCTGTAGATGATCGGAATATTTTCAAAGAAAACGCAGGCATCTTCAATACTCATATCCAGCACATCACTAATCGATTTGCCACGAAAACGAACCTCTAAAGTTTCACGGTTATATCTTTTACCGCCACACTCTTCACATGGCACCTGCACATCAGGTAAGAAATTCATCTCAATCACCTTTAGACCGGCTCCCTGACAGGTTTCACACCTTCCTCCTTTTACATTAAAAGAAAAGCGACCGGGTTTATAACCCCGGATTTTTGCTTCAGGCAATTGCACAAAAAGGTTCCTGATATCTGAGAAAACGCCCGTATAGGTAGAAGGATTAGAACGCGGTGTTCTGCCTATAGGTGCCTGATCTATTTCAATCACCTTATCAATTTCCTTTAACCCTGTGATTTTCTCGTATGGAAGTGGTGTCTTTTTCGCCCTGAAAAAATGATGATTCAGAATCGGGTATAAGGTTTCGGTGATTAAGCTCGATTTTCCTGAACCCGAAACTCCGGTTACGGCAATAAATTTGCCCAGCGGAAAATCAACAGAAACTTCTTTCAAATTATGTCCGGTAGCTTTGGTAATAGATAACTTATGTCCGTTGCCCTTTCTCCGAACCTTTGGCGTCTCAATTTTCTTATCACCATTTAAATACGCTGCAGTTAAGGTGTTAGAATTTAAAATTTGTGCCGCAGTGCCTTCTGCTACTACTGTTCCGCCATGAATACCTGCTCCAGGCCCCACATCAATTACCCAATCAGCTTCGAGAATCATATCTTTATCATGCTCTACCACCAAAACGGTGTTCCCCAGATCTCGAAGGTTTTTTAAGGCATTTATTAAACGCTCATTATCACGCTGGTGCAAACCAATACTGGGCTCATCCAAAATGTACATGACATTCATTAACTGAGAGCCAATTTGAGTAGCTAAACGAATCCGTTGTGCCTCGCCACCAGAAAGGGTACGGGCTGTTCTATCTAGTGTTAAATAAGTTAAACCTACATCCGTTAAAAAACCAATCCGGGCTCTGATTTCTTTTAAAATTTCTTTTGCAATGATATTCTGGCGATCGGTAAGACGCTCATCAACATGTTCAAACCACTGGAAGAGGTTATTAATATCCATGGAAGAAAGTTCAAAAATATTCTTACCATCAACTTTGAAGTGCAAACTTTCCTTTTTTAAGCGGGCGCCATGGCATTCCGGACAGGTTTTTAACTTGCGGAAAGCATCCATATCATCAGATGCAGACTCGCTTCGCTTTTCGTTCTGCTCTTCCAGCATTTTAATGATGCCATCGAAAGTAATGTTATAGTTTTGAACGTTCCATTTATTGTATTCCACTTCTACCTTAATCAGATCTGGCGATCCGTTTAAAATAATATTGATGACTTCATCGCTCAATTTTTCTATCGGCGTAGATAAAGAGAAGCTGTATTTTTTGGCCAGTGATTTCAATACCTGAAACATCCAGATATCCCGATATTCGCCTAACGGTGCCAGGCCACCATTCAGAATGCTCAGCTTAGGATTGGGCATCACTGATTCCTTATCCACCACAAAAATATAACCTAAACCATCACAACGGTCGCAGGCTCCATAAGGTGAATTAAACGAGAAGCTATTCGGTTGCGGTTCATCATAAGAAATCCCCGTAGTTGGACACATCAGAAACTTACTAAAATGGGCAACATGATTATCCTTATCAGTAATTTTAATCACACCTTTACCCATCTTCATGGCCGTTTGCACAGAATCCAACAAACGCTTTTTATCTTTATCATCAACAATCAGGCGATCAATCACCACTTCAATATCATGGATTTTATAACGATCAACCTGCATTTTGGCCGTAATATCTTTGATTTCTCCATCTACACGAACCTTTACATAGCCTTGCTTACGGATTTGCTCAAAAAGCTCCCGGTAATGTCCCTTCCTGCCTTTTACTACCGGCGCCAGGATATTTACGGCCATACCGTCGAACTTATTAAAAATGTTCTGCAGAATCTGATCTTCACTCATCCGCTCCATCTTCTCCCCGGTATTGTATGAAAAAGCATCCGCCACACGGGCATATAGCAAACGCATGAAGTCATAAATTTCCGTAATGGTACCAACAGTTGAACGTGGGTTTTTACTGGTTGTTTTTTGTTCAATGGCAATCACCGGACTTAAACCCGAAACCTTATCTACATCCGGGCGCTCCATCCCACCCATAAACTGGCGGCTGTAAGCACTAAATGTTTCCATATAGCGGCGCTGGCCTTCAGCATAAATGGTATCGAAGGCCAGAGAAGATTTCCCGCTGCCACTTAAACCAGTGATTACCACCAATTGGTTCCGTGGGAAACTAACATCTATATTTTTTAAATTATGTACCCTCGCACCGTATACTTCTACATCTTTTTGCTCGCCAAGGTCGATAGATTTATTGCTCATATTTTATTTAAAAGTTGAGGAAAAATTCAGCTTATAAAATAGCCAAATTTCAATCCGCAAAAATGCTAAAAATTTTATCAAAATGAAAGTGTAACTCAAACTGTATTAAGGATTAATTGTCATAATGCTTGCTTCTATTCCGAAGGAAACCAGATGATAAACCAAAACGCAGATAACCATAATGATCCTGAAAATAGATGTTATAATTATCTTCACCATAATAGCCAACTGCAGCCATTAGAAAGACGTTATTCATAAATGGAAGACTATAATTAAAATTAATTTCGGCGTTTAACCGCTTTTGAAGATTCGCTAAATTCTTTGCAGGGATTTTATTCACTGCATAGGAAACCTCAGCATTTAAACGCCAGGTTTCTTTCTCGGTTTTAACTTTCAGTTTATTTCTCGCATGTCTTTCGATCAGTCCATATTTTCGCCAGGAGAAATTGTATAAGATTCTCGTGAATCCAAAGCCCAGATCCAAAGCAGGTTCATACCTGAAAAACTTATACCACTGTAAACCTACCCGATGATTAAAGGAATAATAACTTTCATCTGCATCTGTTTCCGTTAAATGTCCGAAACGATAAGATGCCGTTAAATAATTGGCATTGAAATTCCCCGTTAACGTATTTACTGAGCCATCGGTATTTAAAGCATCCTGATCCTGGCCATTAGAATGATGGGTAAAAGCAAGTTCTCCATATTGATAATTTTCCGGATTGGCATTTAGCCTTGCATATAAGGCACCGCCAAGGCGATAACTCGGCGTACGTACGCCTGCAGAAAACTCATTTCTGACCCGAACCGTAAAATCTGGAATGATGGCGAAGGCTATGGGTGATTTATAAGTTCCAACCAACATATAGGTAGTGGTCAACCTCCCATTAATGACATATTTAGATGGCGCTCCCAATTCTCCGGCCGGAGCAGTATAAGAGAAATCAGCATTTTCTTTGTAAAGATTGATATATTCTTTATTGGCAGACTCATTTCTAATGATAAGGGAATCTTGCGCAAGGAGATGAAAACACAGAAAAGAAAAAACAAACGTTAATAAAGTTTTCATCATACCATATAAACGTTAGTGAATGATTGATGGTTTTGTAATTTGTTAAATCGCTATCAGATCTGCACTTTAATTTCTTTCTTAAAAAGAAAAATAAAATTAAAGTATTATGAAATATTTTGATACGTCTATAAATACATATATTTGTACGTACAAATATTAGCTATGGATATTAAACTTACATTAAAGCTCAATCAGGAAATTATTGAAAAGGCTAAGCTATATGCTTCAGATAAAAAATTAAGTTTGTCCAAATTAATTGAAAATTACCTTAACTCCTTAACTTCCAACCAGGATAATGATGAATTACAGATTTCACCTTTTGTGAAGAGTCTGACATCTGGTGTTAAAATCCCTGCTGATTATGACTATAAAAAAGATCGTGCAGATTACTTAGACGAAAAGCATAAATGACCAAAATATTTTTAGATACCAACGTCATATTGGATTTATTGGCTGAAAGAGTTCCTTTTTTTGATTCAATTGCTAAAGTTGCCACACTGGCTGATCAGAAAAAAATCATTTTAATGGCATCTCCATTATCATTTACAACTGTTGAATACGTTTTAACTAAGTTTGAACCTTCAGAATCTGTATTGAACAAATTAAGAAAATTTAAAATTCTTTGTAAAGTATGCGAGGTTAACGAAGAAATAATTGATAAAGGATTAAATTCAAATTTTAAAGATTTTGAAGATGCTGTACAGTATTTCACAGCAATTCAATCAGGTTGCAACATCATCATCACCAGAAATGGAAAAGATTTTAAGTATTCCACCATCCCGGTTATGGCAGCTGATGAATATTTAAGTAGTGTTGGATGCTGAAACCATCAAACTAATAACGGTTTTTCTGATTAGTAGACTAATTAAACCCTACCACTCTATCGTGGTTCCATTCTCTGTTGGGTGACCAGTGCAAACCAACACCCTACCCTTTTCTATTTCTTCATCCGTAAGTACTTCATTATAATCCATGCGAACATTTCCTTTGGTACAGGTAGCTACGCAAGTGCTGCATACACCTCCCCTGCAACTATAAGGGAGTTTGATTTTATGTTCAAGGGCAACATCTAAAATTCTTTTTGGCCAGGGAACTGCCAGATTATACGTTTCGCCATTGAAATTCAAGATGACCGAGTAGGTGCTTTTATCTACTACTTTTTCTGAACTATCGTCTTCATCCATTTCATCTTCTGGTAAAACGAATGTTTCTCTTTTGATCTGTTTTAAATCGAATCCCATCCCCAGCAAAGTAATCCTGCATAAATCCATATATATTATAGGCCCGCAGGTATAGCATAGCGCTTGTTTGCGATCGAAATGTAAATGTGTTTTAATTAATTGCTCGATGTAAAACTTATTTAAGCGGGCAGTCATCAGGTTTTTACTATTGCTAAAAATCCACACGATTTTTAATCTTTCTGGGTACCGTGCTTGCCATTCTAAAAGCTCATTATAAAATAAGGCATCTTCCTTTGATCGGTTACTATACACCAGTGTGATTAGTGAATTTCTCTCTCTTACCAATGCTGTTTTTAAAATGGAAAACAAAGGTGTAATGCCCACACCAGCAGCAAACAGAAAAAGATCCCGTTCTACATATTCATCAGGTAAATAGCTGAATAATCCTTGGGGCTCCTGAGCAAACAACACATCATTTACAGCGGTTTTATGATGCAAAAATCTAGATATTTCTCCATTCTCAACCCTTTTAACTGTAATGGCCAGCGGTTCATCCACATCAGGTGAACTGTTGAATGAATATGATCTACGAACTTCTCTATTTTTTCCTTCAAATACCAATGAAACAAACTGACCGGCCAGATATTCAGGATATGACTGATCTACCTCTTCAAATTGAAATGTGAGGTTATCACCAGGTTGATTGATGATTTTATGGATGCGAAGCTTGAACATAGTGCAAAGAAAAGGATTTGAGTTGAAAAGTTGTTAGGCGTTAGGCGTTAGGCGTTAGGCGTTAGGCGTTAGGCGTTAGGCGTTAGAAGTAACAAGCTTCAACCAATGGGTGTTTGATTGTTTAAAATATTTTTTTTAAGGGTTAGAAGTTTAGGGTGGTAGTAAACACACTGAAGAAATCCGTTTATGGCTCAAAATCATTTATTCGTTATTAGAACGGCGATCGGAGAAATTGGGCGATAGACTTAGAAAGTTAAAAAATAATTCCGTGGAAGTTTGTGCTTCCTAGGCAAAGAAACTTTATCTCATTAATAATTGGTTCATTACTAACCTAGAAGGCGCTTTAAACTTTAAAAAAACAATTTGATGGTCAGTGATTTATTCAATATCACTACAAACACTCACACCGAAATCTGTGAAATCAAAAAATCTTTGTAATTATCTTCAAAAAAAACGCTCCGATTCAGAAATCGGAGCGCCTTACCAAATGCTTGTCTTTATCTTAATTATATTATTCGGCGTTGTAAGCCAATAGCACACGCTTTTTCTGATATCCGTAGCGTTTCGGATGTTCCACAATCTGTTTCATCGAGATCACCTGATAAACGTAGCGGCCGGTTTCCCGGTTTAGCCTCATTTTATAATAATTATCCTGATTTTGATTGCTGATTTGCCTGCGTAAACGTCCGTCACCAACATTATAGGCCGCAGCCACCAATGTCCAGCTCTCTAAACCTTTATACATTTCTTTAATGTATTTACAGGCTGCGATGGTTGATTTACGCAAATTATAGCGTTCATCTACATCAGCATTTACTTTTAAACCATATGAACGTGCAGTGCCTGGCATAAACTGCCATATTCCGGCTGCACCTTTTGGAGATACGCCAGCTGCCATTCCAGATTCAACCAAAGCCAAATATTTGAAATCATTAGGAATTCCGTAAGCAGCAAGAATCGGCTCTATCACTGGAAACCATTCTTTTGCCTTTTTATGCAAACGATTTGTCTGCGTGTTGCCGTAAGTGTGTGCGGCAAGGATTTTTTTCATTTTGCGTTCCACCTTTTTATCGCCTAAAGGCAGGGTTTCATCCGCGAAATTCAACTGAGCCATTAAAGATTGAGGCTTAACCTCCTTTTTTTCAACTTTCAGGCGTTGAGTTGTTGGTATTGTAGTGTGTAATTGTTCTTTTTTTAAAAGACTTTTTTGTGCTAAGGGCATTTGGTAAGCGAACACTTTTGCCAAGATAAATAGTGTAACCACTACCGCAATTGGTACGATGTGTTTCTTTAACATTTTCCTCCTTTTTTTGGTGAACTTATATAAAAACGTCGGCAAAGCTAAAAAATAATAAGCACATTATCAAACAGTTACACAATTAAGCTCAAAAAACAGGCGCTAAAGTGCTTTAAACGTGGATTTTAAATTTTGAATTTTGACCGATATTACCTATATTAGAGGCTATTTTTTTATCTGATTTTCTGCCTACTCAATATTGTAATACTCATCAATTTTTCATAAATTTGCAACCCGCATTTCAGGATGCGGTTAAAAGCGTATCATGATAAATAAAAACAACAGGAACAGTCGGGATGACAAGTCCAAACCGGGTAGCCGGAAAACTGATGGCAGAAGTAATTCAGCCGGATCTGACAGAAAAAGATCAGACGACAGAGACAACAAATTCAACAAATCATCCGATTCAAAAGACAACTTCAGACCTAGAAGTTCAGAGGGTAAAGATTTTAAATCAAAATCATTTAGCGACAGAAAAGATTCCAGACCAAGAACAGGCGGGCGAGATTTCAAATCAAAAGATGCAGAGCCACAAAGCTTTAAATTTGGCGATCGTGAATTTAAATCTAAAGACACCGGAGCAAAAGAAGAACGCAGTTACAAACCCAGGGAAGGTGGATCAAGAGATTACAAGCCGAGAACGGGTGACAGAGACTTTAAATCAAGAGATGGTGGAGCAAGAGATTATAAACCAAGAACAGGAGAACGCGACTTCAAGTCTAAGGATGGAGATTCGAGAGATTTTAAACCGAGAACTGGCGACAGGGATTTTAAATCAAGAGGTGGAGAACGCGACTTCAAACCCAGAGAAGGCGGATACAGAGATTATAAATCGAGAGGTGAAAGAACTGATGACTTTAAGCCAAGTGCCGGAAGTTCAAGAGATGTAAAACCTAGAGAACCAAGAGAAGGTGACACTCGTCCGTTTAGAAAACGTGAAGAAACACAACCAAGAGATACCGAATTTAACCGTCCGGAGCGAACTGTTATTGCGCCAGCACGTAAAACAAATGAAGATAAAGGCTTAATTCGCCTGAACAGATATATTTCCAATGCAGGGATTTGCTCGCGCCGTAAGGCTGATGAACTTATTGCTGCCGGCGTAGTTTCTGTAAACGGCGAAGCTGTTACGGAATTAGGTCATAAAGTAGATCCTTCGAAAGATCTTGTGCGCTATAATGGCGAGCTGCTTAAGCGTGAGAAAAAGGTTTATGTGTTACTGAATAAACCAAAAGACTATATTACCACGACAGATGATCCGCAGGAACGCCGTACCGTCATGCAGTTAGTGGACAAAGCAAGCCGTGAACGGATTTATCCGGTTGGCCGCCTGGATCGCAATACAACAGGATTATTGTTGATGACGAATGACGGTGAACTGGCTGATAAATTATCGCATCCAAAGAACGGAATCACTAAAATCTACAATGTTGAACTAGACAAAGCATTATCGCAGGGAGACCTGAATAAAATTGCTTTCGGCTTAGAACTCGAAGATGGATTGATTAAACCGGATAACATTTCTTATGTAGCGGGTGGAACGAAAAAAGAAATCGGCATCCAGATTCACAGTGGTAAAAACAGGATTGTTCGCCGTATTTTCGAACATCTAGGTTATAGCGTAGATAAGTTAGACCGTGTAGTTTATGGCAATTTAACAAAGAAAGATTTGCCTCGTGGCAGATGGCGTTATTTAGAAGATCATGAACTGATCCAGATTAAACACTTAATAAAATAATTTTAAAGGCAATCGTAAAGGTTGCCTTTTTTGTTTGTCATTAAATTAATTTAGGAATTGCCTCAACAAATTTTTCTCATATTTGTTGCTAAAGCAGGTCATCTTATGAAAAAATATATTGGATTATTCTTAATGTCGTTATTATCAACCATTGCAACTGCACAACAAACCCATTACAACTTGGTCATCGGCACCTATACCGCTCCTGGTAAAAGTGAAGGAATTTACACTTATGATTTTGATACCAATGCAGGGAATACAGCGTTAAAAAATATCACAAAAGGCACGGCTAACCCGAGTTACCTGGCTATTTCTGCTGATCAAAAATATGCATATGCTGTAAATGAAACTGGTGAAACCAGCGCTGTTACGGCCTTTAAATATGATGCCATAACCGGAGCATTAACTTTCATCAATAAGGTAGATAGCCATGGGGCTGATCCATGTTTCATTACAATTGATGAGCAAAATGTAATTATTGCAAATTATTCTGGCGGCAGTTTAGCTGTATTTTCGCGTAAAACTGATGGATCTTTAAGTGAAGCCGTTCAGGTGATTCAACATACAGGTAAGAGTATTGACCCTAAGGGCAGGCAAAAAAGTGCACATGTGCATATGGTTAAGTTCACTCCAGACCACCGGTATTTAGTGGTAAATGATTTGGGCGAAGACCAGACTTACATTTACAGCTATAATAAAACCGGGAAGGACAAAACCCTTGTTGAGAAATCAATTATTAAAACCAATGCAGGTACAGGCCCAAGGCATATTGTTTTTAGTCCGGATGGAAAATTCGCCTACCTGGTTCATGAATTTAACGGGCGCATAACCGCATTTAGTTATTTGAATGGTCACTTAAACAAATTACAGGAGATCGGAACCACGGCAAAAGATTTTACAGGTGCTATTGATGCGGCTGATATCCATATTTCTTCAGATGGGAAGTTCCTTTATGAAACCAACAGAGGTGATGCCAATAGTATTTCTGCCTTTTCTATTCTTCCCAACGGCCAACTTAAATGGATTGAAACGTTAAGTACTTTAGGTAAAGGACCAAGAAATTTCACCATTGATCCGAGTGGAAAATTTTTATTGGTTGGCCATCAGTATACCAATAACGTTGTGATTTTTAATAGAGATGTTAAAACAGGTAAATTAACGGATAGCGGAAAAAGGATTGATGTTGGCGCACCGGTTTGTTTGGTGTTTGATAAATAAGTTCCTTCAAGTAGATCCTGAATCAAGCTCGGGAGGACGACCGTTCATAGTTGGTGCATTTAAGACTCCGTAAAACAATAACCGCATTAAACGCTTTCTATAAACAATCGCTACAGCCTACTCATCCTGAACTTCATTCAAGGGCTTAATGCTTGATATCCCTGTTACTCTGAATACAAAAAAGACCCGCTTTTCAACGGGTCTCTAATCAATATTTTAAGTTTAAACTAAGCAGGTTCTGCTACCTTAGCCACATTACGATAAGGGAATGAATTACAGATGTGACGACGGGCAAAACGACCAGGAGAATCGGCATTCACTAATTTAATGTAGATGGCTCTGGGCACATCAAAGTATTCATAAGCACTTCCATCAAAAAACTGAATATTCAAAACTGATTGTTTGTACTCAAAATCTAAAATATTAGAATTTGTTATCGTATGGTTATATGTCTCAATGTTTTGCTCACGGGTTTCCGGTGCAATACTTACCAGGAAATGGTAAGCTTCTATAATTTCTTTACTTCTAGCTTCTGCCGCTAATTTCTCTTCCTCTACCTGGAATTTATCAGGGTGATACTCTTTCATTAGGGTGCGGTAAACCGACTTAAGCGCTGCAAGCTCGGCCGTTTTATCTACGTTCAAAAGCTTTCTGTAATCTACTATCTTTTTCATTTGGCGCAAAGGTACGATTTATAATGATTTGATTTTGAGAAAGTTTAATTTGATAATGATTTCTTTATAAGAACCTTACGTCATAAATTTGTTCAACAGATTTTTATTCCTATATCGAATATATCATCAGAAAAAGATTTCAAATATTTATATCCATAAAAAAGTCGCCAGGCAACCCAGCGACTCACTTTTTTGATCAATTAAACTTATTTACTATGCTGTAAAGCATTTTCTATAACTTCCCTGTAAAACTCTACGTAAGATGGCAGAATCTTTTTCAAATCAAAATCCTGCGCCCTTTTAAAAGCATTTTCTTTGAACTGCTTTAAAGTATCGTCGTCTTTTAAAATAGCAATAGCATTAGCAGCCATTGCATCTACATCACCAACATCGCTCATATAACCACAGAAACCATTTACATTTAATTCTGGTAAACCGCCGGCATTTGTAGTAATGGCTGGCACTTTACAAGCCATAGCTTCCAGTGCGGCTAATCCGAAACTTTCAGACTCTGAAGGCATTAAAAACAGGTCAGAAACAGAAAGGATTTCTTCTACAGCATCCTGTTTGCCCAGAAATCGTACATTTTCTCCAATATTTAAATTTCGACAGAGTTGTTCATCATAAGCACGTTCTGGTCCGTCACCTACCATCAACAGTTTCGAAGGAATTACGGCCTGAACTTTTTCGAAAATTCTGATTACATCTGCGGTGCGTTTCACTTTTCTGAAATTCGAAGTATGAATCAGGATTCGCTCGTTATTTGGCGCAATTGCCTTTTTAAAGTGATCTTTAGCCTGCAAACTAAACCTGGTGAAATCAATAAAATTAGGAATAACCTTAATGTCTTTTTTGATCTCGAAATGGTTATAAGTGTCTTCCCTCAAGTCATCCGAAACAGTAGTCACCCCATCACTCTGGTTGATAGAAAAAGTAACCACCGGTTTGTAGGTCGGATCTTTACCTACAAGCGTAATATCTGTTCCGTGTAAAGTAGTCACCACCGGGATATGGATACCATAACTGGCCAGAATCTGTTTGGCCATAAAAGCAGCTGAAGCATGTGGAATGGCATAATGAACATGCAACACATCCAGCTGTTCAAAACGAACAACGTCAACCAGTTTACTGGCAAGTGCAGATTCATATGGTGCATAATCAAAAAGCGGGTAATCTCTTACGGAAACTTCGTGATAAAATAAATTTGCAGAGAAAAAATCCAACCTGGCTGGCTGGCTGTAGGTGATAAAATGAACCTGGTGCCCTTCATTTGCAAGTGCCTTTCCAAGCTCTGTTGCAACGACTCCACTACCGCCAAAGGTTGGGTAGCAAACAATTCCTATCTTCATTTATAAATGCGTTGTTGTTGCCACAAATGTAGCCGATTTTAATCTATAATATGTGTCGGGGTATTGCAATAAAAACTTTGGTCAGTCAGGCCGTAGATTCGTAGATTAAGTTTTCTAAAAAAAATTATAGCACAATCAGTATAAGCAGTTTAATGCGTCAATTTAATTATTTTAAATTTCTCATTTCCTCTTTAATCACCAGAAAAAGTTCATTTGGTCTTTGGGTGCCAATAAAATATTCCAGCCCATCGCGATCAGTTAATACTACGGCATCTTTACCAGAGGAGTAAAAACGGATGGTGCCTTTGGTATGCAGGTTATAAACCGGGTTATTAAAAAAATAACGGCTATAAGTAGCCTTACGCACATCAACAATACTGTTCAAATCAATCTTTACGCGTTTTGTTGTCCACAACCCATCCAGTATCATACTTCCGTTATCCACAATGATTTTATACTGAATTAAGAAAAGCAACAGCATGGAAACACCAATGATTCCAAAACCCACTACCAGAAAAAGATCTTGCGTATTATCGCGGTCACGCTCGTAAACATAAGCAGCAAAGCAGAAGGCGGCCATAATTAACCTGATGAAAATGCGAACATAATCCCGACCAATGTATTGTTTTTCGATATAGGCGTATTTGCTTTCCACTTAATAATTTTCGAGTTCGAATATAGCAACTTTTTTTGTTGCTGTAGTTAATTTATATCGATTATCCTGCCGCATACCTGCAACCCAGATAATATCTCCGTTTCCGTTTACCAGGATGGGCGTGTTATGCTTGACGTGCAGCGGCACTTTCTCATCAATAAAAAAATCACTGACCTTTTTAAACATCTTCATGCCTAGTGGAATAAATTTATCACCATTTTGCCAATTTCTAATCACCAAAGGGAAAATAAGTTGATCAGCATTTACGAATGCTTTCTCCGCATTGACCTCAAACTTTATTTCGGTGGAATAGTGTACAAAAATAGTAGCATCCCCAAAATCAATTTTAGCTGTAGCAGGATGAACAAACTGATTAAGAAGGTTACCGGCATGCTTTTCTACAATCACCAAATCGTTCCTGTTGATAATCGCCTGATGCGTGGAACTGAAAAAATGCGTTCCGCTCACTGCGTTTAAACTATCTAAAATCTCTTCAGCTACAGTGGCTGTAAAATGATAGGGTTTTAGCAACTCATACAACAGGAGCTTTTGCGGATTCAATCTGGCAATTTCATCTAAGGCAATATACAGGCCATCAACCTTTTTGTGGATTAATTTAGTTCGGAGTTTAGCCACCTCCAGTTCCAGGAAGTTTTCAAGTTCCGTAAAGCGGGCCATATTTTCAGCAAAAGTTTTCTCAAGGTTGGGATTAATATCCTGTAAATGCGGAATCACCTGTAGCCGCAGTTTATTCCGGGTATAGTGCGTACTTACGTTAGAGCTGTCTTCTACAAAAGAAATATTTTCTGCTGTTACAATTTCATCAATCTCTTCCCTGCTTAAAAACAAAAGCGGACGGATCAGATGTTGTTTTTTTGGTAGAATGCCATGCAAACCACTGATTCCGGTTCCGCGAATCAGATTAATCAACACCGTCTCAATGGCATCATTCTGGTGCTGTGCTAAAGCAATATAATCATACTCATGTGCCAGCCTGATCTCTTCAAACCAGGAATAACGCAAATAACGGGCAGCCATCTGCGTAGAAATTTTATTTTCGGCTGCATATTTTTTAGTATCAAAATGCGTTATATGCAACGGAAGATCAAGGGTTTCAGCAAGTATTTTAACGAAATTTTCGTCGCGTTGCGCTTCATCACCCCTTAAATTAAAATTACAATGTGCCACACCAATATTAACGCCTATCGCCTTAAACAAATGCAACATCAATACAGAATCTTTTCCTCCGCTAACGGCTAAGAGAATCTTGTTACCACTGCTAAACAACTTGTGTTTTGTGATAAAATCCTGAAATGGAGATAAGGGTAACATCCACCAAAAATATTTAATTTTAACTGGTATTCCGAACGTTCGGAACAAAAAACTAACTTTGTAGGGTGCAAAAAATATTTGTTTTTATATTTCTTTTAATCAGTCCTATTTTACTATTCGGCCAAAAGCAGATTAAAATTGTTTCATACTCCAAAATTAACGGAGATATGAAAAACAGCATTACATATCTTAGAAATCCGGTTTTTCAGCAGGATAATGCCACGCTTACCTGTGATAGTGCGGTTTTTTACAACAAGCGGAATTATTTCGAGGCTTACAGAAATGTGCACATCAATCAGCTTACCACCAATATTTATTCTGAACAACTGCAATATGATGGAAACAAAAAGCAGGCCCATTTAACCGGAAATGTTCGGATGACTGATCCTACATCGGTTTTAACGACTGATATTTTAGATTATAATACCGTCAGCAAAATAGGAACTTATACCAGCGGCGGTAAAATTGTGAATCAACAAGTTACATTGACCAGTAAAAACGGCTACTATTTTAGCGGAAGTAATGATGCCTATTTCAGGTACAATGTGGTGGCGGTAACTCCTCAGGTAACCATTAAATCAGATACGCTTCGGTACAACACGCAAACCAAATGGACCTATTTTTATGGCCCGACAAATATCAAAGGGAAAGACGATAATCTTTACACCGAAAATGGCGCCTACAACACCACTACAGAAGATGCTTATTTCGGAAAAAAAAATCTTTACACACAGGGCACCAGATCACTTAAGGGGGATAGTTTATATTACTATGGTAAAATCGGCTATGGCAAGGCAGTAAAAAATATTGTGTTTTCTGATACCAAAGATAAAATGAAAATGTTTGGAGATCTTGGCTTTTACTACAAAGCGGATCAACGGACATTGGTTACCCGCAATGCTTACATGGGGATTGGCACAGAAGATTCTGTCATGGTGAAGGACAAAAAGCGCCCGGATAGTTTATGGATGGGTGCAGATACGCTTGAAACACAAATGGTTTTACAGAAAACCCTGAAACTGATTCCCAAAATTTCGATAAAATCTGACAATGAAGTGGGGGAAGATGATGAAGACGAAGGGAAAAAAGATGGTGCAGAGTCGCCTGAAGAAATGCCTGCAAAAAACACGGAAAGTAAGCTTGGCGACAGGAGAAATCAACTTTCCAAAAATGATAAGCGTGCTAAAAACAAACCTAAAGAAGACACAAAAAACACCGTGCCAATCAGTGTACCAACAACAGTTCCTATAGATTCACTGTCTAAAAAATTACCGCAGTTAAACACAGATAGTTTAAAGAAGGGAAATATATTAAAAGACAAGGCAGATAGTATTGTGAAGAGCTTACCCAAGATTAAGGCCGACACTACAGTAACTAAAGCCATTAAAACAGATAATATTAAAAAAGCTGCTGGTAAAGCAGATAGCCTGGCTAAAACAATTGATAAAAGCAATATTAAAACAGTCGGTAAAAATGTACTATCGGCCTTGAAGCCCGGCCAGGCTAAAAATGATACCACAAAATTTAATCCGGCAGATACCTTACAGGCGAGGATTATAAAGGCTTATCATGGTGTTAAAATCTTTAAAACAAATATCCAGGCCAAGACAGACAGCGTATTTTATACCAGTGCCGATTCTACCCTGCGCTGTTTTGTCAACCCCATTATCTGGTCAGAAGGTTCGCAGCAAATTGCAGATACCATTTATGTGCAGTTTAAGAATAAAAAACTAAATAACCTCCAGGCCATCAGAAATGCATTTTTAGTGAATACACCTAAAGATTCATTAAGATTTAATCAGATTAAGGGGCGTTTAATGACTGGCTTTTTTAGTAAGGGAAAACTAAAAACCATGTATGTGGATGGTAATGCAGAAAGTATTTATTACACGCAGGATGACAGCACAAAAGTATATAAAGAAATGAACCAGACACTCAGTAGCCGGATTAAGTTTATTTTTCAGGATAATGAGAACGACATTCAGGATATTGTATACATCAAAGGGGTTGAAGGTGCTTTAAATCCGGAGAGTAAGGTTTCTAAAGATAAGGTACTGAAAGGTTTCTCATGGAAACCCAAGGAACGTCCAAAGACCAAAAAAGACGCTATAGGATCATCAGGGAAGGCAAAACCTAAAACCAAAGCAAAAGCAACCGCACCTGTAAAACCGAATGCTGCAGGTAAAACTATCGCACCTGGTAAAGCCGTTTCCTCGCCGGCTAAAACTGGTAAAGAAGTAAATTTAAACCTGAATAAAAACTTGCCTGCTGGAAAATTAGCTGATACGGCTAATTTTGGGATCAAACCTATTTTACCGAAAGCAGATTCTTTAAAGAAAGTAATTCAAAAATTATAAGTTTAAGATGTACCTGAGAAAAAGTACTACTAAACAAAATTTTCCATCTATCAGTTGGTGCCTCCAACTTAGGCAGGTTGGTGAGACAATAACTTCTAGGTTAGATTAAATGATCCATTATCCTTTCAAAAACTCCATCATCTTTTTCAGTGCAATGGCCCTATGGCTGATTTTGTTTTTCTCCTCCATCTCCATTTCAGCAAAGGTAATATCATAACCATTCGGCTGAAAAATAGGGTCATAGCCAAATCCTTTAATGCCTGATAAGCTTTCTCTGATGGTTCCTTCAATTACCCCTTCAAAAATATGGTTTTGCCCAGCGATCATGAGTGAGATCACCGTTTTAAATTTTGCCCTACGATTGGTCTGCCCTTTTAATTTCTGTAAAACCAGCTGCATGTTTTCTACCGTATCTCTGCTCCCACTGTAACGGGCAGAAAAAATACCAGGTTCATTGTTTAAGGCTTCGATTTCCAAACCGCTGTCGTCGGCAAAACAGTCAAGTTTAAAATTTTTTACCACATAACTGCTTTTTAGTGTGGCATTGCCTTCAAAAGTATCGGCCGTTTCCGGAATGTCTTCAGTACAACCAATATCATTCAGGTTTAAAATTTCATACTGGCCAGCAAGTGCCAGGCGGATTTCATCTGTTTTATGTTGATTGTTGGTGGCGAAAACGAGTTTATGCATTAGGATTAAGTGCTTAGGTAGTTAGGTTTTTGATAAAGTTGTGCAACTGATGTTATAAAATAACCTGATTAATTGACTTACACAATATTTTGATAATCGATACGAACAACTTGTTACTATTTAATTTTCTGGAGATTTGCCCAAAGCAGCTTCTTGGCACCTAAATCACCATCAAGATTGTGCAGATTCGGTGCAAAGATTATCCGAGTAGTTTCATGTTTAATAATTTCATTTTGCCATTCGTATTCCAATTGTAAATCAGCAATTTCAACACCGAAAGAAAGCATAATTACAGGTTTGAAAAACTGGTGAAAAGATGCAAAGGTAGTGCCTGGATAATTAGCATAATTTACCAAGGCAAAATCAGCAGTTCCTAAATCTATAGCTTTTACAATTTTCCGAAGTAATTCTTTACCCTGTTCAGTGCTCACATCATTCGTTCCATCATTCACCAAAATCAAAACTGATTTTTTATTTCCGCCTAAAAACTTAAATGATTTTTCAGTCGCTGAGTCTGCTATATTAGGCAGAATTTCCCCGTTTTCTGTTTTGTTTTTGGGTATTTCGATATCCTTAGGCAAAGAAATTTCCGTATGAACCAAGGGTACAGCAACATTAGTATCTACTTTACTTACAACAGAAGCCTCCTCTAAAACAGGCTCTGCAGCAACATGATGCGATATTTCCACACTTTCATCTTTCACTAAAAATACTTCTTCAGTAAAAAATAAACGTAAAGCGTTCGCATTGTTGGTAAGCTGGTTTTCCATTCGTATTTTTGCAGGATAATAATTTCTGTTAAAATTAGTTAAATATCTTATAATAGCGCCGCTTATTGTTACTTTTATCCTTTAAAATTTACAGAGTGCTCCATGTAAAAAAGGCTTATGGCTTATTCGTTTTCGGCTTTATTTGCAGTTATTCGTTTGCCCAAAACGTTGCTGTAATTGATGCTAAACCCATAAGTTCAAAGGAATTTCTCTGGGCTTATAAAAAAAGCCACAAGGGTAGCGTAAGTTCAGATTATGCTGAGTTAGCATCCTATCTGAACTTGTATATAAATTTTAAACTGAAAGTTTTGGATGCCCGCGAAATGGGGCTGGATAAAAATCAGGTATACCTGGAAGAAATTAAGGCTTATGAAACTGCGTTGGAAACCCATAAAAAAAATAACGGGGTCAATAAAAACCACGACTTTTTGCTCAACGAATACCGCGAAGGTGTTTTAATGTTTAATGTTTCTGAGCAGAAAATCTGGAGTAAGGCACAGGAGGATGAACAGGAGATCAGGGATTTTTACCAGGATCACAAAAAGAACTATCATGCACCTTTAAGTGAAATCAGAGGCGAAGTGATCGCAGATTACCAGCAAGACCTGGAAGAAAAATGGCTTAAAGGCCTGAAACAAAAATATCAGATTAAGGTGAATGAAAGCGAATTGAAAAAACTCACCAAACCTTAAAAACTGATACTGAATACGTATAATAATTGCAAAATATAAATAATAGAATGAAAAAAGTTTTTTTAGCAGTAACCGCATTAACTTGCTTATTTTTAAACAGTTATGCTCAAACGGGAAAACATAACATTGATAAAGTTGCTGCTGTTGTAGGAAATAACATTGTACTCCTTTCTGATTTAAATCAACAATACACACAATATCTTTACCAGGGCAATCCTGCAAATGAGGATGTTAAATGTAAGATTTTACAAAACACACTTACCCAGAAACTTTTAAAGCAACAGGCAGAAATCGATTCGGTTATGGTTGAGGATGGCCAGGTTGATGATGAAGTGAATAAACGGATGCGTTACAGTATGCAGCGTGCAGGCGGTCAAGAGCGTTTAGAACAGTTCTTAAACAAATCTGTATTGCAGTATAAAGATGAGATCAGACCGTCAGTAAAAGATGAATTGATTGCTCAGAAAATGCAGGCAAAAATTACCGAAAACATTAATGTCACACCAATGGAGGTTGAAAAATACTTCAAAAGCCTTGGCGATAGTATTCCGGAATTTAACACTGAAGTGGAAGTTGGAGAAATTATCTTAGACCCGAAACTAACCAAAGCAGAGAAACAAAGATTTCATGATAAGATTGAAGCCCTTCGTTTAAGAATAAAAGGTGGTGATGATTTTGGTGTTCTGGCTAAAACCTATTCTGAAGATCCAGGCTCATCAGCTGATGGTGGTGATTTAGGCTTCTTTGACCGGAGTACCATGGCGAAAGAATTTACAGCCTGGGCTTTTAAACTTAAAGCCGGCGAAATGTCGCCTGTTTTCGAAACTGAATTTGGTTTCCACATTTTACAGGTCATCGAACGTAGAGGTGAGCAGGTTCATGCCCGCCACATTTTGATCAGACCTGCAACCACGCCAGAAAGTTTAACCCGTTTGCAACTTCATGCAGACAGTATTTACAATAATATTTCTTCCAAGAAAATCAGCTTTGCTGCTGCTGCAAGTTTATTCTCTGACAATAAGGAAACGAAGTTTAATGGCGGAATGAAACTGAATGCTGAAGATGTTCAATCCAGAAGTACATTCATTCCGATTGATAAATTGGAACCTTCTGTATTTTTAGTGATTGATACCATGAAAATTGGCGGTATTTCTAAACCAAATTTATATACCGGTGCTGATGGGAAACAAGGTTATCGCATTCTATACCTGAAATCGAAAATCCCACCGCATAAAGCCAATATGGCGCAGGATTTTCCAAAAATCAGAGATGCTGCACAACAAGACAAAATAAGTCGTACATTAAGCGAATGGTTTGAGAAACGTCGTGAAAGCACTTATATTAAAATTGACGATGAATTCAACACTTGTAATGAGTTAAAAATCTGGACTAAAACCTCCACAGCCGCAAAATAAAACGAATGCAGTACAAAAATGAAGTAGAAGCTGTCAACGCACTTCACCTGGCTTTCAATAACATTAAAGCTGAAATTGGTAAAGTGGTTGTTGGGCAAGATGAAATCATCAAATCTGTTTTAATCGCCATCTTCAGTAACGGACATTGTCTGCTGGTTGGCGTTCCCGGATTGGCTAAAACCCTACTCGTTCAAACTGTAGCTGCAGTACTGGATCTGGACTTTAACCGGATTCAATTTACACCGGATTTAATGCCAAGTGATATTATTGGCGCAGAAATTTTAGGAGAAGACAGGCACTTTAAATTTATCAAAGGGCCTGTTTTCTCTAATATTATCCTGGCGGATGAAATTAACAGAACGCCTCCAAAAACACAGGCAGCTTTATTGGAAGCCATGCAGGAGAAATCGGTTACCGCCGCTGGCCAAACCCATACCTTACCAAAACCATTCTTTGTTTTGGCTACTCAGAATCCAATTGAGCAGGAAGGTACTTATCCCCTGCCCGAAGCACAGCTGGATCGCTTTATGTTCAATATTCAGTTAAATTATCCTGCTTTCGCAGATGAACTGAACATTGTTAGAAACACAACCAGCAACAAAACCGTAGCCTTACAAAAAATCATTCATGCAGAAGATATCCAGTATTTTCAGCAACTGATCAGGAATATTCCGGTTACGGACAATGTACTGGAATATGCAGTGAAACTGGCTTCGAAAACCCGCCCCAATAGTGAATTTGCAACAGAGGCGGTAAATAAATACATCAGTTGGGGTGCTGGTCCAAGGGCTTCACAGTTTCTTGTTTTGGGTGCGAAATGCCATGCCGCTGTAACGGGAAAATATGCTCCGGATATAGAAGATGTTCAGGCGGTTGCAGAACCGATTCTTCGCCACCGAATTGTTCGCAATTACCGTGCGGAAGCAGAAGGCTTATCTATTGAGAAGATTATCAAAGATCTTTTCTAGCATCTTTGGTTTAACATAATACCTTCTTAATTTTCATTTTCCAGGTAGTACTTTTTATCATTTGTTTATTTTGATATCTTTAAACATAAATTGTTTAATCCTAAAAACATTCAGATGAAAACCAAAGCATTCACCCTTTTTATCCTGTTTCAATTGTTATTAGCAACTGCTTTTGCTCAAAAAAATGCTGGCTTAAACACTTTACTAGATAAAAATGCTGAATTTATTCTCCCACAAACCACTGATAAAATTTCTGCAGCTTTACATGCAAAAACCATTATTACAGATGATGAGAATGATGGAGAGCGATATGCAGAATGGATTACCTCATCAGGTTTAGGCGTCTACACCAATATCGGAGATAAGAAGACAGTCAATGATATCTGGTTCAGTATTCCCGACGATCGGTATCTCATCCTTTCAGGCTTGCCTTTTAATCTGGTACTGAATAAAACGACAATCGATGAGGCCATGGCTAAATTTAAGAAGTATAATGTAAAAAAGTCTAAACTTAGTGATGGCAGCTTCTATTCAAATGGTACAAAGCTGCTTTTTAAAAAAGGTCGTCATTATATAACCCTATCCTACAATGATCAAAACCTGTTAAAATCGCTATCTATTATGCGCTTCATTCCTGATCCGGCAGCCGGATAATTAATTTACATTTAAAATGAACAAGCATTAATTATCTGCACGACAAATCACATTGTAAATCTTTATTTTATATTTTTTGTTATTATCTTTACCACACTTATCACAGCATTCATTTAAAAATCAAAAATATTAGATATGTCAGCTCACGATTCACACGCTCCGGTTCTGGAAACAAAAGGGATTTGGACACTACCTTTAGCCGCATGGATTATTGTTTTAATTCTTCTTGTAGCATTCACCAGACCAATTTTTCATCATGCAGAAGAATCAACTTCTCATGAGAAAACGGAGAAACCACATTCAAAAGCTGAAGAGGGCGAGGCATCTCACCACTAGAAAATTACAGGAATAAAAAAAGCGATGATATCATCGCTTTTTTTATGGATTTTATTTCACCTGATGCATCAGATTGGGAAAATCAGTAATGACACCGTCTACCCCCAGGCTCATAAAATACTTCAGATCCTTAACCGTATTCACCGTCCATGGAATGATTTTAATACCCATTTCATGGCAACGATCTACCAGGCCTTTGCCAACCAAAACCGAATATGGGCTATAGATGGTAGGTTTAAAACCTAATTTTTCAATATAATCCTCAAAAGGTTCTTTCTCATCAATGAGTAAGGAAGTTTTCACTTTAGGATATTTTTCATGTAGATATTGTAAGGTTCGCATATCAAAAGATTCGATGATTACCCTTTTAGCGATTTTTTTAGCATTCACTACATCCATAATCAATTCTACAAATTCTGCAGGCTCCGGATGGAATTCATTATCGCCATTTTTGATGGTTTTGGTTTCAATACTGTAAACCGGTTTGGCTAAGCGATGTTCCTTTACATAGGCTTCTACAGCATCTATCGTTTCGGAGAGCAAAGGTTTGTAAGCCTTGAATTTCATTTGCCCTGGAAAACGGGCATGGATCTTACTTCCTACATCAAATTTTTTCACCTGCGCATAATCCATCTGATAAATATTGTAGTTTTTCTGATCCTTAAAAGAAATGGGCTTGCCATTGGGCAATAATGAAATTTCATTGTTAAAATAAGGTTCCTGAGATAAAACAACCTGTTTATCCTTTGAAATTACCGCATCCATCTCTAATGTGGTTACGCCTAAATCCAGGGCTTTCAACATGCCTTCAATTGTATTTTCGGGCATAATGCCTCTCGCTCCTGCTTTGCCCTGAACATCAAACTTCCTTTTTTGTGCCGACGCCTGAAAGAACAATAGCATGATAGCAGATAGGATAAATAGTTTTTTATGCATAAATTTTGTTTTTAGGGTAAACGTAAAACCCGGATTTAAGTTGTAAAATAATTAGGATAACAGGTTTGCATTCTTCGCCCGTTAGAAATAAAAAAAGCTTTCCTTTTACAGAAAGCTCGTTTAATTCACATTTTAGGTTACTATCTTTCAGCGGGAACAAATGCTTGTACAATCAGGTTCCAGCTCGCATCAGCGGCTTTTTCATATACGAAAACGTAATTAAAACTTTCGCGTAAATCTGCTTTATAATCTATGGTGGCTACTCCGAAGGTATAGGCTAAATCACTGCCCAAGGCTTTATCTACGCCTGTGGTTTTCAGGTTGATTTTACTAATCATTCCGTTATAAAACGAAACAATTTTACCTTTCCCGGTGATCAGGTCATTACCTGGGAATAGCACTCTTGCATCATCTGTCAAGAAACCACCAAAAGCCGCAACACCATGCGTTTTTAAAAAGGTATTCAAGGTTTTCTCAGTGGTGAGAATAATATCCTTTCCGGCTTTAATTTCTTTTTCATTTAAAAACTTGGGTGCAACATGATCTTTCGGTTCAATAAATTTTGCTGCGGTTTGACCCAGCGGCTTGTTGCTTGAGGTTTCCAAATCAATAGCCAGCTTCCATTTACCATTTTCTGATTTCCAGATGGATAAATATTGGCCATATTTTTTCTCTGCACCATCAACCATATACGGACCGGTAGTAAAACCTAAATCACCACTGTGTGAAACCTGCGCTAAGTTAGGCTCCCAGGTAACTGATTTTTCGCTATTGGTTTGGGCATTATAATATGTTTTTACATTAACCGGATTTGGTCGAAACACCAAAGCACTCGCTAATGAATGTGCCAGATAGGCATCTTTATCGCCACTTTTTGCAACCGATTTTGCGAAATCTTTTTCTGCATTAACCAGAGATTTTGTAGTTCCATCATTTTTTTGCGCAAATGCACTCAGCGCTAAAAGTGATACGATTGCTGTTGAAAATATTGTTTTCATTATATGTGTTTAAGTATAGTTGTGCGAATATAAAATTTTATCAGTTCGCTGACTTTAAAAGTAATTAACAATTACACAATTTATTTTTCGCGAAAGATGGTTTCCAGTACGGTTTGTCCGGTAGCTTTAAGCGTATTCCGATCAATATTGGCCAGGTTATCCAACTGTGTATGCCAGTTGATATAAAAACCACTGTTATCGTTATAATGGATAATATCTATTGAAGGTACACCAGCCTTATTCATCCAGAAATGATCATCAACCAGTTTTCCGCTGGGCAGATTTACAAAATAGGAACCATAGCCAATCTCATTACCAATAGCCCATACATTGTTTACCACAGCCGGTGCCGACTGCCGTGAAATTTCATCCTGCGTAAATTGTGCATTACCGCCGCCAACCATATCCAGATTGATACCATAACGGGCTTTATAGCCTTTTGCGATGGCATTTTTAGACCAATACTGAGAGCCTAAACACCAGGTTACCTCATCTGGTGTTTCATCATTTGCTTTACCGTAGTCTTCCAGATCCCACAGCACAAAATCGACACCTACATTGGGCTGTTTTTTCTCGATCTGGCGAGCCATTTCTAAAATTACGGCTACGCCACTGGCACCATCGTTCGCCGCATCAAATGGTTTATCATGATTCGATGGATCAGTATCCTGATCAGAAAACGGACGGGCATCCCAATGTGCGGTAATGAGCACCCTTTCCCTCTTCTCCGGATTAAAACTGGCCTCAATATTTTTCAATTGAAAAGTTTTCCCATCGTAAGTCCTGGTTTTTTCACCTGTTATTTTGACTGTCGCACCAAAAGATTTAAGCTTAGCCACCAGGTAATCTGCACATTTCTGATGCGCTGGCGTACCCGGAATACGCGGACCAAAATCAACCTGGACCCTGGTATAAACGTAGGCACTATCAGCATTAAATGCTGGCGAAACCAATTTGATCTCCTCACTGGAAGAACTTTCAGTAGCTTCAGTTTTTGATTTGTTTTTACATCCCTGAAATGCCATAAATCCAATTAATGGGATGATTAAAAGTTTTTTATTCATTTGGTAAATTTTATAGCTGGCCATTTAATCAGGCAGACGCCATACTCCCGACCTAAGACTCCCGACTTAATTATGCCTTACTCCAGGTTGTTCCTTCTTTACTATCTTTCAATTGAATGCCCAGTTCCTGCAAACCAATTCTGATTTTATCAGATGTAGCATAATCCTTATTGGCCTTAGCCTCTGTACGCAGATCAATCACCATATCCAACACACCATTCAGATCATTACTTCCGGCATCTTCATCTTTTAGTCCGAGGATATCAAAAACGAAGTCGTTGATCAATTGCCTTAACTGCTCCAGCTGATCTGCAGAAATTTTGGCTTTTCCATCATATACTGTGTTGATAATTCTAACGGCTTCAAATAATTCGGCAATTAAAATCGGGCTGTTAAAATCATCGTTCATTGCATTGATGCACTTCTCTTTGATTCCTTCTATATTAAAGTCACTTGTGTCGGATACGGTTAATTTATCCAGCAAACTAATCGCGGCCATTAGCCTTCTGAAACCTTTTTCAGAAGCATCCAAAGCATCATTTGAAAAATCCAGTGTACTGCGGTAGTGTGCCTGAAGCATAAAAAACTTAACCGTCATCGGGCTATAGCCTTTTTTCAGTAGCGGATGATCACCAGTGAATAATTCTAAAGGGAGAAAACCGTTCCCGGCAGATTTGGACATCCGTGTACCATTTACCGTAAGCATATTGGTGTGCATCCAGTAACGGGCAGGCTGTTTATGGCTGCAGGCTTCAGATTGCGCGATTTCATTGGTATGGTGTGTAGCTGCAAGATCCATCCCACCGCCGTGAATATCAAATTCATCGCCCAGGTATTTAGCGCTCATGGCTGAACATTCGATGTGCCAGCCTGGAAAACCCAAACCCCAGGGCGATTGCCATTGCATTAAGGTTTCTGGTTTTGCTTTAATCCATAAGGCAAAATCTAAACGGCCGCGTTTTTCATCCTGGCCACCCAATTCACGGGTGTTATTGAGCATATCCTCCAGATTTCTGTTGGTGAGGATGGTGTAATTATATTCCTTGCTGTATTTTTCAACATCAAAATAAACATTGCCACCAATCTCGTAACCGTAACCATTGGCGATAATAACCTTAATCATTTCAATCTGCTCGATAATGTGACCGGTTGCTGTAGGTTCTATACTCGGAGGTAAAGTATTAAACATGCGTAACACATCATGAAAACCTAAAGTGTATTTCTGTACAATTTCCATAGGCTCCAACTGTTCCAGTTTAGCACGTTTGGCAAATTTATCATCCCCTTCATCGCGATCACCTTCCAGGTGGCCGGCATCGGTAATGTTACGCACATAACGAACCTTAAAACCTAAATATTTAAGGTACCTGAAAATTAAATCGAAAGATATAAAGGTACGGCAATTGCCTAAATGCACATCGCTGTAAACTGTAGGGCCACATACATACATGCCCACATGGTTTGCATTAAGTGGTTGAAAAAGTTCTTTCTTACGTGAAAGCGTATTATAAAGCTGTAAGCCAGTATTCATATTGCAAATGTAATATTTACCAGCGTAAAGTTTGAGGAATGAAAAATTGTTTAACCAACTGAATGGTTAATTGACAATTCTTCAATGAAAAGGATAGGTGAAATTGGCTATCAACTACGAAAAAAGTTCCTGACCTTGATTGCATAATGCCAATCACGGTCAGGAACTCTAGATTATTCGTCATTTCTTCAATTTCGATTTAAAGATTTTTTCCAGTTTTTCAATTTTAGGTTGAATAACTAATCTGCAATAGGCTTCATTGCCGTTTTTATTAAAATAATTTTGATGATAACTTTCCGCAGCATAAAATGGCTTTGCGGCTTCTATGGCTGTTACTACTTTTTTACCATAGGCATTTGTTTTGTTTAATTCTGCCTTATACTTTTCAGCCAGGGCTTTTTGTTCTGGTGTATGGTAAAAAATCACTGAACGGTATTGTGTTCCGGAATCTGCACCCTGACGGTTTAAAGTAGTTGGATCATGGCTTTTCCAGAAAACTTCCAATAATTCATCGTAAGAAATTTCCATTGGGTTGTAAGTAACCTGTAAAACTTCAGCATGACCCGTATTACCTGTACAAACTTCTTCGTAAGTTGGATTAGCTAATTGCCCACCTTCATAACCTGATTTTACGGCAGTAACTCCTTTTAAACGCTGAAAGATGGCTTCAGTACACCAGAAACAACCCATTCCAAAGGTTGCCTTTTCTGTTTTTTTCCCTTGTGCATTGGCCTGATTTAAGGCTAAGACAGACAATAGAATTAAAATTATTTTTTTCATGTGCTTTGTGTGTTTATTTCAGGATACTAAATACTTTATCTGATACATTCGAAACTTTAAGCTAAAATATCCTTGTTATTAATATTACGAAATAAAACCCATCGTGGTTTAAGATTAAACAATAATGGATTTTACATGACAAACCCAACATTTTGTCCTTTCTTGTGTTTATGTTAATAACTTAAAAATCTGATCATTAATTTTTTAGCTCCATCTTATTTACCTTAAAGACACTTATTAACAATTCTTTTTTAAATTCGTAAACATTAAATTTAAAATCATGTCTACACCGTATATTCCCTGTTTGAATTTGGGTTCTTATATCAATGGAACTGAAGAAGAACGTAAAAAATTTTCTGATGAGTTGGGCAGGGCCTTCAACGATTCGGGTTTTGTAACCATTACCAACCATGGTCTAAGCCAGGAATTAATTGACAAGCTGTATGAAAACATCCGTGCTGCTTTTGCTTTGCCTTTAGATATTAAAAAGAAATATGAGAAACCAGAGCTTGCTGGTCAACGTGGATATACGAGCGCAGGCAAGGAAACAGCAAAGGGTGCCAAAACGCCGGATTTAAAAGAGTTCTGGCAGATTGGACAGGAAGTGACGGATGGCGATCCGGTAAAGGAGCAATATCCCGACAATGAAGTTTTAGAAGAGCTGCCAGAATTTAACCAGGTTACGGGCGATATTTACAAGAAACTGGAAGAAAATGGAACACATCTTTTACGTGCAATTGCGACCTATCTTGAATTGCCCGTAAACTATTTTGATCAACATGTTCACAATGGTAACTCCATTTTGAGAGGTATTCATTACTTCCCTATTGAAAACCCTGAAGTTATTCCTGATGATGCTGTTCGTGCAGGTGCACATGAAGACATTAATTTGATTACTTTATTAATTGGTGCAAGTGCCGATGGTTTAGAGGTTTTAACCCGAAGCAATGAGTGGTTACCGATTAAGGCGCACCATACCGATATTGTGGTCAATGTTGGCGATATGCTGCAGCGTTTAACCAATAATAAATTAAAATCTACTACCCACAGAGTGGTTAATCCACCTCGTGAATTAATGAAAACATCCCGTTTCTCGGTACCGTTCTTCCTGCATCCACGTAGCGACATGGATTTAACCAGTTTATCATCTACCATTGATGCTGAACATCCAAAAGCTTACAGCGACATGACTGCCGGTGAGTACCTTGATGAAAGATTGAGAGAGATTGGTTTGAAGAAATAGTTTGGCGTTGGAAGTCCGGAGTCGGAAGTCCATAGTCCGGAGTTAAATAATATAAAAGCATCGGCTAAAATCGATGCTTTTTTGTTTACCTTAAAATATGCATTCCATTCAATTAGAAATTTTCAGACAGATAAAAGGTATTGGCTCTGCTTCCGGTATATTTTCAAATGCCGTACAGCTATATATTGTAGGTGATAATAGTGCCTTTTTAAATCAATACGACCTGAGCAGCAATAGATTGGAAAAGATTCAGATTTTATTCGATCAGCCCCTTACCCGGAAAGAAAACATTCCTAAATCCCTGAAACCAGATTTTGAGGTGCTCTGTCATTCTGAAAACACACTATATATTTTGGGTTCTGGCTCTACACTAAACCGGAACCGTCTAATTGCATACGATTTAAATACTAAAAAAATTAAGGCTCAAAATGTAAATAAAACCTATGAAAAGATGCGGCAAGTGGCCGGGATTGACCTTAAGAATTTTAATATTGAAGGTGCTATTTTTACCGGCAAGCAGTGGTTGCTATTTAACAGGGGAAATGGTCAGGAAGGAAAAAACGGAATATTTACCTTAATGGGGAATGATTTAACAGTTGTGAGCGAGATTAAATTTAGTCCGGTTCAATTGCCTCATATCAACCATGTAGAATCTTCCTTTACCGATGCGATACAGGTAGGAAAGAATATTTTTTTCATTGCTACTGCTGAAGATACTCAATCAACTTATCATGATGGTGAGATTCTGGGAAGCTTTATCGGAAGCATTGATTTACAAAACTTAAAACTCAGCTTTAGTTATAAAATTCCAGGTCAGCATAAGTTTGAAGGGATTGCCTTATTTAAACAGGAAAAAGACCGGCTTGAATTTTTGCTATGCGAAGACCGTGATACAGCGGAACTAAATACAACTGTTTATAAGTTAAGCTTAACTTTATAAGGTAGCTTTTAAGTGTAAAACACTTTATGATAAAACTTATTTAAAGTTGCCAACTTTCTGGCCAATTGACTATTTAGAATTGACAACTTTTTAGCTTTATTTTTTCGAGTCGTCAATCGCCTTATTCACCACATCCTGTATTCTGCCTCTAATTTTAAGATTTGATAATTTATCCGTTACCGTTGGGTTCACCCGGTTTGATAAGAAAATATAGACTAAACCCCGAGATGGATCTACCCACACGCAGGTTCCGGTATAACCGGTATGACCATAAGTTTGCGGCGATGCTAAATTAGAAGGATAGTGTTTGGTGCTATCCGGATCCCAGCGATCGAAACCTAAACCCCGGCGGCTTACGTTTGATTGCTTTGCTGTAAACATATCTACCGTTTGGGGTTTAAAATATTCCGTTCCGCCATAAGTCCCGCGGTTTAAAAGCATTTGGTACATGATAGCCAGATCATTTGCGCTGGCAAATAAGCCTGCATGGCCTGAAACACCTCCCGCCAAGGCTGCACCCTGATCATGAACATAACCTACCAACAATGTTTTTCTGAAATAAGTATCTTGTTCTGTTGGGATGATCTGATCCTTACTGAATCTGTTTCTCGGTAAAAACCCTGCAGTTTGCATGCCAAGAGGTTTATAAAACTGCTCGTAAGCATACTGATTTAATGGTTCCTCACTGATGTGCTCTACAATATCTTTCATCACATACATGCTGATATCGCTGTATACATATTTACCACGTGTTCTGATGGGCGAATTGAGCATTTTTGGCCACATAAAATCTTTAAAGAAACCTTTCTTAATGTAATACTGATCCGCCACTTTAGTAGGAAAAGCGGCAGATGAATCTCTGCTGTAATCGCCGGTTTTTACATAATCATGAAAAGGAATATATGGAATAAAACCTGCCTGGTGCAGCATCACTTCCCTCACCTGAATATTGTTCATTGGAGAAGTACGGGCTTTGGCAATATAGGTACCAATAGTGGTATCTAGTTTCAGTTTTCCTTCTTCAACTAAACGCATTACAGCAGGGGTAGTAGCGGCAATTTTAGTCACTGAAGCTAAATCAAAAATATCAGTAACCTGATCAGGTACTGTGGTATCATAAGTATGTGTTCCATAGGCCTTATTGAAAATTACCTTACCATCTTTGGCGACTAAAACAACCAAACCTGGTGTAGCTTTCTGGCTGATGGCTTCAGCCGCAATGGCATCAATTTCACTTAAACCATTTGAATTTAGTCCGGCATCTTCTGGAACCGTGTATTTCAACCTTGTTTTAGCAGTTATAAAGCCAGAACCCAAGGTATAACGTGCTGAAAAAGTAGTGGTGAGTTTATTCTCTGCCGCAATGCCACCAAAAATATATTGCGGAACCAAAGCCGCAGCATCTGCATTATTTTGTGCAGTAAAAACAATTGGCGATTGCAAGGCATCAAAGGTTTTTAAACCCGGTCCGTTGCCAAAAAAGGCTATAATTACTTTTTTTGTTTTGCTGATACTATTGATAAAATTAATATACCTGGTATTAGTGAGGTGTTGATCATCAATAGAAACCAATACGGTGTTATAGTATTTCAGGTCATCTTCCAGATCATTCAGGTTAACACTATCTTGATAATTCGCCGCAGAAAAAGAAGTTACCTTATCATATTTATTAGACAGACTATCAAAAACCATACTGTAGGCAAAACCTAAGCTGACCGAAGCAATAGTCTTTTTTTCCAGCGATTTTAAGGGGATAACCGAATCCTGATTATTTAATACCACGATGGTTTTAGCAATACTATTAGCAATGGAAAGCTTCCTTTCGTTGTTGGCATGATCTTGTGCACAAGCCATTAAACAGAGAATATTAAAAAAACTTACAGCAGCCAGAACCACTAATTTATTTCGTTTCATACGGCTAAAGATAGAAAATTGTAGTGATTTGACTTTTAAAAATCTACTTTGTAGCGGAATAAAAAGGTGAAAAGGTGTTATGAAATAACCATTCCTAAATTAGAAAGAAAGCCTTTCGGCACCAGACTTTATAATTCCTCATCTGCTTGCTGATATCGTTCGTCTCTTCCATAAGGAAGGCGATAACAAAATAATTCTTATCAACCACGGTTATTACATGCATCCCCAACCCTATTCAGGAAAATGATTTAAATAAGGGAATGGCAGGCTGATAAAAAGCTTTTTTAGATCGAACAGCCAGTATGATATTGATAATAATGCATATGAAATTAATTACATACATTAATAATATACAGATCATCATAACTTCTGGTCTGCCTAATTTTCCGATATGAAAAAACTTTCCATTAAAGCCAGAGGCACATAAAATAAATAGTAAAATACACCAAGTGGCCTGAAAATTCAGTAGCTTTCTTGCTGCATCATCTTCATCATCCCGTCTGTCCTTTTTAACGGCCCAAATAATTAAAGGCAATAAAAAACCAAGTAAAGGAAAAAGTATAAAGCTGAATGCGGATACATGAATGAGAATAACTGAGTTTCCTGAGGTCGTCTTGTTTGAAATTAATTTTTCATAAGTAGTATCTAAAGCTTCTGCAATATTGTTTAAGGTATATCCCCTTGGCATGGTCTCGTTTAATTCTATCCGTTGAATGGTTCTTAAACTTAAATTAGATTTCAACGCCAGTTCTTCCTGACTCAACCCTTTCTGCTGACGAAGTGTTTTAATTTTATAAGCTATATCCATTTGAAAACGTTCTTTTCAACAAATGTATTGTTATGGATTCAATTTAGCCAAAAACTTACTTACGTCATTTTTGTGACAATCCATTTTTACCACCCCAATATCCGTCATTTACATGTTGAGTTTTAAACAAATCCGTTTCATTAAGCTTATTTTCTATAATTTAGCCCATTCACATTGCCATATTACATGACTGATATTATTCACTTATTGCCCGATGCTGTTGCCAACCAGATTGCTGCCGGAGAAGTTGTTCAGAGGCCAGCTTCGGCGGTAAAAGAATTGCTAGAAAATGCTATTGATGCCGGTGCAGATAAAATACAACTGGTGATTAAGGATGCTGGTAAAGCACTAATACAGATCGTAGATAATGGTTGTGGGATGAGTGTAACAGATGCGCGTATGTGCTTTGAACGCCATGCCACTTCGAAGGTAAAAAAGGCAGAAGATTTATTTGCCATTCGCACCATGGGTTTTCGTGGTGAAGCCATGGCCTCCATCGCCGCGATTGCACAGGTGGAAATGAAAACCCGCAGGCATGAAGATGAGATTGGCACCTGTATTTCCATTGAAGGCGCACAGGTCATTGCACAGGAACCGGTTGCTACAGCAGCGGGCACTCAAATTTCTATTAAAAATCTGTTTTTTAATACGCCTGCCCGGAGAAACTTTTTAAAAAGCAATCCGGTAGAAATGCGCCATATCATTGATGAATTTCAACGTGTGGCATTGGCACATCCTGCTGTATTTTTTAGTTTGCACCACGATGGAACAGAGATTTTCAACCTTCCTAAAGGTAATTTGAAGCAGCGGATTGTACATCTTTTTGGCAATAATTACAATGAACGACTGGTTCCTGTTGAAGAGGAAACAACCATCATAAATTTAAAAGGATATATCGGTAAACCTGCCTTCGCTAAGAAAACGAGGGGAGAGCAGTTCTTTTTCGTGAACAACCGTTTTATAAAAGATCCATACCTTAATCACGCCGTTAGTTCTGCCTTTGAAGATCTTTTACCTGATGACAGTTATCCGCTTTACGTGTTGTTTATCGAAATTGATCCTGCAAAAATTGATGTCAACGTTCACCCAACGAAAACGGAAATCAAATACCTGGATGAAAAATCCATTTATGCGATTTTAAAATCGGCTGTAAAACGTTCCATCGGTCGGTATAACATTGCACCCACGTTAGATTTTGACCAGGAAACAGGCTTCAGTAATATGATCACGCAAAAGGCCGTGGAAGATATTGTTCCACCAAGTATCAACTTTAATCCGGATTTTAATCCCTTTGCCAGTGATAGCAGTTCAACCTCCGGTTATTCCTCCTCGCCCAGAAATTACGATGCAAAACCCAGTGCCAAAAACTGGGGTTCCTTATATGAGATTACTGACCAACCTGTTGTTGAACAAACATCCATTTACGCAGAAGACAGTCACGAAATTGAAACATCAAAAAAGCAGTACATGCAATTGCATAACCGCTATATTGTGTCGCAGATTAAATCAGGCTTAATGGTGATTGATCAGCAGATGGCACATGAACGAATCCTGTATGAACGTTTTCTCGTACATCTGGATGACCGCAAAGGTGCATCGCAGCAAAGTTTGTTTCCCCAAACCATTACTTTAAACGCCAATGATTTCGAACTGGCTAAAAGTTTACTGGATGATATAAAAAGTTTAGGCTTCGATGTACGGGAATTCGGTAAAAATACGTTGGTGGTAGAGGGTGTTCCCGTAGACCTGGGAAGCAGCAGCATTAATGAAACACAACTTTTTGAACAATTAATTGAAGGTTTTAAAAACACCCAGCAAGAATTAAAGTTAAGTAAGCGCGATCGCCTGGCAAGGAGTCTGGCTAAAAACAGTGCCATAAAAGCAGGTACAGCTTTAGCACAGGAGGAAATGAATACGCTGATTGATGAACTTTTTGCCTGTAAAACGCCTAACTTTAGCGTGAGCGGAAAACCAGTTATCCAAACGATTACATTAGCAGAACTGGATAAAAAATTTGAGAAGTGAGGAAAGTAAAAAGTTGAAAGCTAAAAGCCTGACAACCTAAACCCTAAACAATGGGCGATCAACAAAAAACGAAAAACGATAGAAGAAAACAATAAATGAACAACATACATATTCCACCAGTAGTTAAAAACCTGCTGATCATCAATATATTATTCTTTCTGGCTACTTTATATTTCGAAACCAAAGGAATCAGATTGGGCTTTAGTCTGGGTGCTTTTTACTTTGATTCACCAATGGCCAGGCCATGGCAACCCATTACCTACATGTTTATGCATGGTGGCTGGGCACATATTTTCTTTAACATGTTTGCGCTTTATTCCTTCGGTACGCTATTGGAAGCACGTTGGGGTGCAAAAAAATTCTTGATTTTTTATTTAATAACCGGACTTGGTGCGCTTGCTTTGCAGTTAGGCGTGCAGGCCTTCGAAACCTATCAGATAACTGGTGCTGTTGTTAACCCGGGTGCCGTTTCAGTTGATTTTGCCACCAGCATGGTTGAAGCCAATATAAAAGGTTTAAACAATCAGCAATTGTCAAAATTAATTGATATTTACACCACACCAATGGTAGGCGCATCAGGTGCCATTTTCGGACTTTTAGTTGCCTTTGGTATGCTTTATCCGAATGCGGAACTCATGATTATGTTCATTCCGGTGCCCGTAAAAGCAAAGTATATTATTCCTTTTTATATTCTGGTGGAATTGTTTTTAGGCGTGGGTCAGTTTGAAGGTGATTCTGTGGCACATTATGCACATTTGGGCGGGGCCTTAATCGGCTTCATACTGGTGAAGATATGGAAAGATAAAAACACCAATTTTTACACTTATTATGAATAATACTTTTAGAGATTTAAAGTTTAAAATATTTCAGTCTGGCAACCCGCTGTTTTTATATATTGGTTTAAATACCATTATATTTCTGGTTACCACTGTTCTTTCTGTATTCTTATTTCTGGCAAAAAGCGACTTCATGATCAGCGAATGGATCAGGAATTACTTTGGTGTTCCGGCAGCAATTTCTGCACTTCCTACCAGATTTTATACGGTAATTACCTATATGTTTTTCCATGATGGTTTCCTGCACCTTTTATTCAATATGCTTGGGCTATTCTGGTTCGGGAATATCTTTATGAATTTCTTAAAAAGCAGGCAATTCCATTTTGTTTACCTGGCTGGTGGAATTACAGGTGCCCTCCTTTATATTGCCGGGTTAAATATTTTTCCGGCCTTCGCCGGAGGCATTATCGGGCAAACGGTTATTGGTTCATCGGCAGCAGTAATGGCCATCATTGTGGCTACCGCTACGCTTGTTCCCAATTATGCCATTATGATGATGTTCATCGGTGAAGTAAAAATTAAATGGGTTGCCATCGTTTATTTCTTTATCTCATTTATTGGATTATCATCTGCAAATGCTGGTGGAAATTTAGCCCATATCGGCGGTGCGATTTTAGGCTTTGCGTTTATAAAAAGTTTACAGCGTGGCCGTGACTGGAGTAAATTATTTGAGCGTAAACCAAAATTACGCGTGGTTAAAAATGAAAAACCCCCCGTTAAAAAACCTGCCTTTAAAGATGTATCACAACAAGAAATCGATGCAATTTTAGATAAAATATCTTCATCAGGCTATGATAAATTAACTGCAACAGAGAGAGAGAAATTATTCAAAGCAAGCAAAGATTAATGTCGACTAAAAAGTATAATTTACTGGATAAACTATTATTTCCGATAGCGATCATTTTAGCTATAGGGTTAATATTGGGAACAGTTGCGGGCAATATGGATCCGCGTCAACATCCTATTATTGCTTTTTTCGGTTTAGCCTATCCATATTTTTTATTTCTTCACATCATCTTTATCGCCTGGTGGTGCATGAGTAAAAAATGGATTTTCGCATTGGCCAGTGTGGTTGTCATCGCCTATGGCTATAAAACTTTAAGGGCAACATTTTCCATTAGCGGAGATAAAGGCCCTATTGAAAAAGCGGATAACAGCATTAGAATGATGACCTATAATGTTCATAATTTTAAACTATACGGTGGTGAAAATGATGAATCGGTAAAAGAAAAAATACTCCAGGTGGTGAAAGAGCAAAATCCTGACATCATTTGTTTCCAGGAATTTTATACCCGTTATAAAGGAGATTTTGATACGATTGACAGCCTGAAAAAGATTTTAAAAACAAACCATTTCTTTTTTGTTCCGACCAATAAAAACGATTATGAAGCCATTGGTTTAGCCATTTTTTCAAAATTCCCGATTAAAGCCTCCGGTAAAATCCCATTTGTGGAGGGCTTCCCCGGCAATATGAGCATCTACACTGATTTAGATGTTAAAGGCCAAAACTTAAGGGTATACAATGTGCATTTCCAATCCATTTCTTTCGAAAAGCAGGATTATGAATATCTTGATAAGGTGAAAGAAATGAATACGCAAATTCAGCCATCAAAACGCATTTTAAGGATGTTAAAAAGTGCTTTTCTTAAAAGGAGCAGTCAAGTAGATGTAATGAAGAAAGAAATGGCAAACTGTAAAACCCCTTACCTGATTGCCGGCGATTTTAACGATACGCCTGCATCATATGTAGTGACCCAGATTACTCAAAACCTTAACAATGCTTTTATTAAAAAAGGTTCGGGCTTCGGCACCACTTACAATGGCAAATTTCCAAATTTTCAGATCGATTATATCGCCACCTCCAAAAACCTGGAAGTGCTGAACTATAAAATAGAAAAAGCAAAATTATCAGATCATTTCCCAGTAAGAAGTGATTTAAGACTAAACGCTCAACCAATAGAGAAGAAATAGTTATTTGCCCTGCATGAATTTATTTTCTTATCATACATCAACATACCAGGTAACTGTTTTGCAGATATTTGGACAAAATTTATAACCCATGAGCTTAATCGATGCACTAAACTGGCGTTATGCCGTTAAAAAAATGAATGGTCAGCCTGTAGAACAAGATAAGGTAGATCAAATTATAAAAGCTGCGCAGCTGGCCCCAACATCTTCAGGCTTACAGCCCTTCAAGGTTATTGTCATCACAAACCAGGAATTAAAAGAACAAATCTTGCCAATAGCTTATAACCAATCGCAAGTGGTAGATGCTTCTCACCTTTTGGTTTTTGCTGCCCAGGAAAATTATACCGAAGAAGGAATTGATGAAGTGTTCGATAGAATGAATACCGAACGCGGTTTGCCCTTAGATACTACAGATGCTTATAAAGCACAGTTAAAAGGCATGGTATTATCCCGATCTGCGGAAGAAAACTTTCACCATGCAGCCAAACAGGCCTACCTTGCTTTTGGTGTTGCCATTGCCCAGGCCGCTTTATTAAAAGTTGACCATACGCCTATGGAAGGTTTTGATGCCTCAAAACTGGATGAATTATTAGGCTTAAATGAAAAACACTTAAAAAGCGTAACCTTATTACCATTAGGGAACAGAGATGAAAATGGCGACTGGCTGGCAAATCTTAAAAAAGTGCGTACGCCTTTAAATGAGTTTGTAATAGCATACAAATAAAAAATCCATATCCAACAGTATAATGAACAAGCTGGCTTTGGCCGGCTTGTTTTTTTATATCAAAATTCCGGTAAATTTTCTGAATACTTAATGTAAAAAAGTGTTAAAGATGCATACAATTTAGGTGCTCTATTTTTAATTGGATATATTTACAACCTAAGTATTTAATTTCCAATTCATGAAAATTTTTAGACTATCCTTTTTAATCCTCACCCTTCTATTTACCATACATTTTTCCTCATCAGCACAAACGGATACAGTTAGCATCAATACCCTCATTGCCAAAACCAACAAAGCATTAAATGATTATCCGTCAGAGAAAATCTATCTTCATTTTGATAAGCCTTATTATGCCATTGCAGATACGGTTTGGTTTAAAGCTTACGTAACCGAGAATCAAAACTTGCTATCCGGAATCAGTAAGATTATTTATGTTGATGTGATTAACCAGAAAGATTCATTGATCCAAACGATAAAACTGCCTGTTAACGGCGGCGTGGCGAATGGAAATTTCCCTCTGGATCAGGTGAATTATAAACAAGGCAATTATCATATCAGGGCTTATACCATGTGGATGCTCAACTTTGATAACCCAGCTTATTTTAATAAAACTTTCTATGTAGGTGAGGCGATTGATAAAGAAGTTAAAACCCACATTACCTATAAAAACACTTCTACTGATAAACAGGAAAAGATTGATGCCCGTGTGCAGTTTAAAGATGTCAATAATAAGCCTTATGCCAACAGAAACGTAAGCTGGCAGGTAGTAACCAGTTATACGGTGATTGCCAAAGGCAGGGGTACAACTGATGCCAATGGTTACCTAACAATTGCCATGAGCGCCAACCAAAAGGCCGAATATCAATTAAAAAAAGGTGAATTAATCACCAGCCTGAATACCACGGATAAAGATGTAGTAAGCAATAGCTTTACCCTGGCCAATGCCATTTTAAGTAAGGATTTTCAATTCTTTCCCGAAGGCGGAAACCTCATTGCCGGACTGGTGAATAAAATCGCCTTCAAGGCCATTAAAAGTGATGGATTAGGCATTAATGCTAAAGGAACTGTTACCGATAGCGATGGCAAGCAAATCGCGACTTTTAATGCCCAGCACCTGGGGATGGGCAGTTTTGATTTACTGGCCGAAAATGGAAAAACGTACAAAGCCACGGTAACTTATACGGATGGCACTACAGCGACTTATCCCCTTCCGGCCGTTAATGAAAAGGGTATCAAAGTAACCGTTGATAATACGGACGCTGAAAACGTTCAGGTTAAAATTGTTTCTAATGATGCTTTCTTCGATGAAAATAAAGGCAAAAAGCTATATCTGGTAGCACAAAGTAAAGGTGTAATTTGTTATGGTGCGCAAACGGCATTATCAAATAAAGAATATAGTACGAGTATTTTAAAATCTAAGTTTCCATCTGGCATTGCGCAGTTCACCTTATTTACAGATGCAGGCAAGCCACTAAGTGAGCGATTGGTATTTGTTCAGCATAAAAATAACATGGCTGTCACTTTAACCACTGCCACCCCAGCTTATGGCGTAAAGAAAAAAGTAAAGGTTAATGTATCTGCTAAAAAAGATGGTGCTCCTGTTGAAGGAAATTTCTCTGTGGCAGTGGTAGACGAAACAAAAGTACCGGCAAATGATGATGCTACCAGTACCATTTTAACCGGACTATTACTCAGCAGTGATATTAAGGGTTATGTAGAAAAACCTAATTATTACTTTAACGCACCCGATGCTAAAAAGAATGCTGACCTGGATGTACTCTTGCTTACGCAAGGTTACCGCAGTTTTAAGTATACGGATGTGTTGGCAGGCAACTTACCAAAAATCAGCTTTATGCCAGAACAGGGCATAGAAGTTTCTGGAATATTAAGAATGAATAATGGTATTCCGGTGAGGAAAGGACAGTTATTGCTTACCATTCCTGATAAACGTTTTAACCTGGAAGGCATAACAGATCCGGTTGGAAATTTCAGGTTTAAGAATTTAGTGCTGAATGATTCTTCAAAAGTAACCATCACGGCTAAATATAATCCCAATTATAAAGCCATGGCCATCAGCCTGAACGGATCTCCTGTACCAACCCTAACCCGAAATTTCAGTGCCGCAGAGGAGGTTTTAAACATTGATAGTGCCCTGACCACTTATTTAGATAACAGCAAAAAGCAGTATTCTTATTTACACACGCTAAAAGATGTAACCATTAAAGGTGCTGTTACCCCAAAAGTGAGCCATAAAGATTACCCCAACCTAACCGGACTTCCGCAAATGGCTGATCATGAAATAACAGGTGATCGTTTACAAGGTTGTGCTTTATTAATTAATTGTTTGCAGGGTATGCTTGCCGGTGTAACCTATCAGGATAATAACTTTTATGTAACCCGCGACTTTAATGCCGGCAAAAAGATTCCGATGGGAATTTTTATCAATGGAATGAGTGTTGATGTGAACCAGATTAATACTTTAAATCCAAATGAAATCGAATCTATTGAAGTATTTTTAAGGGATGAGCTGGGTTTAGTAAACCGTGCAAATAACGTAAATGGAGTAATTGTATTTAACCAGAAGAAAGCACCGAAGGGAACGAAAATCTCAAAAGCACAATTGCTGGATTTGCTTCCTAAAAACTACGAAGTGACGTTTTCACCTCAAGGTTATAATAAAGAGAAACAATTCTATTCGCCTAAATATGATGTTCCGGCTAATATGAACAAAACCGATTTAAGAACCACCATTTACTGGAATCCAAAAATCATCACAGACGCTACCGGAAATTCCTCTTTTGAATTTTATAATGCAGATGGAAAGGGGCAATATAAAGTGATTATTGAAGGAATTGACGCCAATGGAAACTTAGGCAGATCAATATTACGATATACGGTTAAATAGTAGTAATATGGTTTTATAATGGCTCGGATACTGATGGTATCTGAGTCTTAATTGATTTATATAGTTTAGTAGTTCCCGCTGATTTCGCAGATCCACGCAGATTCATACACCTCACTTAAAAAAAATAAGTAAGTATCAGCTTCATTATTCTGCGCTTATCATTTTAAATCTGCGGGAGGTAATGGCATGTCATTCAAAGTTTCCCGCGGATTTCGCAGATCCACGCAGATTCATACACCTCGTTTAAAAAAAATAAGTAGACATCAACTTCATTATTCTGCGCTTATCATTTTTAATCTGCGGGAGTTAATGGCATGTGATTCAAAGTTTCCCGCTGATTTCACAGATCCTCGCAGATTCATACACCTAATTTAAAAAATAAGTAGGCATCAACTTCATTATTCTGCACTTATCATTTTAAATCTGCGGGAGTTAATGGCATGTCATTCAGAGTTTCCCGCGGATTTCGCAGATCCCCGCAGATTCATACACCTCACTTAAAAAAAATAAGTAAGTATCAGCTTCATTATTCTGCGCTCATCATTTTAAATCTGCGGGAGTTAATGGCGTGTGATTCAAAGTTTCCCGCTGATTTCGCAGATCCACGCAGATTCATACATCTCATTTAAAAATATAAACATCAAATTCATTATTCTACGCTTATCATCTTAAATCTGCGGGAGTTAATGGCGTGTGATTCAAAGTTCCCGCTGATTTCGCAGATCCCCGCAGATTCATACATCTCATTTAAAAATATAAACATAAAATTCATTATTCTGCGCTTATCATCTTAAATCTGCGGGAGGTAATCGCATGTCATTCAAAGTTTCCCGCTGATTTCGCAGATCCACGCAGATTCATACACCTCGTTTAAAGAAAATAAGTAGACATCAACTTCATTATTCTGCGCTTATCATTTTAAATCTGCGGGAGGTAATGGCATGTCATTCAAAGTTTCCAGCTGATTTTCATACTGATCCGGAGTAACTACTGATAAAAGTAAACGCATTTTATACACTGGAAACTTAAATCACTTACCAAACAGGATACGGCAATTTCTCACCATTCAATCCGGCAATAACATTTTCAGCAATGAGTTTCGCCATGGCATCACGTGTTTCTTTCGTTGCGGAGCCGATATGAGGTAAAACAGCCGCATTATCCATATTTAATAAGGGGTTATCTTTATCCATGGGTTCAGGATTGGTTACATCTAAACCCGCACCCCAGATGATTTTTTCTTCCAATGCCTTGATTAAATCTTTTTCATTGTGAATGCCACCTCTCGCTGTGTTGATAAATATGGAGCTTAGTTTCATTTTTTTGAAAACATCCATCGAAAATTTATCTTTCGTTTCATCTGTCAGCGCAGTATGAACGCTAATGACATCACTTTTTGCCAGCAATTCTTCGAAGGAAACATATTTTGCATCGATTTCTTTTTCTGCAGCTTCGTTACGAGACCGATTATGGTAAATAACAGGCATCTGAAAAGCACCTGCACATTTTTTAGCCATTTCCAGTCCGATTTTCCCCAATCCAAAAATGCCCAGTGTCTTTCCGTTTAACTCTATACCTAATTCTGGTGTAGGCTCGTAATTCTGCCACTTACCATTTATAATTTTCTTATGCAGGTAAAATGCTTTTCTGGAAACGGCCAGCATTAATAAAAAAGCAGCAGAAGCCGTGGCACCGCTTAAAACACCAGGTGTATTGCCAACGGGAATATTTAACTTTTTTGCCTCCGCTACATCTACCTGATCAAATCCTACTGAATGTAGCGCAATAACCTTTAAATGTTTAACAGCATTCAAAAATTTAGCATCAATTTTATTCGGGCCCACACTCACTAACGCATCCTGATCTTTACAGGCCTCGATTAATTCTTCAGGAGTAATCTGCCGATCCTCCTTCCATTGGGTAATTTCTATGTTTTTTTCTTCCAGTTGTTTTATACCAATCTGTGCAATGTTACCGCTTATAAATACTTTCATACAGTTAAAACAATGAAAATTTGAAGGTGTTTTAATATTCCAAAATCGGCATCTTTATTTTACCGTGGTACTTAGCCTTTGAAAAGTATGGGCACTAAAATAACCTAAAGCTCCGTTAGAAATATTAGATGTTGGGTTAGCAGGCGTGGTCCCCTGATTCGGACCCCCACCAGATTGCTCGCTTAATGCGTACCAGTAATTAAAAATATTGGCGTCAATACCTTCCATTTCTACACTAATATTATCGCCGCTTTTTAAACCCTCATCATCGTCATCATTTGCCTCATAAAACAATTGAATCCGCAGGTTATTGCCATTGGTTAAGCGATCGTTGTTCACATAAATCCGATCAGAAAAAAAGCCATTTACATACAGGTTAAAGTGGTAAAAATTGGTTTCATTTACAGGATCTACCAGAAAAGCAGCAGCCGTTTTACGCTCATTTCCAAAAAAGTTATTGGTTATCACACCAATAGAATCCAGCTTCACAAGGTTAGGCATTTTTGAACTGGCCTGGTAATTTTTACCCTCAGCAGTGACATCCATTTTATAGGTAATACCAGCAACACCTCTCATACGGTTTACATAAATACCGGGCGCCTTCTCTGTAAAAACATAGGTGTTGCCATTGTTATCACTCACTTTAACTGTAGCGCCTGATACTTTGGGATAAACCCCTTTCTCATCATAGCCCACAGTTTTACTGATCAAAATCTGCTGTTCGATTAACCTGTTTGAAATTTTCCCTTCAATAACCAACTGTGGTGCTGCATTGTTGGTATCAATCTGGATAATCTTTTTACAGGATGCCAGACCAATAGTGGTCATCAGCAAGTATATTAAATATTTTTTCATGGGTTAAAATTTAAAATTCCAGGTTACAGAAGGAATAATTCCAAAAAGAGAGGTTTGTTCTGCCGCGGTTTTACCTGGCTCATTCGGATCATTGATAAACTCAATTGAATATGGATTTTTTCTGTTCAGGGCATTATATACACCAAAGTTCCAGCTGGATTGAAATCTGCCTCTGCGTTTGCCTTCCAGCGTGGCACTTAAGTCCAGGCGCATATTATAGGGCATTCTTCCAGCATTTCTTTCTGTATAATAATATACTGTTTGTCCGCCAACGATATACTTCCCTGCCGGAAAAGTAACGGCATTTCCAGTACTGTAGATAAAGCTGGAAGAGAAAGTCCAGCGTTGATTCAGGTTATAGATACCAACTACCGATAGATCATGCGTGCGATCCTGTCGGGCCGGGAAGTAGTTCCCGTTATTCAGTTCCGCAAACTTCCGTTCTGTTTTTGATAAGGTATAACCGATCCAGCCATTGATCTTTCCGAATTTCTTTTTAAAGAACAATTCCAAACCATATGCCCGGCCCGTACCATAAAGCAATTCTGACTCTACATTTGAATTGGCCAGCAGTTGCGCCGCATTCTTGTAATCGATCTGATTCTGCATCCATTTGTAATACACTTCACCAGACAGTTCATAATTATTTTCATCGAGGTTTTTAAAATAACCCAGGGCTACCTGGTCTGCGATTTCGGGTTTGATGTTATTGCTGCTTAACACGTACTGATCAGTGGGTGAACTCGATGTGGCATTGGTTAAAATATGGATATTTTGTGTATTTCGGTTATAAGATGCCTTTACAGAGTTTCGTTCGTTGAGCAAATAACTCACAGAAAAACGAGGTTCCAGATTGAGGTAATTTTTATAAAACTTCCCACTACCGACCTGATCTGTCTGGTTGATATTTCCTTCCTTATCATACTGGCTAAAATTACCCGGACCTAACAATGAAAAAGCAGCCAGGCGTACACCATACAAAAAGTTAAGCTTATCGTTTACCGCCCATTCATCTGATACATAGGCGGCACTTTCCAATCCATAACGTTTTTCTTGTACCAGTGGATTCACCTGCGATTCCTGACTGCTTGTCGTGATATCAATGGGCGAAATGCGGTGATGCGTAGCGTTTAAGCCAAACCTGAAAGTGTGCTGGTTACTGAAATATTGAAAATCTTCCTTAAAATTAAAATCCCTCACCAATGAAGTAGCCTTAAAATTGGTGACATCATTCAGCAACCTTACGGTGTAGTTATAATTGTTGTAAATGAGTGAAGTATTGGAAAATAAGCGATCGTTAAAAATATGATTTAAACGAATAGTGGTGGTTACGTTTCCCCAGTTGTTTTCAAATAAATCTTTAACACCAATATTATCCTTACCGAAATAGCCAGAAATATAAATGGTGTTTTTATCGTTGATTTTATAATTCGCCTTGGCATTGATGTCATAAAAGTTCAGGGTACTTCCATTGATGGATGAATCAGGTGAAGCACGTAAAAAAAGATCGATATACGTCCGCCTGAAACTGACCATGAATGAGCCTTTATCTTTTACAATAGGTCCTTCGGCTTTTAGTCGGGAGGCGATTAAACCTATTCCACCCTGAAATTTAAATTCCTTATTATTGCCATCATCCATTTTAACGTCTAAAACAGATGATAATCGGCCGCCATATTGTGCGGGCATTCCTCCTTTGTATAAACTTACATCCTTGATGGCATCGGCATTAAAGGTAGAAAAGAAACCCAAAAGATGGGAGGAGTTGTAAACCACTGCCTCATCCAGGATAATCAGATTTTGATCGGCCGCACCACCACGTACATAAAAACCAGTATTTCCCTCGCCTCCTGATTTCACACCTGGCAGCAATTGAATGGTTTTTAAAACATCCTTCTCCCCCAACAAAACCGGAATAGTGTTTAAGGATTTCATATCGATCCGCTCCAGACCCATCTGCGCACTTTTGACGTTCTCATTTTTGCGGTTATTGGCATTTACCGTTACTTCGGCCAGATCATTGGTACTCTTCAATTCCTCATTCAGTTTCGTATCCTTATTGAGGGTAATGCTTTTTGTTACGGGAATGAAACCAGTATAACTCACCGTAACGGTGTACGTTCCTTCGGTTTGTATTAAGGCAAAATAACCATAGTTGTTGGTTAGCGTAGCCGCATTGGCTGGTCCTGATATTTTAATGGTAGCACCAATTAAGGTTTCGCCAGAACTTGCATCACGGATGGTACCGCTTAAAGTAAATTTGTTTTGAGCGGAAACCGATGAACTGAATAATAACAAAAGGAAAATAGGCAGGTAGAATTTTATCGACATATATACGGGAATCTTTTGAAATAAAGTTTCAAATGTACGAAATACGTAATGATGTCCATGTGATGAATGTATTAATGCAGACACATTTAATCAAAATGGCGCACTGCATTGTGCTGACGTAAGGCCATCACTCAACTAATGTCATTCGATCAAAAAGCCAACGTCATATTAATTTAATTCTTCAATAAATGTGGTTCAACTGCTTTTTTCCAGATGGCATATCCCGCAGCATTCATGTGCAACATATCTTCCACAAAAAGTTCCGGACGTAGATCGCTCTTTTTTGTTAACATTAAGCTGTACACATCAATAAATTTGGTATTGGATTCTTTGGAAAGAAAAGCTTTGATTAATGCATTAGCGGCGATTGCTTTTTCTTTGAATGCCGCCCTGCTAGGGCTGGGTTTAATGGAGATGTACAATATGGGTATATTAGGCAATGTAGCCCTTATCGATTTATATAGGGTGATGGTTCTGTTTAAAACCGAATCGGGTGTAGTCTTTTCATTTGGCAGATCGTTCTCCCCTACATAAAGTACAATTTGACGGGGGTGATATGGAAAAACAACATCCTTTAAATAGAAAGTAATGTCGTTGGTTACCGCCCCGCCAATGCCACGGTTAAGTACATTGTATTTGGCAAAAACCTGGGTGAGATCATCCCATTTACGAATGGATGAACTCCCTACAAATAGTATGGGTTTCACCGGAGGTTTATACATCTGGTCATATTTTTTTATCGTTTGTACATCATCCCAGAAAGCAGGTTTATTTTGGGCAAAAGCAGCTATAAATAAAAATGGAGAAAGAATCAGTGTAAAGATTATTTTTTTCATGATGTTGAGATTTTGAAAGTGCACAAGATAACAATCGTACATATAAATTTAAGAAATTTGATGTAACAGATTTAGTAACCGCGGTTTTTATACTATAGATATGGCCTTTATTTAACCCTCTTTAAAAACTAGTTTGAGCAAAATGAGTAAAGTAAGAACACTGCACAACAAAGCCGCCTTAACGATTGCTAAAGCGGCTTCAAAATTTTGCATGAAGATTATTTCACATCAAACCATAATCTGGTGGTTAACAAATCTGCTCCCTGACTGGCTACCGCATTCCTGTAACTCTGCCCATTGAGCGATTGCTCCGTTCCGGGATAGATAAAGCGCACCGGAATTTGTCCGTTCAACACCGTATTAACTGATGGCGTAAGTTGAGGATAATCCAGTCTGCGTCTTTCTGCCCAGGCTTCCAGACCTTGTCCGAAGAGTGCAATCCACTTTTGTTCGCCGATTGATTTCTTATAATTTGTCGCATCATATTGCACTGCGGCCTGTGTTACATAACTGGCGACTAAAGCATCAGCTACGCCAAATTGTTTTAAAGAAGCGACAATCCCTTGCTGGTATAGATCAGCCGCGTTCTCTGCGGTAAAACCTCTTGCTGCTGCCTCTGCTCGATCGAACAATAATTCTGCATAACTAAAAATTACTGCCGGTGATTGTGGCGTCAGAAAATAAGTGCCTGGTTTGGAGGTTTTCGCAAAACCAATACCGCTGGCTTCCGAATTGGTTAAACCATTAGGTAACCCTACATATTCTTCAGCTGTAGCTGTTTGCGTTTTACTGGCATAAACAGGTAAACGGGGATCATTCAGACTGAATAATTTATCTACAATGGTTTTGCTGATCCGGTAATCATCTCTGGTATCAAACAATGCACTCACCGGGTTTTGTTGTGGTGAACTCTGGTAAATTAATTGTGCAATATCTGCATTTTCACTCATGTAAGCATCACCGTCATTTTTAATATCGTCTAAAACCTGCTTCGCCTTCGCTGGTTCCTGATCTGCTATCCGGAGTGCAATCCGTAACCTGAGTGAGTTGGCCAGTTTTTTCCACCTGGTAATATTGCCATTGTAAATTACATCTCCGGCAATCGCTTTTCCGGCAGGATCTAAAGTATTTTTTGCTGTTTTCAAATCTTTTAGCAGGCCGTCATAAACATCCTTTTGTTTATCATAAGCTGGTGTGATAAATTCTTTTATTTGTCCTGCCTGACTGTATGGGATATCGCCATAAGCATCAGTAAGCAACAAAAATGACCAGGATCTTAAAGTTAATGCCACACCCGTATAATTTGGATTACTGGTTGTATTTCCAATCTCTATAATTTTATTTAAACCATTAATACTGGTTGAATATAAAGTAGACCATAGCGTGGTAAAGCTACTGTTGGTATAAATAAACCTATCTTCTTCCGTATACTGTACTTTGGCCCAATGCTGAACAAACAGGAGACTGGAGTTCATGTTATTGGTGGTGCCCCAATAGGCGTCAGCTGTATTTTTGATGGCAGCAGTTAACAAATAATCAGGCTGTGCATTTTCAGTTACATTGGGGTTGATGTTGGTCTCATCCAGTTCTTTCTTGCAGGACGTAGCGCAAACAGAAAGAGAAATCAGGCTATATAATAATATTTTTTTCATGATGGGAAGATTAAAATTTGATGTTCAGGTTAATTCCGTAAGTACGTGTGGTTGGGTTAGAGAGGCTCTCCAAACCCTGTCCGTTACCGGTATTAAAAGCAACTTCCGGATCAATATCTTCAACATTGCGGTGAAGGATTGCCAGATTTCTACCCACTAATGCAACCGATACACCTTGCAAATTCAGTGATTTGATCCATTTTGCAGGCAAATTGTAGCTCAGTTTAATTTCACGAAGTTTCACATAAGAGGCATCAAAAATATTGGCCTCATCTATCGTTCTGAACGATTTGTAATAAGTTTGTGCCGAGAGAATTTTTTCATTCGGTTTGCCATCCGCAGTTACCCCATCAAAGATCATCCCGTCATCATAAACGGTTGCTCCTGCCGGCGCATTTGCTCCACTAGCTAACCTAACCGCTCCGTTTGCCTTTAAATTTTCTGGGTAGTAATAAGAAATACCGCCGAATTCTGCACCTCTCCCAGGCAATGTAGATGCTAAAACACCGGTATAAGTACCTGTAGAATAAGTACCGTTATAAATAGAACCACCGAAACTGGCGTCGATCAACACGCCTAAACTAAAGCTTTTGTAGCTAAAAGTATTTGAAATTCCGCCAATCCAATCTGGTGTATATTTCCCTAAAACTCTTTTGGTCGGGTCAGTTTGTGGTGCACCTGTAGCATTTACCAAAATATTACCATTCCCATCTCTTAAAAAAGCATTGCCAAAAAGTGTTCCGTAAGGTTGACCAACAGTCGCAATTACCTGTGCAGAATTGGTTGCCACCACATAATTTTGCAGTAAACCTTCCTGATCCAATTCCACCACCTTACTTCTATTTGCCGCATAGTTGATATCAATATCCCAGGTAAATTGTTTTTTCACCGGCGTAATACCCAGCTGAACTTCAATACCCTTGTTATTAATTTTTCCGGCATTTATATTTTTCGATCTGAAACCTGTACTCGGACTCACATCTACATTTAAAATCTGATTGTAACTGTTCGTATTATATACACTGACATCAAAACGAAGTCGCTTGTTAAACAAAACAGCTTCGGCACCTAGCTCTGATGAAGTGGTGGTTTCAGATTTTAGATTCGGATCGAAATCTGTTCCGGACGGACTAAGCTGCGGACTTGCTCCAAACGGTGCAGAGAAACTGTAAGTATTGGTTAAACGATAAGGTGAGGTGTCCTTACCTACCTTAGACCAGCCACCACGTACTTTTGCGTAATCCAGCACCTCGCTTTTGATATCAAAAGCTTCAGTGAGCACTAAACTACCGTTGAAAGACGGATAAAAGTAGGAGCGGTTTTGAGCGGGCAAGGTGGATGACCAATCATTACGCGCCGTAATATTGGCAAAAAGGTAATTCCTAAAACCAATCTGACCGGATGCATAACCACTGTAAGACTTTAACTTACTGTAATTATTAGATGAGGTTAAGGGATCTCTGGAATTGTTTAACGTATACAATCCGGCAACAGCCAAACGGGGTGCACTTTGATCATTTTGTTCGATATAACTGGTCCGGATATTACCACCAAGCAACACATCTAAGCTAAAATCATCATTTAATTGCTTCGTATAATTTAATGTCGCATCCGTATTGTTTTCATTTACCGTAAAGGCACTTTCGGTATACGATCCAAATGGCGTTCCGTTAGTACCGTAGGCAATTTTAATTTTTCGGCGATCATTGTAATAATCTGTTCCTGTACGGAAATTGAAGTTCAATCCGTCAATAATTTTGTAGTTTAAACCTATACTTCCAATTAAACGGTTCCTGTTTTGAGACACCGTATTCTCATAAGCCACCCAATAAGGATTGCTGTAATAACTGTTGTTCCAATTAAAAGTATTACCATTCTCATCCAGGTAATTTTTCAATTGATTGATATCAACCTGTCTGCCAAACCACGCAAACTGCAACATGGTACTGGTTGATCTTGATCCGCCCGTTCCAGGCAGGTTGTCGGCACCAAGTTTACTATAATTGGCATTCGCGGTGATGGTGAGTTTAGGTGTTAAACGTAAAGTAGTATTTAAAGTGAATGAGTTTTTACCCTGACCTGAATTGGGTACGATACCGACCTGCTTAAGGTTGTTATAAGATAACCGGTAATCGAATTTCTCTCCTGCATCCTCAATTGAAATACCATTTGTTAAGGAGTAACCTGTTTGAAAGAAATCCCTTACGTTATCCGGATGGGCCACAAAGGGCACTGCTACACCTTTCGAAAAGAACTGCGGAATCAACCTGCCATCCATTCTGGGCCCCCAGCTTTCATCAACCCCATCATTTACGCCGGCACCTTTTCCATCCACATAGCTGAATTTACCTTCCGATCCCTGTCCGAATACATCCTGATATTTTGGTAAGGTTAATATACTTTCGATCACGCCATTCGAGTTTAAAGAAATACCCAAACCTTTTTTAGATTTTCCTGATTTTGTTTTAATGATAATCACACCTGCTGCTGCCCTTGAACCATATAAAGCGGCCGCATTCGGACCTTTTAACACACTGATGGATTCGATATCATTAGGGTTAATATCTGAAATGGCATTGGCGTAATCTCTCGCCCCCGCCGAATTAAGCTGTGAATTATCTACCGGAATCCCATCTACAACAAAAAGAGGCTGATTATTTCCGGCAATAGAAGTTTCCCCTCTAATTACCACACGGGAAGATCCCATATCACCCTGGCTATTGGTTACCCTTACCCCGGCTACTTTACCGGCAAGTGCATTTACCAGATTGGTTTCCCGCGCTTCAGTTAAACTTTCCCCTTTTAATTCCTGAACGGCATAACCTAACGATTTTTTCTGTTTAGTGATACCTAAAGCCGTTACCACCACTTCATCTAATGCATTTTCTCCGTCACTTAAGGTTACATTTAATGCATTCGAACTTTCGGTAACCACCACTTCCTTAGTTGTAAAACCAATATAAGAGAAAACCAATGTACCTTTTCCATTAATTGTAATGCTGAATGCGCCACTATTATTGGTGGTTACGGCTTGCTTGGTTTCCTTAACAAATACTGAAACTCCGGGCAATGTTTCTCCTGAAGCACCTTTAACCGTACCGGAAATACTGATGTTTTGGGCATGCACGAGTGACGAAAGCAAGAGCAAGCATACGATTGCCAACAGCTTAATTTTTTTGAACATAATCAATTTATTAATAATGAGATGAATGAAGGATGTAAAAATCAGGGCAAAGCAATTCCACTTCGCTTACCGGCGAATTTTTTACAAACGTGAATACTTAATGATTTAAATTATTGGGTTTGGTATTTATAGCCTCATACAGCAACAAATACCCTCACGCATTCGAAGACTTAAAAAGGTTTTTAAATGCCCTGATTGAGTAGATTGTTTTTTGTTAGTTTTTTCCATCAAATTGTTTTTAACGATATACCTTATACTTAGCATTTCCGGTAAAGCTGATTTACAAAAAAAGCACGCCCGTAAAATCAGGAGTGCTCTCATATAATATTAATACTTTGCATTCAACTGACTTAACTTACCCAAATTACTTCGGGATGGAATTAGCACCATATCCAATTCAGGCTGGTTGCTAAGGTTTCGCAGGGCCATTCCCTCCACCTTTCTTGATAAGCATTTTAAAATAACTGCGGCAAAGATAATATAAAAATCATAATGACTACAAATTCTATAGATTTTATTGAAAATATTTTTTCCATGCTTTTATGATGCTTACATTTGTCTCGTTATCAATAGATCTCAAATATCACATGAATATAAAATCATTACTATTTCTGCTACCGGCTTTTATGTTGTCGCAGACTTTACAAGCACAAACACAGAAAAAACAATCAGCCACTGCCCATAAATTAACTACATCCTTTGTTCCGAACGGCAAATGGCGGGGTGTGTTTGAAATTAAACCTGGAGTTGAAGTTCCCTTTAATTTTGAAATTACTAAAAGCGATACAAAGCCACACTTAATATTTTTGAATGGTGAAGAACGCTTTGATGGTGGCGTGGTTAAACAAACTGCAGATTCCATTCTGGTTGCGTTGGATCAGTTTGACAATGAACTTGCCTTCAAAATCACAGGTGATTCGCTGGTTGGAACGCTTAGGAAACAAGATGGCTCCGGTAAACCTTTGGCCGTAAATGCAACCAGAGGGAATCCATATCGTTTCAAACCTAACGGCAAAAATCCAGCAGCTGATTTCTCTGGCAAATATGATATCACTTTTAAATCGCCTACCGGAAAAGATGAAAATGCAGTCGGATTGTTTAAACAGAACGGTAATAAAATCACCGGGACTTTTTTAAGGGTAACGGGCGATTCACGTTACCTGGAAGGAATAGTGGAAGGCAATGATTTTTATTTATCCAGCTTTATTGGCTCTAGTCCATCCTATTACAAAGGAAGTTTTTCAAAAGACGGAACCATAACAGGAGAAACGGTGAGTGCCAGGGGAAATACACCCTTCACAGGCAAACAAAATCAAAACGCGGCCTTACCTGATGCCTATAAATTAACCTTTTTAAAGGATGGATACAAAACACTTGATTTCTCCTTTCCTGATGTAAACGGGAAAAAGGTATCGCTCAGTGATGAGAAATTTAAAAATAAGGTGATCATTCTTACCATTACAGGCACCTGGTGCCCAAATTGTGTAGATGAGGCTTCTTTTATTGCACCATGGTACAAGGAAAACCGTAATCGCGGCGTTGAAGTTATCGGCATTCATTATGAAAGACAACTGGATTCAGCCTACGTGCGGAAGGCCTTAACCCGGTTCAGGGATAAGTTTGATATCCAATATGATCAGGTAATTGCTGGCACACCCGATAAAAAAATAGTATCTGAATCTTTACCAGCCCTGAATAATTTCATCTCTTTCCCAACCACCATCATCATTAATAAAAAAGGAGAAGTGGCACAGATTCATACGGGTTACAGCGGACCAGCAACCGGCCAATATTATACCGATTTTGTAAAGGAGTTTAATGCTGAAATAGATGGACTGCTGAAAGAATAGTTTGAATAATTACATCGTAATTAAATAAATACAAAATAATAATCGTTAAACCAACGATTATTATTTATTTTGGTCTTCGCATTTCCAACCAAATAGCTGCAGACCCATGAAGTTTTACCTTAGATTCTACGTTTTATTTGCTATACTTTTTACTGCCACAGCCAGTTTAATGGCCAAAGAAAATAAGTTAACGGATGAGCCGGATTCTGCCTATCTGTTTGCTTACAATGCCAATGGCTTGCGCTTTGCCTGGAGTCGTGATCAGACCAACTGGACACCAATCGGAAAGGATTACCTGTTTTTGAAAAGCGATTATGGCAGGTGGGGAAGTGAAAAAAAAATGATTTCACCCTATGTCATCAGGGGAAGAAATGGTGAATGGGTTTGTGCGTGGGAATTAAATGATCAGACCAATCAGTTTGCCATAGCCACTTCCAAAAACTTAATCAACTGGGGGCCCCAGCATTATCCATATGTTGCCATGGGGAAAAATGTATTAAAGCCTGTTGTTGATTATAACCAGCTGAAAGATGAATATTCCATCACTTATGCTGATGTGGAAGGCAAGCATTTTCAAACCAGAACGAAGGATTTTATTGCTTATGAAAAAGCTGTTGAAGTACCATTATCCGCATTTAATGCTGAGGATAAAACAGCAAATATTTCTGGTCATACCATTGGGCAATCTCATTATGTGGCTTGGTCAGTAATCAAGAACCTTCAAAAAGCCTATGATTTGCAGCAATATAAAGCCCGCCAAAACAGTGAAACAACCAAAGATGATACACAAAGATTTGCTGGATTAAAACCGGTTGATGCTAAAATTACCATTGATTCAAAAGGTGCAAAAGCCATCAGTAATATGCTTACCGGTATATTTTTTGAAGATATTAATTATGCTGCAGACGGAGGCCTTTATGCAGAATTGATTCAGAACAGGGGATTTGAATATCAACCCAGCGATAAATCTTTCCATGATAAAAACTGGAACAGCAGTTTTGCATGGAAGTTAAAAGGAGATCAAAGCACTTTCACCGTTGATTCAATTGCGCCGGTTCATCAAAATAATCCACACCATGCTGTGCTGGATGTTAAAGTTGCCGGTGCTGCATTAAGCAATACGGGTTTTGACGGAATAGCGGTAAAAAAAGGAGATGCTTATCTTTTCTCTGCTTTCAGTAAGCAATTGGCTGGTCGTATTTCTGGTTTTGAAGTGCGTTTAGTTAGTGATACAAAGGGTATTCTAGCTAAAATTACTTTAAAAAATACCACTTCATGGAAAAAGGTGAGTGGTACCTTCTATCCATCAGCAGATGCGACAGATGCCAGACTGGAAATCATGCCGCTTGCTGCCGGAAAATTTGCTTTTGATATGGTTTCTTTATTTCCGCAGAAAACTTTCAAGGGGCATCAAAATGGCTTAAGGGATGATCTTGCCACATTAATTGCCGATATTCATCCTAAATTTGTTCGCTTTCCTGGCGGATGTTTAGCACACGGGGATGGCATTCAGAACATTTACAAATGGAAAAACACCATTGGTGCTTTAGAAACCAGAAAACCAGACCGCAACCTTTGGGGCTATCACCAAACCATGGGATTAGGCTATTTCGAATACTTCCAGTTTTGCGAAGATATTGGTGCAGCACCTGTTCCGGTGATTGCCGCAGCAGTACCTTGCCAGAATTCGGGCACTGGCGGTGGTGGCCAGCAGGGCGGTATCCCGATGGAAGAGATGGATCAGTACATTCAGGATATTGTAGATTTAGTGGAATATGCCAATGGCGATGTACATACCACATGGGGTAAAAAAAGAGCTGAAGCAGGTCACCCGAAACCCTTTAATTTAAAATACATCGGGATTGGAAATGAAGACCAGATTACCCAGGTGTTCAAAGAACGCTTTACCATGATTTATCAGGCACTGCGAAAAAAGCATCCTGAAATTACGATTATTGGTACGGCAGGCCCATTTTTTGAAGGTACCGATTATGAAGAAGGCTGGAAAATTGCCACCGACTTAAAGGTGCCAATTATTGATGAACATTATTATCAGTCGCCCGGATGGTTTATTAATAACCAAAACTTTTATGACCAGTACGATCGGTCAAAATCAAAAGTTTATTTAGGTGAATATGCGGCAAGTATGTCCGGAGGAAATAAAACCAATCTGGAAACGGCGTTGGCTGAAGCCTTATATTTAACATCGCTGGAAAGAAACGGAGATGTGGTGAGCATGGCTTCTTACGCACCGCTGATTGCAAAAGAAGGCCATACCCAATGGAATCCTGATTTAATTTATTTTAACAATAGCGAAGTAAAGCCAACAACGGGTTATTTCGTGCAGCAACTTTATGGAAATCATGCGGGCGATCAATATCTTCCCGGAGAAATAAAACTATCAAATGATCAGGATCAGGTGAGTAAACGAATCGCCTTTTCTGTCGTAAAAAACACGCAAACCAATGAACTTTTTGTTAAATTGGTTAATCTGTTACCTGTTGAAGTGAATACTACGCTGGATTTGGGTGGCCAGATTAAAAGTGATTATATGACTACGAAAACGGAAATTTCCGGTAATCCATCAGAGCGACTAATCAAGCCGATCACCTCAACGGTAAACTTAAAAGATGCACTAAAGCTTCCCGCTTATTCTTTTACCGTGCTGAAGATTAAATTGAATAAATAAAACTTAACAACATAATTCCCTGGGTGTCGCCCTCCTGAACTTGATTCAGGATCTTATCAAAATAGTTGCTGTTCAGAAATGAATCCGATAACTATCGGATCAGAATGACGCCAAATTCAGCATGACGATTCGTTTAACAGATCCCCTTTTTAATGACTAACGATCTGAACTTACGACTTAAGACTCACGACTTATGACTCACGACTCCCAACTCAAAACTCAAACCTACCCCCCTGCCCGGTTTTTAATATCATCCGTAGCGGTATTTCTGGATCTTGCTGATTTCACATTTTGGTTACCGAAATTATAGCTGATGTTAAAAGATGCTCTTCTACTGATGTAATTATTCTGAACCCTTAAATTTACATTCTGATAATTCAAAGTGCCTTTCCAGTAATTAGTGGCGAAAATATCATCGATATTCAATTTTAATTTCAGGGCTTTATTCAGGAAGCTCTTTTGTACACCGGCGTTCAGGGCATACTGATAAATAATGGTTTTTTCCAATCCCCGTACTTTTGGCGAATTTAACCAGAAATTGGTTTCGATGGTCCAGTTATGGTCCAGTGAAATGGAACTGGTGATGTTAAAATTATAAGATACCTTGCTCAATGCGAAAGGGGCTCCTTCTAGGTTGTTATCATTAAATTGATTATAAAAGAGGTTAAAATTATTTTGCAAATTCCACCATTTGGTAATGGCTAAAGGAAAATATAAGCCTGCAGAATAATACTGACCGCTACCAATATTCCCCTGACCAACAGTAACAATCCTGGTGCTATCATTTTGTGCCGTTTTACTATCTAGTATTAAATCTCTGATTTTTGAATACCCCAGAAAAAAAGATAGCCCGCTTTTATAACCATAGCTTATTTCAAAATTATTGGTAAACTGTGGTTTTAAATATGGATTTCCCTGTTGTATGGTGTAAGGATCCATATAAAAATTAAAAGGATTCAATTGCTGGTAATTGGGCCTGTCGATCCGTCTGCCATAGGTATAACGCAGGTTACTGCTTTCTGAGATTTTCTGATTAACAAAAATGGTTGGAAACAAAGACAAATATTTTTGATTTGATACCGTATTATTGGTAATTAAAGCACCATTTGCGTTTGTATATTCAGCCCTTAACCCAGCCTGGATTTGAAATTTCCCCAGATCTTTAGAAAGATTGGCATAAGCGGCATTAACCTTTTCTTTATAAATAAAATGATTGCTCTGGCCTACAATATTCTGCCAGTTATTATTTAAGAAAGCAGCAGATAAAAAATTGTTATCGGTTTTAACAAAACTGGTTTTTAAACCCGTCTCTAATTTGGTCGTTTTTGAAATCGGCCATGCAAAATCAGCTTTAGCGGCAAAAATATCGATATTGGTTTTGCTATCGTTTTTGATAATGGTTTGATTGTAAACGGTTCCGGCTTCATTAAAAAAATTGGTATTAAAATTTTCAAGTCCGGTATAATCAAACCCTGAGTAATCGGCATCGAAATTTAAACTTGCCCCTTCTTTTTTAAATTCATGCTTGACGTTAAAATTTGCGCTATAGTTTTTATTGGGTGTATTGGCATCCGAATTTAAAATAAGCGAATTATTGCTCGCTACGCCAGACTGAACCTCATTAATAAAAGTCTGAGAAAAATTATCCAGTTTGCGGGTACTGGTATTGCCATCCAGCATGATGCCGATGGTTGTTTTTTCACTGGCATAATAATCTGCGCCCAATTTAGCCGCTAACCTGGAACCTGTATATATTTTTAGAAAATTCTGGTTGAAAGCACTTTGTAAACCGCCAGAGTTTGTGGTTCTTTCTAAAAATAACTTTGAAAAGTTGTTACTTTTAGAAGCATTGGCATTGCTGTAAAAATTCCATTTTTCATTCCGGTTGTTGATGTTAAAATTCAGATCAGAACCATAAATATTTCTTGGTAAGTTTGCAATGAGGGCATTACGATAAGTTGATGAAATACTTCCATTGGTACCAAAGGCTTTATTCTTTTTCAATTTGATATTGATAATGCCTGCATTTCCTGCAGCATCATATTTAGATGAAGGATTTGTAATAATTTCTATGGTAGCAATTTGACTGCTGTTCAAGCTGTTTAAATAAACAGCTAAATCTGCACCTGATAAAAAGTTATTCTTTCCATCAATCATCACCATTACACCCGATTTATTATTTAACAAAATTTGGTCGTTTTGCTTATCCACCTGTACACCTGGTGCCTTCTCCAGAAGTTCTAATGCTGTACTTCCTGATGAAACAATACTATTTTCTATATTCAGCACTGTTTTATCGATCTGATGTTCAATAAAGGGTTTCTTACCGGATACACTCACTTCATTTAACTGCTTAGTTAAACTTTGAAGGGTTATAACGGGTATATTTAGATTACCATTCAACAAAAATTTATCGGTTCTCTTGGTTTTATATCCAACAATAGAAACTGATAAAATGTATGTTCCTTCCTTTAACTGATTCATTTCATAAGCACCATCTAAATTTGTTGCCACCGTTTTCACCACACTGGTATCAGGAAAATTCAAAAGTCTAACGATTGCAAACGGCACCGCGGCAGCCTTTTCATCTATCACTTTACCTGTTATTTGAGGTGAATTTTGGGCAAAGGAAACCCCGCACACCATCAGGCATGTCATTAACGTAAATAATATTTTCATGGCTTTTTTAGCTTTTATTAAACTGTAGTGTAGCGGAGGTAAGTTTTAACGATATTTTTGATCTTCAGGTTTAATGCCCAGTTCTTCTTTCAATTCCCTGATTCTGTTTAGGATAGATTCCTGCTTAAGTGTATCAACAGGTTTATTTTTTTGTGAAAGTTCTAAATCATGCAGTTCATCTTTAAGTTTTTGCTTATTTAGTGCCTCTTCTTTTAACTGAGCGATGCATTTCAGGCCATCCTCCGTCATGATCCAGGAAGTATAATCGTTTTTGTCGCCTTCCTTTTCGCCGCAATCCCAGGTTCCATAATTATTGACATACCTGTATGAATCTTCTTTTAAGATCACTTTTGTACCAACCGGAATTTCAAGCTGTAAGCGAACTTCCTGGTTTCTCCAAATGGTTCCCTTTCGGAGCTGAAAACGTGGATTAAAAACTATTGTCGAATCTTTTAGACTGTATTTATAATCTATATTTTGAGCATTTTGTAAGGCACTTTGAAAAGTTTTACCCTGAGATTCGTATTTTTGTATCAGGCGTGTAGCATTTGTAGCACCTTTTTCAATGTCAATACGGATATTATTTGGCATCACGAAAGGTCCGTTTTCAAAATCATCAGTCACAATCTGGTTCTTGCTATTTGTGTTGATATGATAAGCAATACTATCTTCCTTACTGAAATATTTACTTTTATCAATATCAATGATATAAGTTTTAACGGATTTTAAATCAACCGTTTGCGTTAATTCTGCATGTTGCTTAAACTCAGAAGATATTTTTGCAGCCTGGTAACCAGCAATGGCCACACCACCTAACCAAATGATCAGTAGGGCAAAAGAAAGGGTTTTGTTGATGGCCTGTTTGTTAAAAGCAACACGGATCGAAAATAACACAAGTGCTAAAACCGGAATAAACAATACAATAAAAGCACTGAACAAAATCATGCCCCTGTTTCCGTCGTTGATGATTGAAAATGGAAAAGTGTCATAAATGCTGGAGTCCCAATAACCCTGAAAAGCTGCAGTAGTAATAATCAGCATGAGTAATATAAATGCACCGAATACAATGATAAAGCCGGCAATAACTTTAAATATAACTTTTCCTGTTCCCGATAAAAACCTGCCGATCCATTCAAAAAATTCGCCGATAACCATTCCGAAACGGGCTAATATGGGTTGAGCATGCCTGTTCACTTCTCCTAAACGTTCTTTAACGGCCTGTAATTCTTCATCCAAATTCTTTTGAAAACCCTGTAAGTTTGCCGGTTCGCCTTTCATTTCCATTTTTTCCAAACGGGATGTTGCTTTAGGCATGATGATCCAGAGTATGGCATACACCAGAAATCCGAATCCGCCCAGAAAGGCCATGAGCAATACGGCAATCCTGATCCATTTCGCATCAGTATTTAGAAAATGAGCAATTCCTGAACAAACACCAGCCACTACCCTGTCGTCCATATCCCGGTATAATTTCTTTTCGGCATATTGGTGCTGGTAAGCAGATTGTAAAACAGGTTCCTCTTCATTCTCCTCAACGTTATCAAAATCTTTAACGCGGCCCATTTGGCTTACTACGTGTTGAACATCTGCAATGTCAACGACCTGTTTCTTCTGTTCCTGTAACTGCTCGGTTAATAATTCTGCAATACGGTTTTCGATGTCGGTTACAATCTCCAGATCGTCTGCATGATTGGCAAAATGTTGCTTAACTTCATTGAGATAAGCCTTTAAAATATCGTAGGCACTTTCTTCGATGTGAATAATCGTATTGCCTATATTGATGATGATGGTTTTTTCCATTTCCTTGTTTGCGTTATGAGGTTGTTGAATTGGCGCCGCTTTGCGATATGCCTACGGCATAGGCAAGTTCCTGCCAGGTTTGATCTAATTTTGATAAAATTTCCCGACCAACATCAGTTAAGGTATAATATTTTCGGGGCGGACCTGAGGTAGACTCTACCCAGTTGTAGCTTAATAAACCATTGTTTTTAAGCCGGGTTAATAATGGATAAAGTGTGCCCTCCACCACCAGCAATTTTGCCGAGCGCAATTCAGCAATAATATCAGAAGCATATATTTCGCCCCTTGAGATGATTGATAAAACACAGTACTCCAGAATTCCCTTCCGCATTTGCGTTTGCGTATTTTCTGCTATCATAATACAAAGATATATGTTTTATATTGTACTATGCAATACATAGTACTAAAATAAAGCAAAATTATTGCTCAAAATATTGATAATGAGTTTATTATTTTTTATTTAAAAAATTAGAGATAACTTAATGGGTCGTTTATTAGTTGGATTTTTGGTAACTAAACCATTGGTTTAGTCTAATTATGCAGTCTCAAAGCCGGAAGTGCAACAGCACTTTGCGAGTATTTATACATCACTGAATTTATAATTTACAGACGATTGATCCCTTATATAGTCATCTAAACTTCGTTTATGGTTGAATTCAAAAACAAATTACTACAAATACGATAGAATTAATATTATTTGATAATTTTGCAACCTTAACTTGTTTCATGAAAAAATCGATTGCCAGCATTGTTGCTGAAGCAAACCAAAGTGGCGAAGGTACGCTTAAAAGAACTTTAGGCCCGGTTAACCTGATTTTAATCGGTGTGGGTTTAACACTTGGTGCAGGCCTGTTCTCTATTACAGGATTGGCTGCAGCCAATCATTCGGGTCCGGCAGTGACCCTTTCTTTTGTCATTGCCGCTTTGGGCTGCGGTTTTGCCGCACTTTGTTATGCAGAATTTGCATCTATGATTCCGGTTGCGGGAAGTGCTTACACCTACTCTTATGCCACCATGGGCGAACTTTTTGCCTGGATTATTGGCTGGGATCTGGTATTGGAATATTCCGTAGGTTGTGCTACGGTAGCCATTAGCTGGTCTCAATATTTAACGAAGTTTTTAGGAAGCCTGGGGCTTTTTCTTCCTCCACAACTTACCCTCTCTCCTTTCGAAACCGCAAAACTGGCAGATGGCTCAACAGTAAACGGAATCATTAATATTCCTGCAGCACTGGTTGTTGTTTTAATGACAGCGATTCTGATTCGTGGAACAAAAGGATCAGCCATAGTGAATGGCATTATTGTATTTTTAAAAGTTGGTGTGGTGCTGGTTTTCATTGCCCTGGGCTGGCAATATATTGATCCGGCCAATTATCATCCTTATATTCCTGAAAATACGGGCACTTTCGGGCAGTTTGGCTGGAGTGGTGTATTGCGTGGTGCAGGCCTTGTTTTCTTTGTATTTATCGGTTTTGATGCCGTTGCCGCATCTGCACAGGAAACTAAAAATCCAGGACGGGATTTGCCAATTGGAATTATTGGCTCGCTGGTGGTTTGTACCATACTTTTTGGCTTATTTGGTCATGTAATGACCGGTTTAGCCAATTATAAAGAATTTGCCAACAGTGGTGCACCAGTAGCAATTGCAATCGAAAAAACGCCTTACGGCTGGTTAAGTCAGGCCATCATTTTAGCGATTCTGATTGGTTATACTTCCGTAATCTTAATTGATTTAATGGCACAATCCAGAATGTTTTACTCTATTAGTAAAGATGGCTTATTGCCTAAAATGTTTTCTGATGTACATGCGAAATTCAAAACACCCTGGAAATCAAACATCATCCTTTGTATGTTTATTGGGCTTTTTGCTGCATTCGTACCCATGAATGTAGTTGGAGAAATGACCAGCATCGGAACTTTGCTGGCATTTTTAATGGTTTGCGTTGGTATACTGATTTTACGTAAAACCAATCCGGAAGCCAAACGCCCGTTCCGGGTTCCTTTTGTTCCATTAATTCCTATCCTAGGCATTTTAACCTGTGTGGCCATGATGGTATTTCTTCCCTGGGAAACTTGGCTACGTTTAGCGGTTTGGTTAGTCATCGGACTTGTGATCTATTTCTGGTATGGCAAAAAGAACAGTAAACTGAATATCAATCCTGAAGAAAAAATTTAAAACGACGAAATACATCAACAATAAATACAGATTTACAATTCATTTAAAATACAATTATACCTCTGATATTAACACAACAGAATAATACTTCTTAGACATCATTTACGGGAACGATTGCACAGTTTTGAGTCGTATTATAGTTACGAATTGAATTTGGTTGGCTAAATTGTAAGCCATATAACCAAATATAATAGTCGTACCAAAATGGCTATTTCAATTCTTAACCAAATAATCATGAAAAAAAAATTACTTTTTTTCGTCATTTCTTTCTTGTTCAGTACCGTTTTGATGGCACAAAGTCAAAAAATTTCTGGCAAGGTAGTAGATGAAAAGGGCGAAACATTAATCGGTGTATCCGTCAAAGTCAAAGGTGCTGCTATTGGCAGTTCAACAGATGTGAACGGGAACTTTTCATTTGATGCACCACCTAATGCTACATTGGTATTCTCCTTTGTAGGTTATAACAATAAAGAAGTTGTACTGGCGGGGCAGAAAACAATATCCGTTACTCTAACTGAAGCAGCAGGTCAGTTAAATGAATTGGTAGTGGTGGGTTATGGCACACAAAAGAAATCGCAGGTAGCCACTGCAGTGGGTAGCGTTCAGGGCGATGCGATTGCCGAAAGGGGAACAGTTAGTGCCTTACAGGCCGTTCAAGGTCAGGTTGCCGGAGTAGATATTTCTGCGGGTTCAGGCCGCGCAGGCGCAAATTTCAATGTTCAGATCAGGGGGCAGAACTCACTGGCGGGCGGACAGCCCCTTTTTGTTGTGGATGGTGTAATTGTTTCAGACATCAATTTCCTTAATCCACAAGATATTGCCAAAATGGACGTATTGAAAGATGCGGCCTCAACAGCCATTTACGGATCAAGAGGATCAAATGGTGTTGTACTAGTAACCACAAAAAATGGTGCAACCAATAAAAGCAGCGGAGCAACCATTTCTTATGATGGTTACGTAGGCATCAGAAAAGTTGCCCGAATGCCTGATTTTATGTCCGGAGAAGAATGGTGGGAATACCGCCAAAATACTTTCATCTCACCAGAACTCATCGCCGGCAGAACTTTTACCAATACCATTGGAAGTTTAGATAATCCAACGGTATTGCAAACGGTAGCCAATCATGATTATACCGACTGGAAAAGTTTGGTATTACAGGATGGTATTCAGGCTAACCACTGGATAACCGCTTCAGGCCGGAGCAGTAACAGTGATATTCAATATTTAATTGGTGCAGGCTATCAGAATGAAAAAGGGAATTTTTTACAGGACAATTTAAGTCGCTATAATTTTAAAGTAAATGTAGACGGAAAGATCAATAAAAGTTTTTCTGCCGGAATGAGCATTAATTTTTCATTTACCGAAACCGAACGTGGGAGTGATGATGCGGTGAGAAATGGCTTCAATATGGCCCCAATTTTCAAACCTTATGATGCCAATGGAAATCTGGTATTCAGACCAGGTCAAATTCCGGTTCCCGGATCTTCCGTAGTTTCCAGTTTTACCAGCGTGGTGAATCCACTTCTCGAAATTACCAATTCACAAAATAATACCAGAAGACATTTTGGAGTAGGTAATGTTTACCTTCAGTATGCCCCTGCAAGCTGGATTGATGTGCGGTCAACCTTTTCTCCGAGTGTAAACTTTGTCAGAAATGGCAGATATTGGGGTTCTTTAACGGGGGTTGGCGATGGATTACTACCGGATGCACAAAGGGTAAACCAGCAAACTCAATCTTATATTTTTGATAACGTGGTAAACATCCGTAAAAAAATCAAAGAGCACAATTTTGCTTTTACCGGTTTGTACAGCATGCAAAAAGACAGATTTGAAAGTGATACCACGAAGGTTAACGATCTGCCTTACAATTCTTCTTTTTACAACTTGGGCGCGTCTAACAACAGACAGTTATCTTCCAGTAATTTTAACCAGTTCTCCATTCTTTCCTTTTTAGCAAGAATAAACTATTCCTTTAGAGACAAATATTTTGTAACCCTCGCCAACCGATGGGATGGCTCATCCAAACTGGCTGAAGGCAATAAATGGTCGTCATTTCCATCAGCAGCCATTGCCTGGCAAATTTCAAGGGAATCTTTCATGCAAAACGCCTCATTTGTATCTGATTTAAAACTGCGTTTTAGTGCCGGGGTGGCTGGCAACAACAATAACATCAGGCCGTACGAAACACAAATGAACCTGAGTGCACCCACCTATTACGATTTCGGCGGAACACCTGCCCTCGGTTATTCACCAAGCAGACTGCCCAATTCATCATTAACCTGGGAAAGAACACGTGAATTTGATTTAGGTATTGATTTTGGCTTCCTGAAAAATAGAATTTCCGGCTCCATTGACCTCTATGATAAATTATCGGAAGGTTTATTGCTTAACCGGGATTTACCAATCGAAACCGGCTATTCATCCATCAAAGACAATGTGGGTTCTGTAAGTAATAAAGGAATTGAGGTATCTTTAAGAACCATCAATATTTCTGCAAAGGATTTTACCTGGTCAACCTCATTCACCTTTGCCAGAAACAAAAATGCCATTATTGACCTGTTGAATAAAAAGCAGGATTTAGTCGGTAATTCCTGGTTTATCGGACAGCCGATCAATGTTAATTATCTCTATGTTTTTGACGGGATCTGGCAGGAAAGCGAACGTGCACTGGCCCTGACTTATGGCCAGCTGCCTGGCCAGGCCCGGGTAAAGGATTTAAATAACGACGGTAAAATCAGCAGCACAAACGACAGGCAGATTATTGGCCAGAAAGATCCAAAATGGACGGGCGGCTTTTCTACACAGTTCACCTATAAAGCTTTTGATTTATCAGCTTCACTTTTTGCCAGGCAAGGCATGCAGGTTTACAGTGCTTTCCACAGTGTTTTTACCCGCTACAACGACCGTGGAACCAATAAAATTTACAACGATTATTACATGCCTGCCAACGCTGTCACGCAGGGAAGAAGTTCCAATACTTACCCTCAGCCAAACAACATTGGTCCTTATTGGGATGGCATTACCGGTGTAGGCTATTATAAAGATATTTCATTTGTTAAAATACAGAACATCTCCCTGGGGTATACCCTCCCGGCCAAAATAATTGAAAAATTAAAAATCAAGAGTTTACGTGTATATGCCAATGTATTAAATCCATTTGTGTGGACCAATTACGATGGATTTGATCCGGAAAGTGCAAGTGGAATTGACCCTTCCATCACCACTGAACAAACCAACACAACCGTAGGAAACATTAACAATACCGGCCCAAGCACAATCACCTATCAATTTGGTGTTAACCTGAAATTTTAAACCGAGGTATCATGAAAAAACAGATCATACTATCCCTTTTAATTCTTGCCAGCTCATTTACGGGTTGTAAAAAATTTTTAGAAGAAGAAAATAAATCGAATATCACATCCAATGAATACTATGCCACTGCAGAAGGATATGAAAAATTAATTAACGCTACCTATGCTACACTTCGCAAAGTATACAGTTCGCCATATGTATTTTGTGCCGGAACTGACATGTATGTGGAAGGCAGAGATGCACAACCCGTGGGCATTAGTGAATATCAAAACCTAAACCCCGATAATGCGGAGGTAACGGCATTTTATACCAACACCTATTCTTCCATTCAGCTGTGTAATACTGCACTTTATTTCAATAGCAATACCGCATCCAGTGCAAATTTGTCCATTAGAAAAGGAGAAGTAAAATTTATACGGGCATACTATTATTTCCTGCTGGTACAATCTTTTGGCGGAGTGAGTTTGGTAACAGATCGCTTTGATACACCCATTGAGCAGTTTAAAAGAAACACTGCACAAGAGACATATGATTTTATTATCAGGGAAATGAATGAAGCACTTTCTTTGGTACCGGAAACAACTTCGGATTTTGGTCGTGTGACTAAAAAAGCTGTTCGCCATTACCTGGCAAAAGTATATTTAACCCGGGGCTATGAAGCATTTGGATCTGCGCAGGATTTTAGTACAGCAGCTACTTTCGCTGATGCTGCCATAGCTGGAAAAACCTTAACCACTTCCTTTGAAAATTTATTTTTCCCAGGTAATGAAAAAGATCCTGAAGTATTGTTTTCGATCCAATTTGATGCGGCTTCCCTGCCCACTGCTACCACCGGGGGAAATACACAGGCGGCATTTTTCGGGCCCTATCAGGGAGGCTCAGGAGGCGCACAAGGCTACCCTTACCGGGCATTTGTACTGGTACCTACGTTATACACTTTTAATACTTTCACCGAAAATGATGCACGTTTCGATGCCACATTTATGATTAAACTCTATCAGCGTTATTATGATTATTATGATAAAAGCACCGAAAGAGCCAACCTGAATATCCGGTTCTATTATAAACCAAAATGGGACACGACAACAGATGCAGATTGGCGTGCTGCAGATCCTACACGCCGGGCAACCACCACCATCATCCCTTATTCAAATGCCTGGCAGGCCGGCAGGAGCACCGTACTGGATAATGCCACACCATCTGTTAAGAAATTTGATGATCCAAAATCACAGTTTGGAGCGGCCACCAGTACACGTGATCTGTTTTTAGCCAGGTTAGGTGAAACTTATCTAGTTGCTGCCGAAGCTTATTTTAAAGCTGGAAATCTGGCATTGGCCACTGACCGGATAAATGAGGTAAGAAGAAGAGCTGCTAAAACAGGGAAAACCGCTGAAATGACCATCACTCCAGCGAGTGTAAATATAGATTTCATTTTGGATGAACGTGCCAGAGAAATGGTGGGAGAATATGAAAGGTGGTTCGATTTAAAAAGAACAGGAACACTGGTAGAAAGGACCAGACTATATAACCGGGATATCAAAACCAACTGGTTTGATAAAGGCATTAATCCATTTGTCGGTGCTGGTGGTCAGTTGAAATTATTACGACCAATTCCGAGCAGGGCTATTGATCTCAATGGCGGACCTTTTGCGCAAAATCCAGGCTATTAATCCTACAAATTAACAATAACCTGAAATAAAAGCAGGTTATTGTTAATTATAAAAAAAGCAGGCGCAACTAATTATCCTACAACCTGATACAAAAACAGATGTGCATCTTATGCTATACACTACAATAGACCAGAAAATCACAAAAATGATACAATAACCTTTAAACAAGCGAGTTAGTTAACAAAAAACTGAAGTTATCCACATTTACGCATATTTGGCGGTTTTTGGCTTAGGGTTTGTCTTAAAAGATATACCTATTAAAAACATTTACCATGATTATTAAATTAGACACTTCCCTTTTCAGGATAGCCAGGCCAAAAGCAGAAACAGTTAGAAAAGCAGCAAATCCTTTAACCAGAGCACAATGGATAACAGCCGATCGAATTGTTATGGCTGCTATGTTAGCAGTAGTAATTATCGGCGCCATTTTATTCTAGTTACCGATGGCATCTCAAAAATCTTCTGAAATCATTTCTTTATTGATCATGATTCCTGCTGATGTTCCGGCGGCAGTAATTATGGATAGCGACCGCATCAATGTGGTACAATCTCCTGCTGCATAAATTCCATTTGCGGTAGTCTGCTGCTGCTCATTCACTTTTATGGTATTGAATTCCGTAAGCTCAAAGCCCAGCTGGAGATCCAAATCCGTATGCTGCGAAACTTCTGCCCTTGCATAGAGCGCATTAAAGCTCAGTTTATTTCCTTCGGAAAATACAACATTTTTTAAAACACCATTTTCATGTTCAAGGGCTATAATTTCATCTTCAATAACTGCAATTGATTTAGACCGGAGTTTTTCAGCTTGTGCTGCTGTAAGCTGAGATTTACCGTTGGTTAAAATAGTTAAATCCTTATTCCACAAATTAATGTTTTTGGCCATCTCGAAAGCATGATCACCATTCATCATTAAGCCAACCTTTTCATTTTTCACTTCATACCCATGGCAATAAGGGCAATGAATCACCGTAATTCCCCAGCATTCTGCAAATCCGCTGATATTAGGAAAAGAATCTTTCAATCCTGTTGCAATCAGTAATTTCCTGGCCGAGAATTCTTCTTCATTTTGAAGCGAGATCCTGAATTCACCGGATGATTTCCGCGCAGAAACGACCTCCCCATTCTTAAACTGAACTGTAGGGTATTTTAACACCTCAGCCTTTGCCTGGGCAGCAATATCAGCCGGTCGATCGCCATCGTGAGTGAGAAAATTATGTGAATGCGGCGTTTGCCTGTTGCAGGGCTTACCTGCATCAACAATAAGCACTTTTCGGGTTGCCCTTCCTAAAGCCAGGGCCGCTGACAGGCCGGCATAACTTCCGCCAATAATGATTATATCAAAATACATATCTAATTTTTTTCACAAAAATCGAGATACCAATCATCAAAAGCAACTTTATTGCATTAAATAAATGTCATGATTTCTGATATACAGTTGCCATAATGAAGCTGCCATAATAAAACCGCCGCTCCCTGATCTTATACTTTTCCCCGATGAAATATGGATGCATCTCTATTAAATGACTGGCTTCTACGATACGGATCAGTTTAAAAAATGAATACATCGCTTTCAGCAAGATGAATTTCCACCATTTGCCGTTTTGACTGTTTACTGAAAAATCTACAAAAAGCCACAGTCCATTGATCTTCAGGTGATGATGCAGGTCTTTAAAAATAGCAGATGCCTTTTCCACAGGAAAGTTATCAAACAAAAATGGGGTTAGCACGAGATTAAATTGCATATTGGTTTTGAAATCCTCAATGCCGGAATGAATAAATTTTACCTGGTTGTTTTTAATATCCCGCGTTTCTGAAAGCTTAATCATTTGTTCCGATATCTCTACATAAGTGATGCTTAAACCGGATGGATGAACCTTGGCAATTTCCTCTAAAATCCACCCGGTACCACCACCCACAATAAGCAGGGAAGCATTTTCCGGGATATAAGACAGTTGATTAACCTGTGCCTTCACCTGCGATTTCCAAAAAACCAGGCGACTTAAAACATCGTATTGACTGGCTATTTTATCGTAATTATTTGTCAATTGAGATTTGAATTAAAAATTTATATTTTCCTGACCGAGAAGCCTTTTTAGCTTTCCTCATTCGCTATTGAACAAACTGCATTCCAATCATACCACACAGGGCTTTGAACAGGATTAATCCATCAATGACCATCAGGTAATACAGGATATTTTTCCTCCTGTGCATAGAATAGGCAATATAAATGGTCAGCACAAAAGGCAATATATTACACAATACCTGTGGCAGACCAAATCCTTTATAGCTGGCAAAAATACCAAGAGAAATGAGTCCGATAATGAGCAGGGGAATTAAAATACTAAAGATCGTTTTGCGCAGGCCATAACGTACCACGAAGGTACGCAGGTGTCTGTTGGCATCTGTAGGATAATCTTTAATATCAAATATGATGGCATTTACGGTACAAAACATCCAGTTTTTGATAAAAAGCCATGTCCACAAAACAGAATCATGATAACCAACTCCCGTTTCAATTTTGAGCATAATCAGCGGCAACACATTGGCACAACATGCCCAAACGAAACCAATCACGAATGCTTTTAACCAACCTGTATTTCTAAGGTTAAATTTCAGGAATGACCGGGGTAGTAATCCATAATACAAAACTCCGGCAATAATGATAATGATAATGGCGAGCCAATAAATGGCCGGAAGATTTAAAATATGCTGATAATTTTGATTAAGCAGCTTTAGTGCAAGAAATATACAAAGCATGAAAAGTAACATCTGGCTCCATCCGATAATCTTTTTATGCTCGAAATACCACTGCGTTCTGGGATTCGTTGCAGAGGGCTGATTGGACACTTTATTGTATGCGTAGGTATAATAAATTGTCGGTGCTAAAAAAAGCAATAAATAATAATTTAAAGAATTAAAGGGAAGCCGCAACTGATAGGTAGCCTCAAGAGTTAAGGCCACAGCTAAAATGCCGACAAAGTAATTACCAAAAAAAATAAACCGGACTATTTTATTTAACATGAAATTGCATCATTTTCAGAGGCCAATTTCGGATATAAAACTGAATATATAACTGGAAAGTGGAAGATTCAGAAAATAAAATATTTTGGTCTAAAAGTAAAATCAAGCCCGGATGGAATGCAAACCTAAAAAACAAAAAAGCCCCTCAGTTTCCTGAAAGGCTTAGTGTGGGAGGGGTTCGAACCCCCGGCCCTCCCGACTGATAAAGTCGGGATGCACTGAACCAGCTGGACTAATTTCCCTTTGATTATTTTGAAAGTTATCCTATCTTATCACCAATAGTATCAGGATTTGACAATACAGTTGTGTTAATTAAATTTATGATCATCCTTCTACTCTTCCAGCTTTTGATTTGTTTTTCTCTTTTAGCAGCATCAGATTTTTCAGTAAAAGATTGTACCCAAACAATTTGCCAGTCCCCTGTATGTCCGGTAAAGCCCGGATGATTTGTATTATGCTTTATAATTCTTGCTTTCAGATTAGATGTTGAACCTACGTAATATTTATTACGGGTTTGGGAATATAAAATGTATGCATAAAACATACATGAAGATATGGAAATTTAATAAAAAAGCCTCTCAGTTTCCTGAAAGGCTTAGTGTGGGAAATGAGGGGTTCGAACCCCCGACCCTCCCGACTGATAAAGTCGGGATGCACTGAACCAGCTGAACTAATTTCCCTTTGATTATTTTGAAAGTTATCCTATCTCATCACCAATAATATCAAAATTTGACAATAAAGTTGTGTTAATTAAATTTATGATCATCCTTCTACTCTTCCAGCTTTTGATTTGTTTTTCTCTTTTAGTAGCATCAGGTTTTTCAGTAAAAGATTGTACCCAAACAATTTGCCAATCCCCTGTATGTCCGGTAAAGCCCGGATGATTTGTATTATGCTTTATAATTCTTGCTTTCAGATTAGATGTTGAACCTACGTAATATTTATTACGGGTTTGGGAATATAAAATGTATGCATAAAACATACATGAAGATATGGAAATTTAATAAAAAAGCCTCTCAGTTTCCTGAAAGGCTTAGTGTGGGAAATGAGGGGTTCGAACCCCCGACCCTCCCGACTGATAAAGTCGGGATGCACTGAACCAGCTGAACTAATTTCCCTTTGATTATTTTGAAAGTTATCCTATCTCATCACCAATAATATCAAAATTTGACAATAAAGTTGTGTTAATTAAATTTATGATCATCCTTCTACTCTTCCAGCTTTTGATTTGTTTTTCTCTTTTAGTAGCATCAGGTTTTTCAGTAAAAGATTGTACCCAAACAATTTGCCAATCCCCTGTATGTCCGGTAAAGCCCGGATGATTTGTATTATGCTTTATAATTCTTGCTTTCAGATTAGATGTTGAACCTACGTAATATTTATTACGGGTTTGGGAATATAAAATGTATGCATAAAACATACATGAAGATATGGAAATTTAATAAAAAAGCCTCTCAGTTTCCTGAAAGGCTTAGTGTGGGAAATGAGGGGTTCGAACCCCCGACCCTCCCGACTGATAAAGTCGGGATGCACTGAACCAGCTGAACTAATTTCCCTTTGATTATTTTGAAAGTTATCCTATCTCATCACCAATAATATCAAAATTTGACAATAAAGTTGTGTTAATTAAATTTATGATCATCCTTCTACTCTTCCAGCTTTTGATTTGTTTTTCTCTTTTAGTAGCATCAGGTTTTTCAGTAAAAGATTGTACCCAAACAATTTGCCAATCCCCTGTATGTCCGGTAAAGCCCGGATGATTTGTATTATGCTTTATAATTCTTGCTTTCAGATTAGATGTTGAACCTACGTAATATTTATTACGGGTTTGGGAATATAAAATGTATGCATAAAACATACATGAAGATATGGAAATTTAATAAAAAAGCCTCTCAGTTTCCTGAAAGGCTTAGTGTGGGAAATGAGGGGTTCGAACCCCCGACCCCCTCGGTGTAAACGAGGTGCTCTGAACCAGCTGAGCTAATTTCCCTTTTGTTAAAGGTCTTTATTCTTAATAAATCTTTCAAATCCTTGAAAGCTGTGTGGGAAATGAGGGGTTCGAACCCCCGACCCCCTCGGTGTAAACGAGGTGCTCTGAACCAGCTGAGCTAATTTCCCTTTCCTTTTGGGAATGCAAATATAGCGCTATAATCTTGTTTCGCAAATCTTTTTTATTTTTTTTCAGTTTAACAGGGTTTCTAAAATTTTATGTGATTGCACTTCCCCAAACGAAGCCGTATGTAAGGTATAGAAAACCAATATCTTATCCAGCAGAAAACGCCTGCGCACATTACTCATTTTTATTTCAGAAATTTTTTCCAGTGGCGTAATAAACAATAAGATGAAGCTTTCTGCATCCTCAAGCTGAAGATAATTCGCATGAACAGGCAAACGGGAAACAAATGCTCCCTCTTGTAAATCGAAATAAACCTGATCACTCCTTTTTTTCTCATTTGGTGAAAACCCTAAAAACCGGGTTAGTTTTAATAAAAAAGAAAGATGGAAATTCGGATTAATTTCTTCCACCTCATCAAACCAGGCAATCGCATTAAAAAGATAATCAAACAGGCTTTCATCAGCCGATTGCTGGCGGATACTTTTATAAAGTACTTCGTTCAGAAAAATAACTATACTGGTCTTAACAATATCATAGGGAATGGTTTTAAATACAGGTGTTTGCCTCAACTCCGAAATCCGTTGAATATTGGTATTGGCCTTATGATAAACCACCATATCCAGAAGATGTAAAGACTGAAGCACATTCATCTTTATCTTCGCCTTTGGCTTTTTTACCCCGTTAATCAGGTAAGACTGCATTCCAAATTTATCCGTAAGCACCTGAACAATTACACTCGTTTCGCTGTAACTGGTGGTTTTTAAAACTATGCCTCTTACTTTGTGCAACATCTTATAGAATCATTTTTTCAAAAGTATGCTATTTGTGTAAATTTAATTGCCCTAAAAGTGATTACGATTTGTAAATAAGATTAGTTTTGTCGTTATCATTAAAATTAAACCAGTTAACACATGTGGGAAAAGCTATCAAGGTTTATTCTTCAGAACCGTATCGCCATTATTGTCTTTTTTTTATTAGGAACAGCTTTCATGGCCTATCAGGCCAAAAATGTAAAACTCTCTTACACGGGAAGTAAGATTTTACCTGTTACCGATAGCGCATTTATCAAATACAACGCATTTAAAAAAAACTTTGGCGAAGATGGCAGCGTAATGGTTGTCGGAATCCAATCACCTGACATATTTAAGAAGGAAATCTATAACCAGTGGGTTCAACTATCTAACGATATCCAAAAATTAAAAGGCATCAAACAAGTCTTATCATCCGGTCGGATTTTTCAATTGGAAAAAGATACTGTAAATCAGAAATTCACCTTAAAAGCAATTCCAGGTGGATTGGTTACGACCGATGCGGAAATGGATTCCATCAAAAATACCCTATATAATACACCATTTTTTGAAGGCCTTGTTTACAATAAACAGAATACCACGCTAATGGCCATTACTTTCGATACAAAAATATTAAATACGGCTGCGCGAAATCCTATATTAAAACAGATTGAGGAAAAAGCAAAGGCCTTTCAGAAAAAAACCGGCATCCATGTTCATATTTCGGGTTTACCATATATCAGAACTGCCGTAAGTAAATTGGTAAGCAATGAGTTTGTGCTCTTTCTGGGCTTATCTATTTTGGTTTCAGCAGCAATTCTCCTGTTCTTTTTCAAAAGGTTTTACGCCGTGTTTTTCCCTATCCTGGTGGTCATCATGGGTGTGATCTGGAGCATCGGAGCACTGGTTTTATTTGGATTTGAACTTACCATTTTAACGGGATTAATTCCACCACTTATCGTGATCATTGGCATTCCAAACAGCATTTTACTGTTAAATAAATACCAGAATGAATTGAGAAAAGATGGAGATAAACAGCGGGCTTTAAGCATTACCATCGAAAAAATTGCGGTGACTACACTCATCGCGAATATTACGGCGGCAATTGGTTTTGGCGTGCTCTATTTTACAGGAAGTGAATTATTGATGCAATTTGGCAGCGTGGCATCCATTAATGTGATGATCACCTGGTTCATGTGCCTGTGTTTAATTCCGATTATTTTCAGCTACCTGCCCGCACCGAAATTAAAAGCTCAAACACATGTTGAGGAAGGTTTTCTCCATAAATTATTAATTAAAACCGATAACCTGGTTCAACAGCGAAGCAGCCTGATTTACCTGGCCACCATCGTGATCTCCATTATTGCTATTATTGGGGTATTTAAAATTAATGTAAATGGCTACGTGGTTGATGATTTGCCTAAGAATTCCGAGATCTTAACCGATTTAAAGTTTTTTGAGAAAAATTTTGAAGGAATTTTGCCTTTAGAAGTAAGTGTTGATACGAAGAAAAAGAATGGTGTATTTAATTTAATCAACTTAAAAAGAATGGAGAAAATGGAAAAAATGATTGCTGCCTACCCAGAGTTCTCCCGGTCTATTTCGGTTAATATGGGTTTAAAATATGCTACTCAGGCTTTTTACAATAATGATTCAACGTTTTTCCGATTACCAGATAACCTGGAGAAAAACTTCATTCTGGCGTATATTGCTAATGGTGGAAAAGGAAATTCAAATTTACTAACCAATTTTATCAGTAAAGGCAATCAAAGCACCAGAATCAGTTTTCAAATGGCTGATGTAGGCTCCAAACGCCTCGATGCTATCATGGCTGAATTAAAGCCCCGTATTGATAGTATTTTACCACCAAATAAATTTGATGTGGAGCTTACTGGCTCAAGCGTAATTTTTTCGAAAGGAACAGATTATATGCTGAAACATCTTTTTGAAAGCATTGGCTTGGCGATTATTTTAATTTCACTTTTACGTTTAGCGCAATTTAAGAGTTTAGGCATTATGTTTATTTCATTGCTTCCAAACATCGTTCCTTTAATTATTACCGCCGGAATCATGGGTTACTTTGACATTTCGTTAAAGCCATCAACGATTCTGATTTTCACCATCGCATTCGGACTGGCTTCTGATCAAACCATCTATTTCCTTACCCGTTATCAGCAAGAAATCAACCTGACCAATTTTTCTGTTCCGAGAGTGATTAAAGATACCATCACCGAAACCGGCGTAAGTATGACGCATATTGCGCTGATTCTCTTTTTTGGATTTGGAATTTTCACAGCTTCCACCTTTGGAGGAACCGTAATTTTAGGCCTGTTGCTGTCTATCACCTTATTTGTGGCATTGCTATTTAACCTCACCTTATTACCGGCATTGGTTTTATGGTTGGATAAAAAGAAGGTGAGAAAAGATTTAAATCCATAAAACTTTAATCCTTATTGTTTTTTTCTTCTTCCTCATCAACAGATACTTCTACGGTAGGGTCAGTGATAATTTCTGCATTTCCATCCCGGTCTTTTTTGGCAAAAAGTATTGGGTATAACATCCATAATGCACCTATCATCACTAAAATACCGGCAATAATTTGCAGATATCTGGCACCCTCCACATCATATGCATCTAATGTGCGATAAAGTATATAGGAAATCACGCCTGCAATCAATACCAGAACGGCTTTTTGTAGTTTTAATAATTTTATCATCAGAACTTAAATTTGAATCGATATTATAAATAGAACAGAAATTATTCCTGTTGGTTCTAAAAGTTACTAAAATAAACAAATCTAACTTCGTTTATTTTAAAGCACTTGTTGATGTAACAATGAAGGTTTCTGATGCTAATGAACATCATGCATAAAGAATATTAAGCCATTTTGCATTAAAGTATTTACATCAAAACTACCAAATTTGAGTGAAAAACTTTAACTTTGCATCCTTAATTTTTTGAGGTACTTGATTGATGTATAGCGAATTTAAACAATTGGAACTGGCCAAAATAGGACAGGAAATACTGGATTTCTGGAAAAAGGAAAACATCTTTGAGAAGAGCATTTCTTCCCGTCCGAAATCTAATCCGTTTACCTTTTACGAGGGTCCGCCGTCGGCCAATGGCATGCCGGGGATTCACCACGTAATGGCACGTGCAATTAAGGATATTTTTTGTCGCTATAAAACCCTAAAGGGCTATCAGGTAAAACGTAAAGGCGGTTGGGATACGCATGGTTTACCAATTGAACTTGCCGTAGAAAAAAAATTAGGAATCACTAAAGAAGATATTGGCAAAAAAATCAGTGTTGATGATTATAATGCAGCCTGTAAAGAAGAGGTGATGCGTTATACTGATGTTTGGAACGACCTGACCGAAAAAATGGGTTATTGGGTTGATCTTGAAAATCCGTACATCACATATGAAAATAATTATATTGAAACCCTTTGGTGGATCTTAAAGCAACTTTACAATAAAGGATTTTTATACAAGGGTTACACCGTTCAGCCTTATTCGCCTGCTGCGGGAACAGGTTTAAGTTCGCATGAGCTAAACCAGCCAGGTACGTATAAAGATGTAAGCGACACTACAATTGTGGCGCAGTTTAAGGTCATTAATGAAACATTACCAGAGGCTTTAAAGGCTTTTGGCACCATTCACTTTTTAGCCTGGACCACTACGCCATGGACTTTACCAAGTAATACAGCATTAACGGTAGGACCGAAAATTGATTACGTCCTGGTTAAAACGTTCAATCAATATACCTTTGAACCTATTCAGGTCATTTTAGCTAAAGCACTGGTAGGGAAACAATTTGCCGGAAAATACTTTTTATCAGAAAGTGAAGAAGACTTCAACAACTTCAAAGCTGACGATAAAAAAATCCCCTATACCATTTTGGGAGAATTTGCTGGGTCGGATTTAGTAGGTATAAAATACGAGCAATTATTGCCTTATGCATTGCCATACCAAAATGCTGAAAATGCTTTCCGCGTCATATCAGGAGATTTCGTCACCACCGAAGATGGTACGGGTATTGTGCACACGGCACCTACTTTTGGTGCTGATGATGCGCGTGTAGCCAAACTGGCTACTCCGGAAATACCGCCTATGCTGGTATTGGATGAAAAGGGAAATGCTGTTCCATTAGTGGATTTACAGGGAAAATTTATCGCTTCTTTAGGTGGCAACTATGGCGGTAAATACGTTAAGAACGAATACTATAAAGATGGCGAGGCTCCTGAAAAATCTGTTGATGTAGAGTTGGCCATCCAGCTGAAAGAAGAAAACAAAGCTTTCAAGGTAGAAAAATACGTCCACACCTATCCACACTGCTGGAGAACGGATAAACCAGTTTTATACTATCCATTAGACAGCTGGTTCATCAAAACCACCGCTGTAAAAGATAAAATGGTGGAACTGAACAAAACCATCAACTGGAAACCAGAATCTACCGGAACAGGTCGTTTTGGCAACTGGTTGGAAAATCTGGTTGACTGGAATTTATCACGCTCCCGTTATTGGGGAACTCCCCTACCCATCTGGCGCACCGCCGATGGCCTGGAAGAGAAATGTATCGGTTCTATCTCGGAATTAAACATTGAAATCGCAAAATCTATTGAAGCTGGCTTGATGCCTGCAGGTTTTGAGTTGCAAGATATGCACCGCCCATATGTTGATGACGTGATTCTAACTTCATCAACAGGTGAAAAAATGATGCGCGAAACTGACCTGATCGATGTTTGGTTTGATAGCGGTGCCATGCCTTATGCACAATGGCATTTCCCTTTCGAAAATAAAGATGAATTTGCAAATGCTTATGCTGCCGATTTCATAGCAGAAGGTGTTGACCAAACCAGAGGCTGGTTCTTTACTTTACATGCCCTTGCCGTAATGTTAAGTGAAGCCAGTGATGAAATTAAGGAAGTAAATGCTAAAACTGGTAATCCGGGTGTTGCTTTTAAAAATGTAGTTTCAAATGGATTAGTACTAGATAAGAATGGCAACAAAATGTCTAAACGTTTAGGCAATGCCGTTGATCCGTTCAGTACTATCGAAACCTACAGTGCCGATGCAACACGCTGGTACATGATCAGCAATGCATCCCCATGGGATAACCTGAAATTCAGTTTGGAAGGATTGGATGAAGTGCGCCGGAAATTCTTCGGTACACTGTATAATACTTATGCCTTTTTTGCTTTATATGCCAACATCGATAAATTTGAGATCGACAAAAATAACTTGAGCAAAGTAGCAGAAAGAACAGAGTTAGACCGTTGGATTTTATCGCTGTTGCAAAACCTGATCAGCGAAGTAGATGAGGCTTATAATACTTATGAGCCTACCAAAGCATCAAGAGCTATCCAAACTTTTGTAGATGAGCATTTAAGCAACTGGTACATCAGGTTAAGCCGCCGCCGTTTCTGGAAGGGTGAAATGACAGATGATAAACGTGCTGCTTATGAAACACTTTACACCTGTTTGGAAACTTTGTCGCAATTAATGAGCCCCGTAGCTCCATTCTTTGCAGATTGGCTATACAGAAACCTGACCGTTACGGACGCATACGCAGAACAATCGGTGCATTTAACCTTATGGAATGAAGCAGACCAAAGTTTGATTGATCATGATTTAAATGAACGTATGGTTTACGCCCAGAATATTTCTTCGATGGTTTTATCATTGCGTAAAAAATCAAGCATCAATGTTCGTCAGCCATTAGCGAAAATCTTAATCCCATCTTTAAATGGAGATTTCGAGCGTAAAATATCAAAAGTTGCTGATTATATCCTTTCTGAAACCAATGTAAAGCATATCGAATTCATTACCGATACGCATGGCATTGTGAAGAAAAAGTTAAAGCCTAACTTTAAATCCTTAGGTAAAAAAGTTGGTAAAGACATGAGCATCGTAAAAGCGGCTTTAGAAAACATGACCCAGGATGATATCCAACGTCTGGAGGTTGATGGTTACCTGAATGTTTTTGGAAGTGATAATATTCAGCATGCGATCGATTTAAATGATGATGTGGAAGTTTTTGCTGAAGATATTCCGGGCTGGCAGGTAACCAACATGGGCAACTTGACAGTAGCTTTAGATGTGACGATTTCTGAAGAGTTGAAACATGAAGGACTCTCGCGTGAACTGGTCAATAGAATCCAGAATTTACGCAAGGAATTAAACTTTGAAGTAACGGATCGGATTAAAGTGTCTTTACAAAATGATAACCTTATTGCTATAGCAGTTGCTAAAAACAAGGCCTACATTTGCGCTGAAATTTTGGCCGATGAATTTGAATTGACGGATACTGGCTTAGCTGAAAACAAAATCACTATAGATGATGTTGAATTAAGCATTTCAGTAACTAAAATATAAATCCATATATTAGAAAACTAAATTAAAAACATGGAAAACAGTAACAAAACACGCTACTCAGACAGTGAACTTCAGGAATTTAAAGAGCTTATTCAAGATAAATTACGCAGTTCTAAAGAAGAACTTAATGCCTTAACTTCATCTTTGAGCAATCCTAATGCAAATGGCACTGAAGATACTTCCGGAGCCTATAAAACGTTGGAAGATGGTTCTGCAACAATGGAGAAGGAACAAATCAATCAGTTGGCTGCCCGTCAGAAAAAATTTATTGATAACCTGGAGAATGCATTGGTTAGAATTGAAAATAAAACTTATGGTATTTGCCGTGAAACTGGCAAATTAATTCAGAAAGAACGTCTACGCGCAGTTCCTCATGCTACTTTGAGCATGGAAGCCAAATTAAAACAAAGTTAATGAAAGGCTATACAAAACCTTTACTTCTTATCTTTCTGGTTTTACTTGCCGACCAGGTATTAAAAACCTGGATTAAAACCAACATGTATCTCGGCCAGGAGTTTAATATTATAGGTAAATGGTTCATTATCCATTTTACTGAAAATAATGGAATGGCCTTCGGTATGGAGTTTGGTGGAGAATTTGGTAAGCTTGCCTTATCATTGTTTCGCATTGCTGCCGTTGCTGGTATCGGATATGGACTTCATTATTTAATTAAGCATAAATACCACCGGGGTTTAATCTTAAATGTTGCACTGATTTTTGCTGGTGCTGTAGGAAATATCATCGACTCGGTTTTTTATGGAAAAATTTATGGCTACGAAACGTGGTTCCATGGCAGAGTGGTAGATATGCTTTATTTTCCAATCGCTGAAGGACACTTCCCGAGCTGGATTCCGATTTGGGGAGGAGATGAATTCATCTTCTTCAGACCCGTTTTTAACCTTGCAGATGCTGCGATTTCAGTCGGAGTGATTCTCATCTTGATCTTTCAGAAAAACTACTTTAAAGAAGATGTGAAGGATGAAGTAAGTATTAACAGTGAGATTGTGGAAGATTAAGCCAATTAAGATTGTTAATTTACAGCTTACAATTGAAAACTATCATAGGGATAGTAATAGCTTTAAATAATTACAGGCCCGTTTCTTTACCGAAATGGGCTTTTTTGTTTATTGATTAAGTTGACAACTTTAATGCCATAATAGAAAAGAATTTGTCAACTTTAAATCCAGAAAGGGTGCCCAAAAATGATAAATTTTCTTAACCTGTCTTATTTAAAATCAGGAAATCCAAAGCAACAAAGTGCTTATCAGGTTTTAACCAAAAATAGCATACTGGAGAAACTGGCGGAGTTTACACCTGTTTTGGTTGGAACCATACCAATCAACATCGACATTCAAAACAGTGATTTAGACATCATTTGCGATGTTCAGGATAAAGAAAAATTTAAGCATACTTTGTTAACTCATTTTCAAGGAGAGAGGGGCTTTAGCATTTCTGAAAACCAAGCCTTAAACGCGCTTAAGGTAAATTTCTTTTTAGAAGATTTTGAAATCGAAATCTTTGGTCAGAATATTCCTGCTACTGAACAAAATGCCTATCGCCACATGGTAATCGAACATCAATTACTGCTGGAAAATGGTGAGGAGTTCAGACTAAAAATCATTGATTTAAAAAAGCAGGGTTACAAAACAGAACCGGCCTTTGCAAAGTTGCTGGGTTTGAGCGGAAATGCTTATGAAGCACTTCTAAACTCGTCCTAAACGGACCTGAGCTTATGTAAACATGAGTAACTCTTAAAGATTCCTGAGTTGTACCTATTTCAAGGGCAATTGTATTGACATGGCATTTAAAAGCTCGGTTACCTCAATAAAAAAGCCTTCGATTGAAAAAAATCGAAGGCTTCTCGTATATATCAATTCCCTTTGAAGGAATTAAGGATTAAACACCCAATAATAACCTGGCTGGATCTTCCAATAGTTGTTTCACCCGAACCAGAAAACCTACAGACTCACGTCCGTCGATAATTCTATGGTCATAAGATAACGCAACATACATCATTGGGCGAATCACCACCTCACCTTTTTCAGCAACCGGACGCTCCACAATATTGTGCATGCCTAAAATAGCAGATTGTGGGGCATTAATAATCGGAGTTGACATCATTGAACCAAATACACCACCATTGGTGATGGTAAAAGTTCCACCAGTCATTTCTTCGATGGTTAATTTACTATCGCGTGCTTTCAAGGCCAAGGTTAAAACTGATTTCTCAATTTCTGCAAGCGACATACTTTCAGCGTTGCGGATAACCGGAACAACTAAACCTTTTGGAGCGGAAACAGCAATAGAGATATCAGCAAAATCGTTATAAATCAATTCTTCACCTTCAATGCGACCATTTACAGCCGGAAATTCTTTTAATGCTACGGTAACCGCTTTAGTGAAAAAACTCATAAAGCCTAAGCCTACACCAAATTTTTCTTTAAACTGATCTTTATATTTTCCACGTAAATCCATAATCGGCTTCATGTTCACCTCATTGAAAGTGGTTAACATGGCCGTTTCATTTTTAACTGCAACCAAACGTTTTGCAACGGTTCTGCGCAGAGGAGACATTTTCTCACGACGCTCAGCACGAGCACCTGCAGGAGTAGCGGCAACGGGCGCAGCAGCAGCTTTAGGCGCTTCCGGTTTTTTACCAGCTTCCGCTTTTACCGCGTCATCTTTAGTAATACGGCCATCAACACCTGTACCTTTTACAGCAGCAGTATCAATCCCTTTTTCTGCAAGTATTTTTCCCGCAGCAGGAGAAGGTGTTCCGCTAGCATAAGAGTCTTTATTCACCTGTTGTGAGCCTTCAGTCTTTGTTGCTTCTGCAGCTGGCGCAGGTGCATCAGCTTTAGGGCTTTCACCTTCCTGCTTAGGACTGGCAGCAGCACCACCATCTTCAATATTACAAACAACTGCGCCAATGGCTAATGTATCACCTTCAGCGGCTATGGTTTTTAAAGTTCCAGCTTGTTCTGCGGTCAATTCGAAAGTAGCTTTGTCTGATTCTAACTCCGCAATAACTTCGTCCATCTCCACAACATCGCCATCGTTCTTTATCCAACGTGATAAAACAACTTCTGTTATCGACTCACCAACCGGTGGAACTTTGATCTCTAAACTCATATTTTTAAAATTGTAATTTTTGTTGTTATCTGTTTTAAGATTGAAAGTTGGGATATTTTAAATTTACAACCTTCAGCCTTATACTTTTTTACCTTAAACCTTAGTCTGCTTCAGCTAATTTTTTACTGGCCTTTTTTGTTTCATCTTTAACTTCTTCTTCCTTTACAGAAACCTCTAAAGCCTTCGCTAAAATATAGGTTTGTTGGTTGGCATGTTGTTTAGCGAAACCTGTTGCGGTACTACTGCTCTCTTTTCTTGAAATCACATCAATACCTTTTAAGCCTGTTTTGTACAATTTGCGGAACAGATATGGCCATGCCCCCATGTTTTCTGGTTCTTCCTGTACCCAGAAAATTTCGTTTGCATTTTTATATTTTGCCTTGATAGCTTCCATCTGATCAACTGGTGTTGGGTATAATTGCTCTACACGAATAATAGCAACATGTTTTACCTGATCAGTTTGTTGTTTTTCCAATAGTTCGTAATAAATCTTACCACTACAGAAAACAATACGGGTGACCTCATCTACCTTTACATTTACATCATCAATCACCTCTTTAAATCCACCATCAGTAAACGCTTCTAATTTAGAAACACAAGATGGATGACGCAATAAGCTTTTTGGAGAGAAAACTACTAAAGGTTTCCGGAAATCGCGTTTAAACTGGCGACGTAGTACGTGGAAAAAGTTAGCAGGAGTAGTACAATTAACCACCTGCATGTTATAATCAGCACAAAGCTCCATAAAACGCTCGATACGTGCTGATGAATGCTCAGGTCCCTGCCCTTCGTAACCATGTGGCAATAACATGACTAAACCATTTTCACGTTGCCATTTGGTTTCTGCACTGGCAATATATTGATCGACTACAATTTGTGCGCCGTTAAAGAAATCGCCAAACTGCGCCTCCCAGATGGTTAAAGCATTAGGATTAGCCATTGCATAGCCGTACTCAAAACCTAAAACACCATATTCTGATAAGTGGGAATTATAAATATCAAATGGTGCCTGCTGATCTGAAATGTTTGCCAATGGTACATATTCTTCCTCACTATCTTCAAGCGTTAAAACTGCATGACGGTGTGAAAAAGTACCACGCTCAACATCCTGACCACTTAAACGAACACGCTTGCCCTCTGATAACAAAGTACCGTAAGCCAGTTGCTCGCCCATTGCCCAATCGAAAACATGGGTTTCATTAACCATCTTTGTACGTTCAGCAAAAAGTTTTTCAATTTTTTTGAAGAATTTTTTATCTGATGGTAAAGTGGTGATGCGTTTACCTATTTCCAGTAAAGTTGATTTTTTTACCGCCGTAACAGGAGAGGTTTCGAAATCTTTTGGTGTCGCCATCCGCAAATCTGCCCAGGCACCACCAAATTTAACTTCATCCTTACTTGCAACAAATTCTTTGGCTTCGTTTAAGCGTTCCTGTAAAATACCACGGAAATCTTTTTCCATTTCCTTGGCCAGTCCAGCTTCCAGTTTACCTTCTTTAGTTAATTGTTCAATATAAATTTCCCTTGGGTTAGGGTGTTTTTCGATGGTTTTATACAACAGAGGCTGTGTAAATTTAGGTTCATCAGATTCATTGTGCCCGAAACGACGGTAACATAAAATATCAATAAACACATCGTTCTTGTATTTCTGACGATATTCCATCGCCAGATTAATGGCGTAAACCAAAGCTTCAGGATCATCACCGTTTACATGAAAAACTGGTGACAATGTTACTTTAGCAATATCCGTACAGTATGTACTCGTACGTGCATCTTTATAATTGGTGGTAAAGCCGATCTGGTTATTAATTACCAGGTGAATGGTTCCACCTGTTTTATAACCTTCAAGGCCTGCCATCTGAATCACTTCATATACAATTCCCTGGCCAGCTACTGAAGCATCACCATGAATTAAAATAGGTGCCAACCGGCTGTTATCGCCACCATATTTGAAATCAATTTTTGAGCGGCTCATGCCTTCTACCACACCGTCAACGGTTTCTAGGTGTGATGGGTTTGGGCAAAGACTTAAGTGTACACTTTTTCCGGTAACGGTAGTAACATCTGTAGAGTAACCTAAGTGATATTTTACGTCACCTCCAAATGGGGTGTCAGGATTATAGCTTTTGCCTTCAAATTCTGCAAAAATATCTTTATAGGTTTTTTGCATGATGTTCGCCAGTACGTTCAAACGACCGCGGTGCGCCATACCAATTACAAATTCTTCAATTCCTAAATCTGCACCTTTTTCAATAACAGAATCCAATGCCGGAATTAAAGCCTCTGCGCCTTCTAAAGAAAAACGTTTTTGTCCTAAAAATTTAGTCCCAAGAAAGTTTTCAAAACTTACCGCCTCATTTAATTTTTTCAGAATACGCTTCTTCTCATCAATAGAGAAACTTGGCGTATTACGGGCACTTTCCATCTTTTGCTGAATCCAGTTCAACACTTCCGGTGTACGTAAAAATTTATATTCTGCCCCGATAGAGCTGGTGTAGGTTTGTTTCAGAAAAGCAACAATATCTTTTAATTTTGCTGCGCCAATCCCGATTTCAACCCCTGAATTGAAAACTGTTTCCAGATCGGCATCAGAAAGGCCAAAGTTTGAAAGATCTAAAGTTGGTAAATGCTTGCGTCTTTCGCGAACAGGATTGGTATGTGTAAATAAGTGACCACGGCTTCTGTATCCGTCAATCAGGTTTAAAACACTAACCTCTTTTAAGAACTGTTCAGGGGTTTCTACGTTAATGGCTGAAGTTTCAGCACTCCGCCCGAAATCGAAACCTTCAAAAAACTTTTGCCAACCAAACTCAACTGATTCAGGATCTTGCTGATACGATTGATATAAAGAATCTACATATTCGGCGTTAGCGCCGTTGAGATAAGATAAACTATCCATTATTAACTGATTACTATAAGCATTACAAAATTAGAATTTTACCTTATATAAATGGCAAAAAACTGGATTAATTGCACAAAAAAATATATTTAGAAACATTCTGACATTCAGCAAAATTAACGCTGGATGAATTAAAGAAATTTTTAGTTAAAGCATAAAGCAAAACCCAGGCCAGTATTCGCAATTGAATGAGAGAATGAAAAATGAATGAGTGAGTGAGGGAATGAATGAATGAATAAGTGATAGAATGATTAAATGACGTGAACAAAGAACCATTCAATAATTCTATCACTTATTCATTCTCTCAATAATTATTGAATTCAATCATTCTATTCCGAAGCCCAGGTTAAAGCATAATTCCCTTTGGGATCTAAGTTTTTAATATTTTTATCCAGGTCAAATACACTTTTTGATTTCTGGTCATTGCCTACACCTGCAACATTTGCCCAGTTGCCCCAGTTACTTGCCGGGTTATAATCAATCAATTTTTCTTCAAAATATGCAGCTCCAAAAACCCAGCTCACTTCCAAATTATTAATCAAGTAAAGTGCAGCTGTCTGTCTCGCAATATTGGAGATAAAACCAGTTTGGTTTAATTCTGTCATTACTGCATCTACAACAGCAAAGCCAGTCTGGCCGCCTCGCCATTTATTAAAATTTTCCTGTTCATTTTCTACGTCCACCAAACCCTGGCTTCCAAAACCATTTGGATTAAAAAAGGTATTGCCATATTTTTTGAACATAAAACGAAAATAATCCCGCCAGAGTAACCCCAGTAAAATGTGGTTAAACATAGCCTTGGTATTGGGCATTCCTTCCATTTTTTTTATTTCCCAATACACCTTACGGGGAGATAAGCAACCCATGGCCAGCCAGGCGGAAAGTTTAGAAACTAAAATCAGATTTTTAGTGGTTGCTGCCTGCTGCATGGCTACAATAACCTTTTGCAAATGCACTAATCCTGCAGATTCACCACCCGCAAATTCGAAATCTGAACGCTGATCTTGTTGCTGCTGAGACAATCCCAGTTCTTCCAGAGAAGGTAAAGTTCCCCAGTCAATTACCTCTGCAACGTTAATCCGGTCGGGAGAAGGAAAGCAGGGCTTGATCATGGAATCACGTTCAATCTTTTTCTTAAACTGGTTAAAAGCATCAGGAATATCTTTGATGGGGAAGGGTAAATCTTCCTTATTGTATAAGGTGTGACCGATAAAATGCTTGAGGTTGATGCGTAATTTCCAAAGGGCATTTTCTACCAGCGTAGAAACATGGGTTTCTTCTCTAGCCACTTCCCTATGGTGATACACTTCAGAAATTTCATATTCCTGAATCAACTGAGGGATGAGCTCTTCCGGGCTGCCTGTCGCAATTAACAAATTCCCCCCAATCTGCTTCAGCGCACTTCTTAATCCGAGTACACTTTCTAATAAAAACTGTGCCCTGACACTGCCCGTTTTCAGTGTACCGTACTTGGTTTCTCCGAACTGACGGGGATCTAAAATATAAACAGGTAAAATTGAATCTGACTTAGCAATTGCCTCCACCAGCAATTCATTATCATGCAAACGAAGATCATTTCTAAACCATACTAAAATTTTTTTGGACATCTTTTATTGGAAATGAAATTAAGCGGACGAACACAAATTTATCTTATTTTTTTCTGGCATCAAAAACCTGCCAAATTCTTTACACACAGTAAACAATATACATACACAGTTATGGAATATAGGCAAATTACTCATCTTCAATTTAAATATTGAATTATACACACCCATAAGCCTGAAAAATGAAACGAATTTTAATCACCCTGTTATTGCCATTAAGTGTTTTTGCACAGCAACAAATTAAAACCAAAGCCAATTTAGAAAGTGTAACGGTTTACAATAACGGGGCACAACTTACACACTCCGGAACAGTTAATCTTCCATCCGGAACATCCGAAATCGTGATCAATAACATCTCCGGGCGGGTGAATGAAAATTCTATTCAGGTAGGTGTTTCTTCAGGTGTAACCATTTTATCCGTTCAGTTTAACCGAGATTTCCTGAACACTGATGCTGCAAACCCCACAGTTAAGTTATTAAGTGATAGTGTAAAATTAATCAGTGCGGCATTAATGAAGACGAAAAATTCAAAAACCATTGAAGAGCAAACATTGGCATTATTGGATGAAAACAGAAAATCAGGCGGCACGGCTTCGGGAACCAATGTGACTGAATTGATAAAACTGGCAGAATATTACAGAGCTAAAAATGCTGAAGTGAGGAATGCAATAGCTACCCTGAGCGTTACCGAAGAAAAACAAAGCCAAAAACTAGATGCTTTACAGCAACAGATTGCCGCTTTAAGAAATAATCCAGACCAGCAGCTTGGTCAGTTGGTTTTGCAACTTATGGCGAAAACCAATACAGATGCCAATTATAACATATCGTATATTACACCAAATGCAAGTTGGTTAGCCAGTTACGATATTAAATCCACCAGCACAGCTAAACCGCTGGGTATCGTTTATAAAGCCGCAATTACCCAAAACACAGGTTTAAACTGGAAAAAAGTGAAACTTTCTTTATCTACCGGAAACCCGAATTATAATATTACTGCACCAACTTTAAACCCCTGGTTTGTATCTACTTACACTCAAACGCAAAAAGCATTAATGGGTAGAGCAGCAGGTTTAGAAGTTGCCGATAATAGCCTTCATGAAATTGTGGTAAGGGGATCTAATTCTTTAGCAAAACAAGCCATGCCCGCACCTTCCACCGTAAACAACTATACATCCGTGAATGAAACTCAACTTGGTGTAACGTTTGATATCGATATTCCTTATGATGTCAACAGTGATCATAAACCACATACAGTTTCATTTAAAGAATATGAAGTACCAGCGAGGTATAAATATTATGCCGCACCAAAACTAAGTACAGATGCCTACTTACTGGCTGACGTGGCTAATTGGGAAAAATTAAATCTCCAGGCTGGAAATGCCAATATTATTTTTGAAGGCACTTATACCGGAAAATCTTACATTAACCCTGCAAATATTCAGGATACGCTAAGCCTGAGCATGGGTAAGGACAAAAAAATTATCATCACGAAAGAGAAGCAGGAAGATTTTAGCAGCACTAAATTTATCGGGTCTAACAAAAAGCAGTTGTTTATCTATCTCATCAAAATCAGAAATACCAAAAAAGAAGCGATTGATTTATCATTAAAAGATCAATACCCCTTATCAACCGAAAGTGATGTTGAAATTGAATTATTGGATAGTTCAGGAGCTGAAGTAAATAAGGAAACCGGATTACTTACCTGGCAGTTAAAAATTGCACCCAATGAAACCAAAACCATTAAGTTGAGCTATACGGTGAAAGCTCCAAAAAATAAAGTTATTGCTGGTTTGTAACTTTTAGTCTTTAGCCTTAAAAAAAACCCTTTCGCATGTTTGGTGTTTTAAAACCATGGCAAAAAAGATTCTGATTACAGGCGCTACCGGACTTGTAGGAACTGCACTCAAAAAACACCTGTTAGCGCAGGGATATGAGGTCAATACACTATCCCGTAAAGAAAGTGATGATCCAAATAATTTTACCTGGGATGTATACAAAGGAGAAATTGATACCCAATGCTTAACTGGTGTTGATGCCATTATCCATTTAGCAGGAGAACCGGTAGCCGAGAAAAAATGGACCAAAGAACGAAAAAAACAAATTATTGATAGTCGGGTAAAATCAACTCAATTAATATATAAAGCTATACAGTCTAATCCTGACCATCAAATAAAATCTTTTATCTCCGCATCAGCAGTTGGTTTTTACGGAGATTGTGGCGATGAGATTTTAACTGAAGAAAGTCAGAATGGTTACGGCTTCCTGGCAGAATGTTGTAAACTGTGGGAAGATGCTGTAGATGAAGGTAAAAAACTAAGTTTGCGCATTGTAAAACTTCGTACAGGTATTGTTTTCAGTACCAAAGGCGGTGCTTTACCTCAGCTCGACAAACCTGTGCGTTTATTTGCAGGTGCTGCCTTAGGAACCGGCAAACAGTGGACACCCTGGCTGCATATTGATGATATGGCAGCCATGTATGTTTATGCATTGGAAAACTTCAACATGGAAAGCAGCTATAATGCCTGTGCCCCGTTTCCGGTTACCAATGAAGGATTAACCAAAGCGATTGCCAAGCATTTACATCGGCCATTCTGGCCGGTTAAAGTTCCAAGAAAAGCGATAGAATTATTAATGGGTGAGCGTACAGAAGCCGTAATGATGAGCAACAATACCGCTGCGCAGAAAATTTTAGATGCAGGATTTAAATTTAAATTTACCCATTTAGATGATGCATTGGCAAATCTATACCAGCATAAATAGCCTAAAAAAAGCCGATAGCATAATTTCAAATAGATGAAGAAAACAATTAGTATCTTTTGGTTCCGCCGTGATTTACGCCTGGAAGATAATGCCGCTTTATACCATGCGCTGAAAGGCGCCCATCCGATTCTGCCACTTTTCATTTTTGATCAAAATATTTTAGATCAACTGGCAAAGGATGACGCCCGGATTACCTTTATTTATCAGACTATTGAAGATTTAAAGACCACACTTCAAAAACAAGGATCGGATGTATTGGTGAAATATGGCAAGCCCGAAAAAGTATGGCCGGAGATATTAAAAGAATATGATGTTGCTGAAGTGTATACCAACCATGATTATGAACCATATGCCCGCGAGCGGGATGATAACATGGCGGAGTTTTTAAGGAGTGAAAATATTGAATTTAAGACTTATAAAGATCAGGTGATTTTTGAAAAGGGTGAGATTTTAAAAGCAGATCAAACACCCTATACAGTCTTCACGCCATTTTATAAACAGTGGCAAGCCAAACTGAATGAATTTTACACAAAGGCCTATCCCACTAAAAAATATATTAAAAACCTGCTGGAAACCAAACACCTGCCTTTACCCAGCCTGAAGGAAATGGGTTTTGAAAAAAGTAAGCTGCAATTTCCGAAAATTGAATATAAAAGTAAACTGGATAATTATGCCAAAAAGCGGGATTATCCGGCTATCGCCGGAACTACCCGTATTGGCTTACATTTGCGCTTTGGAACCATCAGCATTCGCAAATTGGTTAAAGATGCCGTAGCTGCAAAATCCAATGTCTGGTTATCAGAACTGGCCTGGCGCGAGTTTTACATGATGATTTTGTGGCATTTCCCTTATTCGGCTCATGATTCTTTTAAAAAACAATACGATAAAATAAAATGGCGCAACAATGAAGAGGAATTTAAAGCCTGGTGTGAAGGAAATACAGGATATCCAATTGTTGATGCGGGGATGAGGCAACTTAATACAATCGGCTGGATGCACAACCGGGTGCGCATGGTAACCGCAAGCTTTCTCTCCAAACACTTGCTGATTGACTGGCGATGGGGCGAGGCTTATTTTGCAGGTAAACTATTGGATTATGAAATGGCGAGTAATGTGGGTGGCTGGCAATGGGCAGCAGGCTCCGGTAATGATGCAGCACCCTATTTCAGAGTCTTTAATCCGGAATTACAAACCAAGCGTTTCGATCCTAAATTTGAATATATCAAGAAGTGGGTGCCAGAATTTGACACCAAAAAATATGCCCAACCAATAGTTGAGCATAAATTTGCAAGGGAAAGGGTTTTAAAAGTTTTTAAGGAAGCATTAAGTTAGTAACCAAAAACTGGAGCATCAGGAACACCACCAGTTGTAAACCTACCAGTTCCTGTAATAGAAATGCCAGACCCTGCGAATGATGGCATATTATAAATTATAGGTCCTGTTACACCTTGAAAAGCATTAAAACTGCTATTAAAATAAATAACGCTAGATCCTGGGGAATTAGGATTAAAATTACTAGTGAATCTCAGATCAACTCCATTTGAATAGTAATCAGTTTCATTAGATCGCCATCCACCAAATGTTTTTTTTAACTCTTGTAACACAACAAAATAGAAACGAGATGAACCATAGGTCACAAGATTTGGCTGATTATGTTCATACCATAGTTCCACATACAAACGTCTTTTACCGTCTCCGTTATAAAATAGATATTGAGACAACATTCCATTATTAAACATTGTACTACCCTGTGGCGGTGCAAGGGATTTAACATTTTTGTTGGTCATCAAAAGTCGTTTAACTGGCAGAATAGTTAAATTAGATGTATTTTTTAGTTCGGATGCATTTTTATGGTTACCCGTATAAAGTATAAGACTATTTTCTTTAGTATACTTTCTAAATTCATCACCTATTTTTAACTCTCCAGAATTATTTGTAATGATTGCGGAAAAAGGCGTGCCAAATCCATAAGTTAATGAGCTGTCAGGTCTGATTGTAATTAAATCGGCATATTTGGCTTTGAAAAGTTTAAAATTCTCAGAACTATTTACATTATCATATTCTCTTTGCGCTTTAAGATAAGTGCTTCTATAAGAATTAAATCCTATAAGACCTTTTTCCCAACGATCTAACTCTTGAGGAGAATAATTAATAATAATGTTTTGTAGAGAATCAAATGCTTTTTGATCTCTAAATTTTAAATATCCATTTTCAACAGTAACGGCAGTCGATAAAGTTTTTTCAGTTACGTTTTCCTTGTTAGCATCCTTTTTACAGGAAAATAATAAAGTTATACATACTGATAGTAGTATTAAACGGCTTAAATTTTGGTTTATTTTCATATAAATATTGTAGTTTTTCCCTTACTGCCTCAAACATACATAAAAGCGGACTATCGCAATAATTAATCTCAAGAAATATTATAAAAGCTATTATTTTTCAATAAAAAAAATGCCCAACCAGTAGTTGAGCATAAATTCGCAAGAGAAAGGGTTTTAAAAGTTTTTAAGGAAGCCTTGGCTAATTTGTAATGCTTACAATCTCTATATCATAATCCAATACAGCATTTGAAGGAACTATAGCTAAACTTCCAGTATGTCCTGATCTTCCATAACCCAAATTAGAAGGAACTAAAATTCTAAATTTTGCTCCTACTTTAAACTTAGGTATCATCGTTTTCCAACCTTGAATTATTCCCGGAGTAGCTGAAGCGAGTCCTGTAGAGTAAGTACCGTCAGTATTAGAATCAAAAACGGTACCATCTAAAGTTCGCCCGGTATATTTAATCACAGCCGTGCTTTTCTCCACATCAGCAATGGCATCACCAGTACCAACGGTATTCACAATATAGTAGATGCTGCTAGGATCTTTTGTTGCAGTTAAACCTTTTGCTGTTAGATAAGTAGTAATCCTATTATCATCTAATAATGCTTGCTGTTGATATGGATAGGTTGTTACAATGAGGTCTATTAATTCATTTGATGGAATAGTTCCGGCACCATTCTTTCCAAATGCCAAATACGACGGCAATAAAATACGAGCTACTCCTCCTGGTTTAAGTGAAAGTATTGCAGTTCTAATTGCTGGAATATCATAACTACCATTATGGGTGGAGGTAGCCAGTGAAGAATTAGTTAGAACGTTCGTATAACCAACAAGATTATTCAAATTAGCAACTAATGGAGACTGCAGATAAGTTGTTCCGTTTGTTAAAGATTTAACTGTTAAATTATAGAATACAGAATCTGCCGTTCTAAAGTTAGAACCTGTTCCGGCTGTAATGACTTGATAATAAAACCCCGTTTTATCAGGATCCTGGATCATGGAGCTTGTTAAATTATTTTTAGCGATATAAGATTGAAGAGTAGCTCCATCAATCGTTTCAATAGAGTCATATTCTTTTTTGCAGGCGCTGAAAAGTACTGTAGCCAATAAACCTAAGCAAAGGCCAAGTTTGGTAAATTTGTTCATTTAATTTGTAACTTCTGTAAGTGTGATATTAAAATCGAGTATAGCATTTGCAGGGATACTCGCTCCCTGTGCCCTATTTCCATAAGCATAATAGGAAGGTATAATCAATCTGATTTTTCCTCCTTTTTGGATTTTTTGAATTCCTATCTGCCATCCGGCGATTACCCGGCCTAAGGCAAATGTAATTGGTGTGCCTTTAGATGCGTCGAATATAGTACCATTCAGTAATCTGCCCTCATAATCTGCTGTAATCTGAGTATTTGTAGTATAGGCTACACTACCTGTTCCAGGTTCAATTACCTGATAAAAAACGCCTGACGGATCCTTTATTGCCGGAATATTATTGGTCTTGATAAAGGCCCTGATAGCCGTGGTATCTGCCGCAAACTGGGGTAAGGGATCATACGTTTCGAATGCCTCATTTTTTTTACAGGCTGCAAAACAACCTATAAGGCATACCAACAATATTAAATATTTGAATTTAAGCATCATTGGCAAAAATAAGCTTTTAATATGGATGCAACAATTTTTAACCAATTTTAACAAAAAGCGGCGTTGAAAGACTAAACTTAAAATACACTATCGAAAAATGAGCATATAATACCCTGCTAAACCAGGGTGTAGCATGTCTTGATTGTCTTTTTGCATTGAATCTGTTTTAATCCGCTTATCGCTCAGTCTTTGAGCTTTCAGCTTTGGCCTTTAAGCTTATTGCGTATTGGAAAGTTGTATGGTAAAATCAAGAACCGAATTTCCTGGAATGGAGCCTGCAGCATTGCCTCCATATCCAAGGCCTGGTGGAATAATCAACCTGATCTCACCACCTTTCTGAATTTTTGGAATGCCGATTTGCCAGCCCTGAATCAATTGTGAAAGTACAAAAGTTTGCTCTTTTCCTCCTCCATTGTCAAAAACACTACCATCTAACAACCGGCCTTCATATTTAATGGTAATCCGGGTATTGGCAGGATAAGTAAAGCTTCCCGTACCAGGCTTGATAATTTGATAATATAAACCAGAGGCATCTTTTGTTGCTGGAATATTATTTTTAGCAATAAAATCAGTGATCTGCTTATCTGTATCTTCATCTTTTTTACAAGACGAAATCGCAATAACAACAAGCAGCATAAAAAAAGTAAAGTATTTCATTTTAATCATTTCCAAAAATAGGCTTTCGAATTCCTATTCGCAATTAATTTTTATTGATCATCCTTTTACTACTTTGCAAAAGTAAAGAACATAAAAAAAGGTTTAAGATTCTGGCACATACACCCGAATCTTAAACCTATATAACTTTAACCTTTATGGCTAAAAGATGTACTTATTGGCTTCGATTAACTGCTGCGCTACCCGCTGACGCGCATCCTTCACATTGAAAGGTTCTACTTTGGTAAACCTGCGAAGCCCAACCAACATCATCCTTTGCTCATCACCTTCTGCGAAGGCCCAAAGTGCCTCTTTACCTGCTTTAGCTACACCATCAACTGCTTCGACCATATAAATCCGGAGTAAATCTAACTGACCAGCTGCGGCTTCCTCGCCCCTGGTTGCTACTAATTTTTCTGTTCTAAGCAAAGCAGATTCCAGCACATAAACATAACCTGCCATATCAGCAATATTCATCAGAATTTCCTGCTCTTTGCTTAAAGTCATCATGAGTTTTTGAACGGCCGCACCAGCAACCATTAAAGTTGCTTTTTTAAGGTTAGCCAATACCTTTTTCTCCGCCGCAAATAACGTAGTGTCTTCTTCGCCGAAATCAGGGATGCTCATTAATTCGGCTGCCACGGCTGTAGCCGGGCCCATCAAATCAAGTTCTCCCTTCATGGCCCGCTTCAACATCATGTCAACCGTTAACAGGCGGTTAATTTCATTCGTTCCTTCAAAAATCCGGTTGATCCGGGCATCGCGATAGGCTCTATCCATTGGTGCATCGGCACTAAAGCCCATCCCACCATAAATCTGAACGCCTTCATCAACTGTATAATCCAGTGCTTCAGAGCCCCAAACTTTTAAAATCGCACATTCAACCGCAAACTGCTCTACTGATTTTAACCTCGCTTTACCAGATTCCATTCCCCCGGCAACCAATTGATCATAAGTATCATCTATATTTTGTCCGGCCCTGTAATTTGCCGCATCAACGGCATATAATTTTGATGCAATCTCAGCAATTTTGAAGCGAATGGCACCGTATTTTGAAATGGGGCGGCCAAACTGACTGCGTTCATTCGAGTAATTAATAGCTGTATTTAATGTTGCTTTAGAAGCCCCGATTGCCGCTGCCGATAACTTAATCCGGCCGATGTTTAAAATGTTTACAGCAATTTTGAACCCATTTTCCCGATCGCTCAGCATGTTCTCAACAGGCACAGGACAATCATTAAAGAAAACCTGGCGGGTTGATGAACCCTTGATTCCCATCTTATGCTCTTCAGGATTCATGGTGATGCCACCGAAATCTTTCTCTACGATAAATGCGGTTAGATTTTTATCATCATCTATCTTGGCAAAAACGATAAAAATGTCTGCAAAACCACCATTGGTAATCCACATTTTTTGTCCGTTGATGATATAATGTTTGCCATCATCACTCAATTTTGCTTTTGTTTTACCGGAATTTGCATCCGATCCTGAATTGGGTTCCGTTAAGCAATAAGCGGCTTTCCACTCACCAGATCCTAATTTCGGAATATATTTCGCTTTTTGTTCTTCATTACCATAATAGAGGATAGGCAAAGTTCCGATACCTGTATGTGCTGAAAGTGCCACAGCAAAAGAGTGACCGGCACCAACCACATCAGCAACCAACATGGAAGTGTTAAAGTTCTTGCCAAAACCGCCGTATTCTTCCGGAACAGAGACGCCAAGAATACCTAATTCACCTGCTTTAGTCAGCAATGCTGGCATTAATTCAGGGTCTTCCTGCTTATCGATTTTATCTAAATTCGGATAAACTTCTGCCTCCAGAAAATCGCGACACGTTTGCGCAATCATCTGTTGTTCTTCATCAAATTCTTCAGGGATAAATACATCCTGATAAACGGTTTCTTTTATTAAGAATTCGCCGCCTTTAATCGTTTTTTTTTCAGTTGTTTCCATTGTTATGAGATTTGAGAAATGAGATTTGAGATGTGAGACCAGCTCAACTCAAAGTCAATTCATAATATTTCAAGATGTGAGATGGGAGACATAAGATTTGAGACTCTAGTTTTCTTGATTACACTTGCTGTCTCAAATCTCATATCTGGCTTCTCAAGTCTATAAAAGTTCAAAAATACCTGCTGCCCCCTGTCCCGTACCTACGCACATGGTTACCATACCATATTTCTTATTTTGCCGTTTCAATTCATTCATCATCTGAACGGTTAGTTTTGCTCCGGTGCATCCCAGCGGATGGCCCAAAGCAATAGCGCCACCATTTACGTTAATAATGTCCGGATTCAAATCCAGTGTTCTGATAATGGCCAGTGATTGCGAAGAGAAAGCTTCATTCAGTTCAATCAGGTCAATCTCATTTTGATTTAAACCGGCCTGTTTTAAAGCTTTAGGTATTGCTTCAATCGGTCCGATACCCATAATTCTTGGTGGCACACCTGCTACGCTATAACTCACTAATCTGGCAATCGGCTCTGCATTCAATTCTTTCATTTTCCTTTCAGACACCACTAAAACAAATGCTGCACCATCTGAAGTTTGAGATGAATTACCTGCAGTTACACTACCCACAGCATCGAAAACGGGTTTCAATTTTGCCAGTTTTTCCAAAGTGGTATCTGCACGGGGCCCTTCATCCGTATCTACAACATAAGATCGTGTTTTCTTTTTCAGGTTTTCATCCAGGTAATTTTCATTTACAGTAATGGGCAGCACTCCATCTTTTAAATGTCCGTTTTTAATGGCATGGATGGCCTTTTCATGAGATTTAAGTGCAAAGGCATCCTGATCTTCACGGCTCACATTATATTCTTTAGCTACGGCTTCAGCGGTTAGTCCCATTCCCCAATACCAGTCTGGATTATTTTTCGCTACTTCCGCATTCGGAACCAGTTTCCAGCCACCAAATGGCATTCCACTCATTACTTCCACACCGCCGGCAATGATACAATCTGCCATTCCTGCCTTAATTTTCGCTACGGCAGTTGCGATGGTATCTAAACCTGATGCGCAATAACGGTTTACGGTAACCCCGGGAACTTTATCGGTATCTAAACCCATTAGCGAAATCATCCGGGCAATATTTAAGCCCTGTTCAGCTTCTGGTGTGGCATTCCCTACAATCACATCATCAATTTGTTCCTTATCTAAATTTGGAACTGATGCCACCAAAGCCCTGATCACTTCTGCAGCGAGATCATCTGCTCTTGTAAAACGGAATACGCCGCGTGGTGCTTTACCCACTGCTGTACGATATCCGGCTATAATATATGCTTCCATTTTTTAAGATTTGAGATCTGAGACTTTAGATTTGAGACCTGCCCAAATTCAAAACTCAGATCGATTATTATTTTTTGAGATCCTAGATATGAGACATTGGATTTGAGACCGATACCTTCTAAAATCTGGGGTCTCATATCTCTGTCTTTTTATTAATTTTCTTTTCCAGCATATGCTGAAAACCATAAATCATTTTTTGTAATTCATCTATTTGAGCAAGTAATGGTTCCAAAATTTTAGATTCAAGGATTGCGAGTTTACCAGCAATTACTAATTGAGTTTGCAATTCATTAGATGATCCATTCGCAATTCCTAAAAAATTATTGAATTCTTTAATTGAATTCCTCCCTGCACCTTCGGCAATGTTAGACGGAATGGAGACAGCAGCCCTTCGAGATTGACTGATTAAACCAAAACGTTCATCAGTTGGAAAAGTTGAAGTAGCTTTGTAAACATCTACCGCCAAATCAATAGCTTTATTCCAAATTTTCAACTCTTTTAAATTATTCATATCGTATTAATATGTGTAATTAACGACCGAATCAACTCAAATCTAACGTCTCAAATCTCCTTTCTCACACTAATTCCTCAACGGCTTGCCTTTGGTTATAATAGATTGAATTCTTTCCAATGATTTCCGTTCTCCCGCCAATGATAAAAAAGCTTCTCTTTCCAAATCCAGTAAATACTGTTCACTTACCTCTGTAGGCGATGAAAGATCCCCGCCACACATCACGTAACCTAATTTTTCGGAGATTTTTTTATCATGCTCAGAAATGTAATGTCCGGCGTACATACTATTTGCACCGGCATAAACAATCCCTAAGCCTTGCTTTCCAAGCACTTTAATATCCGTTCTTTGAACGGGTTTGGTATACCCGGCATCGGCCAGTTCAATGGCTTTCGCTTTTGCATCGGCCAGTAAACGGTTGCGGTTCATCGAAATGGAAAATTTATCCTTTTGCAAATACCCTAGTTCATAAGCTTCATATCCTGAAGTGGATACTTTTGCCATTCCAATAGTTAAGAAGCGTTCTTTTAAAGCATTCTGGACAATCTGATCATCTTTATATTCATCAGATGCACGTAAAGCAAATTCTTTTGTACCGCCTCCTCCAGGGATCACGCCTACACCAAATTCTACTAATCCCATATAAGTTTCTGCGGATAACTGAACATGATCTGCATGTAAGCTGAACTCGCAGCCACCGCCAAGTGTTAAGTTATGCGGTGCCACCACGACCGGGATAGCGGAATAACGGATGCGCATAGACGTATTCTGAAACATGCGAATGGCCATATTCAGTTCATCCCACTCCTGCTCTACCGCCATCATAAAGATCATGCCCACGTTTGCACCGGCAGAGAAATTTGCACCATCATTACCGATTACTAAACCACGATAGTCTTTTTCAGCCATATCAATAGCTTTGTTAATGCCTGAAATTACATCGCCCCCAATGGTATTCATTTTGGTGTGGAACTCTACATTCAAAATGCCATCCCCTAAATCGATGATGGACACACCGGAGTTTTTCCAAAGGGTTTTATTTTCACGGATGTTATCCAGGATAATAAACTCATCCGTTCCAGGCAGGGCTTTATAAGATTTGGTTGGAATATCATAATACTTTTTGATACCCGCTTCCACTTTATAAAAGGAAGTATTGCCTGCATCAAGCATTTCATGCACCCAGGCCGCAGCTTTGTTTCTATATTGCTCCATGCCTTCTACACCTTCTTTTACGCCAACAGCATCCCAAAGTTCAAATGGCCCCAATTCCCAGCCGAAACCCGCACGCATGGCATCATCAATGCGATACAACTCATCAGAGATTTCCGGAATCCGATCAGACACATATTCAAATAATCCAAAAGAAGAATGGCGGAATAACTCACCTGCCTTATCTTTCCCCTTAGCAAAAATCTTCATGCGTTCGGGAAGATTTTCAACAGGTTTGGTCATCTCCAGCGTAGCTGATTTAACCTTTTGCTGAGGTTTGTATTCTAATGTTTTTAAGTCCAGTGCGAGGATTTCTGTTTTGCCTTCAGCCGTTTTTGTTTTCTTATAAAAACCTTGTTTGGTTTTATCGCCCAGCCATTTGTTCTCTTCCATTTTCTGCACGTAGGCAGGAAGTTTAAATAATTCGTGGGCTTTATCATCCGGACAATTATCATAGAGTCCTTTGGCTACTTTAATCATGGTATCCAAACCCACCACATCCGATGTACGGAAGGTGGCCGATTTTGGTCTGCCCAAAGCCGGACCTGTAAATTTATCAACCTCTTCTACTGTCAGATCTAACTTTTCAACCAGGTGGAGTAAAGCCATAATGGAGTAAACCCCTACGCGGTTGGCAATAAATGCAGGCGTATCTTTACATAAAACAGTTGTTTTACCTAAAAACTTATCGCCATAATGCATCAGAAAATCAACAATTTCCGGTTTGGTATATGGCGTTGGAATCACCTCCAGTAATTTTAGGTACCGGGGCGGATTAAAAAAATGTGTACCGCAGAAATGCGCTTTAAAATCTTCACTTCTGCCCTCAGCCATTAAGTGAATAGGAATGCCTGAAGTATTAGAAGTGATTAAAGTGCCAGGTTTACGAAATTGTTCTACCTGCTCGAAAACCTTTTTCTTAATATCTAGATTTTCTACCACCACCTCAATTACCCAATCAAAGCCGGCAATTTTCGACATATCATCATCAAAATTTCCGGTTTTAATTTTATTCAGTGCCTTTTTAGTGTAAACTGGTGATGGATTTGTTTTGACAGCCGTTTGCAAGGCTGTATTTACAATCCGGTTTTTAACAGCCGGTTTATCTAATGTTAATCCTTTTGCCTGTTCTTCTGGTAACAGTTCTTTCGGGGCAATATCTAAAAGCAAAACTTCTACACCAATATTGGCAAAATGGCATGCAATCCGCGAACCCATGATTCCTGAACCCAGAACAGCAACTTTATTTATGCTTCGTTTCATAATTATTAATCAACAGTATATGCTACAGTTATATCATTTAATTTTATCAACAGATTAATGAAAGTCTCTTTTTCCTTTTTAGAAAAATGTTCATCGAGATATTCATTAAATTTTCTAACAACCCCCTTAGCCAAGTGTTTCTTTTCTTTACCAAAATCAGTCAGAAAAACTTTTACCGAACGTTTATCACCAACAGAAGTTTCTCTGTAAATCAGGCTGGCATCTTCCATGTTGTTTAGCATCCGCGACAGGCTGGTTGCCTTTACGCCAAGCAACCCTGCCAGGTTAGAAACAGCAGTACCTTCTTCATCATTGATATTGATCAGCATATAACCAATAGCCTGAGTAATTCCAAAACTGGAAGCCATCTGATTATACTTGTTAAACATATTTTGCCATGCAAATTTCACATGGTAATCAATAGTTTGCTGTTGTTTCATTTCAATAATTTATTATGCTTGCATAACAAAGCTAATGAATGTATTTTATTATTGCAATAGAAAATTTTAAAATAATTGTTAAAAGATGCTTATAATAGACGGATACAAATCAAACCTTCATAACGATGCTTTTTACGAAAAAAAATCTGATCATCCATTTATTGATACTGCCTGCTTTTTCATGTCTGGCGCAAACATCATATTTTGGAAGTGAGGCAACAACACTGGATAAAATAGAAAAATTAAAGAAAACAACTACGCTATTTACTTTACCTTATTCCGGATATAAATCTGTTGAAAAATTTGAGGAAGCCATAAAAAAATCCTGGACCATTACACCTTATAAAATTATTAAACCAGAAGAGCTGGCGGGTTATCAGCGCTCAACGGCTTATTCTTTTTTTTATTTAGACAGCTACAGTGAACAAATTGACACCCTTAAAAATTTGAACCTGGTTTATGCACTAAAGGTGATTTCACCATCCGAAAACCCGAAGCAATTTGCAGAAACCACGCTGGCTACAGTTACCCTTTTTCCGGATGTACTGACCAGCTTACAAATGTCGCTTATTGAGCAGTCCAATTCAAAAAGAGCTGCAAAATCGAAACAACTGAATTTACTTTATAATCAGGCTGTTTTCTTAAACTGGTCTCCGGGTATGCTCTCGGGCTATTTAAAACAGATTAATGATGGACTATTATCCAACCAGACACGCGGACTGGATTATCAGTTCTATAATAAAGTAAGACTTCCTGAACTGGTAAATGAAACCTTATACCTTCCTGAATATATCAGGGAGGTTTTCTCAGCCCAGCCTGTTGCTCCGGTACAAGACATAGCTACTGAAGCACCATACCGTTATAAAATCAAATTCGTACCGAACGCCATACTGGATAGTTTAATTCTGAATAAAGATTCAACCATTAAATACCTGGTTTACACGAAACGTTCGAATGATAAAATCATCAGTATTTATGATAGCAGAGACGGATTACTGATTTACCAGATGTTTTCCTTTCAATCGCCAAATTTCAGCATGAGTGACCTGAATAACATTAAAAAAACGATCACATTGATTCATTAGTCATCCATTTTTAATGAACCATAAAATGTTATGGCATAAAAAAGGCCTCCGATAAAAATCGGAGGCCTTAAATTTATTTTAACTATTAACTAGTATAATGTAAATTCTACACGACGGTTTTTTTGACGACCAGCTGCAGTTTTATTCGTTGCAATTGGCTGACCCATTCCATAGCCTGTAGCCTCAATACGTGATGCATTTGCACCTTGAGATACTAAGTAAGCTTTTACAGATTCAGCTCTTTCTTTAGATAAACGTAAGTTTAATTCTTTTGAACCAGTGTTATCTGTGTGACCAGCTAATTTTAAGCTAAAGTTTTTCTGTACCAATAATGCAGCAACTTTGTTTAATGAAGCATAAGATTTAGAACGGATAGTTGCTTTACCTAAATCAAACTCTAAGTTTTTAATGGCTTCACTCACCACTTTACGATCTTCTTCAGTAATTACTGTTACCTGAGGTTTTGGAGCCACTAACGGACAACCTGAACCATCAACCACTGTTCCTGATGGTGTATCCGGACATTTATCCAATTTATCAGCAACACCGTCACCGTCTGAATCTTTTAAAATGTCAGCCATATCTGAACGCAATTTTGCATTTTCAGCTTTTTGAGCATCAAGATCACCTTTTAATGCATCAGCAGTTTGTTTTGCTTTTAATGCCTCATCATAAGTTAAAGCAACCGGATTGTGGAAAGCCAATTGTTTTCCACTTCCCAAAGCAAATTCTAAACCAGCATAAGCGTAGTTATATTTGTCATTGCTTCCTCTGTAATAACCATCTAAGTTATCGCCATCAACAAAGTTGATTGTCCAACCTAAATCGAAGTTTACAGCATCTGAGATTTTAAATTTAGCACCGAGGCCTACCGGGATAATTAATTCGCTAATTGTTTTATCACCTGCATACAATGAAGTACCAGCTGCTGTTGTAATTGTTGGTTTGTAACCAGCCAAGCCCGCTCCAACAGATGTATAAAGTTGCAAAGCATTCTCTTTCTTGAACATATCGATGTTAAACAAGTTAACAACAGCATTTAAACTACCCGAATATTCTAATTGCGTATCAAAAGCTGAAACCGAAGAGTTATTTGTTACACCACTGTCATAAGCTTCAGTATTATCGCCTTTTAATTTACCTCTTACCCCGTCTAAACGTAAAGAGAAATAAGGTGTAAATTGTTTCTTAATGTAAAGACCATAACCAAAACTCGTTTTGTTATTGCTAAAATCATTTTTACCACCTAGCGGAGAAAGTGGCGTTAAAGCACCTGCATTAACACCAATAGACCAAGTTCTGAAAGGTGTAGTTGAGGTAACTGGTTCCTGTGCCGAAGCAGCAGTTCCAATAAACAAACCGGCCAATGCTACCGGTAAAGATTTAAATAGATTTAATTTCATGTTCGATATTTTAATTTGTAAGCGTTTCCCTTAAATAGCAATTGCCATACCAAAAATATTGTTTTAAAAAATTAATCATATTTTTAATGCTTAATACCCAATGGCCTGATCATCTCCACGGGGATCGGCTCCCCCCTGATAGCTTCCGTTTTTGGTTCTTAAAATGGCATCTACCCTGCCAATCGGCCCACGGGGTACCAACTTATAACCTTTGGCTTTTAGTTTTTCCATCAACAGGCTATCCATGGCATCTTTTTCTACATAAACTTCATCCGGTAACCATTGATGATGAAATTTCCTGGCTGAAACAGCCTGTTGCATATTCATGTCAAAATCAATCACATTAATAATGGTTTGAAAAACGGAGGTGATAATGGTTGACCCACCCGGTGTACCCACCACCATAAATAAATTTCCATTTTTCTCTACAATAGCTGGTGTCATCGAACTTAACATCCTTTTATCTGGCGCAATGGCATTTGCCTCTCCACCGATCAGTCCGTACATATTCGGTGCCCCTGGTTTGACTGAAAAATCGTCCATTTCATTGTTTAGCAGAAATCCACCACCTTTTACAGCAACCAGTGAACCATAAGAACCATTAAGCGTGGTGGTAACGGATACTGCATTTCCATCATGATCTGCGATGGAAAAATGAGTTGTTTCTTCATGTTCAGTCCCATTTATTTTTCCAGCCAGAACCTGGCTACTTGGTGTGGCAGCGGCCCAGCTAAAGTTGGCCATTCGTTTTCTATTATACTCGGGACTGAGGAGCTGATTTTGCGGCACCTGATAAAAATCCGGATCACCAAGATGTGTTGCACGATCGGCATAAACCCTCCGTTCTGCTTCAACCATTACCTGAACGGTTGAATCTTGATTATGCCCCCATCTTTTAAGTGGAAACGGCGCTACACTTTCCAGTAATTGTACCAGGGCAATACCTCCGCTCGAAACGGGTGGCATGGTGATGATTTTATAGCCCCGGTAATCACCTGTAATCGGTTTGCGCCATTTGGCATGATAATGCAGTAAGTCTTCTTTGGTGATCAAGCCTTTCCCACTTTGCATTTCGGCTACAATAGCATCGGCCACAGGCCCTTCATAAAAACCGGCACGTCCTTTTTCCTGAATCAGTTTCAGCGTATTGGCCAGTTCGGTTTGTACCAGCAAATCATTTTCCTTCCAGGTACTTTCTAAATTTACGAGAGCAGTTCCATTCGGATTAAACATCATTAATTTCTGATGCAGGCCGTTTAATTCTGCTGCCTGCCTTTTTGTAATGCTAAAACCATTCTGCGCGAGTTGTATGGCTGGCTGAACTACCTGTGCCCAGGTTAAATGTCCATATTTTTGATGGGCTTCTACCATCCCGTCTACCGATCCGGGAACACCGGCAGCAAGATGTCCGTACAAACTTTTATCTACAATTGGCTCTCCCGATGCATCCAGATACATATCCCTGCTTGCTCCTGCCGCAGCTTTTTCCCTGAAATCAAGGGTATTAATTTCACCTTTGGCAGAGCGGTACACCATAAAACCTCCGCCACCGATATTACCTGCGTTTGGGTACACTACGGCTAATGCAAACTGAACGGCCACTGCGGCATCTATGGCATTGCCACCTTTCTTTAAAATATCAACACCTACCTGAGAGGCCTCCGGATGGGCTGAAACCACCATTCCGTTTTTATATTCGCCACTGTTATTTTTACCAAGCTGCCCGGTTACACAACCCGAAATGATAGTGGTAATGGTGATAAAAACTGATAATACCTTAATGTGGGGCTTTATAGTTTTCTGCATCCTTATATATTTTTTCGATGATATCTATATTCTTTTCTGTAATTACTTTTCTCTTCAAACTTAATTTTGGTGTAAGTTCTCCACCATCAATGCTCCATTCTTTCGGTAATAAAGCAAATCTTTTTACCTGTTCCCATTTACCAAAGGAAACATTTAATGCTTCGATTACTTCATTGTATTTCGTTAAAACCTGCTCATTTCTGATAAGATCTTCCGGATTTGTAAAGGCAATGCCTTTCTTATTTGCCCATGATTTTAAGGTTTCAAAATTAGGGACAACCAAAGCTGAGGGGAATTTTCTATTTTCACCTAAAACCATAATCTGTTCAATAAAAATAGATTCTTTATATTTATTTTCCAGCATTTGCGGGGCAACATACTTCCCACCTGCGGTTTTAAACATTTCTTTCTTGCGGTCAGTAATCTTTAGAAATCTACCCTCTACCAATTCTCCGATATCACCGGTATGGAACCATCCATCCTGGTCAAGCGCTTCATTCGTTAAATCGGGACGTTTATAATAACCTTTCATCACCTGATGGCCTTTTGTTAACACTTCACCATCTGGTGCAATTTTAACTTCCACGCCGGTAATGACCTCACCCACGGTTCCAAACATGGTACCACCAAAGCGGTTTACCGTAATTACCGGAGAGGTTTCCGTTAAGCCATAGCCTTCAAAGACAGGCATCCCGGCGGCCCAGAATATCCGGGCCAGACGTGGGTTTAAAGCAGCTCCACCGGATACAATCACCACGATTTCTCCACCCAAAGCTTCCTGCCATTTCTTAAACACCAGTTTTCTGGCAATACTTAATTTAAAGTTATACCAGGCTCCGGCATCAATAGTATATTGTTCAGCCAAAGCCACAGACCAAAAAAAGATTCCTCTTTTAATACCTGTCAGGGCTTTACCCTTTTCCATGATCTTATCATATACCTTTTCCAATAAGCGTGGCACGGTAGAAAACGCATTGGGCTTAACATGCTGAATATCGGCTACAATGGTTTCCATACTTTCAGCATAATAAACTGCGGTATGGTTATACAGGTACAGATAAATAATCATCCGCTCAAAAATGTGCGACAGGGGTAAGAAGCTTAATCCTTTTTCTACGCCATTCGGCATCACCACCAATGAATTCACAAAATTCGACACCAGGTTATTGTGCGTTAACATCACGCCTTTGGGTGTGCCGGTGGTGCCGGAGGTATAAATCAGGGTCAGAATATCTTCCGGTTCAACTTTATTGCGGTATTCATCCAGATCAATATCGATGGCAGATTTACCCAGATCAGTTAATACTTTCCAGTTTTCTACACCTTCAACTTGATTAAAACTATAAATTTTGATATCCGGATTTACCTCATTGACACAAGGTTTGATCTTCTCATATAATTCCTGATCAGCAATAAAAATGATAGAAACTTCTGCATCCTTTAAGATAAACTGAATGTCATGTTCGGCCAGGGTTGGATAAAGCGGAATCTGATAAGCACCAATTTGATTAATGGCAAAATCAGTGATATTCCATTCCGGGCGGTTATGTGACATGACTGCAACCCTGCTTTCTTTAGCCATTCCCACGCTGATTAATCCGCGGCTCAGGTGGTCAACAGCCTCACAAAATGCAACTGTACTATAATTGACCCATTTCCCTTTAATTTTCCCACTAACAAAATCATCCTTAGGTTTTTCCAAGCTGTACTTTAATAGATCGAAAACGCGTTTAATTTCTGCAGCCATATCATCAATATATTTGGTTAAGTTAAAAAAATCAACATAAAAGACCTCACATCTGTATATGTTTCTTGTCAAATAATTTAGCCTAAAGCCGGAAAACCAGCACAAAGCTCATTACCTGAAATATTTGACTAAACTTAAGAATTCCATAATTACTATGCAAGCATTGTTTTTTAACATTAATTTTTTTACCCTCAAAACATAATCGGCATTAAAGTTGTTAGGCAGATCGTAATTAAAAAAATATTAATTTAAAAAAGCTCGTTTATGAAGAAGTTATTTACAATTTTAGGATGCATTGCTTTATTTGCTGTTACAACAACAACGGTTAAAGCACAAAATTACAAAAACGCAATCGGTGGTCGTTTTGGAACAGCTAATGGTGTGAGTTTTAAAACTGGCCTGAATAAAGGTGCTATGTTGGAGTTAATTGGTAATTTCAGAAGCTCAAAGGGCGTAGACTATTTAAGATTAACTGGTTTGTATGAAGTTTACAATCCAATTAATGGTGCTGATGGCCTTACCTGGTATTATGGTGGTGGTGGTACCATTGGTTCATACAAAGTAAAGGGCTTTGATAGCGATGTTTATTTAGGATTAAACGGTGTTTTAGGTTTAGATTATAAATTCAGAGGTGCTCCAATCAATTTATCTTTGGATTGGGTTCCTACTTTACAATTAACACCTGATACAGATTTTTATAGCGGTGATGTAGGCTTAGGCGTTCGTTTTACTTTCTAGAAAATGATTTCATAAAAAAGTCCTGCTAGATTCATTTCTTGCAGGACTTTTTTATGGACTATCAATTCACAACTCCAAACTTATTTCCCCGTCCATTTAGCAAATACCGCTTTCTGCTCAGATGTGGCATGCTCATTAATAGTAGCTTTTAAACGCACACTTGGATTTTCCTTTAATGTTAAAGCAATTTCTTTTTCCAAACCATCACGCATTACTTTCAGCTTCAGCACATCACCTATATTTTTCTTTGAAACCAGTGGCAAGGTTTCCAGTGAAATCATCGGACTTCTTAATTTAATGTTAGACAAAGCATCGTTAACACTAACACCATCTAAAGAAACAATTTCATCATTTACATTTAAACCGCTTATCCAGGCTGCCGAATTTCTGGTTACTGAAGTCACACTAAGAGTACCATTGTTGGTTAATTGGCCGGAAGCACCACTTACCGGTTTACCTGGTGTAGCATTTTCTGTGGTAACATCTACCCCGGCCATTTTAAAATATTTCTGATATTCCACATCATCCACGCCATTCACATACTTTGCCCAGAAATTAGTGAAACTGATTCCTGCAATTTTTTCCACCATGGCTTTAAATTCTGCATCGGTATAGCCACGTTTCAATGTTTTGCATTGCAGGTACATCGCTTTCATCACATCATCAAGGCTTTTGGTTCCTTTTGTGGCGTTAATAATTTCCAGGTCCATCAAAATACCAATGACCTCACCTTTACTGTAATAGGATATGGAATTATTCTTTGAATTTTCATTTGGACGATAGCCAATAATCCACGCATCATAACTGGATGATGCTGCCGACTGGTATTTGGCACCAGGCGTATTCACCACTGTACCAACGGCACCTGCCAGATCATTTACAAACTGAGCCGCATCATTAAAGCCAGCCCTTTGCATATATTTATTTTCATAATAAGAGGTAAAACCCTCTGCCACCCAGAGATTGGTGGTGTAATTTTCATTGTCATAATCGAAAGGACCTAAAGCCACCGGACGTAAACGCTTTACATTCCATAGGTGATGATATTCATGCGCCACCAGGGCAAGGAAACCTTTATACCCTGCTTCAGTATTATAGGCATTTCTGCTTGCCCCCAAAGTGGTAGAATTTAAATGCTCCAAGCCGCCGCCGCCCCTTAAAAAATTATGCACGATAAAAACATAATGTTTGTTGGGGTTTTCACCATAAACTTTAGTAGGCTCCTCCACAATTTTAGCCATATCTACTTTCAGCTTTTCTTTATCGTAGTTTCCGCCGCCATACATGGCTACCTCGTGACGTACTCCCGCTGCCATAAATTCAAAAACATCCTGGTTGCCTACTTCAATGGGACTATCGTATAAAATATCAAAGTCAGTGGCTTTGTAAGTAAACTGCTGACCGGCAACAGGCTCCAAACCAGTAGACACTTTACTCCAGGTATTAAACGGAATAATCTTTACTGTACTTGGCGATTTGATCATGCCATCAGGATGCATAAAAATCCCTGTGGGCGATAAAAAAGCGTGAGACTCATCTATGAATGGTGTACGCACAGAAATTTCAAATGCATAAACACGGTAGTTGATTTTGATATTGGCTGATTTTGCCGAGAAAATGCGCCAGGTATTTTTTCTTACCTTCTCTACCTTTACGGCTTTGCCGGATGCAGTGGCTTTAAATTCCTCTACACTTTTTTCAAATTCACGTACCAGATAAGATCCTGGTGTCCAAACCGGCATTTTAACATCAACATAATCTTTAACCAAACCAGAGATATTCATCTGAACTTCTGCATAATGTGCCTGTGGTTCTTTAAAAGAAACTTCAAAGCCAATTTTTACCTGCGCCTTCGCTGCCATAATACATGTTAGTAATAAAACTAAACCTAAAATTGATTTTTTAATAAACATATTAATGTGATTTGCCACAAATTTATATTTATTGCTTAGTTTTTCGAATTAAAAACGGCGAAGAGGTGTAAAATTGTTGGGAGTTTTTAGTTTGAAGTCATGAGCTGATAGTCTTGAGTACAAAGTCTGCAGTCGCAAGTCTACTAAAGACGATGGAATGAAGACTCAGGAATAAATACTCAAAGCTAAGTAACATCCTTAATACAACAAATTTAGGACTAAACTATTTGGATATTTTTACACTCTATTAGCAGGTATTAAAATAACATTAGTGCAGGTTAAGGGGTACTACACAAATATAAACATGAAGAAAAGGTATATTATCTATGCTGTTTTGGCTCTGGGCTTGGCCTATCTGGTTTATTACAGAGTTAACGCAAACAAAAAAATAGATGGAAAAGGTGCGGGTACAACCGGTAAAAGTGGCAATTCTAAAAATCCAGCACTGGTTGTTGACGGAATTATAGTAAAACCAACTTCTTTTGATAACGATCTGGAAGTAACTGGCGCCATTGACGCCAATGAATCTGTTGTTTTAAAAAGTGAAATCTCGGGTCTGGTAACAGGCATCTATTTTAAAGAAGGCACTCAGGTAACTAAGGGCAGTGTATTGGTTAAAATAAACGACAGGGATCTCCAGGCACAGTTGCAGGAAGCCATTACGAAACAAAAACTTTCCGGGACAAATGAGAACCGGGCTAAACAGCTATTGGAAAAAGGTGCGATCAGTCAGGAAGAATATGATACTTCCCTGGCCGATTCCAGGTCGTTGCAGTCGCAATCACAATTGGTTAGGGCTCAGCTGGCGAAAGCCACCATCCGGGCCCCATTTTCCGGAAGAATCGGTTTGCGCAGCATTTCTGAGGGCACTTATATCACGCCATCAACCGTAATAGCCAACCTGGTGAGTACCAATCCCATTAAAATTACCTTTTCCATTCCGGAGAAATATGCCGGTCAAATCAAATCGGGTTCAACAATTACCTTTACTACAGATGGATCAGCTAAGGAAAATACCGGAAAAGTGTATGCCATAGAGCCCGGAATTAATGCTGCCACCAGAACTTTACAAATCAGGGCTTTGGCACCAAATGCCGATAATGCTTTATTGCCCGGATCTTTCGCCAAAATCAAACTGGCCTTAAATACCTTGCAAAATGCAATCCTGATTCCTAACCAGGCTGTTGTGCCGGTTTTAAAGGGAAAGATTGTGTATATCCAGAAAAATGGCAAGGCGAAGGAGGTAAAAGTAGAAGCAGGTACCCGTACTGATGAAAATATAGTCATAACATCAGGTTTAAATGTTGGTGATACCGTATTGACCACCGGTTCAATGGCACTAAAGCAAGATGCACCGGTAAAAGTTCATCTGGTTAAACAATAGATATGAGTATTTCTACCACGAGTATAAAGAGGCCGGTACTGGCTATCGTAATGAACTTGCTGATTGTGCTTTTCGGCATTATCGGCTATACCTTCCTGGGTGTAAGGGAATATCCTTCCATTGACCCAACAGTTGTATCAGTGAGAACTTCTTACCCCGGTGCCAATTCTGATATTATTGAATCGCAGATTACAGAACCTTTAGAAAAATCCATCAATTCCATTGATGGGATCCGGAATATCTCCTCTTCCAGTAATCAGGGTACCAGTAATATCACCATTGAGTTTAACCTGGATAAGAATATTGAAGAGGCAGCGAATGATGTCCGGGATAAAGTTTCGCAAGCCGGCAGAACGTTGCCAAAAGACATTGACGGTTTACCTGTGGTAAGCAAAGCAGATGCAAACTCCGATCCGATTTTATCCATGACCATTCAAAGCGACAAAAGAAATACGCTGGAATTGAGTGATTTTGCCGAAAATGTAATTGCCGACCGGATTCAAACCATTCCGGGCGTAAGTAGTGTGCAGATTCAGGGCCAGCGGAAATACGCCATGCGAATCTGGATGGACCCCAACAAACTCAGCGCATATGGTTTAACTTCACAGGATATTGTAACGGCATTAGATAATGAAAATGTAGAATTACCTTCAGGAAAAATTACCGGTGCCACCACAGAATTAACGGTTAAGACGCTTGGGAAGTTAACCGATGAAAACCAGTTCAACAACCTGATTTTAAAATCAGACAGTAACCAGGTCGTCAAATTAAAAGATGTGGGTTATGCTGTTTTGGGTCCGGAAAATGAAGAAACCATTTTAAGGGAATCCGGCAAGCCCATGGTTGCAGTAGCCATTATCCCTCAACCCGGCGCCAATTATCTTGACATCAGCAAAGAATTTTATAAACGTTTTGATAAGTTAAAGGCTGATATTCCCCAGGATATTAAACTAAAAGTTGCCCTGGATAATACGCTTTTCATCAAACGTTCGGTAACCGAAGTTGCCGAAACAATTGGTTTATCACTCCTACTGGTGATTCTGATCATCTACCTGTTTTTCAGAGACTGGGCCATTGCTTTCCGGCCACTCATTGATATCCCGGTATCATTGGTTTTTACCTTCTTTATCATGTATGCCTTCGGCTTTTCCATCAATGTTTTAAGTTTACTGGCTATTGTGCTGGCCACGGGGCTGGTGGTTGATGATGGTATTGTAGTGACCGAAAATATTTTTAAGAAAGTTGAAGAAGGCATGTCACCTTTTGAAGCGGCGATTAAAGGCTCAAATGAAATTTTCTTTGCAGTAATTTCCATTTCCATCACCCTGGCAGCGGTATTTTTACCGGTGATCTTTTTACAAGGCTTTGTAGGGCGATTGTTCCGAGAATTTGGCGTGGTCATTGGTGCAGCCGTTTTAATTTCGGCATTCGTATCGCTTACCCTTACCCCAATGTTAAATGCTTATTTAATGAAACCGGGCGGACATAAGCCTTCCAGATTCTACAATTGGACGGAGCCTTATTTTGTTAAGTTAAATGATTCATATGCATCAAACCTGAATAAATTCTTAGATCGCCGATGGCTTTCCATTCCCATTATTGTGGTTTGTATGGGACTGATTTTTCTATTCTGGAAACTGCTACCTAAAGAAACTGCGCCTTATGATGACAGAAGTGCCATTAACATCAGTGCAACCACACCCGAAGGCTCATCTTTTGCCTATACTGATCAGTTTATCATGAAACTGAATCAGCTGGTTATTGATTCCGTTCCAGAGAAAAACGTGAACATCACCATTACCTCACCTGGGTTTGGAGGTTCCGGTTCGGTAAATTCCGGTTTTGTAAGGATGGGATTGGTTAATCCTGAAGACCGTGAGCGATCGCAAAAAGACATCGCTGATATGCTGACCAGAATTACCAAAAAATACAGTGAAGGAAAAACAATTGTTAACCAGCAACCCACTATTTCTGTAGGCCGCAGGGGTGGCTTACCAATCAGCTATATCATTCAGGCACAAAATTTTGACAAACTAAGGGAGAAAATCCCTTTGTTTATGGATGCAGTGGCAAAAGATCCAACCTTTACCGTTTCTGATGTTAACCTGAAATTTAATAAACCCGAAATTAACCTCACCATTGACAGGGATAAGGCTAAAAACCTGGGTGTTTCTATCTCTGCCATTGCACAAACCCTGAACTTAGGTTTAAGCGGCCAACGTTTTTCGTATTTCTTTATGAATGGAAAACAATACCAGGTTATCGGTCAGTTTGACCGTGGCGACAGGAAAGATCCGCTGGATTTAAGTTCTGTGTATGTGCGTAGCGATAAAGGTGAACTGGTACAGCTGGACAACCTGGTGACAGCGAAAGAAGAAAGCAGTCCGCCGCAATTATACCGGAACAACCGTTTTATTGCCGCTACCGTATCTGCAGGATTGGCCCCTGGCAAAAGTATAGGTGAAGGGATTGATGCGATGGACGCCATTTCAGCAAAAATCCTGGATGAAACTTTTTCAACAGATTTAAGTGGCGAATCACGGGATTTTAAGGAAAGTTCTTCAAACACTTTTTTCGCTTTCGGCTTAGCCCTGTTATTGGTTTACCTCATTCTTTCAGCACAGTTTGAAAGTTTCAAAGATCCGATCATCATTATTCTGACCGTACCAATGGCAGTTGCAGGCGCGTTCTTATCGCTGTGGTTATGTGGTCAGAGCTGGAATATCTTCAGCCAGATCGGAACCATTATGCTGATTGGCCTGGTAACGAAAAATGGTATCCTGATAGTAGAATTTGCCAACCAGTTGAAAGAAAAAGGCGTCCCCATTGCAGAAGCCATCCGCGAGGCATCTGTTTCGCGTTTGCGGCCGATTTTGATGACAAGTTTAGCCATTGCCATTGGTGCCCTGCCTATTGCATTGGCTTTGGGTGCTGCAGCAAAAAGCAGGATGAGTATGGGAACGGTGATTGTTGGCGGAACGATGTTTTCACTGATACTAACACTGTTTGTTATTCCAGCCATATATTCCTATTGGGCAAAGCCGTACAAACCCAACAAACAATTAAAAGATGCGCATCGCTTCGAAGAAGAAGCCTTAAACACAGCACATTAAGATGAGCATAAAGATCAAAACATTCATCATCCTTTTAAGCCTGTCAATTTCAGGATTTGCACAGGAAAAGCTCAGTTTGCAGGAAGCCATTACGGTTGCTTTGCAAAACAATTACGACATTAAAATCAGCAGGAATGATCTGTCTATTACCCGGAACAATGCCAATATTGGCAATGCAGGCATGTTGCCCAATGTAATCGGAACGTACAGCAATGGCGGAAGTATTCAGAATACCCGCCAAACTCCGGTTACCGGAGAAGACCGGGTTATCCGCGGTGCAAGAAGTACAAATAACGATTTGGGTGCAGATTTAAACTGGACCATTTTTGATGGTTTTACCATGTTCGCCAATTATGATCGTTTAAAAGAACTGCAAAAACAAGGAGAGGTAAACGCCAGACTTAATATTTTAACTACGGTTTCGGATGTAATTACCGCCTATTATGATGTTGTACGGCAGCAACAATTGCTGGTAGCAGCTGATAGTGCCATGGATGTTTCTGTTTTGCGAACCAATATCGCAAACACCAAACTGCAGCTGGGCCGGGGATCAAAGCTTGATGTTTTAACAGCACAGGTAGATTACAATACAGATACCTCCAGTTATCTGCAAATTAAAAATGCCTTACAGGTGGCTAAGGTTCGCCTAAACCAACTGATGGTGCGTGATATCAGCAGCCAGTTTTCTGTAGGGAATGAAATTGATGTCAATACCGGAATCCTCTTTAGCAAGCAGGCTGAAATTGCAGCAAAGCAAAATCCTGATTTACAGAATGCATTTATCAATCAGAAGATAGCATCATTAAATTTAAAGGCCATCCGTGGTGCAAGGTATCCGGCCATCAGTTTAAACTCAGGCTACAGCCGCACCAATAGTACCAGTCCGACAGGTTTTAACCAGAAGTTTGCCGCGAATGGCTTTACCTATGGTGTAACAGCCAGTTTAAATATCTTTAATGGTTTTTTACAACGCCAGAATGAGCGTAACGCGAAAATCAATATTGAGACGTCAAAGCTCAACTTTGAAAAAACGAAGCTTGATGTTAATTCCCAGTTATTAACGGCCTATCAAAACTACAGTACTTATCTGGATCTGATTAAGCTTGAACAACGAAACGTTGACCTGGCTAAAGAAAACTTAGATATTACCCTGGCTAAATATCGTTTAGGAAGCATTGCCCCGCTTGAATTGCGTGAGGCTCAACGCAATGCCATCGAAGCACAGAACCGGTTCATCGAAATGCAGTTTCAAGCCAAGTTAGCCGAAACGACACTAAAAGAAATTAGCGGAAATATTGATTTAGGAAATTAGTTTGCCATTTAGCTTCAATCGATGGAAAAGTAGATGAAAAATGGCTCAATTACTTTTAGAGGCCTGGCGGCTATGGATAGCCTAAAACTAATTGATTATGCATTTACTAAAAAACATAAAGGTTGGTATAGCAAAAATGGAGACTTTAAAACAGCAAGGATGAATACTTTAAGTGATTGTGAAATAAGAAGTGTGATTCGTTATATTAAAGACTTTGGCAGAGATATCCCAATGCCGACCCAATAATTTTAAGGTTTATCAGTATAAGAATCAAATAATATTAGGTAAACGGATATTGAATCAACCCTATTTAGAAGTAACGAAATTATTGCAAGTATAATATTCTCCAATTAATATTTATATTTATTGCCATGATACTTGTTGCAGATAGTGGCTCATCAAAAACAGATTGGATGGGTTATCTTAATGGCGAAACCATAAGATTTAATACCACTGGAATAAACCCCTATTTTTTGAGTGAACAGGAAATTTCGAAATTGATTTCGAAAAATGAAACTTTAATACAATATGCTGATCAGGTGAAAGAAATTTACTTTTTTGGTGCCGGTTGCTCCTCCCCTGATAAACATGAAGTGGTTTCCAACGGATTATCTGAAGTGTTTCAAAATGCCTTTATTTCCGTAGATCATGATTTGCTCGGGTCGGTATATGCCACCTGCGGCAATACAGAAGGCTTAAATTGCATCTTAGGTACGGGATCTAATATCTGCTATTTTGACGGCAAAAAGATTCATGATGGTCATCACGGTCTTGGTTACGTTTTAGGTGATGAAGGCTCTGGCACCTTCTTTGGCAAAAAAGTATTGCTGGCTTATTTATACAACAAAATGCCATCAGGTCTGGCTGCAGCATTCAAAAAAGCTTTCCCGGCAGATAAGGAGCAAATTATCACCAACGTATACCAAAAGCCTTTCCCTAATATTTACCTGGCCGGCTTCAGCCGTTTTATGGCCAGCCATAGCGACCATCCTTTTATCCAGAATATTTTAAAAACCGGATTCCAGGAATTTGTAGACTCCAACATTAAGGATTATCCGAAATACAGAGATGTTCCCTGCCATTTTGTGGGTTCCATAGCCTACTATTACCAGGATACCCTGATGGAGGTTTTAGCAGATAATGGAATCAAAGCGGGCAAAATATTGCAGAAACCCATAGAAGATCTCTTCCATTTCATCCTTCAGAAAGAAGGAATTGCACGCCAGGCAAGCTGATTTTTTTTAAAAAAACCCCTGACTGTATAAACTTATTGTTAAAATATTTTTAAGATTGTAAACTTAACAAGATACATTTTGTTATATTTTTAGCAGCAAATAAATGGATTAGAACATATGAAAAGAATACTGGTAGTAGATGATGACATTGAGGTTTTAGAAACCATACAATTAATACTGGAAATCGGCGGATTCAAAGTTTCGTCACTTAATGATGGTGAAGAGGTATTTAACCGCATTGAGAGTTTTAAACCAGATTTGATTTTGCTCGACATATCACTTGGCCATATTGATGGTCGTGTTTTATGTGAGCAGTTAAAATCCATCGAAAGTACCTCCAAAATTCCAATTCTGCTGATCTCAGGCCTTTATAATCCTGAAGATTTTACCACACTGAATTACGGCCAGGACGATTTCCTTTCGAAACCATTTCAAATGGATGTACTCCTGAAAAAAATCACCAAAATTCTTTCATTAGAAGAAGATAAACCTAGTTTTCACTTAAACTAAATCAATACTTCATATTATTTAAACCCAAAAAACCAACCGTTTTTTGGGTTTTTGTTTTAAGGCCATTTATCAGCATGTAAAACTTCATTGGCGGCACCTATTCAACTGTCATTTTGTCAATTAAATTCATTTGGAACAAGCATTGATATGCAGGTAGTAGATTAAACAATTTATTTACATATGAGCATTCAAGAAAAAGGAAACATCTCCATACACACCGAGAACATTTTCCCGATAATTAAAAAGTTTTTATACTCTGATAACGAGATTTTCCTCCGCGAGTTGGTTTCAAACGCTGTAGACGCGGTTCAGAAAATCAAAAGACTGGGTTCATTAGGTCAGTTTAACGGCGAGGTCGGACAGCCCTTGGTAAAAGTGGCTGTAGATAAAGAAGCTAAAACCATCACCATCAGTGATAATGGTTTGGGAATGACTGCCGAAGAAATTAAAAAATATATTAACCAGGTGGCATTTTCTGGCGCAAGTGAGTTTGTAGAGAAATTTAAAGATGCTAAAGATGCCAATGAAATCATCGGTAAATTTGGTTTAGGTTTTTACTCGGCATTTATGGTTGCTGATTTGGTAGAAATCCAAACCTTATCTTATCAGGATGGTGCAGAACCAGCCCGCTGGGTTTGTGATGGCAGCACAGAATTTGAGATAACCGAGGGCACCAAAACTACCCGGGGTACAGATATTATCCTTCATGTTAATAAAGATTCAGAAGAGTTTTTAGAAGAATCGAAATTACAGGAAATCCTGAATAAATATGCTAAATTCTTACCTGTTCCCATTCAGTTTGGTACGAAGACAGAATCTGTTGAAGATGGTGAAGATGAAGAAGGAAAGAAAAAATATAAAGATGTTGAAGTTGATAACATCATCAATACCACTAACCCGATCTGGACAAAAGCACCTGCAGATTTGTCAGATGAGGATTACTTAAACTTCTATCGCGAATTATATCCGTTTAGTGAAGAGCCCTTATTCTGGATTCACCTGAATGTTGATTATCCTTTTAATTTAACAGGCGTATTATACTTCCCGAAATTGAAAAACGATTTCGAAATGCAACGCAACAAAATCAAATTATATTCCCGCCAGGTATTCATTACCGATGAGGTGAAGGATATTGTTCCGGAGTTTTTAATGTTGCTTCATGGTGTAATTGACTCACCTGATATTCCGTTAAACGTATCACGCAGTTTCTTACAGGCAGATAGTAATGTGAAAAAAATCAACAACTACATTACTAAAAAAGTTGCTGATAAATTAGCCGAGTTATTTACAAAAGACCGTAAAGCTTTTGAAGATAAATGGAAAGATATTGGTTTGTTCGTTAAATACGGCATGATCAGTGAAGATAAATTCTATGATAAGGCAAAAGATTTTGCGTTGGTTGGCAACACTAAAAATGAACTTTTCACCTTAAATGAATACAAAGAAAAGGTTGCACCTCTGCAAACCGATAAAAACGGAACGGTAGTTTATCTGTACTCAAATGATGCAGCCAAACAAGATGCATTTATTCAATCGTCTAATAAGAAAGATTATGATGTTCTGGTATTAGATTCACCAATAGACAATCACTTTATTAACCAGATGGAGCAAAAACTGGAAAAAACATCGATCAAACGGGTAGATTCCAGTGTTGCGGATAAACTGATTGAAAAAGATGAAGTGAATGAACATGTATTATCTGAAGATCAGGTTAAAGAAGTAACAGCTATTTTTGAAAAGGCAATTACCAAACCAGGCATGCAGGTAGAGGTAATTGCATTAAATCCGGATGAGTTACCGGTAACGATTACGATGGATGAATTTATGCGACGCATGAAAGACATGGCGGCGATGGGTGGCGGAATGGGTTTCTATGGCCAGATGCCTGATAACTACAAGGTCGCCATTAATGGAAACCATAAATTGGTAAGTAAAATTCTGAAAGCTGAAGGCGAAGAACAAAGCAACCTGGCTAAACAGGCTGTAGATTTAGCTTTATTGGCTCAGGGTATGTTAACAGGTGCAGAATTAACCGCATTTGTGAGCAGAAGCGTAGCATTAATTTAAGCTTTATTCATGATTGATAAAGGGAGAAATCGGAAGGTTTCTCCCTTTTTATTTTTAGCCAGGCATAAAAAAAGTCCTGACTGATCAGGACCTCATGTTATAGAATTTTTCGGGAACTTTAAGGTATGCGTAAAAGTATTTAGCTGGCTACATTTTTTTGATCAACATTAAAGTAGTCTTTATGTTCTTCAATCATTTTGGCAATGGTTGCAGCTTTTGTATCAGTTAATTTAAATTCAAATAATGGCTCCTGGTTTTTCTTCGATCTCACCATTTTCTCTGTGTAAAAACGGTATACCAGGCCATTGGTTAAGAGGCCATATTTAGCTTTTGTTTTACGAAAATATTTCGACAAACGGGAATCATGAATATCCAGGCTGTCTTCATGGTGTTTACATTCTACCAAAATAGTTGGCTCACCATCTTTCATAATGGTATAATCAACTTTTTTACTTTTTTTTACACCAAAATCCATTACCGCTTCAGACTGAACTTCTGAAGGATCGAAGCCTAGTATTTGAATGAAAGGCATCACCAATGCATTTCGGGTTAAATCTTCTGTTTGAACTTGTGGGAGCATTTTTTTGATCCTGACAGCAAATTGCCCTATTTCGTCTTTAAGTTCCATGATGTGTATATATGTTTAGAGGTATCTTTATCAATAGCATTTTTAAATGCTTTAATCCTGTATTTGCCAGATTACTATATGCTTTGCTACCCTAAAACCCAGTGTTGTATGGCCTGTTTAAAATGATATTTTTAACAGGCTACACAAGCGCTTGGGCAGGCAGATGTTAGTTAATTAAAATGATGATCTTTTAAAGATCAGTCATCTCAATCATTTGTTTTTGGCAAACATCTTAAAGATTGGAAAAATATGATCAGCTGGATATTTTTTTACATGAACCTACCAGTTTATTACACGAAACCCGTAGATTTTTAGACGAAACCGATGTTACGTTTTTTTTAAGGGGGGAAGATAAATACAAGCCGTTTTTTATTTATCTTGCATTGAAATCATTACAGGCCATATTATATAACTATCATGAATCTAAAATGCGTTGTTATTGACGACGAACAACATGCAATTGAGGTCATTACCGATCATATCGCGGAAATGCCAGGCTTAACTATATTTAAGACATTTACCAGTCCTATTCAGGCATTAACAGAACTAAGTTTAAGTGACGATATAGACCTGTTATTTATGGATATTGACATGCCTGGTATCAATGGCCTGGAGTTAGCTAAAAACATCAGAGAAAAAGCAAAGTACCTGATTTTTACCACGGCGCATCCTGATTATGCGCTGCAGGCTTTTGATGTACAGTCAGATCAATACCTATTAAAGCCAATATCATTTGCAAAATTTGCCCTGGGCATTGACCGGATTCTTAAAAAAGAAGCAAATCACAGCAGAACGGCTAAAGAACCAGATCATGCCGCAGCTCTTTATATTAAAGGCGACCATAAATATGCTTTTTCCAATATTGCCATTGATGAAATACTTTACATCAAGGCATTACAGAATTATATACAGATCATTACCAGTACCGAAACCCATATTACTTACCTAACCTTAAAAGAGATCGATAAGGCTTTAGAACGACATCCGTTTATCCGGGTAAATAAATCAAATATTGTAGCCAAAGCCGCGATCAAAAAGGTAGATGGAAACATTATCCGCCTGATTAATAATGAAGTAATTCAAATAGGTGAAGGTTATAAAGAAGCCTTCTTTACCTATGTACAAAACAGCTTACTCAAATCAAACAGGAACCAGTAACGCAAATGAAATATTATTGCTATTCTGGTTTTCCGGTTAAATGGATAATTTCCGGTTTAAATTTATTCTTCAAGGGTGGCTCAGTACCTGATATGTAGCTGAATCAATGAAGCCTATTTAACCTTTCAAAGAAGGTAATGCCGATACTAGTTCGCTACAATAAAACTTGTGGCAATACTATGGCTCATATCACCGGTTGGATGAGTAGCAAAATTATCCTGAACTTTAACGGCTTTGTAAATGAAAACAGTTTTTTTTGTAATTTTAGAATGGCCTTGTGGTTTCATATTCGCTTTATTTAAGTTATGTTAAATGTTCTTATTATTTATGTAAAGGTGCAGGGTAAACTTCAGGGCAACCACTTTTTTACACAAAACCTTAATTTTAGCAGATAAAATCCATAATTTAATAGATTAACGAATCAAAAATGACCTCCTTTAACCTTAAAACCTATTATAAAAACTACAGACTTCACCTATTAATTTGGAGTATTTATATTTTTTATGATGTATTTATTTTAGGTTTTATATCCAAATTCCGGGAACCCGGAGTTTATGTTATCGTATATATCATCAACATTTTCACCTTTTATTTACAGGCACATCTCTTAAAGAAGATATTAAATGACAACAGCAACTCTGTTAAAATCATAAAAATCCTGTTGCTGGTTGTACTGGTGGTTTGCACGTATATCCTAACTACTCAAGTATTGGTAATAGCCTTTGAGAAACTTAAGTTTATAGACTCAAACGCGTTAAGCATTTTTGACAGAAGTTTTATTTTATCCTGTATTTACAGATCCTTGCTTTTTATTGGTTTTGCTACAGGCTATGTATACATCATTCAATCATTCGAAGACCAGAAAAAGGTTGAAAAATTAGAGCGGCAAAACTTAATCAGCCAGATCCAGAAGCAGAACCTGGAAAATGACCTGGTACAATCGCAGAATAATTTTTTGCGTAGTCAGATCAACCCCCACTTCCTGTTTAATACATTAAATTTTATTTACAATGATACCCGTAAGAAGGCTCCGCTGGCTGCAGATGCCATTATGAATTTATCAGAAATGATGCGTTATGCCTTAAAACAACCCGGAGCTTCAGAAATGGTACCTTTAAGTGAAGAGGTAGAGCAGATTAAACATTTAATCAATTTACATCAGTTACGCACGGCAAACAGCATCAATCTGTCCCTTGAAGTAAAAGGAGATTTATTTGGACTGCGGTTTCCACCGCTTATTCTGCTTACCCTTGTAGAAAATATTTTTAAACATGGAAATGTTTCCCACTCTACCCAACCCGCAGTGATTAAAATAGATTACAGCCTGAATACCTTAATGATCAGCACCATTAATATGATTAATGATGTGAGAGGCAAACATGAAAGCCATCATGTAGGCCTGGAGAATGTAGCCAACCGGTTAAAAAACTTCTATAAGGATGATTATGTTTTTAAACATTATACTGACCCCTTAAACCGCTATGTTACTGAAATATCCGTAAACGTGGTTAACCCAATGGCTAAACTGAACATTACCCGATAGCTTTACTTCGCTGCAGATCTTTTAATAAAAAATAATACATCACCATTTCATGCATGCGCTGGTTTTTACTAAAAAGGCGGTTGACATGCATATGCATTAAATCAGTAAAAAGTCTTATCCGCCGGTTTGACTCCGTTTTTTTTAACAGCGTAACCATCGATTGAACCATCTGCTGAAAACACAACTGCTGATCTTTGTCCAATGCTTCCCCCCCAGTACTTTTATAAGACTGATATTGCTGATTCAGTTGTTTAAAATCGGCCGCATCCAGCTGATGTTCCTCATTAAAGGCATCGGATGTTAGCCTGATCACCCTCCTCAGCTCATCCGTTTCAAAAACCTGCTGATGCGCCAACTGATTTATAATCGCTGCACATAACCTGTATTTACCAAAAGAATCAGCCTGGCTTGCCATAAGGCTCAGTACAAAGTTGCTGTCTGTACTAAAATGAGCTTCCACCGCTGCGATCAGATCGCTGCCATACCGGTCAATTTCGCGCTTATAGGCTTTAGCGTAAAAATCTGATACTAACCCGGCGATAACATAAGGTGAGAGCATATCGGCAAAAGCAGCGCTTAGTTTCTGACCATCTGCCGCACGAAAAAGATTTACCCGGAACCTTAAATGATTCCCATTTTCATTATAGCGGATAAAAAACCAGGCGTTAATTTCACCTTGGTGCAGCTGCAAAAAAGGATCAATAACCTGAAGAAGGATTTCATCGGCGCGATGCTGATGACAAAACAACTCAAAATACAACCATTCCTGACCAGGCAGAAAAATATGCTGGACAGGTATGTCGCTATTTGCATTTAATGCTGACATACCCTGATAAACCAGCTCATTATGGGTAAAACTAAGCATAAACTGAGCGAGGTAAGGCTTAGCTGTTTCATTTACCACTATATTATGCTTTGGTAAGATTACTTCTTCCAGGTAAATGTTGTTATGCTTTTGCATCAGTTGCATGAAGGCCTGCAAATCCTCATCAACGGATAAACTGAAGCACAGCGTCTGATCTGATAAACCGGTTTTAAAATATGCTGAAACGCCTATACCCGTTAGATAATCCCGGCATGCACTTACAGTAAGCTGGACTTTTTCAGGAAAAAGCTTTTTCTTTTCTATCCGCCATTTTTGGGTATTCAATAGGATATTCTGATACTGTAACCTAGGATAGTAATCCAGATCAGGGAAAATATTTTCTAAAGGAAGTGATAAACTGCTTTGGATTCCCTGATGTTGTACATCGCAAAGCAACCTGAACACGGAAAGATCTGACCTGGTATAATTATATGCTGAAGCCATCCGCGGCATCAAACGTTTGTTTAAGGATTTAGACCTAAGGATAACCTGGTTATTCCTTACTGAAATCAGAATATCACTCAACTGAAGCGGATTTGCTGATGTATCAAAATTAAGGATAGATAATTGATGATCATAAACCAGTTTTCGCCTGTTAATATTATCTACATTGGCCTCTACCATATAAGCCACATCAAAAAACAACACATCAGGATTTGCCTTTTTCTCTATTGCTGAAATCTCTTTACAAAAATGTTCTACGGACTGACTTGCCATGGTAAAGCGACCGGTTAATGCATTTGCGGTTACCCCACCGATCTGGTCGATGATAATTTGTTCGTCCGCAATATGCATCAACATGCTGAATGAGTTTGGCAAAACGGCTGGTTTTTCAATCCGATTCAGGTCAAGTTCATTCAGGAAAACAGTTTTTCCACGTTCAAAACTTTCCAGGGAAAGTGCCTTTTTTAATCTTGCCTTTAAATCATCAGTGGTTTTATTATTCCGCTGTTTACTGTTTAAATGTACCATAAGATCATCGCCATCACTACTTTGTTCCAGTTCATCATAACCAATACCCATTTCCGGATCAAGGGCCACCAGGAGTGAAACTTCACGTTGCTCAAACTTTTTCTTAAACTGCTGAATAAAGGTTTTTAAAGCGGCTTTTTCTTCCTTTGGTATAATTTGCTGCAATAACATGAGCATATTAGGAATAAACTTTAAAAGATTCCTGTGTATGCCTCCGGCATTAACCTTACGTTCTGCAATCAGGTATTGGGGTATATTTTCGGTTACTTCCAGGCTGAGTCTTTTAAAATAATCCTCACCAATGATATTGGGATCATGTTCAGCAAAAAGAAGCTGCAGGTCGTGCATATCCTTTAGCAAACCAAGCAACTCTGGTACACGCGCTGCATCCGGCTGAAGTTGATCAACCAGATCTTTAACCTGAACAGGCACTAAACAGGCATTCAGGATCTGTATAATGAAATCGTCTCGATCAATTTCGGCGAGTTCAAAAACGCCTTCCGCACAGGAAATATACCTGATGCCGTTTAAAGTTTCATAAAAGCTGCTGTTGCTCAACAGCCATCCATTTTGTTTAATTGTGTCTTCGAAGTCAAGACTGAGCTGATTGCGGTAAGGCCAGTCGATAAGGCGATGAACAGTTTGTTTATCGGTTATCTGCAAATTGTCTGCCTCATTTTTGATGGCATCATTTAAAATGCTGAAACTTGCAAAGGTGCCATATGGCGTAGAGCGGTATTTCGCCCTGTTAAAATATTTCCATATGGTAAAATAAATTCTGGGTGGCAACGTCTCTAAATCTTTGACTTCTATATCTTTTATTGTTTCATAAAAATCGGCTGATGAGACGGAGATCGCATTTTTCAATTCTGCCCAGCAAGCCTGTAAACCGGCTTGGTAAGAAAAAACAGGGGTTCTGAAAACAATTGTCGGGTGAAGATGGAGTTTCATAAAATAGTATAGACAGCGAAAAATACAAAGATTAATGAGAAATCAGCGAGTATTAAAACTAAAAAAGCCACTTACATATCAATGAAAGTGGCCATCAACGGGTTAAATGAGATAGCGTTTATTTTTTAGTTACCTTGAACTCCGTTCTTCGGTTCTTGGCTCGTCCATCCGGGTTATCTTTCTTTCTCCTTCCCCGGCCGATTTCATTTGGTGCAATTGGCGTGGTTTCTCCATAACCTTTGGAAGTCATTCTGGTGGAGGAAATTCCTTTGCTCACCAGATAATCGACACAGGATTGTGCCCGTTTATTTGATAAATCAAGGTTGTATTCTTCTGTACCTACATTGTCGGTATGCGATCCCAGTTCTATTTCCATTGCAGGGTTATCTTCCATCACCGGAATAAGGTAATCAAGTACCTTTTTAGATGGCTCCGTTAATGCTGAACTGTCAAATTCATAGTAGATATTTTCCAGCGCAATTGGAATACCGATTTTGAAAGGGCTCAGGCAATAATCCTTATTGATCAGGGTATCGGCTTTTGCCAGTTCCTCATAAGGATAGTTTTTTGTGATCGAAAAATAATCTTCCTTGGCAAATGATAATTTTACCGGCCGCCTGGAATCTGCTTTAAAATGATATTTTCCATCGGCACCGGTTATTGCCTTTTGTGTTCCTTCTGCATTGGTAAAAATTACCGTTGCATTAGCCATAGGTAAACCCGTTTTACAGTCGGTTAACAGGCCGCTTACTGAAATAAATTCCTTTTTAACTTCAAATACTTCCAAACAGCAGGACGATTCGCGATCCGAGCTGATGTATCCCCTCGTGCCATCAGCATCAATAGCAGTGAAATATAAATCGTCTTTTGATGAATTGAACGGATAACCCATATTTTTAGGTTCAGACCAGGAAATGAGGTCACCATCCGACTCAAAAAAATCTAACCCGCCTAATCCAATTCTGCCATCCGTACTGAAAATCAATTTTTTAGAGGAGGGATTATAATAAGGTGCACGCTCGTCATCTTCTGTGTTAATGGTTGGACCCAGGTTAACCGGCTGCCCCAAAGATCCGTCGCTGCGAATGGCACAGTACCACAGATCTAATTTGCCATAACCACCGGTACGATCGGATGAGAAAAGCAGAAAATGACCATCTTTGGTGACAAACGGCTGTAGTGAATTAAAATCCTTACTGTTTACTTCCAGGCCTACCGGTTGTGGATCTGACCATTTATTGTCATCTTTTCTGGAAGAATAAATGGAATACCGCTCCTTTTCTCTCCATGCCGTAAAATAAACTGTATTTCCATCAGGTGAAAAACTTGCCGCAGCAACTTCCATCTCTCTTGGTAAATTAATCCCCATCATTCTCACTGAAATTTCGCTGGATGACAACTCGTTTTTAGTGGTATAAAGGGTATTCAAAAATGGATTGGCCTTGGTTGAAACCTGTACCTCACCTGTTTCGGTTTTTACCATGTCGCGCTTGCCTGCTACATTGATGGGCCTTGAGGAGGTAAAATAAAAATTTTGATTAATATTTACCGGAGCATAATTAGAGCCTAACCCATTAACGTTTGCAGGCATCTTTTTAACCTGAACCATCTTCGGGAACCGCATTTCTTCAATTGCAAATTTACAGGACGCAATTTCTTTATGCGCATCTTTAACCAAAATATCGTTGGGATTTTTGCTGATAAATGATTCAAAAGCTGCAATTGCCGGGTTGAACTTTTTGTTTGCCCTTAAGCTTTCTGCATAATAAAAAAGTGCTTTTCTATACCGGGTATTGGTAAAGGTAATGGCAATAGCATAGTATTTCTCAGCCTCGGCAAATTCGCGGTACATCCGGCTTGATTCTGCCAAATTATAAATTGATCCTTCATAATCTTCAATCACTTTTTCATCTGATGTACCCTTGCGTTCTTTTCCATAAGGCAGAATGGCCTGAGTACTATCACCTGTAATTCTCAATGCCTTTTTATAAAAAGTAGATGCCGCATAATAATCCTTATTTTCAAAATAGGTATCTGCAACCCTTTTGTAATTTACAACATACTGCGCTTTAGCTAAACCCCCAACTGCCAATAATAAAAACAATAATATTTTTCTCATTTGATGATCAATTATAATCGTGGACAAAAGAAATTCGGACCAATAATACCGTTGCGGCCGATTAAAGAAATAGACAGCTCAATACCTCCGTTACTGTTGGATGCCCGGTTAAAGTTGGAAGTATTGACATCATAACTTAAGCCAAATACCATATTGCTGAGTTGTAAACCTACAAAGGCAATTGCGGCATCTTTAACACGGTAATTGCCTCCAAATAAGATATTGGAAGATTGACTTACATTAAGCTGGGCATAAGCGCCCAAGGATATTTCATTGGTATTTCCCTGGTACATCACCAAAGCGTTCGGCACAAGATCTAAAAAATCTGAAGCACGGATTCTGGCTCCACCGTGCCCGGTTAACCGAATCGGGATTCTGGATTCAGTTCCGGTAAAGCGATCAATTGGCCGGGTTAAGTGTGCGGCACTGGCGCCAACAAAAACATTTACATTCTGATTGGGATTGCCATCAAAATACATCACACCAAAGTTAACATCAGGCACCAATGTGGATTGCGACTGAAAGGTTTCACCACTGACCATACCCCCATCATAACCCGTAATCGGATTGAACTGGTTGCCAAATCTGGCTTGCGAATAATCGAAACTCCTGTTGATGATGCCTGCCTGCAAACCAAAATTGAGGGTTTGCAAACCTTCACGTCCAAATCTTAAACGATATGAACCCGATACCAGGGCGGTGAGGTAATTAAAATCAAGTTCACCCGCACGTTGATTCAGGATGGTACCGCCAAATGCAAAGTTTTTTCTGGGTGCCAGATCAAAGGATGCTCCACCCGTTAAAAAGGAACTGTTTAAAGCACCCCATTGCTGCTTAAAATTTACTGATGCACGGTAATCACCATCAATAACACCCGTTAGTGCAGGATTTAGCCAAAGGGGATATGCATAATATTGTGAAAAATGCGGATCAGTTTGTGCAAATAACCCGGAGGTACAGAGTAGCAAACTCAGCATTGCCAGCAATGATCTTAAAGACGATGGTATTTTCATGGTATTTAATTTTGTCTGTTTATATTTTATCCTGCTCATCATTATCTAATTAGCGTTACTGTTCCTTTTTTCATGGTGCTGGTGCCATCGGCAAAATCAGCCTCTACCATGTACACATATACACCAATCGGTTGGTTTATGCCTTTAAATGTTCCATCCCAACCATTAGCCATATTATCAGACTGGAAGATTAACTGTCCCCATTGCGTAAATACCGACATTCTGGCTGATGTGATGGTTGTTCCATAAATCAGGAAGGTATCATTCTTACCGTCATTATTTGGTGTAAATGCATTCGGAATATAAATCTGGTTTCCAAGTGGGTTAGTGGCTCTCGCGGTTACCGGACTCGAATTCGCACTCGTTTGGCAAGCCAACTGACCTCTTGCCCTTACGATAATGGCAACGCTTTGATCTGGTTTTAAACCTGCAGCCAGATAACTCGTTCCGGCAGTGGCTTGCCAGGTTAAGCCGTTATCAGTAGAAATTTCATATCCCAATGCTCCATTTACAGCTAACCATGCGAAGGTTATACTATTTGGAGTAGTAGCTTGCACTATTACTGAAGGCGTAGCCAATACCGGAAGAACCGTTACCGTAACCGGCGTTCTCGTAGCACTGGCACAACCACCAGTTGCGATACTTTCTACATAAAAGATAGTGGTTGCACTGATATTCGGTGTGGTAAACGTAGGGCCTTCACCTAAAACATTTCCATTAACGCTTACATTGTACCATCTGTAAATGATACCCGGTACCGGATTATTTACAGTCAATATGGTATTGCTGCCCGCACAGATTATTCCATTAGCCGCAGTTGCTGATGCAGGTGCACCTGGCACTGGTAAGGCAACTACATTTACCGGAGTTCTTGAGGCTGAAATACATGATCCATTTGCTCCTTCCACATAATAGGTAACATTGGTGCTAATGCCTGGCGTGGTAAATGAAACACCCGTACCCGCAATTGTACCACCCGTTGCCGAAGTATACCAGTTGTAAACTGCACCTGCTTGCGGATTGATTACCGTTAAAACGGCTGTATTCCCAATACACACATTTACATTGGCAGCGTTAACCGCCGGAACAGCTGGTTTTTGATTTACAGTTACTGTAACCCTCACCCTGCCACCATTATTATTACAGCCTCCTGCATTTACTGCTGTTACATAATAATCAGTAGTAGTGGCTAAAGCTGGGGTGTTGTAAGTTAAGCCGGTGAATAATAAGTTTCCACCTGTAGCAGCACTATACCATTCATAAGTAACATCAGTTTGCGCATTGCTGATGACCAGTTGTGTAGTCTCTCCGGAACAAATGCTTGTTCCGGTATTGGCAACCACCGGATTATTTGGTGCACTGTTTACCGTAACGGCTATGGCTAAACCATTACCCGAAGCATTCTCGCATTTATTATCGCCTTTCACACTTACATAATAAGTGGTATTGGCTGTTAAAACTGGTGTGGTAAACACATTGCCAACAAACACTGGTGAGGTTAATGCAGCATCACTATACCAGGTAAATACCGGATTGGTTACCGTATTCGTACTTGCGGTTAATACTGCAGCAACATTTCCACAAACTGACCTGTTTCCGCTTACGGCAACATCAGCCTGCACCGCCCGTGGGTTTACGTTAACCGTAATGGTCTTGGCATTTGCCGCTGAATTCTCACATTTATTGGTGCCTTTAACGGTTACATAATAAGTAGTGCTGGCTGTTAATGCTGGTGTATTAAAGATCGGACCGACAAAGGCAACACTGGTTAATGAAGCATCATTATACCAGGTAAATACCGGATTGGTTACCGTGGTTGAACTGGCATTAATGGTTGCTGTCCCTGAACCACAAATTATTGCAGGCGCAGATAAAGTAATATCTGATGCTGTTGCCGCTTCATTTACATTCACAGTAATTACCCTGGCAGTAGCAGCAGTACTTTCACATCTGTTGTCGCCTTTAACCGTCAGGTAATATCTTGTGGTTCCGTTTAATGATGGTGTGTTAAATGTTGCTCCAACCAAAGCTACGGATGTTAGCGTCGCATCTGTATACCAGGTAAATATTGGATTAGTTACCGTGGTGGTGCTTGCCACTAATGCCGCTGAAGTACCCTGGCAAATGCTTGCATCATTTGCGGAAACATCTGCCACACTTGCAATTGGCGTAACCGTCAGTGCTACCGCTAAAGCACCTCCGGATGCATTTTCACATTTATTATCGCCCCTAACGGTTACATAATAAGCAGTATTGGCGTTTAATACCGGAGTAGTAAACACACTACCGGTAAATACTACTGATGTTAAGGCTGCATCACTGTACCAGGTAAATACCGGGTTGGTTACGGTAGTGCTGCTTGCGGTTAATACAGTGGCCACGCTTCCGCAAATTGATCTTAATCCATTCACGGTAATATCGGCTTGTACAGCCCGTGGATTAATGATTATGGTAACTGGTTTTGCTCCTGCCGCCGTATTTTCACACTTGTTGGTGCCTTTAACCGTTACATAGTATGTTGTGGTTGCGGTTAGGGTTGGTGTGTTAAAAATCGGACCGACAAAGGCAACACTGGTCAGTGAAGCATCATTGTACCAGGTAAATACCGGATTAGTCACTGAGGTTGAACTGGCGTTAAGGATTGCAGTTCCTGAACCACATAGCACCGCTGGTGCAGATAGTACAATATCCGCCGCTGTTGCTGCTTCATTCACATTTACAGTAATTACCCTGGCGGTAGATGCTGAACTTTCACACCTGTTGTCGCCTTTAATGGTCAGGTAATATCGCGTGGTGGCCGTTAATACAGGGGTATTAAAGTTTGCACCTACAAAAGCGACAGTAGTGAGTGCTGCATCAGTGTACCAGGTAAATACCGGGTTGGTCACTGTTGTAGTACTTGCCACCAATGGTGCTGAACTACCCTGGCAAATACTTGCATCATTTGCAGCAACATCTGCTGTACCTGCCACTGGTGTAATGGTGATGGTTACCGGTTTACCTGTATTTGCAGCATTCTCGCATTTGTTATCCCCGCGAACGGTTACATAATAGGTGGTTGTTGCATTTAAAACTGGTGTGGTGAAAACACTGCCAATAAAATTGATATTGGTTAAGGCGGCATCACTGTACCAGGTAAATACCGGATTGGTTACCGTTGGAGAACTTGCTGTTAAGGTAGTACCTCCCCCGGCACAGGCATTGGTATTACCATTCACGATTATATCAGTTGTAGTAGCCAGCGGATTTACGGTTACCACAACTACCTTAGCATCAGCCGCGGTATTTTCACATTTATTGGCCCCTTTAACGGTAACATAATAGGTGGTAGTGGCGGTTAAGCCATTTACGGTAAAGGTTGGTCCTACAAATGCCACACTGGTTAAGGAGGCATCGCTGTACCAGGTAAATACAGGCTGGGTTACGGTTAAACTCGAAGCCATTAGCATGGTGGTCGAACCTGCACAGATTTGCGTATTTGCCACGGTGATATCTGCTGCTGTAGCATATGGTTTTACCGTTACCGTAATCAGTTCAGCCGCATTTGCCGGATTCTCGCATTTATTATCACCTTTAACCGTTACATAATAACTGGTTGTATTGGTTAATACTGGTGTGGTAAATGAGGCACCAACATAAGCTACTGAAGTTAAAGCAGCATCACTGTACCAGGTGTAAACCGGGTTGGTTACGGTAGTGCTTGATGCCGATAGCTGAGTGGTTGAACCCTGACAAATCGAAGTGATTCCATTCAGGTTAATATCCGCAGCGGTAGCAAAAGGGTTTACCGTTATGGTTATTGCCCTGGCTGATGCGGCAGTGTTCTCACATCTGTTATCGCCTTTAACCGTTACATAATAAGTGGTAGAAGCGGTTAACACAGGCGTTGTAAATTGAGCTGTTGTATTTACCGGAATGGTTAAAGCTGCATCGCTATACCAGGTAAACACCGGATTAATTACGGTTGTACTGCTTGCTGATAAAGTAACCGTTGAACCTCCGCAAATGGATGTGGGGCCGGTCAGAATCAGATCGGAAGCTGTTGCTACCGGATTGGTGGTAATAGTTACTTCCTGCGCATTTCCTGGCGTATTGGCGCATTTATTATCACCCCTTACAGTTACATAATATTTGGTGATGCCCGTAATGGCTGGCGTAGTAAATACGGCCGAATTACTTACCACCTGCGTTAAAGCGGCATCACTATACCAGGTAAATACCGGATTTTGAACAGTTGTACTTGCAGCAGTTAAAGTTGTGGTAGCTGATGTACATAATGCTGTATTTCCTGTAACGGTGATATCAGATGCCAGGGCAACTGGAAGAACGGTGATAGTGGCTTTTGTTCTGGTTGGGTTGCTACAGCCATTTGCATTAACAGCTTCTACATAGTAATCATAAGTTCCGGCAGGTAAGCTCGCAGACGTTACAAAACTACTGTTATTGGTCACCAACATATTGCCGTTTACAGCAGCATCATACCAGTTATAAGTGTTGCCCGCTACAGGAACAACGGTTAGCGTAGCTGATGAATTGATACAAGTACTCGCCGGATTGGTTGAAGAAAGCACTGGTGGCACAGGAGGAGCCAAAATGGTTACCGTAACTTTTACTTTAACGGTTTCGCAACCATTGGCACTGGCACTTACGGCATATTCGTAGCTACCTGCCGCCAATGCTGGATCAGTTATAAATGTTGTTCCATCCTTACCAGTTTGATATACGCCACCCAAATACCACTTATAAGTAATTCCGGGCTGAGGATTTTGTACACTTAATGTAGCCGAAGCGCCCTGACAGGCATTAACTGTAGTCGAAGTTACAGCCGGAGCCAGAATACTTCTCTGTGCATAATCAAAATTCACAGCATTTAATGCTCCGAGTAATCCTGAGCCTAATCTCAACTCAACACCATCAAACCGATTGGCTGGCACAAAAGTAAGTATGGCAGAATTTCCTCCGTTCAGCAAACTCAAATTGATTAATGGATTGGAAATGGCAATGGCATCGTTATTTGAAACAGTACCCTGATAAGTTGTTAAGGTTAGGTTTGACAGTAACCCGACAGAAATCAGCTGACCTGGAGTGGTAATTTTTACCCTCAAGGTATCACCAACATTAGATAACCCTGGGAAACCCAACTGTTGGAATACAGATGAACCTAATAATCCAACCGGAATAACCAGACTTGATCCGGTATTAATATTACCATCAATGGCCTGAAGCGGATTAATGACACCTGCACCAATGGTTATTCCCCCGGCTACACCATTGGTTTGGGTAGTTGCTGCCCCACAAGGTGTTGGTATAGGAGTTCCATTCGGAATCACCGTAACCACAACCGCTGTTCTGGTTGAGGTACATCCGCCAGGGATGGTTGCTTCTACATAAAAAGTAGCATTGCTTGATAACGGGTCGGTTACATAATTGGTTCCGGTAAAGATGGGCGTAGTTGCAGTTGCGCTGGTGTACCAGTTAATTGTTGCGCCTGCAGTACTTGATGTTGCCGTTAAGGAAGCAACAGAATTTTCTGAAATGGTAATTGCAGATGGCGTAACTACCGGCGCATCAATATTACCTATGGTAATGGTTGCCGTTGTTCTGGCAGATGCAGCACCGCAACTGTTCACGGCCTCTACAGTATAGCTGGTATTAGTGTTTACATTTGCCACGGTGAAAGTTGTACCATCTAAACCTGCCTGATAAATGTTTGCAGCATCATACCATTTATAAATAGTTCCTGCAACCGGATTTTTTACCTGGAATACCACGGTTGTATTTAAGCAAGCCGTAACATCAGGATCCAATAATTCTGGTACCACAGGAGCTGGATTAACAGTAACGTTTACCACCGTTCTGGCACTTACACAACCTGATGCCGATACCGCAGCTACAAAAAACCGGGTATCACCAGTTAATACAGGCGAGGTAAAAATGATCCCGTCTTTACCAGTTAAATAAGTTCCTGCAGCATCATACCACCTGTAAGTTAAGCTTGATGATGGATTATTAACCACCAGCTGCGTAGTCTGACCCACACAAGCGGTAACATTTGGTGAAACCACTGCCGGTGCCACCAGAATACGCTGGGCATAATTAAAGTTAATGGAAGTCAGTACACCCAAAGCACCCCCATTTAACCGTACTTCTACGGCATCAAAGCTCGTAGCAGGTACAAATGTTACCAATGCTTGTGTATCACCATTTAATAACTGAACATTTAAAAGATTGTTGTTTAGGAATCTTGAATCGCCGTTACTGTTGGTTCCAAGGTAACTCGTGATTTGCGCATTACCCAATAAGCTGAGTGAAAGCAGCCTGCCTGGTGAAGAAACCAAAACCCGTACCGTATCACCAGCGTTGGAAACGGTACCAAAACTTGCTCTCTGGTAAACCGAAGCACCTAATGCACCCACTGGCAATACCAGTGATGAGGCTGTTTCGGTATCGTTATCAATCGCCAATGCCGGATTAAATACGCCTGCCAGTAAGGCTACACCGGTAACACCATTGGTTTGGGCAATCGCAGCTTCGCAGGGAACTGGATTAGCTGTATTGTTACCATCAACAGTAATGGTTACCTGCACCCTGCCGGCAGAAGTACATCCATTAGCCGAAACTGTTTCCACAAAATAACTGGTGGTGGCGGTTAACGGCGGTGTAACATAAGTAGCACCTGTATAAATTGGTGTAGTTGCATTTGCAGCATTGTACCAGTTAAAGGTAACCGCAGGATCTGTAGACGTTGCCGTTAAAATAACGGTTTGACCGGATGTAATTGTCGATGCACTTGCCGTAACAACAGGTAGCACTGGACGAGGATTCACTGTTACTGAAACAGTTGCACGGGTTGCACTTACGCAGCTACCCTGAGCCGCCTCTACATAATAAGTTGTATTTGAATTTAATGCTGGTGTAGTTACCACTGCACCGGTAAATAATAAATTACCTCCAGCCGAAGCGTCGTACCAATTATAGGTAACGCCGGGAACCGGATTGTTAACCGATAAAGTAGCAGGATTACCTGCACAGTAGGTGGCTGCTGCCGCTGTTACTGGTGTAGCCAGTGCAGGTGTAACAGTTACCGTAACCGGAATGCGTAATGTATTTGGACAAGAACCTTTTGATACTTGTATATAGTAAGTAGTGGTTGCTGTTAAAGCCGGTGTGGTAAACGTTCCGCCAACAGCCAGCTGGGTACCACCGGATGGTGCATTATACCAGGCTAGCGTGGTACCTGCATTAGCCGTAGCCGCAAGTGTAGCGGTACTACCGGCACAAATCGTTTGTGCACCAGCGGTAATGGTTGGACTAGGGTATACCATTGTTGCACCGAAAATATCTAAACTGGTTACGGCAGAAACCAAAGCACCAATTCGAACTTCAACCCGGTCAAATGCACCACCCGCAGCTAATGTTGCAGCAAAGCGGCTTCCACTTAATAACTGAAGATTTAATAAGGAAGAACCCAATTGAACTGTTCTGACAACCGTTGTTCCGTTCAGGATATTCACCGTTACATTATTCAGCAACTGAAGATCCAATAATCCACCTGGCAAAGCCAGATCTAATCGTACGCTATCGGTAGCAGAACCAGCTGTTGGAAAAATTAATTGTTGATATCCTGTTGAAGCTACGCCGGCACCCAGGGTAATCCGGGTAGAATTTGTCGCATCAGCATCTGTTGAATTACCGGCACCCGTAATACCACACAACAGGCAGATACCCGTAATGCCACTGTTCTGGCTGTTCGCTGCATTACAGGCCGTACCTGTACCACTTGGGATGACTGTAACCGTCACCGGAACACGACTTGCACTTAAACAGCCTGCGGCGTTAGTGGTTTCAACATAATAGATAGTAGTAGCGCTTAAAACAGGGGTAATGAAAGAAGTTCCGGTGCCTACCTGTGTACCACCTGTTGGTGCATCAAACCAGGCAATGGTATTTCCCGCATCAGCAGTGGCCAGTAAAGTAGTAGATTGTCCGGCATTAATTACCTGACTATTGGTTGTTACAGTGGCTAAAGTTGCAGGTGGATTAATATCAACAGTTACAGCTGTACGCGGGCTAATTGCTGTGCCGGATACCGCTTCCACATAAAATACAGTTTGAGCAGTAATAGCAGGGGTAGTAAATGTACCTGTAGTATTGGTCGCCAGTGGCGCACTTCCTGTAGAAGCATATAAATTATAGGTCACACCAGACAGCAAATTGCTAACCGTTAAAGTTGCAGGTGAACCTACACAAACGGTAGCAGCAGCTACAACCGGCGCATTTATGGTGACTGTTAAGCCATAACCGGTAGTCGCCTTATTGCCGTTAGCATCAGTTGCCGTTAAGGAAATGGTAAATGTACCACCCACCGTTGGCGTGCCTGTAATTTCTCTTGTTGTCGTATTAAATGACAATCCTGCCGGAAGATTGGCGGCCAAATAAGTGTATGGTCCGGTTCCACCCGTAACAGCAGGTAAGGTTACTGTCGGATAGCTATTGCCAACTACCCCATTTGGCAGGGTTGCAGTTGGTAAGTTTAATGCACCGATTACGGTGATGCCATAATTATTGGTTGCAGTTCTGTTCTGGCTATCTGTAACCGTTACCGAAACAACATAATTACCGGCCTGAGTTGGCGTACCCGTAACGTTTCTGGTTACCGGATCAAATGATAAGCCTGGAGGGAGATTAATAGCCACATAACTGTATGGCCCCACTCCACCAGTAGCTGGCGGAATATTCTGAACCGGATAAGCTACATTTTCAGTTCCATCAGCCAGGCTGGCCGGTGGCAATACCAACGGATCCAGGATTGAAATGCTGTAATTGGTCGTGGCGGTTTTTCCCGTTGCATCTGTTACCGTTACAGGTATACTAAAAATACCGGATTCGCCAGGCGTACCCGTAATTTCCCTTGAAGCAGGGTTAAAAGTTAAGCCCAATGGAAGGCCCGTAGCTGAATAGGTGTATGGTGTTGTTCCACCAGTTGCCGATGGAATAGCCTGCGTAGGATAAACAGTTCCCTTAACTCCACTGGCTAAAGTTGCAGGAGGTAAAACCAGCGGATCTGTAACTTTTATCGAGTAATTAGCCGTAATGGTATTTCCATTGGCATCGGTTACCGTAACCGGAATAGTAAAGGTGCCGGTTTGCGTGGGTATGCCTGTAATTTCTCTTGTTGTCGGGTCAAAAGTCAATCCCGGAGGAAGACTATTGGCCGTATAAGTATAAGGGCCAGTTCCACCTGTAGCAGCCGGAATGGTTTGAGGAACATAGGTTGTTCCGGTGACTCCATCAGCCAATACCAGAGGTGCCAGCGCTATTGCCGGAGTTACAGTTAAATTAAAAGTAGCCGTTACACTGCAGTTTTTTGTATCCGTAACCACCACAGAAAATGTTGGTGTTCCTGTTGCGGTTGGCGTACCACTGATTAGACCAGTTGATGATAAAGTTAAACCGGCAGGCAAAGTATTTCCCGCTGCCAGGGCATAGGTAAAACCTGGTGTACCACCGCTTGCCACCGGAAGTTGCCTGTTATATGGTGAAGCAATGGTTGCGTTTGTTAAGGTTGTACCCGAAAATATAATCGGCGGATTTACCGTCACCACTACCGGAATACGTGTAGTATTGGCACAATTTGCGCGGTTTACCTGGATATAATAAGTAGTAGTGTTAGCAATGGCTGGCGTAGTAAAAGTTTCGCCGGCACCAAGCTGTGTTCCGCCAATAGCGGAATCAAACCAGGTAAGTGTTGTACCTCCATTCGCTGTTGCCGCTAAAGTAGCGGTGCCACCGGCACAAATAGACTGGGCACCTGCTGTAATAGTTGGATTTGGATAGATCACTGTGGCACCGTAAACATCTAAGCTGCTCAAGGCAGAAACCAAAGCACCGAAGCTTACCTGAACACGGTCGTAAACCCCACCTGCCTGCACAGTAGCGGTAAATCTGTTTCCACCTAATAAAGTAAGATTCAATAAACTTCCATTGATTTGAACGGTTCTGACAACGGTAGTTCCGTTTAATACACTTATTGTAATATTATTTAAAACATTAACATCTGCCAGTCCTCCCGGTAATCCTAAATCTAAACGGATACTATCTGTTGCAATGCCTGCAGCAGGAAAAATCAATTGCTGATAACCTGTAGCACCGGCACCAACAGCCAGCGAAATCCGGGTAAAATTACTTGCATCGGCATCGGTAGAGTTGCCGGCACCATTCACGGCACACAGCAAACAAATGCCATTGATACCTGTATTCTGACTGCTGGCGGTATTACATGCCGTATTGCCTCCGCCAACAATTACAGTAACGGTTACCGGAACCCGGGATACACTTACGCAACCCGCAGCACTGGTTGTTTGCACATAATAAGTTGTGCTGGCCTGTAATGCCGGCGTGGTAAATGAACCACCAATTCCAACCTGATTTCCACCCGTAGCCGCATCATACCAGGTAATGGTATTTCCGGCATCAGCAGTAGCTGAAAGGGTAGCCGTTTGCCCTGCATTAATAACCAGACTGCTTGTGGTTACCGTAGCCAATGTAGCAGGCGGATTTACCGAGACCGTAACAGCAGTTCTGGCACTTACTGCCGAACCAGAGAAGGCTTCCACAAAAAAGGTAGTTTGAGCGGTAACTGCCGGAGTGGTAAAAACACCTGAAGTACTGGTCTGTAAAACTGAATTTCCTGCCGGACCATATAACCGGTAAGAAACATTTGGCAATACATTACTAACCGTTAATGAAGCAACCGAACCCGAGCAAACCGTTGTAGATGCCACCACCGGCGCATTTACATCTACCGTAATACTGTAAGATGTGGTGGCCTTATTGTTATTGGCATCTGTTGCCGTAACCTGTACGTTAAATACTCCTCCCTGTGTGGGTGTGCCCGAAATTACTCTTGTTGAAGGATCAAAGTTTAAACCCTGCGGAAGATTAACAGCCGCATAGGTATAAGGCCCCGTTCCACCACTTACAGCAGGGATGGTTTGAGCCGGATAACCCGTTCCGACAATGCCGTTTGGTAAAGTAGAGGATGGTAAAGTCAGTGTTCCAACAACCCTGATGCTATAGTTCCCCGTAGCCGTTCTGCCTTCACTATCTGTTGCAGTTATGGAGATAGCATAATTACCTGCCTGAGTTGGCGTACCGCTTAATTGTCTGGTTAACGGATTATAGCTTAAACCAGCCGGAAGGTTACCGGCCAGATAAGTATAGGGTCCTACACCGCCGGTTGCTGCCGGAAGCGTCTGAACCGCATAAGCCACATTTTCAGTACCATCAGCAAGCGTTGCAGAAGGCAATAACAAAGGGTTAATTACCGTAAGCGCATAATTTGTAGTCACTGTTTTTCCATCTACATCTGTGGCCGTTACCGCAACGGTGAATGGACCGGCAACAGTTGGGGTACCGGTAATGGCCCGGGTAACCGGATTGAAAGTTAAGCCGGCAGGTAAACCAGTTGCAGTATAGCTATAAGGCGTAGTACCTCCTGTTGCCGACGGAATAAATTGTGGTGTATAAACCGTACCTGTTGTGCCAACGGCTAAGGTTGCAGCAGGTAACAGGAACGGATTTGTAATTTTAACCGTATAATTTGCGGTGATGGTATTTCCATTGGCATCAGTTGCAGTTACCGGAATGGTATAAACACCCGGTGTAGTTGGCGTTCCTGTAATTTCCCTTGTTGCGGGATTAAAAGTTAAGCCTGCAGGAAGCGGATTCAAAACGGCATAGGTATAAGGCCCTGTACCTCCTGCTGCCGCAGGAATGGTTTGTGTTGGATATGTTGTACCTGTAATTCCCTCTGGCAAAGCAGCGGCTGTTAACGTCAGTGCGGTGGTTACAGTGAGCGTATATGGCACCGTTACATTACAGCCCTTCGAATCAGTGGCGACAATGGAAAAATTATAAACGTTCGGAACCGTAGGTGTACCGGTAATATTACCTGATGGTGAAAGTGTTAATCCCGCTGGCAATGTGCTTCCTGCGGCTAAAGCATAAGTAAAACCAGGTGTACCACCAGTTGCCGGATTGATCTGTTTGCTGTAAGCAGACTGGCTGGTTGCATTTGTTAAAGTTGCACCTGCAAAACTGATCTGTGGATTTACAGTAACCACCACCGGAACCCTTGTTGATTCGGTGGTACAGTTCAGGCGGCGGGCAGCTACATAGTACGTTTTATTCGCGGTTAAAGCGGGTGTGGTAAACGCTGCATTAAATGCTACCGTAGCCAATGGTGATCCACCTTCAACAGCCTCATACCAGATCAATTCATTTGCGCTGTTTGTAGTTGCGGTTAATGCTGCCGGAACATTGTAACATGCCGCTACCGCATTACTGGCAGGAGCCGTAAAAGTTGGCCGACCTGCAGAACGGGTTAAACCATACACGTCAATTGACTGTGTTAAATTTGCATTTAAGAGAGAAGATAGGGTGACCTTTACCCTGTCGAAGGGCCGCCCGGGCGAAAACGGAAGGTTAACTATTGATCCGCTGTTCAGGAGGGTAAGCAATTCCAGGTTTAATAAACTCGGATTTAAAGCTTGTGTATAAACTTCTTCATTCCCATTGTAGGCCGTAACCCTGATATTATTTAAAAGGCCGAGGTTTAACAGCGCAGTAGACGTTTTGAATCTTAAATTAAAGTCATCAGTAGCGTTGGAAGGCGTGGTAAAATAAAAAATCTGACTGGCTGTTCCACCTACAGCGGCAACACCCAAACTGATCTGCGAAAAGTTGGTCTGGTCAGCATCAATTGCCCGGTCGCTGTTAATCACTCCTGAATTGCCAAGGCGCAATGCATCCAGGGAAATTCCAGTCCCTTCGAAACTGGTTAAAAATGCCTGTGCACAAGGATCAGTTCCTGAGGTATGAAATGCATAATAAACTTTAGTTGTATTATTTGCGCCCAGCAAAGCGGCATTGGTAATGTCTCTGATCAATACGCGGTCATAAATCTGGTTTGGTGTAATGGCTACATAAAACCTGCCCAAACCATCTTTAACCAGACGAAGGTTGCTGTTGGTAAACTGTCCACTGCTGGCACCATCAGTTACAATTGTACCTGCCGCATTTTTTGCCGCCACATAAAAACTATGATTGCCTAAAACAACGTTCCCTAAAACATTGGCCAGTAAACCGCCTAAATTACCACCCAACAAGGCATTCAACAGATCAGGATCAGAATCTATTCTAATGTAAGTGGTCGTATTGGCCGGAATATTAGATGGAAATTTCAACTCTATTTCACCACTGTAAGCCAGAATATTTAAAGCTATACCACCTGATGACTTCACCGTTGCAAAAGTATTATCATCAGGAGTAATCGCATTCGCCGCATTATCTACGGTAGTAACCGAACAGGGGCTTAAACCTAAAGCACCACACCCTGTAAGGCTTGTGGCATTAGCTGATGTTGTGACTGAACTGGCATAAATTTTACTTTGCCCATAAGATTTGGAATAAAGCAGCGTTATTATAACGATGAATGCAAATGTTAACACATGTCGTGTTATCCTGCTTACAGATAGATAGGTAAAAATTTTCATCATTTCAGGCGTTATTTAGTTTGATTCCTTCGGGTGATCCTTCGGAAATGTTAGTGACAAATCTACATTCGTGACTTTAACCTGACTTATCCATTTCTATTCATTGTTTCAATAAGCTATCCTATTCATTTTATTCATAAGCGTTATTGTTACCTAATTCATTTCTCCTATTGTTAAAATTTGATGACATTAGCAAAGTCATCATCTCTATAATTAATGAACTCGAACGAACTCCTCATTGAACTCAGGAAGTTTGTACTTACAAAATCAGGATTGCGAAATATTGATCCGGCACATTGTAAAGTAATTTCTGAGTATGTATTTCAGGAAACTAAAAACTATGTTAGTGAAACCACTATCAAACGTTTCTTTGGTTTTGCCAATACGCTGCATAAATTTTCGCTGTTCACTTTAAACAGCTTATCGCAATATATCGGGTATGCAGACTGGGACGCTTTTACGAAAGATAAAAGAGATAACCTTACAGCTGACCAGAGTTTATGGCAAACTTTAAAACTAAAGGCTAAAGCCATTACAGACTCATCCCTGGTTAACAAGAAAAATAATTCTGGTGTACCGTTTGAGTTTACGGCAAAAAGGAGTTTCTATTACCCGGATTTTGATTACTTTCTAAAAAACAATTATCAGTTTGCCACCATCAGTGCCCAGCCTGGTCATGGCAAATCTATCCTGGTTGCCCATCTGGTAGAGCAGTTTTTCCATGCTGACCATGCACTATATAAAAATGATATTGTTTTAATGATTAATTCCTATGCTATCATGACCACCATTCAGGCGGGATTAACATTAAAGGAATGGTTTTTAAAAGAATTCAATTTCGCCAGTGTGAGTGATTTAGTCACTTATTTTAAAAATAACCCCAACCTGAAAGAAGGCCGATTTATTATTATCATTGACGGCATCGATGATTACATTGCAAACAGCAACCGGTTTAAGTTATTTGTAGATTTTCTGTACAGCATTGAAGAGAATAACTTCTTAAAAACGGTCATCAGTTTACGTACCCACACCTGGATAAACCTGCAGCCTGTTTTAACCGGATCGGCATTTTTAACCAAATCATGGTATACCGGCGTATATTATGATGAAGATACGTTATGCAATGTTCCACCGCTTAATAACAATGAAATTTTACATACACTCAGTCATATTGAGAAAAAGCAGGTTACCATAGATGATATTAGCCAGCCATTAATCACACAATTCAAAACCCCATTCTGGCTACAGGTATATTTTAAGCTTTCCAATGAGATTAAAACACTGGAACTTGAAGATCCGTTGCTATGCTACGAGCTGATCAATTATTTTCTGGAGAAAAAAATATTTTTAGCTAAAAAAAGTACCGAAAAAATATTTCTGCTAAAAAAAATAACCGAGCATATTTCCATAGGGAACAAAGGTTTAAGAGTAGCTAAAGAAAACGTGCTGAGCTATATTGACAGCTATCCTGAAGCCTATGAAGAATTATTGTATACCGGTATCTTAATTGAAGAAAAGAGGTTAAGCACGGTTGTACCTACAGAAATCGTTCGTTTTTTAAATAATGACATCTATACGTATTTCGTATTTATCCAGATTACCGAAACTTTCAAATACCGGTCGAGCAAAGCGTTTTTTGAACATATATTACAACACTTTTTGCCTAAAACCCCCTTAAGAAACAATATCTTAAATTGGGCGGTCAGATTTTGTGTAATCAGAAATGAGATTTCCGAACTCAAAAATATCTTAACACTTCCCTTTACTAATGAAGAAAAAAACAAAGCCTTTGATTTCATTTGCAGTGTTGCAAAATATGAACTGAGCAAGCCAAGTGCCATGTTCAATAAACAGAGCATTGGCGAAGATTTTATCAGTTTGCTGGCTTCAGGCAGAACCATGAGCAGGTTATACAAGGAGACGGTTAAACATATTTCTGATAATGTATTAAATGAGGATGTGCAAATTATGTTGCATGTTATAGAATGCAATATCTTATTAATTGATATCGATAAAGCCTCATTGGTGAATACCATGCAGTTGTTAAAGCGAAAATATAAAAGGCTGAATGAACTTTTCCCTATTAACCCTTACGACCTGATTTTATATTTTTATAACAACCTGATTAACAAACCAAATGAAGGGCGGGCGATTGAAGATAAAATTATTAAGCTTTGCCATCAGATTGACCGCACACATCCATTAAAGAATGAAGCACTTACCACGGCAGAAATTCTTTCCTACCGGCTGGTGTTGATTACATTGTTTGCACAGAAAAACTATGCAGAATGCCACCGTTTCATTATGGCTATCCTGAATAAATACCCCAATATTTTTCATATCAGGAATTCTGTATTTTCACCATTCCTGCTCATTCACTTGGGCCATACTTATCTAAAACTGAATTATTACAAGAAAGCACAAAGGATCGTTAATTTTGTAGATAAAATTATCAGGAGCGAATACACCTACTACACACCGTTTATTTCAGTTGGTTTTTTTGTTTTTAAAGCCAGCTTTTATAATTGTATTCACCACTATGAACAGGCAATTGTGGAATGCGATGAGGGCTTAAGAATAGCACAAAAATCCGATTTCAAAACGATGGAAGTAACCCTTTACCTGTTAAAAATAGACGCCCTTAAACATGGTGAAGAATCGGAAGAAGTATCAAACGTCATTAAGCAGCTGTTAAACTTTTTATCACGACATAAAATTTCCATGCCGGATTATACAAACTTAAATGGCGGAGATTTTGAACAAACCTTCAAAGTATTAAAATCATACCGTGAATAAAAAAAGCCTGTTGATGGTGATCAACAGGCCTGGCATATTTTATTTGATCAGGTTATAGAGTTCATCCAGTTTTGGTGACAGTACAATTTCTATTCTTCTGTTTTTACTTCTTCCCTCAGCAGTGGTATTTGCACCAAGGGGTTGATATTCTCCTTTTCCGGTAGCCGTCATCCTTACACTTTCTACCTTCTCATTTTCAGTTAAATAACGGACAACTGATGTGGCCCTTAATACACTTAAATCCCAGTTATCTTTAATTTGCCCCAGGTTATTGATTTTCTGGTTATCGGTATGCCCTTCCACTGCAATATTAATTTCCGGCTGTTGCTTTAATACATTGGCCAGCTGGGTTAAGGCTTGTTTACCTTTATCATCAATAATAATACTTCCCGAAGGGAACAACAGTTTATCAGTTAAAGAGACATAGACTTTACCATTTTTAATGTCTACCGTTAAGCCACTTTTGGTAAAGCCTAATAATGCCTGCTGTAATTTTTCTTTTAGCGAGTTTGTGGCCTCATCACGTTTGCGCAATACTTCTTCAACTTCTTTTAAACGCTTTTCTCTTGCGGCTAAATCGCCAGATAATTTGGTAATTTCAGTAGTGGAATTGTTTTTAAGCTTTTTATAATTCGCATCTACTTCATTGTAGCTGTTTTGAAGATCTCTCAATTCTTCGGCCATCATGGTGGTATCCTTTTTAAGTCTGGATACCTCTTTTTCGAGATTTTCTATCTTAACCAGTCCTTCATTGAAAGCAGTATACAACGAGTCTTTGCTGCCCAATAAGGCTTTATACTTTTTCGGAGATAAAACAACACATGAGTTTAAGGAAGAGACGAACAGGAGAACAGCAAAAGCGAAGAAGGTGTTTTTCATATTAGTATTAAGATGTTAGTATTATGTAGCAGGTTCAATAATTGTGGTTACTGATCAATAGCGCTCCGTAAAAATGCAACTAAAGGTTGTACCGTACCAAAAGAAATTATTAACTTATTAACGATTGAGGGCTTAAAAAATTCTTCGTCATCCAGTTTCATTGTGGCCTCAAAACTTTTAAGTTTTAAATATTCGATGTTCGGATCAGCCGGATCATAGCCTTTAGGAGCATTCTTTAATGCATTGGATGTACCCAATTTAAAGTGACTTTTAAAGTCTTTGTTATTGATGATCGCTTTAAAATCACCGATATTGTAATCGATCTCCTGCCTGATGAGTTTAACATCCGGCGCTTCAGGCATCCAGTAACCACCCGCTACAAAACTATTGCCCGGCTGAATATGCAGGTAATAGCCAGGTCCGTTCCCGCCCTTACCTTTCGCGGAAAACCAGATCCCGAAATTATTTTTATACGGATCTTTATTTTTACTGAAACGAACATCCCTGTAAATGCGCATCAGACTTTTCTTCGCATCCGTATCAGCCGAAATCGTGGGATCTATTTTAGAAAGTTCCGGAATAAGTGCAGCAACCAGGTTTAAAACGTCTTCCCTGGCTTCCTCATATTTAGCTTTATTTTCAGCAAACCATTCACGGTTATTGTGGCTGGCTACATCTTTTATAAATTTTAAAGTTTCTTTTTTTAACATTGTTGAGATATTAATCTGGTAAACTGTAGAGTTGGTCAGCTGACAAGTTGGATTGAATTGACTAAGCCACTATCTATAAATAACTTACCAAATCTCCAACTAACCCTTTCATTTATCATAATACGGCTTGTACTTAATATTTGGCGACAAAATATGCAGTAATATAATTCTCGAATACCGGTAATTGAGCGGATAAAGAATAAAACAGCCCGCAAAAATCACAATAAGATAATGCCAGAAGGTATCATCCGTTAAGGGACCAAAAATAAGGTAGGTAAGCAAACTGGCCAGCAACATTTCAATCACATTCATGGCATAACTCACGTACATGGCCGCATAAAAATACCCTGGTTCAATTTCAATCCTTTGTCCGCAGTGGCTGCAAACTTCTTTTGTATGCTGAATGTTCCAGCCATACATGCTGCCTGTAAAAATATCACCTCTGCGGCAATGCGGGCATTTGCAATGCACAATGGCGTAAAGCTTGGATGTTTGATCGGCCATGGCTTAGTTCAAATGAAAGGGCTCTTTCTTCATGTCCAGGTGAACATTCTTTTTGCGGTATTTTTTATACCACACCACACCAACCACCACGGCCATGAGATATGGAATGGCTAAAAGATAGAGTACACCTGTATTCAAACCGGCAGAAACCGTATTACCATTCTTATTGCCTTGTTCAGCATTGATGCTGCACATGGCACATTGGGCATTCACTTGTGCTGCAATACCAAAGTTGAGCAACGCCAGAAATAAGACAAAAATCATTTTCCTTTTCATGTTCACAAATATACAGATTTAACGACTGGAGCAGCTTAAAAATTATGTCATAAAAACCCCTGCTGATGAGGCGAGGATTTAAAGGCCATTGCAAAAATGTAAATAACCCTTATTCTTATAATCTGCCTGAAGATTGTTCAGGAGTGTTCTTACTTTTAGATAAAAGTACATTTTACCCAGGTCTTTGCTGTTATCCCAACCCACTAATTGATAAGCTACTTGGGCATAAAAATCAAAGCTGAATTTGTAAAATCTTAGCCATCGACTATTGGAGTACATCCCATTAACATATGATATCTTAAGGGAAAAATATTTTTATTAGCAATAACAGATTGGTAAGGCTCTTGCAAAATATTAAATGCAACTTTATCCGGCTTTGTCTGGCAAGAAGTCAAAATAAAATTTAAGCTTATGATTAAAGTAAAGATGTTAATTTTATTATTTAAATATTCTTTAGCCGACCCTTTTAAACCTCCTTATTTCCCAAGGAAGTTGCATCCTTCACTATTGATTCTATATATTCCTTAATTTTATTTTTATAAAATGTTTTATATTCAATTTTTTTATTCCCAACTTTTATACCAACATAATTCTTTTGCCGTCCCTTATACAGTATTTGGAAAATCTGGTAAAATATTAATCTGCGATCCCTCAACAAAGATCTAGGATTCAATCTTTTAAGAATCCGTTATCTGTTAATTCTAACAGCCTTTAATTTATTTTTATTCAGACAGACCATGATACTTAGAAAAAGAAAAGAAAGATTAAATGCCAAACAGATGATTATCAAGGCATCAGCTTTTATCTGAAGTACAACAGAAATTAAATATAGAAGTGCCGAAACTGGAACCGTTAACATAAATGCGAATAAAAAACGGAAAAACTGGGTTTTGGCATGATCAAAAGCATTGATAAAATCGTAGTAAAAGCCCAACATATTAAGGCCTAAAAACATAATTGCCATTATCAATAAGCTTGTATTTTCAATTATGTAATAGTTGGCCTTTGTAATTACATCAATTACATTTCCTAATGCATTTTTGAGAATCAATAATGGCATCCCGAACACGGCAAATAGTACACCAATATAAACGATCCAGAAAAAAGATTTTATGGATAATTTTTCAGTCCCACCATCTTTGTAACTCTTAATAATAGTTTTATTAAATCGTGATGGCCTAAAACTGTATAAAACAATAAAGAAAAAATAAAACTCAAGCTGGAAAATGGTCAGTTGGTAACCATCGTTTGTATTCCTGATTAAGCTTTCGTTAGTTTCTTGGGTAATGAAGAAATAGAATAACGAGCAAACAACATAGAGCCTAAAAAGTAGGAAATAGCAGAATAGAATAGTTGAAATTCTTTTGGCAATCATACTTTAATAGCTATTTACATCTAATTAAGAGACTAATTTAAGCCTATTTTATCCACTCCAAACTATTTATTATTTTTCCAACAATATCTTATGTTTCAACATGACTCTTTTCAAACCTAAGCCTTCCCTACTATAAACAAGTTTCATTTGCTTAAATTGTCCACCCTCATCATAAGTCATCCATGTAAAGCTATGAGCTAAATCAAGATCTTTTGTTTTAATAAGTGGAGATAGATAAGGCTTTAACAAACTAAACATACTAGTAATAAGTTCATTGTCATAAGCGCGATAAATTCTAAATTTTTCTGTATTAAATGCTAAAAATATTTGAAATAACATTTGATAAAACCAAGATCTTCTGGTCAATTCATATTGTATCGGTTTATCAAAGTAAGTAAATAGCTTATGTTCATTCCATCCACGATGGTATGAAATAATGATGTCATCAATTGAATCAATAGCGATTTTCTCCTTTAAAAAGAATGTTTCAATAATCAGATCGTTGTTTTCCAAATAAATTTTATAGAACATATTCTACAATATAAATTTATCTTATTAAAGAAAGTGCTTCCCCTTTATTTTTTCTATGAAAGATTGCCTGTTCGTAGACTACACTGTCCGTTTCATCATCAGAAATAAATTTTAATCCGATTGGTTCATTAGGAATTCTAATTGCAACTAACTTTCCTCCACCTAAAAATATTATTTGATAATTTTCGATAGGCAAGGAAACTATTTAGACTTGGCTTTGAAATCGACTTTGCAAGTTTAATTGGCTTTCTTCCTGCCAAAACTGGGTTATCACCTTTACTTTTCAACGACTTGTAATCATAAACACTGCTACATAATGAATAATTTCTTCAATGGATTTATCATACCCACCAATATAATTTTTTTTCACATCACCATGATAGATAAACCTAAAATGCGTACTAGTAAACATACCCCGCTCGTTATTAAATTCTTCTGAACAAGAAAGATCAAGTATTTCTGGCCAAATATATAAATGATCTTTTTCTGTAATGCCTATACTATTTATAACTATTAAAGGTTTCTTCTTAAATGTGTACTTAAAATTCCACAGGTAGCGTATGCCAATAAAAATGATGTTAAAAAAAATAAAAGCAATAAGGCCGGGTCTACAAAATATAAAAGCGCTGTAAGTAAAAGAGAAAGAATACTGAGATATTTAAAGTCGTTATGTGTTTCAAAAACCTCTAATTGATCACTCGGATTTATTCTCGGAAAATTTGGAGAGATTTTGATCTTCAACTCATTCTCTAAATATCCATGGTCTGTTCTTTCCAATATTATTTTTAATTAATACCTTATAAAGATTCAAATTCTGTTTTGCTTTATTTTCTAATAATTTCGAAAGTATTTGAGCCTTTAGGTTTGTGTAATAATATTCCCCAACTTGTTATCCTTCCTTTGGGCGTTTTACTTATCAAAGCAGTCCAGTTTTTATACTTACCATTGGGTATAACCAGTGTAACCAACCTGCCATTTCCATAGATTTTCATTTCATAATTATCAAATGGTTGCATATTTCCAGGGCATAGTTTCAACATTTTTTCTTTGTTGTTTTGATAATCAATTTTTGAATCCTCTGGCGTGGTATAGGTAACAACATCCAATTCCTCGTCTCTCTTTTTACACAGCTTACGGAAATCATCAATTTTCCCAGTATTGAGCAAATCTTTTAGATTAGAAAAATATTCAACTACCTCCTTTTGCAGGACATTTCTATCTATTTTTTTCAAATCTTGACTTTCACTCCAACCTTTGACCTGATAAGGTAAATCTTTAACATCTACCTCCCAAGCCTGTTCCCAAAAAGGTACCTTTTTTGTAGGCGCCTGAATCTTCAACTCGCTTTTAGCATAGTCTATTTCATTTGAGTAGCCTAGTGGCGCATTTTTGTCTGAAACAATTTTTGAAAAATAAATATGCCATCTTGCGGTTTCATTAAAAATGATGTCTTTTGGCAATACCATTTGATCAGAAGAATCTTGCTTAGGAAGAAACTTGATTTTTAAGGTATGTTTTCCATTGCCTAATAAATAAGGATTCAATTCAGTTGTATTGCTTATATTATTTCTATAGTAGGAATCAATAAGTATATCATCCAAATAAAGTTCATAAGGAGATAACGCATTAACATGAACTATATAGCCTATTTTACCTGCAGCTGGATTAGCACTTTCTTGTCTATTCATTTTTTCTGAGTTTTTATTAATGTTATTTTGTGATGTTTGTTGGCAATTACAAAAAATCATCAGAATTGAGAATATTGTTAAACTAATTTTCATATGATATCTATATTCCATGGATCTTTAGGGTCTATTATTGAGAATTTATGATCGGGTTCTTCTTCCGGCTCTCCCTCTTCACTTTTAGCGTCATCTTTCGCGCTAAATTTCAACCAGACCTTGCCGGTCAGTCCATTAAATTTCAGCAAAGCTGGGCATTTATTATTTCTTTCATCATGGGTTGCCCTAACCTCAAATTCGGCTTTTCCTTCTATACGAGCGTCGGCTGAAATCGACCCAATTCCCTCTATACTTGCATTTACATCAACACCTGCATTGAGATATACTTCAATAGGAATATAAAATTGGATTTCACCACCATCCCAACCATCAACGCTATGGTATTCCAAGGCTTTAATTTCTAAATTAAAATCAACTTTTGCCCCTACATTTATGTAATAATCAATCCTTATGGCTCCTAAAGTTAAATAATTTACTTTTTTAACTATTTGTGACAGTCTATACATCGCTTGGCCAATGGGCCCGATAAATTGAGCATAGAATAACAAATCTAATTCGCCTTTAATACCGAAAAGTGGTTTTGCAGCAAACTCTAAAAAATAAAATGCGCCCATTTCATTTGGTTTAGATTTACTTTGAGCAAACTTACCTTGTATACCGCCACTAAATGCAGGCGTGGATACTTCTATTCTGAATGGAAGCCCCCTTCCTTTCCTAAGCTTCCAACGTGCTACCATCTTTTTACTAGAAGGGGAACCATCTGTAGTTCTTGCGGTTCCGCTTGCAATAGCGGCCTCTCCTTCTTTTGCTTCATCAGCAAAAGTAATTTCCTTAAATGTTTCGTAGGCCTTCAATAAAAAATTTATAGCATTTAAAAGAGGAAATCCATCTCCAGGAATTAGGGGATTCTCTTCACCATCAATTTTAAAACCAGCTTCAAAATCCAATTCATATTTTTTTATCTTCCAGTTTTTTTCCTTTTCTTTTAACCTACTTTCTTTAAGTTTCTTGTTTTGACCTTTTTCAGTAAAAAATTCTCTATGCTTGTAATTAGGGGTCTGTCTTACATATACTGGTTCTTCCGTCTCATATTTCACATTAATCCACCATTCCAAATTAGGAAAAACCCTTGTCCTTACTAATTGATTGGGATACCTGCAAGTTGATACAGGCACAAAGTACTGTTGAACAAAGTAATCTTTCCAAAAAATATATCTTGCCACCCATGCAATTTCTTTAACCTTTAAGTTGGCCGCAGAATATTGTTCGTCAATTTCATAACCTATGGCTTTGAGAATGGCATTATCATAACTTTTATTATAAAGATATTTGAGCTTTAGCTTTAATTTATCTTCTCCTGCATATTCATAATCCGTACCAGCAACTAAATTTTGTACTTTTTCAACATCATATGCTGGTTGCTTTTCATCAACTATAACATCGGTATCGTTTTCATTTTCTGCTGTTACAGCAATGTTCGATTTTCGTAATTGCTTTTTATGTTTTGTATCTTCAACTCTTTCGTAATCATTTCCTAACTTTTTAGCTGCCAATATGGTATCCATCAGGAAAACATTTTCTTTACTATCGTGCTTTTCGTTTTTAGGTAGCATTACCCCCATGCACATTACATTTTTATTATGAAGCTCTTTTAAAGAAATTAATACATCTTTTTTAGCATCGCCCCTAATAATATCGAAGGTTTGTGAAGTTTTATCTCCACTGTCAGCCAATTTATTTTCGTCAAAAACAACAAACGGCTTTCTATCTTCATCTCCCTCATCACTAATTTCAATCATAGAATATCCACAAGGATCATATTCTTTCCTTGTGTATTGTACATCGCCAATATATTGTATCTGGTTGTTCTTTTTTGCTTCAAGTTCCCTTAAGATTACATCAAAGCTATTATACTTTACGGCAAAAAAATGACTCGTTGGTATTTGCTCAATTTTATTATCGACAGTCTGGAACCATTGTTCGTCTTTAGGATTACAAATATAGATAACGCCAGTCTTTTTATTTTTAATGGCAATCATCACATAATATTTTTTTGTAGGTTGTGCTTTATGATTTTTATGAAATTTATCTTTCCAATCTAATTCTATGGTAATAGGTACTATGAAACTACAATTTGCACTGAGACTTGATTGATCTTCAATAAATTTGTTTAATTCTCCTTCAATCAATGGCTTGTCTAATATGAACTTATAACCATTATCACAGCGATATTCTCTTTCTTTGGTACTTGCTGTTGTTTGAGTGTCACCAGCTTCATCTAATAATTCTATAGTAAGTTGTAAATTCTCCCATTCTGTAGCAACATCTACATTAATTCCATCTTGAATAACATTACTGCCTTTGGGAAGGCTTTTAATAGGAAGCATGTGAGTGGAAAAATATAGCTTGATTGTAGTATTATAATTATAAAAACCATCATTAATTCCTATTTCTGGATTATTTTCTATATTTTTTTGTTTATCAAAATAGTACCCCCGAATTTCGGGAAGGTTTTTTACTGCCATAAAAGGAAATGATATCCCATCACCAGGCTCGTCAATAAATAAAATCATTACATAGCCTGCGCCTTCCCAAAATGGATTTTCTTGCGAAGTGGGTGAAAATGTAATTTCGTTTCCTAGAATATAATTTTTATCAATGCCATATTTTTTGATTGGAACGGTACCATTTTCCTTTATGAAATAACCCCAGACATCTTGCTTAGCTTTATTTTTTTCAAGCTTTGAAAAAGAATAACTTAAAATATATGCCCATTTTACTTGAGAAATAGCTGCTTCTTTTTTTGGTATAAAATCTTGTTCAAAATTCTCATTGGTTGCAAACTCAACAAAAAATTTATGATCTTTTCCAATTTGCATAAGAATCGCAGAATTATAATTCACGAGGAATTTTTTACCATTAACTTCGTAATAGCAACTTTTTATTTTTTTCATCTTACTTAGCATTTAAGTATTCATAAGGAGATGGCACATTCATTTGCTTTATATTCACCAATGGGTTAATCTGCGATTGTTGTTCCTCATCAGCATTATCAATATTCTGCTGAGAAGGCTGTCCTTTTTGCCCTGTTTTGGCAAAAAATATACATGGCGAACCGCTAATGGTGCAAACCCCTTTACTATCTTCTACCAAAACCTGCCCACTGTTAATTAACACCATGTCTTTATACATGCCCTTCCATTCAGTTAGTGCAGGCACACAGGGCTTAAAACCACCCGGGGTTGGCTGAAGTTTACATTGGCCAAAGGTATTTTTTTCAAAAGTCATTCCGATATCTACATGAGACGCAATAAGTTTTTGTGCACCATCTTTATCGTTCACATAATGTTTTTGCTGGGTAAGCACTTTCAATTTATCCGTTGTGGTACCAAACTGGCATTGGCAGGTAGCACCTTGTACAATGATTTCTTTCTGTGACATTTCTCTTCTCCTTTATTTAACCCAATACTCTTGCCCAAAACCCCTTTTTCTTTTCAACAGGAAGACCGTTATTTCCCTCTTGAATTAACAACTGCTGATCTGTTGCCGGAATGCTGCTTTCAATTTCATAAGCAGAAAATGCAATGCGCTTAATGCTTATCTCTTCGCCCTTGTCCTTTTTATACAAATTCCAATCTACTCGGGCATGTTTAAGCAAAGCTCCATCCCGGTCTAAATCAAACACCGCATTTAATTTCATTTTTAAAGGCCCTTCTAGCTTTACTTGTGTTTTTTGCGCTTCAGTAAGTTCACATTCTGAGACAAAATTCACGTTAAATGTCCCATAATCGGTATAGTTGGGCTGAATAGATTGGACACCTTCGAAAGCCACGTTTTTATAAGCGATAACTGGAAAAAACAATGTACTTTGTTGTGATAAGTTACCATCATATTTTAGGTATTGGGGATGAAAAAACACGTTCCAGAACATATCTGCCTTTAATGCATATTCGAGCTCAAACCTATCTGATATCTTTTTCTCCATCTTTTCTAAATAGAGTTCCGCATATCTGCCTTCATACTTATCGGAGATCTTTTCGGCTACCTGTTTCCAGCGGTTTAGGATTTCTCCATGATTAACAATTCCTCTAAATATCTCGTTCGTAGAATTTACATCAACCTTTAAGGGATAAATGGCACTCATGGCCATACTGGCTAATTGTTCGCCCACAAAATCGGGTTCATGGCGATCTATGAAAAGTTCTGTTTTATCAAAGCATAACTGCCAAACTTTATTTTCATCCCTAAATTGGTTCACCTTGAGGTGGATCTGGTAATCTAATCTTTTTGTCGCTTCTTGATTGCCCTGGTCGTAATATTTAATGGTAATGCCATAACTTCTGTAAGATCTTGGCTTCGGAGCAAAGTCTATAGCGTGATTTAAGTTAAGTTCAATCTTACCTGGTAGAGATGAATGTGAGGGTTTATTTACTTTTTCCATAAGCTAGCAGTTAATAAATAATTCTCTTACCATCAGCATTCGGATCCATACCTATTCCTTCTTTTCGTGCAGACCAGTGCAAATATTTATTTCTTAAAATCCGCAAATCTTCTTGCTGCTGCTTTTCTTTTTGATAATCTGCATATTTCCTTTCAGGTATTTTAGCCCCTGCATATTTTTGATCAAGCTGATCAAGAGGTTTAAAAGTATAGGGTTGCCCATTACCCATCACATAATCTTTTAAATAGCCTTTTACCCTCACCAATAAGGCATCATCAGAAATACTATATTTAGTTTGTTCAACCTTGGTTGTATTAATTGGATTGTTTGCTATTTTGGCATATTGTGCCATATAATGAAGGGGAATGTAACTATATTCCTTTTTGATCAGTTTTCTTGTTCCTTTTAATGCAAAGTATGCAAAACCACCAGTAATTTCGAGTTCATTATCCTTATACCAAGCTTGCTCAATTAATTTTCTTTTGAATACTTCCAGGTTATTTCTATTGGTCCAGGTGGTTTCCAGTTCTTCCTTTACTTCAGGACCGGTATCATAACTACCACCTACATCACTATGTACTCCGGGAAATGATTTTTCTTTTCCCATAGTTACTTTCGTAAGTGAAAAGTTCTGTCTATGCTCATTTTCAGCAATAAAATGAATTACAGTTTGTGCTCTTCCTATTTCATTTAAATGAAGTTCATCCACATCATTAAAATTAGGCATTGCGCTGATATATTTTGAATAAGATGACACGGTATCAAAAATACCTAAGAACCTTACTTTGATTTGGTTTGGTTTAATTTTAAAACCAGCTTGTTCACACATCAGCCCTAGATGCCCACATGCTGGTAATACCTGTGCGCCTGTTGGCTTCCCGTCTGAATCAAATTTTGATACTGTTCCTGATCTGGGCTCTACTATAACGCTAGGTTTATATTCAGATTTGCCAATTTCATAAACAAAGTTTCTTGCCGCCGCCGCTCCTCTACTAAAACCAAAAACATCAAAGGTTATACTGCGCAATTTTTTACTTCTGTTCGCCATTAAAATCCTGCTCAACTTTTCTGATACAATCTTTTCGCAGGCAATTCTTACTTTCCCTCTAATTCCTGTATCTCCAGAACCAAAAGCATATCCAATAGTACTGTCTGATTTTTGATCTTCAGTTCCGATTCCTTCAATATATAGGCTAGAAGCCTTATCATAGTTATCCCAGAGTCTTGCTACATTAGACCAATCATTATAATAGCTGCTTTCATCATCGTCCTTTCCGTATTTCTGAAAATTGCTTGTATTTGCCAGCCTTTCATTGGTATTGGTTTTACTGTTTTTTGTACCATCAAAAAAAATTCCCAGATTTATATCAAGGTATTCAGTTATATTATTTTTTGGCGTGTAAGCTCCTAATTGAACACTAGTCATATCAATCCAGATTTTCGTTAATCTTAATTTTACTATTGATCAGTTTTATTTCGTTCTCCTTATTTTTTATAGAAATCTGTGCATCCGTTCCGTTTTCGTTTAATTTGATCATGAGATCTATCGGGCTAGAATTACCTAGTTCTGCAAAAGCTGCTATAATTTCCTTTTCATTAAATGGTCTGATTTCAAAACCTCTCTTTCTTGCATCTTTATCCTTCCAGATTAAGGTAATATAATGGGGTACAGCCCTTGAGCTATATGAATTACTAATTAATTCCTTACCAAACCTATTTTCTTCCTCACCATTCCAAAAATTATAAAACAATGAGCTTGCCTCCCCTCCAGCTGGAAGGGTAATAACAGGACGCCAGTCATAACGTTTGCGGTAAACCTCATAAATATCCATCTCTGGCTGACCGTACTGCGTAGTACGAGCTTTTATTTCTGGCTTCATTACCATACTATCTGCCAGTGTAAGCTGAATATAATCAGGTTTAAACATATACTTCGCATTTTCATATGCCTGGTCTGCTGTTATCGTGGTATCATGTGCCTGATATGCACCAACTTCGGTTTGAAAACCTGCCCCTGTTAGCCAAACCACTACCCTGCCTTTTGGTGCTAAGCCGATTTTAATTAAGGTATAAGTTTCCTTTTTATTGCTTATCTCATTTATGAAACCTTCTTTAAAAAGTGTAGCAATTCTATTTTTATCCAATTTCCATTTACCTGTATAGAATTTCTTTTCGATAAGTGATAGCCAGGTAAAATTTAGAGAATCTGGCACCTCCATTTGCTTGGTAGATACAGACATGATGCCTCCATCATTTCCCCATCCTGTATTTTGTGTACCCCAAATGGCATCAAATCCATAGGTGAAATCATTAGCAATAATTGCACCTTTATAAACTTCTATAGGATACTCTTCCGGAGCCGAGACCGTTCCCGTCCACTCAAACTTTTCTTCCATTTTTTGTCCTTTGCAACTTATTATAGCTAACGATGTTAGAATAAGCAATAAGTATTTGTTTATTTTTAAATTCATGTTTTGTTACCGCTTGAAACAATTTTTTTGTTACTGGCGAGCGATAAATTTTGAGCAGTGGCTTCCACATTCATTACCTGCGCAATCTTTTCCAATTTAACACCAACACGCAATTCGTATTTTTGGATAACTTCAATACTAATATTTTTTGCCTGCTTTATAATTGCCATACTTAGAAAAGATTAGATTTTTCTGCGCTGTTAAGCTCTACAATTTTACCGCTTTGCATCGTCATATTTTCTTTTGCACTGAACAAGCTTATTTCACTTGCTATTTCATTTGAAGTATCAGCTGTTCTTTTAAAATCTTTCGTAGCAAGCTCTGTTCTATTGTTTGATGTTTCTGATACATCACCAACTGCACTTAAAGAATAGTTATTTCCAGCGGTTATCGCGATATCTTTACCTGCATTCGTAGATTGATTCTGACCCACCTGCACATCCATATTCTCGCCTACATTAATCTGCATATTCTTGCAATTCAGCGTCATGTTTTCCAGCGCGGTTATGGTAATGTTATTGCCCTTGGTATCGATGTAGATAATGTTTTGGTGCATATCGGTCAGCTTAATCCCTTGTGTGCCCTCGCTATCATCAAATTCCAGTAAATGCCCGCTTCTGGTAATGATACTTTTGAGGTGATTTTTAATCAGCGGGCTGCTATCCACACTCGAACTGTGGTATACGCTGCCCATCACCACCGGACGGGCGATGTTGCCTTCTTCAAAGGCGATCATCACCTGGTCATTGATCTCAGGAATGGCAAAATAACCCCGGTTACTGCCTCGCTCACCTGTTCCGGCACTTGGCGTAACTACCCGCAACCATTCGGTAACATCATTGGTTAAACATTCCCACTTAAACCTTACTTTAATCCGTCCCTGCCCTTGGGGGTCATTGTTATCAATCACATCTGCCAGTTGCATATCCGGCTGTGGCTTTTCGAAATTTTTAACCAGAATACGTTCGGTGGTGGCTATCCTTCCCTCAAAGGTATGGTGGTATTTACCGTTTTCATTGATGTGGTGATTGATGCTCGTGATCAGGAATTTACCTAAGCTTTCGGTGGTAAATGCCAATTCTTTCCGAAGACTCATCGTAATTTCGGCAATGCTGCCAATGCTCAGTTCTGCATTGTCGCCTCTGGCGGTAACCTTTAAAAGTTCGCTGGTATTGGCCTTTTCCTCATTTTCGACCAGCTTTTTGATATCGTTCGAATTATCTACCCGGATTAAAGCGGGCTGATTAAAGGTTTTGCTGTAAGTAAGGTTTGATGCTTTGATGGCATGTGATAAATCTGGTGTCGATCCATCCGTTTTTCCAGTGCTTTCGCCCTGAAGCATTTCATTCTGATTTGGACTATAGGAGAACCGTTTATTTTTGATCGGCCCGATTTCCATGGCATACTGCATTTCCTGAACATCCCGCCCGTAAAATAAAGAGATTTCGTTTTGTACATCGGGCTTGCCGAAATTGAGTTGTTTGCCATCATAGAAAAACCACTCATGGTATTCTGCCGAAAGGCGGTTAAGAAAGGCGAAGTCGCTTTCTTTATATTGGATAAGGTAGTCGATTGAGGTATCTCTGTCTGCATTTGCCACCACCTTTAAATCGTTGGCCGGCGTATCTTTGGTGGCCAGTTTTACAATCTCATTTAAATCTTTATCTAAATAAGAGCCCAGGTCTGGTCCGCGGTCTATTAAAATCGTAGGGCTATAGCCGCTTACAATTAACACCCCATGGTAGCCATGACTCTGCGAGAGTTCTACTTTGGCAACAATCCCTATAAAATGCTGCATGCCTTCCTGCGAATGGCCAAAAGATGCAGTTAAGGATTTACCTACAAAATCGCGGCTATCATCTAAACTGATCAGGCCAGGCGCACCCATATGGTCGTGGTTAAAACGAAGTTCGAAATGATGGTGATCATTAAAAGCCTGTTTTAAACTGAAAGAAGCAAAGTGTGTAATTTCTTTGCCTTCAATATTGATTTCTGCAAGGAGTTTCTTTTCCATATTGACGATAAATCAGTGGTTCAACAATTACTTGAAACTTTATTCAGAAAGGAATGTGGTGTTCTTTTTAAGAACTCATTTGATTCACGTACCGTGCCGGGTTTAAATAAATGTTGCTTCTTTAATGTCCACCTTATAACCGCTAAAAATATGAATGTTTTATCATCGCAGATAGGGTTAAATGCAATGAGAAAGCATCAACTTCAGATGGTCCCTCGACGGGACATCAAAATAACGAATAATTTAGATGGACTAATCTGTTATAAATAAAATCGGATAGCGAAAAGCGACTGGTTTATACCAATCGCTTTAACTATATTATTTTTTGCCTGAAGCAGACTATGCCTTCGGCCAATCGTTTTCGTGTTCTGCATTACCCAGCTTGAGTTTCCTTGCTGATACCACGAAAGTAAGTGTCATTGGTGTATTGTCATTTACGGCAATACCTTCACTATATTGAACGATATAGCCATCTTCGAAAGTTAGTTCTTTCATTTTAGCATCTTCTTCGCCTTTTTTGAAGACAATCGTTCCTGATTGTGGTTTGTATTGGTTATTCACCATTGATTCGATGACTGAAGTATCTTCAGTTGATTCAATTTCGATGTTAATGGTACCACCGTATACACCTGATGATGGACGGCCTTTAGCATCTACATCCCTGTTTAATGAAAAGCTGCACTGTAATACATCAAATTCTTTTGAACCTAATGTTAATCTGGTCTTAAATGCCATTTTGGTAAGTTTTAAATGTTTTTGAAAAAATGAATTGTGGTTAGCGGCTGGCGTGTGGTGAAGAGCATGGTCGTGGGCATCCGGCATTTAATTAACCTTATTCCTTCAACCTTTTTATCCTCTACCTCTTTTACGCTTTAGGCCAATCGTTTAGATGCTCTGCATTTCCGAGTTTCAGCTTTCTGGCCGAGATCTGGAATTTAAGTGTCATCGGGTGATCACCTACAATGTTAATTCCTTCGGAATACTTGACAATGTAGCCATCTTCGAAATTAACCTCCTTCATTTTGGCATCTTCTTCCGTTTTCTTAATCAGAAGGGTTCCGGTAATGGGTTTGTACTGGTTGTTTACCATCGCTTCGATAATGGAGGTGTCTTCGGTTGACTCGATCTCAATATCAATGGTACCGCCATAAACTCCGGAAGAGGGTCTTCCTTTAGCATCTACATCGCGGTTTAACGCATAGGCGCAATGAAGCACATCGTACTCCTTGCCCGAAAAATTTAATCTAGCTTTGAAAGCCATAGTTTTAGGGTTTTTGGTTAAAATTGGTTCTTTATAGCTTACGCTACCATATCAAACCTTAACCAAATATCAAGCCAGCAGCACATTAAGCAAGAAATAATGTATGTAAAATTTTTAAAAAAGTGGAAAAACTCAGGTTATTCGCCTTTCCAGATTGGTAAAACCAAATATATACGATAAAAATGTGGAAAAGTTTTACAAAAATTTTCATGTAGCACATACATTGAAGATCATAATACACTCCACAAACTGTAGTAATTCTCCACAACTTGTAGAAATTTAGGACACACCTAAAGGCGGTAGTTAATTAAAAATCAGGTCATCAAAAGAGAGCGGTATCAAAAGTAAAACATAATTACATAACGGAATTAAATTTCGCAAACCTTGTTATCAATCAAGAAAGAGGCTACTTTCAAATCGAAAATAGCCTCTTATAATTGCAAGCTTAACAGCTTTAGAATTTAATTTGGCACTCCCTGTCAAAAAATAACTTTTGACACAGCCGCTAAGTACAAATTATTTAAGTTATACGTCGTTACTGTAAAGAGCCGGAGAATGTAAAGTTTGGATGTTCTACACTTTTAAACTGACCTAAGATCTCCCCCGTTGTTGGATTTGTAAAATAGGCAAGTGTGAAAGTATCTGCATTAATGCGTTGTGTAGTAAGTGGTGCCATTTGTGTTACAATTAAAGCAGCATTCCCTGTTGGTGCTGATCCTGTAAATTTATACACACCTGCTGTAGTTTTAGTAAAAGTATATGGAAAATCTGCAACAAACCTGTTTGCACCCTGATAAACATCAGCACTTAACAACATGGTATTATTTATGGTATTAAAATTAAAGACCATTCGATCTAATCTTAAATTATATCCTGATGTAAGTGTACCTGCTGCTGCGGCTGCTCTTCGGGTAATAAATTCTGTTCCCCATCCTGGGTAATTCGTACCATTCGGAACAATAATTCCGGAATATTGGATACCTAAAAGTAAGTGTAAAGGATAAATTGAAGTTGTTGAAGAAACGATTTCCAGTCTTACTCCGCCTACTGTGGTAAAATATACCTGCTTAGCCGGATCCCAGGTGAACTCGCTAATGGCTTTATCTTTATATATTAAAGGTTCCTTAAACCTTATTCCGGTTAAGGTAAAAGCAAAGCCAGTTGAAGTTGTAGTTACGCCACCATTACCGTTATCCCAGATTAGGGTTATCACTTTTTGGAAATAGTTGATAGAAGTTTGAACCTTTATAGCGTCAACAAGCGTAAAATATAGGTTATTGTTAGCATCAATATAATCTACGGATGTTTGAATAGCATTTAGTAAACCTTTTTCATCATAAAGCTTTTTTTCAGCTGCCGTTGCCTTTACCAAAACCAATTTGCTTTTTAACAGCTTACCGGTTAACATAATGGAATCCCCTACCTGTTTATCAAATGTAAATTCGAAATCGGAATATAGTCCCCAACCTGCAACGCCACCAAAGGTATTGGGATCAGGATCGGCCAGAATATGTAAGTAACTATAAGTATCAAAAGATAATGTTGGATTTTGTAATGCTTTTACCCGAAATGTACTTTCCATACTTTCTCTAGCCGGATCAACATCCAGATCAGCATACATACTCACTTTATTATCTTTGGTAAAATTAAAGTAGAATGAATAGCCACCTCCGCCTTCCGGGTATAGGAATGCCTTCCAGCCGTTTGTACTCCCGGTTAATTCACTATTATATTTTGTTACAGCAGTAGAAACCCTTTCTTCAGGTCTTTCGCCATCAATCAATACCTCTTCCTTTTTACAACCCGTAAATAAGGCAAGAGAAAAAAGTGTATATATTAATATTTTTTTCATGTTGATTTCCCTTAAATTATTGCCCCATTGTTCCATAAAAATAGGAGTTAGCATTTGTGGTTTTATAAAATGCGCCTAGTGAACCTAAGTATCCAATTTCGCCTGGTATAATTTGATTAATCCAATTCGCCCTGAATGATCCCGTTGAAAAGTAACTGTTCACCCCTGCCATTCGGGCATTAATTACTCCCATGTTACTATACGTAGTTCCAGTTGGTTGAGTCGCCATTAAGGTAAATGTAGTTAAGCCAGTGTTTGCATTTAGTGCTAAAGTATAATCGGCATCGGCAAAATAAGTCGTAGTTCCTGTGGCATTTGTAAATGTATATCTCAATGTCATTACATTATTTGCTTTAAAAGTCATTAAGAAATCTTTAAGAACAAAGCCGCCAGCAGCCATAGAAGTTCTTGCGGCATTCCATAATCCTAAAAATTCTGCAGATTGATTTGGGTCTGTGCTAGGGTTCGAATATAATGTAGTATAGCCTACTCCATAACCAGTTAACCTCGATAAAACAGGAGGAGATACTTTAAATAATGCCCTTTGAACTTCCTTCTGTAGCTGATAGAAATCAATATTAAATGCAGTCTTAAAATAGTCTACTACATATTGTTCTTTTTTCTTCAGTTTAACCTGAGCATCTGCAGGTGTTGTGGCTACAATGGCATTATATTGTACCCTCCCCAACATTAACATATTGGATGATTGCTCTGCAAAATCTTCCAGTGGTGACACCCGGGCATATTGTGTAATGAAACCCAGCGAATATGCCTCTGAAAGTGGCCGTTGAGTCCAGTTGGCTTCATAACCACCACGAGATACGGTTTGATATTCCGGAGAAAAATCCACCGTTTGATTCAAAATATGCGTGTACTCATGCTGAATCACCTGAATCATCTGTTTCACAGAATTGATATTCGTTTTATCAAACGAATTAATCACATAAAGAACAATTTTACGCCCGCCTTCTGCTGTACCTAAAGTGATAGAACCATTGCTGTTATATTCTGCACTACCAGCTAAAACGAATTGTTTTGGTGAGATTTTTTTAATAAAATCTCCTCCACCGGCAACTTCATATGGTCTGATCCACACATCACGAACCATTTCCATTGCAGGAATTACCTGTTCTACTGCGGGAGGAGTAATATTCTTTCCTGATGCTAATTCAAAACGGTCAAACCGATATTTGGTTTCAATATTATACGGATTCAAAAAGTTTTGATCTAACCAGATATCAGTCGAATTTTTATCTTTTATTATATTTTGGTCTATCGCATCCAAATCAGCATTCAGCTTAGATTCCTTTTTACAGGATGTGAGGATTGTAAACATGGCTAATGCAACCAATCCATATTTAAATGTTTTTTTCATAATTATCTTGGATTTTGGTTAATACCTGAAAGTGTAACTTGTGTAGGGAGTTGAAATAATCTTCTTGGATCATTAGCAGTAAGCTCCATGGTTGTAAATGAACCATTTACAGCATAAACACGATGCGTTACAGGTATTTTATACCTTAAAATATCAAACCAGCGCAAACCTTCCTGAGTAAATTCTTTTTTCTTAAAATCCAGGACAGTGGCGATTAACCCTTCTTTGGGATCGGCGATACCATAAAAAGCGGCAATTTTAGCTAATGTTATGGCATGAGTAGTTGCACTGTAATTTAAAATTCTGGTGCTGGCATAGGTGTTCAGATCCTGTAGGGCCAATGTATTTTGTCCTGATGAGGCATAAGCTTCCGCCCTATTTAATAAGGTTTCATCTGCTGTAAGTACGGGAACTATCGTGTATGGTTCTCCAATGGTGGCATTAGGACTTGTTTTCACAAAATATTCTTTCCATTTCAGCATACTATAATGTGGTTGCCCATAATAAGCTGATTTATATGACCAACGGGCTCCGGTAACATTATTGGTAAAAACTTCATTATTAATGATCTGCCCATAACCAAACCTAGGTGTTAGGGTTCTTGCCCATGATGAAGCGGTCTCAATTAATAATAAGGTAGATGGCTCTGACGCTTGGGTAAAATACAAGTACATTTCATCCAGGGTATAAGTGTTATATCGAGTATTCCATGGTCTCAAAATGTTTGCAAATGAATTTCCCGGAGATACGGCACTTGCATATTGAATTACTTTATCGTAATCTTTTTTAAACAAAAAGAATCTCGCCGCAAACGCATTTCCTGCAGAAATATTAAAGTGATATTTAGGAATTTTATATGCCGTGTTCCTTAAAAGCGGCAACCCTTCGGTTAAGTCCTTTTCTATATTCGCATATACTGATGCAACAGTACCTCTGGAATATTGGCCAACTACAACCTTCTCTGGTGAAGTTACATATGGAACCCCCGGAGAATCATTAGCGGTACCGGCCTCATACGTTTTGGAGAAAAGCGTAACCAACATAAAGTGAGCATACGCTCGGGCAAGCAATGCTTCACCTTTATAAGGTAAGTAAGCCGTTTGATCAGGTGCCTTACCAATGGCTTCTAGTGCAGCATTAGCTGCTGCAATTGCAGTATAACAGGCGTTCCAGTAATTAGTAGGTGTATCTTCAGTATAATTTTCATTATCTCTCCAATAGTAAGGAAAAACAATTTCCCTGTTTTCATCACCTATACCCGGACCTTTATCTTCTACATTATCTGATGATGTTTCCGTAAAAGCAATATAATTCCCTTCCGGATAAGCACTGGTTAATAATTCTGCTACTTTATCAACTGAATTTAATTGTGTTCTTTGATCTGGAGATTGCTCTAAAAACTTCTTACACCCCATGGTTGAAAGAAAAGAAAGGGCAACAATAGATATAAATATTTTTTTCATGATTTTTTATTTAGAATCCTACTTTTAAAGACAATGTGAACTGACGTGGTATCGGCAATGCAACACCACCTGATCCGAAGAATTCCGGATCTTGCCCATTCAACTTTTTATCTGAATAAATCAAGAATAAGTTGTTACCGACAGCACTTATTGAAGAATTAGTCAATCCAAGCTTCTTCGTATATTTTGATGGAATATTATAGCTTAAAATGACTTGTTTCATTCTTACAAAGCCTCCATCTGCCACACGTTCTGTAGAATAGTTATAATTATTATAGGCATAAATACTTCTAAAGTCAATTGCTTCAAGTGCATCTAAAATAGAAGGTACATTGGTTTTAAGTTCATCTCCTTGCATTTCCCAACGGCTTAAAAAAGCTTTAGGCATAGCATCCAAATCGGTATAGCTTGTTTTAAAAGCTGGAGAAAGACGTACTTTATTTCCTGCAGCAAAAGTAACCAGTGTAGAAAGTGTAAAATCTTTATACTTAAATGTATTGGAGAAACCACCAGTATATTTCGGATCAATTGGTCCTTCATATTTTAAATACTTAACCACATTGCTCTGCAAATAAACATCGCCACTAACCACCCCTTCATTATTCAGAAATTTTGGAGAACCATTTAACGGATCTAATCCCTTGAAATCGATCGAGAATAAACCGCGTTGGGCATAACCTTCCAAAGCACCCCCATCTGGTCCAATTAAGTCAAAAATTAATGGCTGGTTCTTAAGGTTTGTGATTTCATTTTTATTGTATCCAAAAATGAGTTGTGATGACCAGCTAAAGTTTCCTGTCTTTAAAATACGAGCGCCAAGAGATGCTTCTATACCGTTTGATTTCATATCTGCATAATTGGCTTGCTTTACTGCTTCGCCTCCTATGCCGCCATTTCTAAATTCGCCAATTAAATCAAAACTCTTTCTCTGATAGGCATCTACAGTAAGGGTTAACCGGTCATTAAATAACCCTAAATCCAAGCCAAGATTTAACTCATTGAGTTTTTCAAATGTTAACTCAGAATTTTCCAGTCCATCGATATATAATTTGGTCTCTTTTTCTGGTATGTAAGGCCTGCGTGTGGCCATACTTCTTAACACGAGACTAGAATTTTGCGCTGTACCCATGCTTGCAACTAGCCCATAAGTAGCACGAAGGGTAGCCCGGTTAATGATCTTTTTAATCCGCTCAGATTGCATAAAATTTTCTGTATCAATATTCCACGCGCCGGAGACGTTCCAGGTAGGCAACCATCTTGCTGTAGGTGATTCACCCAAAAGATTTGATCCGTCATAACGCCCTGTAGCGTTAATACTGTACTTGCCTTTATAAGAATATGCGCCCCTTAATGAATAGTTTAAGTATCGTTCATAACGATAGCCCATACTATAATAATTAAAACCACCCTCTACATTTGATTTTACAATATTTGGATCGATAAACGGAATACCGCCCTTATCATATTGGTATCCATAACCATCAAATATTTTATTCTGACGGTTGATGTATCTCATTTCCTGAGTGGCAAAAAAGTTGACCAAATGGTCTACGTTAAAAGTTTTATCATACTCCAAACTGTTTCTAACATAATAATTTACGATATTATCATCATTGGTTTTATAGAAACCTCCATAAGGCAATACACTAACCGGTAATGCATTTGGATCATCAGGATTGCGGTATAAAAATTTATTGTTCGATCTAACTGTTGCATCATTTGGACTTATACCAGCACGGTAAGCCTCAGCCATATTGGAGTTTTCGGTAATTTTATGCTCCTGACTGGTTTTAGCATAACGATATGCTCCATCAAATGAATACTTTAAATCTTTCGTGATTTTATATCTTACCCCACCCTGAACCTTAAAATCAATTAAATTAAGTTCAAGCGTATTGTTTTCCAACTCATGTAAAATATTGAACGGTGCGTAGTTCTGGGTAAAAAACTCACGATTTCCATTTGCATCAAAGGCAGTAAGAGCACGGCTGGTATTTAATGAATAACTGAATGGGTTAATATCAAAATCACGATCATATGTTCCATAAACCGGATTACCGTTTCTACCCAATGTACCTGGTGCTTTTTGGTCACGGATTGATCCCTGCGTAATGAGCTCAATACTTAATCTGTCATTAATTTCAAAGTTTCCACGAACATTGCCTGTAAAACGTTTCACATTATCGCCAACAGTCCAACCATTATCCTGCAAATAACTCGTTGAAGCATAAATCTTTGATTTTTCAGTACCTGATGAAATCCCTATTGAATGTTCCTGCATGAAAGACTGTTTGAATAAGATATCAAACCAATCTGTATTGGCATCCGCATAACGTTGCAAATATTGTTTTTGACTAAGTGCATCATTTTTTAATCCATACGTTCCGGTTGCAGCATCATATTTATACATTTCATTGTACATCTTGGTAAATACACCTCCATTTGCACTACGTGATGAACTAGAATGATTTAACCAACCCTTATTTTGCATTTCCAGATAAACGTTCATCTGATCTGCAGAATTTAAAATATCAAAATTATCATATGAGGGTTTCATGTAACTGGAAAAGTTACCTGTATAAGAAATAACAGGTTTCCCTTGTGTATTTCTACCTTTTTTAGTGGTAATGATCACCACACCATTCATTGCTCTTGCGCCATATTGGGCTGTAGCGGCTGCATCCTTTAAAATATTGAAACTTTCAATATCATCAGGGTTTAGCCCGGCTACGGAAGATCCAACCAAAGTTGAAGGATCACCAGTGGATAATTGTTCATTGGAAATGTTTACAACATCTTCCAGGATAATCCCATCTACTACCCATAATGGCTTATTATCTCCGGAAATAGAGGTTGCACCACGAACACGGATTTTTGGTGCAGCGCCAAAGGTACCCGATACGTTTTGTACAGAAACACCTGCAACCCGCCCCTCCAGCATTCGGCTCACATCATTGATACCATCTCTTTTCACATCCGAAGCTTTGAGTGCTGTGGCGGCACCTGTAAATAACTTTTTATTCAGGTCCTGATAACCAGTTGAAACTACATTTACTTCACTAAGCTGTTCAGCATCTTCTGATAAAGTTACATTTATGGTGGTCTGACTTCCGATTTCAACTTCTGTTGATTTATATCCAACATAGCTAAAAACGAGTGTCGCTCCCTCTTTTACGGTGATGGTGTACTCTCCTGATGAAGTAGTAGAAACCGCATTTGATGCACCTTTTTCTCTAACGCTTACGCCAGGAAGCGCATTACCGCTTTTGTCTTTAACCTTACCTGTTACCTTTACAGCGACAAAATAATCGACTACTTTATCTAAGATTGATTTATCTTTTGGTTTAATTAAGATCGTTTTATCTTCAATAGAGTAGCTTAAATCCCTTCCAGCAATGATCTTTGTCATCACTTCTGTTATGGTTGATTGATTAAAGTTCGCGTTAAACGTAGTGGTACTTTTAAGCTTATTTGTTGATAGTAAAACATCGTAACCAGATTGCTTTCTAATTTCTTTAATCATTCTTTCCAGTGTTACGTTTTTATCATTTAACGTAACCAGTTGTCCAAACGAAGCTGCACTAACCTGCATGAGGGAGGCCAGTAATATGACCGTAATTAACTTCATCATCAATAGCAATTTAGGTATGTAGCGGCGATGCGTACATAAAATTCTTATATAAATTTTGTACATTTAATAGTCTGTTTTTTATCGATACACACTTATTGTTTAAGCACATCATGTGGTATCGTGGTTTATCAGGAAATAATTGATTTTTGGTTCCGGGTTACCGAAATAGCCAGACAGCAAAATTAAAGGGGTGTTGCAAGCACTCCTTTTTTATTCTATTGGCTTTTTGAACGTCAGTGGTGTTGTCGAAGTTTGTACATAGTTTTTTGGTTTAGGTTAAGGTTGATAGTTAGTAATATTTTTATAGATAAGGGTTAGTTACGTCCTCATCTTTTTGATTTAATCTTTGTAAACAATAATCTTATTGCCTTGCATCTCAAAACGAACCTCACCGGTTTGTTCAAACTTGTGTAACACCTGAGAAATTTTATCAAATCTGCTTACTGTTCCGTAATACATTACATCCTTTGCTTCTTCGTCTGCGTATTCCACTTTGATGTTGTACCACCTTGATATTTTACGGAGGATACTTTCCTGTTTCTCATTATTAAACATAAAATATCCCTTTTTCCAGGCAACAGATTCATCAGTATCTACCGTATTGATTTTAATTCCCTGAGCTGATAATACAGATTGCTCACCAGGCTTTAAAATTCCATATTCTGCTAAATTAGTGCGCGAGGAAATGCGAACACTACCTTCTAATAGCGTTGTTCTGGTTGTGCGTTCATCTGCATAGCTATTAATATTAAAGTGGGTACCTAATACTTCTAATTTTTGCTTTTCTGTTTCTACAACAAACGGATGAGCACTGTCTTTAGCCACTTCAAAATATGCTTCCCCCTTTAATCTCACACTTCGTACGGAGGTTTTACTCATATTTAATGGATATTCCAGTGAGGATGCGGCGTTTAACCATATATCACTGCCATCTGGCAAGTGTATCTGCCATTCACCTCCGTTTGGTGTTGTAATGGTATTGGTTTCATTGCCGCCTGTAGACTGATCCTCATTCATCACATGGTAAACCAAATGACCATCAGCTGTTTTTGAAATGGAAAGGCCAGCTTCTTTAATCACATCTCCATTAGCAACATCACTTAATGAGATTTTTTTTCCGTTAGCCAGGGTAAGTATTGCCTTGTTTCCACCAGGCGCAATGTCAGTAGTAAAAACAGGTGACTTTTCACGTATTTTATAAATGAATATGGATGTTAACGCCAGAATTAAAACAGCTGCTGCCGCCCATTTGTAATAAAGTGAGATAGGAGGTTTCTGCTGGTATTTTAATTGATCTACAGATACAATTTTCTGAAGGATTGAATCCCATTTATGATGACTAATATTTATTTCATCATCATTGGTATGCACCAGATCATGGGCCATGAGTAAATTAAATATTTCTTCACTTACGGCGTCTGGATGATCTTCTATAAAGAGAAGTAATTCATTCTTTTCAGCTTCCAACATTTGGCCAGACTGAAACTTATTTATCAGAAATAATACTCTTTCTTCCATAGATCTGATACTAAGAAGCACAAAAGACAAATCAGGACTATCGAAAAATTATTTTTTTTGTATTTTTAATGAATCCCCTTGATTAAATAAATTAAAAAAAGAGATATTCCATGTTTAACTAAGCTTTCCCGAATACTTCTTAAAGCAATAACAAGTGCATTTTTAACAGTACTGGCAGACAGGCCTAAAATTTCGGCTATTTCAGGAATACTTTTACCTTCCACCCTACTTAATTCGTAAATTTTTCTGCGTTGGTTTGGTAATTTAGATACTGTTGCAGTAATAATATGATTTATTTCATTGAGGTGGATGGCGTCAAGGGTCACATTGTCCTGATCGGCATGATGAATTTTTAAAAAACCTATGGCTTTCTCTTCCTTGATTTTTTTTCTAAGAAAGCTTAAGCATTCATTTGATACATATTTATAGAGATAGGCTTTCACATTATCAACGTGTTCTAGTTTATCACGGTTTAGCCATATACGCAAAAAGGCATCTTGAATAACCTCTTCTGCAGCATGCTCAGATTTAGTAAACTTAAACGCAAAAGACTGTAAAACAGAGAGATAATTAAAAAATAGAATAGAAAATGCTTTCTCGCTTCCCCCAACAATTGCCATAAGCAGTTCCCGTTCTTTTTCACTATCCTTAAAGGCCATATATCAATTGGTCATCATTCGTTTTAGTTAATTAAATCACGAGGGATATCAAAAGAGATATATTTATTCATCCGTATCAGGATGGCATAAACATGTACCAATAATACATAATATTGGCTAATGTTTTACAAAAAAAAGCTAAAAATCAAAATCGTATCAATATTGATAATAAGGAGCAATCATCAGGTACACCACTACGCCGGTAATGGCTACATAAAGCCATAATGGAAAGGTGATTCTGGCAATTTTGCGATGCCGGTCAAATCTTTCGGCCAGTGCCCTTACATAGGTCACCAATACCAAAGGTATAATGGCGATAGATAACAGAATATGGGTTAATAAAATAAAGAAATAAACATATTTTATCGTTCCATCCCCTCCGAACTTGGTAGAAGGTGTTGTCATATGGTAAGCAATGTACATCACCAGGAATAATAAAGAACAGGCGATAGCCGATTTCATTAAGTTTTGGTGCAGGTTAACTTTACCGTTTTTAATAGCCCAAACAGCAATAACGAGTAACACGGCGGTTATGCCGTTAATGGTGGCATAGATGGGTGGTAAAAAAGGAAGAGTTGGCGCATCTATACCTAAATCCTTAAGCTTCACCACAAATAAAAAGGCCACTGCAACAGGTATGAAGATGGATAAAATGATGATCCACTTGCTATACTTTTTTTCAATTGGGCTATTTTCCATGCGTATATAAATCTTTTTATTATTTGTTGCTATATGCCATCACCAACTTTAGACTTTAGACTTTTGACTAAAGACTTTGGACTATGAACTTTGGACTAAAGCTCCCTACCTGCCGTCTTTAACATTCCGTAAGTATTCGGCAATGAGTACTTTTATTTCATCCTCCAAACGGGATGTAGCCTCAGGGCTGTCACTTTCATACATTCCCCTGATGCGGTGTTGAACATCAATCAGTATGATCTTATTTCCAAAAATAAAACTGGGCTTATCTTTTCTGTCATCCTCAATCACATCAAGTAATAAACCCTTTCTGATCAGGGGATAAGTCACACTGCTATCTCCTGCCAGAAAGCTCCACTTATCCGCTTTAGCCTGAAATGTAGCAGCATATGCCTTGTTTTTTGTCTGGTCAGATGGATCAACCGAAAGACTGATAAAGCGTACCAATGGTTTCTCTTCATAACCATCAGATAACTTTTTAATGTACTGAACTACACTGGTATTATTGGAGCCGGTATAAAATAGGTTTAATACGATAATCTTATTTTTAAAGGCCGACCATGAAACCGTGTCCAGATCCTGATTGATCAGTTTAAAATCTGGTACCTGGTGATAAATGGTATCTGGTATTTTTTCACCTCTTACCGTATGAAAACTGGATGCAACGGTTTTCTCCCCGTAAATAGGAAGACTTTTGTAGCGGTTCTTCGCAAAGTGTGGCAATAAGTAAAAAAATAAAAATCCCGGTACAGCCAGAATGCTTACCAGGATTAAAAGTTTTTTGATGGTGTTACCTTTCATTAATGATTCATCATGTGGATATTTAAAAATCCACCTTCAATTAACATTAAAACAATAAAGTAAATAATGAAAATGAATGATACGGTTAAGGAAAGCTGTAATCCTAATTTTTCATACTTTAAGTGCATAAAGTATGCAACGATGTAGAAAGCTTTAACTAAGGTTAAAGCGATATAAACAAAGTTCCCAATAGCGTGAGACAAGTAGCCATTAGGCAAAACCCAAAGGGCTACGATAAATTCAATAATCGTAATTAATAAAAGGATACCGAAAACCTGCCAGATTTTACCTTTGGATAAACCTGCATGCTCTTCGTGTCCTTCTGTATGTGCGTGATGTTCTGACATGATAATATGTTTAGAAATGATAAATTAAACTAAATAGAAGAATGTAAATACAAACACCCATACTAAATCAACAAAGTGCCAGTATAAACCCACTTTTTCTACCATTAAGTAATGGCCTCTTCTTTCAAAAGTACCGTTAATGGTCATGATCAGAATAATGATGTTGATGACCACACCACTGAATACGTGAAAACCGTGGAAACCTGTAATGGTGAAAAATAAGTTAGCAAACTGTTGTGCCGCTACTAAAGATACATCACCGGTAAATAAGTGTTTCAATTCTTCAGCTGTTGGAATTTGACCCCACCAGAAACCTTCGTGGTGTAAGTGTGTCCATTCCAGTGCCTGGCAACCCAGGAACATGAAACCACCAATAATGGTAGCCACCATCCACCAGATCACTTCCTTCTTTGCACGGCGATGACCAGCTTCAACCGCTAAAACCATTGTTACCGAACTCATGATCAGGATGAAAGTCATGATACCCACAAATACCAATGGTGCACCAGTATCTTTAATACCTGGAATTGATTGGAAAACCAAATCAGGATCAGGCCATGTTAATTTAGAAAAGCGTTGTGCGCCATAATAAATTAATAAAGAAGAAAAGGTAAAAGCATCTGACAAAAGGAAAAACCACATCATGATTTTGCCATATTCTACCGACCACGGAGAACGGCCACCATTCCATGGCCCGGTTTTAACTTGATCTAATTGTGATACTGAATTCATTTGGAAATAGTATAATAGTTTGTTAACAAATTTAACGGTTCAAAAGTAAAAAAACATACAGATATATCCATAAGATATCTATAAAATGCCAAAAAATAGAAGCGATTTCCATCCGGTAATTGCTTTTGGCCGGAGAAATATTTCTGTAGCTGCCCACCAATGCATTAATGATTAATCCAACACCGCCGATAATATGCAGCAAGTGTAAACCCGATACCACATAGATAAAGGATATAGCGGCATTATTGCCTACCAGTGTTGCACCGGTTCTAACCATACTGCTCCAGGCATTAAACTGCATCACGCCAAATACAACAGCCAATATAACCGTTAACCACAGCATGTTGCGCTGAAGGCTGAAGTTTAGCTTTCGCATGGCTTTTGAAGCCAGCACGAGTGTAATGCTGCTCGCAATAATCACCAGCGTGCTGTAAATAAATGCATCAGGTAACACCAAGCCATGACCTTTGCCTTTTGATGCGGCAAATACCAGGTAATAGCTGGTAAAGCCACCAAACATGATGGTAGATGATACCACAAAAAGCCAGACGATAAATTTCCGGGGTTTTGGATCAAATGTATCTTGGATCTTTTCCATTGTTAGAACCATAAAATTATTGTGCTATAAAATTTAATAATAAAGCCAGCTGTACAGCTGGAATGTAAAAAAATGAACAGAACATCACTTTTCTGGCGTCTGCCAGTTCCCTGTTCATTAACAGTTTAAAAGCGAGCCAGCTAAATATCAAGCCTGCAATTAAGGATAAACCAGCCACATAATAACCACCGAAACCCATAATAGTTGGCAGTAAACTTACCGGAATCAAAATTAATGTACTGATGAAGGTAAGCAAAGCCGATGTCTTATCCCTTTTCTTAGTGGGTAACAACCGGAAACCCGCCTTTTTATAATCGTCATCCAATACCCAGGCAATGGCCCAAAAGTGAGGGAATTGCCAAACAAACTGAATCATGAATAACACAACAGCAACCCAGTAATCAACCTCATGAAACATCTCTGCTTTCAAGCTTCCGAAAGCAGCCAGGTAACCAATCAATGGCGGCAAAGCGCCCGGAATAGCACCAACAAAAACGGCTATCGGCGATTTCCGCTTTAAAGGCGTGTAAACAAATGCATATAACAAAATGGAAAACACAGATAACAAACCGGTTTCCAGGTTCAGCTTACCCAATAACCAGGTACCCAGAAAAGCCATAAATACCCCCATTATTAATCCCTGTCCGGTGGTCATTCTGCCGGCAGGCATCGGGCGGTCTTTCGTTCTGGTCATCAGTTTATCCAAATCCTTCTCAATAATTTCATTAAAGCAATTGGCCGCTGCGGTAACCAAAAATCCGCCGGCAATCAATATCCCCCAATTCGCCCAGTCAATTGACGGAATGTGTCCCCTGCCAACCTGCATTTTCTGTCCGATTAAAAATGAGATCGATGCAGAAAACACTACCGTAAACGATAGCCTGAATTTAATGAGCTTAGAAAAATCTGAAAAAAATTGTTTCAACTTCCTTAAATATTATTGCTTATATGTACTTGTCCGGTAAACCAACAGGTAGAGATAAAACTGTAAACTGAATAACAACGTAGAAAACAAAATATGTATGGCCTGCGCTGCCGGTGGAAAAGCTAAATATGCCAGTGCAAATCCACTTAATAATTGAATGAGAAGCGTTACTAAAATAAATCGTGCCGTTAACAACGGTGCCGCCTTACCACTAAAACGATCGATCACCATTTTATATACGATGGCATTGGCAATGATCACCAGAATCGCTAAATCGCGGTGGTGAGAAAATATGTCTCCCAACCTGGATATCCAGCTGCTTCTTAATCCGCCTGATAGTGACTTAGCCACAACGTCAACAGATTCTCTAACCTCTGTACCCAACACAATCTGAAGAATGCTTAATACCACTGTAAACAATAAAAATCCTTTCAACCATAGTATCCGGTACATAATTACCGAAGGTGTTTTGTTTAGTTGCTTGGCATAACTATAAGTATAAATCGATATCGCTAAAATAACCAGCGCCAGAAGCATGTGTACCGTTACCACCCATTGTGCCAGATTAGTGGAAACTACAATTGAGCCTAACCAGGCCTGATACCCTACCACAAAAATATTGAGTATACTTAAGACTATGATGCGCTTGGCACGCTTCCGGTAAGTAAACGAAAAAACCAGTGTCAGCAACAAAAATAAACCCGCCATTACGCCGACCAACCTGTTTACATATTCTACCCATGTTTTGGTTGGATTAAACTCTTCAGGGATGGTGATACTTTTGTCATGCCTGATGCGATCAGCCAATTCAGTTTTACCCATGCTTTCCAGGTACCTGGCAAACTTTTCATTCTTCTTTAATCTTCCCTCAACATACTTCTGCTGGTAATTTGGCGGAAGCTGCGAAATGTCAGTAGGTGGAATGTACCGATCAAAACACTTTGGCCAGTCAGGACAGCCCATACCAGAACCTGTACTTCTGACAATACCGCCCGCCAGTATAACCAATAATGTAACAATAATGGTTATAAAGTTAATCCTGATAAAATTTTGCTCTGATCTGCTGATCATATACCTTTTTATGTGAAAAGGGTATCCGGATAAGCAGAAACTTAGTCAGATACCCCTTTTTAAATTGTATTGAAGACTAATTAACTAGCCCTTGTTTTCTTCAACAGGATTAGCCAATTCCCAGTCCTGCTGTATTTTTTCGGCTTCTGCATTTCCTTCAAAATCATGAGGTAAATTAGAGCTCATGGTTTGAGAAAAAGGAACCGTTTGCGGAATAAAGTCTGCATCATGACCAGGTTTGCTATAGTCATAAGGCCATCTGTAAACCGTTGGAATTTCTCCAGGCCAGTTTCCGTGAATGTGTTTTACCGGAGCAGTCCACTCTAAAGTATTGGCTTCCCAAGGGTTCTGAGGAGCTACTTTACCTTTAAATATCGAGTAGAAGAAGTTAAACAGGAATGCTACCTGTGCAAGTGCAGCCATAATAGCAGCCCAGGTTACAAATATGTTTACTGTTAACCATTTCTTCATGAATTCAAATTCAGTGAAAGCATAATAACGGCGCGGTACACCATCTAAACCCAAAAAGTGAAGCGGGAAGAATACCAGGTAGGCAGCAATGAAGGTTAACCAGAAATGCAGGTATCCTAATTTAGCATTCATCATTCTACCGAACATTCTTGGGAACCAGTGATAAACACCAGCAAGCATACCAAAGATCGCAGCAGACCCCATTACCAGGTGGAAGTGGGCAACCACAAAATAAGTATCATGTAAGTTAATATCTAAAGAGGCATTTCCTAAGAAGATACCGGTTAAACCACCAGAGATAAAGAATGATACCAAACCAATGGCAAATAACATGGCTGGTGTGAAACGGATATTACCACGCCATAACGTTGCTAAATAATTAAACGTTTTTACCGCTGAAGGTACCGCAATGATCAATGTGGTAATCATAAATACACCACCTAATAATGGGTTCATACCGGTTACAAACATATGGTGTCCCCATACAATGAAGGATAATACGGTAATACCAATTAAAGAGTAAACCATGGCATGGTAACCAAAAATAGGTTTACGTGAATTTACTGAGATGACCTCCGATGAAATACCTAAAGCAGGCATAATTACGATATAAACCTCAGGGTGACCTAAGAACCAGAATAAGTGTTGCCATAAAATTGGAGAACCACCTTCATTCGGTAAAATATCAGTACCCATTACGATGTCTGATAAATAGAAACTCGTTCCGAAACTACGATCGAATACCATTAAAACCACCCCGGCTACAAGTACAGGGAATGATAAGATACCTAAAATAGCGGTTAAGAAGAAAGCCCAGATCGGTAATGGCATTTTCCAAAGATCCATACCTTTGGTACGCATATTCAAAATGGTACTGACATAGTTGATACCACCCATTAAAGATGAAGCAACGAAAAGTACCATACTGATCAACCATAACGTCATACCCATACCAGATCCCGGCATGGCTTTAGCCACTACGGATAATGGCGGATACACTGTCCATCCACCTGATGCCGGACCAGTTTGAATGAAGAATGAAGACATCATGATCACACAAGCCATAAAGAAGAACCAGTATGAAAGCATGTTCAAGAATGGCGAAGCCATATCCCTTGCGCCGATTTGTAGTGGAATCAATAAGTTACTGAAGGTACCACTTAAACCAGCGGTTAACACAAAGAATACCATAATGGTACCGTGAATGGTAACCAGGGCTAAATAAAAATCAGACTTGATACGTCCGCCTTCAGCCCATTTTCCTAAAAATGTTTCCAGGAAAGGGAAGCTTTGATCTGGCCAGGCCAGTTGAATACGGAATAATATTGATAAGCCCATCGCAATCACTGCCATGATTATACCCGTGATTAGGAATTGCTTAGCAATCATTTTATGATCCATGCTGAAGATATACTTGGAAATCAACGTTTCCTTGTGGTGTCCATGATCAGCGTGATCGTGATTGTGTTCGTCGTGTAATGCTATTGTTGACATAATTCTTTCGCTCTGCGGTATATTATTTATTTAAAGCCATTTGGTTTGGTTTCACAGCTGCTGAATCTTTAGCTGTTGAATCTGATGCTGCTTTAGGGGCAGCAGGAGCAACCGGCAAATTAAATTGTTTTCTCAAATCATCATTTAAGTATGTTTTCTGTTCAGCTATCCACGTTTTGTATTCTGCATCCGAAACTACGCGTACAACTTTCTGCATGTTGTAGTGACCAGATCCACAGATTTTCGCACAAAGGAAAAGAAACTTAAAGTTCGGATCATTTGTTTCCTGCTGCATCTGAGCAGTAGTTTTGGTTGGCGTAAACTCAAAGAAGGTTTTCATACCCGGTACAGTATTCAATTGTACCCTGAAGTGTGGCATATAAAAACTGTGAATCACATCCTTACTGGTTAAGATCAGTTTTACCGGTTTTCCAACTGGAATAACCATTTCATCTGCCATCTCATCATCACGGGAGTGAATATCTTTAAAATCAATTCCCAACTGATTTGTTGCTGTAGTCAGTTTATAGTTCTTATCTCCAACAATTCCGTCAGCACCCGGATAACGGATAGACCATTTGAACTGCTCTGAAGTAACTTCAATTTGCAAAGGTTTATGGTTTGGATCTTCAGTTTTAAAGAAGATTGATCTCCAGGTTAAGAAACCCATCAGCACCAATACCGTTAACACTAAAGCCGGAACAATTGTCCAGATTTTTTCAATGGTATTATTATGTGGGTAGTAGTAAGCTTTTCTTTTAGCAGAATACCTGTAGATATAAGAAAATCCGAATAACAGGATATGTGTAGCGATAAATACAATGGTTGTAATGATTAAAGTTAAATTAAACATTTCATCAATTTTCTTACCATGCTCAGAAGCTGCAGCCGGTAATAACATTGAACCATGTACGGTATATTCCCAATACACACCGTATAAACCTAAAACCAGAAACAAGGCAAATAAACTGGCATGTACCCTGTTCCAGTTGATGCCTACCGGTTTACCTTGTGCTTCGCGGCTTAATTCATATACTTTTATTGATTTACCAATAATTGCAATGAATAAACATACGGCCAGGAAAATCAGAATATAAAAAATTACTGATTTATAAACCTCACCCATATCAACTTTCGGTGCCGCTGCTGCACCTGCTACTGATGCCTCCTGCGCAAATGCGCTCGTGTTCGCAAAAACAGTAAGTAGTACTGCCAAAGCTGCGGTCGTTTTATTCGTGATAAACTTTCTTAAACTCATTTTCTTAAAAGTAGTACGCTGTACTGCTAATTATAATAATAATATAAATATTTGCCCTTATAATATCACCTGCTAAAGTTGGTGATGCAAACTTTCCTGTAATAATGGGTGGTTTTTCGCAATCAAAGGCTTTTTACTCAATGATGTTAAAACCGTAAAGGTAAACAATCCTACGAAACCAATTGCAGTTCCGATTTCAACCACGCCAAATCCATTGTGTCCATCCTCAACTGCACCTGGCATAATCATTTGATAATAATCAACCCAGTGGCCCAACAGCACTACAATAGATACGAACAATAATTTCACATCTGTTCTTTTGTTATCCCTGTCCATTAACAATAAAACAGGAGCTAAAAAGTTCATCGCCAGGTTTAAGAAGAACCAGAATTTGTAGTATTCAAAACGTTTATAGAAATAAACGGTTTCTTCAGGCATATTGGCATAATAGATCAATAAGAACTGTGCAAACCAAACGTAAGTCCAGAAGATAGAGAAACCAAAAATAAACTGACCTAAGTTATGTAAGTGGCTATTGTTTACCCATTGCATGTATCCCGCTCTTCTTAATAAGATCAGGATGATGGCGATAGTGGCTAAACTACTCACCCACATCGCTGCGAAGTTATACCAGCCGAACATGGTAGAGAACCAGTGTGCCTCTAAAGACATGATGGTATCGAAAGCGAAGATCGGTGTGGTAAATCCATAAATCACTAAAAAGATACAGGCATTCTTAAATCCTTTTCTGTATGATTCCAAACCTCCTGCTAAATCTTCATTGTATGATAACTTAACAAAAAGCATGGCAAAGATGCTGTATACACCTAAAAACACAACCTGACGACCAAGGAAGAAAGGTACATTTAAGAAAACGGCTTTCCCTGCAATTAATGAATCATAGTTAGGGCTGTTCGGATCGGTTAATCCATCAGCATGCCAGTGATGGTATAAATTGTGTGTATATAAACCCGCCGAAATAATAACAACCAGTATTACAGCTGCAATTGGCAAAGTTTTAGCCATTGCTTGTGGTACACGTAAAATAGATGCAGACCAACCAGCCTGTGCGACGTATTGAACAGCCAGGAAAAACATACCCGACATACAAACGCATGCAAAGTAGTATCCCATAAGCAACAGGTTGGCAAAAGTACGCTCATGCATCACTTTATCGCCGGCAATAAAACCATAAGCAACAGCAGCGATACCTAAAGCGATACCAACTATACTTAAAGTTTTTACTTTCCCTGTAAACTCAAATTGTTCACTAAAATTAATATTGTGAGTTCCCATTTATATTCTGCTTTACTATTGTCCTTTTTGTAATTGTTGAACATACATCACTACTTTCCAACGGTCTGTCGGTGTAATTTGTGAAGCATGCGAGCCCATGTTATTTACACCGTAAGTGATGGTGTGATAAATTTTACCGGCGGTAAGATCTACCATGTTACCACCTCTTGATGAAGCGCCTGTTTGATAAGCAGGAACACCGCTGAATTTCTCAATCTTAACCAGGTGGCCTTGTCCATCTCCCTTTTCACCGTGGCAAGGGCTGCAAAATACAGTAAACAAATGTTTACCCGCTGCAAGATTCAGGGTATCAACCGGTAGTGGATTTACCATGCTCACACCTGCTGCCTCATATCCTTCTTTGGTATTTGGATATTCATCATACTCTGTAAAACCTACAGGTTTTGTATTTGCCGGTGGCAACTGGGCAGCATGACCTTTAAAACTAGGTACATGTGCGGTATCAACAGGCTGATCCGGATTTAAAGCAATCGGATCATACATATTTCTGGCATATTCCAAACCAGTACTGCGTTTATCTTTACAAGCGGTGAAAGTAGTTGCAAAAGCAATAGCTAAAAACGCCGTATAAACAAATTTATTCTTATTCATAGCTAATGTACTTCCTTTCATTATACTTTACTTCTAAAGCACCTGCATCTTTTAATAATCCATCAATAACTGTATGTGCTGCATTGTCTTTTGCATCAATTGCGATCACAAAACGATCATCAGTTGCACGAAGATCCATTACCCTTGGTGCTCTTCCCGGAAACAAATGCGTAGATGCATAATAGGTTAATACCATACCGAAAGCACAGAATAGTACCGTCAACTCGAACATTATCGGAATAAAATCCGGTAAGGCAAAGGATGGTTTACCACCAATATTAACTTTCCAATCAATCACCGCACAGAAATAAATCAATGCAAATGCTGCGCAGGTTCCGGTAATACCAAAGCAAAATGCTGCGATATCAATTCTGGATCTTTTAATTCCCAATTTGGCTTCTATTCCGTGGATAGGCATTGGGGTGTATACATCATGAATGCTGATGTTATTTTCCTGAAGCTTTTCGATGCCATGCATCATTTCATCAGGATCGCCAAAACTGCCTAAAATATATTTGATATTACTCATTGTTATATTTTTGCGTAATCTTCTTGTTTAACACTATCAAATTTCTGTAAAGACTCTACGTATTCAGCAACGTATTCTTTATTCTCATGACCTTCTTTAATCTGCTTCATTTTGGCCTGCTCACTTGCAGATTTCAATAACAATTTAACCTCTGCAATAGCAATTGAAGGCAATACCCTTAAGAATAATAAGAACAACGTAAAGAATAAGCCGATTGAACCCACAAATACACTTACATCAACCCAGGTTGGATAGAACATGGCCCAGCTTGAAGGAATATAATCACGGTGTAATGAGGTGACGATAATTACGAAACGTTCAAACCACATACCGATGTTTACCACGATCGATAAAATCCAGGTGGCACGGATGCTTAAACGGATCTTCTTGAACCAAAGTAATTGCGGTGAAATAACGTTACAGGTCATCATCATCCAGTATGCCCACCAGTAAGGACCTGTAGATCTGTTGATGAAGGCATATTGCTCATATTCTGAACCAGAATACCAGGCAATAAAAAATTCTGTTAAGTATGCCACACCAACAATAGATCCGGTTAAGATGATGATCTTATTCATCGACTCAATGTGGAACATGGTGATGTAGTTTTCAAGGCCTAATACCTTGCGGGCAACCAACAATAAAGTTAATACCATCGCAAATCCGGAGAAAATCGCCCCAGCTACGAAGTACGGAGGGAAGATCGTGGTGTGCCATCCGGGAATTACGGATGTTGCAAAGTCCATGGATACAATCGTGTGTACCGAAAGTACCAGTGGTGTAGAGATACCGGCTAAAATTAATGATACCGCTTCAAAACGTTGCCATGTCTTAACACTTCCACTCCATCCGAAAGAGAAGATAGAATAGATTTTTCTGCGTGTACCCACTGCACGGTCGCGAATGGTTGCAATATCCGGCAACAAACCTGTATACCAGAATAATAAGGATACAGAGAAATAAGTGGAGATGGCAAACATATCCCAAACCAATGGGGAGTTAAAGTTTACCCAAAGTGAACCGAATTGGTTGGGTAAAGGTAAAACCCAGTATGCTAACCATGGACGGCCCATGTGTGATACCACATAAGTAGCAGCACAAATAACGGCGAAGATCGTCATCGCCTCTGCAGAACGGTTAATGGAGTTACGCCAGTTTTGACGGAAAAGTAATAGTACTGCTGAAATTAATGTTCCAGCGTGACCGATACCAACCCACCACACGAAACCGGTGATATCCCAAGCCCATCCAACAGTTTTATTTAAACCCCATGCACCGATACCATTCCAGAAAGTATAGCTTACTGCTACCACCCAAAGTAAAGCACCTAATGAGGCAAAAATGAACCCAATCCACCAGGCTTTATTTGGCTTATTTTCTACCGGTCCTAAAATATCATCCGTAATTTTAGCATACGTGATATTATCGCCGGTAATTAATGGTTCTCTAAGTATTGATTCGTTATGTCCTGACATAATTTGTATTTTCTTTATGCTAAAGCTTACGCTTGTACTGATGGATCTGTATTTCTAATTTTAGTCATATATCCGATACCTGGTTTCACGTTGATTTCTTCCAATACGTAGTAGATACGCTCAGAACGTAAAGCTTTTGAAACTTCTGAATTAGGATCGTTTGCATCACCAAATACAATTGCATTTGCTGAACATGCTTCTTGACAAGCCATTTTAATATCACCATCCTTTAACGGACGCTTCTGTAATTTGGCTGTTAGTTTACCTGCCTGGATACGCTGAATACACATTGAGCATTTTTCCATTACCCCACGTGAACGTGTAGTGACATCAGGGTTTAAAACCAGTTGTGTAAACTCGTTATTTAAATAGTTATCAAAACGTGAATCATTCCAGTAGTTGAACCAGTTGAAGCGACGAACTTTGTACGGACAGTTATTTGCACAGTAACGGGTACCTACACAACGGTTATACGCCATTTGGTTTAAACCATCAGAAGAGTGTACTGTTGCCAATACCGGGCAAACTGTTTCACAAGGTGCGTGGTCACAATGTTGACACAACATCGGTTGGTGAACAACAGAAACATGATCCAGGTCTTCCAGTTTTGCAATTTCTTTTTCCCTGGTTACATCACCATCTTTTGTTTCGTAACTGTAATAACGGTCAATACGAATCCAGTGCATTTCACGGCGGCGGCGAACCTCGTCACGACCTACAACAGGAATATTATTTTCAACATTACAAGCCACTACACATGATCCGCAACCTGTACAGGCATTCAGATCAATGGCCATTACCCAGTTATTTCCTGGTTTCTCATACTGATCCCAAAGATCATAATCTTTGTGCTCTCCCTTTTCGTTACCGGCAGCAGGATCTTTTAAGTATTCTTTGAAAGTAGCCTCTTTAATTACTGCACGACCTTCGAAAGAGTGGTGTGTTTGTGTTTGCGCCAACTCATAGTAACCGCCTGTTGGCGTAATGGTTACTGAAGTAGCATACTGCATGGTACCGTTTACAAAAGAAACAAAAGGGAAAGCATTTTTACCCACTTCGTTACCAGCTTTACCTACTTTAGTACGGCCATAACCCAATGCGATGGATGCAGTTCCCTGTGCTTGTCCGGGTTGGATCAATACAGGTAAATCTATTGAATATCCGTTTGTACCTTTTACAGTAACCACGTCAAATTCTTTAACTTTTAATTTCTCAGCGTATTTTGGTGCAATGGCCACATAGTTATCCCAGGTTACTTTAGAAACCGGATCAGGTAACTCCTGTAAGAATGCATTATTGGCATTTTTACCATCGCGCATTGGGATATTTTCATACACCTGTAACTCGATGTCTTTCGCTAAAGATTTGCTTCTGTTTAAAATTGAAGCTGCAACAGGTGCTACAGATTGTGTGAATGAATACGCTGCAGCAGTTTTTGGTGCCACATTGATCACACCTTTTTCCAGTACATCGTTCCATTTTAAACCAAGTGCAGGCAGCATTTTAGTTTCCCAGTTGCTGCGCACATACTGATAGTAATCTTTTACCGGAGCATCAGCCCATACCAATAAACTTTCTTCTGCCTGGCGGCTGTTGAAAACCGGGTTGATGGTTGGCTGAACGATCGAATAATATCCTTCATAAGCATTTGCATCACCCCAGGATTCTAAATAATTGTGGTTGATGGCGATGGCATCACAAAGTGAAGCGGTTTCATCAGCCCTGTCTGCAAAGGAAATCTTAGCCGGAACATTTTTCAATGCAGCCTCAAATTTCTTTGTATCCAGGTAGTCATAAGCCGGGTTGCTGTTTAAGAATAAAACTGCACCAACTTCACCACGACTCATTTCGGTCACTAAACCATTAAATTCAGCATCATTACCTGCATATAAATAGCAAGGATTATCTAAATCAATAGTCGTACCATAACTGCCGATTGCAGCATTAATCGCATTAACAAGGATTTGAGTAGAAACATCGTTCGAACCACAAACCACAAGGCCTTTGCCTTTATTTTGAGTTAATTCTTTTGCAGCTAACTTAATTACTTTATCAGCAGTGGTATTGTTTCCTAACGTACCACCTGGCAGTGACTGACCGGTGATGGCATTATATAAAGCAATTAAAGCAGGTCCCTCTTCAGATAATTTTACCGGAACCCGGGTATCTGCATTGGTACCTGTTAAGCTCATACCACTTTCAATCTGAATGTGGCGGCTCATTTTTTTACCTGCTAGAGATTTGTAGTTACGGTTTGAAGTGTATTGCGCAGTATACTCTTCACCACTGATCCATGTGCCCAGAAAATCTGCACCAAAGCTCACAATTAAATCTGCCTGATTAAAATTGTATTTTGGTAAAACCGCTTTTCCGAAACTGTTTTGATTGGCCTGAATGATCCCGGTATAAGAAACCGCATCATACTGAACCAGTTTGGCAGCAGGATATTTCGTAATGAATTGTGCAATAACTGCATTGGTAGAAGGACTGTTTACAGTTGACGCTACAATACGAATCTTTTTACCTGAAGCCTGTGCTTTAGCCAGTTCTGTTTTAACAAAACCATCTAATTTAGCCCAGGTGGTTTCTTCATTTTTAAGCACCGGTGCCTTAAGTTTAGATACATCATATAAATCTAAAACTGAAGCCTGTGCTCTGGCGTCTGTTCCGCAATTGAACTCACCTGCATTAGGATTTGGTTCAATTTTGATCGGACGGCCTTCTCTTGTTTTCACTAAGATACTCTGGCCATTAAAGCTTGAGGTATAATAGTTGGGAATACCTGGCGTAACCTCCTCAGGCTTTACCAGATAAGGAATAGATTTATGAATCGGGGCTGTTTGACATGCAGCCAAAGTAACTGCACCCAAACCAAAACCTAACGCCTTTAAAAAGTCGCGGCGTGGGGTAACGGTACTCAACCCTGCTTCATTTAAAACATCTTCTATTGGAAGTGGCTCGGCAAATTCGTTTTTGTTATTCTTAACAAAATCGGGTGTATTGTTATACTCCTCTAAGCCTTTCCAGTATTTTTTGTTGCTTTCCATTTAAGCTATATTACTGTTTATTCGAACGTTCTTACTAAACTCTATCTATTAATAGTGGCATTTACCACACTCTAAACCACCCAATAATGCCGGGGTAACTTTTTCGCCTTTTTTAATTTTCTCGTGCGCTTCGATTACCTTCACATAGAAAGCATTATTTTTCTGTCCGGAAATATCAGTTTCCTTATGGCAGTTAATACACCATTTCATGGTTAACGGAGAGTATTGATAAATCTCTTCCATGGTATTAACCGGACCGTGACAAGCAAAACATACTGGCTCAGTTGGTTGTAAACCTTTTGCTTTACGAATGGCATCCTCTGCAACCACTACGTGCTGAGAGTGATTGAAGTAAGCAAAATCAGGCAGGTTGTGCACACGCACCCACTCCATTGGTTTTGATTTACTTTCATCGTATTTCTGCGTTTCAGGATCATAACCCAAAGCATTGTAGATTTTTTTAATCTCCGGAGAAATCTCACCATCATATTTATCTCTTGCCTGTACCGCTTTATGGCAGTTCATACAAACGTTTAATGACGGAATGGTTGCATTTTTAGATTTAAAGGCACCATTGTGACAATACTGACAATCAATCTGGTTAACTCCGGCATGCAATTCATGAGAGAATTTAATGGGTTGTACTGGCTGATAACCGGTGTGAACACCTGTATTCCACATCCCCATCCAACCGAATGAACCTAACGCAATGATTAAACACAAGATGAAGAACATCACGAACTTCTTGTTTTTAAACATTTTACGAACGCCCACTTTCAAGGGTACATCCTCTTCAGTCTCAATGCCCTGTTTCTGAAGAATTAAGCGCTCCAATAATTTGCTGGCACGACCTAAAATCACCAAAATCACGATGGCGATAACCACAATGGCCACAATACCTGCGATAGATAAACCTGAAGTACCTTCATCTTTAGCTGAAGCACCTGCAGCATCTCCAGTACCAGGAACCGGTTTCGGCTCACCTTCCTGAATGTAGGCTAAGATATCTTTTACTTTAGCTTCGTCTAATTCAGGGAAAGAAGTCATGGCAACTTTTCCGTTTTCATTGTACAATTTAACAGCTTCCGGATTACCGGATGCGATTAACGCCTGAGAATTAGGAATCCATTTTAAAAGGAATTCTTCTGAATGGCGATCGGTTACTCCGGTTAAGGCCGGACCGACTAATTTCGCATCTAAGGCGTGGCATGACGAACATTTAGCCTTGAAAAGCGTTCTCCCCTCTTTAGCATCCTGCGCGTTAACAGTCGAAACCGCTATTACAGAAACTGCTGAAAATACGAATAACGACTTCCAAACGCTTTTTAAAATCATCGAGATATCTCTCATAATGAACACTTTATACTTATTTAATTTACTTTTTGTTGTGAAATTGATGCCTGAACCAAGATAGCCCCATCAAAACTTGAACAAAAGTATAACTTATTAATAAATCCCATGACATAATAGTGACCGGAAATACAATTTATAATCATTCTAAACAAATGTCGATTCTAGCCATTCAGGCAATAAAAATGCCCATTTTGATCATGATCATAAATGGGCATCACCGAATCAATTTGTATTATTCAGTTTTACTTCTTATTGTTTTAATATCCAGGCAAACATTAGTGGTGCAACAATCGTCGCATCACTTTCTACAATGAATTTTGGCGTATGGATATCCAATTTACCCCAGGTTATTTTTTCATTTGGTACCGCACCTGAATAAGATCCGTATGAGGTAGTAGAATCTGAGATCTGGCAGAAGTAGCTCCAGAAAGGAATATTCTCCATTTCCATATCCTGATATAACATCGGCACCACACAGATAGGGAAATCACCGGCTATACCGCCACCAATCTGGAAAAATCCGATGCCCTTGCCGCCACTGTTTGCAATGTACCAATCGGCCAGCCAGCCCATATATTCAATACCACTTTTCATGGTTGTAGCCTGTAACTCTTTTTTCATCACATAAGAGGCGAAAATGTTACCCATGGTAGAATCTTCCCATCCCGGAACAACAATCGGCAAGTTCTTCTCTGCTGCAGCCAGCATCCATGAATTTTTCGGATCAATTTCATAATACTGCTCCAAATCGCCACTTAAAAGCATTTTGTACATAAACTCGTGCGGAAAATATCTTTCTCCAGCCGTATCTGCATCTTTCCAGATTTTATGAATATGTTTTTGCAGGCGACGGAAGGCTTCTTCTTCCGGAATACAAGTATCCGTAACCCGGTTGTAATGGTTTTCTAAAAGATCCCATTCATCCTGCGGACTTAAATCACGATAGTTGGGTACGCGTTTATAGTGTGAGTGGGCAACCAGGTTCATAATATCCTCTTCCAGATTGGCACCTGTACAAGAAATGATGGCCACTTTATCCTGGCGGATCATCTCCGCAAGGGAAATACCCAATTCTGCAGTACTCATCGCACCAGCGAGCGTGATCATCATTTTACCACCTTCATCCAAATGCGTTTCATAACCCTTAGCCGCATCCATCATAGCAGCAGCATTAAAATGGAGGTAATTGCGCTCCATAAACTGAGATATCGGTCCTCTTGTATTGCTCATTTTGTTTTGTCTTATTTGGCGCAAAAATAGGCATTTAGCTTGAAATTTAACCGCAAAGACTGCAAAGTTTTTCGCAAGGCAGGCAAAGTAAATCATCTTATGCGACAAAGAGTAAGGAACAGGGAGCAAGGAGCAAGGAAGAAAGAGCAAAGAGTAAGGAGTAAAGAACAAGGACTAATGAACCATTGACCCACGAATCAATAAATCTTAAATAAAAATTCAGTTAATTTGCGGCGATGAAAAAAATTTATTTCCTCTTCGTATTTGTAATCCTGTGTGGAAGCGCATTTGCTCAAATGAAACTGATAAAAAAAATGCTTTCTAACGAGAAAGATACGCTGAGAAAGGCGAGTTTTTTACCCATCCCTTCATTTGGTTATGCCCAGGAAACTGGATTTCAGTTTGGCGTGGGTGCTATTGTTGGCTTTTATGCTGACCGGCAGGATACGCTTAACCGCCCTTCATCAATTACACTTAACCTGAACTATTCTACTTTGAAAGCCTATAACATGAGTTCCATGATTGACATCTGGGGCAGAGGTAATACGCTACATTATATAGGAGAGTTACGTTTCAAACGGATGCCCTTTAATTTTTATGGTATTGGGAACAGCACCGAAGAAACGAATGAAGACAAACTCATCCAGCAACAGATTAAAATATTGCTTCAGGCCGAGAAACAACTGTTACCGAAAGCCTATACGGGCGTTTCTTTAGGTTTTGAGAATTATAAATACCGCGATTTGGTAGCTGATGGCATTTTTAGTCGTGATGCTTATTATAATAACAGATCAGGAAGTGTTTTTTATGTAGGCGTATCACAAAGTTATGATTCGAGAAACAATAATAATTACACCACAAAAGGCTTCTTTATAAGGGGTACGTACCAATATGCGCCCGCTGTTTTCTCAGCAGACAACTTTACCGGCAGCCAGATCAAAATTGATGCACGGAACTTCTGGAAATTAAATAAAAGTTTTGCCATTGGGATGCAGGGCTTATACAATACCGTTATGGGTAAAAACACACCTGTTTACCTCCTTCCGCAAATGGGCAATGATGAAATGATGCGCGGCTATTATGGCGGACGTTACCGTGATGAAAACCTCCTGGCCTTTCAGGCCGAATTGCGGTACCGGTACAGTAACCGTTTTGGTGCGACAGCCTTCGGAGGAACCGGAACAGTTTGGGGCATTGATCATTTTTCTATCCGTTCATTTAAACCTAATTACGGCGCAGGTTTGAGGTATTTCTTTGATCCGGAAAAAGGTATCAGTATCCGTTTAGATTATGGTATTGGTGAAAAAAGGGCCAATGAAAAACGCCAGAGTGGATTTTATATTAGTATAGCGGAGGCTTTTTAAAAAATAGCATAGTCTATGGTTCATCTTACTTCTCTCACAGGCAGATTTGAGCTTTCGCGAAGTAAATAGCAAAGCCCGACATTTCTCTGCCGGGCTTTGCTACAAATTTATTCATCTCTCACACGCGACACGCGTGCGCCAGCGAGGCCTTAGATATCAGCTGCATGAATCTGTTATTACCATTTGTTCGACATTGCATTACCTTTTGTTAACCTTTTCTGTACCCTTGGTTAACCCTTAGCTTACCCTTTGTTAACCCCTTGCTTACCCTTTGTTAACCCATCGGTTACCCAAAAGGTAATCAACCAGACCAGAAATGGTGAAGAACAGGTCATAAAGGATGCCACTATTTTCAGATCATCTGTATAGAAAGGCCAATAAAATAAAGAATTTTGCATCATCAAATCAGAAAAGCTGCAATGCCTATAACCATACAACAAACATTACTTTCCTAACCCGGCCAGTGCATTTATAGTCAATGCCACAATAACTGTATTAAATACAAAAGCAATTAAACTGTGAAGTAACGAAAGCCGGCGGATTCTCCGGGAAGAAATTTCCACATCAGAAACCTGAAAAGTCATGCCGAGAACAAAAGAAAAATAAGCGAAATCAATGAAATCTGGTGCTTCATTCCCGGGGAAATCCAATCCGGAGCCTTTTTTCCGGGCATCGCCCTGATCAATGGTTTCGTAATAAAGATGGGCATAACGCATACTGAAGGTAGTATGCACCAAAAACCAGGATAAGAACATGCCTGATATGGCGATGATGAGGTCAAATGGCCTGATATCCTGATCAATTAATAATAAAACCACGGCAAGTAAGCCTGCGAAGGTAGAAACCACCACAACGGCAAAGATCTCGCCCCGGGTTTCATCCTGCCTAACGGCCTTTAAATGGGTTTGCGCTACAGAAGTATGAAAAAACATGTACCAGTGCAGGCTGATTAAAACCAGGCAAAAAAGATCCCAGCCAAACATCATATGGGTTAAAGTTCCGAATTGAAGCGGCAACGCAATAAAATAGCCAGCAATACCTACCAGCAAACTGATCAGCAGTATATATAAAGCAGATAACTTTTGAATGCCCTTTAATTTCGGTTCGATGTTCACTGTTTAAATTTTAATTTAAAATGTTCTTTTGCCTGACCTTTCTTAAAATAAACCAAACCGATCCAGAATAAATCGATCGTTACGGTCACATCCGGATGGCTTTTAATCTCTTCCCAGGCTTCTTTCATGCCCTGGCTCCAGTAAATATCATCAAAAATAAGCAATGAATGTTCAGTTACTTTCGGCAGGCACCATTTAAAGTAATTCAAAGTGGCATCTTTTCTATGGTTGCCATCAATGTAAACGAAATCCAGACTCGGTTGCTTCGCGATAATATCTGGCAGGATAAGGTCAAAGTTCCCTACATGAAGTTCGACATTTTGCAGGTCAAGATCTTTAAAGTTTTGATGGGCAACTTCAGCAGTTTGCGGACAACCTTCAATCGTGATAATTTCAGCCTCCGGACAGGCTTTAGATAAATAGGAAGTAGTGATACCTAAACAGGTGCCCAGTTCAATGGCTGTTTTAGGCCCGGTATCTTTTGCCAAACGATATATCAATTTGGCTAAACGCGGACTCTTAAGTGCGTTCTGTGCAATCTGATTGACTTTCTTTGTACGATTTTTATTGAGATGAGAACCGGCCCCCAAGTCAGTAACGGTTATAGTGGATTCGTCAGAAAAAAGTTTTTTTCTTTGCGCTTCTATTGTTTTGTATTCAGATTTGTCGGTAAAATCGTAAATTACCTCATCTGCAAGCTTGTACACAAAGGGTGAGTGTGTACCGTGTCTGGTTTTAGCTGTTAATTGGTGTTTAAGATAATCGGTAATAAATTGAAATAGCATATTGCAAAAGTAATTAATCGCCGCATACAGGTTATATGTTTTATGGAAAATATCACAGAGATAAGTGCTTTAGTTAAATTACTTGATGATCCTGATGAAGAAGTTTATCATCATGTAGAAAAAAAATTACTGGAATATGGTGGTGAAGTGATCCACTATCTGGAAAATGCCTGGGAGCAGTCTTTTGATGGACTTTTACAGGAGCGCATCGAAAATATCGTTCACCAGATTCAGTTTAGTACGGTTAAAGAAGATTTAAATTTATGGTATCTGAGTGGTGCATTTGATCTGCTTCAGGGTGCCATGATTATTAACCGCTATCAATATCCTGATCTGGATGAACAAAAAATCATCATCCAGATGGAAGAAATCAAACGCGATATCTGGCTGGGTTTGCAATATGAGATGAGTTCTGTAGAAAAGGTTAAACTCATCAACCATGTATTGTACCAGCAATATGGCTTTGGCGGCAATACGAAAAACCACCATGATCCACAAAACTCTTATTTAAACCAGGTTTTAGAAAGTAAAAAAGGCAATCAGATTTCACTGGCCATCATTTATTCTACCCTTGCCCAGAAATTGGATTTACCTGTTTATGGTATCAATTTGCCTCAACATTTTATTTTAGGTTATATTGACGACAGCAAACAGGAAGGAACGGATTATAGTGTTTTATTCTATATTAATGCCTTTAACCGGGGCAATATTTTTGGTAAGCATGATGTAGACCAGTTTCTGCGTCAGCTCAATTTAGAGCCGTTGCCAGAATATTATAAGCCCTGCAGCAATACAGATATCATTCGCAGGGTGATCAGAAACCTGATTTCTGCTTATGAAAATGCCGGTGCAACAGAAAAAGCAGCAGAACTAAATGAATTACAAGATATTTTAAAAGAAGAGCCAAATACCCATTAAAATTTTCAGCATGCAGTCTAAGTCACTTTTTTTTACCTTTTTTAGTTTTACAGCAATATTTTTCAGCACCAGTCTTTTTGCTCAAAAACCTCTTAAACCGAATGTGATTGCCTACTATACGGGTAATGGAACAGTGATCGATAGTTTTCCGGTTGAAAAGATCAGTCACCTGATTTATAGTTTTGGTCACTTAAAAGGTGATAGCCTTTACATCAGTTCTGCTAAAGATTCTGCTTTGATTGCCAGAATGGTACATTTAAAAAAAAGAAATCCCGATTTAAAAGTGATGATTGCCATGGGCGGCTGGAGTGCCTGCCCGAATTGCTCCGAAGTTTTTAGCCGGGCCAGTGGCCGGAAAACTTTTGCCCAAACCACAAAAGCCTTATTGAATTATTTCAAAGCTGATGGAATTGATATCGATTGGGAATACCCGGCAGTTGAAGGTTATCCAGGGCACAAATACATGGCAGCTGACAAACAAAATTTCACTTTGCTGATTAAGGCTTTAAGAGATGAACTGGGCAGGAAAGCCGAAATTAGCTTTGCTGCCGGTGGCAATAAAAACTGTCTGGATTCATGCTTTGAATGGAAAAAAGTGATGCCATTGGTTGATCGTGTTAATTTAATGAGCTATGATCTGGTAGGCGGTTATGCCAAAATCAGCGGTCACCATACGCCACTTTATTCTACGCCGCAGCAACAGTCATCAGCAGATTATGCCATTAAAGAAATGATCAAATATGGTGTTCCGCCAGATAAAATTGCCTTAGGTGCGGCATTCTATGGACGAATATTTGAGAATACCACGGATGCGAATCATGGCTTATATCAGCCTACTAAATTTCTGGATGGTGTTTCATCCAGAGATTACAAAACCTTTTTCAGTAAAGACAGTGGCTATCAGTACTATTGGGATGATGTGGCTAAAGCGCCATATTATTACAATGCCACCGCCAAACGTTTGGTTACATTTGATGATAAGAAATCTATAGCACTAAAAACCAGATATATTATCGATCAAAAACTGAACGGGATCATGTTCTGGGAATTGAATGATGACCCTTATAGTGGTGGCTTACTTCAGACAATTCATGAAGCGTTACCCCATCAATAATAAATCTAATTGCTGAATTTTAAATTAAATTTGCCCTCAGTAATTTTAATGATAGCACCATTTGTTCCTTTTACCTGACCACTAAACGATCCCTTTATTATACCACCATTAGTGTATGCCACATCAGAATAAAAGAAATAAATACCTTCGCTATCATTAATAGTCGAATATAAAGCGTTTGATGCATTTGTATATTCTACATATGAAAATGGATAGGTGTAATCGCTATTCCCTGTATTTAATCCCGGCGAAAATCCGATAACTGACTCATTACTAAAGAATTTAAGTCTTGGCGCTGTGCCATTAGCCATAGTACCTAAAATGGTTAATGATCTAGGTGTTGAACTTGTATTTCTCACTGCTGAAACTTCCTTTTCAGTTATAGCAATACCATCTGCCTTAAAAGTAATGAAATATTCAGAGGTAGCTCCACCATTACTACTTTCAGGACTTGTGTTCGGCCCTAAACCGTCCCAATCAATTTCTTTTCTACAACTTGCAATCGAAATAATGGCTACAAGAGCCACCATGAGGTATTTAATCTGGTTATTCATCTTCACAGCATTGAGCGTAATTACTAGCAGCAAATATATTAAAAATTTGCAAGTCTTAATCTTTTGGCAGCCAGCTTAATTCCTGGTATTTAAGCAACAAGCTAATTCATTTTTTGCGCTTTAAGCCAGTTTGCCATCAGGTTAAACCAATCCACATTTGAGGTTTTATTGATGAGGCCAAAGCCATGACCACCTTTTTCATAAAGATAAACTTCAGAAGATATACCATGGCTCTTCAAAGCATCATGCATTAAAATACTATTAGCATAAGGAACCGCGTTGTCATCCTTTGCATGAACGAAAAACACCGGCGGAGATTTCCTGTTGATGTTTTTATTTGCTGAGAAATAATGTTTCAAACTATCTGTCGGGTAATCGCCCAGTAAGTTTTTCATTGTTCCGGTATGAACAGATTCTTCAAAACTAATTACCGGATAAACCAATATGCCAAAATCTGGCCGGAGATCAATTTTTTCAGGGTCGGCAATTTTTATATCATGATAATGCGTAATCAGGGTTGAAGCAAAATGCCCACCGGCTGAAAAGCCCATGATGCCGATTTTATTCTTTTTAATGCCATATTTCCTGGCATTTTTCCGCACCAGATAAATGGCTTGCTGCGCATCCTGCAAGGGGCCATAGGTTTTCTCCGTCATGATCTGATCACTTGGCAAACGGTATTTCAAGACAAAAGCGGTAATACCAATGGCATTAAAACGTTTGGCCACATCAATGCCTTCATGACTAAAAGCTAAAGCGCCATAACCACCACCCGGACAAATGATTACCGCTGTACCCGTAGCAATATCTTTTGGTGCTTCGAAAACCGTAAGTGTGGGTACAGCAACTTTGGTGATACTTAAAGTACCATTCGCACGCGTTTCAATATTTTCTATATAATCTGACGGGGTTGGTTTTGCACCAGGAATATTTCCTGCGTAAAGGGGAATAACTTCCTGGGCTTTTGTGATAATAATACAATGAGAAATGATCAAAATTAAGAATAGTCTATTCACTGTTTTATAAATTATTTGGATTAATACATATTAGAGATTCAACTTTAGCAAAATCCTTATCATTGTCAGCTATTAGCATTAGATTATTAATTAAACAGGTAGCAGCAATCAATGCATCAGGTAATTTAAGATGATAAGTTTTTCTAACTCTTATCGTCTCGGCAATAATCCCATTTTCCAGAAATAAGATAATGGAGTTGGAAACAAATTGCCTGTAAATATTGATATCATCCGGATTAATAGGATTCCATACCTGCAATTCTATTTCTGAGATAAATGACAATACAGATTCAACATCTAAAACATCATCCATAAAGATTAAACCTTTTAATGGGAATGTTCCATTTAAATATTTTATGGCAGCAGATGTATCAATTAAATATCTCTGTGCCATTCCTCACGTAAATGATTTAATTGTGCATCAATAGATTCAGTATTCATCGGACTTTTAATTTGATTTCGAAGAGTGGATATTTTAGTTGAATCATTGATTACCTTAATAAGATGTAACTCTTCTAATTCCTTTAAAAGTTTATAGGCTTTTTGATTGGTTAATTCTATCGTTAATGTATTCATAATGATTTAATTAATATTAATACTTGCTAATCAAATATACAAAGATTTAAATTTAGCTAATCAAATCTCCAGGATTAAAATTCCATTAAATAAGCTTTCAAAAAGTCGTTGATATCACCATTTAATACGGCATCAGGATTTGAGGTCTGGTAGTTCGTTCGGTGATCTTTAACCCGCCTGTCATCTAACACATAACTTCTGATTTGCGAACCCCATTCTATCTTTTTCTTCGATCCTTCTACCGCTGCAATGGCTTCATTCCGTTTACGTTCCTCTACCTCATATAACTGAGATTTTAATAAACGAATGGCGTTTTCTTTGTTCTGCAATTGCGATCTTGATTCCTGGTTTTTAATAATAATGCCTGACGGTTTGTGGTATAAACGAACGGCTGTTTCCACCTTGTTTACGTTTTGTCCGCCGGCACCACCCGCCCTGAAAGTTTCAAATTCAATATCAGCCGGATTAATGTCGATCTGAATCGTATCATCTACCAGAGGATAAACATATACCGAAGCAAAAGAAGTGTGTCTTCGGGCATTGGAATCAAAAGGTGAAATCCTCACTAAACGGTGAACGCCGTTTTCACCTTTCAGGTATCCGTAAGAAAAATCACCGTCGAACTGGAGGGTAACCGATTTAATCCCGGCAATCTCCCCTTCCTGACTATCCTGTTCCGTTATTTTATATCCGTTTTTCTCACCCCACATGATGTACATCCGCATGAGCATATAAGCCCAGTCGCAACTTTCTGTTCCACCGGCCCCAGCGGTAATCTGCATCACTGCAGAAAGCTGATCTTCCTTGTTGCGCAACATGTTTTTCAGTTCCAGTTCTTCAACGGCCCTGGTACTGGCTTCAAACTGTTCCTTCATCTCTGCTTCTGAAGCATCGCCAGCCTGGAAAAACTCCAGCATCACCGCCGCATCTTCCACAGCATTATGGGTATCATTGAAACCATCTGTCCATTTTTTCTTGGAACTGATTTCAGCCAGAATTTTTTCTGCTTTTTTTGGATCATCCCAGAAATCGGGTGCCATGGTTAATTTTTCTTCTTCGCGAATGGCGTAAAGGAGCTCATCAACGTCAAAGATGCCTCCTCAGGGACGTTACTCTGTCCCTTAAATCCTGCAAGTTTTCTTTTGTCATAGTGGCAAATATATAAAATCGGATTGAGCATCAGGCATAGCCAGATGAGGATCAAAGCGAAACGTTACGGTAAAATCAGTTAAAGTGATCCAGAATTACACTTTTTTATTTTTTCATCGCCAAATAATCAAGCGTAAGGTTGGAAAGTAATTTAACGCCCAATACAAAACCACTTTCATCCAGGTAAAAATCGGGTGTATGGTGCGAAGGGGCTTTTAAAGGATCTTTACCTTTGGGCATACCACCTAAAAACACAAATAGTCCAGGAATTTTTTCCTGGAAGAATGAAAAATCTTCGGCTCCGGTAACCGGTGGCCTCAATAATACATGATCTTTGCCGGCAGTCGCCTGCATACTCGGCAGCATTTTTTCCGTGAGGGCGACATTATTAAAAGTAACCGGATAGTGGTTGCTGTAAGGGATCTTTACTTCTGCAGTTGCACCATTTGCTTCTGCTGTTTTGGTGGCAATGGTTTTAATGCGCGCGATAAACATGGCTTCATCTTCCTGACTGAAATTACGAACCGTGCCCAGCATTTCTACTTTTTCCGGAATGATATTAGAACGGATACCTCCATTTATAGCACCAATAGTCACCACACCAGGATTTTCGGTTACATTGAGGTTTCGGCTGACAATGGTTTGAAGGTTATTGATAATCTGAGCTGAAGTCACAATAGGATCAATGCTACTCCATGGGTATGCGCCATGTGCCTGACGACCAGTGACTGTAATCTTCATATCATTCACGGCAGCCATTGTTCCGCCCGGACGATAAGTGACATTTCCAACTTCAGTTTGAGAATTGATGTGCAAGCCAAAAATCACATCAACTTTTGGATTTTCTAAAACACCTTCTTTAATCATTAAAGCTGCCCCGCCTTCTTCACCGGCAGATACGCCTTCCTCAGCAGGCTGAAAAATAAACTTCACCGTTCCGGGAATATCTTTTTTCATGGTACTCAATACTTCTGCACCCCCCATCAATATGGCCACATGGCTGTCATGACCACAGGCATGCATTACGCCAACTTCCTGCCCGTTATATTGTGTTTTAACTTTTGAAGCAAAAGGCAGATCAACCCTTTCCACTACGGGTAACCCATCCATATCTGCACGCAAGGCCACCACGGGCCCGGGTTTACCACCTTTTAACACCCCAACCACACCTGTTTTGGCCACACCGGTAGTCACCTGAATGCCCAATGACTCCAGGTGTTTAGCGATAATACCAGCGGTTCTGACCTCTGTATTGCCCAATTCGGGATGTTCATGAAAATCTCTCCGCCAGGTAATCACTTTTTGTTCAATCGCGTTAGCTTTTTTAGCAACCTCTTCTTTTAAAGGTGATTTCTGAGCAAATAAGTTGAGCGAAAGGAATGACAAGCCGGCGAGATAGATGTATTTCATGAGCGGAACTGAAGTTTAGTTTAAGATAACCTAAGCTATACATTTTTGCCCGAAATTACAATAATCAACCTCCCTTACTCGCTTACTGCTACAAATGAGCGCAGGGGAGTTAATCATAATGATTTTTGAACATTAAAAAGACCATTTTAAATTTTTGCTTTATTACTTTTACAAAAAACAAAGATTATGTTACCAAAAATAAATTTTACAGAAACAGCGGCCTATAAGTATTTAGCCGATCATTTTATTGATATTAACCAGAAAAGCATTAAAGATCTTTTCGCTGAAGATGCAGATCGTTTCAACAAGTTTTCTGTTTTTTTTGAAGATATTTTATTAGACTACAGCAAGAACCGCATTAGCGATGAAACTTTAGCTTTGCTGATGCAACTGGCACGTGAGTGCAAACTGGATGAAGCTATAAAATCAATGTATGCTGGTGATAAAATTAACGAAACTGAAGATCGTTCGGTTCTTCACATCGCCTTGCGAAATTTAAGTAACACCCCTATCCTGGTGGATGGTAAAGATGTGATGCCGGATGTAAATGCGGTATTGGCCAAGATGGAAAAGTTCAGCAACGGCATTATCAGTGGCGAATGGAAGGGTTACACCGGCAAAGCCATTACAGATGTAGTAAATATTGGTATTGGCGGGTCAGATTTAGGCCCGGTAATGGTGACTGAAGCTTTGAAGCACTATAAAAATCATTTAAATATACATTTCGTTTCCAATATTGATGGAACACATATTGCGGAAACCTTATCCGGATTAGATGCTGAAACCACGTTATTTTTAGTGGCCTCCAAAACTTTCACCACACAAGAAACCATGACAAATGCACACTCTGCCAGATCATGGTTTTTAGAAAAAGGTGGTAAAGAAGGCGACATTGCGAAACATTTTGCGGCATTATCAACCAATGCCAAGGATGTATCCGCTTTCGGGATTGATACTGAAAATATGTTTGAATTTTGGGATTGGGTTGGCGGTCGTTATTCTTTATGGAGCGCCATTGGTCTATCCATTTCATTAAGTATCGGCTTTGACAATTTTAAAGAATTACTTGCTGGTGCACACGCCACTGACAATCACTTTAAAACTGCAGAATTTGAAAACAACTTGCCTGTAATTTTAGGCTTATTGGGTGTTTGGTACATCAATTTCTACAATGCAGAAACGCAGGTAATTTTACCATATGATCAATACATGCATCGTTTTGCTGCTTATTTCCAGCAGGGAGATATGGAAAGCAATGGTAAACATGTAGATAGAAATGGCCATGAGGTGGATTATGAAACCGGACCCATTATCTGGGGCGAGCCCGGCACGAATGGCCAGCATGCTTTTTATCAATTGATTCACCAGGGCACCCGGATTATTCCTGCTGATTTTATCGCGCCTGCACAAAGCTTAAATCCATTGGGTGACCATCACCCGATTTTACTTTCAAACTTCTTTGCCCAAACAGAAGCCTTAATGAATGGTAAAACGGAAGAAGAGGTAATGGAGGAGCTGAAAAAAGATGGTAAATCAGAAGCAGAAATTGCGAAAATTGCGCCATTCAAAGTTTTTGAAGGCAACCGTCCTACCAATTCTATTCTCTTGAAGAAAGTGACACCATATACATTAGGCAGTTTGGTCGCTATTTATGAACACAAAATCTTCGTTCAGGGGGTAATCTGGAATATTTTTAGTTTCGACCAGTGGGGAGTTGAACTGGGAAAACAACTGGCGAAGAAGATTCTTCCTGAATTAGACGGCAGTGAAAAAGTAGAAAGTCATGATAGTTCAACCAATGGCTTAATCAATCAGTATAAAGTCTGGAGATAATCATATTATTTCCATTGATTAATTCATACAGCCGTCGCATTGTAAAATGCGATGGCTTTTTTATTGGCACCCTGTTTATGGAATCTTTCAAACCCATACATCCTTAAATTGTTATATCATTAAGAAACAGCAATATGAAACTTTTAAAACTGATTTTGAGCATTGCCTTAACTGCATCTGCCTTACAGTTATTTGCACAAACAAATAAAGAAACTACTGTAAAAATATTGAGCGAAAAAAATTACACCTTCGTAGCCAATTCAGCCATGCCTTTGGCCAATATGGATGTTTCCAGAATTTTATCCAGCATGCCCGGGAATCAGGGCGGCGCAACCATCAATTTAACCGGTAGTCAGTATGATTTAAAAGTAACCAAGGATAGCGTGGTTGCTTATTTACCTTATTATGGCCGCTCCTTCAGCGCGCCGATGAATCCGAATGAAGGCGGCATTAAGTTTACCTCAAAGGATTTCAGCTATAAGGAATCGAAAAACAAAAAGGGGGCATACACTATACAGATTAACACAAAGGATGTTTCACGGGAGAATTTCAGGCTTACTTTGAGCGTAACCGAAAATGGCTATGCAAACTTAATTGCCAGCGGAAACAATAAACAGCCCATTAACTTTAATGGTTATTTAAGTGAATCAAAGAAAAAGGACAAATAATGAAAAAGCCAGATGACTCTGGCTTTTCATTGAATCATACACTGAAATATTTTATTGCTTTGATATTTTAATTTCAAAAATGTGCGGCCATTTTTTGCCTGTTACAAATAGTCTTTTAGAAGCTTTATCGTAAGCGATTCCATTCAGCACATTATTAGCCCTTGCATCATCTGTTTTGAAATAATCATCTGCCAGTAAGCCGCTGAGGTTGATTTTACCTTCAACTGCACCAGTTTCCGGGTTAATGATGAGGATATGATTTGTTGTATAAACATTGGCATAAATTTTCCCGTCAATATATTCCAATTCGTTGAGTTGTTGAATCGCTCCCTTATTGTCAAAAACATCAATCTCGCCAATGGTTTTATAGGTGTTTTTATCTAAAAAGAATATGGTATTGGAACCATCTGTTTTCAGTATTTTTTCACCGTCAAAATTTAATCCCCAACCTTCCTGCGTGCCTTCATTATAGGTAAATTCTGATAATTTTTTAAAAGTCTTTTTATCGTAAACAAATCCGGTTTTTTCACGATAAGTTAACTGGATGATTTTATCGCCTACCACCGTCATTCCTTCTCCAAAATACTGCTGATCAAGGTCTGCCTTTAACACAATCTTTCCTGTAGCGGGTTCTACCTTGCGTAAACTGGAATGACCATAATCGCCGGCACTTTCATAGAAAAATCCATCATGATATTCCAAGCCTTCTACGTATGAAGACGTATCATGAGGAAGTGTTTTGATTATTTTATAGCTGTATTCTACCGGTGCCTGGGCAGCCAGTATGTTTACATTAGAGGTAAGATCTTCTGATTTTCCATCACCATAAATTCTAGCCGTAATTAAGTGATTACCCAATTTTAAACCAGCAGTTTTCATTTTTATGGCCATGGTATCGGTTTTGGCGGTAACCTTGGTACTATCCATCAGGTAAATTACGGAATCTACTTTTCCTTCTTTACCAAACAGGGCTTTAACCTCAAAATCATTTCCCGATGCAACGTTAAGTCCCATCATGGGTGAAATCAAAGACCGATAAGTTTTCGGCGCATCGTCTTTACAAGAGCCTAAAAAGGCAAGGGTAATTCCAAAAAGGATAAATGTGCTGATTTGTTTAGTCTTCAGGCCAAAAAGCATCTTCAATATGGTTTAATGTGTACGTATTATTTTTTGTAAAGGTAATGGCAATAATGTCAAAACGAATATCATTTTGATGATTCACGATTTCGATGTATTCTGCAGAGGCCAGTTCCAGCTGCTTTTGTTTGGCGGTGTTTACAAAATCTTCGGGTTCACCAAACGCAACAGAAGTTCTGGCTTTTACTTCCACAAAAACCATAATTTTATTTTTGTAGGCAATTAAATCGATTTCAGCCTTTCCATATGTCCAGTTTTCATCGAGGATCTCATAATCATTGGCTTCCAGGTAGTCCTTAGCAATAGCTTCACCATGTTTGCCTAAGTCGTTGTGAACAGCCATATAAAATTATTGAATGAAAGAGTGAGTGAGTTGTTGAATGAGTAATTCTAATGATTGAGTGGCTTTATTATTCTAAGATAATAGTTCCCATAAAATCTGCAATCATTTTTTCAACTCTCTTAATATTTGAATATCTCACCATAATATCTTCTTGGCTAGAGGGGTTCTTTTCGTTTTTCAACTCTTGAAGGATTCCCTTTTTTATAACTTGAATTTTGTTTTTTTTAAGATGATAAATTCCACCTAAGATGGTCTTTTTTAGATCCATGGATTCATCTTTTACATATATTTTGTGTTTATCTAACCAATTTTTACTTAATTCATAAGGGCTTGAAGATAATGTGATCGCTAATTGTGAAATTTCTTGATCAGAACTTTGAATGAAGTCTTTTTCAACTGGCAAATACCCTTTTTCTGCTCTATCCCAGTAATGCTTAATTATTTTATCATGTAGGCTCCTTTTAAATACCACATCAGTAAGATTTTGTAAAATAAATGAACCAATGTACAATTCTTCGTTTTGATCCCAACTAACCTGTACATGACCGTATGACAAAATTAGTCTTAAAATTTCCCTTTCTTGAGGTTCATCTTCGTCGACAGCTTGTTGTTCAGATGGTCCGGCATTATCATCCCATAAATCATCTGGTGGCCCAAGCGGTTCTGGTGCACCTGATGAATAGGATTGCGGCTGACTGCTTTGTGCATGAGCCCTTTGGTTGCTCTCAAAATTCTTTTTAACCTTCCCGGAACGGATTTTATTTAATTCTGAAAGCAATACGCTTTCTTCGATCTCGAGTAAACTGCTGCTCTCTCTGATAAAAACAGAAGCTTTAATCTGATCGGGAATTTTAGCAATACTTTCTACGATGTCGCGAATAATCCCGGCGCGTTTAATCGGGTCGTCACCAGCGTCTTTCAGCAGAACATTTGCCTTGTACAGGATAAAATCCTTCCGGTTATTTTCGAGGTAAGTTTTAAATGCGCCCGCCCCCACATGATGCATATAAGAATCGGGATCGTGCCCATCGGGAAAGGAAACAATTTTAACATTCAGCCCTTCTTCCAAAATCATGTCCAGACCACGAAGTGAGGCTTTTATTCCGGCAGCATCCCCGTCAAACAGGATGGTAATATTTTGCGTAAAACGACCAATCAGCTTGATCTGTTCTACCGTTAAGGAGGTACCCGAAGAGGCTACCACATTTTCTATTCCGGCCTGGTGAACGGAGAGCACATCGGCATAACCTTCTGCCAGGTAACAGTTGTCTGAATCGCGAATGGCTTTCTTGGCATGAAACAAGCCATATAAAACATTCGATTTATGGTAGATCTCGCTTTCGGGCGAGTTTACATATTTCGGAACATTTTTATCGGTTTTTAACGTTCTGCCACCAAAGCCAATAATTCTACCGGTAAAATTATGAATGGGGAACATCACCCGGCCGCGAAAACGATCGTAAATTTTCCCGTTATCATTTTTAATGGATAAACCGGTTGATTCCAAAAATTCGAGTTTATGACCAGCGTGGGTTGCGTTTTGTGTTAAAGCATCCCAAACATCGGGAGAATAACCGACTTCAAACTTCTTCAGGATGTCTTCCCTGAATCCGCGTTCCTTAAAGTAACTTAAACCAATTCCTTTACCTTCATCCGTTTCCCAAAGTTGTTTCACAAAAAAAGCCGCAGCGTACTGAGATACGATGTAAAGACTTTCTTTTGCACTCTGCGCTTCCGCTGCCTCCGGAGAAAGTTCGGCCTCCTCTACTTCTATATTATATTTGTTGGCTAAAAATTTAAGTGCTTCCGGATAAGAGTATTTCTCATGATCCATGATAAAACGCACCGAATCGCCACCCTTGCCACAACCGAAACACTTATAAATGCCTTTGGTTACGGATACGTGAAAGGAAGGTGTTTTTTCACCATGAAAAGGACAGTTACCAATTAAACTGGTTCCGCGTTTTTTTAAGTGCACAAAATCCCCTACTACCTCCTCTATCCGGGCGGTATCCATTATCTTATCTATCGTTTCGCGGTTTATCATACTTATTATTGTCCTTCATTGCGAGGCGGCACGACAGCCCGTCCCGAATTTCGGGAAAGCAATCTTTTTTGCTATTTATTCATTTTTAAAATATCAACGTCTTGCAGCATAGATTGCTTCACGCCAACACTCAATCCAAACCCTTCGGTTCGCAATGACGATTCCACTTTTCGTCATTGCGAGGAGGCTTTTTCAGTCGACGAAGCAATCTTTTTGCTATTATACACTTTTAATCAGTTATCGCCTATCGCCTTGCAGGATAGATTGCTTCACTACAGCACTTAATCCCAACCCTTTAGTTCGCAATGACGATACCACTTGTCGTCATTGTGAGGAGGCTTTTTCAGCAAACGAAGCAATCTTTTTCGCTATTCATTCATTTTTAAAACATCAACGCCTTGCAGGATAGATTGCTTCACACTAACGCTCAATCCCAATCCTTCGGTTCGCAATGACGATTCCACTTGTCGTCATTGCGAGTAGGCTTTTTCAGCCGACGAAGCAATCTTTTTTGCTATTCACTTTTAAATCATCAATGCCTTGCAGGATAGATTGCTTCACGCCAGCAATTAATCCCAACCCTTCGGTTCGCAATGACGATTCCACTTTTCGTCATTGCGAGGAGGCTTTTTCAGCTGACGAAGCAATCTTTTTTGCTATTCATTCATTTTTAAATCATCAATGCCTTGCAGCATAGATTGCTTCACGCCAGCACTCAATCCCATCCCTTCAGTTCGCAATGACGTAACAGATATTTACCAATCTTTTACTATCTCCCATAAATCCTTCCATTCAGGATTCATGGATTGTATTAATTTTATCTTTTTTTTCCGGCTTCCGCCTTTAATCCTCTTTTCTTCTGCAATTGCCTCCTCAATTGAATCATAAGAACAAAAATATACCAATTTATCTGTATTGTATTGAGCGGAAAAAGATTTGGGATGTTCTTTGTCTTTATGTTGTTTTACCCTAAACATGATATCTGAAGTAACTCCAGTATATAAAGTGGTGTGGGTAAAATTAGTAATGATGTAAACTGTTCCGCCTCGTTCCATTATTATATTTTAAGTACACCGTTATACAGGATAGATTGCTTCACACCAACGCTCAATCCCAACCCTTCAGTTCGCAATGACGATACCACTTATCGTCATTGCGAGGAGGCTTTTTCAGCAAACGAAGCAATCTTTTTTGCTATTTATTCATTTTCAAACCACTAATGCTTTGCAGGATAGATTGCTTCACTCCAACACTCAATCCCAACCCTTCAGTTCGCAATGACGTAACAGATATTTACCAATCTTTTACTATCTCCCATAAATCCTTCCATTCAGGATTCATGGATTGTATTAATTTTATCTTTTTTTTCCGGCTTCCGCCTTTAATCCTCTTTTCTTCTGCAATTGCCTCCTCAATTGAATCATAAGAACAAAAATATACCAATTTATCTGTATTGTATTGAGCGGAAAAAGATTTGGGATGTTCTTTGTCTTTATGTTGTTTTACCCTAAACATGATATCTGAAGTAACTCCAGTATATAAAGTGGTGTGGGTAAAATTAGTAATGATGTAAACTGTTCCGCCTCGTTCCATTACTATATTTTAACTACACCGTTATACAGGATAGATTGCTTCACTCCAACACTCAATCCCAACCCTTCGGTTCGCAATGACGATTCCACTTTTCGTCATTGCGAGGAGGCTTTTTCAGCCAACGAAGCAATCTTTTTTGCTATTCACTTTTAAATCATTAACGCCTTGCAGCATAGATTGCTTCACGCCAGCACTTAATCCCAACCCTTCGGTTCGCAATGACGATTCCACTTTTCGTCATTGCGAGGAGGCTCTTTCAGCCGACGAAGCAATCTTTTTTGCTATTCACTTTTAAATCATTAATGCCTTGCAGGATAGATTGCTTCACTCCAACACTCAATCCCAATCCTTCAGTTCGCAATGACGTTATATTCTATTTTACCAATGGCAACAACTGTTCTGCCACCAACTGATTACCCTTTTCATTCAAATGAACCCGGTCTTTAGTTAAAACATCCTTTTCTTTATCTTCAGGATTATGATTTGCTTCGTATTCCGCAAATACTTTTCTTAAATCGCATACAGGCAAATTATTTTTAGCGGCTAACTGCCTGATGCCTTCAGCATATTTATTTAAGTCGGCATCCATTTCGTTCGTACCATCCTTTTTTTCACCAATTACAGATGGCGTACATAATACCACCTTACTTCCAATGCCCTGAATTTTATTAATCAGTGCCTGATAAAATTTTAAATACTTATCATAATCTGTCCCGGTATGCGACGATTGTTTATGCCATACATCATTAATGCCTACATAAATCACCACCAGATCTGGTTTTTTATTTAATACATCATCCTCTAAACGTAAATATAAATCGTATATTTTGTTGCCACCTATACCAGCGCCCATCACTTCATATTTTGATGAATCAAGCAACTTTTTAAGCAATGTGATGTAGCCCATTTTAGATACGCCTTGTTGGGTTATAGAATCACCGAAGAAAATAATTCGTTTTGGTTTTAGCGACATTGATGTGAAGATCACCAGGCATAAGCCTATTAAAATTGTATTCATTAAGGTTCTCATATTTTGCAGGTTAATTATGGTTTCTTTTTAAAATCAAGATCTTGAAAATCAAAGCTGAAATCTGTTAATGGAGAAATGGCTGCTATTTTAAATCCATCCGCAACGGCGTTATTATTCAGGCTAAAGTTGACAAATGCATCAGCATCTAAACTCCGGTCGTACCATTTTACAATAAATGTATTCCCTTTATAATAAGTCATGTCACCCCGCAACTTTGGTGCATTCTTCGCCTGGAAATGCATTTTTCCATTTACCTCGCTTATGGTCACTTCGCCAAACCAGGCATCCTGATAGGTTCCGTAATAGTTTTTAATAACTGGTTTTGCAGCAGTAGCTTTTTGTGCAGCTTCAATTTCCGTCCAAACCTTGGTTACTATTTCCTTCGCCTCTTTCTCATCGGCCAACCGGCTATCATTAGAAGATTTAATTCTATCCCGGCCCTTTATTCCCAGGTAACCATCTTTAATGGAATTGGTAATTGCACTAAATGCGGCACCGGATTGTTGATTGGTTAAAACAATGATTCCTAATTTTAATTCCGGTAAAATTGTTACCTGCGTTACAATTCCAGATAAGCCGCCGGTGTGGGTAGCCTGGAACTTACCATTCACGTTACTGAGAAACCAGCCCAGTCCATAGCTGTTAAAGCTGCCCTGATTGCCAGCTGCAATAATGGTTTGAGGGGTCCATAGTTCGCGGGCTACAGCGTCGCTGAATAATTTCTGATTAAGTTTCTCGCCATATTGACCACCATTGATCATTGCCTGAACCCATTTACTCATATCAGTTACGTTTGAATAGATACCGCCTGCTGCATTTGCGATCTCACCAAAACTTAACCCAACAGGCAACAACTTTCCTTCATAGGGTGCGTGGCCGTCAATTACATTTGATTTATCTTTCAACCGATACCATGATGCGGCAGTTTTAGTCATTCCTAAAGGTTTGATCATCCGGCTTTCGATAAAATTTTCGTAAGTCATTCCTGACACCCTGGCCACCACATCGCCTGCAACAATATACATCAGGTTATCATAATCGTATTTGGTACGGAAAGAAGAAATAGGCTTTAAATACCTGAGGTTATGGATCAGTTGATTTTTAGTTACCGTTGAAGAATCGGGCCAGATCATTAAATCGCCTGCTCCAAGGCCTAAGCCACTGCGGTGCGTTAATAAATCACGGATGGTAAATTCACTGGTGACATAGGCATCATACATCTTAAATTCCGGAATCACGTCAGTTACTTTCGTATCCCAGGTAATTTTTTTCTCATCAACCAGCATGCCTATTGCAGCTGCGGTAAAAGCCTTTGTATTGGATGCTACGCCAAAAAGTGTATTCTCATCTACTTTCTTATTGGTTTTGACAGAGCGGACGCCATAACCTTTCAAATGAATTATCTTACCATCTTTTATGACAGAAACGGCTATCCCCGGAACATTAAAAGTGGTTAAGGTCTTTTCAACCACACTATCAATCTGACTGGAAGAAAGGATTTGAGCCTGTAGGTTGACCACACAGCACAGGAAAAGAACAGGAAGAACGGTAAATTTTAAAAAGAAAGAAAATTTCATTTTTGAAGATTTAAATAACGGCTTAAAGATAATAAATCTTTTATGCGCAAGCCATTCTTACTTCCCCTTTTCCAGCTTATAATCTTTATGTACAATCAGGAAACTTGCCCGCTCCTCTTTCTTAAATGGGTAATCCCAATTTCCCTGATAGGTGATTTTAGTTGGTAGTTTATCCTCACCAAAATAACCCATTTCAATATTCATCTGCACATTAAAATCAAATAACATGTTGCCATATTTCATGTCTACATATCTTCCCAGAATATTAAAATTCCGTTTATCAAATATGGTTACCAGTTCTTTGATCATGATACCATCCTTGGTCCAGCTGCTTAAATCTGGTTTCACTGAAACTTTAAAACGGTAAACCGGAATAGAATCCAGGTATGTACCGCTGGTGAAAGCATAGTCATAATACTGACGCATATTTGCGCTAAAAATTTCAGTTTTACTCCCAATAAAGGGTACCTTAACCGGCCTGCCCGGATTAAAAATCAGGGTTTTGAGTTTGTCTTTGTAGCCTTCATTAGTCCCACCTTTACCATCGCCTGTTGGGGCATTTGGCACAAAGTCAGTATTATAGGCATTCATAAAAATATAGTCAAACATCTCTACGGTGTAAAGTTGATATTTGCCGTTTTTCTTATAAACCTTACCAGTATCCTGTTTTACCAGGTATTCCATTTTATAAGGGCCGTTGTTGTTGTGTTTAATCTTTCTGTAAATCTTTCCGTCAACCTTATTTTTTTTATCATAGGTATAAATCCTGTTTTCGGCGATGAAACTATATCGTTTCATGTTTCTAAAGGATTGATAAAATGACGTATCATTAATCACTTTATTGATAAAGGTTTCAATATTCAGCTTTTCGGCTTTAATATTTACGGTAGAATCAAGGGTGATGGTTTTAATCGTATCGGGATTAAAACGGGGAATTTCCTGTGCAAAACCTGTAAAATAGACTGCGGTAATGACCAGGATTAAAAATATTTTCTTCATGCTTGTGTAGCTTGGCAAAAACGATGCCTTATTTAATTTGAGAAGCATTAATTACATGCACAATATTTATTCGTTACCCAATTGTTTTAATGCAATGTAAGCCATTAAACCGGTTGAGATTTTCAATGCATCTTCATCAATATCAAACTTTGGTGTGTGCACAGAATATTGCGTATCCTTTGCAGCATTCCCGGTACCTAAGCGGTAAAAACAGGCATCTGTTACCTGTGAGTAGAAAGAAAAATCTTCTGCAGCCATCCAGATATCCAGGTCAACTACATTTTCCTTGCCTAAAAAATCTTCAGCAAAAGATTTAGCATTGGCGGTTAGCTTTTCTTCATTAATTAAAAACGGATAACCCTTGTGGATATCGAAATCACAGCTTCCGCCCATGCTTTCGGCCATACCTTCAGCCATTTTTTTCATGCGTCTGTGCGCTTCCGCTCTCCACTCCTCATCAAGGGTTCTGAATGTACCTTCAATTTTAACTTCGTTAGGGATAATATTCGTAGCACCATTGGCCGTAACCTTACCAAAGGATAAAACAGAAGGGATGCGTGGATCGGCATTACGACTTACAATTTGCTGCAAGGCAATAATAATATGTGAAGCAATCACCACCGGATCGATATTTTGATGCGGCTGCGCACCGTGTCCGCCTTTTCCGGTTACGGTGACATATAACTCATCCGTTGATGCCATGTAAATTCCCGAGCGGAAACCTACCTTACCAGCATCTATTAGGGGCATTACGTGCTGTCCAACAATATAATCGGGTTTTGGATTTTCGAGAACACCTTCCTTAATCATGATGCTAGCTCCTCCGGGAAGCAACTCTTCTGCCGGCTGAAAGATTAATTTTATGGTACCACCAAAATCAGTTTTCAGCTGGTTTAAAATATAAGCTGTTCCCAACAGCGACGAGGTATGCACATCATGTCCGCAGGCATGCATCACTCCCGGATTCCTGGAAGCATAAGGCTTATCACTGATTTCGGTAATAGGCAGGGCATCCATATCGCCACGAAGTGCAATGACTTTTTCAGAAGGAAGATGGCCTTTAACTAAGGCGACAACACCGGTATTGGCGCAACTGGTAAATTCAATTCCCCATTGCGTTAGCTTTTCCTTCACAAATGCAGCAGTTTCAAATTCCTGGTAAGATAATTCGGGGTTGGCGTGTAAATGCTGGCGGTAGCCTACGACATCATTGAAAATGGCATTCGCTACATCTTTTATTTTATCTTTGATCATCGGTTGTAATATCTAATTGCGGAGCATTAATTTTCTCCCTGAAAATAAATAAAGTAGGAAAGGTTGGCCGGATTTCACTCATTAATCGTTGTGCTTCCAATCTCGTTCTAAAATCGCCTACCCTGACATAATAATTGGGTTCTTTATAAATCAGGTATGTATTCAGTTTAGGATACAATGTTTTAAAACGTGCCTGCTGATTAAAAACCTCCCGCCGGTCAGAACCATAAAAAATCTGCACCCGATAACCGTAAGAGGACACAATGGGTTTACCTGTTTTTACCTCACCTGAAGTCCGGTAGACCTGTATTCTTTTGGCAATCAAGCTATCAATTAATGGGTCTTTTATCACCACAACCTCACCTTTTTGAGCGAACGCCATGTTAAAGAAAAATAAACTGAAGATTAGCGTATAAAATATTTTCATGATGGTATGACAGTAGACAGGCAAAAATTGTTTTAAATACAGGAATGCCGAATTCGCTGCAAAATTCGGCATTCTTTATGGGTTGTGCAAATGTTGGCCAATCTTAGTATTGTTATCCTTTTGTGATTCGCTTTGCTGAAATAAAGTAAACATATGGAGGTTTATTCATTTCGATAATCTTAACTATTTCGATCCAATGTTTAATAATTACTTGCGTCTTATCCCAGTATCGATAACCTTTTGGCAACTTTAAGAAAAACGCTCCAATATTATGTTTAGTCAAAAGTGCTGCCTGTAATTTGGTTGAATAGATTCTTAAATCCTGAGAAATAAAAACACCAGATCGATTTCCCCAATCTGGAATCCATTCTTCGTCTTTTATTCCTTTGCCAAATTCTTTTTCAATAGAAGTGACCTCAATATTATTTCCGAGAGGATATTGTAATTTATCTAAGCCTTCAGCAAAATATTTTGAGAGGTTCTCATCTATTAAAACTTTTATCATGCCACGGCTTTACGGTTAAATAACTCAATGGCACAAACCACATCTGCTTCACGAAGATCATATAATCTGGTTAAGAAACCTACCGTTTCACCTGCTGTATAAAGATCATATAATGTTTGTGCCAAAATATTAGTTTCCTCTATAACAGGCTGGCCAAACTGGTGATGAGGGTCTATTATGATATGTTTTTCTTTTCCTAAAGGATAAAACCGCTCTGCTATATCCGAAGTAGAAAATTCAATTTTCTTACAAAATTCTTCAATTATTTGTTTAAAAGCTGCTTGTCTGGATTTGTCTGCGTGCACAACTGTTCCGTCATCCAGCGTAAAAAGAATACTTTTCCCATCAGATAACATTTTAGAAGAGGCAAAAGGATAGGCTGTGCCTAAAATCTCGGCCATATCCTGATGAGCATTTATTATTTTATTCACGCTAACATTAATTTCTCTTAATTGATAAAAAACGTAAAATTCTATGAGTGTGAAGAAATTTGTCGCTTTTTCACGGCCGTCCCCCCAGGAATATTCAACATGATGCTTTTCAGAAAACTGGTTATCCCAAAAATCTTTCATCCACCGGCGTACTTTAGCCGTTGGCAACTTTAAAATAAAAGCTACTTCAGGAATAGTGTACATCCCGCTACCAAGTTCTTGATTTAAGTTTTTACCTTTCATAGTTGATAACAAATATAATACTAATTAATTTAGCTTACTTATCATATTATTTAATAAAAATCCATTATCTAAAATACTAAACTTCCTCACCTTACTATTTTATCGCTAATATTTCTTACATTAAAAACAAGCATATCAAAAAACAGCAAAGCCGGATTTCTTATCAAAATCCGGCTTTGCTACCTGGTTTGGTTAACTATTTCTTTTGTTCCAGTTTAAATTCGTAAACTTTCGGATCGTACTTCATCATTGCACCGGTGGCAGCGTCAATAATAAAACCTGGGACAAACAGAAAATTGACTACAGATACCGCATTAAATGTGGTGGTTGGTTGAAATGTTTTTGCTTCGTAACCATTTAATTTAAGACTGACAGTTTGCCCCGTGAATCCTTTTTTTAACGTCACGTCCATTGGTGTTACACCAACTTTAATACCGTCTACTTCAATGTCGGCAGCCGGTGGATCTGTCTTGATATTAACGGTTTGTTTTGTACCGGTAAAAACGGTTGCGCAGCTCGAAAGCATCAGTGTTGCCGAAATGGCAAAAATGTTAAAAATCTTTTTCATTTGTGTGTTATTTTGTGTGTTTCTAAATATAGGTTTAATCCTACAGATTAAAAACCAAATTACACAAAAAAGGCCCTGACAAATGTCAAGGCCTTAATAATGTGCGATATAATTTATATTACAAATTTGCGCCGTGGCAATTCTTGTATTTTTTACCACTACCACAAGGGCAAGGTTCATTACGTCCTACAGTGGCTTCTTTACGAATAGGCTGCTGCGGAATGGCTTCACGCGTATCACCAAATTCAATACCCGGCTCCTCTCTTCCAAACTCCTGTTTGGTGGTTTGTAATTTAGGCTGCTTAGCCGGTGCCGGTGCTTCCCTTATTTCATCAGGCTCCTGCTGAACCGGAATACCACCTTTATATAAGAAACTGACCACTTCCTTATTCACCGCATTAAGCATGTTTTTGAATAAGTTAAAGGCTTCCATTTTATAGATTACCAATGGATCTTTCTGCTCGTAAACGGCATTCTGAACAGACTGTTTCAAATCATCCATTTCACGTAAATGCTCTTTCCAGCTGTCATCAATCAAAGCCAGTATAATGGTTTTTTCAAACGAACGAACAACCTCTTTACCTTTATTTTCAATGGCTTTCTTCAAATCAACCGCAACCTGAATGCCACGAATTCCATCTGTAAACGGAACCACAATTTGTTCGATATGCTCGCCACGTTCTTCATAAACCTGCGTTAAAACAGGCAATGACTGTTGTATTACGGCTTCTGATTTTCGGGCATAGAATGATTCTGCCTCATCAAATAATTTTTCAGTAAGCTGAGTAATATTGCCAGAGGCAAATTCTTTTTCAGTAATGGTGGTATCCAGGGAGAAATTTTTGATAACTTCCAGTTTAAAACCATCGTAGTTAGCTTCTTCTTTATATTCTGTTACGATATCTTCTGCCACATCGAACACCATGTTGTTCATATCCACATCCAAACGTTCGCCAAATAGCGCATTTTTACGTTTGGCATAAATTACCGTACGTTGAGCATTCATCACATCATCATACTCCAGTAAACGTTTACGGATACCAAAGTTGTTTTCTTCTACTTTTTTCTGCGCACGTTCGATAGACTTGGTAATCATAGAATGCTGGATCACTTCACCATCTTCAATACCCATGCGCACCATAATGCTCGAAATTCTTTCCGAACCAAACAAGCGCATGAGGTTATCTTCCAGTGAAACGAAGAACTGTGAAGAACCCGGATCACCCTGACGGCCGGCACGACCGCGTAACTGCCGGTCTACACGACGTGATTCATGGCGTTCAGTACCCACAATGGCTAAACCACCTGCTTCTTTTACACCTGCACCTAACTTAATATCGGTACCACGACCAGCCATGTTGGTGGCAATTGTAACCGTTCCTGCCTGACCAGCTTCGGCAACAATATCGGCCTCTCTCTGGTGCATTTTAGCATTTAATACATTGTGTTTAATACCACGAAGTTTAAGCATACGGCTTAACAATTCCGAAATCTCAACAGAAGTAGTACCAACCAATACCGGACGACCAGCTTGTGTTAACTTCACAATTTCATCGGCAACCGCATTATATTTTTCACGTACCGTACGGTAAACATAATCCTGCTGATCCTGTCTGGAAATATTTCTGTTGGTCGGAATCTCAACCACATCCAGTTTATAGATTGACCAGAATTCACCTGCTTCGGTAGTGGCCGTACCCGTCATCCCACAAAGTTTATGGTACATACGGAAATAATTTTGCAAAGTTACGGTAGCATAGGTTTGGGTAGCATCTTCAACCTTAACGTTTTCTTTAGCCTCAATAGCCTGATGTAATCCGTCAGAATAACGGCGGCCATCCATGATACGGCCAGTTTGCTCATCAACGATTTTAATCTTGCCTTCATCAATGATGTATTCCACATCAATTTCAAACAAGGTATAAGCTTTTAATAATTGATTTACTGAGTGAATGCGTTCTGCCTTTACCGAATAATCACGCATTAAAGCATCTTTAGTAGCTACCTTTTCTTCTAATGGCAAATCAGATTTTTCAAGCTCTGCCACTTCTGTACCCACATCCGGTAACACGAAGAAATGAGGATCCTCACCTGATTGTGTAATTAATTCAATACCTTTTTCTGTTAACTCCACCTGGTTATTTTTCTCATCGATGTAGAAATATAATTCAGAATCTACCTTGGGCATATTCTTCGATTGATCGGCCATGTAGTAGTTCTCTGTTTTTAACAACAAACCACGCACGCCGCTTTCACTTAAGAATTTAATTAAGGCTTTATTTTTAGGCAATCCGCGGTAAGCACGTAATAAAGCTAAACCACCTTCACCTTCTTCTGTTCCGCTGTTACCGGCATTGATTAATTTTTTGGCTTCATTTAAGGCCTGAGATACATAAGCTTTCTGCGCATTCACCAAACGCTCAATACGTGGTTTCAACTCATAAAACTCATGCTGGTCTCCATGTGGAATCGGACCTGAAATAATCAATGGTGTACGGGCATCATCAATTAAAACCGAATCGACCTCATCCACCATGGCAAAATGTTGTTTGCGCTGCACCAATTGATCTGGCGTTTGCGACATATTGTCACGCAGGTAATCAAAACCAAATTCATTATTGGTTCCGTAAGTAATGTCTGCGGCATAGGCTTTTCTTCTTTCCTCAGAGTTTGGCTCGTGTTTATCAATACAATCTACACTTAAACCATGAAATTCAAATAAAGGTCCGTTCCATTCACTATCCCTGCGGGCCAGGTAATCATTCACGGTTACGATGTGAACACCTTGTCCGGCAAGTGCATTTAAGTATGCTGGCAAAGTACTCACCAAGGTTTTACCCTCACCAGTGGCCATCTCAGCAATTTTACCACTATGCAGCACAATACCACCAATTAACTGCACATCGTAATGAACCATGTTCCATACCACTTCGGTTCCGGCAGCATCCCAACGGTTTGCCCATTGTGCTTTATCACCTACAATCTTAACATTACCCTTACGTGCGGCATAATCCCTGTCAAACTGTGTAGCGGTTACTTCCAGGTAATCATTTTCACTTAAACGTCGTGAAGTTTCTTTTACCACGGCAAAAGCTTCAGGAAGAATTTCTAAAAGCACTTTTTCCAGTTCTGCATCGCGATCTTTTCCTAAAGCATCGACCTGATCGTAAATGGCCGTTTTTTGATGAAGATCCAACCCTTCACCTTCGGCTTCAGCCTTTAGGGTAGAGATTTTACCATCAATTTCTGTTAAAAAATCAGATATCCTGCTTTTAAATTCTATTGTTTTACCACGCAACTCATCATTACTGAGTGCTGAAAGTTTGCTGTACTGTTCATTGATTTTGCCAACCAATGGCTGAATAGCCTTAATATCTCTTTCTGATTTACTTCCGAAAACCTTCGCTAAAAATCCTAACATTATGTTTTAAATCGTATTTATTATTAAAAAAATGGTGTGTTACAACAACTAAGCCATTGTATTGCGCTGGTCAGTTTGGCAGTTGCTGGTATAAACGGGGGCACAAAACCTTATAAAAGATTTGTTTAAGAAAAGTGTATTAAGGACTATTGTTCTTCGGTTTTTTCCTGATTGTTAAATCAGAAATCACTTGATTTACACTTACATATTTTGCAGCTTTTAATTGAGGTTGAGTTCCGATTAAAGCTAACCTTGAGTAAGATAACAAATAAGGATTCCGGTCTTCATTCAGTTGAACCGATGCCTTACCGATGGTATTGGTGCTGATATTATGCTCATTACAATACTCATTTAATATCCTTAAACCTTCAACACGTTCGGCTTTTGCCAAATGCGTTAAGCTAAAAAATACTAGCGATATGGTAACGAGGTGTTTCATGAATAGCGACAAAGCTACTTTTAATCTTTTACAAAAAAAAATCGTCCTGTTGCAAAAAGCATAGCGCAATTTTTGACTAATTTTTTGTTTACGCTCCCCCCGTATGCCCTGGCAGATTTGTAGATTGTACCTTTGCTTAAATGAAACGTCAGTGCCTGGTAAGCCATATTTTCGTATTTTAGCGGGGTCGTTAAGAATTTCCTGGCGCTTTTTTAAATTTTACTCCATGGCAAAAAACGTCATTAACATGTGTTACCGGAAACTAATTGATGCAGGCAGAAGCAATTATTGTGGTCAGCATCCATTCATTAAAAATACCAACTAAGCTAATGGATATTCAGGGAAAAGTATACCCGGCAGATGAGCGGGGTTTAACAGAAACTTCAATAGTAAAAAGGCATAGCACATTCAACTTTGAAAAGTATTACCATAAAGACAAAGTGGCTTCGGGAGCATTATTTATTTGTAATGACGAATACATTGCCGGAGGTAAGCTTTCCTTCTTTCTATCCAGGGAAGATTCCTATCAGCTGTTTTTTCCGGTTACCGGCAGATTAGATATTGTACAGAATGGCAAAGCATTTTCCATTGAAACCGGACAGGTACAGGTTTTGAATGCTGGTAAAGGTGAGGTATTGGAAATCAGCAACCCTTATTCAAACGATTTGGTAAATTACCTGCAGATTGGACTTACGACAGATCTGTTTTTACTCCGGGCAGGTGAAATGCGCTTCAACTTTGATTTCGAAAAATATCCAAATCAGCTGACAGAGATTATTTCCAGCACGAAATTACCATTTAAATTAAGCACAGGGATTTTTACCCCACAGGAAGAAATCACCTATCAGCTTCAAAACCCGGAAAACAAATTTTTCTGTTTCATTATTGATGGCGCTTTCGAAGTAGAAGGCAGGCGATTGCATGCAAGAGATAGCTTAGCACTTTGGAATGTAGAACAGGTGAAATGGAGTGCCTTGAGTAATCATGCCATTATTTTGATCTTAGCACATTTGTAGCATGTGTTTAATTTTTTATTTCTCTATTCCCTGATTATCTATTCCTACCCCACAATTCCCACTATAATCTTTCTTTACGCTCAAATATGACACCCTACTTAAATTAATGCAAATCGAAACTTTTATCTTCGATAAACCGTTAATACAAGCACATGAGAGGTTTCCGTTTTTCTGATTATAAGCCTGGCGATACGCCAAAAGGTGGGTTTGATGAGTTGTTGAAATTATTCAGCGAGTTGCTGAATTATACAGCAGGTGATGCAGCAGAGGCTTTAAGCTGGCTCAACGAACTTGACAAGCAATATAAATTAACCAATAACGACTATGGCATTGGAAATTTTATCGATGATTTGAAGGATAAGGGGTATCTAACAGAAGACAATCAATCCGGAGAATTTAAAATCACCGCTAAAACGGAGCAAACCATTCGCAAATCTGCATTGGATGAAATTTTTGGCAAGCTTAAAAAATCAGGTCGCGGCAATCATAACAGCAACCAGTCTGGTATCGGTGAAGAAAAAAATGCCGACAGGAGGGAATATAACTTCGGCGACAGTTTAGATCAGATCGACATGACAGCCTCCATCCAGAATGCACAGATCAATCATGGCATCGGTGATTTTACTTTAACAGACCGGGATCTGGAAGTAGAGGAAAAGGATTTTAAAACCTTAACTTCTACCGTATTGATGATTGATATTTCACACTCTATGATCCTGTATGGTGAAGACAGGATTACACCCGCGAAGAAAGTAGCAATGGCCTTAGCCGAATTGATTAAAACCAAATACCCGAAAGATACCTTGGATATTGTGGTTTTTGGAAATGATGCCTGGCCCATTACCGTAAAAGATTTACCTTACCTCCAGGTGGGGCCCTACCATACCAATACTTTTGCAGGTTTGGAACTGGCAACAGATTTACTCCGTCGCCGAAAAACGCATAACAAACAAATTTTCATGATTACGGATGGGAAACCAACCTGTTTAAAGGAAAATGGCAAATACTATAAAAATAGCATGGGACTGGATAGAAAGGTTATTAATAAAACCTTAAATATGGCAGCCCAATGTAAGCGGTTGAAAATTCCGATTACCACCTTTATGATTGCCAAAGACCCTTATTTGCAACAGTTTGTACGCCAGTTTACTGAAATAAATGGTGGCCGGGCATTCTACAGTTCATTAAATGGCCTGGGCGAATACATTTTCGAAGATTATATTAAAAACAGAAGAAAAACAGTAAAATAGATGAAAGAACAAAGATTAAGGCACAATGACGGGATTTTGCAATTAAATCTTTTATCCTTGCTCCTTTATCCTTACTCCAAAAACATATGCAAAACACCACACTAGGCGAATTAAAAACCACAGGATATCAGTCAAGATCAGTTAAGGAAGAATTAAGAGAGAACCTGATTAAAGTTTTAAGAGATAAAAAAACAGAATTTGAAGGTATAATCGGATACGATGAAACCGTAATACCCGAATTACAGACTGCCATTCTTTCCCGCCACAACATTTTACTGTTGGGTTTACGCGGACAAGCCAAAACACGCATTGCCCGTTTAATGGTCAACCTGTTGGATGAGTATGTGCCGTATGTAGCGGGTAGTGAAATCTTCGACGATCCGTTGAACCCAATTTCCTGGTATGCCAGAAATGAAATCGCTACCAAAGGTGATGCTACTGAAATTGCCTGGCTACACCGGAGTGAACGCTATACGGAAAAACTGGCTACACCGGATGTTACCGTAGCTGATTTAATTGGTGATGTAGATCCGATTAAGGCAGCCACGTTAAAACTGACATATAACGACGAGCGGGTAATCCACTTTGGCCTGATTCCGCGGGCGCACCGCAGTATTTTCGTAATTAATGAGTTACCAGATTTACAGGCCCGGATTCAGGTAGCACTATTCAATATGCTGCAGGAAAAAGATATCCAGATTCGTGGTTTTAAACTGCGTTTACCATTGGATATCCAGTTTGTATTTACTGCAAACCCGGAAGATTATACCAACCGTGGAAGTATTGTTACGCCACTAAAAGACAGGATAGAAAGTCAGATTCTAACCCATTACCCGAAAAGCATCGAAATATCGCGTAAAATTACTTTTCAGGAAGCCAGGCTTACCGCAGCACAAAAAGCAAATATTGAGGCCGATGGCCTGTTAAAAGACCTGATTGAGCAGATTGCATTTGAAGCCCGTAAAAGTGAGTACATTGACCAGAAATCTGGTGTATCTGCCCGGCTGACCATCTCAGCCTATGAAAATTTAATCAGTACGGCCGAGCGCAGGATGCTTATTTTGGGCGAAAAGGCTACGTTTGTACGCTTATCAGATTTTGCCGGAATTATTCCCGCCATCACCGGAAAAATAGAGCTGGTTTATGAAGGTGAGCTGGAAGGGCCGGCACATGTGGCCACCACCTTAATCGGCAAGGCCGTAAAAACCTTATTTGCCCGCTATTTTCCTGATCCTGAAAAAGCAAAAAAAACCAAAACAGCCAATCCATATACCGAAATTACAGAATGGTTTACAGAAGGAAACAATGTCGACGTAACAGACCATTTAAGCAACACACAATACAAAAAAGCACTGATGTTGGTGCCCGGTTTATATGATACCGTTAAAAAGTTTCATCCAAAACTGAGTGAAAACCAAACTTTACTGCTGATGGAATTTGTTTTACACGGACTGGCAGCGTATTCCCAGTTAAGTAAAAATTATTTAAATGGTGGCTTTGGTTTTTCTGACATGTTTGGCAGTTTATTTAATGCCGAATTTGATGAAGAAGAAGACGAGGATGATTTCAGATAAACATGATGAATGGAGTTTAACGGATATCTTTTATCGCTAAGGTTACAAAGAGAGAATCTTCCTGAAGGATATCCGTTTAACATTCCATGCCTGCAAACTTTTCAAGAACTTGCATTCCACCCGAATGTTACATTTTTCACCGGCGAAAATGGGATTGGAAAATCAACTTTTATAGAGGCAATTGCCGTTAACCTAGGCTTTAATGCCGAAGGAGGAAGTAAAAACTTCCATTTTAGCAGCAGGGAAACTCATTCCATATTACGCCAATACCTTACGATTTCCAAAAGTTTCAGGCATTTCAAAGATGGTTTTTTCTTAAGAGGAGAAAGTTTTTATAATGTTGCCAGCCAAATTGATAAGCTTGATGAAGAACCTGGTTTTAGTCAGAAGATAATAGCATCTTACGGCGGCATATCCCTACATGAACAATCTCATGGTGAATCTTTTTGGTCACTGTTCATGAACCGATTCAACGGACATGGCGTTTATATTTTAGATGAACCAGAGTCTGCACTTTCAGCAAATAAACAAATTGCCATGTTAGCAAAGATTAATAGTCTGGTACATACAAATGCTCAATTTATTATCACAACCCATTCTCCCATCCTTTTGGCCTACCCTAATGCGATCATTTATGAAATGGCCGATGGTGAAATCAATAGCATTAAATATGAAGAATCTGAAGTTTACAGGATTTATAAATCTTTTTTAGATAATCCAAAAAGAATTTTAGATAATTTATTTACATCAAATACCTAATTTAGGCAGGCCAAAAACCTGCCTTATTTTTTAAACTAATTTTTCAAACCCGATCATGGGAAGACTACCTTTTATCATTGCTGCCTGCATTTTCATTATCATTTTCGATATCTATTGTTTCAAGGCAATTGTAGCTGTTTTCAAAAAATGGAAACCAACCACAAAAAAAATCTTTGCTATCATATACTGGAGTTACAGCATCTTGCTGATAATAGGCGTCTTTGCCGGGATTTACCTCAACCTTTTTTTAACACTAAGGGCCATGATTCTGGTGGCATTCTTTTTAACTGTAGCCTGCAAAATGGCCATGTTACCGTTTTTGGTGTTAGATGATTTAAGAAGGCTTTGGATCAAAGTATTCAGGGAAAAAGAAGTCGCACCAACTGTACCAGTATCAGAAACTGATCAGATTTCCCGTTCAGAATTTTTAGTAAAGGCGGGGTTAGTCGCTGCTGCGGTACCATTAACATCATTAAGCTGGGGAATTATTTCCGGCGCTTATGATTACCAGGTAAGAAAGGTAAATCTCATTTTACCAAACTTGCCAAAAGCTTTTGATGGCATCACCATGGCACAAATTTCTGATATCCATTCCGGCAGTTTTTACAATAAAACAGCTGTAAAAGGTGGCGTGGAAATGCTGCTGGCAGAAAAACCTGAATTCGTTTTCTTTACCGGCGATTTAGTAAATAACCTCACCAATGAAGTGAGCGATTATCAGGATATATTTTCAAAAGTAAAAGCACCTCTAGGTGTTTATTCTTCACTTGGAAACCATGATTATGGCGATTATTATTTTGGTAAAGAAACATCGCCGGCTAAGGTTAAAAACCTGAAAGACATGGTTGATGTACACAAGATAATGGGTTATGATTTGTTGATGAATGAACACCGCAGACTTAAAGTAGACGGCGAAGAAATTGGCATCCTGGGGATCGAAAACTGGGGAATGGGGCGTTTTCCGAAGTATGGAAAAATGGAACTGGCGGTTCAGCATACGGATGACTTACCTGTAAAATTATTATTAAGTCATGATCCTTCACACTGGCGTGGCGAAGTATTACAGAAATATCCTCAAATTGATGCCATGTTTAGCGGTCATACCCATGGGATGCAGTTCGGCGTGAGGCTGAAGGAATACCAATGGAGCCCTGTACAATACATCTATAAAGAATGGGCAGGCTTATATCAGGAGCAAAAACAACAGCTTTACGTGAATGTTGGCTATGGTTTTCTAGGCTATCCTGGAAGGGTTGGAATTTTACCAGAGATTACGGTTTTTACCTTGAAAAGAGCTTAATGGGAGAATGACTGAATGAAAGAATTACTGAAGGACTGAAGGAGGGAATAGTGAATGACTGAAGGAAAGAATGACTGAAGGAAGGAATGATGGATTAATTGAAAGGAATGAGAGAATGGATAGGTATTACGCCAACACATTCAATCATTCAAAATTCAATCATTCAAAACTTTCTCATTCAAAACTCAATCATTCATGCATTAAATCTACCCTGCGTTAAAACGATATCCAACACCTCTTACCGTTTGTAATAACTGCGGATTATCCGGGTTTAATTCTATCTTCTTACGCAAGCGTACAATATGCATATCAAGGGTCCTGGTGTTCACATCAGAATTATAGCCCCAAACCACCAGCATCAGTTCATCGCGGTTAATGACTTTACCAGGGTTGCGCAAAAAGTACAATAAAATACGGTTTTCCAGTATGGTGAGCTCAATTTTCTTTCCATCTCTGAATAAAGTATGAATATTCGGATGATGCTCCATATTACCAAAGCGGTGAATTTCAGCAGTATCTTTATTGACGATAAACTTCACCTTACTCTCCAGCATGGCCACCAATACATCCATATTAAAAGGTTTGGTAATATAGTCTGATGCGCCAAAATTATAAGCATCAATTTTATCTACATCCTGCGCCTTTGCTGTCATCATAATGACCAGGTTTTCGAAGCCTTGTTTACGCACACTCTCGCAAACTTCTGCACCTTGTTTGCCCGGCATCATCCAATCCAGCAATACAATATCAGGCTGGTCTGCCATAATAATCCGTTCACCAGATTCACCGTCATTGGCTTCCAATATGTGGTAACCCTCGCCTTTTAAACGGTGTGCAACCAAAAAACGAAGATTTTCATCATCTTCAACAATTAATATTTTTACTTCTTTAGACATCTATATGTGTATTTATATTTTAATGTTTAAAGGTTAATTCCGTTTTATAACCTTCCAACTTTAATTTTCAACTTTTAACATTCAGCTATTAAAGGGCAATACGATCTTAAATTCTGTGCCTGAACCTACTTTACTTTTAACCGAAATTTCGCCTTCCATAAAGTTAACCAGTTCCTTGCAAAAAGCCAAACCAAGCCCCACGCTCCCCATTTGATTGTATTCGTTTTGTATCCTGAAAAACTTCTTAAAAATATTATTTAATTCCCCCGAAGCGATACCAATTCCCTTATCGGCAAAACGGAATACCAGCACACCTTTAATCAGCTTGGCACTGATGTGCAATTTCTTGTTTTCGGGTTTTGAATATTTGTATGCATTTTCAGCCAGGTTATCAAACAAGCTACCTAATAACACCGGATCGGTAATGAAGGTTTTAAAACCAACCACTTCATAGGTCATCTGAAAATCGGGATGTTTTAATGTATGAGACTCAATGGTACTTTCTATAAAATCGCGAATATTTACTGTTTCCTGGTTCAGTTTAATGGCTTTGTTTTCAATTTGCGTAAAGGCCAGTAATTTATTCATTAAGCCATTCAGTTTATCGGCCTCCTCATCCAGTATCTTACCATAAAGCTGTTGTTCCTTCTGGCTTAAAGCAGTAGCACTTTTAATATTATTACCTGCAATTTTAATCACACTTACCGGAGTTTTAAACTCATGCGTCAGGTTATTTACAAAATCGTACTGCAGCTTAAACATTTTACTGTTGATATTTAAATTGCGGTAAATTAAAAAGGCCACTAAAAGCAGCACGCCATACACCAGGAGCAGCACAAGCGCAATGGGCATAAAGTAGATAAAAATTTCTCTTTTAACGTAAGATTTAGAGCTGGTGAGGTATAGTTTGAAGTCGGAAAAAGCACCAGGCAAAGCAATTTCAGTGGTCATGTTTTCCTCAGAAGTATCAATCGGATCGTATGTTAACGGCTCTACCTGAATTTTCTGGTATAACAATGGCCGGGTATTTACCACTTTAATTTTATTTGGATTCAGCTGAAAAACAAGCATATCCTGCTGATAAACCGGCAAAGGATTGAGTTTACGCCGCATCATATCCTTATAAATTTTCAGGTCTTCTCTCCTGGGAATATTTAAGTAAGTGATTTTATTGGAATTTACGACAGAAAAATTGGTGAACAATTCTTCCTGAGAGGGTACCGCAACCGTATCCAGCTGATCAACAAAAGTAACCAGCTTATAGGCCATGGTATTAAAATCATCGCCAACCTTGAAAGACCGGGTATCGGCTTCTGAAAATAATCTGATAGAATCAGCAGGAACATTTTTACCAAACTGGAAAATAGACTTCGGACCGATCGATAATTTCCCTACGTTCATTCCATCCTTTACCGGTATATTTTTAACCTCGGTATCGTAAAAAGTAACCCTCGACACGAACGGATATTTGAGCACAATGGTATCTACAAATTTTGATGCCGTAGCAGAATCCAGAAATCCATTATAATAAGAAATCTCGGGCATTTTATTCTGAAAGAAATCGTTATAAGGTTTGATGCTCTGCTCCAGCACATTTACCTTCTCTGAAACAAATTCATTTTCGATGGATTTTTTACTGAAATTAAAAGCCAGGAAAAGCGATAAGACAAACAAAATGGAAATGAGTACAATGAAAGTAACACCCAATGAGAAATTTTTGCGATAGCCGCTTTTCTTATCCAGCGTCATAACTTATTTCCTGCTGATGTTGTTTTTTAAGAATTCTTCCAGTGCTTTATACAAAGCTGTTCTCCCCTGTTGCCTTTTAACCGGATTTGGTCCTTCTTCCTTTTCTATGTAGGTAACCGGGATGCTTCTCTTTTTAAGTTCTTTGATAAACTGTACCCCTTCTGTAACGTTAACCCTCGGATCTTTTGGGTTCTGGGCAATAAACAATGGCGACTTAAAACGGTCGGCATGAAAAACAGGTGAAGCCAAGCGCAGGTAGTCTGTATCTGTTACCGGATTGCCAATGATTTCGTAATACATCTGTAGATTTGACTTTAAAAATGGTGGAATCCCTTTCAGGTAACTGAATAAATTAATAACGCCAGAATTTGATCCGCCACAACTATAAAGATCGGCATTTTTATACAAACAATTTAGGGCAATATACCCTCCGAAACCATTACCATAAATGGCAATCTTTTTAGGGTTTGCAATCTTTTTTGCAATCAGCCAGCGTACACCATCATTAACATCTTCCTGAATTTTATTACTCCATTCTTTAAAACCTGCCGCATAAAAAGATTTGCCATAACCATTTGATCCCCGATAATTAACCTGCAAAACCGCATAACCCCGGTTAGCCAGAAACTGAACTTCGGCATTATAACCCCAGGAATTCCTTCCCCCCGGACCATTGTGAGGCATTACAACCACAGGTAAATTGGTTTTCTTGTTCCCTTTAGGCAAGGTGAGATAGCCGTTAATAGTTAAACTGTCAGAACTTTTAAAACTAACCGGCTTCATATCGCTCATCAATTCCTCCTGAATAGAAGAGTTAATATCATTTAGTTTTTTAAGCTTATTCTCAGCAGCCATGTATAAATAGTACGATCCCGGATTTTTATCGGTAAATGTTCTGATGATGAAAACATTATCCATTTTATCATTATCCATAATGCGCCACTCGGTGCCTGGCAGCAGCCGGTCTATTTTACTATAAGTTAGTTTACTTTGTGCATCCAGGTAATATTTCTGTTTTTTCCAGGTTTCACAGGTAACAAACATAATTTTATTTTGTGTTCTGGAATATCTGGTTTCCGTAACATTCAGGGTATCATTGGCAAACAGTACTTCTTTCTCTTTACCTGTTTTTAAATCAAAAGATACCAATGCATTTTTATCCCTGTTTACGCTGGATATGGCATATAATACATCAGGTTCATTTTCCGGAAAGGCCACCGGCTGAAAAGTCGTTTCAAAATTATTTGTCATCAGCGGTGCAAAAGGTTTGCTCTCATTTTCACGGTAAAGCAAGGTTTCATTCACCCCATCGCTGGCCACGGCAATTTTGAGAATACCTTTATTATCGGTTACCCATTCGGTAACATTACCCGGGTTTTTAGCCGCAATTTCCATTTTGCCGTTCCGGACATTCAGGCGATACACATCGAAAACTGTTGAATCGCGTTTATTGGAAGCCACAATAATATATTTATCATCAATCAGCTGATCTTCAATTACGCGGACTCTTGTTTTTTCATTCGAACTCAATTGCACTTGCCTGCTTCCATCCTTATTGATGACAAAGAGATCAGATTTACGCTCCTTTGTATCATCTTCAGCATAATAAATCAACTCATTGTTGCTGGTCCAGAAGTAAAAACTGATCGATTTTTCTGTCAGGTGTGTCAATTGGGTGCTTTTCCCTGTGGCCAGGTTCTCCACAAATAAGTCAAGCTTTTTATCCTGAAGTTTAAGGTAGGAAAGGCTTTTCCCGTCAGGCGATATGTGGTAATAAGCCTTATCCTGTGTTTTAAAAAAATCATCAACAGGTATAATGCCTGCTTTATCTGAGCGCTTACAGGCACAGATCAGAGCGATTAAAACCAATAAACCAATTCTTTTCAGCATAAATATTTTTTCACCGGGATGACAAAAATAGGCATCTCAACCACTTAACTATACTTTACACTAACAATGTTACTTTAACTTGTTTCCTGTTAATGGCCACTTAACAGCATACATCCCGGCAACATACAAAATAAAAATGATGTCACCAGAACGATCAGATTTAATATGACAGCTACCATACTACACGAAATCCATTCGGCCAATGTTTAGCGTTAAATCTTTTACCTTTCATGTCTTTTTATTACATTTAAAATTTATAAACCAGGATTATGAATCGTTTAATTGTCTTTGCATTTTTGATGTTGAGCTGGAATGTGCAGGCACAAATTTCACGCAATAATCAGGCTGTATTAAATGATGAAAGTGCTTTAGCCACGCAGTATTATCGCGATGGAGATTATGAAAAGGCTGTTGTTTTACTGGAGAAAATGTTTGCCAATCCTGATAACGAAGGTTATTTCGACATCTATTTCAATGCCTTATTAAAATTGAAGCGTTATGATGCTGCGGAAAAGATCGTCAAAAAAACCATTAAACAGCATCCGGAAAATGATGCTTATCCGATTGCAATGGGTAAACTTTATGAGGAACAGGGCAATGTATCATCTGCCAATAAGATATTTACCGACATCATTGCCAAACTTCCAAAAGATGAATTTAAGATCCGGAATTTAGCGAACAACTTTTACCGTTTTGAAAACTATGATCTGGCTGTTCAAACGTTTAAGCAGGGCAGAAAACTTTTAGGAAACGACCAGCTGTTTACTTATGAATTGCTGAACATATACCGGTATAAAAAAGACAAACCCATGCTGATGCAGGAGTACCTGGATGTATTGCCTTCCACCCCTCAATTGCTCCCACAGGCAGAGAATGTACTTTCCATGATTTTTGAAGATAAAAGTGACTACCAGACTTTTCAGACCGCAATACTCAGAAAGATTCAGAAAGCACCCGACGCAGAAGTATACATCAAGCTGCTGACATGGAACTATATCCAGCAGCAGGAGTTTGAACCGGCATTACGCCAGTTGATTGCCTTTGATAAACGAACAAAAGCTGATGGCGGAACCCTCTTTAATGCCATTTATACATTTGTTGATAACGGCGCGTACGAAACCGCTATAAAGGCTTATGAATACCTGCTCACTAAAGGAAAGGAAAGCCAGTACTATCTTCCATCGAAGATTGAAATGCTAAGCACACGGTACAACCTTCAAACCTCCGGAAAATATACGACAGCCGACTTAAGTTTACTGGCCAAAGATTACCAGGGCCTGCTGGATGAATATGGTAAAAACAGGAATACATTATTTGCCATTAAAAAACTCGCCAATCTGCAAGCCTACTATTTAAATGAGGCAGCCAAAGCTGAAAAAGGGCTGGAAGAAGCTTTGCAAATACCTGGAATTGGCACAGCAGACCTGGGCCAGCTAAAGCTGGATTTGGGTGATGTTTATATTTTAACCAATCAGCCATGGGAAGCATTTCTGGTTTATGAACAGGTAAGTAAACAGTTTGAAAGTCAGCCCATCGGGAATGAGGCACGCTTCAGAAGTGCCAGACTTTCCTTTTACCAGGGCAATTTTGAATACAGCAACGGACAATGCCAGGTACTCAAAGCGGCAACTTCCCAGCTGATTGCCAATGATGCCCTTAACCTGAGTTTACTCATTTCTGACAACATTCAAACACCAACTGATAGCAATGCATTAAAAATGTATGCTGATGCTGAAATGCTGGAATTCAGAAACCTGCCGGCACGGGCCATTAAAAAGCTGGATAGCATCGGAATCTCTTACCCCCAAAATGAACTGGCCGATGCCGTATTAATGAGTAAAGCCAAAATATTTATTAAATCTGCTGATTTTCAAAAAGCGGCAGATATGCTCAAAAAAGTTGCAGATAACTTTAAGGATGGAATCTGGACTGATGATGCCTTGTTTACATTAGGCGATTTATACGAAAAGAAACTCCATGATATTGTACAGGCCAAAAGCTATTTTCAACAATTGATTACGGATTACCCGGGCAGTATGTTCAGTGCCGAAGCCAGAAAAAGGTTCAGAAATTTAAGGGGAGACGGGGTTTGATGATGAGTTCAGTTGTCATGAGTTTAGTGGTTCATTAGTCAATTGGAAAATTCTTTGATGGATAATATTTAAGTTGAACGGACTCCAAATGCCACAAAACTAGCTTTTCCAATCCCACACTACAACATTCCATTCCACCCCACTACTGTCTGTATAAACATGAATAACTTCAAAGCCAATGCGTTTATGCGCATTCATTGAGCGCAGGTTAATACCTGCAATTTCGGTGATTGCGAAATCATATTTTTCCTTAAAGTAATGCTTATAGGAATTGTAGCATTGATCAAATAAACCCTGCCCCCGATAGGCTTTATCTACACAAACCTGCCCGACAACGATATAATGGTAATCATCAACCGGTTTTCCATTAAAATGAATATGCTCAAAGCTTTCGTACAATTCAACCAGGCGCGGTATTTCGTGCTTTGATTGTTCGGACATCCCCAATACATAGGCAATCACCTGACCGCCGTCTTTAGCAATGATATTCTTTTCATGCAAATGCATTTTCTTCAGGTCATCCCATGTATGCGAAACCGTTACAAAACCCTCCGCTATAATTTCATCAGGAGATAAATCCGTTTTCAGGTTTCTCTTTTGAAGTGCAAGAATCCCTTCGAGATCTTGATTGGTTTCAGATGTGGTTATTTCAATCATTGGATCATGCAATTAATAGCTTTCGAATATAAGCAATCTGTTTTGTTCCTCTGTTTTCTTCCTTATCTTTGCCACATGCTTTTATATAATGTTACGCTAATTTTAGAAGAATCTGCTGCAGCAGAATGGTTACAATGGATGCAGGAAACTCATATTCCAGCGGTAATGGCTACCGGCATGTTTGTTTCCAACCGTTTATTAAAAGTGTTGGATTCGCCAAATGAAGGTGTTACCTATTGCACACAATATGTTGCGGAGAATCAGGAAAACTACAATCAATATCAACAGGCCTATGCGCCAGCTTTACAGGCAGACCTGAATGAAAAGTTCAAAAATCGTTTTGTTGCTTATAGAACATTAATGGAGTTTGTTGGCTAAGCCAATGAGTGAGTGAATCAATTTTGAATGACTAACTGAGTGAATGAATTTTGAATGAATAACTGAATGAATGAATCTTCGGGTTTTTTTCTCATTCTCTCATTCAAAATTCTCTCATTCAAAATTGACTTTCTCATTCAAACTGCTCCCAATCAAACCCTTACTTTAACTTTTCGTTATTCTTGTGCCGGTCTGCATCGCGGATGCTTTTCTTTTCCAGGTTTTTGTGAAGTGCTTCTGTTAAATTGATGCCGGTTTGGTTGGCCAGGCAAATCAGCACAAAGAGTACATCGGCCATTTCATCTGCCAGGTTTACAGATTCATCACTTTTTTTAAAAGATTGCTCACCATATTGACGGGCCATTATCCGGGCCACTTCCCCAACCTCTTCCATTAGAATTGCGGTGTTGGTGAGTTCATTAAAATACCTGATACCCGTGGTATTTATCCATTGGTCTACGGTTTCCTGTGCTTCGTTAATGGTCATGATTTTCTTTTATTTTTTACTGGGTTAAATTTCCTAATTTAGGCTGACATAAAACTTATCTTTCTAAAGATAAACGCTAATCATCTAAATTGAACTTATGAATATGCTCTTCAGTGAAAAACAACAAAAAGCCATCAAATCGATTTGGATTTTATGGGCAATCGTAGCTTGTCTGCAAATCAGTTGTTATTTTATAGATAGCTACGGACCAGATACCACAGCATATGATTACTTATGGAGAATACAGACCTGGTTTCTGGAGAGTTTGATCTTTGCGTGGTATTTTTATAAAAATAAGATGTTCTCGAAAGCCATCATCATTCAGCTACTATTTTCTCCATACTATATTTTTAAAAAAGACTGGCCAAGTTTTATCGATTACCATTTCAATTTTACAAATAGTGGATTAATTTACCAGGTTATTGGTGTACTTTCTTTCTTTGCACCTATACTCATCTTCGCTTATTTCTATTTTAAAGCAGAAGGAAACCTCAATACCATTTCTAAAATTAAATCATTGGTAATACAGCTGATTTTTGTTCTGATTTTCAGTGTAACCATTTCTTCCGATCCTGATTCTTTATACAATTATATCAGCAGTTTCAGCACAAGTAATCTTTATTTAAAAGATGCCATCGTTGCCCTTATTTTTGCCATAATATCCCTCAAAATGATTTCGGTTTTAATTGGCTTCTTTTATCTTTCCAATAGAATTTATTCGGTAAAGCAGGTTTTAAATCCAATAGATGAACAGCCTGTTTCCAGCAGTTTTTTTAAATATGGGTTTTTGATTACTTATCCGATTTTACTGCTCTCTATTTTAGATATGGGTGCCTCTGCACTTAAGGTTTCTTTCTCTTTTTCATCAATAGAACTTGTAACGGTGTTTTATATCACGGCAAATCTGATTGTACTTTTTATTTGCGGACGGTTTTTTGCCACATTAATTCAATATAGAAACTTCACACTCAGGCGTTATTTCGGCGTAGTGAACACATTATCCATTTTACCTGTAATTAACCTGGCTCCATTTTTCGCCTTACTTTTCTTTAAGCAAAAACCGGAAACAACCGGCACCTATATCGATAAATTAAAACAGAATAGAAATGTACATCTCTCGATTTATTGTGCTTTACTTATTCTATATTATACCTATCATTATGTTTCGGTAAAAGCCGATTACAGAACCTTCGAGCCCATTTATAAATTAGTGGTATTTAGCATATCGGCTATTTTACTGGCAAAATTCAAATGGAGCACCAAGGTAATTCCGTTTTTAGCCGTGATGAGTTTGTACTATGCTGATTTTAAAGACTTTTTCGACTTTGCTGATGGCTTGTGGCCTTTCATTCAGAAAAAATTAATCTCATTTGTCTGGATAGGAACCTTGGCGATGTTTATCACCTACTACATTATAGATTACATCATTCATAAGTGCTTTTACACACCTTACTTTGAAGATCAAAACCGTGATGAGTTTGAAGCCTACATCAATAAGTTCTGATTGGTTTACGATTTACGCAAGATTATAGCCAGTTTATTTCCGAAGAGGCTGCTATTATTGGAACGGTCTATGCGTTTGAAATCAAAAGTATATTTTCCTTCAGCAGGTGCGGTAAATTTTTTACTCTCTGTTTCATACTCATGCACCGTGTAATAAACAGTACTATCGCCTGAAGAACTGCTTTCTGTGTAAGATTCCTTCGTTTTTTTTGAATTGATGATGTGATCTTCTGCATTCACATTTAAGCTATCAAGAAGAATGGATTGTCCGTTGGTTTCGACATTAAACTTTACAGCAAATACACCAGCTTCATCTTTACTGCTTTTGGAAACCTTCGTCCAGATGGTAATTACATCACCTTTTTTTAAACTCACGTTTTCTGCAGATATGATCTCGCCGCTTGCCAATTCTAAAACCGTTAATTCTTTCCCAACAGGATTACAAGAACTAAGACCTAAAATAAATAAAACTGGAAATAAATAGTGTTTAGACATGTCAGAGGGGGGCGTTATGGGTGAGCAGTTATTTGTAAGGTATTATGTTTACTGAAATAGCTGAACATTTTTACAAAAAAATCAGCATTGGATGGTGTCAGTTCTTGATCTGTTTTGAGGATAAAAGTTCTTCCCTTATAAATAACCGGACAAAAAACAGTTGCAAAAGTATGGGCTGCATAGCCATCTCTCATTTTTGCAGTACTTGTAACCACATAGCAGCCGGAATCTTCCTTTAATTGATATGAATATTGGTTACTTATATTTAAAATAATTCCTCGTGAACCATAATCCGATTCAACAACCTGATTGCTTCTGATCTGATTGATGCTTTTATTAAAATCGCTTAAGGTTTCTGGTGATGGGCTAAACAACTCTACGAAAGTATAGTTACCGGGTGTTCGCGGAGAGACCTGATCATTTGTGTCGAGAAAATATTTGAGTTCTTTCTCTATTTTCATGAACATATTATTTACCCAGTTTATTTTTAAAGCAGGCATATTCTGAACATAATCATTCCACGACTCAAATTTAACGACCAGATAATTGGTTGCCATTAAATTTTTTGCATGTTTTAAAAGATGTACCGAAAGTTCCAGTTTTTGCTTTTTAGGGTATTTCTGGGTCCAGCTGATTTCAGCACTATAAACTAAAAAGCATTTTTTCACTGCATCATATTGGAGATTACAGGTGAAGAACGTTTCACCCTGACTATAAATAACGCTATTATCATCTTCGTAATAAACGGCATCTATTCTTTCACCGCCGGCCTTTAAATCAGCTACAGAAAACTGTTTCGAATCATTTGAAGGAATGATATAAATATGCTCCGAATGAAGCTTTTCATTACTGGTAAAAAAATCAGCTAAATTTACGCTTAGAGAATTGGTGTCGATTTTCGCAAGATCTATATCCCCTAATAAAACTTCTCCGGGTGCAACTTTTTCCACTTCAAAATCACAATTTTCGGGGATATTCAGTGAATAAGTTTTGTTGATTAAAACTGTTTTTAAGGGCAGTTTTAATTTCATAATTCTTTGATATTCTGTTTTGGAAACCTGTTCCATATCATCAATGCCAGAATCCTCTTCACGATCCGTTTTTACTGTCCGTTTGCAACCATAAAAACATACGGCTGATAATATGATAAAGACCAGGAATTTTTTAATATAGAAATGGGAGCGCATATTCATCATAAGTTTTTTGAAGATAATCAAATATAGAATAAACCTGTTAATTACACTTATTCTATGATCAACTGTTTCTTGTACGCTTCAAAATTTTATTGTTGTTCTTCTATTATTTCTGCCTCAATGATTGGGTTGATGTTAATTTTGGCACCTTCCAGTAAGAAAACACTTGCACCAAATTCTCTTGAAGATGGATTTTTTACTTCGCCAATTTTGGTAATCTTCGCAAAAATGGGTTGCTCCTTCTTCCTTTGTGGATCTTCATCATAAGTACCCTGAATTAAAATTAAATCTTTAGCCGGCTTCTTCAACTTGAACCAATGCAAATAATCATCACTATAGGCAACAGCTCCGATATTGGGATATTTAGAATAATAATTGATTGCAGCTGCCTGCCCATAGTTATCTGCGCGTACGAGTACCGTGCTTTTATCTTTAACCTGGCTGTATGCCATATCCGCTAAATGTGCAATTTCCTTCCAACCCAGCATATCAGCATAATCCTGCGGAAGCTGATGATTTTTTCCATCTTCCCATCGCAATGCTCCTACGCTTTCAAACCGCTTATGGCTTTTGATAATTTGAGCAGGCGAATACACCGGCATAAGCAAAGGAAGTACATATACAAATGATACCATTGTAAAAGCTATAACTGCACCCTTTACCAAATATCGCTTTGATAAAATTTGCCCGAAATATACTGCACCAAAACAGAGCAGTACCGGATAAAGCCCTAAAGTATAATAATCCTTTCCTTTGAAATAGATAAACACCAGCATGGTGAAAAGATAAGTTAAAATTACCCAACGGTATTTTAAGAAGGTCTTATGCCAGATCAAAACAGAAACCCCGGACAGAAGGAAAAAGAAGGAATTGATGAAGAACAAAAACTGGCTCATCAAAAAATTTTTTAAAGAAACATTTACCAGCTGATATTTCTGCAACAGTTTCATATGGTGTAATACCGGGAAGCCACGGTTGATTTGCCAGATGATATTTGGAAGTGCAATGAATACCCCCACTAAAACCGCAAAATAAAAATGTTTCTGCGTAAATATTTTTCGCTGCCTGCCAATTAAGATAGCGGGGAATAAGCCAATAACCAGGAACAGGATATTGTATTTATTCAAAAAGCCGATAGCAATGGTGATGGCGAAAAAATACAGGTATTTGGGTTGTTCGCCATCAAAATAGCAGATCAGATAATAGAAAGCAGCTGTCCACGCTAAAACATCAAAGGAGTTTGGTTGATATAAGGTATTCAATCTTAAAAAGATTGAGCAGATCATGGCAATACAAACTAAACATTTTGACAACAAGTTACCGTTGATGGCCTCAACGATTTTCCAGCAAAAAACCAGTGTTAATGCGCCTAAAAAGGCAGGTACAAAACGTATCAGGTAAAAGCCGCCCCCTAGTAATTTAATCAACAATGAAAAAAATGATATCAATGGAGGTACGGAAGTAAATCCAAAGGCGGGGTGATTGGCCTGATCGAGGTACAAGAATTCATCCCGGTGTAATTCGTAAACTGAATTCACCAATACAAAAGATAAAACTAATTTTAAAATTAGAAAAAAAGCAAGACAACTATATTCTTTTATCCGGTTCTGATATTGAGCCTCCATATTTATTTAACCGCATTGATGTATTGAAATATATTATCGTCTTTGACAGCCAATTGCTTAAATAGTTACGGTTCTAAAGTTTAATTTTTATTTATTCTTTATTCTTAGTATCAATCAAAATAGTAGTGGGTCCATCATTTACTAAAGCAATTTTCATGTCTGCGCCAAAAATTCCGGTTTCAACTTTTTTCCCAAGCAAAGCCGATAACTTTTCTATCATTTTCTCGTACAGGGGAATAGCAACATCAGGCTTCGCAGCTTTGGTAAAGCCCGGCCGGTTGCCCTTTTTCGTGGAAGCAAACAAGGTAAACTGACTAATCAACAGAATATCCCCGTTAACATCGGCCAAAGCTTTATTCATCAGGCCGTTTTCGTCACCAAAAACACGCATCCCGATAATTTTCTGGGCCAGCCATTCCAAATCTTCAGTGGTATCGGCATCTTCAATACCCAGCAGCACCAGAAATCCGCCTTTGATTTCTCCTGTAATCTTTTCTTCTACTGTACAACTTGCTTCGGTAACCCTTTGTAAAACTGCCCGCATTTTATATTACTTTTGATGGATAAATTTAGTATGCGCAAGATAAGTATTTTAGTCATTGCTACAGTTCTGCTATTCAGCTGTAAGCAAAAATCAATCGTTCACCCTACCTTCTATTTTTGGAAAACCGATTACCATAATACTAAATCTGAGACCCAATATCTTGATCAGTTCAAATCGAAAGCCCTATATGTCCGGATCATGGATGTGGATGTTGACCCCGATCTTCAGCAGGCCGTTCCGGTATCTCCAATAAAATTTTCTGAGCCATTGCCACCTCAAGTGGAGATTATTCCAGTGGTTTTTCTGGTTAACCGGCTATTTTATGAAACCGATTCTAACAAGACCAAAATGCTCGCCAACCGGATCGCGAATTTTGTGGACGCAAAAGTAAAGCAAGCGGGAAAGCAGCGTTTTACGGAACTTCAAATCGATTGCGACTGGACCAAAGCCACCCGTGAGCAGTATTTTAAATTTCTTAGCCAATTGAAAAATCAGCCCTTACTAAAAGGAAAAAGTATTTCAGTTACCCTCCGGCTACATCAGGTAAAAAACATATTAACCAGCGGAATACCACCGGTAGAAAAGGCCATGCTGATGTGTTATAACATGGGCAATCTGAGGCAGTATGGCGATCAGAATTCTATCCTCAATCAACATGAAATGGATATTTACCTCAAAGATGTGCTTGAGAACTACCCACTGAAACTGGATGTGGCACTACCACTTTTTGAGTGGGCAGTGGTCTTTAGAAATAAGGGATACGCCGGGATTTCGAAAAGGATTAATCAAAGCCAATTGCAAAACAAAAAACTATTCAGACAGCGGGGAGATTCTATTTTATATGACCTCTTATCAGACTATCCTGCAGCCGGATTAAAGCAAGGGGATATAGTAAGATGGGAGGAAGTTTCAGCAAAAGATTTACTTGCCACATCCACTTTTTTATCCCGATATTTGAAACCAGACGAACGAAATCTCGTTTTTTACCATCTTGACGCCGATCTTTTAAAACATTATGCACATGAAGACCTTCAAAAAGTTATCGCTAATTTCTAGTGTTTTCCTGATTACATTTTTTGGCGAAATCGCAGTGAACCTAGCCTGTGGTGGAGAAGTAGATCCTTACGATTACTATATTTCATATTTCCATAACAATGTGCAGGGAGATGATTACATACCCTTTGCATTCAACCAAATGGCCTACTTAAACAGCGAAGAAGATGTGCTGAGTGAATCGGAAATTAACAGCAAAGAATGGGGAAAATATTTGGAGGTAAACCCGCAGGATGTACATAAAGTGATGTACCAGATAGATAGTGCCACCAATGTTAAACTGAAAAATTTTGATGAACAGGTTTCATCCTTACCGGATAGCTTACAGAAAAACACTTTTATCCAGGCTTTAGGGAAAAATAAAAATGCACGGAAGTACTTTACCTTCGCCAAAAGTACTGAACCTTTTGCCAATGTTAATTTTGATCTATGGGATCCTAAACCAAGGGATACCACCGCAATGGCTGACCTAGCCACAGCAGCATTGAAATTAACAGCATCAGAAAAAGACAGCTTTTTAAAACTCCGTTACGCTTATCAGGCCGAAAGAATGTTTCACTATGCCGGCTTACATGCCGAAAGCAAAAATGTTTATGATCAATTTATAAAAACGAATAAAACCACCAGTGCTGTTAAGGGATGGGCACTGGCACTCTATGCCGGATCAACCAGAAGGCTGGGCAATCCGGAAGAGTCTGCTTTCTTATTTTCGAAGGTGTTTACCACTAATCCTGAGCGTAGAATCCAGGCTTATAAAAATTATTATTACAATAGTTCTCCGGTAAATGGCGCTTTAAAATATGCCAAAACAAACGATGAAAAGGCCAGTATCTGGGCCATCAATGGTTTTGGAAATCCAGATTTTAATATCGAAAGCTTAACCAGGGTTTATCAATATGAACCGAAAAGTGAGTTAAATGGTGCCCTTTTAGTACGTGAGGTAAATAAGCTGGAACAGGCTTTAATTAAAGACAGCGATCTGGCTAAAATCTCCTACCAATATTATTTTTATGATAGTGATAACTCAAAATCCAGAGACAGCATTAAAACCCTGAACTTAAAGCAACTTCACCTGGTTAAAGATTTCGCCTTAAAACTGGCTGAAGAAAATAAATATCCACAACCAGAACTTGGTACTTTAACAGCCGCCTACTTATCCTGGATGGAAAATAAAGATCTCGAAGCCTCAGGTTACATGGCAAAGCTGGATGCTGATAAACTGCCGGAAAGATTGAAAGATCAATACCGGATTACGGATTTACTGATTAAAGCTAAAAACATTAAAAAGGGCAATCCATTTAATGAAAATGATTTGTTGCCCTCTTTAAAATGGCTGGATGAAAAACGATTTGCGGAGAATAAAACGGAGAAAAACGGACCATATGTCGCCTGGGCAGATCAGGATAAACGCTTTACCAGAACCACCAGAAATTTTTATCAGCAAATTCTGGCTCCGGCTTATTTGAAAATGGGCGATACCGCTAAAGCAGCTTTGGCCATGGTTAAGGGAGACCTCTCCTTCAGCCAAATGAAAAACAATTCACTGTTCGATAATATAAGTTATGCAAGCACTTCATTCTGGCGACAATATTTGAGTCCGGAGAGTATGCAGGGCATTGCAAACTATAAAACGAAAGCAAATGGAAATGACGTTACTGCTTTACTGGCGAAGGCCATAAACAGACTGAGTAAGGATGAATTTTATGAGCTTTGGGGCACTACTTATCTAAGAACGCATCAATATGATAAAGCGGTTCAAATGTTTGCGAAATTATCCCCTAACTATAACTATTCCAGTCCAACCAACTGGTATGCCGATGATGCAAATGGGAAGCTCTATTCGAATCCATTTATCCAAACCCTTAACGATTATCCAAAAAAATATGTGGTTGCAAAAGCTTCCGTTACAAAAAAAGCATTCGCAGCAGAAATGCTCCGGTTACAAAAATTAACCATCAGCGACAAAAAGAACGCGGCGCTTTACTTTTATAAAATGGCAAACGCAGTTTATCAAACGGGTTATTTTGGCAACAGCTGGTTTTTGATCAGTTATGACTGGTCATCTTATGATCATGCCAGTGCTGCAAAATTTGATTATGATATAGATTATAAAAAAGCACAAACGGCGAAAGCCTGGTATTTAAAAGCCAGAACTTTGAGCACAAATGCAGACTTCCGGGCGAAATGTACTTTCATGCTGGCCAAGTGTGCACAAAAGCAAATGATCTTAAATGCTAAATTAAACTCTTTCAGCTATTGGGACAAAAAAGATGTGAAATACAAAAACTTCATCAACGCCAATTATAACAATCCTTATTTTAAAGAAATGAAGTTGAAATACAGTAAAACACCATTTTATCAGGTTGCCGCCGGAGCGTGTAGTTATCTTGGAGATTTTATAGCGAAAAAGTAGCGCAAGAGCTGGAAGGAGCAAAGAATAAAGAGCAAGGAGTAAAAATCAAGAAAGCTAAAATCCAGCTAATAACGAGGGAAAAAACGATCAACCTGAAACCCTGAACCTTCTCCCCTGCTACCACCTGATCAATGCACTTGCCCAGGTAAAACCAGAGCCGAATGCAGCCAGACAAACCAGGTCGCCATCTTTTATTTTCCCGGCTTCCCAGGCTTCACAAAGCGCAATGGGCACAGAGGCTGCTGTGGTGTTCCCGTATTTCTGAATATTGTTAAAAACCTGATCATCACTTAGGCCAAGCAGTTGTTGTACATACTGGCTGATGCGTAAATTAGCCTGATGCGGCACGAGCATATCGATATCTTTTTCACTTAAATTATTTGCAGCCAGTGCTTCTTTAATCACTTCAGGGAATTTAACGACTGCCTTTTTAAAAACCGACGGACCATCCATATAAGGTAAGGCTGCACCACTATCTAAAATTTCTTTTGTCATGAACAACCCACCTAATTCCTGATCAGGAAAAGCTGGTTTATCCTTCATCCATTTATTGGCATGAGAACCTGGATAATGCATCGCCAGGATCTCTGCATCAGCGCCATCACTATGTAGGTGCGTACTCAAAATACCTTTTCCAGACTCATCTGTGGGCTGCAATACGACTGCACCTGCCCCATCACCAAAAATTACCGATACATTCCGGCTCCTGGTTTCGAAATCCATGGCAAAAGAATGTTTCTCGCTCCCCACTACCAGAATATTTTTATACATGCCGGTTTTAATAAACTGATCGGCAACAGAAAGTGCATAAACGAAACCTGAACACTGGTTACGAATATCCAAAGCACCAATTTCCCCCATGCCCATTTCCCGCTGTAATAATACTCCACAACCAGGAAAATAATAATCTGGACTGAGCGTAGCAAAAATGATAAAGTCAACATCCTGTACGGTGATGCCGGCACGTTCGATGGCAATTTTCGCAGCCTCGATTCCCATGGTCGTGGTAGTTTCTTCGTAACGATCAGCAAAACGACGTTCCTGGATTCCGGTACGCTCCTGAATCCATTCGTCATTGGTGTCCATAAAACGGCTTAAATCAGTATTGGTATAAACATTTTTAGGAACGTAGTAACCAATACCGCCTATTTTAGATTGATGCATGTTATTATTCATAATTTGGTTAGGTAAAGTTAGTTATTTTATAAAGATAGCGCGGCGTACTTCTAGTGGATAAGCAGCTAAATGTCTAACATCTCAAATCTAATCTCTCAAATCTTCCAATTATTGTTTATTTTTGCCTCATGTCTACAGAAACCAAAGAAGAGACCTTTACGCTCGAAGAAATTTTAACTTCCCTAAAAACTGTACATCGCCTTATTTTGTGGAATGATGACATCAATACTTTCGATCATGTGATCTATTGCATGATGAAGTACCTGGATTATAACGAATCTCAATCTGAAAAAATTGCCTGGAAAGTACATAATGATGGCAAATGCCCTGTCTTAGAAGGTTCTTTTACAGAAATGGAAGTTTACCGGAAAATTTTGCAACAAGAGGGATTGACCGTTTCAGTGGACTAGATGCCAGCTTCAATCGATAAATCTTTAGACTGTAGTTGAGGTGTCGTCATTGGGAGGAGTAACAAAGAAGCAATCTTTTCACTCAGGATCAAGATTGCTTCAGCCAATCAAAAATCGGCTTCGCAATGACGATTTCCGGGAAAGAAATGCTACCGAACGTACTATTATAGCAAGCCTTTCAATAGCCCAGTCAACTCTGCCTGAGTAGTTTGGGTTTTATCTTTAGTATACCAGCCATGCAGTTTTTCGGCCAGGATTGGCATCTCAGTTGTTTCCCTTTTCCATTCTTTTAAAAGTTCCTGCAAAACCTGTGGCCTGGGTGCCCAAGTGGCTAAAACCTGATCGGCTGATTCATTCAGCACAATTAAAACTGGAATTGCCCTGCCACCATTCGTCAAATGTGCATCAATTAATGGCAGATTTTGATCTCGCAGTACAAATTTCAAATCAATTTTACCTAAAGATGCAGTCGCGATTTTATTAAACACCGGAACAATCTGCGCAGCATCACCACACCAGCCTTCCGTAATGACTAAGAACTTACGATTACCCGCTAATTGATCAATAGCAGTGGTTAAATCATCAGTCAAACTAATGGTCTTATCTACCCGATTCATGCGCTGCACGTTCATTTTAGTGTAGTGCAAATCGTAAGTTACATCGCCAGTAGCTTTTCCTTCTAACAGCAGTTGATCTATCAGGGCACGATAGGTTAAATAATCCATCCCTTGTTCATTGAATATTCCGCTATAATTCACCATAGTGTTTTAAGATATACCGCAAATAAAAGCAGAAATTAAATCAAAATAATCATGGCTTTGCAAGAAATCGCTTCGCTAATGATTACAGAGATTTTTAGATTACACAGCTATTTTTACTGGCTAAAAACAGCTACGATTTACTGCGCTTCATTAATTATAGCTGTATTTTGAGTAAAATAAATTGAATAGAATCTATTGAGAAAGAAAGCTTACAAACTTGATTATATTTAAGCTTCCATTAGTTTGCTGAGGTGCTGCGTTAGCGTCACAAAGTCTTCAACAGTTAATTGCTCGGCACGTTTCTCAAAATAAAAATGATCATCCATTTTGTCTTTCGGCATTACAGCAGACACCGCATTACGCAATGTTTTTCTGCGTTGATTAAAGCCTGCTTTAACTACACGCCAGAACAGTTTTTCATCGCAATCCAGCGTTTCTACTTCGTTTCTGATTAAACGAATAACGGCAGAATGTACCTTTGGTGGCGGATTAAAAGTTCCGGGCTTTACGGTAAATAGGTATTCAATTTTATAATACGCCTGAAGAAAAACACTTAAAATTCCATAGTCCTTAGTGCCTGCTGGCGAAGCACAACGTTGCGCCACCTCTCTTTGAAACATCCCCACCATCTCCACAACCTTCTGGCGGTTATCTAAAATTTTAAATAGAATCTGAGAGGAAATATTATAGGGAAAGTTACCAATAATGGCAAAAGGACCTGGAAAAATGGTGTCGAAATCCAATTTTAAAAAGTCGCCGTTAATTAACCGGTCACCCAGCTGCGGGTATTTTTCATTCAGAAAATGATAAGATTCTGTATCAATATCAATCAGGTAAATTTGTAAATCTTCACGCTGCAGCAAAAAATCAGAAAGAATGCCCATTCCGGGGCCAACCTCTAAAACCTGATGATACTGATCGGTATTCACCAGACTTTCAACAATGCGGTTGGCAATGCCTTTATCGGTTAAAAAATGCTGACCTAAATGTTTTTTCGCTTTTACTAAACTCATATCTCAAATTTTTGCCGAATATTTAACCGCAAAGAGCACAAAGATAGACTTATTATTGCTTTGCGAATAACTTAGTATTCTTTGCCCTTTCATTTTTTTTAAAGTCTTTAAACGAAAATCAGTATTTTGCGCTAAAATTTTCCAATAATTATGAGCGATAAACTTAAAATAGGTATTAGTATAGGCGACGTGAACGGTATTGGTTTAGAGGTAATTATCAAAACGTTATCCAACCCGGCTATTTTAAATTATTGTATTCCAATTGTTTACGGACACACAAAGGTCTCCTCTTTTCACAGAAAGGCAAATAATCTAGGTGATTTCAGTTTTAATGTGATCAATCACGCCAGCCAGGCACAGGTAAAAAAAGCAAACATGATCAATTGCTGGGAGGAAGATGTAAAAATCGAACTCGGGCAGGTTACTGCTACAGGTGGAAAATATGCGCTTTTATCACTCGAAAAAGCTACAGCAGATTTAGTGAACGGCGACATTGACGCGTTAGTTACCGCGCCAATCAATAAGCACAATATCCAGTCTGAAACCTTCGCTTTCCCTGGTCACACGGAATATTTACAGGAAAAAAGTGCCAGTAAAGATGTGCTGATGTTCCTAATCAGTGAAAATTTACGTGTAGGTGTCGTTACCGGGCATATCCCGGTAAAAGATGTTCCAACTGCTATTACAAAAGATAAAATTTTAAGTAAACTGAAGCTGATTAACGAAAGCTTAAAAAAGGATTTCTGGATTGAGAAACCGAAAATTGCGGTACTAGGTTTAAATCCGCATGCCAGCGATAATGGCCTGCTTGGCGCGGAAGAGGCTGAAATTATTACGCCCGCCATTCAGGAAGCATATGATAAAGGCCTGATGGTTTTTGGCCCATACCCTGCCGATGGTTTTTTTGGAAATGGCAGTTACAAAAAATTTGATGCTGTTTTAGCCATGTACCACGATCAGGGCTTAATTCCGTTTAAAACTTTAGCCTTCCATAATGGTGTTAACTTCACTGCCGGATTAAACTTTGTCCGTACTTCTCCAGATCATGGAACAGGCTACGACATCGCCGGAAAAGACCTTGCAGATGCTACTTCATTTACAGAAGCATTATTTTCGGCCATCCACATTGTGAAAAACCGCAGAGAACAAGAGGAAATGCTAAGCGGCCAGTTGCGTTCGGGTGGGAAGGTCGTTGAAACGCAGTTTGATATTAAAGACGATGCTTCATAAGCAAACCTTTCAGGCTTTAGAAACACTATAGGTTTAATCAAAAGAAGAAAACCATGTCAAAATTACCTCCAATTATACATCCAGCTGCTTTAGCCTCGCTTAAGGCTAACAATGATATTATCATTATTGATGCCAGTGCAGGTTCAAAAGCACGATACTTGGAACAACATTTGGCGGGTGCGCTTTTTGCAGATGTAAACGAAGATTTGGCGAACATCGGTGACTTCGCTAAAGGTGGCCGTCATCCATTACCTGATGTTAAACAATTTGCTCAGGTGTTGCAAAAATTTGGCATCAGCAAGAATAGTCATGTTATTGTTTATGACGATAAGAATGGTGGCAATGCAGCTGCCAGGCTCTGGTGGATGCTCCGCGCAATCGGCCATGAAAAAGTTCAGGTGATAGATGGTGGATTTCAGGCAGCGGTAAAGGCTGGTTTTCCAACAACAAATAAGGTAGAAACCCCAAGGACTGCTGATGCGTACGAAGCGGATGCCTGGACTCTCCCCTTATCAGATATGGCCGAAGTGGAAGCAGTGGTAAAAACAGCCGGGCACCTGGTTATTGATGTACGTGATGCTAACCGTTATGCAGGCTTAACAGAACCCATTGATACCCTTGCAGGGCATATTCCGGGTGCGGTAAATATTCCTTTTACTGAGAATTTAGATGCTGAAGGATTTTTCCTTCCACCTGAAAAACTTAAAGCTAAATACAGTAAAGCCCTGGCTAACATTAAATCTGAAAATGTGATTGTACACTGTGGCTCCGGTATCACCGCCTGCCATACACTACTTGCTTTGGATTATGCCGGATTACCAATGGCTAAGCTTTATGTGGGATCATGGAGTGAGTGGAGCAGAAATAATAAGGAAATGGTTTTTAAATAGATAACAATTTTAAAAAACATTTTTTATCTAATTATTTTATCCATACATTTGCAGGCTAAAATTTTACAGTACTTTGAACCCATTAAAACAATTTTCTATACCGTTTACCGGACTAAAATTGGGAACTCATCAGTTTGATTATGAGCTTGATGACCGTTTTTTTAATGCCTTTGAGTATTCGTTAATTAAAAGTGGTAATTTAAAGGTTAACCTGGAACTTGATAAGCAAGAGACCATGTTACTCTTAAAATTTAAGGTTATTGGAACATTAAATTTAGATTGCGATAAATGCTTATCGGAATTTGCTTACCCGGTTAACTTATACGAAAGACAAATCGTAAAATTTGCAGGAGATGAGCTGGAAAGCGATGACGAAGAAATCATTTCGCTAAGCCGTAAAGATTCTGAGATTGATATATCAGGTCCATTATACGAAATGATTAACGTTTCTGTACCTTATATCAAAAACTGCGAGCAGGCAGATAAAGAGTGTGATCAGGAAATGATTGATCGCTTAGCGCAACTCTCTATTGATAAGCAGGCAGAAGAAAATGAACAAACAAGCGACCCACGTTGGGAAGCCCTTAATAAGTTAAAAAAATAATTAGATTATACACCAATGGCACATCCAAAACGGAAAATCTCGAAACAGAGAAAAAATAAAAGAAGAACACACTACAAAGCAGTGACACCTTCTTTGGCAACTTGCGCAGCAACAGGTGCTATTCACGTACCTCACCGTGCATACAACGTTGATGGTAACCTATACTATAACGGTAAATTGGTTATCGAAAATACTCAAATCGGGTAATTTTCTTAAGAAATTGTTTGTGTTTTCAGCGGCTTTAGTCATACCTTAGTCCACTGAAAATTTAGGATTGAACCTAACTTAACACAAACAGATTTTTTCGATGAAAATAGGCCTCGACATAATGGGCGGAGACTATGCTCCCAAAGCAATCGTTTTGGGAGCAATAGCAGCTCATCAATCGCTAAACGCCGGAGAACATATTGTTCTTATCGGTGATACCGAACAGATTAAACCCATTCTCGCTGAAGAAGGCTTTAATCCGGATCATTTTGAATACGTTCATACTGATGAAGTTATTGGTATGGGCGAACATCCCACCAAAGCAATTGTTCAGAAACCAAATTCGAGCATTGCAGTTGGTTTTAACCTTTTAAAAGAGGGTAAAATCGATTCATTCGCCAGTGCAGGTAATTCTGGGGCAATGCTGGTTGGCGCTGTATTTAGCGTTAAAACCATTCCGGGCATTATCCGCCCATGTTTATGTTCCATACTCCCAAAACTTAAAGGTGGTACAGGCTTGTTATTGGATGTTGGCGCCAATGCAGATTGTAAGCCAGATATCTTATTGCAGTTTGGCGTTTTAGGCAGCCTATATGCTGAAAATTTATTTAAAATAGATCATCCTAGAGTGGCCTTAATGAACATTGGTGAGGAAGATGAAAAAGGGAATATGCTCAGTATGGCTACATTTCCACTGATGAAGGAGACCAGTTTGTTTAATTTTGTAGGTAATGTAGAAGGAAGGGATCTCTTTAATGATAAATCAGATGTAATTGTTTGCGATGGCTTTACCGGAAATGTTATGCTTAAACTGGCAGAATCTTTCTACGTGATCACCATCAAAAAGGGATTAAAAGATGAATTTTTTGACCGGTTTAACTACGAACAGTATGGCGGAAGTCCGGTTTTAGGTGTTAATGCTCCTGTTGTTATCGGACATGGAATTTCCAGCCCGCTGGCTGTTAAAAATATGGTTCTTCAATCCCGGGAAATGATTACCACAGGATTGGTAGAAAAAATTAGAATGGCATTTAAATAATAAAAAAAATTCTTAAAATGAGTAAAATTCATGCTGCTATTACAGCAGTAAATGGTTACGTTCCAGACTATGTGCTCACCAATGAAGAGTTAGAAACCATGGTTGATACCTCTGATGAATGGATTACGAGCAGAACGGGTATTAAGGAACGTAGAATTTTAAAGGGCGAAGGCTTAGGTACATCAGATATGGCAGTTCATGCCGTAAATGGCCTGCTTAAGAAAAGGGGAATAGATGCAAAGGAAATTGAACTGATTATTTTTTGCACGACAACACCTGATTTTACTTTTCCGGCGACAGCCAATGTGTTAGCCGATAAAATTGGTGCCACTAACGCCTGGGGTTACGATTTACAGGCAGCATGTTCTGGTTTTATCTTCGGTTTAGCAACTGGTGCATCTTTTGTAGAATCTGGAAGACATAAAAAAGTTTTGGTTGTTGGTGGCGATAAAATGTCATCCATTATCAATTATGAAGACCGTACCACCTGCATCATCTTTGGTGATGGTTGTGGTTGCGCACTACTGGAGCCTAATGAAGAAGGCCTGGGTGTTCAGGATTCCATTCTTAGAACAGATGGTGCTGGAAGAGATTTCCTGGGCATGAAAGCAGGAGGTTCTGTTCAGCCGGCCACGCATGAAAGCATTGATGCTAAATTACATTACGCCCACCAGGAGGGCCCTACAGTATTCAAATTTGCCGTAACCAATATGGCAGATGTTGCTGCTGAAATTATGGAACGCAATAATTTAACGGCTGAAGATGTGGCATGGTTGGTTCCGCACCAGGCAAACAAACGGATTATTGATGCGACCGCAAACCGCATGGGGGTTACTACCGATAAAGTAATGATCAATATTGAGCGTTACGGAAATACCACCAATGGTACCATTCCATTGTGCTTATGGGAATGGGAAAGCAGGTTAAAAAAAGGCGATAACATCGTTTTGGCTGCTTTTGGTGGTGGTTTTACATGGGGATCAATTTACCTCAAATGGGCTTACGATTCGAACTAGTCCTCAGCCGGAAGTCGAAAGTCTTCAGTCTGTTAACTATAAAATTTAAAACAAAAAAAGTATAACTTAGTTAATTCATTATACACTATTTTTTACATAACAAGGATTAAAAAATGGATATCAAACAAATACAGGAACTGATTAAATTTGTTTCTCGTTCTGGAGTAAACGAAGTTGCTATTGAGCAGGAAAACTTCAAGATTACGATTAAAACAAACCAGGCACCAACAGTTGTGCATGCTACCGTACCACAAGCACCGCTTGTACAGGCAGCAGCTCCGGTTGCTACGGCTCCTACCGCTCCGGTCGCAGCAACACCTGCTGTTCCAGCTGCTGAAGAAGATGCATCAAAATATATTACGATTAAATCTCCGATGATTGGTACTTTTTACCGTTCAGCAAGTCCCGAAAAACCAATGTTTGTAAATGTTGGCGATGAGGTTGGCATTGGTAAGGTTGTTTGTATCATTGAGGCAATGAAGCTTTTTAATGAAATTGAAAGTGAAGTTTCAGGTCGTATCGTTAAAATTCTGGTTGATAATGCATCTCCGGTAGAATATGATCAACCATTATTTTTAGTAGAACCTATTTAGAAGCTGATTTCACAGATTAATTTGATTTCACAGATTTTTGATCATACCGTTAAACCGGTGTAATCGTTTAAATCTATGTAATCCTAAATTAAAAATTATGTTTAAAAAAATACTGATTGCCAACAGAGGGGAAATTGCATTACGCATTATCCGTACCTGTAAGGAAATGGGCATCAAAACAGTTGCTGTTTACTCTACCGCCGATCGCGAAAGTTTACATGTACGTTTTGCTGATGAGGCTGTTTGTATTGGTCCTCCACCAAGTAAAGATTCTTATTTAAATATTCCAAATATCATATCGGCCGCAGAATTAACCAACGCTGATGCCATACATCCGGGTTACGGTTTCCTGTCAGAAAATGCTAAGTTTTCTAACATTTGCCGTGAATACAACATCAAATTTATTGGTGCCACACCAGAGCAAATTAACGGGATGGGCGATAAAGCTTCTGCAAAAGAAACGATGAAAATTGCAGGTGTACCAACTATTCCGGGATCAGAAGGCTTACTTACCAGTGTTAAAGAAGGTATAGCTATTGCCAACGAAATGGGTTATCCGGTTATTTTAAAAGCTACTGCCGGTGGTGGTGGCCGTGGAATGCGCGTGGTTTGGAAAGATGAAGATTTCGAAAATGCATGGGATAGTGCACGTCAGGAATCTGGAGCTGCATTTGGTAATGATGGTTTGTATTTGGAAAAATATATTGAAGATCCCCGTCACATTGAAATCCAGATTATTGGTGACCAGTTTGGCAAAGCCTGTCACTTGTCAGAACGTGATTGTTCTATTCAACGCCGTCACCAGAAATTAGTGGAAGAATCTCCATCACCATTTATGACGGAAGAACTTCGTGTAAGAATGGGTGAAGCCGCGATTAAAGGGGCCATGGCTGTAAATTATGAAGGTGCCGGTACCATCGAATTTTTGGTTGATAAACACCGTAACTTCTACTTTATGGAAATGAACACCCGTATTCAGGTAGAACATCCGGTAACGGAAGAAGTCATTAACTTCGATTTAATTAAAGAACAAATCAAAGTTGCTGCCGGAATTCCGATTTCGGGTAAAAACTATTTCCCGGATATGCACGCCATTGAGTGTCGTATCAATGCCGAAGATCCTGCAAATAACTTCCGTCCTTCACCTGGAAGGATTACGAACTTCCATTCACCAGGTGGACATGGTGTTCGGGTAGATACCCACGTTTATGCTGGTTATTCTATTCCTTCAAATTACGATTCAATGATTGCAAAACTGATTTGTGTGGCACAAACCCGCGAAGAAGCCATTTGCACAATGGAACGTGCTTTAGGTGAATTTGTAATCGAAGGGATCAAAACCACCATCCCATTCCATTTACAATTGATGAAAGACCCTAATTTCAGAGCAGGAAATTTCACCACTAAATTCATGGAAACATTTGAATTTGCAGAATAAAATATACTGATAGATCAATTATTAATCCCATTTTGTTTTATCAAAATGGGATTTTTTGCTTATTTAAATTTAGATTTTTTTTCATTAAATTTGATTATGGAAACATTAATTGTACATCCCGAAAATAAAGCTCAATTAAATGCTGTAAAACAAGTTTTGAAAGCGATGAAAATTTCTTTCGAAAAGGAAGAGAAACCATACAATCCTGAGTTTGTTGCAAAAATCCAAGAATCAGATCAAAATTACAGGGATGGCAAATTTAAGATTATAAAAGTAGATGATTTATGGAAATAGCCTTTGATGAAGTTGCCGAAAATGATCTTCTTTTTTGGAAAAAATCTGGCAATAAGGCTATTCAAAATAAAATTCAAGAATTAATACAATCTATTGTAGCTACTCCTTTTTCTGGTATAGGGAAACCAGAAGCTCTAAAACACAATCTGACAGGAAAGTGGTCGAGAAGAATCAATTCACAACATAGAATTATTTATGAAGTTTTAGAAGATAAGCAGATTATTAAAATACATTCATTAAAAGGCCATTATCACTAATTATTGACGTCAGCACCTGAAATTTTTAATAAAAGCCTAAACTATTTCTATATTTAACACGTAAATACCATTCTATTCATTTAGAATGGTATTTTTGTTTTCAACATGAGCGACACTACAGAAAAAACATCCCTACGCAAAGCAATCGGGCAAAAAGGAACAACACTGGAAGCAGAAATGTCTTTTTTTGATCACCTTGATGTACTCCGTAAACATTTAATCAGAGCCGTAATTGCCATTGGTGTATTTACAGGTATCGCCTTCTATTTCAATGAAGAAATTTTAGACAAAGTTATTTTCGGACCTAAAAAACCTGATTTCTGGACCTATAGAATGATGTGCAAACTGGTTGAAAATTTTCCATCACTCGGTAAAGATATGTGTATCACTAAAATTAATGGTGAGATTATCAATACTGAAATGGCTGGTCAGTTTAATCTGCAGCTCAATGTGTGCGTAATGTGTGGCATTATTGCAGGCTTCCCCTATCTTCTCTGGGAAATCTGGCGTTTCATTAAACCAGCGCTACACGATAATGAACGGAAATCTGCCAGCGGATTTGTCTTTTTCGCATCCATCCTGTTTATCATTGGTATTCTTTTCGGCTATTTCGTGGTTTGTCCGCTTTCGGTTAATTTCCTAACAGGCTATACCGTAAGTGCAGAAATTAAAAATACTTTTACCGTAGATTCTTATCTTTCTTCTGTTGCCACATTAACTTTAGGAACAGGTATCATTTTCGAGCTTCCGGTCATTATTTTCATTTTATCGAAATTGGGATTAATGACGCCTAAACTGATGAGATCAAGCAGAAGATATGCCGCCGTGATTATTCTGATTATAGCTGCCATTGTAACGCCAACTCCGGATATCATGACGATGCTGATTGTGGCCACACCTTTATTCTTATTATATGAATTAAGTATTTTCGTATCTGCATACATCGAAAGAAAGAAGAAAAAAGCAGATGCTGCTTTCTATGCTAACTAACAAAAACATTACGAACAGATTTTATAATTCTGTATAAATTTGAACATGTCTGAGACTAAAATTAAAATCGCCATTGGAGGTGATCATGCAGGCTTTGAATACAAGGAAATACTTAAGGATTTTCTAAAAGATTATGAAGTAAAAGATTTTGGACCACATTCTGCTGTTTCAGTTGATTATCCTGACTTTGCACACCCCCTGGCCTCCTCAGTAGAAAAAGGCGAATTTACTTATGGTATACTGCTTTGCGGTTCTGCAAATGGTGTGGCCATTACCGCGAATAAACATAACGGAATCAGGGCAGGCTTATGCTGGGAGAATGAAGTGGCCGCTTTGGTTCGAAAGCATAACAATGCCAACATCTTATGTATCCCAGCCAGATTTGTTTCAATAGCACAGGCCAAAGAAATCACCAACACTTTTTTAAATACTGCATTTGAAGGTGGCCGTCATCAAAACAGAATTGAAAAAATTTCATGTTAACCCTATTCACTCAACTAACCATTACCCATAATGAATAAAAGATTTTTAACCCTTGGGCTAGCCTCACTACTTAGTGTTTCCTGCTTTGCACAAGTTAAACCACTGGTGCCAAACAAAGATGCCATCAGATTCAGCAAGGCTATTAATCCTGAAACGGCATTCAAACACCTTTCTGTTCTAGCTTCTGATGCATATGAAGGACGGGAAACCGGGAAAAAAGGTGCCTGGATGGCTGCAGATTACATTCGCGATTATTTTAAATCAATCGGATTAAAAGGACCAGTTGACGGCAGTTACTTCCAGAAAATTGACCTTGCCAGTTATGTGGTTAGTGAAAGTATGTTCACCATCAACGGACAGCCAAAACAAGCATACAAAGATTATCTGATTACCAGTAATGCCGTAGGTTTAAATGGCTTCACTTTCAGTGCAGATGAAGTTGTTTTTGCAGGTTATGGAATTTCTAAAGATGGTTTTAACGAATATGATGGCCTTAACATTGAAGGCAAAGTCGTGATGATTTTTGGATCGGGAGACCCAACTTTGAAAGCTACGGATAAAACAGACAGACGCGCAGCCATGATGGCGAGGCAAAAAAAATTAAATTACCTGGCCCAAAATAAGGCAAAAGCAGTAATTGTAATTGACCCTGCTGTTGATCAGATCTCTCCGGAACGCAAAGCAGCCTATGAAGCGGGCCAAGTGATAATGAGAACAGAAGAAGTGGTAGAGCGCATGAAAAAACAAAACCCTTTTACTATCATCAGCATTTCTACAGCTACTGCAAATGAAATTTTAAAAGCGGCAAATACTTCTGTTGATGCTTTTCAGAAAAAGACAGCTGAAACAACAAAACCAGCATCTCAAACCATCAATGTTGCCCTTTCTGCAAGTGCAATGAAAAAAGGAATGGCTGTTCGTGGAGAAAACGTATTGGGTTATTTAGAAGGTTCTGATCCTAAACTTAAAAAAGAAGTGCTGGTATTAACTGGTCATTACGATCATATTGGAATTACACCTGAAGTAGAAGGGCCAGACAAAATTAATAACGGCGCAGATGATGACGGATCAGGCACCACTGGTGTTCTTTTAATGGCTAAAGCATTTACTGATGCAAAAAAAGCAGGTAAAGGCCCGAAACGGAGCATTTTATTTATGACCGTAGTAGGAGAAGAAAAAGGTTTGTGGGGTTCTGATTGGTACTCGCAACATCCTGTTTTTCCGGTAGAGAATACCATTGCAGATTTAAATACAGATATGATTGGCCGTATCGGCGAGGAGTATCTTGGAAAACCTGATTCTGCCAATTATATTTATTCTGTAGGTTCAAAAATGTTGAGTTCTGATTTAGGCAAGTTAAGTGAACAGGTAAATGCAACTTATACTAAAATGAAACTGGATTATAAATATGATGATCCTCAGGATACCCAGCGCATTTATTACCGTTCAGATCATTATAACTTTGCTAAACTGGGTATTCCAATTATTTTCTATTATGACGGAATGCTGGAACAGGATTACCATAGGCCGGGGGATGAAGTCAGCAAGATTAACTTCACTCTATTGACAAAAAGGGCAAAATTAACTTACTACACTGCCTGGGAATTGGCTAATGGTGCGAAAAGACCAGCCGTTGATTTAGATGGAAAAGGAAATCCTAAGAAATAATAAAGTCATAAAATTAAGCCTCCTGATATTCGGGAGGCTTTTTTATGCACATTACTTTTGGCGGCAATAGAAATTCATATCTTTGGTTTATGATGAAGACAGCCGAGGAATTTTTAGAAAAATCTGATGAAAAAGCTTTCGATTTACCGCATCGTAAAACCATAAATTATAATATTGGCAAATACAATACGGCAGTAGAACGTGGATTATCAAAATTCGAAAACCTCGAGGCATCTAAAAAGAAGGCTCACGTGATCAAATGGCGTGTGATGGAGAATCTGGATAAATTCCTGCCTGAGTTTGAATCAAATTTTCAACGTCGAGGAGGCAAAGTCATCTGGGCAAATGATGCCGAAGAAGCCCAGCGGGAGATCCTGAACATCATCCAACGCAATAATGGCAAAACGGTAATCAAATCAAAATCGATGACCACCGAGGAAATTCACCTGAATGATTTCCTGGAAAGTAACCAAATCGAATCTTTAGAAAGCGATTTAGGTGAATACATTGTGCAATTGCTGGGACAAGCACCTTATCATATTGTTACGCCAGCCATGCACCTGAGTGCAACCGACATCGCCAAATTGTTTCATGATAAATTCGGTACGCCTATAGATGCCACGCCACCACAGCTCGTTCAAAAAGCACGTGAATTGCTTCGCGATAAATATTTAAAAGCAGATATCGGCATCAGTGGTGGGAACTTCCTGATTGCTGATACCGGCAGTATTGCGCTTACTGAAAATGAAGGGAATGCCCGTTTAAGTACCACTTTCCCAAAAATACATATTGCTATTGTGGGTATTGAAAAGGTAATCCCTTCCATGGCAGATTTAGATTTATTCTGGCCGCTGCTGGCCTCACACGGAACCGGACAAAACTTAACGGTTTACAATACCATTTTAAGTGGCCCGCGTCAGCCAAATGAAACCGATGGCCCTGAAGAAATGTACGTTATCCTTTTAGATAACGGCCGTACAAATTTACTTGCTCAAAAAGACCAGCGCCAGGGCCTATACTGCATCCGTTGCGGCGCATGTTTAAATGCCTGTCCGGTTTATAAAAACATTGGTGGTCATACCTATAACACTACCTATAGCGGACCAATTGGCGCTGTAATTACGCCGCACCTTAAAGGCATGGAAGAGTTTAAACACTTAAGTTATGCCTCAAGTTTGTGCGGAAAATGTTCAGAAGTTTGTCCGGTTAAAATTGACATCCACAAGATGCTTTTGCTGAACCGCAGAGATGCTGCGACAGCACATGAAAACGGTAAGGTGGAAGAAATGGGCTGGGGAATGTTTAACCGGATGATGCAGAAACGTAAATGGATGGATTTCTTCGGCGGAAAGTTTAAAAATTTTATGCTTAAATCCTTTTTTAAAAAAAGTTGGGGTAAATATCGTGAAATGCCAAAGGTTGCCGATAAATCTTTCGCAAAACAATGGGAGGAGTTGAAGAAAAGTAAGGAGTCTTGAGTCCAGAGTCATTAGTCAAAATAACCAGATATGCAATTTCACAGAGGAGATAAAGACGACAAATTCTTACTGAATTTATATAAAAAGCTGCTTTATCCCCGTTTGGTAGAAGAGAAAATGCTGAAATTATTGCGCCAGGGCAGAATTGGAAAATGGTTTTCGGGTATTGGTCAGGAAGCCATCGCAGTAGGCAGCACTTTGGCGATGCATAATGATGAATATATTTTACCCATGCACCGCAACCTGGGTGTTTTCACCTCGCGTGGTATTCCATTAAAAAAATTGGTGGCACAGTGGCAGGGCAAAATCACCGGCTTTACTAAGGGTCGCGACCGCTCTTTCCATTTTGGGACACAAGATTATAAAATTATTGGAATGATATCCCATCTCGGCCCGCAAATGGCCTTGGCTGATGGTATAGCATTGGCTGATGTATTACGCCAGCGGCCTAATGCTACACTGGTTTATACCGGAGAAGGTGCAACCAGTGAAGGCGATTTCCACGAAGCTGTAAATGTTGCCGCTGTTTGGAATCTTCCGGTTATTTTCCTCATTGAGAATAATGGTTACGGATTATCCACACCAAAATCAGAACAATTCAGCTGCAAAAATTTAGTTGATAAAGCCGTTGGCTATGGCATAGAAGGAATCCAAGTTGATGGCAACAACATTTTAGAAGTTTACGATACGATTGATCGTATTGCAACGGATATTCGTCAAAATCCGCGGCCGGTTTTATTGGAATGCATCACCTTCAGGATGCGTGGACACGAAGAAGCATCAGGTACTAAATACGTTCCTCAGGAATTATTTGAGGAATGGGAAAAGAAAGATCCGCTCAGCAATTATGAAGCTTATTTAATTGAGCAAGGTATTTTAACATCCGACTCAATCATTGATCTCAAAATTAAAAATAAACGGGACATTGAACTGGAAGTGGAAGAAGCCTTTAATGAACCGGAACCAGTGGCAGATACCCATCATGAAGAAGCTGATATGTATTTTCCCTTCACTCAACAGGTTACAGAACCGGAACACTCATCAACAGAAAAGCGATATCTGGATGCCATAAGCGAAGGACTGGACTTGGCCATGCAGAAATACCCCAATTTGGTTTTAATGGGACAAGACATTGCAGATTATGGAGGAGCCTTTAAAATTACAGATGGCTTTACCGCTAAATATGGTAAAGAAAGGGTAAGGAACACACCGATTTGCGAATCTGCCATTGTTGGTGCAGGCTTGGGTTTATCCATCAATGGCTACAAGGCTGTGGTAGAAATGCAATTTGCAGATTTTGTAACCGTTGGATTTAACCAGATTGTAAATAATTTAGCGAAAACACATTATCGGTGGGGTGAAAAGGCCGATGTAGTGATACGTATGCCTACAGGGGCTGGAACGGGTGCCGGACCATTTCACTCACAAAGCAATGAAGCCTGGTTCACCAAAACCCCGGGATTGAAAATTGTTTACCCCGCTTTTCCGGCTGATGCAAAAGGATTATTACTGGCTGCCATTGAAGACCCAAATCCTGTGCTTTATTTTGAGCATAAGTATTTATACAGAAGCTTAACCGCTCCTGTTCCCGATGGTTATTACACTACTGCCATTGGAAAGGCCGTTACTTTAAAAAAAGGCGAAAAGTTCACCATCATAACTTATGGTTTAGGCGTTCATTGGGCTTTAGATTACCTAAAAAACAATCCGGATAGCGATGCAACCTTAATTGATTTAAGAACATTGCAACCCTGGGATAAGGAAACTGTTGCCAAAGCAGTAAGAACCACAGGAAGAGTTTTAATTTTGCATGAGGACACGTTAACCAATGGATTTGGTGCTGAAATTTCAGCCTGGATCGGAGAACATTGTTTTACTGATTTGGATGCTCCGGTTATGCGATGCGCCAGTTTAGACACCGCAATTCCGATGAGTAAAATATTGGAGGAAGATTTTTTAGCGAAAGCAAGATTAGCGCAAACGATAGATAAGTTATTAAAATATTAAATAATTTTTGCCACGGAATACAGAAATTACGGAGGATATTAGTTGTCATTCCATCTCAATCTGTATTTCTGTGGCCAATTCATAAAAAGCACAAATGAACAATTTTAAAGTCAAAGGAAACATAGTTGATATCACAAACCGAAATATTTTCTTTGGCGAAGTGGAAGTTGAGGATGGAAAAATAAAGTATATAAACGCGATTTCCGAGGCAAAAGAAGATACTCATTTTATTTTGCCAGGATTCATCGACAGCCATGTACATATTGAAAGCAGCATGTTAATTCCGAGTGAATTTGCCAGATTAGCGGTTGTGCACGGAACAGTTTCTACCATTAGTGATCCACACGAAATTGCCAATGTTTGCGGCATGAAAGGTGTTGAGTTTATGATTGAAAACGGAAATACCGTACCTTTTAAGTTCAATTTTGGTGCACCCAGCTGCGTGCCGGCTACCATTTTTGAAACAGCAGGAGCCGAACTCAATCATGATGATGTTAGCAAGCTTTTAGAACGGCCGGAGATCAAATACCTGAGTGAAATGATGAATTTTCCGGGTGTGCTTTTTAAAGATGAAGAGGTTTTACAGAAAATTGCTTCTGCACATAAATTGGGCAAACCTGTAGACGGGCATGCCCCAGGTTTACGTGGTGATACCGTTCAACAGTATATTGATGCCGGTATTTCTACAGATCATGAATGTTTCACTGCTGAAGAAGCATTGGATAAATTACAGCGAGGGATGAAAATCCTCATCCGCGAGGGAAGTGCCGCTAAAAATTTCGATGCCCTGATCGGTTTATTAAATGAATGGCCCGACATGATGATGTTTTGCAGTGACGACAAACATCCTGATAGTCTGGTCGACAATCATATTAATGCACTTTGTGCAAGGGCAATAGATAAAGGAATTGATATTTTTAATGTTCTTCAGGCTGCGTGTATTAATCCGGTTCTTCATTATAAACTGGATGTTGGTACCCTAAAGCTTAATGATCCGGCAGATTTTATCGTGATCGAAGATCTGAAAAACTTCCAGGTTAAACAAACCTACATCAACGGCATATTGCTTGCTGAAAATGGAAAAACAGCTGGTGACTGGGTGAAGCACCTGCCTGATCAGGAATCAGTAAACCATTTCAGCTGCAGTTTCAAAAAAGAAGAAGATTTTGTTTATCCGTTTACAGACCAGCAGGAAATCCCAGTGATCGAAGCTTTAGACGGGCAGTTAATTACCAACAGGCTTTACTCCAAACCTCAGGTTTTAAATGGAAACATCGTCAGCGATTTGAAGAATGATGTATTAAAAATGGTGGTGGTGAATCGTTATCATAACGCCCCCATTGCTGTTTCCTTTGTGAAAAATTTTGGCCTCATAAAAGGCGCTATTGCATCCAGCGTAGCGCATGACAGTCATAACATCATTGCTGTTGGTGTAGATGACAAAAGCATTTGTGATGCAGTTAATCTGGTTATTAAAGAAACTGGTGGTGTAGTTGCATTAGGAGATGGGAAAGAAGAGGTTCTGCCTTTACCGGTAGCGGGTTTGATGAGTAACCAAAACGGCTATCAGGTGGCTGAGCGTTATACCTCAATTGATCAGTTTGCCAAGAAATTGGGTTCGACTTTGGTCGCTCCTTTCATGACACTTTCTTTTATGGCACTCTTAGTGATTCCACATTTAAAGCTGAGCGATAAAGGTTTATTTGATGGGGATAAGTTTGAGTTTGTGTAAGGCGTTCGTCACCCCGAATTTATTTCAGGGTCTTTTTTGTTGATAAAGATGCCGGAACAGTTCAGCAGGGCGATCGCGAAAAAATTATTCTACCACAAAAACCTCCGCTAAGGGATTAAACAGATACAAACGTTTATCATCCAGACAAATACAGCGGTAGCGCTTTCTGATTCGTTCTCCTTTGGTAAAACGCCGGCCATCTTTAATTTTAAAGTTAGCGTTAAGCGGAATTTGTTCTAAATGTAAAGTCTCCGTTTGATTGCGATCATACTTTTTTAAAACACGTGATAAATGCAGGTCAGAGCAACTTGATGCAGCCGGATTGGACATATAATTGTTTATGGCCTGATGAATATCTGCCGGAAAGATGTGCATATCAAAAAACGGAACCATCATCCGCTGGAAGTTTTTTTTCCACTCTGCACCATGAGGTTTTACTTTGTTCTTGAAATCGTTCCAGGTGAGTAAGTGCGCAAATTCATGGACAGTAGTTACCAGAAAGGCGTAATGATTGAGGTTAAAGTTTACCGAAATTCTGTGGCCCTTGCCCTGATAAGGATGGCGGTAATCGCCCAGTTTTGTAGAACGGGTTTTAGAGATTTTAAATTCGCACTGAAAATAATCAATCCACTTGGCAATTAGCGGTGCCGCGGGCTCGGGCATGTACTGCGCTAAAACTTTAACCTTTTCCACGGATGCTAAGATAAATAATTTTAAGGTTTAACCACAAAGGACACAAAGTTTTACACAGAGGAAACAGAATCTTCTTGTAGTGTATAACCACAGAGTGCACTAAGTTTACACAGAGAAAACGGAGATGTTTTAGTAACCATTAACAACTCTTTTGATCCCATCTTTCAATCTTAAAACATTAAAATTAATCAACAATCCAAACCTATAACCACCTAATTTCATATAAGTTAAGGTTTGTGCTAAATGAATATCATTTAAGCCTTCAACACTTTTCAATTCTAAAACCAACTTATTCTCTACCAAGAGATCAATTCGATAGCCACAATCCAAACTTACCTCTTCAAAGAACAAAGGCATTATTTTTTCTTTTTCAACCTGAAAACCTGCTTTATCAATTTTATAAAACAGACATTCCTTGTAAGCACTCTCAAGCAATCCAGGGCCAAGAGCTGTGTGAATATCTATAGCCAATCCAATAATGGTCCTAGTTAATAAATCCTCTTTCATAATCCTTTGTGTTCTCTGTGCCTCACTCTGTTCGCTCTGTGGTAAAAACATCGATCTATTCCTCGGATGGGAACAACGACGCCAGCACCAACTTAATCTCCCCGAAAGAATAATCCTTTCCCAAAAACTCCCTTATGGTAGCCATCGATTTTGTTTTCTGGCTTTCTACCGCATCCGTAATATTCTTAATTTTGTTAGGCTTTACCAGCTTACTCACATCTAATTGTTGTGTAGAAACATAATAGGCTAAATGGCCTTCAATGGTGCCCGCAGAAAAGCCACGTTCTTTGGCGATTTCATTAATAGTTTTTCCCTGCTCATAAAGTTCGAAGCTTACCAGCTTGGTATCAATTTTAGGCTCCTTTTTCTTTTTCTCCACTGCAGACTTTACCTTCAGTGTTTCACCTTTCAACTGAATGGCCTTTTGCAGCTGCCGGTTTCTTTCTGAGGCATTTAATAACGCATCTGTATCTGCCTTGCTAAACTCCTTACCATCGATAATTGCCTGCAGTAAGGCCTTGCTTTTATGCATTTTCTTCAGCTGTTCATACACCAGTATCTCCAGTTCCAGCAACTCTGTCAGATAAGTTTTAATCTGTTTTTCTTCTTTTACCGCCTCAATATGAGCTAATAACTGATCTGAAACACCCTTAATTAGCGGATTGAAATATTTTAATGCAGCCCCTACCCTTTTTGAAACATTAAATAAAGTGTGTTCAGTTTGTTGAGCGAACAGGTTTTTCAGTTGATTGATAAAGGTATCAGCCGTTGCCGCTATTTTCTGAAAATCACGGTAGAGATTCATCGTCCACTCATCATAACGCTGCTTGGTGGATTTGGCCTCACTTTTATCAAAAGTCTGAACATGTTCCTTCAGGTAATACCTCACCAGGTTCAGGTCAAAAGCCGACAATAAATAAGTTCTGATAAAATCATAGCTCTCCAAACTGATCCGCTGATTCAGCACTTCATTTGGTTGTTTCGTTTTAGAAAAATAATGAATATTCTGATCCTGCTGCAGACCGGTTTCACGCAGGTGAGAAGTTAATACCAAGCCTTTTAATGAACGTAAACGCGAAAGGGCAACATAAGCCTGTCCGGGTGCAAAAGCATCTCCAATATCGATGATGGCTTTATCAAAGGTTAAACCCTGACTTTTATGTACCGTAATGGCCCAGGCCAGTTTAATCGGATATTGTACAAATGAGCCAGCAACATTTTCATCGATTTCATTGGTCGCTTCATTCAGTTTATACTTGACATTTTCCCAGGTATAAGGCGAAATCTGAATCACCACCTTGTCTTCCGGCAATTCAATTTCTACCACATCCTTTTCAATATGATGAACCACACCTATTTTACCATTGTAATATCGCTTCTCGGCCGTCATATCATTTTTAATGAACATGATTTGTGCCCCCACTTTAAGTTCCAGGCGTTTATCATTGGGATAGGCATGTTCATTAAAATCACCGGTAATTTTGGCATCAAAGAAATAGGATTTCGTTTTTAACTGCGTTAACCTTTCTCTGTTAATTGTATCTGCCTTATTATTATGCGTGGTTAGCGTAATATAATTTTCATCAGTATCCGGTTTAAAATCCTGTCTGAAATGTTGCTTCAGCAAAGCCGTATCCTCAGCAGTAATCTGATTATTTCGTAAGTTGTTCAGTAAATTAATAAATACGCTATCATTCTGACGGTAGATTTTATCCAGCTCGATGTAAACCGGTGGATTTTCCTGCAAAGCCAGTGCATCAAAAAAATAAATGCTCTTATAAAAGCCGGCCATCACCCGCCATTCATCATTTTTCACTACTGGTGGCAACTGGTGCAAATCACCAATAAAAAGTAGCTGAACACCTCCGAAAGGTATATTTCTGTTTCTGCGGATATATCGAAGAGAAAAATCAATTGCATCCAGCATATCGGCACGCAACATACTGACTTCATCAATGACCAGTAATTCTAATTCCTGAATCATCCGCCGCTTATTGCCCTGCATATTTAAATGCTTCACAATGGTTTTGGGTGTATTAAAATTAAAAGTGATATTCTGACTGATAATACCTGCCGCCGCATCCGGAAAAAACGCACCAAACGGCAGCTGAAAAAGAGAATGAATGGTTACACCGGCGGCATTAATGGCAGCAATACCCGTTGGCGCACAAATCATTGCTTTTTTGTGCGTAAGCTGAATGAGTTTTCTTAAAAAGGTAGTTTTACCTGTACCAGCTTTCCCGGTTAAGAAAACGTGCTTAGCGGTATAATTCACAAATTTTGCCGCGATCTCAGCGGGCATAGATGTTTCTTCCAGAGTGGGCATTAGCAGTAAAATTTTAGTTGGTAATAAACGGAGGGACGAATAAAGCTAAACATTTTAGTACAAAACTAAAGAATGATTGATGAGAAAATTTAATTTTAGGTGGATATTTTTGGTCTAATGTTTATTTAATCGATAATATCATCATTCGCAGAATAAAAACCTCAATAGAATTACTGCATAAGCAAACTAAACCTGACAGAAACGGCAGCCTCCGATTTAAGCAACGGTTTATGCTATATTTTGGTGTGCTTGCTTGTTTCACAGGTTTTCTATCGGAGCTATTAGTGTATGGCAGGGCTTCAATAACAAATGAACCACTGTCCTTACTTTTCCAAATCATTTTCTAAATCTATCCACCTCAACAATAAAACAATACAACAACCTAACAATTAATGATAAAGCTTTTTATTATCTTTGCGGCCTGATGAAACAACAATACTCAAATCTTATCGCTGTTAAATTCCTTTAACCAGGTTTCATCTCCCTTTACACCCAACATTTTATTATGCTTAACCCTGAAATAGAAAAACGTAAAACCTTTGCCATTATTAGTCACCCCGATGCGGGCAAAACCACTTTGACGGAAAAATTCCTGCTCTTTGGTGGTGCGATCAATACTGCAGGTGCAGTAAAACGGAACAAAGCCAACCAAAGCAATACTTCCGACTTTATGGAAATTGAAAAGCAACGTGGTATCTCGGTGGCTACATCCGTAATGGGTTTTGAGTATAGTGGAAAACGGATCAACATCCTGGATACACCTGGTCACAAGGATTTTGCCGAAGATACTTACAGAACTTTATCAGCGGTAGACAGCGTTATTCTGGTGGTTGATTGTGTGAAAGGTGTTGAGGAACAAACAGAAAAGCTCATGTCGGTTTGCCGCATGCGGAACACCCCGGTTATCATCTTCATTAACAAAATGGACCGCGAAGGTAAAGAGGCTTATGATTTACTGGATGAAATTGAGGAAAAACTGAACATCAGCTTATGCCCGCTTTCATGGCCTATCGGACAGGGCCACACCTTTAAAGGCGTTTACAGCATTTACAATAAACACTTGAATTTATTCAATTCTGATAAAACAAAAGTAACCGATTCAGTTGTGGCGGCCAGTGACTTAAATGACCCCTCCTTATTAAATTACCTGAAGGAAAACGAAATCAACACCTTAAAAGATGATGTAGAACTGGTTGACGGCATTTATGGCAAAATCGACAAAGATTTATACACGGAAGGCTTAGTGGCACCGGTATTTTTTGGCAGTGCCATCAACAACTTCGGGATCAAAGAGCTTTTAGATACTTTTATTGATATCGCCCCTAGTCCGAGATTACGTGAGGCTGAAGAAAGAGATGTATTGGTTGAAGAGAAAAATTTCAGTGGATTTGTATTTAAAATTCATGCCAACCTTGATCCGAAACACCGCGACAGAATTGCTTTCCTGCGTATTTGTTCAGGCAAATTTGAGCGAAATAAATTTTACTACCATACCCGTCAGGATAAAAAACTGAAATTCTCCAATCCGATGGATTTCATGGCCAACGAGAAAAGTATTGTGGAAGAGGCCTGGCCAGGTGACGTGGTGGGTTTATATGATAGTGGCAACTTTAAAATTGGCGATACCTTAACTGAAGGCGAAAAACTGCAGTTTAAGGGCATTCCAAGTTTCTCTCCATCTATCTTTAAAGAAGTAGAAAACATGGATCCGATGCGCACCAAACAATTGGAAAAAGGTATTGAGCAGTTAACGGATGAAGGTGTGGCGCAGCTATTTGTAATGCAGCCCGGAAATCGTAAAGTAATTGGTGCCGTAGGTGAACTTCAGTTTGAGGTAATCAATTTCCGTTTGGAACATGAATATGGCGCAAAATGCCGTTTCCGTACCTTAAGTTATACCCGCTCAAGTTGGGTAACTTCAACTGATAAAAAGAAACTGGATGAATTTGTAAAACGTAAACAACAGCACATTGGCTTTGATAAAGAAGCCAATCCTGTTTATCTGGCTGATAGTGAATACATGATTAATTTAACTAAACAGGATTATCCGGATATCGATTTCCACAAAACAAGCGAGTTTAAGAGTTAGTTGGGAGTTTCCAGTCCTGAGGCTGAAGTTTAAATGACAGAAGAACCTGTAAGATTTATTTATGTACCCGTAACATAATCATAACTTAAGAACAGATTTTTGAACTCAAAAATTGTGTAGATTCGAGCGTTTTTATACCTAATACTGATGCACTTGATGAAAAATAAAATAAATTATTTTTTGGTTGTTTCTACACTTTTATTTGTGGTTTCCTGTAAGAAAGCTAATGATACGGTTCCAGTTCCTGAGCCTGTTAATCCTACAGAAATAGATAAGACAGAAGTAATAACCTGGAAATTCGATTCCTTTATTGTTGATGATCTTAACGTTAAACAAGTTTTTCCAGGAGCAATCTTCACCATCAGGGAGAATGGGAACGATCTTGAAGTAGTGTCGTTAAAAGATAAATATACCCCGTTGCCCATTACTGCTTCTACTTCTCTTGTTGGTGAGATCAACAACAGTTTTAAAGATGTTCCCTCCTCAGAAAAGATTGCTGCTTATGCCAAAAGCCTGCCGATTAAAAATGATAATGAAAGTCTGGCCTATACAGAAGATGAATTTAAGGATTATAATGTAATAAAGTATTATTTATCGAACAACGATGATGTAAAATCAATATTTGAAAAAATTGGAATTACAACATCTACAAGGATCACCAAAAAACACGCTGCATACTTTTTCTCCAACCATATTAAGTTTTCACTTGATATGGACTTGCCCACTAAAACCGAATTATTATCCATAGCGGATGTAGAAAAGATAAACACCACGAATAATGCATACTATATTAATAGTGTGATGTATGGAAATAATACTTTAATTTTAGCCGAAGCTGATACCGATTATGCCATCCTCAAAAATGCGCTAAAAGCCGTGCTTTTAAAACAGGAATTAACACCCGCACAAATTCAATCCTTAAGCACAGCAAAAGTTACTTTTTATGCCAGGGGAGGAAGCGAAAAGTCTTTTATCAAGATTGCTAAAGGCTCAGAAGAGATAAAAGCTGCAAACAAAGAATTTGAAATATTTAACAATACAGCCATTTCTTATCCCATTTCATATTCGCTACACTCGGTAAAAAATTTCACCTTGTTTAAACATGAAATAAAGGTTAATATGATTCATTAGTAAATGCACCAATTGACCAGGTTTAAGAGCTAATTATTTTAGCGTCTGCATTTTTTCTATTTCATATCGCTGATAAGTTTGCGCCAATCTTCTTTTGATTTTAGCAATCAATATTCTTGGGGCTAGCACTTTAACGCATTCTCCAAAACCCAGAATTTCACGCTCCAGTTCATAGTTTAATACGACATCAATCCTGAAGGTGGTAGTTTTTTCATTCTTATTTAATACAACCTGAGAATGGTGCAAGGGTTTAGTTACCACATATGGTGCATGGTCATTGGTAAATTCGAGAATTACTTTTTGTGCACGGTCACGTTCGCTCTTGCTTACGCCAATTAAATCTTCATAATAGCGGTCGAAATCTACCCCTTTGTAAGCAACAAATTCTTCGTTGGGCAGTTCTTGAAATTCTATTATCCTATCTAAGGCAAGGTTCAGGATTCCAGCTCGTTTTTTTTTTTTACAGATCAAAAACCACCTGTTTCTATATTCCTTTAACAGATACGGATAATAAATGCCCTGTTGAGCCTGCTGCGCCTTGAAAGATTTATATTCGATCAGCAGTGAACGCTTATTTAAAACCGCCTGGTATAATGGCGGAATGCAGTCTAATCCTTTAACCAGTTTATTGCTTTCCAACTGGATATGATTGCCACTTTGCTTGGTTGATTTGTTAAGGTTATTCTCCAATCGTGCAATCATATCACTCATTTCATCGAAATAATTAAAAGCATTAAACTGCTTTAATACCCCAACAATCTCCTTCATTTTATCCACGTCGGCATTATTGATCGGTGCTTTGGTAATGCTGAAAGCCGGATCTTCGTAAGCATAAAATCGTTTGTCTTTCACTACAATTGGAGCATTATAGCCCAGTTTATCACTCCGCATCAGTTGAATATCAGCCTGGATAGTTCTTTTGCTTACCCCTGATGTGATACCTTCCAATTCGTATAAGGTTTCTGATACTTTCTCGATAATATCTTCTAATGTCCATTTTCGGAAACGGTTTCTTAAGCAATCATCGATGGTTTTGTAACGGATCAGTGCCAGTTTATTTACAGCCATTTTGGAGTGGATTTGGGTTTCTGCTAAAAATCTGTTGATTTCGCTGATCTAAATATAAGAAAGAGTTTTACTACTACGCAACACATTTGCGTAGTTTATGATTAAAAGAGCTATTCTACGCAATAAATAAAATTTATTTATTTAATTATCAAACACTTAAAAATGATCTGCTAAATATTTTTATCTGTGCAAATGTAGCGCGTAATAGTGGTGGCATCTTTGTAATGTCGCCAGTCGATAAAGTTCTTTGAGAAATATTAATCATCATATATAAGATATTCCGAAAGGGATGGCAATACTAAATAATGACTATCCATAGTTGCGGGTTTCGAAACAGCCCCAAAGTATTCACGCTTTTGCGCAGCATATTCTGATAGAAATTATGATAGATTGTCTAAAACACGTTGTGTGTCGTGGGTTCGAATCCCACTTCCGGGAAATCGGAATAGCTCAGGGGTTAGCGTAACAACCAAACATGCAGGTTCGAATCCTGCTTCCAAATACCACTTGGAATAGCAAAATGGTAATGCAATGGATTTAGGTTCCATCTAAAAAGAAGAGATACTTTAAATTTCTCAAAACCAGCGTTGCGAAACCGCATTTGGCTTCAAGATTTTTCGAAATCAAAAAAGCAAATCTGTGTTTTGCTCAGTAAGGATCAGCGCAGCAAGAAGAGATTTAAAAATCAAAAAGGTTAAATCTAAAAGGTAAAATGTTCTCAGGAGCACTAACCCAATTAGAGAAATTAGTTTCATTTTTAAACAAGCTTGATAAACTTTTACTTCCGCAGAAAACAGGTAAATGTTTTTCCGCAACGCTTTTAAAAGAATAAATAATTATAAAATAAATTTTAACTCCAGAAAACATGAAAAGAGTAACCATTAACACCAATTATGTTGGATTGGTGTTTAAAAAAGGAAAATTAAAAAGCGTATTAACTGCAGGAACTTACTGGTTAGGTTTTGGCGAAGACATTACCGTATACGACATGGGCAAGGAATATTGCTTCACCATTGCAGAGTTAGAAGTTTTGTTAATGAACAACGACTTTGTAAACTTAGTGCATGTTGTTGAAGTAGCTGATAATGAGTTGGCTTTGGTTTACAGAAATAACAATTTTAAAAGTGTATTAACCGCAGGTAAACATGCCATCTGGAAAGGTTTATCAGAATACAACTTTGTTAAGGTAAACATCAGCAACATTAATATTGACGAAACAATTGATAAAAACTTATTGGACAAAGCACCCTTAATAAATTACATCAGGGCCAACAAAGTAGAATCATACGAAAAAGGATTGTTATTTATCGATGGAAAATTTGAAAAAATAGTGGGTGCAGGAAACTATTTGTACTGGAAAAATGCCACTACAATTCATGTTTTAAAAACTGATATGAGACAATTGAACATGGAAATTCTTGGACAAGAAATCTTAACCAAAGATAAAGCACAATTGAGGGTAAACTTCAGCATTCAGTATAAAGTTGATGATATCATCAGGGCGTTATTGGAGAACAAGGAATTCGAAAAACAATTGTACATCACCATGCAATTGGCATTAAGAGAATCTATTGGCCTTATGACTTTTGACGAATTGATGGAAAGCAAGGAAAAAATTGCCGAAATGGTAATGGCCACCACATTGGATAAGGTTGAAAGCTTAGGTGTAAAATTGACCAACTGTGGTGTTAAAGACATTGTTTTACCAGGTGACGTGAAGGAGATTATGAACCAGGTTTTAGTTGCTGAAAAACGGGCACAAGCCAATATCATTACCCGCAGAGAAGAAACGGCCTCGACCAGAAGTTTGTTGAATACTGCCAAATTAATGGAAGACAACAGCATGTTGTATAAGTTGAAAGAGATGGAATACGTAGAGAAAATCGCAGAGAAAATCAATAACATCAGCTTATCTGGCAGTGGACAAATTGTAGATCAATTGAAACAGATCTTCGTAAAATAAAATAAATTTAGAAACCCTCGGTTAGGTGAATGTTGCCTGCCGGGGATTAATGTAGAAAAAAATGAACAACAACATCACAGGTAATAACCTGATCGAAATAGGTTATACCGAAGGAAAAATAGTAGGCTTAGCATTAGCTATCGTGAAAGAAAATTTTGCGGATATTGAAGAAAAAGAATTATTGGCCTTATTTAAGAAAGTAAAAGATTATCCGGAAAGTTTTTTGGATGATGAAATATTGAACACTTTGGCAACAGCCTTGATTGAGGAAGCCAATGCGCCAAAAGATGAAACCATCGAACTGGTAAACCATGTTAAACCCTACGCGGTATTTGGTCCTGATTACATTGAAGAAGGCGCAAGAAACCAAATGGATATTGCCATGAAATTACCGGTTACGGTTGCAGGTGCATTAATGCCTGATGCCCACCAAGGTTATGGTTTGCCCATCGGTGGCGTATTGGCTACGAGAAATGCGATTATTCCTTATGGAGTAGGTGTAGATATCGGTTGCCGGATGGCTTTGAGTATTTTTGATATTCCCGAAAAACATTATTTCGGTAAAGATGCCATGTACAAACGGGAACTGATTGCTTTTACCAAATTTGGTGCAGGTCAAAATTTTAAAGGTGATGAAAAAGCAGATCATGAGGTTTTAGAGAACGGGGCTTTCAACAGCATTCCTTTCCTGAAAAACCTGCATGGAAAAGCCTGGGCACAATTGGGTACTTCGGGTGGTGGAAATCACTTTGTGGAATGGGGGATCATTGACTTCGCAGAACGAGATGAAATTTTAAACATTGATAAAGGCCGTTATGTGGCTTTATTAACGCATTCAGGTTCACGAGGCCTTGGCGCAACAATTGCTGGTCATTATACTAAACTGGCTAAAGAGATCTGTAAATTGCCTAAGGAGGCTGTAAATCTGGCTTACCTTGACTTAAACACTTCCGAAGGACAAGAATATTGGATTGCCATGAATTTAGCCGGCGATTATGCATCAGCCTGTCATGAAGTGATCCATAAAAGGTTGACTAAAGCCATTGGTGCCAAAGTTTTGGCCAAAGTAGAAAACCATCATAATTTTGCCTGGAAAGAAATGCTTGATGGCGAAGAAGTAATTGTTCACCGAAAAGGTGCAACGCCTGCCGGTAAAGGCGTGATGGGGATCATCCCGGGAAGTATGACTGCACCAGGATTTTTAGTTAGGGGAAAAGGTGAAGTGAATGCCATCAATTCTGCTTCGCATGGTGCAGGTAGACAAATGAGCCGAACAAAAGCGATTCAATCGATTACGAAATCAGATATGAAGGCCATTTTGAAAGACCATCATGTCACTTTAATCGGCGCAGGTTTAGATGAGGCACCAATGGCCTATAAAGACATTGACAAAGTGATGGCAGCACAAACTGAACTGGTTGATGTTATCGCTAAATTCGAGCCTAAAATGGTGAGAATGGCTGATGATGGAAGCAGGGAGGATTAGCGTGGAGTGTTGAGTCTTTAGTCCAAAGTCCTTAGTCTATAGAAAAGTCGTCATCTCGACTGAAGCATATGGAAAATGGAGAGATTTATATTAGATTTCTCAACTACGTTGCATGTGCCCCAAATGACGATCAAACTAAAAAAACCTCTTCAAAATTAATTGAAGAGGTTTTTTTATCTATTTATAATCTTATTTCAATTTACTCAATGCCGCTTTAATCCTTGGCAACATATCTTTAATATCCTGCAAAGTACAAGCACCAACTGATGCCCTGAACCAAGGCATACTATCTGCATTTCCGAAGGCAGAAAAAGGAACTAAAGCTGCGCCAGCTTCTTTGATCAGGTAGAAATTCACATCTGCACTGTCTTTTAAAACCTGACCATCTTCAGTGGTTTTTCCGATATAGTCGATTTTAATGGTTAAATAAATGGCACCCATCGGCTCTACAGCTTCCACATTAAAGCCTTCATTCTTTAATTCGTTAAAGCCATTATAAAGGGCATTCAAACTATCCTGAATCTGGCTCTTAAAACTGGTTAAGAAAGTATCAACCTGTACTTTATTATTAAAGTAATTTGACATAGCCACCTGCTCAGCCTTAGGTGCCCAGGCACCCATGTGCCCAACCAATGCTTTCATCCTGTTGATAATATCTTCCGGACCAAAACCCCAGCCTACACGCACGCCGGTTGCAGCTAAACACTTAGAACTGCCATCCACAAATACGGTAAACTCACGCATCGCCGGACGTAAAGAAACCGGATTTACATGGGCTTTGCCAAAAGTTAAAAGGGAATAAATCTGATCATACATCATGTACAATGGTTTTTCATCTGCGCCACGCGAAGCATTTTCTTCTAAAACCGCATCACAGATTTCAGCAAGCGAATTTGCATCAAACATGGTTCCGGTTGGATTTAATGGCGAACATAAAGCCAATAAAGTTGCTCCTTTTAAATGCGGTTTTAATTGTGCAGCTGTTGGCATAAAATTATGCGCAGCATCAGTTTCTACAGCAATAGTTTTAGCCGAAGTTAAGTGGCAATAGTGATTGTTATTCCAGGAGGGTGCCGGAAAAACAACGGTATCTCCCGGATCGATTAAGGCTAAATAAGTTGCATAAATTAACGGACGGGAACCGCCTGAAACCAAAATACTGTTTGTATTGTATTCCAATCCGAATCTATCTTTCAGTAATTCAGAAACGGTTTCGCGTAATTGTAAAACGCCATCTGCAGGAGGATAGTTAGTTTGATTTGCATGGTATGCATCTACAATTCCGGCTTTCAATTCGCTTGGTATCGGGTAAATATTCGAATCGAAATCACCGATGGTTAAGTTAGCGATTGAAGCGCCTTTGCGTTTCATTTCGTTAACTTCATTGCCAATTTTTATAATTTCTGAGCCAATTAATGCACTGGCTAATACTGAAACTTTCATATTATGCTATTAAATCTTCTATTGCTTTATTCACTTTTTTAAAACCAAACTGAGCTAAAACCTGCTGCATTGCTGCCGTAATCTGCTCGTTACAAAGGTTGCCAATACTGCCTTCATGTGTATGTTTGATCTCACTTGATGGTGCAAAGGTACCATTTTCAATCTGTTCGCCTACAATTTTATATGCTTCCCTGAATGGAACCCCCTGCAACGCCAGTTCATTAACCACCTCTACACTAAACAGATAATCGTATTTTTTATCTTTTAAGATGTCATCCTTGATGGTGATGTTTTGAAACATAAATGTAGCGATCTCCAAACATTCATTCAGGGAAGTAATGGCTGGAAAAAGATTTTCTTTCAGCAATTGTAAATCTCTGTGATAACCTGATGGCAAATTGGTGATCATCATGGCAATTTCATTGGGCAAAGCCTGTATTTTATTGCAACGTGAACGAATCAGTTCAAAAACATCCGGATTTTTCTTGTGCGGCATAATACTCGAACCTGTAGTCAGTTCTGCCGGAAAACTAATGAAACTGAAATTCTGGTTGATGAATAAACATACATCCATTGCCATTTTGGCCAAAGTAGCCGCAATGGAACTCATGGCCTGTGCCAAAATTCTTTCTGTTTTTCCACGCCCCATCTGCGCATAAACCACATTGTAGTTTAAACTTTCGAATCCTAATAATTCAGTCGTTAAAGTTCTGTTTAATGGGAATGACGAACCATAACCAGCGGCAGAACCCAATGGATTTTTATTGGTAATTTTCCAGGCAGCAAGCATCAGTTCAAGATCATCGGCAAGGCTTTCCGCATAGGCACCAAACCATAGTCCGAATGATGATGGCATGGCAATCTGCAAATGCGTGTAGCCTGGCATCAATTTATCTTGGTGTGTATTACTTAATTCGATTAATTGGTTAAACAAGGTTGATGTCTGATTGACCATATCTTCAATACAAGCCCTGAAAAATAGCTTTAAATCAACCAAAACCTGATCATTACGTGAGCGTCCGCTGTGGATTTTCTTTCCTGCCTCACCAATTCGCTGCGTAAGCAACCATTCTACCTGCGAATGAACATCTTCTACGGTATCTTCAATAGTGAAATTTCCAGCCTCAATTTCAGCATAAATATTTTTCAATTCCTGTTGAACGTTTTTTAATTCATCAGCAGTAAGCAGGTTAATGGTTTCCAACATTTGCGTATGGGCCAGAGAGCCCAACACATCAAATTTTGCCATTTGTAGATCCAGTTCACGGTCTTTTCCAACCGTAAAGGTTTCTACAAATTTATTTACGTCTGTATTTTTTTGCCAGATTTTCATTTTAAATCTATTTAACCGCAAAGGGCACTAAGTTTTTTCGCAAAGTGCGCCAAGCTATTTTATAATTTTAGCACAGAGTTCATGAAGTTTTTCAGAGAACACAAGGCTATTTTTACCACAAAGACACTAAGCACAAAGGTTTTTGAGTCTTTTAAAAGATAAAGGGGGCATTTAAGTTTCACACCTGAACCTTACGCCCTCAACTTAAAACCATTAACCTTCAATAACCGGTTTCAGCATATTCACATATCCTTCCACACCTTCTGCTACTTCCCTCACATACAAAAACTCATCAGCCATGTGCGAGCGGCCAGAAAAACCTGGTCCGCATTTTACAGATGGAATATCTAATAAAGCCTGATCGGATGTTGTTGGCGAACCATAAGTGGTTTTACCCAATGCCATACCAGCCTGAACTACAGGATGGTTTTTATCGATTGATGATGGCTTTAAACGGATAGATCGTGGCGTAACATCACAATCTACATTGGCCCGGATAATTTCTAAAACTTCTTCGTTGGTATATGCATCAGTCACCCGGACATCTACTGTAAAAGTACAATTTGCCGGAACCACATTATGCTGCGAACCCGCATTGATAATGGTAACCGTCATTTTCAGCGGACCAAAAACCTCAGAGACTTTCGGGAACTGATAATTCCTGAACCATTCGATAGCTGCCAATGCTTTGTAAATGGCATTTTCACCTTCTTCACGTGCCGCATGACCTGCTTTGCCATGAGAAACACAATCCAATACTAATAATCCACGTTCAGCAATGGCTAAATTCATTTCTGTCGGTTCACCCACAATTCCGAATTCCAATTCACCTAAATCAGGCAGAACCAATTCTAATCCGTTATTACCGGAAATTTCTTCTTCCGCCGTTGCGGCCAAACAGATGTTATATTTTAAATTTTCCTGTTCATAATAATATAAAAACGTACCGATTAAGGAAACCAGGCAACCACCAGCATCATTACTGCCCAAGCCGAATAATTTATCTCCTTCAATGGCTGCATCGTAAGGATCACGGGTATAACCAGAATTTGGCTTTACCGTATCATGATGGGAATTGAGCAACAGTGTTGGTTTCTTCGCATCAAAATGTTTGTTATATGCCCAAACATTATTCATTTTGCGGTGGGTTTTAACGCCCCGCTCATCCAAAAACTGCGCAATTAAATTAGCCGTTCTATCTTCTTCTTTACTAAAAGACTGGATACGAATCAATTGACGCAATAAATCCAGACTTTCCTTTTGTATATTTTCTAATGACATAGTATCAAGTAATGAGTATCAGGCATCAAGACAATTTTCATCTTAACATGCATGATACTTTTTATTTTGCTTTCAGCTTTAGTCTTTCTGCTTTTAGCTTTCCTTGGTATATAAATTCCCGGCTTTTAAGGCCGAAAGTTTAATTCCCTTTATTAATGATGAGCTAAAACCATTGTGTTCCATTTCGTTTAAACCGGCAATGGTACAACCTTTCGGCGAAGTTACTTTATCTATTTCTGATTCCGGGTGTGTACCATGCAATAAAAGTAAATCGGCCGCTCCTTTTGCCGTTTGAACAGCCATTTTAAGTGCTTCATCGGCATGGAAACCAATTTCTACGCCACCCTGCGATGCTGCCCGGATCGCCCTTAAAAAAAAGGCAATCCCACAGGCACAAAGTGCGGTAGCAGAAGTCATTAAATCTTCGTTTATTTTAACTACCGAGCCTACCGTTTCGAACATTTTGGTCACATCCGCAATATTTTCAGCCGAGGCATTATCACTGGCCATGCAAGTCATCGATTGTCCGATGGCAATTGCCGTGTTTGGCATTACACGAATCACTTCTACATCCTCACCCAGTTTCGCTCGAACCGCAGCACAGCTGACACCGGAAATTACAGAAATAACCAAATGTTTAGCCGAATCTATCGGCGCATTGATTTCATCTAAAACGGTGTTTAACTGTTGCGGCAAAACGGCGAGGATGACAACATCAGCTTTGGAAACAGCCTCTTTATTATTATTGCTCACTACAAATCCAGATTCGGCGAAAGATTTTAAATGATCAATATTTCTACGGGTAAGTGTAATATCGCCCGCTTGAGCAAAGTCGGCCTTTACCAAACCTTTGGCTAAAGATAAACCTATATTTCCGCTACCAATGATGGCTATTTTTTTTGTCATGATTCTTAATTTTCCTGCGGGTTGATTACACAGTGATTTGATTACACAGATTTATATATTTTTTGAAAAGCAATTTCAGCAATTCTATTGATGTTCAGTCCTGCTATTCGTTACAAGTCCCGATGAAAAATCGGGAGCTTTCCACTACTATCAGGTTTAAATGGCAAAAGCAGAATTCATCGGTTTCTTTTACTTTCTAATCCCAGAACCTTCAGCCTTTCTTCTCTACCTTTACTTCAGCATTTTGGTGCCAAACGTTCCATCAGCCAGTTCTGCTAATTCATCGGCTTTGCCAATATAAACGGCAGAAACACCTTTTTTAATGGCCTCGAAAGCATTGTGTAATTTTGGAATCATTCCGCCCTGCACAGTTCCATCAGCTTTAAGTCCTTCAAATTCATCTGCTTTGATTTCTCTAACTACAGAATCATCATCATTTACATCTTTCAACACACCTTTTTTCTCGAAGCAATATACCAAACGCGTTTCGTATAAAGCAGACATGGCTACCGCAACCGATGATGCAATGGTATCAGCGTTGGTATTTAACAGTTGGGTTTCTCCATCATGTGTAATGGCACATAAAACAGGAACCAATCCGGCTTGCAATAATTTACTTAAGGTTTCGGCAGAGACAGATTTTTCATCCAAATCACCTACAAAACCATAATCGATCTCTTTCACAGGACGTTTTTTTGCCTGAATGATATTTCCGTCCGCACCGGTTAAACCAATGGCATTGCTACCCTTGGCCTGCAACTGGGCAACCATATTTTTATTAATTAATCCTGCATAAACCATGGTAACAATTCGCAAGGTTTCAATATCGGTAATCCGGCGACCATCCACCATTTTCGCTTCGATGCCTAAACTTTCGCCCAGTTCTGTTGCGATTTTGCCACCACCATGAACCAGGATTTTATCGCCTGGCAAAGCGGTAAAATCCAGCAAAAACTGATGTAAGTTTGCGGAGTGATCGATGACGTTTCCACCAATTTTGATGATGGTCAGTTGCTTATTGTTCATTTCTATAAAAAATTTCAGAAAGTTGATGCAATTTTTCTGCGAGCAGTTTTTTATCAATCAACTTGGTTTCATAATCGGCAATGAGTGCTGGTTCTCTTCAATGCCTTTTGTTTTTGACAGTATTAACAGATGATGTGTCCAGTTTATTTTTAATAATATCCTTTTGCAAAAAGTAAAAATACTGCTTTCTAATTGTGTCACCACTGGTGACACTTTTAAGTTATGATCAGCTTGCAATTTTGTCAACAGTGTCGAAACAATTTGCTCATCGCTATACACTTCATAAAATTGTTTCATTCTATAAAGTCCGCGGCGGTTAAATCCCTTTAAGAGCGGTTGCTTTTCGGCGATATAATCTGCCAGATCATTTACTGTTCCATCACCCCAATTTCCAGCCAACACTTTTTCAGAAACAATTTTTCCAATATTAAAATACAACATTACCAACTCGGCGTTTGCCTTACTGTAGGCCCTGTTCCGTGCATCGTTGATCATGATAATCACCTGATGGAAATCGGATAAAGTACTTGTAATTGGCTTAGCCATGTATAAAAATAATTATAATTTTTATGATCGTAAGCTGTCTTCCTGATAAGTTGCAGGTTATAGGCCTTCAAATCGTAACAGATTATTTCAATTCTTCCAGCATCGATTTAATTACAGCTTGTGCGGCCCATAAACGGTTACCAGCTTCGTGAATGACTAATGAATTTGGTCCATCTAAGATTTCAGATGATAATTCCAAATCTCTGCGAACAGGTAAACAATGCATCACTTTCGCATCATTGGTGAATTTTAACTTTTCATTGTCCATCATCCAGCCTTCAGGATAATTTAATACTTGACCATATTCCTGATAGCTGCTCCAGTTTTTTACATATACATAATCTGCTCCGGCCAATGCCGCCTCTATATTATACTGAATATCGGCACCTTTGGTAAAATCTGCTGAAAGTTCATACCCTTCAGGTTGAGCAATGGTAAAATCGATCATTTCTTCTTCCTGTGCCTGACACATCCATTCAGCAAAAGAATTTGGCACAGCCTGTGGCAAGGCCTTTACATGAGGTGCCCAGGCTAAAACGACCTTTGGTTTACGTCCATCAGGTTTGTTCGTCCAGGTCTCGTGAATGGTAATGATATCAGCAAAGCTCTGTAGAGGATGGCGTGTAGCACTTTCTAAACTTACCACAGGAACTCCACAATATTTCACGAATTTATTAAAGAAATCTTCGCTATAATCTTCTTCACGATTATTTAGTTTAGGGAAAGATCGCAAGCCTAGAATATCGCAATATTGACCCATTACGGCAGCAGCTTCGCGGATGTGCTCCACGGTTGAGCCATTCATCACCACACCGTCCTGTGTTTCTAAAGCCCAGCCTTCTTTATCCAGATTCATCACCATCACATTCATCCCTAAATTTAAAGCAGCCTTTTGGGTACTTAAACGGGTGCGCAGACTTGGGTTCATGAAAACCAAACCCAGGGTCTTGTTTTTACCTAAATCCTGATGCGCATAAGGATTTGCCTTTAAGGCAAGCGCATCATTTACAAACTGCTTGATGCTTGGAACATCGTGCACGGAAGTGAAAAGTTTCATTTTAAAACGTTGTAAGTAGTAAGTTATACGTTATAAGTTTCGTATTCCTCATCCAAAATAATTTATAAATAGAGTCCTGTGTACTTAAAACGTACTACTTAGAACTTAAAACTAAAGCAAACGCTTCCAAAAATTCATCAGCATGTGCCTTGGTTAAATTCAAAGCCGGCAATAAGCGAATTACATTCGGCTTTGCTTCGCCGGTAAAAATATAGTGGGTGAATAATAACTCTTTTTTAACATGGGCAAGCTCGGCTGGCAATTCAATACCAATCATTAATCCACGACCGCGAACTTCAACTACCTGTTCAATTTTTTTTAATTCTGTAATTAAGTAATTTCCGATTTCTTCGGCGTTTTTCATGAGGTTATCTTGCTCCATCACCTCTAAAACGGCTAATGCTGCTGCACAGGCCAGGTGATTACCACCAAAAGTGGTACCTAATTCTCCATGCCATGGTTTAAACTTAGGGGCAATTGAAATTCCTGCTACCGGAAATCCATTACCCATTCCTTTGGCCATGGTGTAAACATCGGCTTCAACCCCGGCATAATCGTGTGAATAAAATAAACCAGTTCTGCCATAACCACACTGAACGGAATCGGCAATGTAAACCGAATTGTATTCATCACAAAGCGCACGGATTTTCTGCAAGAAACTTTTTGAAGCTTCCTTAATTCCACCTACACCCTGAATACCTTCAATAATTACGGCCGAAATTTCATTGCCTTGCGCTTTGAAAGTTTCTTCTAAAGCAACCTCGTTATTAAAAGGTAAAAAGATTACGTTTTCCGTCTGGTTAACCGGCGCAACAATTTTCGGATTATCAGTTACCGATACGGCCAATGATGTACGTCCGTGGAAAGCACCGGTGAAAGCAATCACTTTCTTTCTGCCGTTGTAAAATGAGGCTAATTTTAGCGCATTTTCGTTGGCTTCTGCTCCTGAATTTACCAAAAACAATTGGTAATCTTTCTTACCAGAAAGCTGACCCAATTTTTCTGCCAGCTGTACCTGTAAAGGAATTTTAACTGAATTGGAGTAAAAACCAACTTTGTTTAACTGCTCGGTTAAGCGATTAACATAATGCGGATGGGTGTGACCAATGGAAATCACGGCATGGCCACCATATAGATCTAAATATTTTTGTTCATTAGCATCCCAAACATTGCTGCCGGCTGCTTTGGTAATTTCTATATCGTTAAGAGGATAAACGTCGAATAAGTTCATTGTTTGAGTTATGAGTTGTACGTTTTAAGTTATAGGTTTTGGTGCTTAGTTCTAACTTTCAAAATTAAACTGATAAGCATTGCCTTAACTTCATTAATACTATTTGATAAAATTGTAAATTGTTCTTCAGCTAGGTAGTCTAAATCTTTAGATAAAATCAAAAAGTATTCAGTCTCATTTGCTGAACCTAGAGAAATATTTAAAAAATTTGCCAAATCTGCCTGTGAATTTTTCCCACAGCCTTCGGCAATATTAGCTGGTATTGATGCCGATGCCCGCCGGAGTTGATTGGTAAGACTATACACTTCTTCTTTTGGGAAGCTCGCACTAATCTTATAAATACTAAGTGTAAGCTGGTGGGCTTTATCCCATACTTTTAAATCTTTAAAATTTTGCATACACTTATTACTTAAAACTTATAACGTATCACTAAAAATAGGCCGCTTTCAATTTAAGCCCTGCTGTTTCTTCCAGTCCGAACATTAGGTTCATATTCTGAACCGCTTGTCCGCTGGCACCTTTTAAGAGGTTATCAATAATGCTGATGATAAATAATTTATCGCCGTGTTTCTCTACGTGGACCAGCGCTTTATTGGTATTAACAACCTGTTTTAAATCGATATTTCGCCGGCTTACATGCGTGAAAGGATGGCTACTGTAATATTCTTCAAAAATGCGTTGTGCTTCTTCCAAAGTTAAATCACTTTCCAGATACATGGAAGCTAAAATACCTCTGGTAAATGCACCACGTTGCGGAATAAAACTCAAAAGATCTGTTAGTGATGGCTGCAACTGCAACAAACTTTCACCAATCTCATTCAGGTGTTGATGCTCAAAAGCTTTGTAGATAGATAAATTATTATTTCTCCAGCTAAAGTGTGAAGTAGCATTTAAGCCTTGACCAGCGCCTGTTGAACCCGTAGTTGCATTGATATGAACTTCACTATTGATTAAACCTTTTGCAGCCAGAGGTAATAAACCTAACTGGATACAAGTGGCAAAACAGCCAGGATTTGCAATGTTTTTGGCAGATTTTATTGCTTCGCGATTAAGTTCGGGTAAACCGTATGTGAAGTCTTTAGTCGGGAGCCCGGAGTCTGGATTCGAAAAAATGGTATTTGCAGTTAATCTGAAATCCTGAGATAGATCAATGATTTTAATGCTTTCCTTGATTGGATTGGCTGCTAAAAACTTTTTTGCATCACCATGGCCAACACATAAAAACAATACGTCAATATCTTGTGGAATATCACTTACAAATTTTAGATCTGTATCTCCGATTAAATCAGTGTGTACATCAGAAACTAGGTTTCCGGCATTGCTGGTACTATTGACGAAAGCAATCTCAACATTTGGGTGGTTAACCAGAATACGAAGCATTTCACCACCAGTGTAACCCGCACCGCCAATTATTCCTGCTTTTATTTTCATATTTAAAAAGGTTTAGGGTTTGAGGCCTAAGGTTTAAGGTTTAAATGCTAATGTAGCCTTAAACCCTCTGCCTTGCGCCTTTGAGGCTACGCCTCGTTATTAACTTTATGCCAGATCATGACCTGGTTACCAAAGATTTTAGAGAAGCCTTTCACATCTTCTCCGCTCCAGGCATTGTTCATTTCGCCGTAGCTGCCAAATTTATTGCTCATTAAATCGTGGTTCGATTCGATACCAATAATCTGGAAACGGTAAGGCAACAACTCCACAAATACTTTGCCGCTTACTACCTTTTGCGTATCGGTTAAGAAAGCTTCAATATTCCGCATGATTGGATCGTGGAACTGACCTTCATGTAACCAATTGCCGTAAAAAGATGACAATTGCTCTTTCCAGCTTAACTGCCATTTGGTTAAAGTGTGTTTCTCTAAAGTGTGGTGAGCTTTAATAATTAATACCGGTGCCGCAGCTTCGAAACCCACACGGCCTTTAATCCCGATGATGGTATCGCCAACATGTATATCGCGACCAATTCCAAAGGGTTGAGCAATGGCCTGTAATTTTTGAATCGCGCTTACAGGTGCCAATGTTTCACCATCAATGGCAACCAGTTCACCTTTTTCGAAAGTTAATTCAATTTTGCGTGCTTCAGTTTCTGAAACCTGCGTTGGCCAGGCACTTTCGGGTAAAGTTTCGTGAGAGGTTAAAGTTTCCTTTCCACCTACAGAAGTGCCCCATAAACCTTTATTAATGGAATATCTGGCTTTTTCTGCACTGTATTCCACACCATGTTCTGCTAAATATTCTATTTCCGCTTCACGGGATAATTTTAAATCTCTAATGGGTGTAATGATTTCAACTCCAGGGATCAGGATATTAAAAATCATATCAAAACGTACCTGGTCATTACCTGCACCGGTACTTCCGTGCGCCACATAATCTGCACCCACTTTTTTAACATAGTTGGCAATTGCCGTAGCCTGACTTACACGTTCGGCACTTACGGAAAGCGGGTAAGTTGCATTTTTCAATACATTACCAAAAATCAGGTATTTAATGCAGTCGTTGTAATAACTTTCTGTTTCATCTACTACGGCATGTGAAGCAACACCTAAAGCATAAGCTCTTTTCTCAATCTCCTGCAATTCTTCCTCAGAAAAACCACCGGTATTTACAATAACTGAATGAACTTCCAAGCCACGATCCTGTGCTAAATAAATACAACAAAATGAGGTATCAAGACCTCCGCTAAAAGCTAAAACAACTTTCTTTTTCATTATTTATGAAATAATAGGGTAAATAAAAACATCAAGGCCTTGAACCCGGATTTGGGTTTCGGTTTTACAACTAAACGTTGCTTGATGCGCATGAAGCGCTCATATAATTTAGGTTTCTTTTGTAATTCTTCTGCAAATCTTTTGGCCGCATCATGTTTCTGCGTAGCAGGATCATATAACATGGCCGTGCACATGCAGTTTTTACGTTCCTTCATTTTCAGAATCTCAAAGTTCACGCAACTCTGACAGCCTTTCCAGAATTCCTCATCCTGTGTTAACTCAGAATAGGTAACCGGTTCGTAGCCCAGGTCGGAATTAATTTTCATTACGGCCAAACCTGTGGTTAACCCGAAAATTTTTGCTTTGGGATACAAACTTCTGGAAAGGTCAAAAACCTTTTCCTTAATGGCGTGCGCTAAACCTGCCTTCCTGAATTTAGGAGAAACAATTAACCCGGAGTTTGCCACAAACTGACCATGGCTCCACGTTTCTATATAGCAAAAGCCGGCCCATGTACCATCTTTATGGAAAGCGATCACGGCCTTGCCTTCGATCATTTTACCAGCAACATAGTCTGGAGAACGCTTGGCGATACCGGTGCCACGTGCTTTTGCAGACTCAGCCATCTCAGTTACAATTTCTTCTGCAAATACACGATGTTCAGGAAGTGCAACCTGCACTATAAATTCGTTAATATCCATTCGTTTTCTAACGAAAAATTATAAGTATTCTTGTTAATTGGGTTTTTAGAGAGGATCAATTCCTCATAACGTTTAGTGGAGGTACTAAATACGTGGCGTGAAATTTTGCCGGCTTGTGGGATAATAAAATACAGGCTGAAAACGATTAATAAACAAACTCTTTCCAAACGCCAGTTGCGCGGAGAAAGCAGAAAGTTTATGTAAAAATTGTTTAATCATTTCAGGCGTATTAAAACGGCTATAACTCTATTGAGGTGCAAAGGTTTAAATAATAATCGAGTTACACAATATTTTTTGAATTTTTTACAATAATTGTAAAAATTAAAGCCCCTGAGTTGGGGCCTTAATTTTATTTTTTTGTTAATCCGACTGAAACCCTTGTTCCATCTACGAAAAAATTTAGTTTTTTAGGTGAGGTGCCTGCAGGCAAGCTAAATTTCCATACGGCTTCTGATGAAGCCTCCGGCTCAGGTTCGGTATTACCGCTCTCTTTATTTCCGGGAACCGCTGTACCATTATCCAATTCAAGTCTGGCATCAGCGGCAGAAACAGAGAAATATTTCTTAGCATCAAGGGTACTTTTATTGGTAACCTGCAGTTTAACAGTAAGTTCAGCACCTGTAGATTTACCATCCGCATCCTGCAATTCTACTGCAGTTGCTTCAGTTACCTTAACCAATGCTTCCTTGCTTTTGCCTAAAACAGCACTATCAGGTGTGATACTAAAGCTACTGCCTGCCGGTGCATTTTCTTGCTTCTCCGGTACAGTTACAACCGTTTCTGTCTTGGTAATGGTGGTATCAGCAGGTTTGTCCTTTTGAGAACTTCCACATGAAGCCATCACCAGTGTACTTAAGCAGATGCAGATTAATTTTGAGCTGTTTTTAATCATTTTAATAAATTTAGTGGTTAAACAAAATTATAATTGACATTTAATATTAAGATTACTAAATAGTTAAGTAAACCTCAGTTGAACAACTAATCATTTATTTTGTTTTTGAAAGAAGCGAGCAATAAACTGCCTCAACATTTAATTTTACTAAATTTATTTTTACGGTTATTTAATTAGAAACCCCACTCATACAGAAAGGCAATTCCATATGAAATTGCCTTTCTGTTTAATTGAATTTACATACTATTTTTTTGTTACATCAGGAAATTTCACCTGTATTACATATGTTCCTTCAAGCTTTAATTGCCATGACCACCGGGGATTTACAGAGAATGTTCCGAGGGATGCAGGAAAACCATCAACGGTGACAAAGTTACTTGGTATCCTGTAATACATTAAAAAGCCCCAATCTGTTGTTGGCGTAACATATTTGGTCAGTGGGAAAGGCGCTACCTCAAAATCACAAATCATGGCTGTATCAGTCTTTATAACCGGATTAAACTTTGCATAATTTTCAAAAATCGGCCGATCTCCTCTTTGTATGATTTCGCCTGCCTTAGGGTTAAAAACCTTTCCATTTTTATCAACCATTTTTAATATTGCCCTTGCACCATTATTAGAGATTTTAGTACAGGTAATAATGGGATTTTTCATAGGCGTTGCCACACCTGTAACATCGTGAAATGCATTCGAAACATTATCCGTAACCACAAATAAATCATCGCCTTCAGGGTCTACAACATTTATCGTTGCCAATTTTGGAAAAAGCTTTGTTCCGGTAACGTTTGTCATTTCAACATCAAAAACATACTTGCCCAATGGTAAATTTGCTGAAGCCCTATTGAATGTGAGTTGTCCGCTGTTTTCGTTGAAATACATGGGTAATCTTTTAACCGTTTCTCTTTTCTTGTTCAACAAATCAACAGTCACATCCTTTTCTGCATCGAAACTGGTACCCTCTTTAAACACCAGAATTTCATAGGCTTTAGAAAATTCTACCGGTGCAGGAGAACCGTCTTCTTTTCTGAGGTTTACCATTTTATAGGTAAATGGCGGTGTAGAGCCATCTGCATTAATCCTGTCAGACTGAAAAAGTATCAGGCCTCGTTTAGCATAAATATCGTTGTCTTTATAGCGAATGGCATTACTTTGAAAACCTTTCTCAATTTTTGAGCAGGAATAAATACTCAGTAAAAACAGTATGCCTAAAATATATTTAATTTTCATGATTGAATATTTTATGGTTTAATTCCCTAACGATTGTCCATTAAAAAACAACCTATGATTTCCGTTTAAAACATGAACAATTCCTGTTTTTGTGATAATTCCGGAGGTCTGTACGTCTACCGCTTTGTCTTTTTGGTTATCCGGTATAGCATTCAGATCAGGTTCCGTATCATCGCGCGTACCTATCACTTTGGTATAGGTAACATAATCTATGTAATTCAAATACTGGGTATATTCCAAAGTAGATCGTCTAAACTTAATTAAATATTGGACATTTGGAATGGCACCTAACAAGCTATTGTACAGCTTCCCGGCAAGGCTAATCTGATCCCTGTTTATTTTACCTGCAAACAGGTAAGTTTTTAATGAATCACTAAGTTCCTGAGCCGGAATATCTTTGATTCCGAAATCAAAATTTTCTTTACCGAGTTGAAGGCTCTTTTGATATTTTTTCGCTTTTACATAATCTGCTATTCCATAATTTGTGGTAGCAAAGAAGGTAGCATCGCCATTTACAGCATCTTTCAAACCCGCCTTATCAATCACTTTCACCAATGAATCAAAATTACGATTGGATTTTAGGTAGTCATAAGTGGTCATATCAACAAAAGGACTACTCTGCCCCCCATCTCTTTTATAGTCGTCTTTTTTACATGCCGACATGGCCAGTAAAACAATCGACATATATATTAAAATAGTATTTTTCATGATTTTTAATATAAAAATTAATTATTTACACCTTACCCAACCAATATGTAGTTTGCTTTAAGAATGGATTGTTCCTAAACAAAGCGGGATCTACAGGCCAGTAAAAACCTTCTTTTTTAAATCTGTCTTCCGGTAGCCAGTCTACGATGAACCCATACCTTCTGGTGCGTAGCAAATCATAAAACAGGTGTCCTTCGAGATACATTTCCCGTCCGCGTTCGATAATGTATTCATCCATGACATCGCTTACAGACAAGCCGTTATCTACCAACACAGGATTGGGATCATTCCTTCTTCTGAATGTATTGATAATTGAAGTAGCCGTGGCGGCATCTCCCTTATACAGTGCGATTTCAGCTTTTAGCAATCTCATATCACCTAACCTGAAGATTATGATGTTATTGCTTAAATATGGATTTAACTTTTGCCCCGGATTTCTGTATGTCACATTGGAATATTTCAGACACACTGGCTTATCCGGCAGGGTTACATCAAAGCCTTTGGTGTATCTGATATCAGTAGTTGTAGAAAAATGATCTTTCAGATACCTGGGCACCACAAAGTACCTTGGATTATTACCGTTTCCTTTTACATAGCTTTCGTTTAAAAAGCCCCCACCTATTGAACTATTAGAACCTTCCAACGTATTCTCGCTTATATTAATTTCAAAAATACCTTCTGAAGAACGACCTATAAAAGTATTCTTATAATTGGCCGTATCAGTTAAAGTATAGCCACCACGATTGATTAGTGTGTTAATCGTAGTATCTGCGCTATTTACATCAACCAGGTTGGGCGTGTCTGAACTAACATTGGACATGGTGGCCCGCCATAAATACAAATGGGCTAAAAGTGCATATGCAGCTCCTTTGTTAGCTGTAACTTTCGCATCGCCACTGTTTTCATAAGTCCAGGTCAGCAAATTAATGGCTTTATGACAATCATCTTCAATAAGTTTCATTACCTCTGCCTTTGGCTTTCTGGGAAGTTGAGGTGCATTAAGTGGATCTTCATATGCTTCGGTAACAATTGGCAGATCGCCCCAAACCCTTACCATCATAAAATAACTTAATGCCCTTAAAAAATAAGCCTGGCCTAAAGTGTTATTTCTAAATGCAACAGCATCATTTTCCGCCGATAATTGGGCGTCGGTCATCGCCGCTACTTTTAACAATATGGTGTTCGACATCGCTATACTTTTATAGTAAAGCGTGTAATTGGCTAATGAGTTTAGGTTATACTGAAAGGTAAAATCGCCGGTTTGTATCCCCTCAAGCCCATCCCCACTATACTGAATGGTAAAATAATTTTTAGCAATTGCATCTCCATACATGTAATAGCGGTTATTTTTATTCGTAATTGCACCACGGAACAATGCGTAATTACCCGCCATGGCACTCCTTACATCTTTAGAAGTTTTCCAGAAAGTTTGCTCATATGGTGCATCTTTTGGTTCTTCATAAAGGAATTTTTTACAGGCACTGGTACTCAAGATCAAGGTTAGAGCACATAATATGCTGAGTTTTGTACGTAAATTTTTCATGTGAATGGTATTAAAATTGAACTTGAAGGCCTAATGTATATTTTCTAGGGATTGGGTATCCATTTCCATTATACTCGCCATATCCGTTTACAGCCTCCGCATCAGGCAGTTTTTTAGATTGCTGGAACATATGAACATTGTCAACTACCGCAAATATTTTAAGCTGGCTCAATCCCAATCTTTTTAAAGTCCTGGCATTCAGGTCGTAGCCGACATTGATGCTTCTTATCCTCAAATAACCACCCTTTTCTAAGAAAAAAGTTTGTGCCCCTGTATAATAATAGTGGTAACTACCCAAATCGTATTTAGCGTATTCAGCATTGTCGCCTGGATTTCTCCAGATATTAAGTCTGTCTAAATCAGGGGTGGAGAAATTTGCGAAATTTGATACAGCATCAATAGACGTTGAATTAGCAAAACGATCTGAATCAAATAAGTTCAGTACATCTCTTTTAAATGTAAATGTTGCAAAAATGCTCAACGAGAAATTTTTGTAGCTGAAATTATTGGTCCATCCACCTGTAAAACGCGGATTGGGATCGCCGACTGGCATTTTATCAGGATTAATTCCATCATTGAAAACATCAATAACACCATCTCCGTCAAGGTCAGCCAGATAAAATTCACCGGCTGCATAGGTACCACTCGTATTCTTGTACAATTCTCCCGTGAAAGGATTAACAGGGATATCACTTGTTCTCGAAAATACCCCATTTGTTCTATATAAGTAAAATGCGTTTATTGGGCTCCCGACAGAAAGGATATGGGATTTATCAAACCGGTCACCTCTCAATACAATGTCTCTGCCACCGTTAGGCAGGCTCATAATCTGGTTTTTGTTGTAGGATATATTAAATGAGGTATTCCATTTAATCTTTTTACTGATTGGAGTTGCGTTAAAGGTTAATTCCATACCAGAATTGCGCACAGAAAATGCATTGGTAAACGCGTTATCATAACCAGAAGTAACTGGCAAGTCTACATTAAACAATTTATCCTTTACCTCTTTATTGTACACATCAAACGAAAGTGCGTATTTTCCATTTTGGAATTCAAGATCAGTACCGATATTCCATTGCGTTGATTTTTCCCAGCTTAAATCTTTTTGTGCCACACCGTTAATAAAATTTGGAGTTATCGCTGTAACGCCGTTATATGAAGTTGCACCGGGGAGTCCATATTGAACACCATTAACAGCACCATTACCTTCAAACCCACCATTATTAACCAGGTATTTATTATACTGTACGTATGAATTCCTTAAATCTTCATTGCCGGTAGCACCGTAACTACCCCTGATTTTCACTAGTGTAAATGGATTATTAGTGATGTTTTTCATAAAATTTTCTTCGGATAATATCCAGCCTACCGATACCGAAGGGAAAACACCATATTTGTTGTTCTCGCCGAAACCAGATGAACCATCAGTCCTGAGTGTTCCGGATAACAAATATTTACTATCGTAATCATAGTTAAAACGACCATAATAGGCAATTAAACCATGTGCCCGATACTGCGACAAAGCAAAAATATTGGCTTGCTGAAATCCCGTTACCACTTGTATGTTATCAGAAGCACCACCAAATCCGGCAGCCTGTGTATTCTGATATTTATTGTATTCTATATCCTGCCCTACCACAGCACTAAAAGAATGCTTTCCAAGCGTACCATTGTAGTTTAGGTAATTAGAAGTTCTTAAACCAATACCACTGGAAGAAAAACTAGTCGCGCTGTTTCCAAAATTATTATTGAGCAGGCTACTTCTGCTGGCATCTCTCCTGGTATTGTCTGAAGTATATGAGGACTGCGAGTTTAGCGTAAAATGTTTATTAAACTCATAAGATAAATTCAAGTTGATGCCAAACTGATTACTGATGTTTTTATCGAGGTTCTCGCTGTTAGGACTTACAAAAAAATCTAGTTTCTCGGGTGACAAATTGATCAGTGACGAGGGCAGATTGCCAGCGCCAATTTTGGTTGGTTTGTTCGGATCATCTGGATCTTCATTTCCTCTCGCCCGATCAGCGCTTGAGTAGTAAAATTGTGGATTAATCATCAGCTTTTTATTCAAAGCCCTTGACGTTAAATTAATCCTCGAACTATACCTTTTAAATCCTGTTCCCTTTATAATTCCCTGCTCATTATAATAACCACCACTAAAACGGTAGGTCATTCCGTTGTCCGATCCACCGGTTATACTCAAGTTATTATCATTAATCTTACCCACCTGATAAAATAAATCCTGCCAATCTGTATTTCCGTTAAAAGCCGGATTTAAACTATCGGTAAGCAAATAGGGCAACTGTCTTCTTTGGTCGTAAGTAAGCTGACGCTGCAAAACTTCCATTTTTTGTCTGCGTTCTGTAGCGCCTATCGTTGCTTCCCTCAGATCTGGCCTTTGCACAAAACCCACATAACTACTTAAGGAAACCCTGGTTTCTCCGCTAACACCTTTTTTGGTTGTAATCAGAATTACACCATTTGCCGCTCTTGATCCATAAATAGCTGCAGCTGATGCATCTTTCAACACATCGATTGATTCAATGTCGTTCGGATTAATCCCTGCAAGATAGTTTGTACCAGTTCCTGTACCAGGTGGCACAAAGTCATCTGAAGATTGTGGCACCCCATCAACCACGTATAATGGCGTTCTTACGGTATTAAACTGATCGTAGCTCGTACTCGCTGTTGAGTTACCACGTACCGAAACAGTTGGTGACACCCCAGGCTGGCCGGTAAAATTTTGAACATTTACGCCCGAAAGTCTGCCCTGTAACAATTGGTCAAAACTTGCAGCAGGTAAATTAGCCAGCTCTTTTCCGGAAATACTGGAAATAGAGGCCGTTGATTTTTTTCTGGTAATTTTTTGATAACCAATCAGTACCACCTCATCAAGCATCTTATTGTCGTCTTGTAAAGAAAAGTTCAGTATGGCATTTGCCGTAACAGGTTTCTCTACCGTTAAGAAGCCCACAATCCTTGCCACAAGTATTGCTTTACTATTTTGTACAGTTAATACGAACTTTCCATCTCCATTTGTGGAAGTACCATTTTTTGTTCCCTTTTCCAATATAGATACCCCAGGAATGGGTTTATCGTTCTGATCTAAAACGGTTCCCTTTATTATTTGCTGGGCAAATGCCAGCCAGGGAATTAATAAATAAAAAAATGTTGCAGATAGAAATTTCAGATAGAAATGTCTTGTAAAAGTTTTTTCCATTGACGGTTAGTTAGTTATGTTTGATTTTTAATAAAAGTAATGGTATTATACCAGCGTCTTTTATTCCTTTTTACCCAACAAACACCATATTTTAACTAAAACCAATCATTAGCCTCATGCGCTAACTAAAAATATTACTCATCACCTAAAGAAACCCGTTTATAGCTCCTTATTCCGCATGATGATGTAGCTTCAAAGCCGTTTACCCATAAAACTGATGGCCTAAACATTATCATTTGAATGACTTAAACTTTGTATCAAACAGTGTTGAACATCCTCCTATTTATTTTTATTGAGCAGATTATTTCTACAGCATCCTAAAACTGTTAAAATCTGACAGTTATCATTAACATCACTTAACAAGATTTAACAATCACTGCTGATATTAAAACACAATATTTGTGCTATTGTAGCGCTTCCTAACCCGTCGCCGTTTAACCTTACACTACATTTATTAATCAAAATTTAAAAACCAATGAAAATGTTTACCCTTAAAAAACTGAGTTACTATTCCTTCTTAACCCTTATCATTTCAATGGGATTTATTTCCTGTAAAAAAACCGAAACTGTTGATCCAAACTTATCGAATTTAAGAGTAACTAACATTTCGCCTACACTGGGCACCTATAATGTATACCTGAATGAAACGCTACTGAATACCGCTGCATTACCATTTGCCGGATCAACCTCTTACACTACCAGAACCTCTGGCAACTATACCTTAAAATTTACAACGGCCACTTCAACTGAAGGTATACTCACTAAAGCCCTTAATTTAACCGCCAGTACTAATCAATCTTTTTACCTGATCAACAAACCTGCTGCATTAGAAGTGTTAGCCTTAACGGATGATTTAACTATATCCTCAACAGACAAGGCATACATTCGCTTCATCAATCTTGCTCCGGATGCTTCCGCTATGGATTTGGTAAAAACAGGCAGCACAAATAGCTATGCAACAGGCAAACCTTATAAAAGTGCCAGTGGTTTTATCGCTGTCGACCCCGGAACATTTACCCTGGATTTAAAAGAAACCAGTTCCGGAACGGTTAAAGCTGTTTCTGAAAACAGCTCCTTTGCCGCAGGATATCACTATGATGTTATTGCCGGAGGTTTGGTTTCGCCTGCCAATGATACAGAAAGACCACTTAGCTTGAGGGTAATCCAAATTAAATAAACTTTTTACCGTTGTTGGTTTTTTGGGTTTCAATCCTGTTATAACCCTGAAACCAACTTTTATCGGCTTCAGGGTTCATCATTTCCGAGTGATGAAATGTTAATCTCAGCTGAAAACAGCTTTTAAAATCTCGTTACCGGCAATTTAAAAGGCAAACATCTTTTTGAACGCTATTCTTATTTAGAATTATTACAAATTATTTGGATTATAATTATTTCTACCGTTATTTTGCAGCTGTTTAGAATTAATCCAAATAAATAAGCATGCTTAAACTTAGACTCTTCAATTTAATACTTCTACTTTTATCTTTTACTTCAGCAACTTTCGCTCAGCAAACATCAACCATCAGTGGAAAAGTAACCACTTCAGATGGTAAGCCTGCCCCTTATATTTCTGTTGGCCTTAAAGGAAAAGGGATCGGGAATACCACAGCCGAAGATGGTTCCTTTACTTTAGACCGTATTAAACCCGGCACTTACATCATTCGCACTTCAGGTGTGGGCTTAAGTTCTGAGGAAAAAAACATTACTGTAACTTCAGGTCAGCCACTCACCATAAATTTTGTACTGCGAGAAAATGCTGACCAGCTTAAAGAGGTGAACATTAGCAGTAATAAACGGAATAAATTTGCTACAAAACCAAGCAATTACGTGGCTAAGCTGCCTTTAAAAAACCTGGAAAACCCTCAGGTATATGTCACCATCAGTAAGGAATTAATGGAAGAACAAATCGCTACAGATTTTAACGCTGCCTTAAAAAATTCTCCCGGAATCGATAAACTATGGACCTCAACCGGCAGAGCTGGCGATGGTGCAGCTTATTATAACCTTCGTGGTTTTGTTACGCAGGTATCTATGATTGATGGTATTGCCGGACAAACCAACGGAGATCTTGACCCATCCAATATTGAAACGGTTGAAGTGATAAAGGGGCCAGCCGGCGCTTTATATGGCGGTGCACTCACCAGCTTTGGAGGCTTGATTAACGTAGTGACCAAAAAGCCGTTGGATACCACCGGTGGCGCTGTTTCCTATTATACCGGTAGCTTTGGTTTAAACAGGTTAACCGCCGACGTTTACAGCCCGGTGAATAAGGCTAAAAACCTACTGTTTAGGATGAACGCAGCATATAACAAGCAAAATAGCTGGCAGGATGCAGGTTTTAATAAATCAACTTTTTTTTCTCCGGCTTTAGAGTACAGGGTTAATGATAAATTAAAATTAAATTTAGCTGCCGATTTCTATAGCTACGAAGGCACCAACCCTTTAATGGTTTTCTTAAACAGAAGCAGACCATTGATTGCCCGCACCCCGGATGAATTAAACTTTGACTTTGGAAAATCTTATACCAGTAACGATTTAACTGTTAAAACACCTACTAACAATGTTCGCGGCCAGGTAACCTATAAAATTTCTGATGAGTGGGTCGCTCAAACAAACTTCTCTCAGAACACCCGTAAATCTGACGGATTTTATCAGTACATCATGTATCTGGGTGCTACTGATAACGTGCTTTCCAGGTATATAAACATCCAGAATTCAACCAGTAACGGGGCTAATATTCAACAAAATTTTATAGGAGATTTTAAAATCGGGGGTATCAGAAACCGGGTAGTTATCGGGTTGGATTATTTATCTCAAAAAACAAACAACAGCAATTCTCCATATGTATTGTTTGATTTAGTCAATAGTGTAGGTACACCCGCAAACTATGCCAGCATTACCCGCAGTGCTGTAGAAGCTAAAATTGCCGCAGCCTCAGGCCCGGCAAAATCATCTACTTTAAGTAAAGTATATAGTGCCTATGTATCAGATGTGGTAAACATCACTGATGAGTTGGGTGCAATGCTGAGTTTAAGGGTTGATCGGTTTGACAATAAAGGATCTTATGATATCTCGACTGGCATAACCACAGGTAAATATTTACAAACAGCGTTGTCGCCTAAGTTTGGTTTAACATATAATATTGTAAAAGATCAGGTAGCATTATTTGCCAATTACATGAATGGTTTTAAAAACCTGGCACCTGTTATTCAGCCATTGGCAGATATTAATGGCACGTTTAAACCTCAGCAAGCCAATCAGATTGAAGGTGGTGTTAAGGCTGATCTATTTCATAACAAGCTCAATATTACAGCCAGTTATTTCGACATCAAAGTGGATAACATTATCAGGGCTGAATCCATTAACAGAGGTGGAACCAATTATAACATCAGTGTTCAGGACGGAACGCAAAGAAATAAAGGTATTGAAATCAGCTTAAATGCCAATCCGGTAGCGGGCCTGAATGTAGTTGCCGGCTATAGCCATATCGACAGTAAGCTCACTAAAGCCGCTCCATCTGTAGAAGGCAGAAGACCTGTTGATGCGGGACCGGAAAACATGATTAACGGTTGGATCAGCTATACCCTTAGTAAAGGAAGCTTAACAGGGTTGGGTCTTGGTTTTGGTGGCAATTACAACAGCGCAAATATAATTACCAATAATGCCGTTACAGGGATTTTCACGCTGCCGTCATATACCGTTTTAAATACCACTGTTTTTTATAACAGGAATAAGTATCGACTCGGACTTAAGTTAGACAACATCACAGATAAGAGATATTATAAAGGCTGGACAACAATCGAACCTCAAATGCCTAGAAATCTGGTAGCAAACATCACTTACAAATTCTAATTTTTAATTCAATGAGATTATTAACACTAACAGCAGTGATGCTGATGATCAGTCTGATTACTGCTGCACAACAAGTGGCCACTATTAAAGGAAAAGTAAGCACTTCAAATGGTCGCCCTGCTCCCTTTATTACCATAGGTTTGAAGGATAAGGGTCAGGGTACCACTTCAGATGATGCCGGTAATTATACCATTCATCGCGTAAAACCAGGAACATATACCATTGTGGCCTCCGCCGTAGGCATTAAAGCATCAGAACAAACCATCACAATCACTGCCGGAGAAGATAAAGTGGTTAACTTTACACTGGTAGAAACTGATCAGGCCCTGGAAGAGATAACCATTGCCGGTAAAAATAACAGGTACAAAATAGGATTACCTTCCGCCTCCCTGCGTTTGAATGAACCTCTTTTAGAAGCGCCTCAAAATATACAAACCGTTAGTGATCAGGTGATCAAAGACCAGCAAATCATTAGCATGAGCGATGGTTTAATCAGAAATGTGAGTGGTGCTACCCGAATAGAGCATTGGGGTGATATGTACACCAACATTACCATGCGCGGATCCCAGATACAGGCAATGAGAAATGGTTTCAATGTCGTGTCATCATTCTGGGGACCCCTGACAGAAGACATGAGCTTTGTTGATCATATTGAATTTGTAAAAGGTCCGGCAGGTTTTATGCTTGGAAATGGTGATCCAAGTGGCATGTATAATGTAGTGACCAAAAAGCCAACAGGTTTTAACCGTGGGGAGGTTTCCTTTACCTTGGGGAGTTATGACCTGTACCGCACTGCAATTGATTTCGACCGCAAGTTAACGAATGATGGAAAACTATTGTTCAGGCTAAATGGTGCGGTACAAAATAAAGGATCTTTCAGGCCTTATGAGCAAAATGATCGCTATAGCATTGCTCCGGTATTAAGTTATCAGATTACAAACCGCACTAAATTAACCGCCGAATATACCTTTCAAAATGCAAAAATGACTGAGGTCGGATCATATTATATTTTCTCGCCGGATGGATATGCCACGCATCCACAGGAGCTTACCATGACGCAGCCTGGAGTTCCGCCAACACGTATCAAAGACCAGAGTATATTTTTAAACCTGCAGCACAATTTTGACGATAACTGGAAATTAACCGCACAGGCCGCCTATTTTAAGTATAACCAGGTAGGTTATAGTTCGTGGCCATCTGCCGTGAATGCCAATAGTACAGTCATTAGAAATGTGGCCATTTGGGATGCCGAAAGCAGCATGAAACTGGCTCAATTATTTATCAATGGAAAGGTGAAAACCGGTGGCATTAACCACCGCATTTTAGCAGGCTTTGACGGTGGAAAGAAAAATTATATGGCAGACTGGGGTCAATCGCATAATTTAGATTTACCAACTGCTCCATTTGATTTAAATAATCCAAACTATGGTTTCCCTTTAAATGGGTATCCGGTTTTTGATCGCACAACACCCTTAACACAAAGAGCCATCAACGCTGGCGGGTTAATGGATTCAAAATATTTAAGTGCCTACGCACAGGACGAACTTGGTTTCTTCAACAATAAAGTACGTTTAACATTAGCTGGCCGCTATACTTATGTGAATCAATCAGCCTGGGGCGGCGAAGCTTATTCAGCCAAAAAAGTTACACCACGAGTTGGTTTAAGTGTATCCATCGATAAAAATACGGCAGTTTATGCCGTTTATGATGAAGCCTTTACGCCGCAAAGTGGCTTAATCCGCAACGGTGGTAAGGTTGAACCCATTACCGGCACCAATAATGAAATTGGTATAAAGAAAGATTGGTTTGATGGGAAATGGAATACAACGCTATCAGTATATAGAATTCGTAAACAAAATGAACTGACTGCTGATCCTGCAAATGGTGTAATTAATAACCCAGCAGATCCGGCTAATCCGATAAGAGAGAACTTTAGTGTTGTTTTAGGCGAGAAGAGATCCCAGGGTATCGAGTTCGACTTAAGGGGTAAAATCACGGATGGTTTAACTTTAATTGCCAACTACGCCTACACAGATTCTAAAGTAACCGAAGTTACACCTGGTGTTACCGGTATTAATGTGGGCGATGTTGTTCCGGGTTTTGCTAAACATGTATCAAATGGATGGTTAACATATACCTTGCAAGATGGGGCATTAAAGGGTTCCGGAATTTCAGCGGGCTTTACCTATCTGGCCGGCCGCGCAACAGATACCTGGAGTGTGGGTTTACAAAAATTACCCAATTACTTTAAGTTAGATGGCGGATTGTTTTACGAACGCTCGAAATTTAGAATCACCGGAAATGTATTTAACATTCTGGATAAATATTTATACAGTGGTTCTTATTACCAATTTTTAAATGCTTACTACTACCAGGCAGAAGCACCAAGAAATTACAGAGTAAGTGTAGCCTATAAATTCTAATAAATCTGCGAGCAGAAATTGGTCAGATAGTTTCTGCTTGCTTTTACCTAAAACCGAAATACAATGAAAACGAAATTATCACTATTGTTTTTTTTCTTCACCTTCAGCCTTTCTCAGGCATTTTCACACGCTTTATGGATTGAAACTGCATCAACAGGGAAGAAAGGTCAAGCTCAGGAAGTAAAAATCTTTTTTGGAGAATACGAAGCCAATGAACCAGACTCTACCGCAAAATGGTTCAGCAATTTAAAGGATTTTAAACTGATGTTAATTGCACCAAACGGAACAACAAAAGTATTGACGGCTTCGCCAGATTTACATTTCTACAAAGCCAGTTTTACCCCGGATCAAAGCGGAACCTATAAATTAGCTGTGGTACACGAAGTGGCAGATATTTATGAAAAAGGCAAATTAATGTACTATGCATTTGCCGATGTTGCTATAGGTGGCAAGAAACTAAATAATGGTTTTCCGGCTAATGCAGCATTAACCATCAGGCCAGATCAACCTGTTCTAAAAGTTGGCGAATCATCTACTAATCAGCTTATTTACGACAAAAAGCCTTTTGCGAAACAAAAAATAACACTGGTTAATCCGGAAAGAAAAGTTATTCCGACAGAGACTGATGCTGACGGAAAATTCATCTTTAAGCCGGAAGCAAAAGGAAATTATTTCATTGAAGCATTTACTGAAGATAAAACTGCCGGAAAGCTGAATGGAAAAGATTATGAAAAAGTTTGGCACCTGGTTACTTATACTACCCAGATTAATTAAAAACCAACGCAACATTTACAACCCATTAGCAGCATAAAACCTGCAGTGGGTTAATTTATTACAATATTGATGGCACCAACCAAACCAGTCCAAAAAAAACCAGCAAAATCCCGGATTCGAAAAATCAGCGATTGGCTACACTTGTGGCTTGGAATTGCTTCGGGTTTGGTCGTTTTTCACCTGGGTATTACCGGATGCATTTTTGCTTTTCAAAAAGAAATCACCGAATGGATTCATCGGAAAGAAATTTTTGTTGATGTGCCTGCTAACAGGCAAACTGTTCCGCTTAGTGTTTTAAAACAAACAGCAGAGAAAGCTTTAGGTGGCAACAAACAAATTTCCTTTATTTCTACTTACCAGGAAGCAGATCGTGCCTGGGAATTTGGCACTTTTAAAGCAGGAGACCCCAAAGCTTTCTGGTATTTTGATTCAATAGACTATTACGATCTGGTACTGGTTAATCCTTATACCGGAAAGGTAACAATGGTTGCCGATCACAAATATGAATTCTTTGCCATCGTTAAAATGCTCCATTGGAGTTTTCTAATGAATCATCCCATTGGTCAGCAGATTATTGGTTGGGCTACCTTCATCTTTGTATTTCTTCTGATTTCCGGAATGGTGATGTGGTGGCCCAAAAACCTTAAAAAATCTAATTTTGATAAAAGTTTCAAAATCAAATGGCGTGCAAAGTTTAAAAGGGTAAATTATGATTTACATAACGTACTGGGTTTTTATGTGATGATCATTTGCCTGATGCTGGCGTTTACCGGCATGGTTTGGGCTTTTAAATGGTTCCAAACCACGGTATATGTGGTTGCTTCCAGAAGCATTACCCCTCCGGTACAGGCTGATGTGAAGTCGGATGCTACAAAAAAAATCACAGCAAATCCATTCGATATCGCTTTTGAAAAAGCAAAACAGACGTTTAAAGACTTTGACCGGATCGGTATGTCGCCTGCAGTGCCAGGCGGAACCAACACCATTTATGCCACCGGATATCATGGTACTGAAACGTATTGGAATTTTGATGTTTTACAGTTTGATCAGTATACAGGAAAATTGTTGCATCGCAAAAACCAACGTGATAAAAATGCCGGCGAAGCACTCATCGGAATGAATTACGATATCCACGTGGGTGCAATATTGGGCTTGCCTGGAAAAATCATGGCCTTTTTTGCCAGCTTCATTGCCGCAAGTTTACCCATTACAGGTTTCATCATCTGGTGGGGGAAAAAGAAAAAAAAGAAAAATCCCGCCCTGGCGGATCAGTAAACCTTAACCTTTATAAAATGAAAAATCTAAATTTCTTAGCCGTATTGATTGTACTCATAACAGCTAATGTCCAGGCTCAGGATAAATTTGAGCAAGATAGAAAAGCCATTAAATCACTAGCAGGTTTCTATAAGGTAAATTTCAATTATGCAGAAATTACTGCCCCAAACACGGAATATCAGTTTAGCAAGCCTTACCGGAGCCATGGAAATGAATGGGCAGAAATCATTGTTGATGAGCCTAAACGCATCGTGATTCAACATATGTTAGCCATTAATGATTCTACGGTAATTAAACACTGGCGCCAGGACTGGACCTATGAGGATACTGATATTATGCTTTATACACAGGATAATTCCTGGAAGAAAACAACCTTAACGCCTGCTCAGGTAAAAGGGAAATGGACGCAAAAGGTTTACCAGGTAGATGATAGTCCACGTTACCAGGGTTATGGAACCTGGAGCCATGTTGGCGGTCATGATGCCTGGCAAAGCGAAACAGATTCGCCACTTCCAAGAAGGGAATCAACCGTTCGGAATGACTATAATGTTTTAAATCGTGGCAGCAGAATTTATATTACAAAAGAGGGCTGGATGTTTGAGCAAGACAATAAAAAAGTTTTGCGTACGCCGAAAGGTGACCAGTTGCTGGCTATAGAAAAAGGATATGAAGAATTTACTAAAATCGATCCAAAGAAATTTGAATATGCCCAGAAATGGTGGGATAACCAAAAAACATATTGGGCTGATGTTCGTGAGGTATGGACAGATTTAACTAAAACCTCGCCAGCTGATTTCAAAGTTAAAACCAAAGTAAATGACAAATTATTATATGAAGTACTATTTGCATTAGGTGATCAATCCATTACAGATAAATGGACTTCAGTTCAAAATAAAGAAAAGATAAAAGTGGCACTGCAACCCTATTTAGCAAAGTAGCATGGCTAAAACCATATTTACAAAAGCCATTCGATTTCAAAATTGAATGGCTTTTTGCATGGATTTTGTTTAGCATTTAAAAAGCATATTTAACGAATTTATCATTTAACAACAATTTCCGCTTAGCTTTACACTTCATCCTTTTTTATGAAAAAGATCTTCACGCTGTTTTTAATGCTGTCCAACATCGCCTGCTTCGCACAGGATTCTCTTTACGTGCGTAAGATGGTTAACACCTTAGCATCTGCGTCCTTCTGGGGGCGTGGCTATACCAAAGATGGCATGAAGAAAACTGCAGATTTCTTATCAGCAGCATATAAAAACATAGGCTTGGTACCTATGGGAACAGACTTTAAGCAGGAATTCGCTTATCCCGTAAATACTTTTCCTGGTAAAATGTTTGTAGCCATTAACGGTAAAAAGCTTATGCCTGGCAGAGACTTTATCGTTAACAATGAAAGTGCCGGCGTCAAACAAAAAGGAAGTTTGGAAAAAGTTGACAGCTTAAATTTCATCGCACATCCAAACCTGCGTATTCAATTAAAAGATAAGTTAACCTGGTCTGTAGCCACAACTGTTGCGCAGGAAACAACCATCGAGATCAATCGTAAAAATTTCAAAGAAATACCAAAGGAGATCAGTGTTGATATAGAAAACAAATTTATTGAAAACTTCAGGGCATCCAATATTTGCGGATGGATTAAAGGAACCAAACAACCCGATTCCATGTTGATCATCACGGCACATTATGATCACCTTGGTGGAATGGGTGCTGATACCTATTTTCCAGGAGCCAATGATAATGCTGCAGGTGTGGCTACTTTACTAAGCCTAGCAAAATATTACAAAGCACATCCACAGCCCTACTCCATAGGGTTTATCTGTTTTGCAGGTGAAGAAGCCGGTTTGCTTGGTTCGCGCTACTTCGTTGAAAACCCACCAATTCCCTTAAGCAAAATTAAGTTTCTGATTAACCTGGATTTAGTTGGAACAGGAGAAAGCGGAATGACTGTCGTAAATGCAAGTGTTTATCCTAAAGCATTTTCTTGGTTAAATGAAATTAATCAGGAGCAAAAATTAATCAGCAAAATTAATTCAAGAGGAAAAGCGGCAAACAGCGATCATTACTTTTTCACTGAAAAAGGTGTTCCGGCCTTCTTCATTTACACACAGGGTGGTCCTTCGGCTTATCATGATATTTTCGACAGAGCTGAAACCTTACCCTTAACTGAATACCATGATTTATTTAAGCTGATTGTTGGGTTCAATCAAAGGATTATGGAATAAGAAAATGCGCAGGTTCAACTTCGTATATCCATTAAAATAAGTCAGCCTAAAGATTTTTCTAAACTGAAAATCAGTATATAAAAGGAGAATATCATACACAACGCATCTGTAACTTTTTTGCGCCATTTCAAATCTGTTCGGGATTAATCTTATGTTTAACTAAATTTATAGTTGTTTTGTTGATTGTATTCATTTTTAACATGTAAAGCAAAAATGCTGGTTTTGGATGTCCGTCACATTTTATAAGACCTTCATCACATTTTTTAAAGTGGCATCAATACCATACATAACTTCAGACTTCCTAATCAGCTATTACATGAAGATATTCCTACTTTCAGCAATTTTATGTTTTACATTTCTTAACCTGGCTGCTCAAAAAAACGGCAGTATAACAGGTATATTGGCAGATAGCGCCAACCACAATAGCACCTTAAATTATGCTACAGTTTCTGTGTATAAGGCCGGAGACAGCATTTTAACGACGTATAAACTTTCTGACGATCATGGCGTATTTAAAATTAATGGCTTGGCAACGGGATTAAAATACCGACTGATCATAACAGCCTGGCAATATGGAATTTACAGAAAGAATGTAGAACTTACCGCAGATAAACCCATTTTAGATTTGGGCACACTTTATCTCTCCACAAAATCTAACGATCTCAATGAAGTGATCATTACGGCAGAAAGGCCTCCTGTGATTGTCCGGAAGGATACGATTGAATTTAATGCAGCATCATTTAAAACACTTCCATCGGCTGTAGTGGAAGATTTGTTAAAAAAATTGCCTGGTGTACAAATCGCTGCTGATGGTTCCATCATGGTGAATGGTAAAACGGTTAGTAAAATCCTGGTGGATGGAAAGGAATTTTTTGGTGGAGACCAGCAAATTGCCACCAAGAATTTGCCTGCCAATATGATAGACAAAGTTCAGGTGGTTGATGATAAACAGGCAAAAAGACGTAATCCTGATTTAACGGCTGCTGAAATTCCGCAGGTAATTAACCTGAAACTAAAAAAAGCCATTAAAAAAGGTGCATTTGGAAAATTATATGCAGGTGCTGGCACTAAAAACCTGTATCAGGCTGGTGGCTTAATGAACTTTTTCAGAGATACTACACAGGTAAGTGTATTGGCCTACGGAAACAATATCAATCAACCTGGTTTTAATCCGAATGATGTGCAAAGAATTGGCGGTTTCAACCGAAGTGGTGTAAATTCCATGATGATGAGCTCTGGTGGATATTTCGAATTTAACGGAATTAGCTTTGGCGGAAGTTACAGCGGAATTCAAACCTCATCAGGAGGAGGTTTCAACTTCAATACATTAACCAAGAAAGGAATAAAGATAAATACACAGTATTTCTTCGGCAGAAATGATAATCTGCTGGAAAGATTAACCAATACCAATCAAACCCTTGGAGAGGATAGGTTAGTCACCAATGCAAATGAAAATACCAGTTCACTAACATTGAAACATAATATTGCCGGGAAAATTGATTGGCAGATAGACTCACTAACCCAGTTAACCATTGAGCCCTTTCTGGTATTGAACTCCAATAATTCCGTAAGTACAAATTATTCAACCAATACCAATGCCGCGGGGCAGTTGCTCAATACCCTTCAAAACTTAAATAACATCAATTCAGCTAATAATAAGTATCAGCTGTTGGCCGATCTGAGTAAAGATTTTAAGAAAGCCGGAAGATCATTTAATATCGGATTTGACATATCAACTAAACCCAATCCTGGCTTAAACTATAATCAAAGCAGCAATACCACCTTTCTAACGCCTTCTACAACTGAAATAGATCAATTAAGAAATAATCAAATTGAAAATTTCAGAACGTATATCTATACGAATTACAGCGAACCCATTAATAAAAAACTTAACTTCAAGATTGATTTAAGCGGCAATATCATCAATAATGAGAATGCCCTCAGCACTTTTTATAAAAACCAGGCCAATCAGTTGTATGATATTGTCATTCCGAATCTAAGCCAGACGGTTGAACAAACAGGCTTTAAAACAAACATGAATGTGAGCTTGAATTATAAAATCACCAAAGATTTTAACTTGCAGCCGGGAGTGGTACACAATTATATTTCACTTAACAACCGTTTTAGCAATGCAAACAACCTTAACCAGCGCTATCATTTCATTTGGCCAACATTTCAGTTAAAGTATAAAATATTCCGAATCAATTATTCGGCGCAGTTTACAGAACCAAATGTAAGCTATTTACAGCCCGTAGCCGATAATACAAATGCCTTGTATATCCGCAATGGTAATCCAAATTTATTACCTGCCCGAACACAAAATGTAAGTTTAAATATGTATAAATATGATCCGCAAAACCTGATCAATTATAATTTATACGGTTATGGAAACTTTACTAAAAACGGAATTGTAACCACCGTAAACATCAGCAACGGTGTACAAACGGTAACCCCGATTAATGCAAGCGGAATATACAGCTTTAATGGTGGAGCCAATGGTGCTAAAGATTTCAAATTCAACAAAACAAGCTTAAAGCTAGGGCTAGGTTTCTGGGCGAACTTCAATCACCTGCCAGTTATTGTAAATAATATCAGGAGTAATGCCAATGTATTTTATGTAGGGCCAAATGGAAGCATTCGCCTTAATCTGAATGATGTGGTAGAAATCAACCAATCGTATGCTATTAATTTAAACCGCAGTCGCTACCAGGATAATTTCTACACAAATTTAAGCTACAATACACAAAACAGCACTTCTGAATTGATAATCAGATACCCTAAAAAAGTTGTTTTTGAAACCAATTTTGCACTGACTGCAAACACGCAGCAAATTGTAGGCTATAACAATAACATTAAACTTTGGAATGCAGCCATAACCTATCTTTTTATGAAGAATGACAAACTTCAGCTGAAACTGGCAGTGAATGATATTTTACAAAGTAACGTGCGCCGTTCTATTGAAATTACAGGAAACAGTGTGTTGGATTATCAAACGAATAATCTGGGCAGATACGGCATGTTAACCCTAACGTATAACATCCAGAACTTTGGGCAGAAAGTTGGTGGCAGGCAAACGATGTTTAGTTTTTAAATTGTCAGATCGTCCTTGCCGAGGCACGAAGCAATCTCATTTGCGAATAAGATTGCTTCATGCCTCGTATTGACAGATTTATGCTAATGTTAATTTCACCAGGTACTGGTCTTCACCATCATCAAAAATCATTTCGCAATTCCAGCCGGTATCCGCAGCAATTGCTTTGATGCTTTCTTCGTCAATATAAACCCAATTGAACCAATCACCTTTTTTGCCTTGATATTCGTATTGATAGGAAACTTCACCATAATACTGGTTTTGAGGCTTTAACTGGTCCTCATACAAATACGAAATATCAGACGAATCGAAAATCACTTGTCCGCCGGGGTTAAGCAAATCTTTTATTTTGATCAGAAATTCTTTAAAGCCAGAAAGTGTTCCGGTTAGGCCAATACCATTCATCAGCATTAAAATGGTATCAAACTTTTCCTGGTAAGTAAAAACATCCTGAAGTAAGGCTTTTTTTACGCCACGATCTTTCATAATATCAACCGCAGCTGCTGATACATCAATAGCCGTTACATCAATATTAAAGGCTTGTAAAAGTAAAGCATGACTTCCTACGCCTGCACCAATATCTAAAACTTTTCCAGTACACATATGCAATGCCTGTAACTCCAAAACCGGCATTTCTTCATCGTCACGAAAGAAAAATTCGAGAGGCATTTCTTCCGGTTCGCCGTAAGAATTGTGTAACCAAAGTGTATCGGCTTCGCCGGTTTTATAAATATCAGTAAGTGCCTCACCAAAAACATCCATATTACAAAGATAGCGAGGAATGGCGAAATAGTAAAGAATAAGGAACAAAGAGCAAGGAACAAAGAAAAATTTAATTTATGAAATCTACCTTAAGTTAGCCGATAGATGAAAAACGCCTATCGAATAAAATCTTTAAACATGCAATCAAACATCTCTATGTACCATGTCCGAAGGTCATTCATCAACTAAATCTCAAACTCCTGATGATATTCGGGAATGGCAACATGCTTAAATCCATGATCCTTTAAACGTGTAGCAAAGTGTTGCTGCACTTCATATTCTCCATGAACCAGAAACAATTGTTTTACCAGTGCAGGATCCTGACAGGAAAGAAATTTTAATAAATCTTCATAATCACCGTGCGCACTCATCGATTTGATGGATTGAATTTCTGCTTTTACATCATACTCATCCCTGAAAATTTCTACCACTTTTTTACCTGCAATTAATTGTCCACCCAGTGAATTGGGTTCGCAGTAGCCTACCATTAAAATGGTGTTTTTTTGGTTTCCTATATTGTTTCTGATGTGATGCTTTACTCGTCCGGCATCAGCCATACCTGAAGCAGAAATAATCACGCAAGGTCTTGGGTCTTCATTTAAGGCTTTAGATTCCGCTACACTTTCAATAAACCGCAATCCTTTGAAACCAAAAATATCATGATCTACTCTTAAAATCTCTTTTACCCCATTATTATACACTTCGGGATGGTTCCTTAAAATTTCAGTTGCTTTTGACGATAATGGGCTATCTACATAATAAGGAACATCTGGTAATTTGCCTTTTAATTCCAAACCATTCAATGCGTAAAGCAATTCCTGCGTTCTTCCTACGGCGAAAGCAGGAATAATGACTTTCCCTTTTTTAACCTCGCAGGTGTTCTGGATAATGTCCAGGAGCATATTTTCAATTGGATCGAGGTCTTTATGCAAAGAATCGCCATAAGTAGATTCCATTAAAATATAGTCTGCCTGATCAAAATGCTGTGGACTTTTTAACAACAAATCGCCATAACGACCTACATCACCAGAAAAAGTTAGACGTGTAGATTTATCATTCTCTTGGATGGTTAAATGAACAGCAGCACTTCCTAAGATATGGCCGGCGTCAGTCAATCGAAGGTGAATGTTTTCATCAATTTCAAAATCCTCTTCGTAGTCTACAATCCTCATCAGGCTTAATGTTTTTGCAACATCTTCATCTGTATAAAGTGCTTCTTCCATTTCTTCCCCTTCCCGGCGATGGCGATTAGAAAATTCAGCATCCTGCATTTGAATCTTCGCAGAATCCATCATTAAAATACGCCCTAAATCCATGGTAGCAGCCGTACAGAAAATTTTTCCATTAAAGCCATCTGCTACCAGTTTAGGCAATAAACCACAATGGTCTATATGTGCATGAGATAGAATTACATAGGTAACTGCTTTAACATCGAAACCAAAAAAGTCATTTAACTTTTCGGTCACATGGCCCATTCCCTGAAACAGGCCACAATCTAATAGTATTTGGGTATTATTATCTAATGTAATAAGGTGCTTACTACCTGTAACTGTACGGGCAGCACCATGAAAAGCAATCTTCATTAAGGTATGGTTAGAAATACAAAAAGAAAATGCCGGAATATCCGGCATTTCAATATTAAGCTTTTACCTCTGCTATTTTATCTTTCACCTTATCAGCCACATCTGATGCTCGATCAGCTAAACCAGCCAATTTATCTTTTGAGGAGTCTAACAGATCAGCAAAAAAGTCTGATAATTTACCTTTAAGATCATTTGAAGAATCTGAAGATAATGCCAATGCAATTGTTGCGCCTAATGCTGCTCCTGCTAACACGCCTACTATGATTTTCGTCTCTTTTTTCATGGTTTTAGTTATTTATCTAGTTAAACATATTTTAGTATAAGGTGTTTTATTTTTTTTATCTTACAAAAACCAATCCACAATGAAGCAAATATTTTTTATCGATCTGGATAATACCATATACTTTACAAAACCCAATGAAAAGCAGTTGATGGGTGGCTTATATCAATTTTTAGATGAACAGCATCTGGGCATCACAGCTGAACAATACCAGGCGGCAAAAAGTGAAATGCTGCGCACACCTTTTTTAAAAGTTGCCGAAAAATATGGCTTCAGAAAAGAAGCGATGGAAAACATTATCGATTATTTAAATTCGAGATCAGTAACGGAACCCTTAAAACCTTCGGATGATTATCATTTTATCAAAGCATTAAAAGGAAGAAAATTTATTGTCACAGCTGGCTTTTACAAGCAGCAGACTTCTAAAGTTAAAATGCTGGGAATTGCAGCTGATTTTGAAGAAATTTGTGTGGTTGATGTTTCAATTTCCAATAAAAAAGAGGCTTTTCAGAAACTGATTGATCAGCATCAGTTCAAAACAGATGACATTCTGATCATTGGTGATGATGCGACATCTGAGATTAAATTCGGGCTGGAACTGGGGATAGAGACTTTCCTGCTAGATCCTGAAAACCGTTATCCGAATGCTGAAACAACCCACAAAGGGACTACCCTGAGCAGCTTAAAATCCGCAGCCGGACAATAACATAAAAAGGTCCCGATTTTCACCGGGACCTGTAAAATTTATCCTCTGCCTCCTCTGGATGGTCTTCCTGCTTCACCACCTCCTCTTTGTGGTGGTGGAGCAGATTCTGTTCTTCTTTGCTCTTGTCTTTGTTGCATTTGTTGCGAACGTTGTTGTTCCATCTGCTGGTTACGTTGTTGCTGCATTTGCTCGTTACGCTGAGCCCTTTGTTGTTCCAACTGCTGTGAACGTTGCTGTTCTACCTGCTGGTTACGTTGTTGCTGCATTTGCTCGTTACGCTGGGCCCTTTGTTGCTCCATCTGTTGTGAACGTTGCTGTTCTGCCTGCTGGTTACGTTGTTGTTGCATCTGTTCATTACGCTGGGCCCTTTGTTGCTCCATCTGCTGTGAACGTTGCTGTTCTACCTGCTGGTTACGTTGTTGTTGCATCTGTTCATTACGCTGGGCCCTTTGTTGCTCCATCTGTTGTGAACGTTGCTGTTGCTCAAGCTGACCGCGTTGTTGCTGAACCTGAATATCACGTTGCGCACGTTGCTGATCTATACTCATCCGATCTTGTTGCGCACGTTGCTGGCGCATTTGATCCACTTGTTGCTGACCCTGACCTCTGCTTATATTTTCGGGTGTATTTCTTTGATCAAAGCCATTGGTATTTCCACGCCCGATTCTGCCATTGGTATTTTTATCATAAGCTTCACCTCTATTAGGTTGATTTATGGTATTCCCCGGGCCAGCATCATTACCACGATTTGGTCTTCCATTGCGATTATCAGTAACCCCAACACGGTTATTTCCATTCTGGTTATTAACTGTTCCTCCACGCGGATCGCGGTTAGCTAAGCCATCGTTCCTTCCGCCGCGGCCAATTCCGGCATTACCCTGTTCAAATCTTCTCGGTGCCGCATTGCGGTTGTCTACCGCATTACGCTCTGGTCTTGGCCTGTAAATCGACACTTCCCTGCCCCCAATTCTACTGGCTCCTGGTCTGCTACTCTGATCAAAACGATAAACGGTTACGTCACGATTAGTGGCACGTCTGATATCTTCTACCCTCGGGCCGCCATAATAACTTCTTCTGTTATACACGTAAGTATTATTGATGATCGTAGTGTTTCGGATATACACGTTATTTCTGCCATAATCATATCTTGGAAAAGTATTAATATAGATGTTGCGTTGCGGAATAAAATTCCAGCAAAATTCTGGCACTGAATACCTACGGCCAAAGCTTAAATTAATATTAATGCTTGGTGCCATTGGTGCCCAACCATAATAACCATCCCCACTTCTCCAGTCTACCCATGCCGGTCCCCAATTGGTATCTGGTAACCAAATCCACTGGCGATAGCTATTAATTACCCAACGGCCGTAGTGGAAAGGCGCCCAGCCCCAATCATAATTGGAAACCCAGGTATTGCCATACTCTGTCATGGCCCAGCGTCCATTGGTATAATAAGGTCGAAATTCATTCTGATCTACATCCGGCCGCCAAACATAACCATATTGCGGATCCTGAATCCAGGTTCCATAAGGCGTCAGTTCGTCGTAAAAGGTTTGCAAAGAAACGTTACCAGTGCTATAACCATCATTCTGGTAATCATTTTGATAGTCCTGTGCCCTGACTAAGGTGGTGGTTCCGGCGAGGAGCGTGAAAAGCCCCAGCACAATTGCCGATTTTTTCAGTGTTTTCATTTGTGTGTTTATTTAATAACCTAATTTGTGTGTATCAATTAGAGCACCAAAAATGCCCAGGGTTTAATATGCATGCATAGTTTCATGCAATTAATAGGAATACGCCTGTTTAAGCTGTATTTAACTCTTATTTAACGTTTTAAGCGCGACATAATTGTGCTAAAAAGCAGTCGTTGTGAAATAAAATTTGCTACACCTTTACTTATAAAAAAGATTATACCGTAGTGACCGTAAACTTTAGAACTTAAATCCTATTTATTGTAAGTATTTTTGTACCATGCAAAACGGCACCTTATATCTTATTCCTGTTCCTCTGGCAGAAGAGGCAGCACATAAAACTTTTACACCCTATCTGGTAGAGACCATTAACCAGATTGATACCTATATTGTAGAAAATAGCAAAACAGCCCGCCGGTTCTTAAAGGAAGCTGGTTTGAAAACACCCCAGAAAGATTTAATCGTTCATGATTATGGAAAACATAACCGTACCGATTTGGGTCAGTTTTTTGTAGAGCTTGCTGCAGGTAAAGATGTGGGTTTAATGAGTGAAGCAGGTTGCCCCGGCATTGCAGATCCGGGAGCAGACATTGTAGCTGAAGCACATAAACGTGGAATTAAAGTAGTGCCTTTGGTTGGCCCCAGTTCTATATTACTGGCTTTAATGGCTTCTGGTTTTAATGGACAGAGCTTTGCTTTCTGGGGATATTTACCTATTGATAAGGAACAGCGTACCAAGCGCATCAAAGATCTGGATTTATCTGCCAGCCGTTATAAACAAACACAGATTTTTATTGAAACACCTTTTCGCAATAACCAGTTATTTGAAGAAGTGCTTAAAAGCTGCAAACCAAACACGCAGGTTTGTGTGGCAAGCAATTTAACTTCTGAAGATGAATACATCAAAACTCAAAGCGTTTACAACTGGCGCAAGGAGGAAATTGACCTTCATAAAAAACCGACCATATTCTTGTTGTATTAAATCATTAATGGTCTGTGTCACACAGACCATTTTTATTTCATTAAAGTTAATATAGACTGTAAACCAAAGCATTCATGTATAATCGATTTATACACTTTGCAACCATAAATGACCACAAAGATTAAGCGACTTAAACTGGATTGAAGATAACATTCGCAAAAAAGCAAGAGCAACTATAAATGCGATCAGTTGCTAATCAAAAAAGATAAGTATACTAAAAATTTTCCCACATTTTTCGGTGGAAAACTTAATTCCAAAAATCCTTGAATCCCGTAAATCCTGTTTAGCTTTGCTCCTTTAATATTGAGATCAATATATGTTAGCCCATCATAAAATAATTGCTGCAGAATTAAACATTGCAGAAAAACAGGTAACCGCCACCATTAACTTACTGGATGAAGGTGCAACAGTGCCTTTTATTTCACGATACCGTAAAGAATTAACCGGAAGCCTGGATGAGGTTGAAGTAGCAGCTGTTCGCGATAGGGCCTTGCAACTGCGGGACCTGGACAAACGTCGTGAAGCGATTTTAAAATCAATGACCGAGCTCGGGAAGTTAACACCTGAACTTGAAAAAAAAATCAACGAAGCAGCAACCATTTCACTTTTAGAAGACATTTATCTGCCTTTCAAACCTAAACGTAAAACCCGTGCTTCAGTAGCCAGGGAAAAAGGTCTGGAACCTTTGGCCTTACAAATTCTTGATCAGAAAAAATTTGATCTGAATGCAGAAGCCAACAAATTTATTGATGCGGAAAAGGGTGTGAATACGCTTGATGAAGCATTGGCCGGAGCCAGAGATATTATCGCTGAAATCATTTCTGAAAATGTGGATACCAGGACTAAAATGCGTAGCTATTTCCAGGAGAAATCTGTTTTCAAAACGGAAGTGATAAAAGGAAAGGAAGAAGAAGGCATTAAGTATAAAGATTATTTTAACTGGACTGAACCTGCTAAAACAGCTGCTTCTCACCGGGTTTTAGCCATGCGGCGTGGTGAAAAAGAATTAATTTTAAGATTAGATGCTTTGCCACCTGCTGAAGATGCCATAGCAATCCTTGAAAATCAGTTCATTACCAGCCAGAATGTCGCTTCACAGCAAGTACGGCAGGCATTGGAAGATGGTTACAAACGCCTGCTTGAGCCGGCCATGGAAACCGAACTTCGGGTGCTAACCAAACAAAAAGCCGATGAAGAAGCCATTAAAGTTTTTGCGGAAAATGCCCGCCAACTCCTGCTGGCAGCCCCAATGGGACAAAAAAATGTATTGGCCATTGACCCTGGGTTTCGTACCGGCTGTAAGGTGGTGTGTCTGGATAAACAAGGTCAGCTTTTAGAAAATACAGCTATTTATCCGCATACCGGACAAGGTAATGTAAAAAATGCCGAAGCCACGATAAAACAGCTTTGCGAAAAATACCATATTGAAGCCATTGCCATTGGAAACGGAACCGCAGGCAGGGAAACGGAATCATTTATTCGCGGTTTAAACCTTCCAAAAGTGACCATTGTAATGGTAAATGAGAGCGGTGCGTCCATTTATTCTGCATCGGAAGTAGCCAGAGCAGAATTCCCTACCCAGGATATTACGGTGCGGGGTGCAGTTTCCATTGGTCGCCGTTTGATGGATCCATTGGCTGAACTGGTCAAAATTGATCCAAAATCGATTGGTGTAGGCCAGTACCAGCATGATGTAGATCAGAGTAAGTTACAGGCCAGCTTAGATGATACCGTAATCAGTGCCGTAAATGCGGTTGGTGTGGAATTAAATACAGCATCTAAACAAATCCTGGCTTATGTTTCCGGCCTCGGACCAACATTAGCGCAGAATATTGTAGATTATAGAAACGCAAATGGTGCTTTTAAGAACCGGGCAAGTTTGAAAAAAGTTCCTCGTTTGGGCGATAAAGCTTATGAACAGGCAGCAGGGTTTCTCCGTATCCGCAATGCCGAAAATGTTTTGGATACCAGTGGCGTTCATCCTGAACGTTACAGTGTTGTAGACCAGATGGCGAAGGATTTAGGTACAACTGTTTCGGCTTTAATCAAAGATACGCAATTACAGAAACAGATTAAGCCACAACAATATGTAACGGATGAAATCGGTTTACCTACTTTGAATGATATTTTAAAGGAATTGGCAAAACCGGGCCGTGACCCACGTGAAGCTTTTGAAGCATTCAGCTTTACAGATGGCATCAATGAAATTGCTGACTTAAGGGCAGGCATGAAGCTGCCGGGAATTGTAACCAACATTACTAATTTCGGTGCTTTTGTTGATATTGGTGTCCATCAGGATGGCTTGGTACATACCAGTCAATTGGCGAATCGTTTTGTGGCTAACCCAAATGACATCGTTAAAGTTCATCAAAAAGTAGAAGTAACGGTAGTGGAAGTTGATGCGGCACGTAAACGGATCTCTTTATCGATGAAAACGGAGCTTAGTCCTAAGCCACATGGACTAAAGAGCAAGGAACAAGGAGCAAATAGTAAGGAGCAAGGAGCACGTAACTTTGCTCAAAAACCACAACCGAAAATAAAAGATGCTGATGGTGATTTGCAGGAGAAACTGGCGAAGCTGAAGGGGATGTTTAAATAATAGATCTATAAAAGGAAAACAAAATTAAGCACAAATGCATTAAAAAAGGCTTTCTTGATAAAACAAGAAAGCCTTTTGTGCATAAATTTATTTTAAAATTTAATTATTGAAATACATAAGTTGAAGTAATATCCGTTAAGGTATTTCCACTACCAGATTTCTTATCAACACTCTTACCGTCAACTAAAATCTCACATTCAATTGTACCGCCAGTGTTTGACGTTCCACTGATTAATAAGGCATCAAATTGTTTAACAGTCATATCAAACTTATAAGAATAAGGAAGTACTTGATCACTAAACAATTCTGTTGCTCCTGTTGCATTTCTTCTTACAATGCTATATAAACTTGTAAGGCCAGACGGCGAAGTGATTCTATATTCTACAGATACTTTTCTGGGATAGGTATTTTGATCAGTTGGTGTAGTTTCGTCTTTTTTACAAGAGAACAAAAATGTTGTTACTAAAATTAGGGAAAGGGATAGCAGCAGTTTAAATTTTTTCATAGATTTTTTAGTTTTTAATTTCTTAAAACACCAATCCAAATTAAATGCCAAAAGCTCATTTCAACCCAAAATATACCAGTTTACAGGTAGTTAAAATCATACTTTCCGAACATTTCTTGCCTTTTTTCGAAATCTATCAATTTAACCGCTTAAAAAAGCATACACAAATGTTTTACACATGGCCGATATAAATTCAAGATTGCATTGCAAGTCAAAAACCTTTCTATAAATCTTTTCTATAGAAAAGTTTATTCTCATTAGAATTGAGAATATTTTTACCCAAGAAATATCTTAGACTCTGAAGATTCTATAAACCTGCAAATTTATCTTTGTACTCCAGCCTTGTTTTTGGTAAACTTTCAGGATAGTTATTTTGGATGAAAGTTATCATTGCTTCCCTAACATTACAGCGTAAATCAAAAGCCCTTGAAGAATTTGAGGCACTCATTAAAAACCTGATTTCGATGGAACCATCTTTATTGGTATCCGTTACCTGAACCACATTTACCCTTTTATCCCAAAGCGGATTGCTGGTTAAAAGCCTGGTCAGTTCTTGCCGAAGTGGTTCAATTGGAATCGTATAATCCATATACAGGAAAACCGTTCCAAGCAAATCAGCTGATACCCGGGTCCAGTTTTGAAAGGGCTTTTCAATAAAATAAGTGATGGGCAAAATCAACCTCCTTTGATCCCAGATACTTACGACCACGTAAGTCAACGTTATTTCTTCCACTCGTCCCCATTCACCCTCCACAATTAAAACATCATCAATACGTATGGGTTGTGTAAATGCAATCTGGAAACCAGCCAGTAAATTCCCTAAAGATTTTTGTGCGGCGAAACCGATGATAATACCACCAATTCCTACACCTGTAAGTAAACCAGCACCTATTTTACGCATACTTTCGAAACTCAACAAGATGATGGCGGCGGTAACGATAATGATCAGTGAAACAATAAATTTCCTGATAAATTGTAATTGCGTACGAATCTTTCTTTCCTTTAAGTTATTCTCCTTGTTAAGATCATATTTTAAAAATAAAAAATCTTCGAGTACATTAATTAATCGGATTAGAATGAGGGAAAATGTTACCGTAAGTGCCATTTCGAGCATTTTTTCAACCGGCACCCTGACTTTGGCAGGCATTACCATTAAATCCAGCGAAAAATTGAGCAACAATAAAGGTATAAATACCGCTACCGGCCTTTTAAGGTGTTTGATGGTAGATTTAATGACAATAGAATCCCACCAGCGTGAAAGTAGAATGAAGGTTTTACTGATTATAAATTTTATAATGATTCCCAATAAAATGGCAATACAACCAATAATCACATTTTTTAATAACAAAGGGATGGAGTAACCAAAAAAGTGGTCGAGATACTGCATAAACGAAATTTGTTGGTTAAATATTAGAGCTTATTCCTCTATCTAACAACAGCGTTTAATGATTGTTTGGAAAGCCATTCTTATACATAAAAGTGCCACAGATTCATAGATTAAAAATAATTTATGAAAATCTGTGGCATAAAGCTTAGCAGCATTAAATCTGTGCTATAAATTCTTTTATTGCAGCTCCGGGATCGGAAGTTTTCATGAAATTTTCGCCAATCAAAAAACCATGGAAACCGGCAGCCTTTAAAGCACTGATGGTTTTCGGATCGCTGATGGCACTTTCTGAAATCTTTAAAAATTCATTAGGGATTTTGTTCACCAGATTAAAAGAAGTTTGAATATCAACTGTAAAATCGGTCAGGTTCCGGTTATTTACACCAATGGCATCCAGGTTCGGACAAATGCTTCGTTCTAATTCTTCGAGGTTATGCACTTCCAACAAAACATTTAAACCCAGATCATGTGCAAATTTTCCAAAATCATTAATCTGTTTTGGCGTTAAAATCGCCGCAATTAGTAAAATGATATCGGCACCCCAGGCTTTTGCTTCCAGTATCTGATATTCATCAATCATAAAATCCTTCCGCAGAATAGGAATATCATTTGCAGCCCTGGCCGCCAGTATATCATCGGTTTTACCACCGAAAAAGTCTACATCAGTTAACACAGAAAGTGCAGAGGCACCTGCCCGATTATAAGCCTGCGTAACTTCAGCCACATCAGCAACGCCGTTAATTAAGCCTTTAGACGGCGAACGGCGCTTAAACTCTGCAATAATTCCTGTACGATCTTCAGCCAGCAAAAATTCTTTGAATGAATGAGGAGTCCTTTTAAAATGAACTACCTTTTCTAAATCCTGTACAGAAATTAACTGCTTTGCATCAGCAATTTCTTCTTTTTTTCGTAATACGATTTTATCTAAAATATTCATTTTTTTTTAAATTTTAGTTGTCATTACGAGATACAAACAATGACAAAGCCCTTTTAAGAAGTCAACCAATTCTCCATCATTTGTTTACCATGCTCTGTTAATACACTTTCAGGATGAAACTGTACTCCCCGCACATCTAACGTTTCATGTCTTAACGCCATTATTTCACTTTTATGATCCCTGGCCGTAATTTTTAAACACGACGGAAAGTTTTCTTTGCTCACCACCCAACTGTGGTAACGGCCAACATTAATTGTTTGGGGACATTCCCAGAACAAAGGTTCATCACCATCTACCACTGTTACAGGTGTTGCAATGCCGTGCATGGGCCTGCCCAGATTCAGCAAGGTACCTCCAAATGCCTCTGCAATTGCCTGTTGCCCCAAACATACGCCAAAAATACTTTTTGTTGGTGCATAGGTTTTGATTACATCCAGCAGCAACCCGGCTTCTTCAGGTATCCCTGGTCCCGGAGAAAGCAAAATCTTATCGTACCTAGCAACATCTGCCAGATCGAATTTATCATTTCGCCATACTACAGCTTCATAGCCCACCTCATTGATCAAATGAACCAGATTATAAGTAAAACTATCATAGTTATCAATGACCAGTACGGTTTTTTTATCTATATTTTCCATTGTAATTTCTTCTTTCACTCCAAACTAGATACCTGCTGCCATCTCAATTGCTTTCCGCAAGGCTGCAATTTTATTATTCACTTCCTGCATTTCTGTTTCAGGAACAGAATCTGCCACAATGCCTGCACCTGCACGGTAATGCAGTTCATTGTTTTTACTCATAAAAGTTCTGATCATGATGGCATGGTTAAAATCTTCATTAAAACCCATAAAGCCAATGGCACCGGCGTAAAAATTCCGCCCCAATTTTTCATTTTCGTCAATCAGCTGCATGGCTTTGTACTTTGGTGCACCACTTAACGTTCCGGCCGGGTAAGTATCTGCAACGACTTTAAAAGCACTTACATTTTCCTGTAAATGCCCGCTTACCTTACTCACCAGGTGGATCAGGTGCGAATAATATTGAACTTCTTTAAAAGACTTCACCTCCACCCGATTACAGTGCCTGCTCAAATCATTGCGGGCCAGGTCAACCAGCATCACATGTTCGGCACTTTCCTTCGGATCCTGCTCTAATTTTCTCGCTTGTTCTGCATCTTCAATATCGTTTCCGCTACGTTTAAAGGTTCCTGCGATGGGGAAAATGTTAGCTGAATTGTTTTTGATGGTAATCTGTGCCTCCGGTGAAGAACCGAACAGCTTAAAATTCCCGTAATCAAAATAAAACAAGTAAGGCGATGGATTGATGGAGCGCAGGCAGCGATATACATTAAATTCATCACCAGAAAAAGCCTGTTTGAATGCTCTTGAAGGCACGATCTGAAATACATCACCGCGGTAAATATGCTTTTGAAGTTTCTCTACCAAATCCATAAATCCCTGATCGGTCAGGTTTGAAGACTCTTCCCCCCTGATCTGGAACTTATATTCAGGGTAATTTTTATTCTGGATGAGGTATTCCATTTTTTCAAGGCCACCCTCTTCTTCCTCATCAAATGTATTTTTAAATAAGGTAATTTCGTTCTTAAAATGATCAATAGCGATCAGGTACCGATACAAATGATATTGCATTTCCGGAATTTCTTCGCCGTCCGGTGTTTCAGAAACAAATTTAATATCTTCAAAATGCTGAACAGCATTCCAGGTAAAATAGCCAAACAAACCACTCGAAATAAATTTAATTTCAGGCAATTCTGTTTCCTTAAACTTGCCTTTAAAATCCGCTATTTCATCAATCAGGTTCTTGCTTTCGGTAATTTCAACCGTCCCATCAGGAAAATAAGTTTCCAGTCGCGAACCTTTTAAAATGATACCAGCAACAGGATCGGCGCAAACAAAACTCATGGAATTTTCTCTACTGTGGTAATCTGAACTTTCCAACAAGATACTGTTCGGGTACACATCACGTAAGCGTAAATAAATGCTCACAGGCGTAGTGGTATCGGCAAGCATTTTTTTGTAAGTCGTATTTATTTTATACATGATAAAGGTAAAATGGTGTAAGGCTTATGGTTTGCATTCTGGTATTTTTTTCAACAATAAAAAGCCCGGCGTGTGGTTCTACGCCGGGCTTTAATGGTTCTTTAATAAGGTTTAGGTTGATAAACTATATTTTGTTCATACGCAGCCAGCGCAATTCGTTCGAATTACTTTGCCAAAGCCATGTATGTATATTTTTGATCATGAGGAGCAAAAATATAAAGAATTTTGAAAAACGGAAATTTTTATGAAAATAAATTAAAAATAGATTTAAAAATGAAGTTCACCAAGATCATTAAGCATGATAACATTTAACCGCAAAGGGCGGGAACAACAAACTCAAAGAACCCCAAGCTGGTATTTTAAATGATAACCAAGGAGCAAATGGAGTTAAATTACAAAGGGCACCAAGCCTTTTGCTTTATGCCCTTTGTAAATATATAGTTGCGCTGTGGTTAAACCTTTGCGCTACTTTGCGAAAAGCTTAGCGTTTCTTGGCGGTTAAAACCAACTAAGAAACCCCGAAAAATGTTCTGCCCGGAATACTCTTAGTCATCATTAAGATCGATACGATAATAATAACCAACGCCAGGCCAAAGAAAATAGCGATGGTGCGGTGTTTTGCAAGAGCATCAGCCACTTTTTTTGATTTAGCATTACCTACTGTAATTAAAATAATAGCAATAAGCATCATAGAAGTATGCTCTGCTTTGAAATACCTACCAATGGTATCACTCATTGGCAATTTAGTTAAAGGGCTTAAAAAGAAAAGCACTAGTCCTAATAAAAATTGGATGTGTGCACTAATGAGTGTAAATACATTCAACTTACGATTACCTTCAGTATACGTTTTTTTACCAAACCAGCCAGATAATGCATTGATAACAGCCACCAATAATAAAATTAATACGATGTAGCGCCATCCGGAGTGCGCAGATTTTAAGATACTATACATTTTAATTCAAATATGTTTCCTCAAAAATAGACATTAATTGTAAAAAATAGGTTATTGAACATATTCAACGCTTATTTATATTAGTTTTAAACAAAATTAAACCCCTAAACTTATTATGAAGAAAATTTTACTCGCCATTGGGCTGGTATTTTCTACTACATTCGTATTTGCTCAGCAAACTACCTTTCCTGTAAATGGTTCATATGATACCAGGCCTGGAATGTTTGCTTTTACCAACGCAACAATCGTAGTTAATGCCAACCAAACTTTAACAAATGCTACACTTTTAATTAAAGGCCAGACTATTCAGGCGGTGGGCGCCGGATTATCGGTACCAAAAGGATACGTGATCGTAGATTTGAAAGGAAAATTTATCTACCCTTCTTTAATTGATGCCTTTACTAGTTATGGCATTACAGAAGCGGCTGTTCAACCACGCGGATTTGGTGCACAAAGACAATCGATATTTGTTTCAACTAAAAAAGGGGCTTATGGCTGGAATGAAGCCATCAAACCTGAAACTTATGTTAAGAATGTTTTTTCTGCTGACAGCAAAAAAGCTGATGAATTACGTAAAGTAGGCTTCGGCAGTGTTAACGTCATTAACCGGGATGGGATTGCCAGAGGTGTTTCTGCAGCCGTAACCTTAAATGAAGATGCGGACAACAGCTTAATTCTAAAAGATCAAACTGCAGCAAATTATTCCTTCAATAAAGGAACGTCATCAAATGATTATCCAACATCTTTAATGGGTTCAATTGCATTACTGCGCCAAACCTATTATGATGCCCAGTGGTATAGCAAGCAAAAAGCGGAATATAATATATCTTTAGATGAGTTTGCTAAACAACAAGCACTTCCACAAATATTTGAGGTAGATGGTTGGGCAAACGTACTCCGTGCAGATAAAATCGGCAAAGAATTTAGCAAAAAGTACATCATCAAATCCGGAGGAGACGAATATCAGCGCATTAATGAGGTTAAAGCAACAGGTGCAAGCTTAATTATTCCATTGGCCTTCCCAAAAGCTTATGATGTGGAAGATCCTGCTGAAGCCAGAAATTTAACTCTAGCCCAAATGAAGGGCTGGGAACTGGCACCCACTAATCCGGCAGTTTTAGAAAAAGCGGGCGTTAAATTTGCCTTAACAGCATTTGGATTAGAAAGTAGCAGAGATTTCTGGGCGAATATCCGCACAGCAATTGAAAATGGCTTAACTGAAAAACAAGCCCTACTAGCAGTCACCACTATTCCTGCAGAACTTTTAGGCATCAATGATAAGGTTGGCTCATTAGAAAAAGGCAAAGTGGCCAACTTCCTGATTTCATCAGATAACCTTTTCAAAAACGGAAACATCATTTTCGAAAACTGGGTACAGGGCAAACGTTTCATTGTAAATAAAATGGACGTAAGTGATGTTCGTGGAACCTATAATCTGAATGTTGATGGTGTGGGTGCCTTAACCTTAAAAATTACCGGAACTGGTGGTGGGTCAACCGCAGCCATCGAGAGAACTGGTACAGATAGTGTTAAAACTACAGCCACTTTCACCAGAAATGGCGATTGGGTCAGCATTAATTTTAATTTAAAGAAAAATCCTAAAGGTGATGTTCGTTTAAGCGGCTACATTACTTCTGCAAATCCAATTACCATTAAAGGTGAATCTGCATTGGCTGATGGATCAACAGGAAAATTTACGGCGACTTATAGAGAGGCGGGCAAAGAGACGCCAAAGAAAGACGAGCCTAAACCAAGCCTTGCAGCTGGATCGGTAATTTACCCTTTTGGTGCCTTTGGTGCTACAGAATTACCAAAACAGGAAACTGTTTTAATTAAGAATGGTACCGTTTGGACCAATGAAAAAGACGGTATTCTTCAAAATGCCGATGTACTTTTAGAAAACGGAAAAATCAAGGCAGTAGGTAAAAACCTTTCGGCTGGTGGTGCAAAAGTAATCGATGCCACAGGCAAACACATCACTGCCGGCATTATTGATGAACACTCGCATATTGCGGGTAGTGGTGGCATTAATGAAGGGGCACAATCGGTATCTGCAGAAGTTCGGATTGCCGACATCATCAACTCTGAGGATGTGAATATTTATCGCCAGCTGGCTGGTGGTGTAACCACTTCACATATCTTGCATGGTTCTGCAAACCCGGTTGGTGGTCAGTCGCAATTAATTAAACTGCGTTGGGGTAAATCACCGGAAGAACTGAAATTTGCCGGTGCTGATGGATTCATCAAATTCGCTTTGGGTGAAAACGTAAAGCAAAGTAACTTCGGTACCGGTGCCCGTTTCCCGGTAACGCGGATGGGGGTAGAACAGACTTTTGTGGATGAGTTTACGCGCGCCAAAGAATATGCAAAAGCCATGTCGGTTAAAGGCAATAGCGTTCGCAGAGATTTGGAATTGGATGCGATTGTAGAAATATTGAACAACAAACGTTTTATTACCTGTCACTCTTACGTACAAAGCGAAATTAATATGTTAATTCATGTTGCCGATAGCTTAGGATTCAAAATCAACACATTTACGCACATTTTGGAAGGTTATAAAGTAGCCGACAAAATGAAGGCACACGGTATTGCCGGCTCCACCTTCTCAGATTGGTGGGCTTATAAAAATGAGGTGGCTGAAGCCATTCCTTACAACGGAAAAATTATGCACAATGTGGGTGTAACTACCGCTTTCAACTCTGATGATGCAGAGATGGCACGTCACTTAAATCAGGAAGCCGGAAAATCAGTTTTATACGGTAACGTTCCGGAAGAAGATGCTTTGAAATTTGTAACGTTGAACCCGGCTAAAATGCTTCACATAGCTGATCAGGTAGGCAGCTTAAAGGCAGGCAAAGATGCAGATGTAGTGATCTGGACGGCTAATCCACTTTCTATTTATGCCAAAGCAGAGAAGACTTTTGTTGATGGGATTGCTTACTGGGACATTGAAAAAGATGCGCAGCTGATTAAATCTCAACAAGCAGAAAAAGCACGTTTAATCCAGAAAATGCTGGAAAGTAAAAGTAAAGGTGGAAAAATGCAACGCCCCACAGGCGATGCTCCTCGCTTATATAATTGCGAAACATTAGAAAATTATTCAGCAGAACTAACCGAGAACGAACATGCACACTAATATGAAAACCTATTTATTAAGTCTGGCTTTTTCGGCAACAAGCCTGATGTGTATTGCGCAGGCAAACATTTCGCCAGCTAAAAAACAAAGCAAAACCATTGCTATTTCAGGTGCAACCGTTCATGTTGGCAATGGTACCATCATCGAAAACGGCACCATTATTTTTAGTAATGGAAAGATTGTCTCTGTCACAGCCAACGGGCAAGTACCACAAGGTGATGTCGCCCAGATTTCTGCCAACGGAAAACATATATATCCAGGTTTTATCGCTGCTACCACCAATTTAGGATTAACAGAAATTGAAGCGGTGAAAGCAACCCTCGATTTTCAGGAGATCGGTGATTTCAACGCTCACATCCGCTCCATTGTGGCTTATAATACCGATTCAAAGGTACCTGCAACTTTAAGGAGTAATGGTGTTTTAATGGCACAACCTACTCCGCAAGGCGGAATCATTTCCGGAAGTTCATCAGTGGTACAATTGGATGCCTGGAACTGGGAAGATGCAGCGCTGAGAAAAGATGATGCCATGCACATGACCTGGCCGGTTACGCCACGTTTTAGAGGTGGTTTCGGAGGGTTTGGCAGACCGCAATTGTCGCCAGAAGCATTGGCCGAAAGAACAGCAAGTTCCATTAATCAGTTAAATTCTTTCTTTGCTGAAGCAAAGGCTTATGCTGATTTGGGCAAACCTGAAGTGATTAATACCCGTTTCGAAGCCATGAAAAGAGTATTTTCAGGTGAGGAAAAATTATTTATTACAGCTGATAGTCAGAAGGATATTGTTGCGGCAGTTAACTTTGCCAAGAAATATGGGATTACGCCTGTAATCACGGGTGCTGATGAAGCTTACCTGGTGATCGATTTTTTAAAAGAGAACAATATCAGTTTAGTGGTTAAACAACCTCATGCCCTGCCAAACAATAACGATGATGATGTGAACATGCCTTATAAAAATGCAGCTATTTTGGCTAATGCAGGTTTAAATGTTTCATTAAGCATTGATGGTTACTGGCAACAACGCAACCTGCCTTTTATGGCGGGTACCGTTACCGCCTGGGGATTAGATAAAGAAAAGGCATTATCTACCATCACCTTAAACGCCGCAAAAGTAATGGGCGTTGATAAAACCACCGGAAGCATTGAAACAGGCAAAGACGCCACATTCTTTATTTCTGCAGGTGATGCGCTAGATATGAGAACCAACAAAGTAGAACAGGCTTTTATTCAGGGCAGGGATATTAATCTGGATAATTTGCACAAGCAGCTGGATAAGAAGTTTAGCGACAAATATGCAGCTGAGAAAAAGTAAATTAAATAGTTTAATAGTAAACGGCCAATATTAATTTATTGGCCGTTTTTGTTTAAATCTAATTTAAAAAACCGATCACTAAAAGGAAATTACTTTATAAACTATAATACCATTTTTAAATGCAATTTTTAATCCAAATTGTAATGGATATTCATTTTTAGAAGCATAAATATGTCTTTCAGTTTCGTCAAATCTTGAAACAGGCGTAAAATCATAGGGGATGCTCGCATCACCGTACAAAACCTCAACACTTTCAATATCATTTGCTATCGATGGATTAATTACCAATGAATTAGCGAAAAAATTAGAAGGAAAATTTACTTGTCTATAAAAACCATCATAAACTTTTCCTATCGGTTGGTGTCTCACCAACCGAAATATTAACCTGAAAAATCCTATATTGCTTTTATTTTCCCTCTAATCTAAAAAAGTATTATGAGTATTTTTCACAAAAGACAGGGACAAATGGATTATAATTATCCTTATTTCTACACAGACACTATCTGCCATTTTGATCACTTACTGGCAGATGATCATTTTAAGATGATTGTTATTAATTCTCTTCAGTATCTAACTCAACAGAAATTAATAGAGATTTATGGTTATGTTATTATGCCTAATCATATCCATCTCATCTGGAAGATGTTAAAGCTAAATGGGAAAGAAAGTCCTGCAGCAAGTTTCACAAAATTTACCGCCCATCAATTTAGAAAACATTTAATAACTCATTCGCCAAATTTACTTAAGAAATATAGATCAATAAAAGAAGACCGTAACTACCAGTTTTGGAAGCGAGACCCTTTGGCTATCCCCTTAAGTTCTGAAGGTATATTAATTCAGAAATTAGATTATATACATGAAAATCCAACTAAGGAAAAATGGAATTTATGCGAATCTATAGAAGATTATACTTGGAGTAGTGCTGGTTTTTATGAAAACGGGATTGATAATTTTAAAATACTTACTCATTTTAGAGATTAGTTGAAGCGGTGTCAGGTTTCGGTTGGTGAGACACCAACCGATAATCTAATAGTTTTTTTTCTACGATTTATGTTAAGTTAGAAAATAACAATTGGGGAAGCAAATATCCATTAATCATGAATGACTTATACAACGATTGTATTAACAAAAATAATATTGATGAGTTTAAAGAAGAAATATCAAAGTTAAGGCAAGAATTGAAAGAACTGCATCCAGACCAAATCGTATGGAATTTTGAGGATTTGAGTGAAATTCCTCTATGGGGTTCTGAAATTACCAGTATGGAAAATTATTTTGTAACAAATGAGGGATATAAATTGATAGATGCAATAGAAAAATCAATAGTAGCCTCAGAAGAGATTGAAGAAGATATCTGCATCAAAGATATATAAAACATTTTTAACCAATTACTTTCCCCTATCGGTTGGTGTCTCACCAACCGATAAAATCTAACTTTAATTATGTAAACTTTAAATAGCCTGGTAGAAGTTTATCAATTAGCATGATGATTAATTTTTAATTCCTGAACAAATACAATGTATCAAGCAAATCTTCATGAAATAATTTTTAGAGTTAATGAAGCAGTTATAACCACATTAAACCCTATCGATTATAAAACCTATAAGGTTTGTGAACTAAACCGTGCACCGATTACCTGCTCACACAATCCAAAAGATAAAGTCATGCCATTACCACCTAAACCATTAATGATGGTTACCCCTGGTGCTACTGCCATAACCAGTTCGGTTTCGCCGTTTTTCATTTTCGGATAAATGCCATTCCAGGTTTGGATGATGCTGTTATCTTTAAAATGAGTAAAGGTTTTTAAATATTTTATAATCAGCTGGTTGATAAAATCCTTGTCGAAAGGATTTTATCAACCTGGCCATACTCATGCGAATCGCCAATGGTAATTTCTCCGGTGTGGTTTTGGGCGGCCATTCCCCTATCGGTTGGTGTCTCACCAACCGAAACATCCAACTCCCCATTCGTGAGACACCCACAGAAATATCTACCTACCTGTTCATAAGATATCAACAAAAATATTGATAAATCAGAAATCTTTAATTTAACATCTATTCAAAAATTGAATAATTTCTAAACCATTTCATAATATAAAATCATCATCAGCTTAACACTACAATAACACCTTTGCGGTCAGATAACAAATCAAAAACTGATCATGATTAAAAATTTACTAATTGCAGTGATGCTGTTTCTATGCTATACCACTAACTCGGTAATGGCACAAACCACACAAGCATCAATTTCCGGAATTGTGACGGATGAACAAAAGAAACCAATCCCAGGCGTTTCTGTACAAATTAAAAACAACTCTACTGGTTTTACCACCAGAACATCTACTAATGCCCAGGGAGAATATACATTTAAAGAATTACCATTAGGCGGACCTTATACGGTTAAAGCAGTTTATGTTGGTTTTGGAGAGCAAAACAGAAATGGTTATATGCTTAATCTTGGCGATGTGGTTAAGGTTGATGTTGCCATGCAAGAAGCCTCACAAAATTTGGAAGCTGTACAAGTTGTAGCATCAGGCTTAAGAAATAAGGTTCAGAATTTTGGCGCTTCCACAGAGATTTCAGCTAAAACCATGAATCAATTACCTGTAAATGGTCGCAATTTCTCTAATTTAATGGATTTATCTCCATTGAGTCGAGGTGGAAATATTTCAGGCCAGCTAGGTTCATCAACCAACTACACAATTGATGGTATGAATGCTAAAAACCCAACTTCAGCAGGGGCCACAACAAGCCGTAGTGGTGCGCCATATTCTATCTCTATCGAAGCTGTCCGTGAGTTTAAGGTAGTCACTAATCAATATGATGTTACTTTAGGCAGAGCAGGTGGGGGTACCGTAACTGCAGTAACTAAATCAGGTACAAACACCGTAAGCGGAAGTGCATTCATGTATGGAAGAGCAGACTGGTTATCCTCTCGTTATGATATCAGAGGTGTAAAGCGTGATAACGACTTCTCTACTTACCAATATGGTTTTACTTTAGGCGGTCCGATTATCAAAGATAAATTACATTATTTTGTGGGTTGGGATCACCAGAGAGATGCTCGTCCGTTAATTATTGCTGATGTAAATGGCCCTGAAGATGAAGCTAGGTTTAGAATTACAAATAGCACACTTGAACAATTTCTTGGTATTGCACGTGCAAAATATGGTGTAGCCAATACGCCTCAGTATGGAACTTTCGATAAAAAACGTGGTTCTGATGCCGCATTCGCACGTTTGGATTGGCAAATTAATGAGAAAAATTTATTAACCATTCGTAATAACTATACCAATGATAGAAATCCGCTTGGTTTGGCAGATAATACGGCTATCACATTTTTTGAAAGTTATGGAACTGATAAAAATGTTGATAATAGCTTATTGGCGACTTTACGTTCAACCATTAATAGTAAGGTAACCAATGAACTGAAGGTTCAACATTTGTACACTTACCAGGCCAGCACACAAAATAGCGAATTAAATGGTGCAATCCCTAGAGCCCAGGTGTATAATATACCGTCTACACTTTCTAATGGCGCTTCTGTTGGAACTGATATTCAAATAGGTGGTCACCGCTTTGGACAGGAAGGCTTTACCAATAACGTTTTACAGTTGGTAGATAATTTTTATTATAACACGGATAAGATCAAATATACTTTTGGTGTTGATGTGATGTACACAAATGCAAAATCACTTTATGGTAGTGAGGTAAATGGTCGTTTTGAATACCGTAACACAGGAACAACGATTAGCTCTCTACAAAACTTTGATAACTTAATCCCTAATAGATATTACCGTGAAGTGCCATTGATGGCAGATCCTACGGTTAAAGCTGGAATATGGAACACAGCTTTATATGGTCAAATGCAAACTAACCTAGCTAAAGGCTTAGAATTTGTAGGTGGTTTACGTGTTGATTATAGTTCTTACCCTACATCACCATTGAATCAACAATTGTTCGATGCAATCGGAATCAGAACAGATCATAAATTAAAACAATTCTTAATTCAGCCAAGAATTCAATTTAATTGGGACATTAATGAAAACAGAACAGACTTCGTACGTTTTGGTGCTGGTATCTTTGGATCAGATATTAATAATTACATGACTATTAACAACCTTACTTTTGATGGTAAGCACTTCGCTACAGTTGATGTATTTAATGAACTTGTTCCAACTCCTAATTTTATAGGATATAGAAATGGCACCGTTGCAACCCCAACTTTAGTTTCCCAACAATTACCAACGATCAACACATATGCTGAAGATGCAAAGGTTCCTGTAGTTTATAAAGCCAACTTATCATACAGTAAATTAATTACTGATAAATTTAAAGTTGGGATTACAGGTTATGCAACTTTAGGCCGTAATAACTATATGTATGTTGATCGGAACATGGTAGCTAATCCATATTTTACATTAGCTAATGAAGGAAACAGAGGTGTTTTTGTACCAACCGTAAATGCAAGCAACGGTGTTGCAGATTGGAAATTAGGTCGCTTAACTAACCAATTTGGTCGTGTGCTGGAAATGAACAGCAAAGGGAAAGTAAACCAGTTTGCTGTTGTATTAGATGCTACTTGGAATTATTTTAGAGATGGAGAAATCTCTGCAAGTTTTACTTATAATGATGCTAAGGATAATACTTCATATAACGGTAATGTAGCTAATACCGCGACACTTTCACTTCCAGTAAAAGATGATCCGAGAGATTTAAGTAAGATGTCATACTCAGATGGTCAGTTTCGTAATAAAGTAGTGGTTTACGGAACATTACCTACATTCTACGGTATAACTATTGGTATACGTTATTCAGGAATTGGCGGTACGCGTTATAGTTTATTATCCGGTGGAAATATCAATGGTGATTTCGTAGCTACAAATGATTTAGCTTTTGTTTTCGACAGAAATAATTCAAATGTTCCTGCCAGTGTTCGTACTGGATTGCAAACCCTCCTGGATAATCCACTTGCAAGCCAAAGCTTAAAAGATTATATAAATAAATATTCAGGTCAAATTGCGGAGCGTAATGGTGGTGTTAACAGTTTCTATGGCATTGTTGATTTACGTATAGCCAAGAAAATTAAAATCTATAAAACACATAATATTGAAATTTCCGGAGATATCTTCAACTTTGGAAATTTATTAAACAAGAAATGGGGTGTTAACGAAACTTTAGGATCCCAAGCTTTATATGCTGTAACAGGATTTGACAATGCTGCAAAAGCATATTCATACAGGGTAAATAACACCGGTATTGTAACTCCATCGGGTAACCCTTGGCAGGCGCAAATCGGTTTGAGATACGGATTTTAGTCACTGAAAGATACCCTGTATCTTTCCAAAAAGTCATAAAAAAAGGGAATGGATTTTAATCCGTTCCCTTTTTTTATGTTTGTACAATAAACAACAAAACTTTAATGGGATTATTATTAGACTACCTGAAAAACCACAAGTGGATTGTGGCTTTGGCTTTATTGCTGGCGGGTTTCAATATTGGCTTTTCACTTTTAGATCCATATATCACCGGAAGAATTCTGGACCGTTTCATTAATCAAAAAGACAAATTAACCTATGCCCAATACCTTTGGGGCTCACTGGGCTTAATTGGTTTAGCCATTGGTGCAGCCATGGTTTCACGGATAGCCAAGAACTTTCAGGATTACTTTACAAGCGTAATTGTACAGAAAGTGGGTGCTAAAATGTATGCTGACGGTTTGCAGCACTCTTTAAAATTACCTTACCAGGTTTTTGAAGATCAGCGCAGTGGCGAAACTTTGGGCATTTTACAGAAAGTCCGCTTAGATTCTGAAAAGTTTATCACCTCTTTCATCAGTATCTTATTTGTAAGCTTAATCGGGATGATCTTTGTAATCGTTTATTCCGTTTCTATCAGTTATAAGGTTACTTTGGTTTATTTTACAGCTATCCCAATTATTAGTTTTGTCAGCTGGTTTTTAAGTCGGAAAATTAAAACCATTCAACGTTCTATTGTTGGTGAAACAACCGCTTTGGCAGGTTCTACTACAGAATCATTAAGAAATATTGAACTGGTTAAAAGTTTGGGCCTGGCCAACCAGGAAATTGAACGGTTAAACAAAACCACTTATAAAATTTTAGGCCTTGAACTCAAAAAAGTGAAATATGTCCGCAGTATGAGTTTTGTTCAGGGTACCACAGTTAACCTGGTTAGAAGCACCATGATTCTGGTCCTGCTACTACTTATTTTCGATAATGCTATCACTGCTGGCCAGTATTTAACATTCCTTTTTTACTCTTTCTTCCTTTTCGGACCATTGCAGGAGCTCGGAAATGTGATTTTAGCCTGGCGCGAGGCGGAAGTGTCTTTAGGAAACTTTAAAAAAATTCTGAGCACGCCAATTGATAAAAAACCTGAAAACCCGATCTCCATTCAAAAAATTAAAGATTTAACGTTTAGCACTGTCGGTTTTAAACATCAAACGGCCAATAGAAATGCTTTGGAAAATATTTCCTTCAAAACCCATAACGGTCAAACCATAGCCTTTGTTGGTCCTTCGGGTTCGGGAAAAACAACTTTAGTAAAACTTTTAGTAGGTTTATATCAGCCTAAAGAAGGAGAAATTTTATATAACGGAATACCAAGCAAAGAGATTGATCTTGACGCTTTGCGTGAGAAAATCGGTTTTGTAACGCAAGACACACAACTGTTCTCAGGCACCATCAGAGAGAACTTACTTTTTGTAAATCCGAATGCAACCGACGAACAATGTTTTCAGGTATTGAATCAGGCAGCTTGTCAAACTTTACTGGCCAGGGCTGACAAAGGCTTAGATTCATTGATTGGTGAAGGTGGTGTGAAGGTTTCAGGCGGAGAAAAGCAGCGTTTATCAATTGCCAGGGCATTGTTGCGCCAACCCGATATTTTAGTCTTTGATGAAGCCACTTCTTCATTGGATTCTATTACAGAAGAGGAAATAACCAAAACCATTCGTTCCGTTTCGAATTTAACTGATCACATTACTATTTTAATTGCACACCGTTTATCAACCATTAAACATGCTGATGTGATTTACGTTTTAGAGAAAGGCCATATCATTGAACAAGGCAAACATGAAGCTTTAATTGCACAAAATGGTTTGTATCAGGCCATGTGGCGCCAACAAATTGGCGAAAGGATTGTTGAAGCTTAATAAATCTTCGTCATATGTTATTAGCACAAGTAGAAAGCAATCAAATTGCGATCATTATCATTATTGCCGCAATACTATGGCTGGCATTTATAATCATAACCTTATATCACTTATCAAGAAATACCAATATGCTTTTTCCGGTTAAAGCACTTTGGTTTATTATTATCCTGTTCGCCCCATTTATAGGATCAATCGCTTATTTGGTTTGGGGTAAGAATAGAAAGTTTTAAACTTTTTTTGCAATTGATTTTAAGAGGCTGGTATTATTAATTGAAATGTTATACCGGGCCAGTTGAAGAACTTATAACAGTATTTTGACAGGCTATCATTGACGTAATTGCTGAAATAAATTATCCCTCAACGTGATAAGTCTAGATATAATACAGCTTTTCAAAAACTAAACCGCATTCGCAGTTTGTTCATTAATATCCTGCAAGCTTAGCTTCGTTAACGATTTAGTTTTTAACCAGGTAACAAATGCAATTCCAATCGTCATGCTGCCACCAAAAACAACTGCAGGAACCAGGGTTAATAATTTAGCAGACAAACCTGATTCAAACTCTCCAATTTCATTAGATGAACCGATAAACATACTGTTTACGGCAGAAACCCGCCCACGCATTTCATCAGGTGTAAGCAATTGCATGATGGTTTGACGGATGATCACACTAACGCTATCAAATGATCCTTCCAAAAACAAGAAGAATAGGGTGAAGTAAAAGTTTCTTGAAAGCCCATAACAAATAATACTGAGCCCAAATCCGGTAACCGCAATTAATAAATTACGCCAGGGTTTTCCCATAGGCGAAAATCTGGTCATCAGCAGCATGGTGATTACAGCACCTGAAGATGCTGCTCCACGCATCATCCCTAAGCCAAATGATCCCAAATGAAATACATCTTTTGCAAAGATGGGCAATAGTGCTACAGCACCACCAAAAAAGACAGAGAAGAGGTCAAGGCTCATTGCCCAGACCATCATCTTGGTTTTAAATACAAATTGAATTCCTTCTTTTAAACTATGAAAGATATTTTCCTTTGGAACATATTTTGAAGGGTGTTTTTTTAATGTGAAGATGCAAATTAAGGAGATAGAAACCAGGATAACAATCACACTATAAGCTGCAGTAATACCCCATAACCAATTGACCAAACCTCCTGTTAAAGGGCCGATAATGGTGGCTAACTGCCAGGTACTACTGCTCCAGGTACTGGAATTGGGGTATAATTCCTTAGGTACAATTTCGGCCATTAATGAGAATGTTGCCGGACCAAAAAAACCACGTGCAATACCAATACAAAAGACTAGGCTATACATCACGAGTACGATCAAATCTTCTTTAAGGTGAAGATACCGGCTGGTAATGATCAGCATTAAAACCGAAGCCAGCCAAACACCAGAGAAAATTTTAATCAGTAAGCCACGCTTTTCACTTTTATCAGCAATGTAACCGCCATAAAGTGCAATTCCGATAGCAGGAATAGCTTCACATAGTCCTACCAACCCCAACTTTAGCGGATCATGAGTTAAATCATAAATATGATAACCGATAACAACTGCCTGCATCTGGTAAGCCAGTGTAAAAAAAAATCGCATACCCAGAAAGGACCGAAATTCTTTATAACGCAATGCGGCGAATGGATCTGGTTTAACGATTACGAAGTTAGAATTTGAATCTGACACGGAGAAGAGTTTATCTGCAAAATTAAGCTTTGAAATGGAATTATTGGAATAGATAAATACTTAAAATAGATTATTTTGCAGATAAGTTGGTGAGGCGTAGCACAGGTTAGCTGGTAAATTAAATGCCTAAACATGCAACCTTCCTAAATTCCCGCCTTACCTAAAT